>CAWEUH010000039.1:0-184184 GCA_963811985.1 uncultured delta proteobacterium
GGACGAAAGAACACGAGAACCGCGAAGTGCTCGAGCTCATCGGAGACCTCTACCAAGTCGAGCACGATGCAACCGAGCGCGGCATCGAAGGCACCTCAGAGCATCTCGAACTGCGCCAAAGCAGAAGCAAGCTCACCGTCAAGAAAATATGGCGCTGGGTGGATGCTCGCGTCGGCAAGTACTCACCCGATTGCAAAATGGGAAAGGCACTTAAGTATGCGACCAAGCAACGCGACAAGTTGGAGAAATTCCTCAGTGATCAAAGCTGAAGCTCGACAACAACCGAGCGGAGCGCGCGCTGAGGATCGTTGCTCAAGGAAGAAAGCGATCACTCTTTGCTGGAAGTGCCGAGCAGCGCAGAACCTGGCGGTTCTGCATTCCATCGTCGCGACATGCAGGATGCATGGGATCAATCCCTACGAGTACATCAAAGACATGTTGATCCGTATCCAGACACATCCGGCATCTCGAATCGAAAGAGTTGATGCCTTGGCGACGGCAACCGCCAAACGAGTAGTCGCCACTTGATATGTTGAACTCACTGGAACCACACCACCGATGGTGGCGTATGCTCAAAGTGCGCGCACCACCCAACAACCGAGGCCATCCACGAGACGGCAGCGGCAACCAACAGCCAGGTACCCATCGAGTTTGATCAGAATCTGGCGGGCAGCCCGCCCGCGCGACGAGATTCGCACCGGGCACCACTCGCCGCCAATCACAACCTCACATCCTCGGCTGAACGGTTACTTTTATCCTGAATACGGTTGACTATCCGCGGGCGGGGTCTGGCCCGGTACGTACGCAGGGCTGCCTTGGGAAGTGATGGTCACACTGTCCGAGGTCAGGCCCGGGAAGTCGCCGTGATGACGCTCGTGCCCGAGTAGTACGTCCGAAACTCGATGGCGGCTTGTCCGTCGAGAATGGCGATATCGCTTGCGGGCTTGGCGCTACCCGCGGTGAATGTGATGCTCGGCCCGGTCGGAAATTCGCCGGGGCCGGATGTGACTGTGAGGGTCACCTTGACGTTGTTGCTGATGGGTTTGCCAGTTGAGTCCACGACCGTAACCAGCAACCAGGCGTCCTGCGTTCCGTCTACCGCATTGAGCGTCGTCGTGCTCGAAGTGAGCTTCAGCCCCGCAGGCGTGCCCGAGGTCGGCCAGGTCGGCGGCGCCACCTTCGCGTATGTGTTGCGATACCAGTAGTACGATCGCTTCGGAATACGGAAATAGTCGACGATACCTGTGTGTATGTACGTGGTGCCCATCTGGCTGCCGTAGTCGAACATGCACCACTTGGATACTCCGCTACGCCACGCGGATTGGGTGGGCATGTTGTTCGTTACCGTCAGGTTTCCCCAGCCGGGATCATAACTGCCGGGCCGAGTCACGTTGATGGTGCTGCCGTATTCCGACACCATGTTTGGCATGCCGGGGTTGTCGTACCCCGTGCCGTCGCCGTTGAAGCCGGCTACGTCGCCCAGCGTGTCGGGTTGCGTACTGCCGATGGCTGACTGCGCGCCGCCGATGGCCGCGGGCCGTCCTATTGGAGCAGGATCGAGTTGGTGGGTCAGGGCGACCTCCTTCTTGAGCAAGGCGATCACCCTGTCCGCAGGACCGCCACCGTTGAAGAAATCCTCGTTGCCCATGCTCCACGCGACGATGCTCGGGTGATTGCGATGGATGCGGATCATGTCCGTCAAGCTAGCGAGGACGTTGGCATCGTAATTGTCGAAGTCAGCGGACGTGCTCGGGTAAGAGCCGCTATACGACCAACCTCCCGGACCGCCGCCGAAGCCCCCCCAGAAGCAGTTCTCCGACCAGAGCAGGACTCCGAGCTGGTCGCAGGCATCTGCAAAGGCCGGCGCCTTCGGATAATGCGAGCCGCGGATGAAGTTCAGCCCCGCGTCCTTGACCATCTTGACGTCACGGTACAGCGCGGAGTCGGCCACACCGTTGCCCCAGCCCGCATGGTCCTGGTGAACGTTCGCGCCTTGGATCCAATAATGCGAGCCGTTCAGCGAGAAGCCCTGCGACCCCGACCAGGTGAACCAGCGGAACCCGAACGGCGTCGTGAAGTTGTCAACGTTCCCGGTGCCGTCGGAAAGGTAGGAAAGCGCCTGGTACATCGTCGGATGGTCGGGATGCCATAGAGCGGGGGAGCTGATGGCGGGTGTCGTCTGGTCAAACGTCACGGTCGCGCCCGCGGCAATCTGCTGTTGCGACGAAACGGTGGTGACCACCTTGCCGCTGCTGTCTACGATGTCTGTCTTCAGCGTGGCGTTGACGGCGGCGGAGCGATTGTTTTGCACTTCCGTTTTGATCTCCACGGTGCTGGACAAGCCCGAATTCGTCGCCAGAGTGGGCGTCGTGACCCATGTGCCGTACCAGGTGACATGCAGAGGGTCGGTGATAACGACATTCACGTCTCGATAAAGGCCGCCTTGGAACGTGTGATCGCCCGTGATGGGCGGGATCTGCGCATTCCAGTTATTGTTCAAGCGAACGGCCACGACGTTGTCGCCGTTCGTGATGGCGGAGGTGATGTCGATCGAAAAACCGTTGTAGCCGCCGAGGTGTTGGCCCACTTGCTTACCGTCTACATAGATCTGTGCTTGATCGAACGCTGCCTGGAACTCGAGAAACACGCTTTTGCCCGACCAGGACGACGGCACGGTGAAATGCTTCCGGTACCAGCCGTAGCCGACGTAGAACGAGGACGACATGAAGTAGGGCAGACTGAACGAATGCGGCAGGCCAACGTTGCCCCACGAGGAATCATCAAAGGCGGTCGCCTCGGCGCCCGAAACGTCCGCTCGTTTGAACTTCCATGATCTGGTTGAAGTTCTGAACGGTGCGTGGACCCGAACTGCTTCCACCCGCTGGGCGTGCCGCCCGCGCCCAATCCGCCGGTTGCCGCGCCACCGACGCCGGACGTCGTACCGCCGATATTGGACCGTGTACCGCCCGCTGCGGTGGTCCCTCCCTGAGAACTAGCGTTGGTGCGCCCGCCCGTAGCGTTTGGCACGCCCCCGGTGTTTGCAACGCCGCCTGAGTTCGGGATACCACCAGAGGGGGCGCCGCCACTCGCGGGCTTGCCACCGGTCGCGCCGCCAACGCCTGTAACCGCCGTTTGAACCCCACCGCTAGCCTGCGCGCCCCCTGAAGCAGCTGCATTTCCGCCCGTGCCGGTCGAGGACGACGGAATCGTTGTTGCCGAACTTGAGCTCCCTCCGGTTCCAAGCACGCCACCGGTCGCACCGGCCACAGGTGCCGTGGTGCCGCCCTGACCGACATTGGTATCGCCAACGCCATTTGACGACCCTGAGCATGCCCAAAGCGCTGAAGCTGCGACGGCCAAGATGAAGGTCTGTTTCATAAACGGCTACCGTTTCGTGCTCGGCTTATTTGACACCCGTTGCCGCGCACGCGACGGCAAGGACAGACGTTCGTTCCCGGCCTTGTCTGAGTTCGTCTCTTTTTTGGTTGATGCGGGCGAATCTTCCGGCCGGAATCCAGGAGAATCGGCGATTCTGCAAAATTACATCGGAGCCAGACCGCGTTTCCGTCCGAATAACGACTTTTCGCGTGAGGCGGCGAGACGTTTCCTTGGCTCGCGTGTCCACGCGACGCAGTGACATAAAAGTCGCAAAGATAATGCTCAGTATACCGCGAACTCGGCAATTGCTGGCGGGCCTTTGGCTTCATCAATCACGAGCGCGATAGCGTCGGCCGTTGTCGGATTGACTTGCCAGAGTTGGCGTTGACCGATGACCGTACCCGCCATCGTCGTGCCGGAAATGTCCGAGGGGCTTGGGTTCCAAGCACCGTTCTGTTTTAGCTCGATGTGATAAGCCGTGGTGCGCTCTCCGAGCTCGATGGGCTCGCGAATGCTAATTAGGTTGAAGGTAATGGCAGACGCTGGTGTTACCTCCAACCGCCCCGACATCTTGCTGCTGTCCGCTGCCCAATACGAACAGATGTCGCCGTCCACGGCTTTCGCGGGTTCGAAACCCGGATTAGCCCACGTGGTGTCAGCGGTCACGGGTTGCGCCTGAACGAGGTTCGTCGTGTAGAGCGACGAGTACCAGCTGCCGAACTGCCGCAGCAGGTCTAGATCTGGCGATTCGAATTGCCCGGTGGTCGCAGGCGGAAAGTTCAGAACCAAGCGTCGAGTTTTGGCCCACCGAATCGAAGTAAGCCGATTGCAATTGGCTCAACGTGATGACCGAAGTCGTGGAGTTCCAGAACCAGGTATTGTTCGAACGATCGGTGACCTGAACCTCGCCTTGGTACCAAACATTCGACGGGCCGCCGTTGGGCACGTTGGCAATACTCGACATGGTGCGCGTGGGCTGAAACGTGTATCGGCCGTCCACGCCCGTGGTCGCGATTTGCGGGCCCATCCAAACGATGATGTCTGGCTGCAATTGGTGGCAAAGCTGCGCGATGCCCGCCCAGTCGAGCGTCGGCGCGTTGTCGCCTGGAAACTCGATCTCGTAGATTGGACCATAGTTCGTCAGGAGCTCCGTAAGTTGATTACGAACGTATTGTTCATAACTCGGACTCGAGCTCGGGTAGGCCTGGTCCCATGGCGAAAGATAGAGGGCAGGCCTTAGCCCTTGGGCGTGCATCGCGTCCACGAATTCCCTAACCAAGTCCCCTTGTCCATTCCTCCAGGGACTATTTTTCACTGAATATTCCGTGTACGCCGACGGCCAAAGGCAGAACCCGCTATCGTGCTTGGCAACCAGAATCACTTGACGAAAGCCGGCGTTCTTGTACTCCGTCGCCCACTCGGTAGCGTCGAGATTCGTCGGGTTGAACAGCGTCGCCGACGGTGTTGTGCCCGAATCAAACGTCGTCACGCCGAAATGAATGAATGACATCAATTCGGCGCGCTGTAGGGCCACCTGCTGCGCGCTCGGAAGGGGAAGTATGCCCGCGGGACTACCGGCCAAATTGGGGCAGCTCTCGAGCGCTAGCGTCGAGTCCCCAGCGTCCGAAACGACGGAGCTGTCGGCGGCCTGTCCGTAATGCGCCCCAATCACGACCTTGTCGCTGCACGCAACCATCACCCAAGCAAGCCCTGAGCAAACGATAACTGCTTCGTTTCGAATTGTCCGCTCAAGCAACCTCATCATGTCTTTGCAACTCAACGAGGTGCGCTCGTTGTCGCTTCGCATGCAGAACGCACGCGATTGGCCAGCGGAGATTCGGGAGCACTTCGCAGGAACTGCGCTGCACGCGCCTGGGCATCGGAACCCGGGCGCCACCGGCAGAGCGCGATGGCCTTCAGTGCCTGCCTCTCTTGCGTCAGCACGCCTTGACCGTGTTCACGATCGTAGTCGCTGAGGCGACGAAATGCGACTTCGGGCTGGCCCCGCTGCAAGTCTTCCCGAGCCTGCCGAAGCAGTTGCAGCTCAGGCTCTGGACTCAGCGGCACCGCGACAGCAGCGGATGCGCTCACCGCGTCTGGGGCAGTCACGATTGTTGGGTGCTTGACCGTTCGCTTCGCGACGTCGACGCGCGCGGGACCGACCGGCAGAGAATTCGCCGGAGCGGATGAAGGTTGCGGTGTCGTTTGGGGTGAGGCGACCATGTCCGCTGGGGTCGAGTGCCGATCGCTTGCACTTCCAGCCGCAGCTTGCGGCGCGACCACGTCAAGGCGGGTTGGGACAGACGAATGCTGAGCCATGCTGTTCGGATTTGCCGTGTGCCCGCGCAGCACCCAAGCGGAAGCCCCTCCCACGATCGCGAACGCAAGCGTAACCCACCCGATCTTCGCCGCCAAAGACATTCCCACGGCCGTGCCTGCGGTGGCGCCAGCCGCTCCCAATGCCGCTACGCGCACGAGCACGCCCTGCTTTATGCGACCCCGTTCGGCTCGGGTGAGCACCTTCCCGTTGCGATGCGCCTCCACCATGGCTCGAGCTGCCGGGCTCAGTTCGTTCATAGCTTCCTCCCAGGCCCCTGATTCTGGAACCGCGCAAGCGCTTTCTCGAATGCCTTCCTAGCCGCGCGCAACCGCGTAGCAACCGTATTAGCGTTGCTTCCGACGACTTCGGCGATATCATGCAAGGTCATCTGTTCGAGTTCCGCAAGCACGAAAACGACTCGCTGCCGTTCGTTCAATTTGGCTAACACTCGGTCGAGCGCGTCCAGCCCTTCCATGCGTTCGAGCTCGCTAGCGGGACCGCTTTCGCGGCTGTCTATGAGTGCATGGATGTTGTTCGCCGTGGCGCGGTTACCCGGTTTGCGCGCGTGCGTTCGAAAGTAATGCTGCGCGAAGTGCACGGCGATGGAGAACACCCAGGTCTTGAGCTGCGCGCGGCCCTCGAAATCACCGAGGCGCCGATAGACGGTAAAGAATACCTCCTGCACGACATCTTCAGCGTCGGACCGGGGCACACCCATGCGGCACACGACGCTCCAGACATACTGCGCCATGCTCTCGTAGACGCGGTCGAAATCCACGCACTCGCTGGCCTCTCCGGAGTTCTGCGTGTGCCGTCCGACACGGCCCGGCATCGCGCTCCGGACTTCACTCGCTAGTGAGCACTCCATTAACGGTCTTGGTTCCCAGCTCGATGCCAATTCATTGTCAAAAATGACATGCAATCGCGGTAAGCGCGCGGGTCCCCACGGCCGGGGCTCGGAAAACCACGCCGGGCACGTCCTGAAAGACGTAATCGGGACGGTGCAGTGGCAAAAGGACGTCCACCTCGAGTAGCATGCGCAAATACCGCCCCCACGACGAGGACAGGTAAACGCCGCTTCCCGCTGCCAACCAAGCGGCATGCTTGGAAAATCCTGCGCTGGCTCCGTAGCCGCTCACTGAGACCAAGCCAGGTTCGAGGACCGCACAGGGGCCAAAGGCTGGCCGCTCCTGGCCCAGGTTCATGCATGCAGAGAGTGATCCGGTCATGATGCCGAATCGGCCGGACGCGCCTGAAGGCAGTGTTGCGACTTGGTTCTTAAGTCCGTCGGTCCAGCGTAGGTCAGTCCGCCATCGTCGGCCCGCGAGGCCGACGCCGATGCCGAGGCCGATATCGGCGCCAGGCAAGGTTCCAAGACGGCCCTGCACGTGCGGGCCAGCTAGGATCTCCATCGACTGGTGCCCCGCGCTCTGAGACGCCGAGGGAGGCACGTTTTCTTTCGGCCCTTGCAAGACGCCGGCAACGGCATCCGGGTCAATCATGAGCGCGATGATGAGTGCGGTGGCATCGGCCACCGACTGACACGAAGGCGCCTCGATGAACCGACGCCCGGTTTGACCTGCGTGGAGCGTCGAGAGATCCGCTGACCAAATATCGCTATTTTTGACCGTTACACGAACATCAAGATCGCCACCTTGCCGGATCCGGGTATCCCCATGCAGCAGCCGCGATATCTCCATCCGCACCCTCTCGGCCGAAAGACAATCGGCGGGTGCATCCCACGTGAACTTGAGCATGCCCGGCGGCTCGTCAGATGCCGAGCAAGGGCTGCCCACCAACGCACAGCCAAGTGCCCCCGCAAGCGACAGAAAAACAGACGGCAGGCGCTTCACACGTGGAAGATAGCCCACGGCAGACCTGCAAGGCAATCTGGCGTGACGGCGCGCCCAATTTGCTCTGGACACGGCATCTGCA
Source organism: uncultured delta proteobacterium (assembly GCA_963811985.1). GTDB lineage: Bacteria > Myxococcota_A > Polyangia > Polyangiales > Polyangiaceae > FEN-1139. The sequence continues at coordinate 7,634 of CAWEUH010000039.1, forward strand.
TCCGGGCCCGTTGTTGTTGGCCACAGCGTCGCGTGGCTACGCGCGCCGTCATGATAGAAAAATACTTCCAGCTGACTCGCAACAATTCGGCATAAACGGCGGAAACCCCGGCGCTTCGGTTCATCACCATACCGTGACTGGCTGCTGCTTATCCACGATTTTGAAGCACTTGGCGTTCGGCTGAGACCAGCGAATCATGTTGTACCAAAATTGCGCGGTTTGGAACTGCTCGTGAGGCAAATAGCCCTGGCTGCCACTTTGCAGCAAGGACCCAGGCAAATCTTCTGGCAACCCGAACGAGTAATCGTGGACAATGGCATGCATCATGAGAGTCAATTGGAAACGACCGCTGGCTGAGTCATGTTCGAAGTATATGAAGTGAGCGTTGGTGCACTTGCGTCGTCCGGAAGTTCGGCGGCGAGCACTGAAATCGGTTCCGCCGTGACCACTGGGGAATCGCTGCGTGGAAGGCTGGTAAGCGTAATCGTTAGTGCGACTCGATTATTTGTCTTATTGACGACAAATACTGTGCTCTTCGCTTTGCTGGCATTTCTGCCTGCGTACACTGATACTCCGCTGGGCGCACCGGTCACCGTGAGAATCTGATTGCCAAATTTGGTAGCGAACAGTTGCAAGACATAATAGGCGGGCTTTGGAGTGGTGCCTGCGAAGAAGCCAAGTGTGTAGCCTTCGCTCATGCTCCAGTAGTTGATGCTAAACAAACCTTGTTCGAGCCCCACACCGATCGAATCGGCCACCCACAACCCCGCGGGAAAGGTTTGTGGGCTTGCCGATACGACAGGGTTGGCAGGGTTGCCATCCCAAGTGATATTGGCCTCGGTAATGGCCAGAGGCTTCGAACCTTGGCCAGTGGCAGTCATAATTGACCTAAGGCTAGTGATGGTCTGGCGAAAACTCGCGGCGTCCGCATAGGCAGCCGTGTCTAAACTGGCCGCAGCCGTAAAGGGGTAACGATGAACAGCCACGATATCCACAACGTTGCCACAATTTTGCAAGAAGGGGGTTAGCCAGTCATTGCCGGGCTGATACATCCACGACAGATCTGGTCCCACAATCTTGATGGTTGGATCCACAGCCTTCATGGCCGCAGCAAAAGCCGAATAAGTATTGCAGAACGTGACTGCGCTATACGATGCATCCTGGAACCCTTGCGAGGTGTACAGGTCCGGCTCGTTGCCGATCGAGAAATAGCGTACACCGTAGGTATTGGTCTTGTTGGTGTATGTCACAACATCGGCGGCATCCTGCGCGGTCGCGGTCGTACCTGCAATATTCTTCAGCACCGGGATCTGTAGTAACGGTTCTGCTCCGACCGCGTGCGCGTAAGCAACAAAGTCGTCTATTTCGGTCTGTGAAAATGCTACGGGGTTCTGCTGGTCATTATTGGCGCCCCCGGCGCGCAACAAATTGAGACCCATTGCGGCCACTTGGGTTTGAATGGCGGCTACTGGATCGCCCCAGGCCGGCACCCAGCTCCAATAGTTCTGTCCGAAGAATGTGGACGCCACAGTGCTCGAGTTGGCTCCCGAAACGGTCACCGTAGCCTGCACAGTGGGTGCGGCCCCCCCTGTTGTGCTGTTGCCACCCGTAGTTCCGGCATTGCTGCCGCCAGTGGCTGAAAGGCCTCCGCTAGTCTGTCCTCCTGAAGACGAGCCACCAGTTGTTTGCGAAGCGGCAGAGCCATTGCTGCCGCTACACCCAAGCAAACTGCCAACCGCAGACACCAATGCAGCTATTCGAAGGAATATCGTCATTGTAAACCCAAATCCAAATCGAACCAGAGAAGACTCTTAGCACGAGGATGATACAAGCGGCCGGAGGAATCTTCGCATTTTGTGGGGAAAAAGCGTCTGAGCCACGGGCCCCAGGCCGTCCGTTCATGAGGGTTGGGGAAGGTCACCGAGCTTCCCGAAGTCGGCGGGCTTCACCATCAGTGCGCGACGGAAGAAGCATGCTTTTTTTTTGTGGATCGGGTTTTCGGTAACCACACGGTCTGGCCTTGGTCATGTGTCGTTGGATCGTCCGTTTCGCAACTCGAATCCCAAGTTTCAGTAGTTCGCCGAGTATTCGCTCCGCGCCCCAGAGGATATTCTCAGAGGCCATGCGGTGGATGAGTGCGATGACCTCCGGGTCAACCCGCGAAATGGGGCTCTTGTAACTTCTCGACCTCCAACGCCAGAAAAGCCGAAATCCCTGGCGGTGCCAACGAGGCACCGTGTCTGGCTTCACGAGCAGCAGCGCGTTCCGCCACTGCGGCAGAAGACTCGCAAGCAGGACAACAAAGCCACGCTCATGGGCCTTGAATATCGGACGTTTGACCTTTCTAGATGCGACGATGAGCTGTTGGCGAAGCAGCGCATTCTCCATTAACAACCCCTGGCGACTTCGCATCACGTCAGCCAGAAAACCGCCGAGCATAGGCAGAGGACGGCCGGCTTCTGGAAAAGGCGCCGCGCTGACGCGAGTCAAGCGGTCCAGGCGACGACTTCCCTGCCCCATCCTGTTTCCGTAGACATCCTTCGATGTCTGCGCAGTTCGGTCTGGTCAAGGGGAGCAGCAGCGGAAACCGAGCGCATTGTAGGCAAGGTCAATGGTACCGTTGAGGCCGAAGCCGCAGAACTGGTCGCCGCCGCCGATGAACGCACCGCCGCGCAGCAAGCAGTACTCCGATTCCGCAGACATTTCGCACGAGTCCTCCCATTCCCAAACATTCCCACTCAGGTCAAATACGCCTGAGTAACCAGACACCGATGACTGGCACGTGCTCAAACTGGCAACGGGGAGGGTTGCACACTTGCTGAAGTCCCCCCAGTAGTCCTGTGTATTGCATGCGGTCGGCTCATAAGCTTCCCCATAAGGATAGCCATTGGCGTCATATGAGCCATTTGAAGTGCAGGCCGCGTACCACTGGCTCAGCGCGGCGTTACGGTAATTGTTGGACCCGTTTGACCCCCCACCAATCTTTCCGCACAAGCGCTTGCCTACTCCGGCACAGTACGCGTACGCGTCGCACCAGTTCACGTAGGTAACCGGAAAGTTCAGCGAGTCTGCTGACGGTGGCCAGTTGCCAGTCGGTGTAAAATCGGTGTTCCAAGAGCATTTACTGGGTTGGTCTGCGACGGATGGATTCGTGCTCAACCAAGTTTGGTATTCGCCTTCCGTCACTTCGGTACTGTCAATGCAATAGCCCAGCGGAAGGGCAATCATTGTGGGGCCGCCTGTGCTGGGACACGTAGTACTACTGCCTGCCGTTGAGGTCGTGCCGCCCATCGCTTTGCCTCCGGTCGCAAGGTTGCCGCCCGCGCCACTTCCTGAGGCGTTGCCACCGACCCCTGCAACCGTGCTCAAGGCATCGAGTTCAGAACGTGCACCACAAGCCACCAAGCTGACAAAGAGGCAAAGTAGCCAAGGCTTGCGGCACATAATGACCTAAGCGGAGCATACACTCATGCCGGCGCAACGTCTGGCGAATGCCTCGCAATCCTTTCCATTTGCGACTAACTGCGCGCCGCGCCCATGCTCAACCACGACAAGAGCGCTGCCATCATGAGTGGACCCGCCTTCGAACGCTGCCTTCTCGCATCGCTGCTTTGGTGCATGGCTCCTGTGCTCAAAGTACAGTCTGAATGTATTCTTGGATTCTGGAGTTGCTGATGACCGCCTTCAAGCGCAGCCAAGCCAAATACGTCAAGGGCTCGTACAAGACCACGAACTGGCCCGAGTACGAAACGGGGCTGCGACAACGCGGTTGCCTGACGGTTTGGATCTCGGAGGACACGCTTGCCGGATGGGGTCCACCAAGACACGGACGGCGAAAGCCCGGCGGTCAGGCTCAGTACTCCAACCACGCCATCGAGATAGCCGTGACAGTGGGCATGGTTTTCCATCTTCGATTACGTCAGACAGAGGGCTTTCTCCGATCCCTGTTTTCGTTGCTCGTACTAGACGGCCAAGTTCCCGACCACACCACGATCACAAGACGAGCCAGGAAGCTCGGGAGGCTCCCCATCTGTGCGCCAGCTGGCGCCAGGCCTGTTCACGTTCTGGTCGACAGCACGGGCCTCTCGATCCATGTCGGCAAGCTCCGAGAGCCGCCAAAAGATAGGGATTGGCGTAAGCTCCACATTGCGGTCGACTCTCTCAGCGGCAAGGTGATAGCGACTGATCTCACCAGCAAGAGCGCGCCTGACGCGTCTCGCGTACCTTCGCTGGTCAAGCAGATCAAGAGGCCGCTGGCCTCCGTCTGCGCCGACGGTGCGTATGACAGTGAAGGCGTCTACAAGGCCATTGAGAACCACACGGACAATCGCTCACCGAGGGTACTCATCCCGCCGAAGAAGAACGTCCGGGTGAGACCAGCAACACCGACAACAAGGGAGCGTAATCGAAACATCCGATCACGAGTCAAATTGGGCAAGAGACAGTGGCATACTCAGTCCGGATACAGCCGGCGCAGTAAGGTCGAGAATACGTTCTACCGCTACAAGTCCATCATCGGTCCGACAATGCGGGCACGGTCGCTACAAGGACAGAGGGTGGAAGCCAGAGCTGCATGTAGGATTCTGAACAGGATCGCCGCACTGGGAATGCCAGAAAGCCACCGAGTAGACTGAACCTATAGCTGGGACTGGAAGCCGTATCGCCGCAATCGGAGTCATGCACCAAAGCATCGCGGAAACGCCGCTCTGCGTTACCAGTGGCCACGCGCCGCCGTGACCAAAAAAAAGTAATTCTAGGTGGTTGCGCCTTGGCGCTGCCGGGTCTAAAATTGCGCATGCTTATTCGGTTCAGTTTGACATTGTGGGTGTGCTACTCGGTTGCCAGTTGCGGCGGGGTAACGAGCAGTGATTCGACGAGTACCGCTGGTGTTGGCGGAACTGCTAGCAGCTCGGGTGGAGCGAGTTCGAATTTGGGTGGCACGGGGGGTGCGAGTGGCGCGGCTGGCGCGAGCAGTTGCACCCCTGTTTCGTTCCAAGTGGTGCCAGCTCCAAACTCGAATTGGTGCCTCGGGCAGCCTGGCGGTTGTGAGAGTGGGTACAGCATCCTCGGACCGAGCGGAGCTTTGCAACTCGGCAGTCTGTGCGACACTCAGTGCGATACATGCACCTGGGGACTGTGCCCGCCGGTTGCGTGCGTACCCGCTTCGCCGCTGGCAGACTCGGGGGTTTCATACTCCTGGAACGGCCAGTACTTCGTGTCTGGCAACACTTGCGGTGCGTCCGCTACGCCGTGTATGGCTCCTGTATGCGCAGCAGCAGGGCCATACAAATTCCGGACTTGCGGGTTTGCGAATCCCGATCCAACTAATGCGAACTCGTGCTCGCTGTTGACGACTTTGACGCCATACGGGTGCACGGATTTCGATTTCGACTACCCGTTCACGGGCGTAAAGACGTTCGTCTGGTCCAACTGATCGCTCGCTATTGCCGCACGCTTATCGCCATTTGCCGCGCAAGCTCGACCAACTTGGCGTTTTCCAGCTATGACTCAAGACATTCTGGACATTTCGGTGTGCAGTTGCAATACGCTTGAAATTATTGGATTTTTAGCAGACCTTGGCCTAGCGTGAACAATTCCGCATTCAGAACGCGAAGTACGGCCCGGTTCCGGCGGGTGTACTTTTGGTTTCGATAGCGGTGTACACGGTCCGGCCGAAGTAGAACGGCAGCCCCCAGTCGAAGCCGGGTATCGTTGGATCCGTAGGGTAGCCCGTCATCGGAGCGCCAACGGTACTGAAAGCACAATTCTGTGAGGGGAACTTGGAAGCGTTGGCCACACTGAAGCTCACAGGGACGGCCGAGCCGTCTTTGCCTCTTAGGCTGGCACCCAACGCCGTAGTTGTCTGCGGACAATAGAACCCAGTCCAACTGCCGCTAGCGCACACCGAGAGTTTGGTGGTTGTCGAGTTGAGGAAATAGAGGCCGTTTGAGCCGCTGTCGATGATACTGTAGTATGCCGTGCCGCCAACGGGGAAAGTAGTCATACTCAATCCGTTGGCGTCGGATTGGATCATTTTCGCGCTTCCAAGCCCATTGTTCGAGCGTGTACCGATGCCAAACACGAGCTGGCCAGAAACCGACTGGGCGCCGTTCTCCGGAATACTAGGCAGCTGAATGGACGAGCCATTGTTATCGACTGAGAACACCGCGATAGGATTGGCGATCTGACTAGCGACGGGAAGCGTCGTGACTGCGCACCCCCCAGTTCGCGCTGCGGTACACGCGTAATACAGCCCCGGATTTGTGGTCTGACTAGTACAGGCCGTGCCGCAGTCTTCGACGGTGATGCCCACACCAAGGATGCCATTCGAACCGAGCGTCGCAAGATCGTTGATTGGCGTGCCCGAGCAATCCGCTGCCAGAGCGTAGGTGGTTTCGCCGATGAGCTGGACGCGGAGGCTACTGGCCGTCTCACCGCCGATCTTCGCATCCGCAACCCGAACAGAACCCCAAGAGGTGCCGGAAAGGAATGGCAAGCACTCCGCCAAGTTATTTCCCGCGGTGCTTGTAGCCGCTGGCAGATTGAGTTTGATTATCGACTCAAGCACCCGAACGCCCACCGAACCGGTGTCGATGAGCAGGTGGTTGACCGTTTGACAGTTGTTGGTCATCGGCTCACAGAAGGTGACACTCGCATAGGCACCATCAATATAGGGCTTGTTGCCGGAAGGGCCCGGGTCTACGGTAATTGCAACCACGTTTGGATCGCTCGTTGATGGACCACCGCCCGCGCCTCCTGTCTGAGACGTCGCGGCCGCAGTGCCGCCAGTAGCGTGCGTGCCTCCCGCGTTGCTGCCACCCGCCGAAGTGCCGCCGGGCGCACCGCCCATGGATGACGTTGCGCCTGCGGAGCCGCCGGTCGCGCGCGCGCCTCCTGTGTTGCTGCCGCCCGTGGATGACGTCGCACCCGCGGAGCCGCCGGTAGCGTGCGTGCCTCCTGCGTTGCTGCCACCCGCCGAAGTGCCGCCGGGCGCACCGCCCATGGATGACGTTGCGCCTGCGGAGCCGCCGGTCGCGCGCGTGCCTTCTGTGCTGCTGCCACCCGTGGATGACGTCGCACCCGCGGAGCCGCCGTTCGCGCGCGTGCCTCCTGTGTTGCTGCCACCCGTGGATGACGTCGCACCCGCGGAGCCGCCGTTCGCGCGCGTGCCTCCTGTGTTGCTGCCGCCGTTGCCTCCGGCGACTTGTGTGCCGCCAGCGCCACTAGTGTGAACCTGTGTGCCTCCGCTTGCGCCTGTCTGTGCGCTCCCCCCGCCACCTCCAGTTGCGTTTTTGGTCTCGCCCAATCCGTCGGCACTGGCGCCACTACCGCCGCCGCAACTACACAGCAGTATTGTGCTCGCAAGAACTGATAACGCGCGCATCATCGCGTCTCCTTAGTTGATATCTTGGGGAGAGAATCCCGCTGGCAATCGGTCCGGTAGGTAGACGTAGCCAAAAGAGATTCTGAGATAGCCGCCAACGAAGACGACCATGCCAGGTATTTCGATGCGCGCGGGCCCGCGCTGCCGACGATGGCCCCGAGTGTTTGCAATGAAGCGATCGTAATGGATGCCCATGATGTCGCGCAAATTGGGGCGCCATCCACCGGACCAAGACACCGCGAATACCTTCCCATCCTTGCCCACGAACTCACGCACTTTGGTTCCAATGGACGTAGCCATTTCGTGAACATCATGCGTGGAATGCTTCAGCACCCGTAGGCTCGCGCGCATGCGGATACGATCATTTTCGATAGCAGAGACGTCATCACCGAGCGCCGCCCGCGCAGAAGGTGCCTGCGCCAAAATCGTGAGCAGCGTGAGAACGGCGCATGTTGCACGACACACACTGGCCAATCGCAAGGTACTGAGGGTCATTCAGTCTGCTTGTATCACCAATGTCACACTCTTTCAATACACATGAGGCTCACTATCAATTGATCGCATGATCGCGTAGATGCCGGAGCCGCTTCCTGGTTACAGTAATGCCAGAAAAATGAAGTCGTTCAGTCCAATAACCCATTGCCGCACCTTACGCCGAGTGATGCAATAAAACGCAAGTTGGCAATGATGGACTTGACGTAGGCCCCCTTTGAAAACTTGTTAGCTGCCACCCATTCAGCGGTTGGGGCGCGCGTAACGCCAACATGCACAACTCGCTTTGAGCTAATATCGATGACGAAGAACGCGAAGATTGGTCGGAACCAGATGTCGTAGGTCTGCAAGAAATCGCAGGCCCAAACCGTGTGGTTTCTCAAGAAGGTGCGCCAATTCTGTCCACGAGCGAGTTCAGATGGTCTGGCCTTGGTCATGTGTCGTTGGATCGTCCGTTTCGCAACTCGAATGCCGAGTTTCAATAGTTCGCCACGTATTCGCTCCGCGCCCCACAGGACATTTTCAGCGGCCATGCGACGGATGAGGCCGATGACTTCCGGGTCAACTCGCGAAATGGGGCTCTTGTTACTTCTTGACCTCCAACGCCAGAAAAGCCGAAATCCCTGGCGGTGCCAACGAAGCACCGTATTCTGGTTTCGCGAGCAGCAGCGCGTTCCGCCACTGCGGCAGAAGACTTGCAAGCAGGACAACAAAGCCACGCTCATGGGCCTTGAACATAGGACGCTTGACCTTTCTAGATGCGACGATGAGCTGCTGACGAAGCAGCGCATTCTCCATCAGCAGTTCGGTCCGAGAGCGAGCGATGTCGGCAACAAGACCGGCGAACACTGGAAGGGGACGTGTCGCTTCTCGAATAGCCGTTCGAAACCGATTGAGTATTCGGCCAGTTACCGATCGAAGACGTCGAATGATGCTGGCCAACACGAGTCCGATTTCGCCCAAGTCAGCGGCAAGTTCAAGACTTGTACGTAACGAAAATCTGAACGATCATGCGGCGGAGGATTCATGTAGCCGGCACAACACAGGTCGAGCCCAACGGTAAGCACTCATTGCAGGCTATATTTGCATGCGTCTAGCGGATCGTTTTGGGTGGAAGTCCCGCCTCTGCCATGGCGGATGTGTACTCGATCATGTGAGTTCCGGCGTTGGTGTCGTCAGGGATCGTGACGAGCGCGATAGACATCGGATCGAAGAGCACGGTTTGGGGTGCGAGCGAGTCCACGGCAAGCGAGAGGGGCGCCGCAACGCTGTTCTTGTTAATGACAAACAATGCCGTGGATGCCTTGGTTGCGTCGTAGCTCGCATAGACGGAGAACATACTCGGGACACCCGAAGGCACGACCGTGGTACCGCTGAAATTCGTACTAACCATCTGCTGTGCGTAGTACTCGGGCGTAAATTTTGTGCGTCGGCGGCTTGACCGATGGGTCTGTGTGAAGAAAACCGAACACCGAGTACGGTGCCGTTTGGATGGTTTCCGCCAAATCCCAAAAAGCGAGCGTCCAGAGGTTAGCTTCGAGCGCAACGCCCATAATGTCAGCGTCCCACATGGCCGCGTAAAAGGTTCCCGGAGCTGCCTGAAGTGCCGCCTGCGTAAATTGTTTCGGGTCCCAGTCATACGAGATGCTGACCTCGGTGACGGCCAACGGGGTCCCGGGGCGCGCGTGCTCGGCGACGATGGTCTTCACGTTTGACAAGAGCGCTCGATAATTATCGACACCCGTGAGTGCCCCGTTCACGGATAGCTGCGCGGCCGAAAACCCGTAAGCATGAATGCTGGCAACGTCGACGTAGTCTTTGCAGGCGTCGAGAAATGGAGTGAGCCAGTCGTTGCCGGGGATATATGCTCCCGCGAGTTCGGGGCCGACGAACTTCAAGTCAAAGCCGTTGTTCGCCGCTGCGTTCGCTGCTTGCATCGCAATCGCGTAAGATTTGTAGATAGCGCAGTAGTCGGCCGCGGTGTTAACCGTGATGTTCGGGGTAATGCCCTGCCCAGCGAAGTAGGCAGGATAGTTGTCCACCTCGTCGCCGATCGTCCAGTACTTGACGCCGTAGCCCTTGGTCACATTGACGTACGTGACCATGTCGGCCGCGCCCTGTGCCGATGTCGGGCCGGCGTCCACGTTGTTTCCGTCGACGGGGACTTCCATGATCGGTTCGGCTCCCACCGCTCGGCAGTACTGAATGTACGCGTCGATCTGCGCGTCGTCGAAGAGTTCGGGCTTGTTGCTGTCCGTGTTGTTGCTGTTGGCGACGATAATGTTGAGCTTCATTGCCTTGACCGGAGCATCGGTTCCCAGGATGCCGATCATGCCGTCGTTGTTAAAGTCGATCCAGTCGTAGTAATTGTTGCCGAAAGCGAACGGCGAAATGGGTGTGCCGCCAGAGCGAGCGATCGTGACGATTGGAGCATCCGCGAAGGTTCCCGCATCTTCCACACCGCCAACGGTGCCTGCGTCCGGAAGGTCATGGGGAACGATGCTGGTAACACAGAAACCAATCGCGCCGCCTTGAGCTCCTGCCGCGCCCTGGACCAAGATCATCTGTATGCCGGCCTTCAGCTGATCGGTGGTGTAACAGGTGAGTCCAGGTGTTGTGTCGCAATACGATGGGCGCACGACGTTGTTGATGCACACTTCGTTAGCACCCACTGTCAAGTTGACTTGCGGACACACTATCCCCCAACCGGTTCCGACCGTCGGGCACAATTCTCCGATGAGCCCTCCGGGTGCGCTACCGCTCACGGTAATGGTGAAACATTGCGGGGATGGATTGAGCAGTTCGGGAGAACTACCAGGCGCAGACTGGTTCAGTGTCAGATTGATGTTAGCGCCCCATGTCTTGTAATTGTCTGCCTGGCCACCTGGGGTAGTCCCAGAAATGCACATGCCCTCACCAGCAACGTATGGAGTCGCGTTCGCCACCAGGTTGGTAAACGTGCTAAGTCCGCCTGTTGAGGCGTCCGTGGTCCACGACCATTCACCCTGAATGCAGTAGGGATTGGAGCTAGCGGGCACCCAACCCGACGCGTCCATGGGTAGCGGAGCGAGAGTATTCGACGTGCCACAGGAGAGGCCACTATCAACACCGCTCGCTCCACCCTCAGCGCTGGTTGCTCCGCCCGCACCTCCAGTCGTACCTCCCGCCATGCTCGTTGTCCCTCCCGCACCACCGGTTGCCGAATGACTTCCGCAGGCAAGCATCACGAGTGCGACTGCGGAGGCGAGTCGAGAAACACCTGATCGTGTCTGATCATGAATGCCCATGAGTAATCCCAATCGCAAATGGCGTGCCAGGTTGCATCTGCCCAAGATTTCATGGGCCAGCACACGAAATCCGCATACCCACGTCGCACGCTTCAGTGTGCACTGGCTCGAAATATCGATCTCAATTGGTGACGATACTTGTAACGCAGAAATCAAATGACAGGGGCTTGCTTTCGGACAACTGCAAGAGCCCGATCTGGTCGACTTGATTGAAGCTGGTCAGCGTGTCACCCGAATTAAACCAACACTGCGATTTCATGTCGCTCGGGCGAACAACCGCGCCAGGCGTGTAGTTATCCACGCAATACTGCTTTGAATAGGGATCACCGGCAACATGCGCCTGCAGGTGAAAATGCCCGGCACTGCCGCCTTGGGCAACGGATGTGTATTCAACCGCAACGCTCTGCGGCGCAGCGTAGCCCCAGGGTCCCTCAGGTTGAGTTGCATTGAAGCCGAGCACTACTCCCCAATCCTTATCCCAATTGCATCTGTGTTGCGACGTGCCTTGCCCTGTACACGATAGAGCAGCGATGGTGCCCTTCGTGCAGAGCTTACCACCGGTGTTCTTGAAGCAACCGGATGTGTTGCATGGACTCGGCGATGCGATATTCGTTCCCTCGCCTCCGGCAACCCACGCGTAGCCGCTGGCAACGCCTTCGAGCTTTCCATCGTTGCCAATCGAGACCCGGCGACCGGAGGGGGCTGCACTGAGTGACACGGTTGCGAAGATTGAGACACCCAGGGCAAGCAGGCTGCCACGGGTCTTGGTCAAGCGCGCGGCGACTCTGGATCGTCCAACATTGTTTTCGCTTCGTTTCATAACTGATGCCTCTCTCGTCTTGCGGTTGAATTGCCCTGATTTCTTCGCGGCGGTTAACGCAAGTACGTTACCGACGAGGTAATGCCCGAGTGCGCGAAGAGCGGCTCAATATTCGCACTGGCTACCTACTTCGGGCCGACCGGTCGAGATGCGTGCAGAAATCTGAGCCATTCGTGGGCGTTGAGCGCATTTGCGTCTAGCATTTGAATGCTGCAGGTGACCGGATATCCCTTTGAACGCAGCGTCGAGCTGCTGCCGCCCGAGCGGGAGCAAACTGGCGCAGAGGAATTGTCCGTACGCCTCGCACGGTTGCAAGCCGAAGCCTGGGAGGCTCTCTACCTACATCATAGGCGCTTGATTCGCGGTGTGTTGGCCGGTCGCTTGGGCTATTCGTCTGATCTGGAAGATGTGACGCAGCAAGTATTCGAACGGGCGCTTGATCTGGTGGTGTCGGGCAAAGTGCAGCCGTCGGGTGAAGACTCAGGCATGCGCGCCTGGCTGGTCGCGATTGCGTTGCGCTTGGCTAAGGTCGAAAGACGGCGGCGTTTCAAGGTAAATCGGAGCGATACGGCGTCACACGTTGATCCTATTGCGATGCCGGAACTCGATCCTGCGGGCTGGCAACTGCTGCAGCGAACTCAAGCACTGTTGGCCAAGATGCCACACCGATTGCGTATTCCTTGGTTGTTGCGGCACTTGGAGCGAATGACTCTCGACGAAATCGCAGTCAGCAGCGGTGTGTCGCTCGCTACGGTCAAACGGCGGTTGAATCAGGCAAACGTGCGGTTCCGCAAGCTGGCGGAACGCGATTCGGTTATTCGGGAGCACCTTGTTGAAGGCGGTGCATCATGACTGAGAATGCAGCCCACGACCGGCTACTAACGAAGTTGGTGGCGCTTCATGAAGCAGCCCTGACGACGAGTGAGCAGCAATTGCAATCCTACCGAGACACCTGGCAGAAGCGCTGGTACACGACGTCAAGGCATCCCCGAGTTCCTGCAAGCCCCGAGCGACGTGGCCAGGCCCAATCTGGCTGGCGTGTCCTGGTAGGCCGCCGGTTGATTCTGGCAAGTGTGGGGGCGGTATTACTGCTCTCGGCGATCTCTGTGCACTACGCGCGGCGTCCCGGCGCGAGAGTTCAAATCGGGCCCGAACCGCTGACGTCACGCGCATTAAGGCTCCCGGAGCCCGCCGCTTCAACGGTTGCTATTCGGACACGCAGCGACCCTTGCGCAGCTCATGTGAGGGCTGCAGGCGCAGAACCGCAGATCGACGATTTCGAGGACGGAAATCCGTTGATCGGAGCTTTTGAGAATCGAGTTGGATTGTGGAATGTTTTCGAAGACACGGATGCGCCCGGTTCGTTCCATGCTCTCACGCCCACGCTGCTTCCGCATCGGTCCCGCGGCAATCGCTATGCATTGCACGCCGTGGGTGCAGAACTCTTGAACTGGGGCGCCGTTATTCAATTTGCATTTCAACCGTCTTGCTACGATGCAAGCGTGTATTCAGGCGTTACGTTCAGAGCTAAGGGTCCAGGTCGCGTGTTCGTTGGTATGAACGAGATAAATGTGGTGCCGATTGAATACGGCGGAACGTGTACGAAGGATTGTTACAACAGGCACCAGAAGAAGGTGGACCTTACGGCGCGCTGGCAAACGTACACGGTTAGTTGGAATGAAATGCGCCAGCGCGGTTACGGCACGCCTCCACTCGACCCGTCGCGAGTCAACGGGCTCAGCTTTCTGGTGCAGTCCGGTGACACGCCGTATGACTTTTGGGTCGATGATGTGAGGTTTGTTTCTCGATAGATTCGGCCCCTATGCAAGGCTACTCCGGTTTGGTGGCGGGGTAGCGGCTGAGGGAGCGATGGTGATCTTGGGCGCGTGCTTGCAGCGTGGGCGGGAATGGTCCCGAAGGCACGTGAATCAACCGCGGCCGCGCGATTGTCTCCCTCGTAGTGCATTTATTCGATCGACTGCAATTTATCGGGAATCGGTGTGCTATCTGCTGACGTCCGTCAGCGGCCGATCGTGAACCTCTACCTCCAAATTTCTCCTATTTGCCTTTGCCGGATGGGTCAACCGTCACCAGCAGGCGGACAGCCACGCGAAGCTTGGATGACTCAAATCGCTCGGAACCTCACCGATTGCGTAGACGGCTTCTTGAAACAGACGCGGTACCTCATCCTGGACCGTGACCCGCTCTATACGTGCGCGTTTCGCGGCATGCTCAAGGAGTCAGGCGTGAACATCATGCGGCTTCCGTCTCGAAGCCCCAACCTGAACTCTTACGCGGAACGATGGATCCGGAGCGTACGGTCGGAGTGTTTGTCGCGTGTGATTCCACTTGGCGAACACCACTTGCGAGATCTGCTATCGGAGTATCTGCTCCATTTTCACCAAGAAAGGAATCACCAAGGCCTCGGCAATCGCATCATCGAGCCGCTCGCGGCCAGGGCTAACTCAGGGAACCGCGTGGTTCGACGACGTGAGCGTTTGGGGGGCGCCTTGAACTACTACTATAGAGAAGCGGCGTAGTTTGAGGTCGATCGAGTTCTTGCACCTAACAACGTTTCCGCCCACGCCCGCCATCATGGCATCTTGCGTCGAACGATGCGTCGGCGGGCGCGTCGAGTACGAGCGGTTAGTCGTGGATGACGGCTCATCAGGTGGCGGTAGACTCAGGACAAAAGCCAACGACCATATCGAGCCAAGACCAAGCAGCCGAGCGCGAACGAGGTAACGTTCGCGAGCAGGCTCGCCCGCAGGGCGACCATTGGCTCCCTCTTTTGGAGAAATGTGGCGTAGAACCAAGCTTCGATGAGGATCGCCCAAACCTCGGATATGGCCGCGCGAATTTCGAAGTGCAGGGGAAGCATCGAGATCAGAAACCACACGAGGGGATGGGTTGACAGATTGGCAAAGAACGCCGCACACAACCGTCGGGGCCAGCGCGGCTCCACGTGCCGCAGTAGCCAAAGCAAGATCGGCAATTCGAAAGCGAGTGTGAGTCCAAAGCCGATAAACCACGAATGCCAGATCAGTCGCATAGCGGCCTAACCGCCGCTACCGGTAATTAGCGGTTCGTCAAGCGGGCTCATCGCGCCACCTTGCCTTTGAGCAAGGGTAACCAACCGACGAATGCTGGCCTTGCGGGAGTCCCCAATCGTTGCAAACAACAGAAGCGCCCCAACGCTGGTTTCGGTCCATCCCAAGCAATCCGCGAGGTACCCGCCCATGCATTTTCCAAGAAATGCCGAGACGGGTAGGCCTATCACGAGCAGATCCGTGCGCGGGTAACCCTTGGCCGCGCTCATACCGACTAGGCTGCGAACGGCGATCGAAACCAGTAGCAATCCAATCGCCCATGCGTCGAATCGCGCGGCTGGCTTGATTCGTCGTTTATCGGATGAGTGGATCTCAACGTCGCGGTATCGCAGGGCGGCAACGAGTGCGAATGCCACTAATGCGAGCAAGGGCCACGTTGGTCCTCGAACGGGTAACGCGCCGTAGGCGATTCCAAACGCGAGCCCGAGTGCACCAGGCGCCACGAACACCCCGGACGGGGCTGCGCGTTCGAGGTTGCCGCGTAACACGAGTGACCCCGCACCTAGGTGAAATAGGGCGTTGCCGATGCCAGCGGTCGCCAGCGTTGTGGTCGCATCGAACGGGTGGGCGATGAGCGAAAGCGCGGTCAAAGCGAGACCCGAAACCAGACGCCGAAAAACAGCGGCATCGACCGCCGCGACGCGATACGTGCATCACGCGCCTCGCGCTGTGAGGACGGACTCTGGCATGGATGGCCTTTCGTCGATCTCCCACAGGAATCTGCTGTGCCGTTGTGGCTTCCCATGGCCGCCGCTTCGTTCACGAAACGTACACCACGTGCCGCCAAACGCGCCAGTCCATAGCAAGCATCATGTATCTCGGCGACGCGGGCTTTTATGATCGCACGGGCTTTTCGAGCCGATATGAGCGTGTTGAAATGCGCCGCATTGAGCTCGCCGAGCTGCTAAGAAATTTCGGAGTTCCGCCCCAGCAGCGGACACCAAGGCCGTACGTCCCCCGGCCAAAGCGGGACGAACCCAACGGAGGAGAAAGACGGCGTAAGCCACGTCCGACGTCCCCACCGTCCGGAGCGCCTTCGCGATTCAGGAAGAGCACCCAATTGGAAACGATGAACGCGTCTGTGCTGGTGAAGCACTCGGGATCTCCGAATTCGGAGTTTTCGGGAGGACTTCGTGGAGCAAATTGCGTCTCGTTCCGCGTCTCGAATCCCCATCTGCGTCTCGGGCCTGGCAAGCCACATTGGCTGCCCGATGAACGCGTAGAGTCAATCGAGCGGTAGCTCGCACCCGAGCGCCTCAACCGCATCCAGTCGGCCAACTCCCCACGACGACTTCAGGTAAGAGCCGAACAGGAAAGATGCATCATGAGCAAACCAACGGTACACGTCCTCACCGCGTCTTGTGCCAGAATTCAAACGAGCAAAAATCAAGCATTTCTGGGTAGGCCCTGCAGCCCAACGTGCAGCGGCCTTCAGTGCTGCAGGAAGTTGAACGGTTCGCGTGCGTTGGGTCATCCCCTTGCCAAATCACGCCGCAATCCGCCGCTCCCACCCCCAAGGACGATCCTGCCCGCGTTGCTCCACGCCTTGGGTGAAGTACCTTCGTATCCGCTTGTCAGATCGGTAGCAATCTGACCATCGGCCATTCTGAGGACACAGTGCCCAGAGGTTGTGTGGAGGAGGCGAAACAAACGGCCATGGGCGGGTTACTTAGGTTGGCCCAAGCGCGGGCCAGAGGATCACGCTATCGATGATGCTGGGTTCACGGTAACCGTTCAGCCGAGGATGTGAGGTTGTGATTGGCGGCGAGTGGTGCCCGGTGCGAATCTCGTCGCGCGGGCGGGCTGCCCGCCAGATTCTGATCAAACTCGATGGGTACCTGGCTGTTGGTTGCCGCTGCCGTCTCGTGGATGGCCTCGGTTGTTGGGTGGTGCGCGCACTTTGAGCATACGCCACCATCGGTGGTGTGGTTCCAGTGAGTTCAACATATCAAGTGGCGACTACTCGTTTGGCGGTCGCCGTCGCCAAGGCATCAACTCTTCGATTCGAGATGCCGGATGTGTCTGGATCCGGATCAACATGTCTTTGATGTACTCGTAGGGATTGATCCCATGCATCCTGCATGTCGCGACGATGGAATGCAGAACCGCCAGGTTCTGCGCATGCTCGGCACTTCCAGCAAAGAGTGATCGCTTTCTTCCTTGAGCAACGATCCTCAGCGCGCGCTCCGCTCGGTTGTTGTCGAGCTTCAGCTTCGGATCACTGAGGAATTTCTCCAACTTGTCGCGTTGCTTGGTCGCATACTTAAGTGCCTTTCCCATTTTGCAATCGGGTGAGTACTTGCCGACGCGAGCATCCACCCAGCGCCATATTTTCTTGACGGTGAGCTTGCTTCTGCTTTGGCGCAGTTCGAGATGCTCTGAGGTGCCTTCGATGCCGCGCTCGGTTGCATCGTGCTCGACTTGGTAGAGGTCTCCGATGAGCTCGAGCACTTCGCGGTTCTCGTGTTCTTTCGTCCCTTGCGGGATTGCTTCGAGAAACTTGCGCCGTGCGTGACCCCAACAGCCGCTGCGATTGCGGCGGGCATCCTTGTCGCTAAGACAGTTGTAAGCGCCATAGCCATCAATGGTGAGATTGCCAGTGGTACCGCCCAAAAGCTCTCTGGCAGTGTTGCTATCGCGACTGTCGCTGTAATGATAGACGACGGCCTGCTGCGAAAGGATGACCCACATCCAACCTTTCAAGCAGTGCTCCTTGTCGAGCACTCGTTGCCCAGTCTCATCTGCATGCACGTAGCGTCCTCTGCGCACGACACCTCGGAGCTCTTCGTAGATGGTACGCAGTTGCTCGGCTGTGCGATGAAATATCGAGCACAGGGTACTGCGTGCGATCGGGAACCCAGCGCGCTCTAGCGCCTTCTCGCTTCCGTACAACGGCATGATGTCATCACAGCGACTGACCGCTACGTGTGCGTGAAGACCGGGACCGTAATGACCACCGTCAACGACGCCAGGCGGCGCTTCGGCGGTGATGATCTGACTGCCGTCGTTTGAGATCAACGTTTCCAAAACGAAGCGCTCAATGATCAGATGTTCGCGGACGTGTTCCACTCGTTGCACGGTCTTGCCATCGCCGAGCTTGTGAAAGTCGTCGAGCGTGTAGCCCTCGGGTAGCTGACTGGGGGCCACTGTCTTTTGTTCCACGACGACGGGGATGTTCTTGCGAAGACCACGCTTGCGTGCACGCTCGGCTTCTCCTGCCTTTCGAGCTTTGCGTCGCTTTTCTTTCGCTCGTGCCTTGGGCTCAGTCGGCATCGGCGTGCCGTCTACCGTCAGCTCATTGGGATCAATCCGACGACGAAGCTGTTCGCCAACCGTCTGCAACTTCTCCGACCGATTACCGAAGAGCCGTTGCTTCAAGTCCTGCAGTTGCTCCGTAAGTCTCGCAACCTGTTCGGCCAGGATTCGACTCTGCTCGGTGCTCGCATCCAGCTGTTTGCGCAGCTGCGCGTTGTCGTCCCTCAGTACTGAGATGACGAGTCGCGCTGTCGGGTCCAGCGTCGCTTCGAGCTCGTCGATGTCCTGGGACGTCATCGACTAACGTAGATCATGATCGATCTCGTTTGTCGATCCCTAATCTGACTTTTTTACGGTTCAGGTGTCCAATGCGGCGGTCGCCGTACCCTGGCGAAGTCGATCCCATCAAGCAGCATCGTCAGTTGGATGCTGTCGATCTCGGCTCGATCGTTTCCCTCGGGAAGATGAATCTTGAAATGCCCCCGAGCGAGCCGCTTGTACCAGAGCACCAGCCCGCCCGTCTGAAAGGCTAAAATCTTCGCTCGATTTCGCCGACCCGAGATGAAGACGTAAAGATTTCCACTGTAGACATTTTCGCCGCTGGCCATCACCAGCGCGATTAGGCCATCAAACCCCTTGCGCATGTCTGTTGCCCCTGTGAACAACAGGATCCGCGTCGCTGTCGAAAGCCCCAGCATCGACTTATCGGTCCATGAGTCGAGCCAGCTCGGCGATGAACTTCGCCGACGGCAAGTCCATCAGACTGAGCGTGACCGAGCCCACTCGCAGCTGACAGGCCCCACTCGGAGCTGCCATCGTCGGTCGCACCGTGACGAAACGGCTCTGTGCTGAGCTTGGCCGTTTGGTTTCCCCTCGAAGCTGATAGAGCCAGTAACGAAACGTCCCTACCTCAAGGCCCCGTTGCTCGCAGAATTCCTGCTGTTTGAGCGAGCCCTTCTCGAACTCCGCTACGACGTTCCATCCAATACTCGCGGTTGCGCCGAACCAGTGCCTTGACCTTTGCCATGGCAACATTGTCGCCACGGGCCTTGCCCGTTTCTACCCGTCGCCGGCTGAACGGTTACGGTTCACGCACCATCAGGTGTTGAGACCCCAGCTGCGAGTAGCTCTCATCGTGGCTTCAACTCAAGCGTTGAAAAAGGCGCGGCTCCTGAGACATGAACTGTTCGTCAAACAATCGCGAAGCCACGAGCGAGCACCACGCAACTTATTGCTATTGATGAGCGTAACCAGCACGGCTCTCATCGGGTTTCTGCCAACGCACGCGACACTCGGGTTAGGTGCCACAGCACTGCTCGTGACGTTGCGACTCTTACGCGTAGATGGAACAATAGGGGTCTCAAGAGTGATTGGCCCGATGACTGGTGCAGGGGCAATGAATCGCAACAGAATGAGTGAAGGCTAGCAAGGCCGTGATCGGGCGTTCGGGGTGTGGGCGGGCGTTTGCGAAGGGAGTGACCGCCGCTTCAAGACGTGTTTCACCCAGTTGTTCGAACAACGCGGCACGGAACAGCGGATCGTCAATTGGCGCTGAACCGAGCGATATCAGTGGATTCTTGTACGCTTTCTGATGATCTTCTCTGTAGGCTTTGGAAACCCAGAGCGCTAGGAGCCTGAGGATGCCGCGCGTTTGCTGGAAGCGGGGCAAGCCTTGCCACTTGCGCTCAAAAACTGAAAGCAATGAAGGGTGAAATGGGTAGGTCGCCTTGAGGGTTTCGCGCGCGTTTTCGACTGGAAACCAGCTTGGCAACTGCTGCTTGTTGGCCAGGAGCCACGCTTCATACTCGTCCAAGGTGCCTAGAGCGTCTTTCGGCACTCCGCCCCACTCAAACAACCGACGCCGAATGATTTCAGACGTTTCGGACTCCGCGGACATGATGACCGCCTTGCCAAGTCGGTCGAGTAGCTTCTTGAATCGCTCGAAGTCCGCTTGATCTTCCGCAGTCATCTCGAGCTCGGAGGCAGGAATCGAGACGGCCAACACGACGTTGTCGCGCCCACGGGCGACTTCCGACAGATTCTGCAGAAATGTGTAGAACTGGCCGCTGAGTCCGCTTTTTCTCGCGCGGTTGATGTAGTTCATGATTTCGTCGAACAGAATGAGCGCCGGCTTATCCCTCGGAAGCATTCGCTCGATTACGTCACCGCCAGGTGCTGTCTGCGCTTTCTCGTGCTCTTCCAGGAGCCGAAAGCCTTCCAGTCCAGCAATCTGAAATGCAATTTCTGCCCACAGGGTCTTGCGAAGCGGTGTGCCATCGCCCCCGCCACGACCCGTGACTGAGTCAAATTCAGTGCCAACGAAGACCGCGGTTGCTGCGGACGGCACGGTCGTCATGCCGGCCTCTCTAAGGATACCTCCAACTCCCTTCCACGCTATGGCCGCTTCTCCGCTGCGGGCAAGGTGATAAAGGAGCGTTAGCGAGTGGGTCTTGCCACCACCAAACTGAGTTGACAGGTTGAAGATGGCTGAGGTCTCGACCTTAATGCCCGAAAGTCGGCGGACCACCTGAGCACTCAGATCGAGCAAATTCTTTGTCAGGAATGTCCGCTCAAAGAATTCGGAGGGGTTTTGGTACACCGCCGGCGCGCGGCCATCACGTACATGGTCGAGATGCACTGCGAATTCAGAGGCGTCGAGCGGCTTATCGTCACGAAGGTCTTCACGAGGCGTAACGACGTTGTACCACGGTTTCATACTTCACTCCCTGCAAGTCGAAGCGCGCGTTCGACGACGGAATCCGATAACCACATGCCTGAAGCCCGCAAATCGAGCAGAACTTGACGAGGGTTGTCAACGTGGCCACGACGGTGCGCAGATATCACCAGGCCCAACGTTCCCATCACGCTGAGCCTATGCGCGAGGGCGCACTTTCGACCGCTGAGGTCATCAATGACAGTGGTGGCGCCGGCCACACCAAGGGCCAGAGCTATGACAGCGGATTCGCCCGGTCCCAGGTCCCATTCAACGACGGTAGAAGGGATTGAAACGGATGCTTCTCGTTCGATCCAATTTGCATTTGCCAAAGCACGCGCGGCTGGATCGGCATGCTTCGACCCAGTGACCTCATCAAAGACTGCGTGCGGAACGACAACGCGTGCACCGGCAGATTGCAGCAGATCGAGTCGGTTCGCATTGCCAAGGAAGATCAATGGCGAAGCGTTGACAACCAAGACGTCAGGCACCGCGCAACTCCCGAGCCAGGTCTTCTTCATCGATCACAAAGACATCGACACGCCGACGTGCAAGCTCGGCAAGAAACTCTGGTCGGCTCATGCCTGCCGTCTCAGCGGCACGCTCCATAGATATGGCGCTTTGTTGATACCAATGGATCGCCGCGGCGATGCACATTTCGCGCGCGACCTCATGGGGCGCCTTGCGCAGGGCCGCGAAGAGACTTTCTGGAACCGGGATTTCTACGCTGGTCATGGTTGTCTCCTGATTATGCCACCGTTTGCTGTCACTGCCGTGCGAAGCGCTCAAAGCGCCCCGTGTTTGAGTTGAGTTTCCACGCCTGAAAGAATCCATAGGGAAAAGTGGCGGCTTCGTTACGAGAGCCGACGACTACCAGTGTTTCGCCGTCGAGAGCCACTCGCTCCGCAATGGGCATCGCGCTGACCACGTTGGCGGCAAGTTCGGCAACGAGTCCGGCGCCCGCGGCAGGGTCGGGTCGATAGCAAAAGGCTACGCGGGGCTTACTCCTTACGCAGAGTAGCTTCCAAAATGAGTACGCAACAAGATCAGTGTCTGCAGAATTCTCGAGCTCACAGATGGCGGTCGGAAATCGCCAAGTCGTTCCGTTGCCTGGGAATGCTGTGACGTCCAGTGATAGATACTCGTTGCGTTTCACGGGCAGCACCGAACAGCGATAGCCCTTGGCCGCTGCCGCAAGGTCAAGCATCTCTAATGAACGCACGACAACTCCGGTTAGCGCTGTTGTCCAACGCGAGAGGTCCGATAGCAATGAGGCTGCCCTCAACTCGTCCGCAACGGCACGGTCGTCGTTCAGCGTCGCATAGAACTGTGACGGCCAGCTCAACGCAAGCTCCGTCATCCGAATCCCAGCCCCTTCTTGCGCGCGAGAACGCCGTCGAACCCAACGTTTCTCGTCGGTTCCAAGCGGATAGAGTGCGGAAAGAGCCTGCGCGAGCTTCCAGAACGCAGTCTGCTTGCCCACACCGTCTTCCACTAAAAATCGCTTGAGAGCATCACCACGACCTGCCGCAAAAAATAGCATTGACTGATGCACCCGATCCAACGTCGTCGTGCCGGTTCTGGGCGCCCCTACCTCGCCCCATCCTTGCGTTTCTGCTTCTTCTTCGATTTCAGCGAAGAGGGCAATCTGTTTCTTTTTGGCAACCTTCTTAGCACTGGGCACGCCTTCGACTTTGCCGAAAAGGTGCGCTGCACGTTCTGCGATTGGTAGCAATCGTGCTTTGTCACCTCTCACCTCAACAGGATGAGTCAGCTCATCAAGTCGCGCCCCTAGCCCCTGCGCGATTTTCCGTGCCGCGTCAAACTCAAGTACGAACCCGGACACTCTTGCTGGCTCGGACGCCTCGTCATTTTCCGGCACGTTGGAACTTTCAACGTTTGTGCTTGGCGAATCTACGGTGGAACCGATCACTGTCCAAAGCCAGATTGCGGTAAGTCTGCCGTCGGGTTCAAGACCTTCGGTATCCGCACCAGCAAAAATCATGGAAAGCGCTTCGTGAGATACAGCAGTCCAAACATGCTCCAAGTACTCGCGAAGCGTCACTCTTTCTCCCGACACTTTCTCGACTGCCGAATGTCTCGAATACGCCTCAAGCGCCGGGCCCAGGCATGCAAAAATTGCGTCAGCGCCGACTATTCCCTCGTTAGCTAAACGGGGCAGCCATTCGTGAATTCTCTGCCGTAGCTCAGCTAAGACCTCCCGCCAATCACCGATATCGCCGTCCTTCGCATTTTCATCTTCGTCCTCTCTAGGTGGACAAACTATGTGCACGGAGGACGCGAGTGCTGCGGAGTTTCTCGCCCGTAGACGTGACTCCATCTCAGTGTCTATTGGCCAAGATGCAGTTATGATCCACCCTGATTCGACGAGGGCGGCAAGCATTGATTCCCGAGCCTGAGTTTCCTTGTTCGCAAACACCCATACACCCAGGGATCCAGGACGGGCAATTCGTCTCGCTTCCTGACACGCTTCCTTCATACGAGCCTCAAACCATGGTCCATCCTTTTCCCTGTACATTGCTGCCCTATGGACAGGTCTTCGACGTAGCGCGTGAGTGCGTCGTAGAAGTCGAATTCGTCGCCGTCGAGCTCGAACTTAGTTGTGCGAACATCGCGGTTGGTGAAGAGCTTTTTCACTTCACCGGTTTCAGAATCCGGAAACGAGACCAGGGCCTCTTTCAACCGCCGCAGATAGAACGGCGCCTCGTGGCGTCGCATGGCTTCTTCAAGGCTCTTCGCGTCGCCATTAACGTCGCGATCAAGCAGGCTGAGGAAAAGCCTGAAGTTCTCCGGGTCACCTTTGTGAGGCGTGGCTGTCATTAGCAGAAAGTGGTCCGTGCGCTGGGAGAGTGCCTCCCCAATTTGGAACGCGAGCGTCTTGTTGTCCGCGCTGTAGGCGCTCATCTTGTGCGCCTCGTCAACAATGATCAGATCCCACGACGACCGCAGCAGACTCTCTTTTGCATCTTCAACGCGGGAAATCCACGAAATCGAGGTCACAACCTGATTGTGATCCTGCCACGGATTCTGGCCGTATTGCGTGCGCAGCACTTCGCCACGCATCACGTCGAACTGTTCGCGAAACTTGTCCTTCATTTCGCGCTGCCACTGAAAAGTCAGGTTTGCAGGCGCGACGATCAACGTACGCGTCACGAGCCCACGAACCTTCAGTTCTTTGAGCAGCAACCCAGCCATGATCGTCTTTCCGGCGCCGGGGTCGTCAGCGAGCAAGAACCGGATGCGCGGCAACTTGAGAAAGTAATCGTAAACTGCCTCGAGCTGATGCGGGAGTGGATCGACATGCGCTATTGAAAGCGAGAAATAGGGATCGTACTCGTACGCCAATCCTAGTCGCTCCGCCTCAACGCCCAACTTGAAGTGAAGTGGGTCGCCATCGAACGGTTGTGTCTCGGGCGTAGCTTGAAGCATCTTCAGCTGTTCAGGGCTCAATACGCGCTGGTGCACCTGACCGGTTTTCTGTCCCGCACCTGTGAGCTTCACTACGTCGCCCAGGGGTGCCACCACGAGAACCTCGACTGGTTCCGGTAACATCGGGCCGCGAACAATAACGCCGGGCTTGAGGTCGCTAATATTCATCTCACTTCAATCTCGCAGCGGATTCGCGTGGCCCCGGCATCGTTGTGATTTTCATTGATGCCAGGCGCGGCACCTTACCGGCCACTCGGTCCGCAGATTCCCATACTTGGTGACGTTACACCACGACATATTTGGACGACAAGGTCCAGTCTGCGCAGAACCCTGCATTCGGTGCGCCGTTCTCGAATTCACTGTGAGCTGCCTTGCTTCTGCGTGGCGAATCGAAGCGAATCCTTGGAAAGTTGGATCGCGAGTGCCCCGCAAGGCGAATGCGTAGCTCGATTCGACTGTGAAGATAGTTGGCCGCAGGCGGTTCAATGCGGACACTGACGGTGTCGAACGGTGGTCGATAGCGATCGCAGAATCACTCTGCATTGCCTTCGATCGTCGGGTCCAAAACCTTGACGTTTGAAACCTACCCTGATTTCCGGACTAACTTGACTACCGCAGCATCGCCCGCCGGATCACTAGTTCCGAGCCTCCCGTAGTCATCCTTGAATGCATCCGGCGCCAAGTGGGCGTACCTCATGGTCATCTGCACGGATTGGTGCCCAAGAATCTTCTGCAACTTGAACAAGTCGCCACCCTTCATGACCCAAAGACTCGCGAACGTGTGTCTCAAGTCGTGAAAGCGCACGTAAGGCCGCTCCTTGCCGTTACGCCGAATCTTTGGGAAACGGGCGGCGGCAAGTACTCGATGCAGAACTTCTTGGAAAATGCGAGCGGACGGCGCAAACATTCGCCCGCCCATATTCGTGAAAACTAGACGACCAGGGTGTCGGAGGCGCCACTGACGCAAAAGCGGCAGAAGTGGGTCGAGTATTGGCACGTACCGCACGCGACTGGACTTGGTTGGACCGTCGTAGCTCCGGTGAATCGTGATGACCCGTTGCTCAAGATCAATGTCGGGCCACTCCAGCGCGGCAAGTTCGCCTGCTCGCATGCCCGTGAAGACAGCAAGCGCGTAGAAAATGAACACATGCTGGTCTTCGTCCCGGGCAGCGGCAAGAAACCGCTGAACTTCTTCGTCGCCCCGAAGCCACTGATAGTCGAGGCTGAACAGTGCGACTTTGGGCTTGTGGAATTTCGGGACGCGAACCAGCCAAGGCATTTTGAACGTTGTTGCAAGCCGCAACATGGTCGCGAGCAAGGTCACGTGGTTGGCAACGGTCTTGTCGGACAGCTCCTCGCCGTCGATTTTCTCGTTGATATAACTGTCAACCTCTTCGGAGCCGATGTCGCGGAGCTTCATCGGGCCGAACACTGGCCGCAGGTGCCGGCGAATGATGCTTTCATCGTCCTTGCGGCTGCGCTTGCGGGGCGCTCGTTTCTCCACCCAGTAGTCGCTGAGCTCGTCGAACGTCTTCTCGGGCGGCGTGGCGTTTCGGATGCCGCGCTGGATTTCGTCAACCTCGACCTGGTGCTGCCTCAGCTCGGTCTGTGCGCGCTTGTAGTCATCGAAGACAGCACTCTGACGCTTGCCATGCTCATCGAGCCAGCGAACTCGCCATTTGTCTCCATGCTTGGTGGGCTTGGCCACGACCCTGCTCCTTGGTCCAAGCAAGGTCGGTCGTCTCCTGCAGCCCTTTTACGTTCCACTGCAGGATGCGGTGAAATCGCTGGTCGAGTGCCGCGTGGCCCAAGAATGGCCCAAGAACGAAAAACGCGGAGCGCTCTGTTCGAGCTAACTCCGCGCAATTGTTTAGTTGCGCGGGGAGGATTCACCCAATGTATACGGCACTCCGTCTGCCGGTCGAGGTGCACATTGCCGCCTAATGGAATGGTTGCTCCCGCTGCGGGTAAGGCGCCCACCATGCCCCTGCTGCCTTGGATGGGCGCAGACCCGGCCAATGCGTTGGGTGCCCCCTTCAACAGCGTCTACATGGCGCTTCCGCCAAAGGTCCAGAGGAAGGGGCCCAAGCGAAACACGGCGGAGTGGAAGCGCTGGCTCCGGGCCGGCGCGTTTGTCCACAACTTTGCAAAATGGCAATGGCTCGTAACGCTGACATTCCGGTTTCCCGACGTTCGGGATTCCCGGGCGCGAGGCAAATTTCGCCAGTGGCTCGACGCACTTGCGGCCGAAGTCGATGGTCACATTCTCGTTGCATTCGCTCTCGAATCGCTGAGCACAGAGGCTCCACATATTCACGCCCTGATCGCATTCAGCGAAGGTAATAAGGCCGTGGGGATGCACCGTGGGGATGAGCTTTGGACCATGGGTTTCACCCAGGTGCGCGCATTCAACAGCGACGCTGGCGGGGCCTGGTACGTCACAAAGACCGGGAATTGGCATATCACGGCGGGCTGCCCCCGACGGCACCTGTGCCGACGCCATAACGGTTGCGTCTTTTTCCGAAAGTACCTCAAACCATAGCGGCGCAATGGATTTCTGGGGCCTCGCCTCGGAAGGCCTAGCATCGCGTTCTGATCAACCGTGGGGACTTGAAATCGAGTCCAATGGGAGAGTATTGCTCAACTGAACGTCAGACAGAGGATCTTACCGCCGCTCATAGAGGCCGAGATTGATCCCAGCCGAGATTGAGAATCGTTCATCAAGGTATTTTGCGACTGCGCCCGACAGTATGACTTCGGCCTCTTCCTGGGAATACTGAAGTGGGCCAACCAACAGCGCCGCTATCCGCTTGAGTACGGCGCTGATAGTCTCGGAGCATTCGTGAAACGAACGCTCATCCGTCTTCGGCCGATTCGCATGAATCAGTGTCAGAAGGCGTGCAATTTCTGGATCCCTTGAGAGGTCCGAGTCCGCGACAAACTGCATTAGCACGCTGTTGAAATATCCGTCACCATGCTTCACTTCGGCCTGCGAAAACTGGCGCGCCAAATGCAGCGAAAGTCGAACTGCCTCATCAGTCGCGGTCCTCGCTCTCCAGCCGTCGTTGATCAACTCCAGATCCAACTCAGAATTCCACGGCTCAGCTTCCTGAATAGGTGGAGAACCAGCAAAGCTCACGTACAGCCGGCTGGGACCGTAGCTAAGGCCGTCAAAATCCCGATGGATCTCCACTGATGGCTTTGCCCCAACTTGTTTTGCGATCTCGCGCCAATGACGAAGTCGGGGATGTTCGTAACTTCCGGTATTCTTGAAAAACTGGTCAAGTCGTCCCATTGATCGAACCTTCCCATCGTAACGCCGATAATACGAAGCGCGCCGCATTCACGCAGGCGGGAAGCCGAGAGCTAGCGATTATAGAATCGCGTTCGTGGTCCGCAAAGTCGCAGATTCCTTTCACGACGATCCAGCTGGAGCCGGACGCCAGAAGCCCCATCCCCTCCATCTCGCCTCCAATCACCGGCGCCCCGTGATTGCTCAACTCTCGCACGAGTTCGTCGCGGAACACTTCGCAATGAATTCGCGCTGCCCCCGTTAGCATGGGGCCCACATGTGCCTTGTCCTGCCATTCGGGAGCCTGCGCAGCAAACCTGGCGAATAGCTCCTTTAGTGGCTCGCTGGCGCCAAATGGCCTAACGCTTGAGTAGTCGATTTCAACACCGCTACCTGGAGAACATCGAACGGTTCGGTAGTCGTACGGAAGAAGGCAACTCGAAACGAGCACATCGTTCATGTGCTGCATTTGGGGTGAAGCTCCGAAGGCCATGCCCAAACCAATAAGTGAAGTAGCTTGCGTCTCTACCCGGCATCTAATTGCTTGAGCCGCAGATCCCCCCGTACCAAAAGGGCCCATATCTGTTCGCACAACTCCAACTCGCCGCTGCCCAACTGTCCCTAGGTCGAGGTATTTCGCAAAGTTGCCCCGACGCGACGTGAGGGTCAGTTTCATACTCTCGGCTACTTCTTTGACGCCTTTTTCCTCCGCTGGCACAGCAACAAAGAGCAAGGTATCGAAAACTACTGAAGGATGGTCAAGGTTGGGCTCAGACATTTCTATGTCCTCCGATTTCATACCACGATGCATCGCAGAGTGATCGAGCAAGGGAGCAGCTCCCCTGTGTGCGCCCGTCCACGGGACGATCCCATAGGATCCAAGTTCTGGCTTCGAGCTAAATTCCAGTCGGCCTGTTTCGGTCGAACCCCAAGTGAACACCGAAACGGTCGTTTCGGTTTTGAGTGTCGGCCATAGAACACTGAACATGATGGTGAATCCTCAATTAGAACACCAAATAAACACCGAATATGGCTTGAACACCTAACGTTAGGATGATATGGTGTTCTTATGGCTCGTAGGCAAAACAAGCCCGTTTCCGTTCCTTCCGCCGTCATCTACCTTCGGGTCTCCACTACTAGACAGGCGTCCGAGGGCATTGGATTAGACGCTCAAGAAGCCAAATGCCGTGCCCACGCCGAGCGCATGAATTGGCAGGTCATCGCCGTGCATCGTGACGAAGGTCTAAGCGGCCGAGACGGCGTCGATGAGCGACCTGGGCTGCACTCGGTTATCGGTTGCGTAAAGGCTCACCCGGGCGCCGTGGTGGTTGTTTACAGCGTGTCGCGCCTCGCCCGACGCCAACGCCTGCTGTGGCATTTACTCGACGACCACGAGGGCTATGGACTGCCCGTCTCCTCGGCAACCGAGGCGTTCGACACGGCAACGCCAACCGGTCGCGCAATGCTGGGCATGATCGCAACTTTTGCCCAACTGGAAGCCGATATGGTTAGCGAGCGCACCAAAGACGCTCTGGCTGAAATAAAGGCACAAGGCAAAAAGTTGGGCGCGCCCAGTATGATCGATCTTGGGGCCGTCGAGTCGGTGCGCCAAGTACAGAAGCTCTACAATGGCGGAGGCTACACACATCGCACGCTAGCAGAGGAACTCAATCGCCGCGGTGTTGCTACGGCAAAAGGTGGCAAGTGGTGGCCCAAAACTGTGCGTGCCGCACTAATGGCGACGCTCCCGTAGCGGCCAAGACAAGTTTCGGTTGAAGGCAGCCAATATTGAAGGTTCGTTCAGTGAGGGAACAACGGGGTATCCTGCGGCGCGAACGAGTGTTCGGTCCCGTCAATTACCGAATTGAGCGAGTCAATCCGGCCATTTTTCTCAATGATCGACGATGATCCTTGATGATCCTAGCGGACTCTGGGTACCCTCTGCCCCAATGCGCGCTGCATCGAAGTTGTCCACCTTCCCCGAGCCATGGGTCTCGGTTGATGAGACCGCGAGTCACCTGGGGATACGGAAGGAAACGCTTTACCGTTGGATCGAGAGGCGCCGCCTGCCGGCATTTCGACTGGGTCGTCACTGGAAGTTCAAACTTTCCGAGGTCGATGCTTGGGTAGTCAGTGGCCGAGCTGCGGGGGACTCAGTCGATGGCAAATAAGAAAAAACCGGTCCGCAGCTACGGCACGGCCAAGACGCGCAGCAACAGCCCAGCCAGGGCACCAGTCAGCAATACACCCAAAGCCAACGGCAACGGCAACGGCGGAAACATCGTCGAGCTGACCAAGGAGCTGTGGCAGGCAGCCGTCACACTGCGGGGGTCGATCGAGCCTGGCGACTATAAACGCTACGTTCTGCCGATCATTTTCCTCCGCTTCCTTTCGCTCCGCTACGAAAAACGCCGGAGCGAGCTGGAAGCGCTCATCGCCAACAAGAGGAGCGAGTACTTCGGTGATAAGAAGGCGCTCGCGGACCCGGACGAGTACCGAAGCGGGGGCGCGTTCATCATCCCGCAAGAAGCTCGATGGGAAAACATTCGTAAGTCGGCACAAGCTGACGACATCAAGATCAAACTCGACGAAGTCCTTGAGGTGCTGGAGCGAAAGTATCCCGATAAATTGCGTGGACTACTCCCTCCAATTTACGCCGGCTCCAACTTGAGCGCGGACAGTCTTCGCGGGCTCATCAACCTGTTCTCAAAGGACGTTTTCACGCTCGATCACGGGGGCGAGGATCTAATCGGCCGAGTCTATGAGTATTTCATCGGCGAATTTGCCTCGTCCGAGGGCAAGCGGGGTGGTGAGTACTTCACTCCGGTGAGTATCGTGAAGATTCTTGTAGCGATGCTGGAACCCACGAAGGGCGTCGTCTTCGACCCTTGCTGTGGATCGGGTGGGATGTTTGTGCAGAGCGACATCTTCACGAAGCACAACCATCAACTTTCATTCTTCGGGCAGGAGAGCAAGGACTTCACGTATCGACTTTGCCGGATGAACCTCTTCATCCACGGCATCGACGGCAACATCAAACTTGGCAACTCATATACGGATGACAATCATTCTACACTGAAGGCTGACTACGTCCTCGCGAATCCGCCATTCAACGATGGCTCAAAAGGCGAGAACGGATGGGGCGCCGACAAGATCGCGGACAAAGACCCTCGCCTCACACTAGGCAACGAGCGGTTGCCTCTATCACCACGCAACGCAAATACGATGTGGATGATCCACTTCCTGTCGCATCTGAAGAATGGAGGTACCGCCGGTTTCGTCATGGCGACGGGCGAGCTTACGAACAACGAAACGTTTCGCCTTGAAGCGCGACGAGCCTTAGTCGAGCAGAACTACATTGACTGCATAGTGACCCTCACAGGTCAACTGTTCGCAAACACCCAGATTCCATGCTCACTGTGGTTCTTGTCCAAAAACCGAGCCGGCGGGAACGGCTGCCGAGCGCGACGGGGCGAGATACTCTTTATCGACGGCCGAGCGCTTGGAACTCTGATACCTGGCTCGCGAAAGCAAAAGCAGCTGTCGCAAGATGAGCTTGAACGTGTCGCGTCCACGTATCGAGAGTTCCGGCGGCTGTCCGCGCCATCCGCAATTCCTGGATTCTGCAAAGTTGGAACAATTGAAGAGGTTCGATCTCACGGATACGCACTAACCCCCGGCCGCTACGTTGGCGGAGCGACAATTGAGGACGATGGAGTGTCGTTCGAGGAATTGTTTCCAAAGCTCGTGACTGACTTGGAGAGACTCTTCGAGCAATCAAGCTCACTGGACAAACGTATTTCAGTCAGCCTTCGCGAGATCGTCGATGGCGACTGACCGAATTCCTTGGCGAAAGGTGCGACTGGGCGAGATCGCCGATGGCGACAATGGTCTCGTCAACGGCCCTTTTGGCTCCAATCTGCCAGCGAGCCTCTACACACGCGCCGGGGTGCCGGTAATCAGGGGAAGCAATCTGTCTTTAGGCCAAGAGCGGTTCAAAGCTGGCGGGTACGTCTACGTCGCCGAGCAGACAGCAAACGGTCTGGCTCGAAGCGTCGCGCGCCCCGGAGACATCGTGTTCACGAAGAAGGGAACATTAGGTCAAACCGGACTGGTTCCGTCGGAGGATACGTTCGATCGTTACCTTCTTTCATCCAACAAATGAAGCTAACGGTGCGGAAGGATATTGCGGATCCTTTTGTTCGTCTACTACCTAGTCTCGACTCCGGAAACTCGTGAACGAATCGTTCGCGAGTCAACCGCATCTGGGGTCCCCAAAATAAACGTCGCCTACCTGCGCGGTTTTGACATCCAGATTCCGCCACTCCGCAACCAGCGTGCCATCGCCGCCGTTCTAGGCGCGCTGGATGACAAGATCGAACTGAACCGCCGCATGAATCGTAAGCTCGAAGAGCTGGGCTCAGCCATCTTCAAGTCGTGGTTTGTGGACTTCGATCCTGTTCAGGCAAAGCGGGATAGTCACAAGCCATTTGGGGTGCCCCCAAAAACGGCTGGATTCTTCACTGATCACTTCAAAGACTCAGACTTGGGACCTATCCCAAGTGGCTGGAAGGTCGCCACTTTGGGTGAAATTGCATCCTTCATAAAGGGCAAGTCGTACAAAACCGATGAATTGAAACCATCATCGACAGCACTCGTCACACTGAAGTCGTTTCTTCGAGGCGGCGGATATCGATGTGATGGGGTGAAAGAGTATGTAGGGGAATACAAGCCGGAACAGGTCGTCTTACCGGGAGAGCTGGTTGTGGCTTGCACGGACGTTACTCAGGCCGCCGATGTGGTCGGTCGTGCGGCGCGGGTGTTGCCGGATCGGCGTTACGAACGCCTCGTTGCTTCACTGGACACGGTCATCGTCCGTCCAATCAGCAGCCAATACGCGGGGACTTGGCTGGCCCAATTGCTCGCGACTGATGACTACGTGGCTCACGTGATTGGCCACGCGAACGGGACTACTGTACTGCATCTTGCCAGCGAAGCGCTCCCAAACTATCGTTTTGCGTGTCCCCCGTCCAAGCTGGCTGACGCTTTCAACGTCGTTGCCGATCCGCTATACCAACGGCGCGTAATAAACGAGGCCGAGAATACCACGCTTACGCGGCTCCGCGATGCGCTGCTTCCCGCCGTGCTTTCAGGTGACGTTTCAATAGGAACGTCAACCAGACAACCTCGGAGGTAGTGGTAATGGGGTGCCATCGCGGAACAGAATCCGATTTCGAGCTAACGACAATCGAACGGTTGGAAAACCAAGGCTATGCATGGTGCCATGGCTCTGAAGTCGAACGCGATGACGACGACGAGGTCGTGCTCCGCACCCGGGTGCGGCAGTCTCTTGCGAAACGATACCCCGACCTGCCTGCGGGTCCTATCGACGAAGCTGTCGCGAAACTGAGTCGGCCTGAAGGAGTCGATCCGGTCCGCCGCAATCTTGCGTTTCACCAGCTCATCACACGAGGCTTCGAGGTTCGCGTCGAGCATGCCGACGGGCGCGTCGAGCATCGCCATATCCACGGGATCGACTGGGAGAAGCCCGAGGCCAACGAGTTCCTCGTGGTGAACCAGCTTTCCATTCGGTCCAAGAACGATCGTCGGCCCGACATAATCGTTTATGTGAACGGACTGCCCCTCGTTCTCTTCGAGCTGAAGAACCCCTACTCAGAGTCGCCCACCGTAGACGACGCGCTGAACCAAATCCAACACTACATCAACGAGATTCCTCAGGTATTCGAATTCAACGCCTTGACCGTTGTCAGTGATGGCGTGAACACGCGGCACGGGATGTGGACGGCCGACGAGGAGTGGTACGCGCCGTGGAAGTCCATTGATGGGCGAAAGGGGGAGCCGGCCACGACTGGGTCGATGAAGAGCCTCGTTGAAGGGCTCTTTCCGAAGAACAGGTTACTATCGTACGTTCGCGACTTCATCGCCTTCGAAGAGGCAAACGAAAAGCTGACGAAGAAGGGAGCGAAGTACCACCAGTTCTTCGCCGTACGGCTCGCTGCGGAAAAGACGCGAGAGACCTTCCTCGCCGGCGGCAGCAAGCGCATTGGCGTCATCTGGCACACCACCGGGTCGGGCAAGTCACTCTCGATGGCTTTCCTCGTTGGGATCTTGCGACGCATGCGAGAACTGGAGAACCCGTCGTTCGTGATCCAGGTCAACCGCAATGACCTCGACAGTCAGCTCCACGACCAATTCGTGGCCGTGCGCTCGCTCGTTGGGGACGTGCAGCATGCGGAAAGCGTATCGCAGCTTCGATCCCTCCTCAGAACCGAGGGGGGTGAGGTCGTCTTCACGACGATTGAGAAATTCCGACTCCAAAACGGCGAAGCTTCGCACGAGGTTTTGTCGGCCCGCTCCAACATCATCGTGATCGCGGACGAGGCGCACCGTTCTCAGTACGGCTTTCTCGAAGGATTTGCGCGCTACTTGGACGAAGCGCTCCCTAATGCACTTCGGCTCGGCTTCACCGGAACGCCGATAAGTTTCAGCGGTGCCGACACTGAGGAAGTGTTTGGAAGCATCATTCACACCTACGACATCAAGCAATCTCAGGAGGACAAGGCCACTGTCGCCATCTTCTACGCACCCAGAATGTCGAAACTGCGACTAAACCATAACGACGTTGACGGCGCGCTGAAAGAAATCACTGAAGAAGTGACCGATCTGAATCAGACCGAATTGGAACGCCGGAAAGGCCGTTGGGCGGCGCTGGCGGCAGCTGCGGGGGCGGAGAAACGCGTAAATGCGTTGGCTGCCGACCTGCTCGCCCACTTCCTCGATCGCACAGCTACCCTCAGGGGCAAGGCAATGGTCGTGGCTATGACCCGGGGGAATTGCGTCCGTATCTATGATGCACTCAAGGCTTTGCCGAACTGCCCGGAGATCAAGATCGTGATGACCGGCAATCTCGGCGAGGATCCGCCGGAATGGAGCAAGGCTGGACACCTGACGACCAAGGGGCAACGTAAGGCTATCAAAAAGCGGATGGTCGATGTCGATGACCCATTGGAGATAGTCATTGTGTGCGACATGTGGCTCACGGGAACGGACATTCCGTGCTTGCACACGCTTTACATCGACAAGCCGATGCGCGGGCACAACATGATTCAGGCTATTTCGCGGGTGAACCGGGTCTTTCGGGACAAGCCGCACGGTATCATCGTCAACTACATCGGCATCGGAGACGAATTGCGCGACGCGACGGCCCGCTATTCGAAAGGTGGGGGCAAAGGAGAGCCGGCACCAGATATCGAAAAGAAGGCCCGCCCGCTATTCTTTGAATGTCTCGATGAGATTCGAAGGCTTCTGCCTGAAGCGCAGTCGGCGCAGGCGCCGAAGTGGCGAGCGCTCTCGCGCATTGATCTGGAAGACCTTTACGCGTTCGTCTACGGCTTTCTAGCTGAAGATGACGAGCTGAGGGACCATTTTCTCCAGGCTGAACTGCGACTCACATCGGCGTTCCTGCTCGTGAAACACCTCGACGATTGCCGAGCGTACGCAGACGAAGTGATCTTCTTCCAGCGAGTGCGAAAGCAGCTCTCTAAGGTGACACCAGGCCGCAAGGTCAAGCGGGATCTGGAGATGGCGGTCCGCGATCTTGTGGATGACACCGTCGAATCAGAAGGCGTTGTCAACATCTTCAAGTCAGCAGGAATCGAGAAGGCCGACATCTCGATCCTGGACGACAACTTCTTGCAGACGTTCAAGGACAGGAAGCATGAGAACCTCCGATTGAAGCTGCTAGAACAGCTGCTGCACGATGAGATCCATCGGCGCCAGAAGCAGAACATCGCCAAGGCGAAATCATTCCGCGAACTACTGGTGAAGACCCTTCAGCGCTACCACAACCGAATCATTGACGCGGCCGACGTAGTCCGGGAGATGATCAGTATGCGTCAGCAAATGGAGGCCAACGATGCCAGAGCGAAGCAGCTCGGCCTCGCGGATGACGAGCTGGCCTTCTACGATGCCGTCTCCGACAACTACGAGACCATTTACCAACAGGCATTCCTGCGAGACCTAATTCACGAGGTGGTCCAGACCATCAAGAAGAACCTAAAGGTTGACTGGACTGAGGCCCACCGGGACGACGTGAGGGCAGCAATCCGCGCCGCGGTAAGACGAGTACTCCGGCGCAGCAATGTCAGGGCCGAAGATTTCGACCCATTCATCGAGCGATTCATGGCGCAGGCAGAGGCGCTATATGCAGACTGGCCAATTGCGGCGTAGTCCCGCGCTGGTAGTCATGGCTACCGCGGCCCAAAAGCGCACCGAAACAGGATAGACCTATTCTTCTTCGCGCGAATCGGCTTGTTTTATGCGATTCGTCCTACGAACCTGCGAACACGTGTTCGTTGGCGTGCGTTACACCAGAAGCTGTTACTGCATCCACGCGTGTGCGCGGTAGCATTCAGTAGTCGAATGGTAGCAAGTGCGCGAGCATCCTCGGGCCGTTGGGCGCGGGGCATTAGAAAGCCTAACGAGGTGAAGCTTGCTGCTTTGCAGGTAGTTCTTGAACGCAATCCGGGGCTGAGCAAAGCCGAGATCTGCAGGAAGAGCGGCATCGGCCGAAGCACGCTGCCCTACTACCTTCGACACCTGCGCGAAGCTGTCGCGACCGCCATTGAGAAGAACACCGATGCGCGGGAGCGGCTGGCGTTGACCCACGTCGATTTGGTGACGAGAATGAACAAAACAGCGGTGGAGGTGCGGCGCGATCTAGACCGACTGCGCGCACCCAAATCGTCGGCAAACCCAGCGGTCATCTTCTCGGGGGTCCGAGCGCTAGTACAAGTCGAACGCCTTGTGGCCGAACTCCTTGGAGCAGTTCAACCTGCGAACCAAACGACGTACGTCGTTCAAGTTGCCGCTCTGCTCAATCAAGCCGTCTCTCCCTCGCTTTTGTCATCTACAGCGAGAAGCGTGTTAGGCGTGGAGAATGAAATTGCTTCGGCCCAGTGACAATGCCGTCGTCTTTTCTGAGCGCATACTTGGCATACGGCCGCATGCGAACCAAGCGAAGTACTTGCTAGACTCTCATCCGATTCGCGTGGTCGTGGCTGGGAGACAAGGGGGCAAGAGTACCTGCGCCGCGTGCGATGCTGCCTTCGCAGCTGTTACCGCGTCCGTTCAAGGTCGCGCTTCTCATATCCTGCTGACCGCTCCAACGACTGACCAAGGTCGCATAACGTTCGACATCGTCGAGCTGCTCGTACGGCGTTCGCCAATCGGAGGATTGATCACTCGGTGCATCGCGAGTCCGTTTCCTGTGCTCGAACTCGGATCAAGCGTCGCCGTTTCTGTGCGTCCAACCGCCGAGGGTGGGCGCCACCTTCGGGGTCACACGTACTCCGCCGCCTACATCGACGAGGCCGGATGGATTCAGTACTCGACGATACAGGAAGCCATCATGCCTACGCTTGCGCGCGATAGTGGCAGGTTGAC
Organism: uncultured delta proteobacterium; assembly: GCA_963811985.1. Taxonomy (GTDB): domain Bacteria; phylum Myxococcota_A; class Polyangia; order Polyangiales; family Polyangiaceae; genus FEN-1139. The sequence goes on from CAWEUH010000039.1 coordinate 44,902, forward strand.
GCTCTCAAGCACACCGACAATTCGAGGAGGCTGGCTCCACGACCTTTTCGAACGTGGACTCCGCGACGACCCGCAGATTCGTTCGTTCTCGTTTCCGACGACGGCAAACCCCCACATCAGCGCGGACTTCGTGGAGACTCAGCGCACACAGATGACGGACCAGCAGTTCGCGCGAGAGTTCGAAGGCACGTTCTCGGATGCCGCATCGACGGTCTTCGCATTCGATCACGTAGTCGCGTGCGCTGTGGGTGAAGAGGAAGAACCCCGAAGTGGCGGTGAGTACGTGCTCGGCTGGGACCCAGCAGCCCGCCGCGACAAATCGGCGGTGGTCATCATCGACAAGAGCAGGAGGCCCTGGAGCGTGGTGAAGGTCGCCGACCTGAGAGGGCTCGAATACCTGGCCCAAGTCTCAACAATCGCGAGTCTGGCGAGGAGGTACAACCAGGCGCGTGTTGTTCTCGACGCAACTTTCCAAACCGTTCTTGCAGACCTCCTGCGTCGTGAGGACCTTACCGTGGATGCCGTAGTATTTACCTCGGATACGAAGTCGAACCTTGTGATGAACCTGGCTCTTGTCGTCGAACGCCGCGAGATCCGATTCCCACCGCGACGCGACTTACTCGATGAGTTCGCGAGGTACCAAGCTCAGACAAATCCAACGACGGGGCACGTTCGATTCGGCGCTGTCGGTGCCGGTACGTTCGACGACATGATCACGGCGCTCGCCTTAGCGGCGAAGGGTGCAGGCGCGACGACCACACCACGGTCATTGGCGTCAGAGGGCTTGCCGCCGTGGCTAACATCGTCGTCGGCATGGTCACCGTCAGGCGCCATGGTCGTTTCCGCAAATGGACTGCCCGACGAGTGGGACTCTTTCTAACGTTGCGAAGTAAAACAAGATCATCAAAGGGCTTGCGAACACGTGTTCGCAGCTTCTTCGGATCGCAGGTCAACCAGAAGAGTTGACTGCACTTTTTGGGTTGCACCATTGGCAACAGTGACCCAACCTACAGTAGAGGCCTGGGGCCAAGCAAACGTCCCCTGGTCCTGAAGATTTGCCCCCGCACCGCGCTAACGGCCGAGGGCACGGTCAACCCTGCGAAGGAGAGTCAACTTGCAAAACTTACCTCCAGCTGACGCCTGCATCCAGGAAACAATAACAGCGTATCGAGAGGCGTGCGCCCTTCTGGGCTATTCGGGGCCTAACCGTGAAGCCGACGAGATCATCGACTTCTTGGGGGTGAGCACTGATGGTCAACGCGGAGGACGACTCGCCGCATTCTACCCGGAGTCGATGATTGCCGCAGTTGACCGAGCCGCGTGTCTCGCGCGACTGTACCCTGAAGCACTCATTGATGAGGCCAGTCTTGCGCTGCTCGACCTGCTCGTCGCTAGGGTGCGATCATGATCCACGAAACCTGGGAGGGTAAGCGGATTGCCGTATATGCTAGGTATTCCAGCGAGAACCAGAGAGAGACATCGCTAGAAGATCAAGTCCGCCGGGCTCGCGAGTTTGCGGCGCGCCATACGGGGGAAGTCAACGAACTCCTAGTTTTTCGTGATGCAGCGGTCAGCGGCTCAACTTTGCATCGTCCTGCGTTCCGCGAACTTATGCAGTCAGTGGAGGATGGCCGTGTTGACCTCATCTTGACCGAGGATGTCAGCAGATTGAGCCGGGACATGGCAGACGCCGCAGCCGTATTCAAGCGCCTGGCATTCCGCGAAGTAACTCTCATCGGTATCGCCGATGGCCTCGACACCCGGCAACAGGGCGCGAAAGTTCTCTTCAGTATGCGCGCGATGGCCGCTGAACTGTACCTTGATGACTTACGTTACAAGACGCGCCGGGGACTTGAGGGCCGAATGCTGAAAGGTCTCTCAACAGGCGGCCGTCTGCTTGGCTACCGTACCGTGCCTCTCATCAACGCTGAAGGCGCGACACTTGGCGCAAAGATCGAAATCCACGAAGGCGAGCGCACTGCCGTGGAACGTATCTTTCGTGACTATGCTGCCGGGCATTCGCTGCTCACGATCGCCCGCCAGCTCAACCTCGAAGGTGTGCCCGTGCTTCGTCCGTCACGCCAAAACCGTAAGAAAGGTTGGGTCGCCAGTACTTTGCGCGCCATCCTGCACAATCCGGCATACATTGGACGTTGGACGTATCTTTCTCGCGAGTGGCGACGAGATCCGGATAGTGGAAAGCGCAGGTACAAGAACCGCAAGGAGGGGGTCATCGTCCAGGAGCGCTCGTATCTACGAATCATTGACGAGCCACTTTGGAACGCGGTACAGGAGCGTCTCAGAGCTGTGCACGCGAAGTACGCAGGATCAAGTGGCGTTCCAAAAGGGCGAGCAGCTCCCGGACGGAACACAGTACACGCCTTTAGCGGTCTGCTCGTCTGCGGCTGCTGCGACACTCCTATGGTGATTGCGGGCGGTTCGCCGAACCGGATCTATCGCTGCGGTGACGCCACGAAGCGCGGCATCTGCTCGAACCGTGCGTCGATCCAGGAACGCTACGTAAGACGCGCGATGCTTGCCGCTCTTACCGAGCACATCTCCTCGCCTTGGGCTGTCGCCTACATCCGCAAGCGTTTCGCCGAGACTATCGGGGACACAGTCCGGCTAAACGATGAAGAACTTCGGAAGCTGCGTAACCGGCTCGACCGCATCGAGCGGCGACTCCGCGGCTACGTGGAAATGTGGGCTGATGGCAATCATGGCAGCGAAGTCCGGAGCGCTTGGGACGATGCGAAGGCCGACGCCGAGGCAGTACGAGACGCCATCTCCAGGGTCGAAGGGGCCGCGACAGCTCCCATCCGCCTGCCTACACCTGCCGAGGTTGAAGAGAGCATCCTGAACCTTCAGCGACTGTGCGAATCCTCACCCGTTGAGGCGCGCGAGGTTCTTCGCCGCGTGTTCAACGGTCGCATCACAATGCACCCTCAGGCTGACGGCACGTACACCGCACGGAGCGAGATCTTACCTTTGCTTATTGTCGGCCCCAAGACGACGAAACCCCAGTCCGGCGAACCTGACTGGGGCATCGTATACATCGGTGGTTGCGCGGGGAGGATTTGAACCTCCGACCTTCGGGTTATGAGCCCGACGAGCTACCAGACTGCTCCACCGCGCGTCAGAGGGGGCAGAAGATAGCGGTGGGCTGGGGTCTGTCAAGCCCAGGGTGTCCAAGTGGGAGCACGACCCCAAAAAGCAACCGAATCGCGGGCGATTCGAATGAAAACTGGCTCGCGGCCACCGAGAATACCAAGGGTTTGCACCCGGTGACCGCGAGCGCGCCCCTGACCAGTAGGCGCAGGGTGGTTATGGCGCGCCGGCAATTTCTGGACTGTTTCGAACCTATTTCGATCGCTGTTGCCCTAAGCAACAGCCTTGGGGTTGGAACTGACGCAAGCGCGACGAGTTCTTTGCCTAATGTCGCCAGAGCCACCCTCGAAAGGCCGGTCGGTCGCGCTGTCCGTGGCCGCGCGTGGGGTTGTGCTTTTGCGCTAGAGAGCTCAAAGGCAAGGGATGCGGCGCATCTACTTGGATAATCTTTCGACGACGCCCGTAGACCCGTGCGTGCTCGAATCGATGTGGCCGTTCTATACTGAACAGTTCGGCAATGCGGCGAGTCGCTCACATGACTTTGGGTGGGAAGCGAGCAACGCGGTTGAGGCGGCGCGCGCCAGTGTCAAGAGCGCGATTGGCGCCGCTAGCGTACACGAGATTGTGTTTACCTCGGGCGGGACGGAAAGCAACAACCTTGCGTTGAAGGGCTCGCTCGAAGCTCGTGCGGACGAGCGAAAGCACATTGTCGTCTCGGCAATTGAGCACAAGAGCGTTCTCGACTGCGCAAAGCACCTGGCTGAAAATGGCTATGAAGTGACACAACTGGGCGTCAATGCGTTCGGGCGAGTCGAACCGGAACGGCTGCGCGCTGCAATCACCGACAAAACGGCGCTCGTCAGCATCATGCTGGCCAACAACGAAGTGGGCACGGTTCAGCCAATTGCCGAGCTTGCGAGCATCGCGCGCGAGCGAGGTGCATTGTTTCACGTGGATGCCGTGCAGGGTTTCGGTAAGGTCAACTTCGACGTCGAGCGGATGCAGGTGGACCTTGCCTCGCTGTCCGCCCACAAGGTTTACGGTCCGAAGGGTTGCGGCGCCCTGTATGTCCGCCACAAGCGTCCGCGAGTGAGAATCATGCCGCAGATGCACGGCGGGGGACATGAGCAGGGCCTGCGCTCGGGTACTCTGAATGTGCCTGCCGTTGTCGGCTTCGGACGCGCTTGCGAATTGCTCGTCGCCGAAGCCTCGAGCGAGCGCCTCCGTATCGCTCAGCTCCGCGACGAGCTGCAGGCCCGCTTGCTCGCGTCATTGCCACAGGCGAGCGTCAACGGGGACCCAGTCGAGCGTCTGCCCGGGTGCCTCAATATGAGCTTTCATCATGTCGAAAGCGAAGGCCTGATGCGCGCGGTCAAAGAGATCGCGCTTTCGAGCGGTTCGGCCTGCAGCAGCGCGACGCCCGAACCAAGCTACGTGCTGGCCGCCATGGGTCTTCATCCGTCGGCGGCGCGCTGCTCGATTCGCTTCGGCATCGGCCGTTTCAATACGACAGAGGAGCTGGACACGGTTGCGACTCGCGTGATCGACGCTGTGCGCAACTTACGAAACCAGTCGTCATTGTGGCAAACAGCCGATGAAAGAGAATGAACCGCCAAGTCGCCAACGTCGCCAAGAGTTTGGGGTGGGAAGAGCCGGGGCGTTGGTCTTGACTCAACTCTTCCAGTCGCAGTTTTCAGGGTCGGGCCCCTGAAAACCAACACAATCAGGGCCGGGCCCTGAAAACAAACACAATGAGAAGGCACCGTTCATGACAAGAACCGACAGTTGCTTGCATTGACAGATGCGGGAAAAAGCGGCAAAGTTGCGGGTACTCTTTATGCTTGGTGTCAAGGGGCAGCTTCCTCGAGAGACTATATGACAGCAGCAAAGCTTAGCCTGCGTGCGCGCGTGACTTTTCGGGATCCGGCGGTTGAAGTCGAGGTGCCGATCGGTATTACGCTTCTCGAAGCCGCCATGAGTACTGGCGTTGTTAATCCCGGCCCTTGCGGCGGCAATTGCGTCTGCGGCGGCTGCCACGTGCGCGTCGAGGAAGGCGCCCAGTACCTTTCCACCGCAACTGAACGTGAAGAGGAGCAATTGGATCGCGTATTTGATGCAAGGAACTCTTCGCGGTTGGCCTGCCAAGCCCGCATCATCGCGGGGGGCGACATCGTCGTACACAAAGTGGACGTTTGATGGGTTCGCGGCTGGCTCAATTCTGACTCTTCTACACAACGCAGCCTGGCTCGGCGAATGTGTGCCACTGTATGCGGATCATTTCTCGTGGCGCTGCACGACGCGTTTGAAATATCGCCACTTTGGCGCGGCACGGTCGCTGCGTAAAGTCCGTTGCCTAGAGCGGCCGTCCTAGCGTTCCACGATTCGGCATGCCGCTCTAGTTGGCCGGGGCAGCGCGAACTATCGAGATATCGAGATGAAAATGGGGCAGTAGTTCGGCGCGTTAACTTGAAGGCCAATCTACCCGTATGCCCGAAGGGAAGATTCTGCCGTCCATGAGGTGCAACCCAGACAATCCCTGCGACCGCGTCAGCAATCGACACCTGACTGCATTGGCGGCTGTGTGCTTGGCATTGCTGCCGTCGGCCGCCCGGGCTCAGGAACTGCGTTTGCACGCCGTCGCGGGGTTCGGGCACGCCGTCGGGGGTTACCAACAGCGCGAACTTTCTTGGGGCGGTACGGCACGTGGGGCCATCGAGTTGGTCCTATTGCGCGAATTCGGCGTGGTCGCTCAAGGCAGCGGCACGTGGCTCGGCGCCGGCGATTTTCCAAAGGACCCGACGCTGGCGCCACTTTACGCGGCATCCAGCCATGAATTCATGGTTGGCGTGCACGTGCGTCCGTTCGCGCGACGACCGCGCGGTCAAGTGCTAACCCCGGCGGGGTTGTGGTTCGGAGGCGCGGGTGGGCTTGCCTGGACGGGCGGGCTACGACGCTACGCCGCCGATGCAGGCATCGGGCTTGATCTGCTCTTTGCTCGGGCTCGGTTCGGCGTGGGTCCCATGCTCGGCTACGAGCATGTATTTCAACCCGACACCGAACTGCGCCCGCAAGACGCCAATGTGCTCTTTGGGGGCATTCACGGCATGTTCGAGATCGGGCTACGGCCGTTCGACATTGACGGCGACATGGACGGGGACGGCATTCCTGACTCGATCGACCAGTGCCCAACAATCCCGGAAGACAAGGACGGCTTCGAAGACGAAGACGGCTGCCCTGACAAGGACAATGACCAAGACGGCATCGTCAACGTGCTCGATGCTTGCCCGAATGTGGCCGAAGACAAGGACGGCTTCCAAGACAACGACGGCTGCCCCGAAGCGGACAACGACGAAGACGGCATTTTAGACGTTGTCGACAAATGTCCCAATGACCCAGAAGACAAGGACGGCTTCGAAGACGAAGACGGCTGCCCCGACAAGGACAACGACAAGGACGGCATTCCCGACAAGGAAGATCTCTGCCCGAACGAGCCAGAGACGGTGAACGGCTATGCGGACGACGACGGCTGTCCCGACGCCGAACAGATCCGCGTGCTCGGCGACAAGATTGTCCTAGATGACCGCGTTCATTTCATGGTCAACAGCCACATTATCCGCGGCATCAGTTACCCGCTGTTGGAGCGTCTCGCACGACTAATCAATCAGCATCCCGAATACACGCATATCGAGGTTCGGGGGCACACGGACGAGCGCGGGCCGGATTGGTTCAATGACAAACTCAGTCAGGATCGCTCCAATTCTGTGCTCGAGTTCCTGGTGAGCCGCGGCGTCAAGCGCGATCGACTCTCGGCCAAAGGCTTCGGCAAGAGCAAGCCGCTGGTGGATCGAACCAGTGAATACGCCTGGTACATGAATCGGCGCGTGGAATTCGAGATCACGCGCGACAAGAAGGAAACGACCATCGTTAGCAACCTTCCCATGGACAGAGGCGGCAGCGTCACCTCCCCACCCATCCCAGGCACTGCGCCGCCCGGGCCCAAAAATGGCGACAGTATCCTTTCCAAGCCCATCAAGGATGACGCCATGCCGCCTCCTGACCACCCCAAGAAAGGCAAAAAGCCTGCAAAGAAAACTCCGCCGACCCCCCATGACGAGGATCCCGAATCAAAGGCGTTGCCGATGAACGAAGAGCACCCGGAATCCGAAGGAGCCTTGTGATGCAACCCACGAAATCGAGTCGTCACAACGGGCTTAGGCGATCGTTGGCGCTGGCGAGCGTCGTGTTGGCCGTGTGCGCAGCGGCTTCACCGGGTTGCGGCAACAGCGGCTTGGTCGGCGGCAAATGCCTGCAAGGCCTCACGAATTGCTCGAATGTTTGCGTGAATCTACAGATCGATCAGTACAATTGCGGTCACTGCGGACACGTCTGCCAAAGCGGTGTCGCGTGTATCAACGGCCAATGCGGCGCTGGTGAGCTGGGCGGTGCCGGCTTCGGTGGTGCGGGCGGCGATGGCAACCACTATCCTGATGGATCCGCCGGAACGGGATTGACGTCGAGCGACGCCCAGGGCGACGAGGGCAATCCGCAGGCCGGCGGATCGAGCATTGACGTCGCCAGCCGTGGCGGTGCGGCTGGCAGCCATGCCGGCGGCGGCTCGAGCATTGACTTCGCCAGTGGCGGTGCGGCGGGTAGCGATTTGGGGGGCGGCTCAAGCATTGACGCCAGCAATGGCGGTACGGCGGGCAACGATGCTGGCTTGGTTGACGCCTGTACGCCGCCGTACAATAACCCACAGCATTGCGGCGACTGCACGACGGTTTGCACCGCCGACTTGCCAGTTTGCGCGCCCTCCGCAGGCAGTTACGAGTGTCGGCCAATGTGCGATCCGCCACTCGTCAACTGCAACGGCACCTGCGTTGACTTGAACAGTGATCCGTCCAATTGCGGCATTTGTAACAAGGATTGTCCCTCGGGTGCGTGCCAAGCGGGGGCTTGCGTCGGCGTGCAGACGGGCGATTTCGTCGCCATTTGCATGAATTACCGTGCTCTGGCCGGGACGCAGACGACGATATTACTCGGCAAGGCCATGTTCTTGCCCGCTGTCGCGACCGTTAGAATCCTTGCCTACGACCAATACGCCGACGCAGCCGCCGCGCAGCAGGTTGACGCAACCCTCAAAGTGGCGGCAACGCAGTACTTGGGGCGGCAATTCACGATGACACGAGTCAGCAATAGCACCGACGTGCGGACCCTGCTCACCAAGTCGAACTACGACGCATTCCTGGTCTACGAACAACCCAACGCGCCCCCCGGCGAATTGTCCACCATCGGCAGTCTGTGGGCGTCTCCTCTTGCGTCGTTCACGTACGTCGGCGGCACCATCGTCGTGCTTGACGGCGGTCAGGGTGTGCGGGAAATGACTCAACTGCTCACCAGCACTCGTCTATTCCCGGTGAATGACGAGGTGGGCATCAGTGCATCGACGTATCTGTACAGGCCGGCATCCACTGACGCGTTGGCGACGGGTTTGACGACCCAGTTCCCCTGCCAAAACGACACATGCGCGTTCGAAACTCCGGTAACGCCAGACGCAACCACGTCGTTCGTGGTCACAGAACCATTGAACGACGCTGGCCTAGAGCGGCCAGTGGTGGTCCACACAACGCGCATTGCACCGCAATAGATGGCTTTCGGCGGCGAATTGCCGAGGCACGCAGGTGGTTTGCGAGAATTCTCCTCCTGAAGGACGGTCTACAACTCGTAGACAATTCGGTCCGACACAGGGCACGTTCGAGCGGAGATGGCGTCAGTTTGCCTGGATTTTCGCTTGAATTGGTCAGCGGCACACCAATTGTAAGTAGATTCATGGTATGGCTCTTCTCTGTCGAAAGTCCGTCGCAGTTCACCCTCTCGCCTCGTCCCCGATTGAGTCCGAGTCGAATTGCTTTTTATCAGACTTGAATAGAACCGATGTCAATATCAACCAACCGCCAAGCTCATCTGCTCACACTTGTCGCCGCAATCTCCCTGTACGACTCGGCGGCTGAAGCGCAAAATGCGTCAACCGCAGCGCCGCCCGCAGCCCCAAATATCGCCCCGCAAGAGTCTACTGCTCCAGCGGCGCCGGCACCCAGCGTTTCAGCGGCAGGCGATGCAGGAGCCGTCCCTGTAGCGACACCCGCCCCAAGTAACACGGGTGCCGCTCTTGCTCGTCGCCCGCAGCGCCGGCCGCCGTGGCCGGCGCGACGCCGCCAGCGGCTTTGCCCGCCACGGCCAATGAACAAGGTGCACAGAAATCAGAACCCGACAAGAAGAAGAAAAAGAAAAAGCTCAGGGCAAGAAGCGACAAGAAAGCACTGAAGGTGGCCGAAAAGCTGGGCAAAGACGCGGGCGAAGTCCTGTGGGGTGACCCGTGGGGCGACAGCCAAGATGAGCTGCGCGCTGCGGGCCTTTCATTCAAGTTCTTGGTTCAGACTCACTACCGCGAAACATTTGCGTTTCGCAGCAACAACCCGGTCTTGAGCAGGCACATTCCCGAAGAAACGTTGGTGCGTTCCAGCGACGGTTGGGACCTCAATCGATTGTTCTTCCGAATTGCCGCCGAGCCGTCCAAGTACGTGGGGCTCAAGATCATCGCGGACTTTGCCGAATTCACCCATAACAATGGCAACCAAGTGCTCAAACAGGCATTCGTCGATTTGCGGCCCGTTCCGAAACACGTTCATTTCTTGGCTGGCATTTTGAAGTTGCCGTTTTCGATCACCGAACTCGACCCGATTGCAGCATACGAGTTTACCCGCATGGGTCAGGCCAATGACTTGATCAAAGGGCTGGGGTTTGCCGGGCGCGATGTGGGCGCGGAGGTCATGGTGACGCCGTTGGCAAAACCGCGCTACTTGACGCTGGCACTGGGCGCGTTCAGAGGCCACGCTGATGAAGAGAATGGCACCCTGTTTGGCGAAGTGGGCGCGCGCGCCGCAACCGAGCCCCTCAAAGGGCTTCGTTTCGGTGTCAACTGGGCCGTCATGCCAAAAACAATAACGTACCTGAATCCGTTCGACACGGCGCACAAGGATTTGCTGCCCAACCCGGAGAACCCGAATTTTCCGCGTTCGCGGACTTGGGACAAGGGGCAAGCCGTTAGCGCCGATGTAACGTTTCATCGTTTTGGCCTCATGCTGCGAACCGAGGGCATGATCGGCACACGAGTCGACCATGACACACAGTACGCGGCCTCCAGGTTCGGCGCCGTGTGGGGCATTGCGGCTTATCGGTTTCCGCTGGCAAAGTCATTCTCGCTACAACCGGCGCTGCGCCTTGAGCTGCTCGACACGGATTTGGATCACAACAACGGGCTGCGCACGCAGTTAGCCGCCGGGTTCGCAACGTACTTCACCAAGTCGGTGCGCTTTCTGTTAGATGTTGAACGCACCATCGTACAAGACAACAGCCCATACATCGACCAACCGTTGCCGCTGCACGCCGTCCCTTACAACGCGCTCAGCAACACGTGCATCACCGGCCAAGTGCAAGTGGTGCTCTAGCGAGCTTGACTGCGCATAGGTCGCGCGTAGGCCGCGAGCACCCAGCCGAAGGCAATCGGCCTAATCGTACGACTCGCGCCCGCGCGCTCGAGTAAATGGTCGAGCTTCGTAGTGTCCAGCTTGGTCGGATGAAGGCCGGCTCTACTGAATCCCTGTGCACGCGCGATCGCTTCAAGGATCGTACCTTCGATCAGCCGAAGCGAACGCGACGCATAGTTGGGAGTCGTTAGAAAGAGCAGCCCATCGGGTTTGAGCACGCGCAAGACTTCCCGCAGCCAAGGCAACGGCTCGGGAATGTGCTCCACGACGTCCATCGAGACGACCGCGTCAAAGCTCTGCGTCGCATAAGGCAGTGGCGCATTCGGTGAGACGACGTCGGCGCGGCGCAGCCCACTCGCATGCAATTCGGTTGCGAGCCGAATTGCGCGCGGGTCCGTGTCGCACAACGTGAAGTGTTTGCCTGTGGTAGTCAACTGCGCAAATTCCAGGAAGGGTCCCGAGCCGACATTCAAGACTTCTGCCCCAGCACATTCCGACAGCGCTTTCTCGAGGGCCTGCACGATGGGGCGGTGATACAGGCTCCAGGGAAAACGAAGTTTCAGCTGGTGATTTGAGAAGTAGTCGACGGCTTCGGTCATGCAAGACTCCCGCGTCTTGCGACTACGAGGTATTCCGCCGTCAACGAGGGATCAGCCCGATCCATGATCGCCTTGACCAATCGATGAACTGGGTTGGCAAAACGCCGCCGTATCCGTGGGAAATTCGTCCAACGTGTAGTTAGGTGCTTGTTGAGAAGGCCCGCCACGGAGGGTAACAGGAACAGTTCGAAAGCGACCGTCGTGGCCGACGACAACACAGGCTCGACGGTGTCAACTTCGAGTCCAGCTTCGGACACGAGTTTCTTCCAGCCAAGTTCGTCGTACAAATGATGATGCTTGAATAGTTGATCGATCGAACGCTGGATTGTGGCCCCGAGGGCACGGGCTCCCAAAGCCTCGAGCCCCCGCACGCTTAGAAGGTGATCGGCCCAGTGTGGAGTAGGAACGAAGAGATAGGCCCGCCCGCCCGGTTTCAGCGACTGATAAATGCACGACAGCGCCAACTCGATGTCAGGTACGTGTTCGAGGGAACAATTCGCAATGCACGTCGAGAAGAATTGCTCAGGTAGGTGGGCGCGCGTTACGTCTCCGAGGATGACCTGTCGATACGCCTGACTCGCAGAAGCCCAACGTCCTTCGCGCGCGTCGATGTCAATGCCCCATACCTCGCTATTCTCGAACGCCATGTGCGCGAACAGGCCGTCGCCACATCCAACGTCGAGGATTGGCTCGGGGCAAGGGTATTGTCGCACGACGGACAGCCGGGCACATTCCTTGATGGCCAAAGCGGTCGGAGTGAACGGGAAATAGCGAGCAAAATCATGGGCGGCGATCTCTTGATTCATGCTGACCTCACTCGGTATGCCCACCATTCAGATTCGTGAAATTCCAGCGTGACGTCTGCGGTTCGCGCCCCAAAAAGCTCAAGGGTGCGATCCGATCGGCTATGGATTAGAATGCAATCGTAGTTCGAGAGCTCAGTGGCCGCCGAGAATTGCTCAGGAGCCCATTCCTGACCGCTGCCCATGCCAAACTTGAATGTGTTGACGTAGCGAATCACGTTGTTGGGGTACATGGCAAACGAATACCCTTGGATGCCGCCCTTCTCCGCCGCGTAATAAGCGGAAAGATGCAAGAGCGCCGGCAACCCGGGAATCGATTTGCTGTCACGCTCGAACACCACCGGCCGCACGCGCAACCCCTTGGGCATGCGCGCAATGAATGCTGCTATCGGTTGAGCCTCGTGATCGAACGCGACGAACCTAAGCACGAGCACTGCGAACCATGCCACACAAAAGCCAAGCGCTAGACGGGGTGCCTGCGCCGTCAACTCTCGGCGCCGCGGTTGGAACGCGATCAGCAGCGCGGGCAGCATGAGGGCGACGAAACGCGGATGCAATGGCCCGAAACCCCGCAGCGCGATCGGAAACAAGCAATAGCCGAGTAACAATAGAACCAGCGGTGTCCAACACTCGACGGCTCTGTTCGGCAGCCCCAATGACGCCGACACCAGCGCCAGCGCTGCGACCCCGAATACGGAGGCGCAATGATCCGCGGCAGACGCCCCAAATAGGAGCGCAGGGATCGAAATGACGTCATAAAGGCGGGGCTCCCAAGTCGTGGCACCAATTATCTTCGTGGCCTCGCCGGGCATGAACCACAAGACGTGGAGCGCCGCGGGCAACAAAAACGGCCACAGGCGGGCCAGCCATGGCCCTGGTCCGCGCAGCAGCACAGGCCCGGTGAGGACGACCGCCAGAGCAAGGGCAAAACCGTGCGAGATTTCAGTTGTGCAGAGCATCGTGCCGAGCGCAATGCCGCGATGAATCGTCGGTTGATCGCGGTGCCAGAGTGCTGCACACAACGCAAATATCGCCAAAGTGACGCCAAGGGTGAAGCTCACGAAGCCAAAGAAGAAGCTGTAGCCAAGGGCGAGTGGCAGCCCGAACAACATGAGCCAACGAGGGTAAGACCGCTGCTTGACGAGCATCGCAAAGGCGACCTGGTGCCCCACGGCGGAAAGCCAGATGACGAGCTTTAGTGCCGGAATCACACCCGTCCAAGGTGTGAGCAACCGGGCAATTACATACGCCGTCAAATACGGCGTGCGCCAGTTGACAAAGAAGTGCCGCGTTTCCGGGAACGAGGGATCGCCCGCATGGGTCCAGACTCCAAGTAGCGCAGCGTGTTGCGGCAGGTTGACCATCGGCAGGTAACGGACCCAGAAGAAGCAGACGAGCAGCAGCAAGCTCATCGCAACGCTGGCAATCCAGACCCGGTCCAGCCGACTCGCGCCGGTTCGCCCCGTGCGGGTCGCGCAAACCGTGTCTTCATCGAATGGACTCAGAAGGGTCACAGCCGCCCATCTATTGTCGATAACGCGCATGGGTACCGTCACATGCGTGTCACAATCGTGTTACAAACGCGTGCCGCGCGCGGGTTCCGCCGTCAAGTTTACGCCAATAACGTTAGCTCGCCTCGGACGGACCCCTCCTTTGGCGACCCCATCGAGTAGTGGTTCGTTCTTTGGAGAGTGTCCGGTCCGAAGCAATGGCCTCGGGTCGTTCCCGAGGTTGGGCGGCATGCCGCCCATGTGTCGCGCCCTAAGGCGGGCCCGAATGGCGTCTCGGCATCGATCCGAGAGGCACCGCATTCATAGCATTCCATATGTGTCCGCTCTGCGAGCAACAGGTGAACTCGGCGTGATCCCAAGTCCACAGACCGCGGCCAGCCGAAGGGACTGCTTGTCCGCCATTCTGTCGTGACGGCACGGAAACGCGAAAGCCGCTCGCCGTGCCAACGGGCAATCTGCACGATGAGTGGATCGACGATCAGTTTCGATGACAAAGCAAAGACAACCTTGCGCGTACCGTTACATCACCGGTTGACTTGCGCAGGGCTTGCATGAGTCGACGCACGTGGCTTGCATAGGTCGGACCGCTGCGGATCTATTGCGGTGTGACCAAGTAGTGGTTCGTCGGATGAATCGAGTCACGTGGGTGCGCGTTTCGGTTTCTTCGACGCGCTGGGGACTGGCTCATACTGCTGCAGAGCCTCTCGCAATTCAGCAGCCACGCGCTGCAGCAGTTCGGCGGGTTCGACGACACGAATGCGCGGCCCCCAGCCGAGGACCCAGCTGACGACTGGCGTGAGATCGCCGACCGTCATGGTCAAGCGGATCTTGCCGCCCGCCAGGGCGGCTAGCCTCTGCGACGGGTGGACTTTGCGTGATTTGACGTAATCAGCCGCGGCCGTGTCGAACTCGACGATTACCCGGTGTCGTTCGGTTGAGCGCCAGACGCCGAATTCCCCTTGAAAGTAATCGTCGATGTTGAAGTCCGCGGGCAATTCGAAGCGCTCGTTGGTTGCGCACTGCGTGTCGCGCATGCGATCGACCAAGAACGTGCGAATCTCACCACGCGCCACGTGATAGCCGACGCAGTAGATTGCGTCGCGGTGGAAGACCATGGCATACGGATATACCGTGATCCGCTCATCTGTATCTTTTCCGTGACTCCGATACAAAAGATGCAAAGGCCTTAGGTCGGCGACCGCTTGGAACAAGTCATCCAGCTCATCGACTTTGTGGGCGTAGTCCTTGGGTGTGAACGGCAGGTACAGGAAGCGGTCTTCGAGGCGAGCGTCGGCAAGGCCCGCGTTGGGGCCGCGCCCGGGCCGCTGCGCTACTGCAAGCAGGCGATTGATGGCCAAGTCGATTTCTTCATGCAGCGCAGTGCCCTTCAGTGGCAAGAACAACTTGCGCGCCGCGAGCAGGGCGTACACCTGAGTCCGGCGCAATTCGACCTTGCGCGGCAAGTCGCGTTGCGGAATGCGCCACACGATCTGTCCACCGCCGCGCACGCGGCAAGGTTCCAGATCGTAGTCACGCCCGACTTCCTTGAGGTAGCGCCTCAAGGTTCGCGAAGTTACTTTGAGGCTGTCTGCGAGTTCGTAGAGCGTGAGCCCCCGCGGATGTTTTTCGAGTAGCTCGCGCGCGTGGTCGAGGCGCCGATGCTGTGTGAAATGTCCTTTGGGACGCCCGCGCTGCGCTACCATTGAGTGTCATTGTACCCGAATTGACCCGGACGGGTCTCGCAAAAGAGACGGAGCGATGCAGCAACCCCGCACGCGCCGCTGATTACCACATGGGGCGCGACGAGAGGCGGGCCCTGTTCAACCGCCGCAACGATGGCTTCGACCATAGCCAGAAGCTCCTCCGATTGCACGGGCTTGTGCAGGCACCGCGTGTCGCCGCGTTGCAGCAACTCCCGTGCTTTCGGGGTCACGGCGCCGCCCGTCATGAACAAGAAGCGGCTACCTAGCTCGGGCCAGCGATCGCACGATTGCACGTACAAGTCGACGCCCGAGATGTCGGGCATCATGAGGTCGCATATAATGACGTCGAACGGCCCGGCCTGCTCGAAGCTGGCCAAGGCATGACGCGCGTCCAAAACGATACTCACGTCGTGATCCGGCAGCATACGACGCATCGCTCGTGCCACGACGGGCTCGTCGTCAATGACGAGGATTCGAGCCCGGCGCGGCGCGACAGGCTCCAATTGCGAAGGCGTCGGTTCGACGAACTCGATGGGCTCGCTTGCCGGCAAACTTACCCGAATGGTCGTGCCGTGACCTAGCTCACTCTCAACCTCGATTTCGCCACCGAACCCACGCACAATGCCGAGTGACACGAACAGCCCTAGCCCTGTGCCTTCACCTTGGGTCTTGGTGGTGAAATATGGTTCGAATATGCGACCCAGGTGTTGCGGGCCAATGCCGGCTCCATCGTCGGACACCTCGACAACGGCGCGCCCCGTGTTGCTGCACCGCGTGCGGACCGTGATGATGCCCCGATCAGGCTGGTCTTCGGGAATCGCCTGAGCGGCGTTCACAAGCAGGTTGACGAATACCTGGGCTAAGCGCTGTGAGTCAGCCTTCACGCGAGGCACGTCGCCGTAATCTTCTGTGACGCGGGCACGGTGCTTGAGCACATGCTCGGCAAGCTTGAGCGCATCGCCGAGCACATGGTGTATCTCAATCGACTCCAGTTGATCCGGCTCTTTCGTCCGGGACAGAAGGCGAAGATCCCTGACAACGCGGCGGATTCGCTCGGTTCCATCCAGCGCTTCGCTAGCGAGACTCGCCAGGTGAGTGCGTTCGGTACTCGACTCCGCAGACGGCAGCTGCTCGACGAGTTCCTTGAGATTCGTCATCACGTACGTCAAGGGATTGTTGATTTCGTGCCCGACACCTGCCGCCAACTGGCCAAGGGCCGCAAGCCAATCAGCCCGGGTCAAAGCAGCCTGAGCTTGCAAGAGCTCTTGGTTGCGCACATCGACGTCATGCTCGAGCTTCGAAGAAAGCTCCCGCATTCGCAAGTAGTTAACAATCGCGACGATCGCGAACCCCACGCAGAACACCGCGGTGACGGCTGAGAGAATTACAAGCGCTAACACGGTATTCCTGGGGCTACCTAGTCATGTATACGGCCAGTGGCGATTGAACCCAAGGTGTCCCAGGCCAGCCAAGTCCAAGAGCCGGTCCGTCGTCCGTGGCCTAGGCCAATGGGGCAAGCCGAAGGCAACCGCCGCGTTGCGCGCGACTCAATGCATCAGCGCCAAAGCGACCCAAACGCGCACAGGCCCGCACACCCTGTCGAAGAAGTACCACCAAAATCATCAGCACAGCGAGACTCAACACCATCGATTCTCGAACACGGTCAAACACGGGCCCCATGCGCTTCGGCGCGAGGCCCTCCAGGATTCCCGCGCCGTCCAAGGGAGGCACGGGCATCAGATTGAAAAGCCCCAGGATCAGATTGAGATCGACAAGAATCGTCAAAGCGAGACAGCACGCCGCAAGCGGCGATCGACTTGTGTGGCCAACGACATCTACCCAATGATCGAGCGTGGGAATGGGCGTCACGCAAACCACGCGCCAAGCCAGTAACGCTTTGAGCATGATCCAAGCGGCAGCGCACAACACGAAGTTTGCCAAGGGGCCCGCTGCAGACATGAGCGCTTGACCCAGCGGATGCCGCTTTCCCCAAATGGGATCGTACGGGACGGAAGCCCAACCCATCATCCAATGCACTTGGATGAACGTTACAATCGGAACGAATATGAGTCCAAAGGGAGAGCGTTTGAGGTGCGGTGTCGGGTCGAGCGTCGTGTAGCCTCCGAAATACGCCGTCCGATCGCCAAGCCATGCCGCCGCCCGCGCATGCGCATATTCGTGAAAGGTTACGCTGAACAAGAACACGACGTACCAAACTGCCAATTGGGCTACCATTGCAAATCCTACGCGTCGTAACTCTCAATCATCGCACTGACAAGCCGGCACGCCCGACCAAGCGGCCAGCGTTGGCCGTGGACTACGCCTTGATGACGCCTCGCTGCGTAGACGGTGACCAAATGGCTTGCCGAGTGTTCTTAGAGCCGTTCTCACAATAATGGAACACGGCAATCGAGAACCGCGTAGATTACTGGTGCCATGATTGACGCAATATTCAGGCTTGCCTACCGCTGCGCGTACCAATTGATGCGAGCCTATTGGACATTGCTCAGACCAGCGACCCACGGCGCGCTCGTTGCAATCTGGGTCGATCATCGCATCTTGTTAGTGAAAAACTCGTATGTCCGTTACTTCAGTTTGCCCGGTGGCTACGTCAAAGGCACCGAATCTGGCACGGACGCCGCAATTCGAGAACTGCGCGAAGAGGTGGGGTTGACCGTTGCTACCAGCGATCTGAAGCCGTCCCTTGATGAATCGCATGAATGGGAAGGCAAGCGCGAACGCTTGGAGATATTCCAACTCGATCTTGACGTCGAACCCAAAATCAAAGTGGACAATCGCGAAGTCGTGGCAGCGGCGTTCTACGATCCAACTGAAGCGCTCAAACTTGAGCTGTTCCCGCTGCTGCGCCGGCATATCGAGCACAATCTGCTCGCCATGCCGAGTGGCCCCTGAATACCGGTAGCACGTCTTTGCGTGAGCGTGCTACGGTGCCACCCATGTGGCTTCGATGTCGCTCGCTCGCAGGCCGCCCGACGGGCGTAAGTAATCCAATGCCCTGTACCTGAACGCTACTCACGCTACCTGTTCGTCCGTCGCGACGTTTTGATTGTGTGGGTTGTTTGGGCCATCTACCTAGCTAGGCGCCTACGGTATTGCAACCGTACTGGCAATGGCCGGCTTCGGTGGGCTAATGGGGGCAGTCGGTCACAGGCTGTCGCCACGACTTCTGTGTCATGCGATGCAGGCGTTGGGGGTCGTCGCGATTGGAATCGGCATCTTCTGGATGATTACGGGTTGGCCGCGAGCCGTACAGAGGCCTCTGGTGCGGCGGGCCGAGCCGGCCAAGCAGGTCGTGCGCGCCCCGCCGGGGCTTAGATCCAACGGTTTTCAGCTGGGCGCCCTTGTGCGCAACTGGGCGGGCGCGCAAAGAGGCGCTCAACGGTTGATGGCTGTGCTAAATTCTTTAGTTGTGTCGGGAGCGACCTTGCGTGGATAGACCGCCGCCGCCTCTGCTTGGTTTTAATAACAACGTTTTGCACAACGGGCGGACGTTTCATATTCAAACCGAAGACTCCGGCATCAAGTACTGCCGAATTGTAACTCACTTGTTCGCTGACGGCGGGCGGATCGTCCAGACGAGACGTACGGACTATACCCCGCAGCTCGATCAACCGGACTTGATCGAACAGGTTCGCCAGTTGATGAAGGATCAACATCGCATGATGTTCAGCGCGCTGCGATCCGGTGAGTTTGACGAAGTCATTCGAAGCACGTTCGAAGGGCCGACGCTGGCAGAAGTGGAAGCGGCCAATTCACCGATGAGTCAACGGCCGCACTTGCGATCTCAGGAGATGCCTCCACTGAATCTGCGGGTTGCAGGCGAGTCCGACACACCGGCCACGGTTTCCCCGCCCAACGCCAAGCGCCCAAGTTCGCGTCCCAAACACTCGTCTTCTCGCGCGCCCGCCACCAATTCTGGACGTAAATCAAGCAGTCCGCCGTCACGGCAAGCTGCCGCCAACTCGCCAAACTCGACGTCACAGATCATCAGCTCTGCCAAACGTCGCCCTGCAACGCAACCCGACGACGGCGCCCGCCGCCAGCCGAAACCCAGTCTATTCGGCGACACGGCGGCAAGCGAACAGTCATTGGACGACGTAATCTTGAGCTACCTGGAAGACGACGCCGGAGACGGTAGCTGACGATTCGTCGCACGGCAGCACTTGTTTTTTCGCTCATGCGTTGCGGCAAAAGAGTCGTCGGCTCATCCCGATTCGAGTGCGTGCACGACGCGTTGCCGGCGGTCGATTGGTCACTGGGCCTGCGCCTGGTTTATCAGGAAAAACCCCAATCCGCGGTTGACGGCAACACGTAAGCATGTAGGCTTCGGCCTCCTCGAAATCGAGAACGGCGAGGTAGCCAAGTGGTCAGGCAGCGGTTTGCAAAACCGTTATACGCCGGTTCGAATCCGGTCCTCGCCTCGAATCCTCGGTGTTTTTTGGATTGGGTTCCGAGTCCTGGCCACCTGTGGCCCAAGCCCAGGCGCAACATCAAGCGGCAGCCGCGCGCCCTGATTGAGTTCCTGAAGGGTGCGCGCGTCCGCTTGTACTTCGCGACCATCTGACTCGAGCGGGCGTGACGAACATGCCTCGAAGGTCGTGGACCCGAATGCGCATCCGCTGGCCCGTTGTCGTGAATAGCTCGGGGCGCTCTTTCTTGAGCCCGATGGCTGCTCCGCCGGATCTGCCAGAGGACGAGTGCCGGTGACGTCCGCCTTTGCACTGACAGTGTCCTCAAGGGCATTGATCGTTAATCAGCGAAACCAAGACACCTGCGTGCCGGGCACGCCCGCAACGCACGCAACAGACCTACGCGATCTTGGATGATCTTTGATGTCTGCGAGGCGCTTGGCGCCTTTCGTCGGAATGTTTGATGCTCAGACGGCTGGATGCCGCATCCGCTTTGCGTTATTCTCACAAGATGCTTGTCGCATCAACTCGCGAGTAAACTTGTTGCTTATTTGTCACAGTCAGCCGTGAATACGCAACCTGGAACGTTCAGCTGGAACGGAATTGAGGGTTTGTTGCTGGCCGTTGCCGCCGCCCGTGACTTAGTTTCAGAAATCGCAAGTATCCACGCATCGGTGCTCGCTCGCAGAGGTTGGATTGACCATTGCGACAATCATGGCTATTGCGGCAATGGTTGACTCCTCTTACATTTTGGAGCTTCGATAATGCGCGTATCATTTCAGTTCGCGGGCTATTCGGCTGTTGCTCTCGTTGGCCTCGCCTGTTCGAGCACTACAATCACCGGAGGTGGTGATACCGAGACAACAACGGGAGGAGCCACTGGCATTGGAAGCAGCGCCACTGGCGGAAAATCCACAACCACAACGGGCGGTGCCAGTGCTACCTATTCGAGTGCGCTCGGTGGCAATTCCTCAGTGGGCGGCAACGCGGCTGTGGGTGGTGCAACCGCCGCAGGCGGCGCGAGCGGCGTCGGCACATTTCCGAGTGGTGGTCAATCAACGACCGGTGGGTTATCGGCTACAAACGGTGGCTCCGTAAACACGAGTGCCGCGGGTGGTCCTGTTGGCACAGGGGGCGCCGGAGGCACGATTGTAACTGGCACCACGTCGTCAGCAGGCGGCTCCCCCGCAACGGGCGGGTCTACAACAAGCAGTGGCACTGTCGCAACGGGCGGCATTGCGCAGACGGGCGGTGCGTCACCGACGGGCGGCGCAGCGCCAACAGGCGGCGCAGCACCAACGGGCGGCGCAGCACCAACGGGCGGCGCAGCACAAACAGGTGGCGTTGTTGCAACAGGGGGAAGCAGTTTACCG
This sequence comes from uncultured delta proteobacterium, assembly GCA_963811985.1. Lineage (GTDB taxonomy): Bacteria > Myxococcota_A > Polyangia > Polyangiales > Polyangiaceae > FEN-1139. Next base: position 65,973 of record CAWEUH010000039.1, read on the forward strand.
GCCACCACCGCCGCTTTGCCACCGAGCATCACTGGCGTCAGCCCTGCGTCTGGTAACGCAACGTCTACCGTTGCCATCAACGGACAGAATTTCGGAGCCTCGCAAGGGACTAGCAGCGTCAAGATCAGCGACAGTGCAGTCACACCAACCTACTGGTCCAATAGTTCTATCGAAGTGGTGGTTCCCCGATCGGTGTACCCTGGCACTGCCAATATAACCGTCAGCATAGGCGGAGTACAGCTGACCGCAACGTTCGACGTTTTACTGCCGCGCACGGTCTACATCAACGAAGGCCTACAGCCAAGTAATGCAGTGTCGGCATTTTCAATCGGGTGAACCGGAATCGTACGAGAGTTGTCCGGTTCCCCGTACGCCACCGGAGACTCTGCGTCGGGCAATTCTCCGTTGTACGCTGCCTCGCTTGCTGTCAATCGCGCTACTCGACGAGTTTTTGCGTTAAGCGACACCTCAGTTCAGGTGTTCGATATCGACCCGGCCACGGGGCAACTGACTCCAGTCGGTACCCCAGTCAACACGGGCGCGTCGAGCGGCATCGGCATCGTCGTCAACACCGCCGGCACTTTGGTCTATGTTACGAACAATGGCGCCGCAGACAAATCTCATCAGACCTCTGTTAGCGCGTTCACAGTGAGCTTTGCGGGCACCCTTACCCCGGTGAGCGGCTCACCGTTTCCGGAAGTCGCTTGGGCTGTCCAAAGCCCAGCGCTGCTGCACAACGATCAGTTGCTCGTTGTGGATGACAAGCAGCACTTTGGCTCCGATTACTTGGGTGTGAGTAGCGTGAACTCCACCACGGGCGCGTTGACGCCCGTCACGAACTCGCCCTTCGCGACATCCGCCCAAAGTCAGTCTGCGAGTGCCGATCCCAGTGGCAACTGGTACTATCAAGCCGATAGCAATGCAGCCCAATTGACAGGCTACAGTATCCTGTATTCGACGGATGCGCCCGTTGTCTTGTCCGGTATGCCCGTCGCTGCCAACACAACAAAATCAGCCTTTTTGAACGGGATCGCCTTTTCGCCCAACGGCGCGTATGTGTACTTGGGCCTTTTTGACAGCAATCAGTTGAGTGGCTTCTCGCTGAGCTCCTCTGGTGCGGCCACGCTCTTACCGGGTTCGCCGTTTACTATCGACGGGCTGTCAGCCATAACTGGACTGGCTGTGTCACGAAACGGTTCTCAGCTAATTATTGCCGATGGAGTTAGCCACGCGTTGTATCCGTACTCAGTCAGCTCGGCAGGGATACCCAGCCAGACAAGTGGTGGCGGCACGTTCGCCGACCTTGGCTACGTAACAGGGCTCGTGCTCGCAGAATAGCAGCTTTTGCCGGTGGCGCGAATGGCGGCGCAGCGGCCGGGTCCCAAGGTCAACATTCCCGCCAAGGTTCAGGGCTTGCTTCGCATTCTGGGCGATATGTCCACTCGCACCCGTCTCTGCGGCGTGTGCTGGCAGGACGAAGGCCTTTGCGATACCTAGACCCGACGCGGGTTGTGCCCGAGCTCAGCCTCTGTGCGACGCGACACCGACGCGCCAGGTTGGCATGGCAAACATGGCTTCAGAGGCTGGGAGTAACTCCCATTTTACTATATGGTGTGCCCGGGTTTGGCCTTTACCATGAAGACGCTCGGCACCTCGGTGATTGTCGCCCTAATTGGCTTGCCGCGTTTTGTGTTGGCCCAGCCTGCTCTTTCCCCAATCTACGTTACGGTTCACCTAGCGCCTGAATGCCAGGGCGTAAGCGATTTTGCAGGGCGCCTGCTGTCGCGCACGCACAGGTTGCGCTGGGCATACCCAGGCGAGCCGGGCATTGTGTTTGATGTCGCCGCGCAGCCAATCCCAATGGGATACGCCGGGCAGCTGCAAATTCGCGAACTGGACGGCCGCACCACACATCGCTCCGTCGAGGGCACGACGTGCGACGGCGTCATCAACGCGCTCGCCTTCGTGGCCGCTGTGTTGGTGGACCCGGCGCAGAGCGTGGAACCTGCGCCCGCCCCACTGCCGCCACCGCCACCTCCGCCAGCCGCCATGCCGCCCGAACCGCCGGCACCCAGGGCCTTTAGCCTGGGTCTAGGCTTGACCTCGGGGTTTACAACTGCAACCGCCCCAGCTTATATCCAGCCGAATCTCGGTGTGCGCTTGAACATGGCTTGGGACGGCCGCGGCCTGTCGCCTTGGATTACAGTGGGCCTCGATCAACGCTTCGACTCGACGGCAACATCGACGCTAACGGCAGCAGGCCGGAGTGAATCGATCAAAACGACCTTGGGCGGCTGGAACGCGCATATGGCACTTAGCCCGATGCGGTGGCCTGCAACGGGGTACTACTCATTGCGCCCCGTGGCTCTCTTCGAAATCGGCCAAATCACGTCCAGCTCCGATACTGCCCCAGATGTTGCAACCAAACCTCAACAAAACCGCCTCTGGTTGGCCACGGGACTGGGCGCGTCTGCAGAGGCTAAGATCTACTCACCACTTGCCGCAGTTGCCGACGTTGGAGTCCTGGCTCCCATCAAACGGTGGGACTACTACTACTATGCGGCCAGCGAAGTTCACCCATTCCAAGTGCGCGTCTTGGACCTGAGCGTGCGGCTTGGGCTGGTCGTAAAATTCGAGTGATCCGATCGGGCGATCGCGTACATTCACTCTAGTACCGGATGACGCAGCTCACCGTACTTCCTTTGCCAACGGACGAACCACGGGCCGATATGTCGCTTATTCCGGAGGCGCGGTCTGCGCCTCGCGCCGTCGACGCCTCCGGAATCTCCCCCGATCCAGACGGGACGGGTTTTGACGAGGAGCCAGACACATTGCCAAGCGTTCCCCAGCGTCACAGTGCGATGTACGGCCGTCACGACTTGACGTCCGCGCCGCGGCTCGTCGCCACCCGCGTTCAGACAAGCCGCCGGGGCGAGATCGCGGGGCGTCCCGTGGGTGAGATCTGGAGCCGTAGCAGCGCGCGGCTGGTTGCGATCGTGCACGAGCAATCACGCAACGTATGGCGCGCACTCAAGCGCCTCGGTGTCCCCGTCAACCAGCTCGACGATGCAACGCAGGAAGTGTTCATCATCGTCTCGCGCAAGCTTTACACCATCGAAGAAGGCGCGGAGCGGTCATTCCTCTACGGCACCGCGCTCAGGGTCGCTGCCAACCTGCGTCGTTCGAAACAGGCGCGGTCATTCGATGCGCTCCGCGAAACGGATATCAGCCTCTGGCAGAAGGATCCGGATACCGAACAGCTCGTGCATCGCAAACACTTGCGTGAACTACTGGATCAAATCTTAGATAACATGCCCGACGATTTGCGGGAGGTCTTCGTGCTATTCGAACTCGAAAAGCTCACGCGCAATGAACTCGCTGAGCTGCTTTCGTTGCCGCCAGGGACGGTCGCGTCGCGCCTGCGCCGCGCCCGCGAGTTCTTCGAACAAGCCTGCGAAAAACTGCGGGGTTTCCCCGAAGGAGGCCCGCGATGAACCCTAGCGAGCGGCTCGTTGAAAGCAGCCATAATCGCCTGGCGCGCGCGCTACTGCGCTCCGCGGAATTGGACGAAGCACCCGACAACACGGTCGCCAAAGTGGCCTTTGCGCTCGGACTTGGCTCCACGGCTTTGGTCACCACGGTCACGACGAACGCCGCCGCAACGGCCGTCGTCGGGTCTGCGGCGGGCGCAACCACGGTAGCGGCCGTTCCCACCGCTGGCATCGTGACGGCCGCGGGCATGCTCAAGGTCATGGCCATTGTCAGCTTGACGTGCGGCACACTGTCTTACGGCAGCGTCAAGCTCGCGCTCAAGTTTGCGGAAAAGCCCGCGGTTACGACGGTCGCTGCACGCCCAGCAGTGCCGACGCCCACTTTACGCCAAACTCCGGCAACCCGCTCGGCTCCCGCCGTCGAACCGGTTGCCAATTTCCCTGCCCCGCCGCCACCGCCCGTCGATTCTGATTTGGTCACAGCGGCACGTGGCCAAGGGCCGCGGCAATCAAGCGCTACCGAAGCCACTTCACCGCGCGAAACGAACGCGCCGGTGCTGGGCCGTCAAGCCATCAATTCGAACAAAGCCGAACCCGCATCACCAAAGGCCGCCGCTTTGCCAAAGGCCGCTGCCGAACGCGTCGCGGACATTGCGCCGCCGCCGCCCATTGCGCCTGCGGCAACGTTGCCGGGCGAAGCAGCGGGCCCAGTCGCAAGCGCAGCCGGCCGCAGCGATTTGCCAAAACCAGCAGGCGATCTGGAGCGCGAAGTGGCGCAATTGGACCACGCGCGCGCGGCGCTCGGCGCAGGTCAACCCGCGCAGGCCCTGCGTGAGTTGAACGCGTATCGCGCACAGACGCCACACGGCACGCTGGCGGCCGAGAGCATCGTGCTGCGCGTCAAGGCGCTGCTGGCGCTCGGTCAACGCACCGCGGCCGAGCGAGAAGCCAATCCGTTGCTGATGGCAGCCCCCCAATCGCGCCACGCCGAACGGCTGCGGCAATTATTGGGAGCGCCGTGATCAATTTGGCAAGCTTGTAACATTGCACATTCATGCGCCGAACCCGAACCCCCCCCATCCGCCCCCACCTTCCTTCCTTGTTTCTTATTAGCGCCGGCTTGGCGATTTCAGGTTGCACGTCCAGAGTGGAACTGGGTGATGCGGGCACGGCAAGCACCGGGGGCTCGTGGAGCACGGGCGACGGCGGAAGCCCAGGAGAGACCACGGGTGGCACCCCCGCCGCAACGGGTGGAGCCACCTCGTCTTATGAGCTCCAAAACAAAAACGCGATCACCGGCCTCGACATATTGCTCATGATCGACAACTCGTCGTCGATGGCTGACAAGCAGACGACATTGGCGGCTGCCGTGCCTGAGCTACTGGGGCAATTGGTGGCGCCAAACTGTGTCGATGCCCAGGGCAACTCGCTCAATCCTCCCGTGCAGGTGACATTGGGGTCGGGTACGCCGTGTCCCACGGGTTCGTCGTCTGAGTTCAACCCCGTCAACAACATTCATATCGGTATCGTGACTTCAAGCTTGGGCGACCACGGCGCGAACACGATCTGCACGCCGGGCGCCCTGACGCAATACACGGACGCCACCGGCAATACCATCATTCAGCCTGATGACGTGAACGATCAGGGCCATTTGATGGGGACACTGACTCGTGGTGCTGCGGCGATTGCGGGTGACGTTCCGTCGGCGCACGCGACCATAGACGCTCAGGGGTTCCTTGCTTGGGGCGATCCAAGTCTACCCACGGGCACAACAACAACGGATCTGATCTACGGTACGAAGATCTTCGAGGATATGGTTGTCGCGACGAACGAAAATGGCTGCGGTTACGAGGCGCAACTCGAAAGCTGGTTCAGGTTCTTGATCGATCCGGTGCCACCGATAATGCCCATCGTCAAGATGGACAACACCACGGCACGCAGGGGCAGCGATGACGTCCTCTTAGGCCAACGCGCTGCGTTTCTGCGGCCTGATTCGCTCGTGGCCGTCGTGATGCTGACGGACGAAAACGACTGCTCGATTCGCGACACGGACGTAGGTTGGGTGTCAGCCGATACGGGGACTCAGATACCCACCGGGTCGTCACAGTGTAAGACCAATCCCAATGACAAGTGCTGCTACTCTTGCACCGCAAATCCGCCCAGCGGCTGCCAATCTGGCTGCTCCAACCCCATTACCGTAGCTGTGGATGACGGGCCATATCAAGCCAATATCCGCTGCTGGCAGCAGAAGCGCCGCTTTGGTTACGAGTTTTTGTATCCGAAGTCGCGCTATGTCGTGGGTCTGACTCAGAAAACGCTGTGCCCGGATCAATCGTACGGCGACATGGACTGTAACTGCACGTACGCGAAGTCAATCGGTGCAGGCTGCGACCCCGGGTCGCGTCAGATGCCCAATCCGCTCTACAGCACAACTGTCGGGACGTTGAACAATAACCAGGCAATCGTGGGTTATCCAATGGTGACTCCGCGCCCGGACAACTCGCTTGTTTTCTTGGCCGGCATCGTTGGCGTGCCTTGGCAAGATATTGGCACATCCGCTAGCGGAACACTGGCTTACATCCCGGTTACTGACCCGGCCTGGACGGGAACTGGTTCGGGGACGCAGCCTGACAACCGACCGCGAGGCAGCAACGGCATCTGGGAGATGATCTACGGCGACGACAACGCAAACATCACGCCGGCAGACGTGCACATGGTCGAGTCGCTGACGCCTCGCTCAGGGTTGCCAGCGCCGACCGCGGCGGCCAACGCGGATCCATTCATCGGACATGAGTACAACACGGCGCGCGAAGACTTGGAATACGCGTGCATCTATCCATTGCCAACGCCACATAATTGCGCATGCATCGGCGCTACAAACTACGCTAGCTGCAAGTATCAGAACCCGAACGACTGCTGCGACACAAGTTACCCCGCAGATGGCGCAGGCGGGCCTGGTGACAATTACGACAAGCCCGTCTGCAATGGCACGGCTCAAGTCGCTGCCAAGGCCTACCCGGGCCTGCGTGAAATTGCCGTGCTGCACGACTATGCAATGTCCCCCAACGCGGCTTCTCAAGGCAATTCAATCGTCGCTTCGATTTGTCCGCGTGACTTGACGTCAGCGGCAACCAGCCCAGGCTATGGCTATAATCCCCTGGTCTCGGCGTTGATGGGCCGCTTCAAGGAAAAGCTCCAAGCCAGCTGCTACCCCAAACAGTTGCCAGTGAATTCAGATGGTTCGGTGTCATGCAACATAGTCGAAGTCGTCGCTAGTGACCGCCTGCCGTCCGCGCAGAGTTGCAGCTCGTTCTGCGCGAGCGCGGGCCGGCTGCAAGCCAGCACGGCCGCCATCGCCGATGTTACGGTAGCAATGCAAAACGCCAAGATGTGCGACGCGCCTACTCAGCCTGCTTGTTCCAGCCTGTGCGTGTGCCAATTGGCGCAGGAAAGCGGGAACAATCTGACCGTTTGTCAAAACGCCGTTGATGGCACAGAAAACCTGATTCCACCGGGCTTCTGCTACGTCGATCCTGCCAACGGCGCGGGCAACAATACAGACATCGTGGCAAAGTGTCCGGCCGCATCGCAGCGCATCCTGCGTTTCGCGGGCAACAATCCGACAGGCGGCAGTGCCTCCGTGCCGCTGCCAGGGTCGTATGTATTCCTTTCATGCGGCACGAATGTGAACTGAGAGGTTCGCATTGAGCAAAACTCGATACGGTCAACTTGGCGCGCGGTCGGCCATTTTTGCCTCGAAATGAAAACAGATGGATTCGGCACTGGTCGAGGCGTACCCTGGTTGGGTTCAGCGGGTGCGCCGTAGCGCGTTGGCTATTGCGTTCCGCGAACTGCCGTTCCAACCGGGGTACCCTTCATGCTTCGAATTCGGACTTCAGACTCATTGTTGCTCCTATCGCTAACCGCGGCGCTTGCGCTCGACGCCTGCACTTCCAAGGACTCGAACGCAGCGCGAGGCACGGACGCGGGGGGCATTTGCGTGCATCGCGCTTGCGCAGCCGAGACCGGTGGCGCCTCAAGCGGGACGTCGTGCCAGTACAACCAGCAAACCTATGCACCCGGCGCCAGTTTTCCGGCTTCGGACTCCTGCAATACGTGCTACTGCGCCGCTACCGGGCAAATCGTCTGCAGCAACCTTATCTGCGTCGTTCCGAGTACAGGCGGCTCACCGGGCGTCGGGGGCGCCGTGAGCACAGGGAGTTCGCGGCCAACGGGCGGCAGTCTTGGCTCGGGCGGCGTCAACGGTATCGGCGGCGCATTGGGTGCTGGTGGCACCAAGTCTATCGGAGGAATAAACGCCACCGGCGGCAGCACAGCTCCTGCGGCTCCAAGAGCTTGCCCCGGGTTGCCCTACGTGGGCATGACCGACGCAGGAATTGGTTGCACCGGCGCAGCTGTGGAAGTCGAACCGGCGCCCGTCGATATCTACTTGATGGCGGATCGCACGGCGTCAATGACTTACATGATCCAAAATACCACGCTAGAGCGCTGGGACGCACTCGAGCTGGGCATCCAGCAATTCCTGAGTGATCCCAGCGTTCAAGCAGCAGCGCCGCGTGTGGGTCTCGCCTTCTTCGGCGCAACGGGTAACCCCAACGATCCGACGGAATGCACGGCCACTAGCTATGCGACACCGTCAATTGAAATTGATTCGATTGCCACGAGTGGCCCAAAGGTCTCGCAGGCCCTAAGCAACGAACGCACCCTACTAGGCGGTCAGACGCCTTGGTTCCCAGCACTCGAGGGCGCGCTCCAGCACGCTCAAGACTGGCAAAGCGCGAATCCAGCACGGACGACGATCGTCGTGATGATCACCGACGGTTATCCTACGGAATGCGACACGGATATCAATCACATCACGCAGATGGTGGGGGAGTTCTATGCGGGCACTGCGGGAACATATAACACGAGGGGTCAGCCAGGTATCCGTACGTACATCATCGGCATCGCCGTCGATGAGTTCAACTTGGACTTCGTGTCGCAAGCCGGTGGCACGGGGCAGGCAACGATTGCCGATGGCTCAGGTGCTGCCAATCAAATAGCATCCGCTTTGAGGGATATCGTTCAAAGCTCCAGCGCGTCAACTCAATGCACCATTTCGATTCCGCCACCGCCTGGCGGAACCGCGTTGGATCCTAACAAAGTACAACTGCTATACAGCCCGTTTGTCGGCAGCCAGCAAGAACTGCCCTACCTGGATTCTGCAAGCGGCTGCGCAGGCCCCAACGGTGGCTACTACTACGACAATGCCACGGCTCCAACCAGGGTCACACTCTGCCCCTGCAGCTGCGCCAATATTGGCGCGGGACAGTTGGCATTTCTTTTTGGCTGCAGTCCCGCAGTGGTTATTCAGTGAGTCAATAACCATAACACCCCCCAACGCGGTCTGCGCTGCCGGTAGCACGCGTCATGTTTCTTGGACATGTGCGCGAATCGCGCGTGCGAGCATTGGCGACTCGTGCCTGAAATACAATGCCAGTGATGGGTGATACTCACCCCACTCAACTCACTTTGTCGGTGAAGTTTTCTTCGAACGAAAACTTCTCGGCAATCTGACAGACACAGATCTCGGCGCAAACAGAGGGGGAGTTCGAAACCCCTGACCCCGGCGATAGCACCGGTTCTGACAAGAGCCTAGCAACGGGAGATTCGACCATGACCATGAAAGTACTGAGTCGCACGATCGTCGTGACTGACTGGTTTGTGACGCTGTTAGTAAGCTATTTTCTGCTCCAGTTCGGCGCTGACCGAATGAGCCGTCTTGTCACTTCCAAGTACATCAACGGCAACTTCTCCGAAGTCGACGGCTGGCTTACGACCGTGGGATTTGCCGCGCTGGTATCCATGTTTTTCTTGGTTCATCCCAGAACCAGATTCTACACGGCAACGGCGCTCGCCATTGCGCTGGGCGGCGATTCACTTCGTTCGCTGAGCCTCGGTGACCCACAGACCCTGCTAGTACCGCTGATGGGCCTAGCCGCTGCAGCTCTTGTTCTATTGTCGCGCAAGCCAAGCCGGAACTCGCAGAGCCCGGTATTCGCCGCATCGCCAGCTCGGAGCATGATGAGCACGGCCGATGTGACTCAGAAGGCCTCGTTGGGCGCGTGTTAGCCGGCAAGCCGCTGCCGCGAATCGATAAGCGCGCTGCCGCGTGGCATTGCGTCGGCCAAAACAGATCCTGGAAGACCTTCGATCTGCAGTGATACCCCCAGCGTGCGGGCTTCCACTCGAAGGTTGGCCAAGAACTGCAACGCAGCCGTGTCAAAATACGTCGTGCTGCTACACGTGATCAGCAGCGCCAGTTGAGTCTCAAGCGCTTGAGCCATCAGCTGGCGCAAACACTCAACGTCGCTCAGCCCGATTTCGCCCCCCAATGTCAGCCTTACGGCCCCCCGTTCAATTCGTACTCCTGATTCTGGACCGTTCGTCATGGCAGCCCCGGGGAATACGACCGCGAATCTGGGATATTAAGCGTCAATGTGAGTTCTTTCATCATTTTGATGTCCCCCCGGCTACTCGGTGCGGCCCTGTGCGTGAATGACGGACCTATCCCCGAGAGATCACTTACTTACATCATATCCACAGAAAAAGTCTAGTATAATCACAATATTCTGTTCTGCAAAGATTGCGTGAATTCAATGTGACAGGGCTGCGATTGGCCACGCAGCGGCTGGCAGTAGTTACAGCGTGACAGTAGTTCCGGAGGGGGTGCTTTCAGCCGGTGATGCCTTCCGAGTCTTGGTTCGGGGGAGATTGCGTGCCCATGCTATCAGCGTCCTTTGGAGCTTACATGGCGAGCAGAACCCCATCACTGGTTCACTCTTTGCTTTGCAGCGTCGGATTGCTGGCAGCGCTTCCCCTGACAGGTTGCGGTACGGGCAACAGTCTTGCCTGTGATGGCAAGACCAGTGCACTCTGCGCCGTGGGCGGGGCCAGCACGACCAACGGGGGCGCGACCGGCGGCGTGCATTCGACGTCCACGACAGTCGTCAAGATCGAAGGAAACGTCATCCTTGACCTGTCCAAGCCCAATCCCTCGGGCAACTTGCCCAGCGACGCAGACGGCGGCGCAGCCGAAGATGGCACCCGCATTGTGTTGCGCGGTGTCAATCGTTCCGGCACGGAGTATAAGTGCGTCCAGAGCGGCGGAATTTTCGACGGCCCGGATTCGGAGGACTCGGTCAAGGCGATTGCATCATGGAAGGTGAATGCCGTCCGCGTGCCTTTGAACGAAAGTTGTTGGCTGGACATAAACAACGTCAATCCGCATTTTTCGGGCGAGGCCTACAAAAACGCGATTCAGAACTACGTCACATTGCTCCACAAGTACGACATCTACCCAATTCTCGAGCTACATTGGGTTGCGCCAGGCGCGCAGCTCGCCACCGGCCAGCTACCCATGCCCGATGTTGATCATGCCAAGGATTTTTGGAAAGACGTTGCGTCTACGTTCAAAGACGACCTCGGCGTGATATTCGAACTCTACAACGAGCCGTATCCAAACGACAACGGGGACAATGATGCCGCCTGGAAGTGCTGGAGGGACGGCTGCACGACTGAAATAGTCAAGTACGTGCAAGATGCCTCCACGGGGCAGTACGTCTCCCAAGATCTCGGCAGCTACCTGGCAGCAGGCTTTCAGCAGTTAGTTAATGCGGTCCGCGAAACAGAAGGCGTCAACACGGCAGCCAGCCATGCCATATTGCTGGGCGGCGTACAGTATTCCAACGGTTTGACACAGTGGGCAAAGTACAAGCCCACGGATTCAGCCAACAATATCGGCGCCGCCTGGCACATCTACAACTTCAACGGCTGCGCGAACGCAGCCTGCTTCGACGGCGTTCCAGCCACGCTCGCGGCCACAACGGCCATCGTGGCAACCGAGTTCGGTGAGGATGACTGCGCGGGCACGATCGTCACGGATTGGATGAATTGGTTTGACAGCCATCAAATTGGGCACCTGGCTTGGAGCTGGGACGCCTACGGCGCGTGCCGACCGAATAACACCACCGATCTACAAGGGCCCAACCCCTGGCCATTGATCCTCGGTTATGATGGCACGCCCAACGCGGGGTTCGGTCAGGCGGTGCATGATCATTTTCTTGCGGTTGCTCCCTAATCCCTGCAAGGGACTTTGTTCTCCCCTACCTAAATCCTTCCCCGCTGGGGAAGGACTTCTCCCCCCAAATCCCCCCGCTGGGGGGATATCTTGGCGCGATTTCTGTGCGTGACATATTTGAGCGCGAGCGAGCAAAGCGACAGACAACTCGAACAGAGTGACAGATAACTATTGGATAATACTAGATTAATCTATTTGATGACTCTCCCCAGCGGGGGACTGGCTATTGGACATGTGTCTGTTATAATGGAGATTGTGATGTTCGAGTCGTTTCCCCCAAGGCCCCTGGCCGTTGAAGCTCGGCGTGCATCCGGAGCGCGTGCCCGCGGTGCAAAGGCCCCATTGGAGTAATTGCAATGCCATTGTACACTGATAATTCCCTATCCATCGGTCACACACCGCTTGTGCAATTGAACCGCGTCGTGCCGAAGGGCGCGCGCGTGTTGGCCAAAATCGAAGGCCGCAATCCGGCATACTCGGTCAAGTGCCGCATCGGCGCCGCCATGATCTGGGACGCAGAAAAGCAAGGCATCTTGAAGCAAGGCGTCGAAATCGTCGAGCCTACTTCTGGCAATACCGGCATTGCCTTGGCCTATGTCGCTGCGGCACGTGGCTACCGTTTGACCCTGGTCATGCCGGAAACAATGAGCATCGAGCGCCGTAAGGTGCTCAAGGCGCTCGGCGCGAACATCGTGCTCACGGAGGGCGCAAAAGGCATGCCCGGCGCGATCCGCAAAGCCACCGAGATCAAAGACTCGAATCCGGGTCACACCTTCATGCCCCAGCAATTCGATAACCCCGCAAACCCGGCTATTCACGAGTCAACGACAGGACCAGAAATCTGGCAAGACACGGACGGCGCCATCGACGTGCTGATTTCAGGCATCGGAACCGGCGGCACCTTCACAGGCGTGTCTCGCTTCATCAAGAACACGAAGAAAAAGCCCATCATCAGCGTGGCCGTCGAGCCCGCTGAGAGCCCTGTCATCACGCAACACCTCGCCAAGCAGGATCTGAAACCGGGCCCTCACAAGATTCAGGGCATCGGTGCAGGCTTCATTCCCAAGAACCTCGACCTGTCGTTGCTTGACCGCGTGGAGCAGGTAAGTTCGGCTGACTCGCTCGCGTTCGCGCGGCGGCTTGCCAAGGAAGAGGGCATTCTCAGCGGAGTCAGCTGCGGCGCCGCGGGGGCCGTCGCGGCGCGCCTGGCAGCTGAGCCCGCGTTCGCGAACCAGACGATCGTCGTCATATTCCCGGACGCCGGCGAACGCTACCTCTCGGGGCCGCTCTTCGAAGGCGTGTTCGACGGCGTAGCCGAAGCAAAGGCCGGTGATACGCTGTAGCCGAACTTGAGCCCCCCAAGGGTCGGACAAACGCGGGCAGGAATCAAGGCGGCTTCGTCCAACACGCCGTCTGCGCGCGCTCACGGTAAGATTGTCAGCCGCGCCCATCTCTCCTGGGCAAACACCTGCTGGTTGTGGCAAGCTCGCGCTAGAAGCTCGGCTTGACAGGTGCCCCGACCTACCGGTTGCGCCTGCCAGACTGACCAGGAACGAGGAACGCAGGGAATGGAAAGGACCACGCAACCGAAGCCATCGGAGTGGCTGGCGAACCTGGAGCGTCCGTTCGTTACAGATGCGCAAACCGCCGTCGCAGGAGCAGTGGCGTGCCTCATTGCGCTGATCACGGTGATGTCATTCTGGACGCGTATGAGGTTGGGCGTGGACCTAACGGATGAAAGCTTCCCCATAGCTTTGGCCTATCGGTTCGTTCTCGGCGATCGCCCGTTCCTGCATGAATTCTCGCACGTTCAGACGTCTGCGCTGATCCTCTGGCCGCTGGTCTGGCTCTACGTGAAACTGGTGGGATCCACCAAGGGAATCATCTTGTTTTCGAGGTGTCTCTTTGTCGCCTCCGGAACGCTCGCGGGCGGGGTGGTCTTCGCGACCTTGCGTCGCCACTTGTTCTGGCCAGCGGCGTTGGTGGTGTCCCTGTTGTGCCTGGCCTACGTCCCGTTTGCGATCGCCTCTCCCGGCTACAATGCCCTAGGAATGCACCTCTTCACACTCGGGGCATTTCTCTGCCTACGGGTGGCGATGCATGTGCGCTTTCGCCGAGCAGCGTACTTGGCCGGCCTCTGCTGCGGGCTCGCTGTGGTGGCCTACCCAAGCTATGCTCCGGCCGTTGTCCTCTTGGTGGTGTGCACGGTGCTGGTCCGATCGACCGCCAGGCTAGCGTGCGTCGGGCTGATGGTCAGCGGGGGTCTGACCATCGCGCTCCTGGTCGCACCAACCCTGCTACGCGCGGGGCTCAGCAACGTGCTCGCTTGTTTCACCTACTCCGCGAGCCTTCATTCTCTGCCGGCGACCAAGTTGCCTTCGGTCATGGAGGAGTGGTGGAAAAACTCGCCGATTTCCGCGGCCCTAGTCCCAGCGTTGGTGGTGTGCTTCGCTGGCTTGCGTTGACGACCCCAATGGGCCCTGTGGTGCATGCCTTTGCTGGCCTTTGCGGCCGCCTCCGGTTTTAGCGACAAGGGCTATATGGCGACCGTTTTCGTCATCACGTATGTGGGGTTGTTCGCGCCTGCCCTGCTCCTGGTGACCGGTGAGAATCCCTTCCTGCGGACCGCCTTCCAAGTGATCTGGTGGCCCTCAGTGCTGGCTGGTCTGCTGACTGCCTACTCGAGCGCAAACGGAGCGATGAATGCCGGCCTCGGCATGTTTCCGGCCGCGATCCTCGGCCTTGCCGGCCTGGCCTTCGCCGCAGGAAAGGGCTGGGACGCATGGAAAGCTGGCCCCGCGAGCCGCGCTGTAGTCCTAGCGGCACCTGCAGTCTTCGTGCTCTGGGTCTTGCTCCGCTGGTGCACCAATACCTACCGGGAATCGTCCGTTGATTCGCTGGTGCATGCTATCCAATCCGGCCCCTACGCGGGCCTCAGCACTACTTCGGACACGCGCGATTTCATGCGCGAGATCGAGGCTGATATCCGAGGACACGAAAGCGCCAATGGTCGGCTAGTCGTGTACTATGAGGCGCCGGGGGTCTACCTCTTCAGCCGCATGCGGCCGGCAGTTGGCACGCTTTGGCTAGTGCCGAACGTGGAAAACGACCTCATCGGTGAGTCTTTTCGACAAATGAACAAGGGCCAAGGTTTGGCCATCAAGATGCTCGACACGCCCGGGCCTCCCGTAGGACCGCTCGCGCACGCAATCGAGAATCCAGAGCGGCTCATTCGCCAGGCGCACGCGTATGCCATCTATTCACTTCCTGCTCCCCCGACACAGTAGAGCCGCAGAGCAACTGCCCGAGAAACCCAGGCGACAGCGCCACTTGACTGCACTGCGTGAATGCATATACTTCTCCAAATGACTGCACAACGCTCCGCGCATTTGACGGTCCGAAATGTGCCACTCAAGCTGGCGAGCGCTCTGCGCGCAGAAAGTCGGCGTCGAAAGCAGTCGCTCAATCAGACGGTAATTGATTTGCTTGGACAGGCAACGGGCGTTGGGGAGCACAAGGCAACGCCCAATGGCCTGCAAAAACTAGCGGGTACCTGGAGCGAGCAAGAATTCGAAGAATTCGAGACAGCCCTGGCCAGCACACGCAAGATTGACCCAGAACTGTGGCAATGACTTCCTTCTGCCTCGACACCAGTGCTTACAGCCAATTCAAACGCGGGGAACCGGTTGCAGTTGAGACACTCGTGTCAGCAACGCGTATTGGCGTCCCAGCGGTCGTGTTGGGTGAGCTCCGAGCTGGGTTTGCGATGGGCTCCAAGCGCGACGGCAATGAGCGGGAGCTGCAGACTTTTCTAGGCAATCCAGTGGTCGATGTGTTGATGTTGGATGATGCCGCATCCCTGATCTATGCTGACATCGTGACCCACCTGCGGCGTGTCGGAACGCCCATGCCAACCAACGACATTTGGATTGCAGCAATCGCAGCACGCGAGGCGTTGCCGGTCCTCACATACGACGTGCACTTTGAATCAATAGCTCGGGTAGGCGTGCGGCTGCTCGGGAAGACGCATACGGCATGAATGCGGCACGCACGTCACGCCTGACACTTTGGACAATAATGCGCGCTGCGCTGCCCTAACACGATGCGCACGATCGGCGTGCGGCAGCGGCGGCAGGGTTCACCCTCACGTCCGTAGATTGAGAACGTGTTCTGATATCGGCCCTCGCTGCCGTCCGGGTGCACATAGTCGTTGATCGTCGAGCCGCCGAGCGCGATGGCGCGCCGTAGCACGGTGCGAATCACCTGCGTGAGCTTGCGCATCTCGCCCACTAAAAGGCTCTGGGCCGCGCGGCGCGGCGCGATCCCGGCCTTATACAAGGCTTCATCCGCGTAGATGTTGCCCACGCCGGCCAGCACTGATTGATCCAAGAGCACGGTCTTGATCGCCACCTTGCGCTTGGAGCACCCGCGTTGCAGTGCGGCCGGCGTGAGCGAGAGCGCATCGACGCCAAGACGCTGCAGCCGCGCATCGGTAGCACCCGGGGCCAACCACAGCAGCTTACCGAATTTCCTGCTGTCGCGAAAGTGCAGTTGCTCGCCCCCGTCGGCAAAGGCGAGCGACAGATGCGTGTGCGGGTCGGGTTCGAAGGGTTTGCAGGCGCGGCCGCTGATTCGTGACTGCCTGTTGTGAAGGCGCGGACTCACCGCACGGCTTGTAAATAGCTGCCCGGTCATCCCCAGGTGAACCACGAGGCGGCTCTGGTCGTCGAGGCAAAACAGTAGGTACTTCCCGTGGCGCTCGATGTCGTCGATGCGGCGCCCAAGCAGCTTCGTTCTTAGACGCGCCGGCGGCGTCAGAAATGCGTAGTTCTGCTTTGCCGTGCGCACCTCGGCAATTTCGCGCTGGACGACGGCCGTGAGCAAACGAAGGCGAACTACTTCGACTTCGGGCAACTCGGGCATGCAGCGGGCGGTATGGGGGCGGGCGTCTTGCGCGTCAAGTAGAAAAAATCCCTGTATGCCGATTTGCTCACGTATTCGCCGGGGTGAAACTCGAACCCTTTGACGGGTGCCTGGGCCACCAGCTCACCCTTGTCATCGAGCGCGTACAGCAAGAACTTCGGGTATGACCAATTGACATCCAGTTGGGCCACGTCAACGGCGCCCGCGTGATGCATGCCCTCGCCAAGCGCTCGCGCGGTCGTGTCGTTGCCGATGCCCACGAGCAAGACGCGCCGCGACTCATCGAGCCCAATCGCCGAGCGCCGGATCACGGTCTCGCCGTCGAGCGTGGCACCCCAGAGCCGTGTCTCGGGCAGCCGCAGCCCGACGTGCATCGTGTTGTTCTCGTACATGCAGGCCGGCGTCTGGCGGAACCAACGCATGCGCTCCTGGGGACTTTGGATATTGTCCCACGTGGCAATCTCGACCGTGTCATTCGTGTACCCGACGATGGTGCACGATTTGGGGCGCGGTTTGATGATGTTCACGCCCTCGACGCGCATGCCGTAATGCCCGTGCTCTGCCATGAACCCGCCGTTGAACGCAGCCAGCAATACGGGCAGATCCTCGGGTGCAACGCGGCCCGTTCGCGTAATTGCCGGCGCGCCCGGGTCGGATTTCGGCTCACCGGTGCCAGCGCGGGCATTCAGTGTCGCAAAGTCCAAAGAAACAGCCACCACGAATAAGTCAGCCCAGGAACGATTGACGTCAGGATGCAGCAGCGTTTTGTAAAGCAGCGCGGGCTCGTCCGGATGGCGCGGATCGGGGACTTTGACCCATTCGCCGTCGCCAGGCGCGAACCACTTCTTGCTGAACGGGCCAACATTGGCGGGGCGGAAACTCGGCAGCGTACCCGCGTCCGCCGCGGGCGGTTCGGCATCCTGCGCCGGCGGCGGCGGCGCCCAAAGGGCCTTGGGCGCTTCATTTCTGTGTCGCCAGCGGTTCCAACGATCCTGAACCCCGTAGGCGAATTCTTCCATCCGAGTGACTCGCTCTGCGCCAACCACGGCCCTGAGCCCATTGGCGAACGCTGGACCGGCCCAGCTCGTGTGGTTCACCAGCAGCCAAAGCGTGATGCCGAGCAGCAACACAGCTCCGATCGAGGCCAAAAGCACCCGAAGCACGCGTTGCTTGCTCGCAAACCTGACTCGCATCACCGCTTCCCCAGCGTAGCCTGCGTCAGCACCGATGCGCCAATCTGCGGCATTGTTGACCGCGCAATGGCCTCGGGGTCGGTGTTTTTGGAACATCGGCCCAGTTGGTCCGTGTCACGACAGCCGACGGCACCCGCGTTTCGGCCCCTTGGGCGCAAGGATCACGGCAATTTCCGCGATCCTGGTGTAAGAAGTCTGCGTGTCGCTATGCCCGCCGCGCCCGTCCGCTAGTACATCGATTCTCTTGAATCAATGTACTAGAAAATTGCGTAGCGATTTTGGGTTTGGGCGAATGCCCAAGGAAATTACGCTAGTGGCGCTCGTCGCGCTTTGGGCCGCAAGGGCGGTGGCCCAAGACGAGTCGATTACGACACCCACGCCGGAAATCAACCTGGCGCCAACGGACGCTGCCGCTTGGGACGGCAAGCCCATCTCCCGCATCGACGTCACAAGCTCCGGCCAGCGCTGGCGGGGCGTCAGCTCAATTACGCGCGTCCGCTTGGGCGAGCCGTACTCGGCGGACGTCGCCCGGCGCGCCATGCGCGAGCTATTGGACACGGGACTTTACGCCAACGCAACCGCCACGGCACAACTCGAAAGGCGGGGCGTCTGGCTGATGCTCAAAGTCGAGCCGCGGCGCGTCGTGCGTGAGATTTTGCTGCTCGGTTCTCCAATCGACTCCGACAGCATACGCGATGCAGCGCGCCTGCACGACGGCGCCGAGGTCGCGGAGCACGACCTCTCCCGGCTGACACAACGCGTGCACGACATCCTTGCGTCGCACGGCTTCCCGGCTGCCACCGTGCAGTTGCAGGTCGCCGATACCGACAACCCGCTGCAAACGGACCTCGTCTTCGTTATCCAAGCGGGCCCGCCCGCACTCGTCTCCAATCGCCGTTTTAGCGTCACGCCGGCGCCGGACGCACCGGGCCTGGCCACGGTGTTGTCCGGATACGGCGTTCAGGCGGGCGACCGCGCCGATGAAGAATTGCTGGAACGCGCTGACCGCGACCTTGAACGCGAGTTACGGCATCAAGGTTGGCACCGCGCGACCGTGTCACACTCGATTGCCCTCACAGCACAAATGACGCTGCTCGACGTCCGTGTGCAAGCCGGCGCCTTCGTGGCGTTGGCCTTCGAGGGCCAGCAATCCTTCGATGCAGACCAACTGTTGGCTGCGCTCGAACTTGACACGAACGAGGACTTGTCACCGCGCGGCCTGAGCGATCGGCTGCGCTCACATTACGTCAAGCACGGTTTCTTGGACGCGCAGGTTGGGTTCAGAATCGACGGTGCCGGCACCGCCAATGAGCGGCTCGTGGTCGTGATTCGTGAGCAACAGCGGGTACGCGTGATCGGCCGCGAATACCCATGCCTTACCGGCCCGCGGACACCAAGCGACATTGGCGATGAGCTCGACAGCTTCTTGTCCGAAGATCTGCCCGGTGCCGAAGTCTTGGGCCCTGTTGATCCGGCGCGCGTAGACCAGGCCTTGGGACCCAAAGCGCAAACGGGTGCCCGCCCCCAACCGCTGAATGCGAACCCTTGGACTACCTATGAAGCCAATGTCTACGATCGCGCCACCAAACACGTTCAGGATCTCTATCGCTCGGAAGGCTACCTGTCGGCCACCGTAGGCCCAACCCAAGTACTGAGAAGGCGCTGCAACCCGCGCTCAATGCCGGGAAGCTGTGAGCCAATCGGCGATCGGCATCGCCCCATGACCACCTGCGCCTACGACGACATCGGGCTGCCGATGGAGGAGCCGCCGCCTGACCCCAAGCTAAGTTGCGTCGCCAACCCGGCGCGCGGCATCGAATGTGAACCCACGGCGGTTCTGCACATTCCGATCAAATTGGGTCCCCGCTCATTTCTCTGGGACATGGCGTTCGAGGGCAACACTCGGATGACGGACACGGAGTTGCTGGAGACATCCAATCTCGTGCTTGGCAGCCCGGTGTCCTTCGCAGAAATCGATCAGGCGCGGCGGCGCGTGCTGGATGCTTATTCAGAGATGGGCTTCGCGTTCGCCGACGTGCAAACGGCGATCGATCTGTCGCCGAATCGACAACGCGCTAGGCTTCGCGTCAGCGTGCGCGAAGGCGAGCAGGTGCGCGTGTCAGCCATCTACGTGCGCGGCGCCAAAATGACGCGTGAAAGCCTGATTCGTAGCCGAATTGCCCTGAAAGTGGGCGAGCCGTATCGCACAAGCGACGTGCACGCCACTGAAGAACGGCTGGCAACGCTGGGCGTGTTTTCGAGCGTCCAAGTGGGCTTCGAAGATCCCTACGTGCCGGCGCGCGAGAAAGTGGTGCTCGTCGATGTCGTCGAGCGCGTCCCGCAATACGTGGAGGTGAGACCGGGTCTTAGCACCGGCGAAGGCGTCCGACTTGCGCTTGAGTACGGGCACTTGAACGTTGCCCACCGCGCCATCCAACTCACCGTTCGCACGCAGTTGGGGTATTTGCCCAATTCATTCATATTTGAAAGTGATGTACGGCAAAAATATGAAACAGATCCACTCCTCAACAAATTCTTTGGGCGCCTCACCCGACGCGATTCCCTGGCAGTCACGTTTCCCGACATCGGTCTCGGACCCTTGTTCCGACTTCGCGTTGAAGGTCTAGACGTCGTCACCAACGCTCGCGATTTTCAATTGCAGAAACAAGCGAACATCGACACGCTGATTTTTCAGCCCTCACGCAGACTGACGCTGGAGTTCGGCGGCTCACTCGAACGAAATGTCATCTGCATCTTTGGCACAGATTGTCAGAACCCAGATGCGCTTAGGACCTACATTCAGGAAAATGCGCTGTACAGCAACGCTATTAGAGTGCCGGCTGGAACTAGCATAGCAGTAACACAAAAACTCGGGGTCAATTGGGACAGGCGGAATGTTCCGCTCGACGCGACGAGCGGAACATTAGCCAACATATCGTTCGAGCACGTTACAGCGTTTCCGGTAGGGACTAATACCGTCACGGTTGCTACTGACCAAGGCACGGCTTCTAACCCATTTCAGGCGACACACAGCGAGTTTCTGCGTACGACGAGTCGAGTCGCCGGATACGTGCCCGTCGGAACAAAGGGTGCGGCACTCGCGTTGAGCTTTCGTTGGGGTCTCAACCTGCAACTGCGCAGCGATTCACTCACGTATCCTGACCGCTTGTTCTTCGGAGGCGGAATGGACACGATACGTGGCTTTCTCCAGGATTCATTGGTTCCTGAAGACGTCGCGCAGCGCATCATCCATGACAGACTCAACAACGCTCTGATTCCGCTTACCATCGATAAAGTATCGATTCGCGGCGGTGACTTCTTTGTCAATCCCCGTGCTGAACTGCGAATTCCGTTGACCGGGACTTTTCAGACGGCTCTTTTTCTTGACGCAGGGAACGTCTGGACGCGGCCACCTAGCTGGCTAACCTTGTTCAGCAGCAATGTCACCAATACCAATTCCGGGACGATTAACTACTGGCATCTACGCTACGCGGTCGGCACGGGCCTGCGGCTCGGAACTCCCGTGGGGCCGCTGGTATTCGACTATGGTTTCAACATCGAGCGCGTGCTCGATCGCCTTGTCTACACGTCTCAAGCTGATCAGCTCAAGCAACGCGACTGGGAGGACCTCGGCGCGTTTCACTTTAGCATCGGCCTGTTCTAGCCCGGGCCGCGGCGTGGCGCCGCGGCCGCTTTGCCTGGATGCTCTTACGCGTTCAGTCGCCTCTGCAGCGCGGCCAGTTGCTCACTGAGCACCTTTGGGAGCTTGTCACCAAATTTGCCAAAGTGGTCCACGATGAGCTCGATTTCTTTGAGCCATTCGTTGCGATTGACGGACAACAGTTCTGCCATATCGTCGTCGCTGACGCCTTTCAGCCCACTGCGGTCAATGGCAGCGACGGGCGGCATGTTCCCAATGGCCGTCTTTTCGGCAGCACCCGTTCCCTCGCAGCGCTCGAACACCCACTTGAGCACGCGGCTGTTCTCGCCGTAGCCGGGCCACAACCACTTCCCATCGTCGGCCTTGCGAAACCAATTGACGGAGAAGATTTTCGGCAGCTTGTCGGCGCTCGACTTGGTTCCAATGTTCACCCAATGTTGGAAGTAGTCGCCCATATGGTATCCGCAGAAGGGCAACATGGCGAAGGGGTCGCGGCGCACGGTGCCGGCGGCCAGATCGAGCGCTGCGGCCGTCACTTCGGAGCCCACGATTGAACCCAGAAACACCCCGTGGTTCCAGTCAAACGACTCATGAACCAACGGAACCGTGCTCGGCCTTCTGCCACCAAAGAGGATGGCGCTGATCGGCACGCCATTCGGATCTTCCCACTCCTTAGCGATAACCGGGCACTGCGCGGCGGGCGCCGTGAATCGCGCGTTAGCGTGCGCGGCGGGTTTGTCGCTCTTGCCACTTTCCCACGTCCTGCCAGTCCAATCCGTCAACTTGCCAGGTGCCGGATAGCCAATCCCTTCCCACCAAACGTCGCCGTCACCGGTGAGCGCCACGTTCGTGAAGATCGTGTTTTGCTCAATGGACTTCATGGCGTTGAGATTCGACTGATCCGAGGTTCCCGGCGCAACACCGAAGAAGCCTGCCTCGGGGTTGATTGCGTACAGTCTGCCATCGGCGCCGAACTTCATCCAGGCTATGTCATCCCCAATGGTTTCTACTTTCCAACCCGGGATCGTCGGAATCAACATGGCCAAGTTGGTTTTGCCGCAAGCACTAGGGAAGGCGGCTGCAATGTACCTCTTTTTGCCCTGTGGGTTGGTGATCGACAAAATTAGCATGTGCTCGGCGAGCCAGCCTTCGTCCCGGGCCATCGCGGACGCGATGCGCAGAGCCAGGCATTTCTTGCCGAGCAGCGCATTGCCCCCGTATCCGGACCCATACGACCAAATCGTGCGCTCTTCGGGAAAGTGCGAGATATATTTCTTGTCGAGCGGCGCGCAGGGCCAGACGCCGTCGTCGCGCTGCCCGTCGCCAAGTGGCTTACCCACAGAATGCAGGCAGGGAATGAACTCCCCATCGGAACCGAGCGTCGCCAAGACCTTGGTGCCCACGCGCGT
This sequence comes from uncultured delta proteobacterium, assembly GCA_963811985.1. Taxonomy (GTDB): domain Bacteria; phylum Myxococcota_A; class Polyangia; order Polyangiales; family Polyangiaceae; genus FEN-1139. Next base: position 88,790 of record CAWEUH010000039.1, read on the forward strand.
CATAATGTGCATGTTCACGACCACGTACGGTGAATCGGTTATCTCGACGCCAATCTTCGATATGCGTGACCCGACCGGGCCCATGCTAAAGGGAATGACGTACATCGTTCTACTGCGCATGCAGCCCGAATAGAGCTCGGTCATTGTGTTCTTGAGAGCAACGGGATCGATCCAGTTGTTGGTGGGGCCCGCTTGTTCTTGGGACTTGGCCGCAATGTAGGTGCGGTTTTCGACGCGTGCCACATCCGAAGGATCCGACCGAAACAGGTAGCAGTTGCGACGCTTATCGGGGTTCAAGGGCGTCGCCAGGTTCTCTCCTACCATCAAGTTGACGAGACGATCGTATTCTTGCTTGGAGCCGTCGCACCACTCGACGTCTTTCGGCTGGCAAAGCTTTGACACTTGCTCAACCCAGGCCATAAGTTTTGCGTTGTTTGTCGGTGCTGTACTCATTGTCATGTCCTTCGGCGCTCAACGGTTGGATCAAGACCCCGGAGATGGGCGTTGCGTCACCTATTTGCATGCCGGCATGTCCGCGCAAACGCATAGTGGTGGCGGCCCCCGGGCCGCGAAACCTACTGAGGTATTTGAGCACCGGAGCGCCACCAAAACACGGGTCCCGCCTGCGGACCGTCCGTGCCAGGAAAATTTGCGGCAGTAGTGCTAATCCACGGAGCCCATCGTACGCGCCATGCGGCGGTATTCGCTGGGCGTAACGCCCTTGAGCAGACGAAAGCGTCGATTGAAATTGGCCAGGTTGTTGAAACCGGCGCGTTCGGCGATCTCTGCAATGCCAAGCTCATCTTCTAGGAGTAGCCTGCATGCTTGGCCCACTCGAACCTCGGCAACGTACGCAACGAATGGCTTTCCGAAGTGGCGGCTGAAGAACCGACTGAACCCCGCAGGTGACAACCCGGCCAAACGTGCCGCGTCGCGCTGAGAGATGTCACGCGTCGCGTTCTCATGGACGTATGCCAAGGTTCGGCGCATCGTCGCCACCTGACCGGGCGACTCCGGCTGCGTCATCGTGCTCAGCGACAAAACCGAGTACTCTTTGCTTTGCGCAATGTCTGCCAGCAGCTGCAACAGCTGCCCCAGCCGATCGAGAGGGCTGCGTCGTGGCAGAAACACCGATTGCATCCGATCGGCGACGCGGCTGTTCAATTGACCATTGAGCGACATTCCGCGCTCGGACTGTTCGAAGAGGTCGCGAATTGGGCGTGCCACCTGCAAATCGAGGAACCCGCTTCCAAAGATGTGGCTTGGGAATTGAAGAACCATGGCGCGCACGGGACGGCCCGAAATGGGTTCTGACAGCCAGCAATGCGGAGTGCCCGCGCCGATCAAACACAAATCGCCCGATTCAAACTCTTTGATGGAATCCCCTACGTAGCGCAGACCCCGACCCTGTAGTATCAAAGTCAACTCAAGTTCTGGGTGGTGATGCCACGGATAGGAAAAGCAACTCGCCCTGAGATCAATCAGGGTCAACGGCAGCACCGGATCCTTTGGGATGAGTTCCAGAGTTGGGTTTCGTCGTTTTGCGTACATAGTCACCAAAGTTGAATTGGGTTGACGACTCACTAATGCCCCGATTCATCAGAACTGATGGGGCCCTTGGACCCGCCGCTGCGCAGCCATCGCGGCGCTATTCATCTCAAGAGATTCGGGCTGCTAGATTATTACCGGGAACCGCGTTGTTGCCAGCCATTTTGGGTAAATCGGCTGACATCAAAAAAGTACCATACGGTCAGCTTTAACCTGAGAATTCTTGCAAAACGGGTCAGGATTTGAATGATAAGGCACTGAATGTGGACCCTGGTAGACCACCCAGAGCAGCTCCGCGACCTCGCGGATCAGCTGCCAGAAGCTTCGACGTATTACATTGACACCGAGTTCGACTCTCGCACGAGCGGCACCACGTTGTGCCTGCTGCAGTTGTGCGTCAGTGGGCGCATTTTCCTAGTCGATACGCTGGCGTTGCGCGATGTCGCAGCGCTCGCCATAACGCTGGGACGCCCCGATGCCACCTGGGTGCTGCACGGGGGCCACCAGGACATTCCACTGTTGCTGCGGGCACTGCAGATCCCCAAGGTCCCGCGCATTTTCGACACTCAGATCGCTTGGGGGCTGACGGGGCCCGAATCCGCCACCTCCTTCGCTTACCTGACGTATAGACTGCTGGGCACTCGAAGCCCAAAACGTCATCAAACCGATGATTGGACGCGCCGCCCGCTTTCGCGGTCGCAGCTCGATTATGCCGCGCAAGACGTCAGTAGCTTGCCTCGCATGCATGAGATACTCTTGAAACGCATCACGGACCTTGGACGCGAGCAAGCCGTGCTTGATGCTTGCTACGAACTGCTGTGTGACCCGCCTGAGACGAGTGAGCCCGTGACGACGGATAGCTTTCGCAACGCCTGGCAGCTGGAGCCCGCGGGGCAACTGGCATTGCGCAAGCTCGTGGATTGGTACAACACTTTGACCAATAACGAGCGTGAGCGGAGCTTTGAAGCCAAAGTGCTGTGGTCGCTTGCCAATCGACTCCCGCAGTCTGCAGAGGCTCTACGCCAAGTCAGGGGGATGCCCCGCCTGCACCCGCAACGCCAAGAACAGCTGCTTACGATGATTCGTGGTTGCGTTCAAGACCCTGCACCTCAAGCCTACGTCCTGGAGCCGCCTCCCTATGCGACCTTCCAGCGGCTGCAATTGGATGCATGGCTTGAATATGTCCGCACATTGGCCTGCGCCAAGGCGCAAGTATCCAAAGAATTGGTTTTCACGGGCCGACGCTTGCGCCAATTGAGGGAGGCCGTCGCGCTAGGCGGACTCGATGCGCTCAGTGCACAGTCTTTGCTCAAGATCCTCAGCGCGTGGCAGTTCTCGCTGATTGGTGAAGATCTGCTTTCGGCGGCTCGGCGAGTCGGGTTGCCGGTTGAACTTGAATCATGACTCACACGTACTGCGCTACGGCCCTCTTGACGCTAGACGCGTAGCCCCCGCCGAATAGGTTGACGTGCACCAACAGGGGATATAGCTGAGTCAGAGAAACCCGTTGCTCGAAGCCGGGAGCGAGCGGATAGCACTCGGCATAGGCTGCGAATGTGCGAGCCGAGAACCCCCCGAACAATCGCATCATTCCGAGATCCATTTCGCGGTGCCCCCCGTAGACGGCCGGATCGATCAAGCATGGCATGCCGCGCTCATCGACATGCAAATTGCCACTCCACAGGTCCCCGTGCAGCCTTGCCGGGGGCTCTGCCGCCGGGAACAGATCGGACAGACGCTGTGCGAGCTTGTCGAACATGCGCTCAGTGGTCGTGTCTAGCCTGCGCGTGTCGACCGCACGCTTCACCTGCGGCAACAGCCTTCGCATCCAGAAGAACTCCGGCCAATTCGGCTCGGCCTGATTGCTCTGGGGCAAAGACCCAATGAAGTTGTCGGAGTCGAAACCAAAGCCTGGCGCGAACGTTTGGTGAAGCCGAGCAAGACTCTGGCCTAGACACTCGTCGAAGTTGGCTGCGGCTCGCCCTGACTCGACCCACTCGATCACTAGAAACGCAGCCTGGCCTGTCGCTGTATCGTTGCACACCGCGTAGACCTTGGGCACTCGAATTGCACTAGCCTCGCGCAGCCAATTCAGACCCTGGGCTTCGGCGGGAAACATGCCCCGCGGCGCGTTGAGGTTCGTCTTGACAAACGCGCGACGTCCATCCGAAAGCTCAATGCATCGGGCCTCGTTGATGTCGCCGCCGGCCACCGACGTGGTTTTCACGATGCGTGCGTTCAAGGCGGCTTCGATGCGTGATTGCGTATCCGGCGTCATGGCGCACGCTTGCCTTGTGCGATGTGTTCGAGAAGGCCGCGGCAGGCGCGCTCACAAATGTCGATCACCGCATCGAAGCCTTGCGGGCCGCCATAATAGGGGTCAGGCACTTCTGCACCGGGCTCCGCAGTCGCGTCGAAGGAGCGCAACAGCCGCACTTTGGCTTTGGCTTCGTCGTGAGGTGCCAGCTTTCGCAGCGCTCGAAAGTTGTCCTGGTCCATCGCCAAAACGCAGTCGAACCGCTCAAAGTCTTGGCGCGTGAACTGACGCGCTCGACCATTGAGTTCGTAGCCGCGGCGCCGACCGGCGTTGCGCGCCCGCGAATCCGCTTGCTCCCCGACGTGGTAGGCTGCGGTGCCGGCGCTTTCTGCGGCAACCTGCTGACTCATGCCGGCATCGTTGACGAGGCGTCGAAATACGGCTTCCGCGGTTGGCGAGCGGCAGATGTTGCCCAAACAAACGAAGCAGACTCGAATCATCGCGGCCCCCGGTCCCAGGCGATATCGAGAATCTCGACCTCGACGTCGCCAGCGGGCCGTTGAACGGTCACGCTGTCACCCACGGCTCGGTTGAGCAACGCTCGACCGAGCGGTGACTGGAAACTGAGCTCGCCGCGACTTGGATCGGATTCATCGGGGCCCACCAAATGGTACCGGCTACGCTTGCCGTGCTCATCCTCCACTGTCACGATTGCCCCGAAACGAACCTTGTCGCCGCCGACCGAGCCAGGCTGCACGATGATCGCGCTTTCCATTCTCTTCGTGAGCCAGCGGACGCGTCGATCGATCTCTCTCAAACGCCGCTTTCCGTAGATGTACTCGGCATTTTCCGAGCGGTCGCCCTGGGCCGCCGCTTCGGCCACTTCTTGAACCACGCGCGGCCGCTCGATTCGCATGAGCTGGTCAAGCTCACCTGCAAGTTTTTTTGCTCCCTGCGGCGTTAGGTAGTTCGGCACCGGCGGGCGGAGTTTAAGGTTCCCGGCCCAACCGCGCAAGCTCGCCGGTGGCCGCCAAGCGTTCCGTGCCGTCTGGTTCCGGCCTGCGCACTTTGCGGGCACCACGCCAGCGTGAACGCGATCGGCCGGTAGCATTTGCCCTTCCATTATCGTGAGAAATCGCTCTAATAGGCTGCGATGGGCGAAGATCGGAACGAGTCCCCGGCTGCCAAGCGACCGCGCGGCGGAGTGTTGAAATGGGCGGCGTTCGCGGTCGTGGCTGGGCTGCTCGCCATGGCGGGTTGCGCACTTTACGTTTGGGATAGGCTTGGGGAATGGCTGAAACAGCAGATCGTCAATGCGGCACGACAGCAAGGGGTCGCGCTGGAATTGCCGAATATCGAGTTCTCGCTCAGTGGCGTGCATCTGCGGGACGCTCGCGCGAAACTGGAAGGCGTTGCGGACCTTACCGCCTATTTGCAATCGGTTGACATCGCGGTTTCCGGTCTTAAACCCGATCACATTGATGTTAAGGGAGTGCTCGTGCAGGCGGTAGGCTCACCGTTGAGCCTCGGCAACGCCGTTCGCGCGTGGCAATCGAGACACCCTACGGCTGCGGCGGGCAGCGCGGCGCCCAGAACAAACATAGGGAAGACACGCTTTACCTGGCAGCAAGCGTCGGGCACTTCGCCCTTCGTCGTGCTCGACGGTGTTGCTGTGGGCAAGGTCGCAAAACCCTATGGCCCGGTTGGTGATGACGCTTGCATCGAGGCTGAACGGGCTCAGGTCGGTGCCTATACCATAGCGCCACTCGTCGCTGTCATTCATGTCGAACCGCAATCCGGTGAGGTCGGCTTGGGCGCCAAGCAGTGGGACGACGTGAGCGCGCGCGGCGGTTGGAAGAGTCTACCGAACGCCGATGAGTTGCACCTGTCTTTTGGGCCGTTGAAACTTGGACCGCTTTTGGCGCAAAGCCCCGTTGCCGTCAAGGACGCAACCCTCACCACCGCCTCACTGGCGGGCGGGATTTCGCTACTGATCCCCAATGATGAGCACCAATCCTACGCAGGGCATTGGGCATTTGACGTCGCAGGCTGGACGCCGCCGCATCCGCCGGAGCTGCAGGGCTTTGCATTCGGCAACACGACTCGACTTCGATCAAGCTTTGAAGTCGATCGCGCATTGACGCTAGCCAACTTCGGTGATGTGCAGCTTTCGGCAGGTGAATTCAAGCTCGTCGGTCGCGCCGTGGCGCGCCGTAACACGCTGACGTCAGCCCTTGTGCAGGCGGAACTGAAAGGTCGCATCCCCTGCGCAGCCTTGGCATCGGCCGTGGCAACTTCAAAACTGGGGCAAGCGTACGGTCGCTGGGTGGGGTCGCATGCAGACCAACTGGTTCAAGGGTACGTCGAGGCGACGATTCAAATTGAGGCTGACACGAACAGCCTGCAAAAGGCAAAGCTCGTAAAGCAAATTGGCATTGGTTGCGGACTCAAACCCCTGTCAATTGGCGAATTGTTGTCACTCGGCCTGCCGCCGCCGCCGGATGCAGATCTGCTCCGGCACCTCGGCAAAGATCTATCGGACCTGGGCATTGCGGTGCCGCCGCTACCCAGTCCAAAAATGCCGGTTCTACAGCCGCCGAATTGGATGAAGCCTCAAGGGCGTTAGGGACGTCAAAGCGAAAGCCGTGCTGCACTTGCGTCAGCGCAAATACGGCCTCACCGGTTGGTCGCACTTGGGTCAAGTTTGTCAGGTCGCCGTGTGCCGGGTCGGGCCCCGGCACACCACACGATGAAGAAAACCAAAACGAACGCACCGATCGCCAATGAGAAGCCCAACGCATGGGTCATCGGCGTTTCAGGATGGCATGGCAAGCATCGCGTCAGAGACTGGGAAAAAGTCCCATTAATGATTGTCCCGACACGGTTTCTGCGGTAATAAAGTCGGTTGGTTCTCAAATGAATAGGCGTGGGTTCAAACTGGGACATAAACCGCAGCGGCACGTCGAAGCACGGTTGGAGCGTGAGCTCACGGAGCCTCTGCTCAAGCGAGTGCTCGTTACCATCATTGTCGCGGGGCTGGCGTTGAGCTTGACCTCGACAGCGACCAACTTTAGAACGGCGCTGTTTCTGTCAGTCGGCAATACGGCGATAGCAGCCGCCATGCTCGCAGCCGCGCGACGCGGCTACACGCGGCTGGCTTCAGTGGTCACGGTTCTGACATTGGTCGTTACGACCATCTATGGAATGACGACCGGCCTCGGCTTGTTCGATGATACACTGCTCATGTTTCCCGGAATGTTCCTGATAGCGAGCCTGCTGCTAAGCACTAATTGGCTCGTTGTGGTGATGGCCATTGCGGCAGCGGCCGTCGTTGTTACGGGGTTCGCGCAAATGCACGGTCAAGTCGCGACCCGCGCGACGATGCCCGTTCAATATCACGACGTAGTCGAGATTGTCATCCTCTTGGGCGCGCTGGCCACGTTCGTTCATCATCTGGTGGGTCTGTTGCGTTCGACTAATCGTCGAGGCACGTGTCGCCCACGAAAGCGTACGCGATATCCTCGATGCCACGAGCGAAGCCATATTCATTCACGACGCACGCGACGGCAAGATTCTTTCCGTAAACGAACCGACCCTTGAAATGTTCGGCATGTCCCGCGAAGATTTTGTGGAGCGTACGCCCGACAGCTTCAGTAACTTCGCTCCTGGGCACGACGGCCGAAAGGCTGCCGAATACATTCGGCGCGCCGTCGAAGAGGGCCCGCAGGCTTTTGAATGGTTGGCGTGTCGCGGCGACGGCAGCACATTCTGGGTCGAAATCGCTCTGCGCTGCGCGCGCATCGCCAACAGTAGTCGCGTGGTCGCCGTGGTGCGTGACATCTCGGAGCGTCGCCGGCTCGAGCACCGGGTGCGCGAGGCGGAGACGCTCCGCGCAGTGGGGCAGCTCGCGGGTGGCGTCGCACATGACTTCAACAACCAACTCGTGGGCATATTGGGCCACGCAGAGTTTTTGCAGGAGGCGCTCGGCAAGAACCCCGAATTGCGCGATTGCGCCGATGCCATCTTGGTCAGCGGCAGGCGCGCAGCCGAGCTGACGCGTCAGCTGCTAGCATTTGCCCGCAGGGGCAGGCGCTGTAATTTGCCGGTGGACATGCATCAGCTGATCGCGGAGGTCATTGCGCTCGGCCGACATAGCATCGACAAGCGAATCACCATTGTGCAGCAACTGCACGCGCCGTCGGCGGTTACCATGGGCGATGCTTCCGCGCTGCAAAATGCCCTTCTGAACTTGTTGCTCAACGCCCGCGATGCCATGCCCAAAGGCGGGACCGTGTGTTTTTCGACCCGGGTGGTTGACGCCAACGACGCGGCGCCCAACGCGGCTGGCAGCGGTCACACCATCGAGTTGAAGGTTTCGGACACCGGCATCGGAATTTTTCCGGAGAACCTCGGCAGGGTGTTCGAGCCGTTCTTCACAACCAAGGAGTCCGGCACCGGCATGGGGTTGGCGGCCGTGCAAGGCACCATTGTTGACCATCAGGGCACAATCGACGTAACGTCTGAACCGGGGCGGGGTACGACATTTCGGTTGATGCTGCCCTTGTCGGATGCTTCCGTGGCGATAGAACCTGGGCCGCCCATATCCGAACGCCTCATGTCTGTTGGCAAAGTACTCGTCGTGGATGATGACGTCACCGTCGCTGCAGTGGTCGGCAAGGCTCTGCGCAAGGGCGGTTATGAAGTCGAATTGTGTTATAGCGGACAACGCGCACTGGAACTGTACAGCCCAAAGACCCACGACCTTGTGTTGGTCAACGTGATGATGCCGGATCTTGACGGCGTGGAGGTTCTGCAACGGATTCGGGCCAAGGCTCCGACAGCGAAGATAATGCTAATGACGGGCCATGTGGATGAAGGTCTGGAAGCGCGAATGCACGAATTCTCCGATGTGGTTGTATTGTCGAAACCATTTCAGCCAAGCCAGTTGATCGAAGAGGTGCGCAAAGTAGTGGCGAACTAGGGGATGCTCGCACTATGTTCCGGGCAGGGGCGCGGCATGCAGCAGGGTCTTCAATCAACTCGCACCGGACAGATCATTGGGTACCGCTATCGGTTGGCGGCTGAACTGGGAAGTGGCGGACAAGGCACCGTCTATCGGGGCATCGACATGCGCGACGGAGACGAGGTAGCCATCAAGGTGATCGAACCAATGCAGCGTGACGCCGAGTGGCGGGAGCGGACATTGCGCGAGGCGCACGCACTGACGGTGCTTACCGGTACGTCGGCAGTTCGGGTCCTGCACCAAGCCTGGACGGATGACGGCGCGTTCTGCATCGTCATGGAGCTCCTGCGCGGCGTCGATTTGGAGAAGTTCCTTAGGAACCGCGAAGTGCTCGGGACGCCGACAACACCGCGCGATCTCATCCCGATATTGACGCCCATCGTCGACACGCTTGAAGTAGCCCACGCCGCCGGCATATTGCACCGCGATCTGAAGCCGGGCAACGTGTTCATCCTCGACACGGACGAGGTTCGTTTGCTTGACTTTGGGTTTGCAAAGTTCACTCGTATGCGCCCTGTAACGCAAGCAGGCATGGTCGCAGGCTCGCCCAGTTACATCGCACCGGAGATGTGGGAGAACACGGCGGCGCTGGATCAGCGAATCGACGTGTATTCACTCGGCGCCATCATTTTTCGCGCGCTCGCCGGATCGCCGCCGTTCAAAAGCGATGACCTCAGCGAGATACTCGCAATGGCAACAACAGCACCGCGGCCCAGCCTTCGCAGAATCCGCCCGGACTTGCCGCCAAACATTGATGCGTGGGTGGAGCACGCGCTGGCCATAAGCCCGGATGAACGCTTTAGCAGCGCACGAGCGATCTACAACGCCTTCGCGTCAATGGCGTGAGTCGTCGGCACACTTGCGTTTGCTCGCCAAATCATAGTTTCCAGACTTCGCCTTCGTGCGGCAGCCAGGCGCGGGCGCCAAGGTGCTTGGATACCTGTTCGGCGATTAACTCGCGTTCGCGGCGATTGGTGTGAGTAACGGCGATGGTCCCCACGTTTACCTCGTCGAGTAGCGGACGCAAGTCGGAAACGCAACTGTGGTCATCGGTGACCTTGGTTGCCCACTGACACTCGTGAACAACCAGATCCGCGGCTCGATACAGCTCGAGCGACTGCGAGACGAGCTTACCGTCGCCGCTGACGCCGACACTGCAGTTACCGTCTTCAATGCGCAACGCATGACACGTGACCCGATGCTGCGTGCGAGCCGTTGACAACCTAAGGTCCTTGAAACGCAAGCGCCGTCCGGGCTCGATTTCCGTGTACGAAATGGCGAAGCATTTTTCGGGCCGAAACGCAGCGGGATAGCCAAGTTCAAGAAGTTGCAGAATGAAAGCGCCAAAACCGGGTCCGCCGACTATTTCCAAGGGCTTCTTTCTACCGGCCAGGCGCAACGCCAACAGCAGCGTCGGCAAGCCGAAGCAATGGTCGGCGTGCTGGTGCGAGATCCACACCGCGTCCAATGCGTCCGGGTCAGGCAAGACCCGCTGCAACGACTGCGGCACCGTTGGGCCGCAATCGAGTAAAAGGGTCTGGTTTCCCGCATACAAGACCGACGCATGAGTGCCGTCAGCGCAAGTTGCGTCGCCTGTGCCGAGAAAGGTCACATGAGGCAAGCGGTGCCCTCTCTTTGAGCGCAAGCGACCCCTAAGCGGATGCTGCGTTTGGGGTCGGGGGCTTCGCCGGCTGGGAAAAGGCCCAGTAATATCATGTACCAAGCGTGAACTTTACGCTCACGCTGACGACCGTGGGCCCCTTCGGCGGCGGCCCAAAGTTGATACCGCGGAACGCGCCCTCGAGGCATTCACGCAACCCCTCGCCTTTCATGGCCGTGCGGACCTGCTGCAGCTCGGCCTTGCCGCCGTTGTGGGCGATCTTCAGGTCCACACCGAACGTGCCGCCACGCGTTGGATCGTCGGATTTCTTGTAGCAGATCCGCATGGCTTCGAATGAGCCTTCGATGGCCTGAATGAAAGGACGCTTGCTCGAATCGTCGTTGGGCCCACCCCCGATGTGCATGCCCACCAACTGCAACTTCAGTTCCGGCAGGGATGGCAGTGCCGAGGCGGGCGCCGCGTCCGACGCGGCCGGCGCAACGGACTGGGGCAGGCTTGCAACGGGAGCGGCCATGGCCAAGGGGGCCGCTGCCGACGGCGCCGCGGATGGCTGAGCGGCTGAAGGTTGTCGGATCTCAGGGCATTCGGAACGCCCCGAGCCGGAAGCACAACCTACGATTATGGGTAGAAGGGTGCCTAGAAGGCCCGGTAGTGTTGACCACATGGGCCCCGCATAGCATGGGTGGCCTCGCTGACGCGAATATGCGACGAAAGTCCGGCTCGGCGTGCAAGGGTACGCCGGGTCGATTTTGTGCACTAGACGCCGTTGTTTGGGCCGGGGCCCAAACAACCCACACAATCAAAACGTCGCGACGGACGAACCGGAGTGAAAAAGTACAGCACGCTGTACTTTTTCAGGGAGGTAGACGGTCCTCGCGTAGCGAGGAACGCCCGAAGGGCGTAGTGAACAGGTAGCTTGAGTGGCGCTAAGGTACAGGTTACCGACGATTCAGGTTGGCATAGTGAACATGGCCTCACTGGCTGGGCGGAGTCCCCTTAATCTTTCATTCTTGTCATTGGCGGCACTTGGCTATGCGTTTGCTTGTCAATCGCCTGAACGCAAGACCACAGCCATCGCATCGAGTAGTGCTGCGCGGCATGCGGACGCACCCGCGCGCAAGAAGATCGAAGCCCTGCTCAAGCGCGACGAACGGCTCGAACGCGACGAGCCACCCGAAGTCATAAGTGCCGCGGCGACAAAAACAAAGAAAGCATGGTTCATCGATGAACTCGTCGATGTGGCGCCCGCAGGGCCGGCGGCCGCCAGCGACAAGGGGGTCGTCTTGGTGACGCGCGCAAACGGCGTGCGCCTCGCGCCGCTGCAGGCTTCGGGAGCCCGCGCCGGCACAACGCCGGTAACGCCGCTCGACGCCGATGCCAACGAATTTGTCGCCAGGGCACGCGGACCCGCCGTGGTTGGCAACTCGGCGTATTGGGTCGAGGGCTCGCTGCTCGTGCGCCAGCCGCTGCAAGGCGGAGCCAAGGAAACGCTGGCACGCGATGCGCGCGCGTACACGCAGGTAGCAAGTCCCGGGCCATCGAACGAAAGCGCAATGGTCGCCTACGTAGCCGTTTCGCCCGCCGATCCGCAGTCGATGATCGCGCGGCTGTGGGTACAGGGGCAGGGCAGCGTCACATTGAGCCCCGAAGGCACGACCGCCAACACGGTCGCGCTGGTGGCGCGCGGCACGGATTGGCTGGCGCTTTCGGTCGAAGGCCGCACGGGCATGAGCCCGCTGCACGCGCGCTCGATTGCGCTAACGGCAGGCGGCGTGAAATTGGGCTCGGACTTCATCGCCTGGGTTGCCGGCTCGGCCCAGCCCATGACGATGGTGCACGGCCTGAGTGACGAGAAGGCCACCTGGGCGCTGTTGCCGATCGAGCGGGACATCTCACACTTTGGACTGGTTCGCATCAAAGTGGGTGAAAGCCAAGATCCAGGCCAAGAGGTATTCTGGCGCAACTACCCGAACGGCATGGACCCCGCGCCGACCGCGACGGGTCACGTGTGCGGTAAATCCGTCGTGCTCTACGCGCGGCCAGGCGACGCCACGCCGCATGCGCCGCAGGAGTTGCACCTGGCGCAGGTAATCGACTCGGGGCTTGGCCCATCGACGCTAATTGGGTCAAGCCGCGCATTTTGGGACGTCTCGCTCGCCACGCTCGAGAGCGGGGCGCTCGTCGTCTACGTCGCGGATCACAGAACCTGGGCGCGCAGGCTGCGCTGCCCGCGATAAGCATAGAATCCACGGCCTTTGGGCGAGATTGCGCAAAAGTCATTGGCGCTGTCCGGCGCCATTGTCGTATCCTTCAGCCGGGAGCAACGACCATGAAACGATGCCTATTGGTTGGATTGGGCCTTGGTTTTTACCTCATTGCGCAACATGCCAGCGCCTTATCGCTCGTCGATCATTCCGCCGGCGTGAAGGTGTTGGCCGGCGCCGATCTGTGGACCACGCCGTCCAACATACCGGGCGGTTATTCAGGTCCCGGGTTTGCGGGCAGTGCCGGCGGCTTCAGCTACGGTGCCATGCCCTACTACGAGCTTCGTATCATCAAGTTTATTGGCGTCGAAGCGGGCATCGAGTATGAGCACGGCTCATTTCACCGCAACAATACAATCAACGGATTTGATACAACCGAGACGGTCAACATCAATTCCTGGCGGTTGCCGCTGCTAGCCAAGTTGAACATTCCACTTGCCTTGGGGCGTATTTGGTTCGGGCTCGGACCAGATTTTACGCTTTCGCAGTCATCGTCTGCCAAGTTCGAGCTTGCGTCCGGCGCAACGTCCCCCATCACAGTTGCCACGCGTGACGTCAAGCCAACGTATCTTACGGGTGGGTTGGGCTTGGTCATCGAGATGCCGCTGGCCGGCATCGAAATCCCAATTGAATTTCGGGCCTCGAAGGATCTGTCGCAGCCGAGCGACTGGAGTGACCGCGTCACTGCGACGAGTCAGACGAGCTACACAGTGCGCGCCGAAAGCTCCTGGGTCCTTCGACTCGGCGCTGGAATTGGCTTTCAGTTTTGAACGACGTACGCGTCCGCAGTCCAGGGTGATCGAGGCTAGTAATTGAGTTGGTAAAGAATCTCCAGCGGTTCAGTGCGTTCGCAGCCCCAGTACTTCATACGTCATGATCGGCTCGACTCGGTTCTTGACCGTCATTTCTCGCACGGGCCGCGCCTCGATGATGTCCTTGGTCAACTCATAAGTGGAGGCACTCATGAGCACATTGACACCGAGTTCTTTCGTGCAACTCTCAAGCCTTGAGGCCACGTTGACCGGGTCGCCGATGACCGTGTATTCCATGCGCTGCTCGCTGCCGATATTACCCGCAACCACTTCGCCCGTGTGAATGCCGATGCCCGTGCGCAAAGGCTGGGCGCCGCGCGCCACCAGCCGTTCATTGAGGCGAGCCAGCGCTGCCCGCATTTCGACCGCTGCGCGCACGGCATTGGTGGCGTCTTGAGCAGTCGGCACCGGGGCGCCGAAGATGGCCATGATGGCGTCGCCAATGTATTTATCGACAACACCTTGGTATTTCATCACGATGCTCACCATTTCGGTGAAATACTCATTGAGCAAGCCCACGAGCGCATGCGCCTCCATGGCTTCGCTGATGGTCGTAAAGCTGCGAATGTCGCTGAACAAGATTGTCACGCGCAGGGTCTCTCCGCCCAACTGCACCTTGCCGGCGAGCAGATGCTCAAGAACCGATTCCGTCATGTACTTTCCAAACGTCGTTCGCAGCTTGTCCCGCTCTTGAAGCCCATCGACCAATTCATTGAAACCGGCCGCCAACAACTCGATTTCATCCTTCGTGTTGACGGGGGCTACGTGAACGTACTCATGCTTCGCCAGCTTCCGGAAAGCGTCGATCACCTGCATCAAACCCTTCGACATCACGCCAGCCAAACGAGCACCCGCGGCCACGGTAACAATGGCTATCACGACAAGAACTCCGAACATCATGTAAAGATGCCGGTGCACGCCGGCCGAAGTCTTCGATACATCCACCGCCGCGATAATCTCCAAGTCCGAATTGCGATACACTTCGCGGTGGTCCAGCTTGAAACGCTGCGTCGCCCAAACGCGCGAACCGCTTTCGACAAGCGACAGGCCCATATTGGCGCGTGCCGAGATTTCATGTGGGTAGTGAACGGTCGTCGAAACCTCGCGGTTTTGCGCACCGATGAAAGCCATTTCCATCAACAATTTGTCGGATGCGTTTTCGAGATAGCCCTGGTCGAAAGGCTCGCATGCAAGAAGCCACCCCGATTGCCCAATTGGCTCAAGCACGGCTTGGGCGGGCGGCGCGTGAATCTGAGGCCGGGCACAGCCTTGCAAGACGAGCACATGCCGTTCTTCCGTGCCACTCAGCGGACCGAGATCTTGAATCTCCGAAAGATGCGCGGGCGTTTCAGTGGGCCCCACGTCACCCAGAACCTTGCCATTGCGGTCGGCCAGCGTAATGTCGAGCCGTGGGTAAAGGTTCGAAAACACGTTTGCCACGTCGAGCGCTTCTTTGGGGTTGCCGTCCAGCAACGCGCGCAAGGTTGCATCGTGGTGGGCGATGATGCGCGCTGCAAGGTGCAGATCTGCCAGATCGTCTTGCATCTCGGCCAAAAAAGCGCGCTGGGCGTCCTCGACCCGGTCGTCCGCGGCCTCGATGAGTTCCTTGTGTTGGATTGACGACAAGATGGGCAGCGCGCCACCGAGCAAAACCAAGGGCAGAACCACGAGCAACGTCAATTTGGAGCGAATCGAGAGAGTCACTTGTTTCATTGGACGCCTGTCATGGCCGGCACGCTAGCCCAAACCGAATAGCCACCTCAAGCCCAGGCTATTTGTCGGCAAATACTCGGGTCGCCGCGGACGCGCCTTGCGAATATCGGAATGGCCATTTCGGCCAACTAGCCATTCTCGAAAAATCCCAAATTCCAGCTGCTAATTTATGTCTGCGGCTCTGGCATTGCTGGACGCTCGGGCGCTCATGGTCTACGTCGCCGACCAACGAACTCGTCTGTGGCGCGTGCGCCCAATGACGCGAAAGCCCAAACCCCTGATGCCCAAGAAGAACCATCACACAAAGAACGGCAAACGACTAACAGCCGTCCATTCAGACAAGTACGAGCTTTACGAGAAGTCCGTCCAAGATCCGAATTTCGAAATCAAGTTGTTTGACAAGATCTATCGGCGGTCGGGCAAAACGGCGTTGAATCTACGCGAGGACTTCTGTGGCACGGCGTTGCTGTGCGCCCTCTGGGTCAAGGGGCACGCCGATCGAGTGGCAACGGGAGTCGATCTCGACCCGGAGGTCCTCGCTTGGGGCCAGAAGCACCACATCGAACCCCTCGGCAATGGGGCAAAGCGCGTTCAATTGAGACAGGCGGACGTCCTTTCACCCTCGCGCGGCCAACACGACGTCATTGCCGCGCTGAATTTCAGTTACTGGGTATTCAAAACGCGCGACGTCTTGCGGCAATATTTTCGCCGGGCCAAACAGCGGCTTGCCAAAGACGGGATCTTCGTAATTGATGCCTACGGTGGCTGGGAGTCACAAGAGCCCATGCTGGAACCGCGTCGAATTCCTGGCGGTTTCACGTACGTTTGGGACCAAGATGGCTTTGATCCCATATCGCATGATGTTCTCAATCACATCCATTTCGAGTTTCCAGACAAGACGAAACTCGAGCGCGCCTTCACGTACGACTGGCGATTTTGGACGATACCGGAACTGCAAGAGGTGATGCGCGAAGCCGGTTTTGCCGACGTGACAGTATGGTGGGACGATACTGACAATGACGACGACCCCGTGTATCAGCCGCGACGACATGTATCCAACCAACCGGGTTGGGTCGCCTATATCGTCGGACGCGTCGAACCGTCTCCCGTACGGCAGAAGGCCGCCGAATTGCTGAGCCGGCGCCGATCACGCAGGTGAACACAATCGAGATCGCCGTCAATGTCGGTCGTCGGACGCCTCGCACCTAGCCCCACGGGACATCTGCACATAGGCCACGCGCGGAGTTTCATTTTGGCTTGGCTGAGCGCGCGCAGTAAGGCTGGCAAAATCGTGCTGCGAATCGAGGATCTTGACGTGCAGCGGTGCCGTCCCAAGCTTGTGGACGACTGCATTCGAGACTTGGAGTGGTTGGGATTGGATTGGGATGTGGGCCCCCGCTTGCAATCGTCGGGCCTTGAAGGGATCCTCGCATCCGCCGAATTGCTGGTTCATAAGGGTCTGGCTTACGCGTGTGTGTGCAGTCGCGCCGACGCAAAGACCAGTGCCAGCGCGCCACAAGAAGGAGTCGTTGAATGGCGATACCCCGGAACGTGTCGAGGACGTTTCCGCAGCCGAACGGAGGCGATTGAATTCAGTGGCAAGCCAGCGGCATTGCGCTTCAGGGTCGAGCCTGGAATCGTCAGCGTGCACGACGCATTCGTTGGAACGCATGAATTCGACGTTTCACAAGAAGTGGGTGATTTTCCGATTCTGCGCAAGGACGCGTCACCCTCGTATCAATTGGCGGTTGTCGTCGATGATGCCCGCGACCAAGTGACGGAGGTCTTGCGCGGGGATGACCTACTTGCCAGTGCCGCCCGACAACAAATCCTATACCAAGCCCTTGACTTGAAAATCCCGCGTTGGGTGCACGTGCCGCTCGTCACTACGGCGCAAGGCCGTCGTCTCGCCAAGCGGGCAGACGATGTCTCGTTGAGCCAGCTGAGGCAGCAAGGTATCGATCCGAGGGCTGTCGTCGCTTGGGTCGCGGGTTCGATCGGTTGCCACTGCGAGGCACGTGCGACAGTTCGAGAGCTGCTCGGGGGATTCCGTTTGGACACCCTTTGCAGGCAGCGAGTCTCGGTCACACCTGAGTCAATTGTGACGGGAAAGGCGCACTGCCGAACATGAGGTTGCAGCCTGGTACCATTTCCCAACCGCAACATCGGTTGCACACATGCAATCATTGCGACCGTCAGCAACACGCAAACCGTTCAAACTAGCTCGGCTCCCTGTTGGCACGTTGCGTGCAACATTAAAACCGGCGGCGCCCTCGGTGTCCCCCCCATCCGTGGGTGGCCGCCTTTATAATTTCAGTAAGGGTTCAGAAGTTGAGGGTTTGGGACAAGCGATTGGCCGCCCGGCGGCATGGGCCGCAGGACCGTCGTATCCGTCGAGTTGCGTTGGCACTTAACGGAATCGCCCCGTCGACCGTATTGGACCGTGCGCGTCGCAGCGCCCCTCCCAATCCGGCCGGGTCGAACGATCACGAGCGTTTCGACCCGGCCGCACTTTAATCTGGTTCTCAGCGAAACCTGGTTCTCGAGAGGTTGCGTCACGGGCGGGGAGGATTCCCGCCCGTCGTCGAGGCCGGCGCGATACGGCGTGTCTCGGCACCTGAACCCATCAGCACGGCGAGCCAGCGCCAGTCACGGCTGTTTTCGAGCAGTATCTTGATCGTCATGGTTAGCGGGACGCTCAGCAACATACCGCCGGCCCCCCAAATCCACCCCCATATGATCAGGGACACGAAAACGACGAAGGAACTCAACCCCAGGCGTCGCCCCAACAGTTGGGGTTCGACAACGTTGCCTACTACCGTGTGCAGCGTGGCGAGAAGTCCGAGCACAATCATCATGTGACCGGGCCCTTTCTGCAGCAGTGCCAGAAGCACGGGAGGAGCACTGGCTACGAAGGGCCCAATGTTCGGTACGTAGCCCAAGATCAAAGCCAAAACCGCCCACAGCGGAGCAAAATCGACCCCCATCACATACAGCACAATCAGCGTCACGGTACTGGTGGTCAGGCAGAGATACGTTTTGAGAACAATGTAGTGTTTGATTTCGCTCGCTACGTGGCGCACCTGTTCCAGCTCCTCTTCTGGCCGCCGCAGCGCGAGACGCAAGCGCGCGGGTAGATCCACAGCGTCGAACAGTAAGAATACGACCATGAGCAGAACCAACACCGTGTAGGAGAGCAGCGAGGCCAATTGCGTCAGCGCTCCCCCCACGATAGCCAACACCTTGTCTGTGTCGACACTAGCTAACAGTTTTGCGACATTCGTCCGAATACCGTGTCGGCTTAGCCAGAGCGTCAGCGACGAGACAATGCTCAGGACTCTCTCCTGGTATCGCGGCATCGCCGCAGAGAAATCATCAAGACTTGAACCAACGAAACTGCCGACCAAGAAGACAACGGCAATCAATGCCAAAATCAACAGCGGAATTGCGATCGCGACGGGCACACCGTAGCGGCGCAACAGCGACACCACGGGCGCCAGCAGCACCGTTATGAAGCCAGCAAAGACCACGGGGACCAGAATCGTTGACGCTTCGCGTAGTCCGGCAATTACGAGTACCAGGGCGGCAGCGGCAAACAGACCTTTGAATGCCGAAGGTGCGCGGCTGGACAGAGGGGGCAAATCGCTCACGGGTCACACTCCAACATCTTGGCGATCGATGAGGGAACCATCGTACTAGACTCGCTGGCCCGTAGTGTCCAGAAATTGCCCCCCTGGCTGGTAGGGAGTTCTTGGGGTCACCGTGTTCCGGGCCGGGCCCCGGAACACCACAAGATGAGAAGACCGTTGAACGAACGTGTCTCCCGCGAATGCGGCCGTGACGCACGGGTAGTCGACTTCTCGGGTCAGCACGGCACAGCAAGACTCTCACGGCTTCACCGACTGGGAGGAATCCCGTTGGAATTAGTCAAGCTCTTGACGCACCGTCAATGGGCCGACGCTGAATTGGGTCACTGAACACCCTGGCCATGCATGGGTCACCCGCGGAATTGCAGAGCAGCCTGGGCCATTCCTTGGTGCGGCGACACCAGGCATTCGCCTTGCATGGTGATTTGCATGACCTCTCACAGCGCGCACTCATCGCAGTCTTGCGCCACCGTACCACCTGTCGGGAGCGCGCGTGGACTGGACCTGAGGTGCGCCTACTTGGCGGCAATGGCAACGGGTCGGTTGCAGTCTCGCTGCCAGGGCGAAAGACCGTCGTTTTCGCTGGAGGCCCTACTCGCGCGCGCGAATTTCTTGTCGCGTCAATTGCCATATCGCGACACGAGGATTCGCCTGCTCCAATCAGCGCTGCTTCGACGAGACCATGCGTTGCTCGCCGCAGTCGTTCAATGCGTCGAAGAATCGCCATTCAAGCCAGTGCCGAACACTTCGCAGATCGTAGCGGCGCGGCGCGCCAGGAATTCCCGATCGATCGTTTGCGCTTCCGAACGGCCGACGCGACGTCCGCCGCGCCGAGCAAGTTGATCAGAGTTCCTCAAGTCCGTAGAGAAATGTGCCGTATGTGATGATCATATGATCCGTCACTCTGCGCCAAAATGTGTACGACTTGTGGGGCTGTTACTGCCACTTGGGCTGTGCTTCAACTCCAACGCCTTCGCGGTAGACACCGCGTCCACTGTGACCGAATGGGTGACCCATGGCGAGTCGCAGGTGGTCGAGTTGCACCAGGGTCTGCGGCTTACATTGGCACCAAACACACGTATCGTTCGGCAGCCATCCGTGCCAGTTCCAAGGCACTTGAAGGACTTGGCACCGCGTGCGTTATCCGTTGAGCTTACGAGCGGACGACTCGACGTGGACATCGATACAACGCATCAGCCCATCTATGCATTGATCGTGCGGGCGCCACGACGCGTCTCGGCATTCGCCAAGGGCGGTCGATGCACCATCGTCGCCTCGCCGCAAGGGGTAGTTCTCGCCGCCCTCACCGGTACTGAGCTGTCGGGCTCCTCGGCTGACAAGTGGCGGTCGCTACGGCTGGGCACGGCGCTCATCGTCAACCGCGAGTCCCCCGCGGGTGCGGTCCGCGAACTTGCCAAGCCGCCGATGCTGCGCGCAAGCAACTCACTGAAACTCAGCCTTGGCGTTAGCGAACCAACAACCCTTAGCTGGTCAGCCATTGCCGACGCGAAAGCCTACAAGGTCACACTTCGTCGTGAGCCACCCAATGATTCGATGCCCGCGCGTGACTTTGACGTAAGCCAAACATCGTTCGACCTGCCACAACTCGACGCGGGTCTATACACCACAACCGTGTCGGCCGTCGACCGCTTCAGTATTGAGTCTCCGCCGTCAAACGCCGTGTCGGTTCGGGTAGTCGGGATTGAACTTCCGAAGGGTGCCTATGTCAAAAATGGGGTTCCCCAATTGGGGAAGCTTCAGCAAATCCACCTCTCGCAAGTCAATGGATTGGAGATGGCCTATGGCTCTGCGGCACTCTTCACCCCAGCTCCGGAATCGCTGAACTTGCCAACAGGTCAACCCTTGATGGTGCGGTTCCGCGAACCCGGCAAAACAGACGAAGTCAAGCTCATGCTTGAGCCGCGATCGATTCACAGCACCATCCAGTTTGAGCCGAAGGACGCCCATTGGCCGGGGCAAGCAATCAAAGTAGTCGTGCGGATTTTCGGTACTGAAGGCACGGATCTTCCCGAGTCCGTCAATGTCTCGATCAGCACGACGGTCAATGCAAGACCGGTGGCCGTGCATTGGGCGCACGAGGGCCACACCTGGCAGGCCCGCATCGAGCAACCCCCATTCTTGGGCCCCTGGGTTTTGCGTGTCACAGTAAATGACCAGGCAGGCGAGGTGTTGGCTCATGATTTCATGGAAATCGCAATGCCGCCCGGTCGGAGCGATGCGGGCGCGTCGTTGCGTTATTCGAGCAGATAGAGCCCCCTCGCCCGTTTCACGGGCGGCTAGGGGCTGTCCCTAGTAATTTGAAACAGGCTTGTCCGATGAACTCGAACGACTGCACAGGAAGTGCGGAAGGTCGGAAGATTTGCAGATGGAACGGTCGAGGTTATAGGAGCTCACGCCTAAATCACCCCAGGTCCTTTCGCTCTTCCGTCCTTCCTGTGCAATCCAAATGAAAGGACGGCTCGGAGAAACCCGGGACACCCCCTAGTTGCCAGTGGACGCCAACCGTGGCGTGTGATTAATTCCTCCGCGACGATGCAATACCCGTGCGCGGCAGTTTTCGACCTAGACGGCGTCCTATTGGACTCCGAACCTCTTTACACACGTGCCGCAGAGGCGGTGTTGGCGCGGTACCGTAAGACCTACGATTGGCCGCTAAAGCGACACATCATGGGACGTTCGCAGCACCAAGGCGCAATTTGGCTGACAGAGCAGCTCCAGCTGCCGATTTCTGCGGAAGAATATCTGCTCGAACGCAACGTCTGGCTCAAGCAACTCTTCGTGGACTGTCCGGCGGTCGAGGGTGCCGAGGAATTGGTGAGAACGCTTCACTCGTTGGGTGTTCGTCTTGCTGTGGCCACCAGCAGCGAACGTGAGATGTACGATCTCAAAGTCAGTTCGCATGCGTGGTTCGACAAGTTCCAAACCGTTGTGTGTGGGGATGACCCGCGATTGCTTCGGGCAAAACCCGCGCCAGACATATTCCTTTTGGCCGCTGCGGGCCTTGGTGTCAATTGCGAGCATTGCCTCGTATTCGAGGATTCGCCGGCAGGCATCACGGCCGCCAAAGCCGCCCAAATGCGAGTCATCGCGCGCGTCGCAGCCCCAATGGTCGAGCGCGACCTGTCGGACGCCGACTTGGTGGTATCCAGCTATCGGGAACTTGATCTGGAAAAACTGCTAGGGGCGTAGTGCGCTCCACGTCATTCTTCGCCATTGCGGCCGATGATGGCGGGGATGCCGCTTTTCGGCGCCGAGCCGTACTCTTGCAACTTGTATTGAATTTTCCGAACGCTGATCCCCAGGACTTCCGCGGCGCGGCTCGTCGAGCCATTCTGTGCAGCTAGGGTGCTGAGAATGACGTAACGTTCGATGTCGCCCATCGTGGAGCCGGGAATCGGCGGTGCGCCAACGTTGGGCCCAGGGACGACCTCAGGTGGCAGATGCTCCGCTTCAATGACGCCGTTTTCTGATAGCACGACCGCTCGCTCGATAACGTTCTCGAGCTCCCTCACATTGCCCGGCCAAGAGTAGGCGGCCAGCCTCGACAACGCAGCTTCCGACAAACGCTCGACCTTCTTGCCATTCTCCTCCGCATACCTACGGACGAAGTGCATTGCCAGGGCGGGTACGTCGGATGCGCGCTCACGCAACGGGGGTAACTGGAGGTTTATCACATTGAGTCGATAGAACAGATCTTCGCGAAACTTGCCTTCACCCACCATGGCCCTAAGGTCGCGGTTCGTCGCGGCGATCACGCGCGTGTCAACGCGAATGGAGCTGCTCGAATTGGCTCGTTCGAATTCATGTTCCTGCAACAAGCGAAGCAAGCGAATCTGGATCGCCGGGGAAATTTCACTGATTTCGTCGATGAAGAGCGTTCCTCCGTTCGCTTGTTCCAGCCGACCCTCGCGCGCCTTTTGCGAGCCACTCTGCGCGTCCGGCTCAGTTCCGAAGAGTTCGCTCTCCAACAGGTTCTCCGCCAGCGACCCGCAGTGCAACTTGATAAAAGGCCCGTTCGCTCGATTGGAACGCTGATGAAGCGCGGCGGCAATGAGCTCCTTGCCGGTTCCCGATTCACCGGTGAGCAACACGGTGGCCCGGCTCTGCGCGACCTGAGCAGCCATCTTGAAGATTTGCTGCATGGCGGGCGCAGCTCCCACCACGTTCTCGAATTTGTATCGCTCATCCAGACGCTTGCGCAAATCTTGGGCCTCGCGACGCAACCGGCTCTCAAGTAGTGCCCTTTCGATCACAATGAGAAGTTCGTCCGTATTGATAGGCTTGGTGAGATAGTCCACCGCGCCGCTGCGCATGGCCAGAACTGCCGTGTCGACAGCACCGAATGCGGTCATCACCACCACGGGCAACCCGGGAGAGCGCTCTCTGACCTTCGTCATGAGCTCGACGCCGTCCATCCCGGGCATCTTGAGATCCGTGAGCACAAGATCCGGTTCGAATTCGGCAAATCGCCCGAGACCCTTGAATCCATCAGCGGCCGTTTCGCAGGCGTAACCTTCTTCCCGCAGGATTTCCGCTAACGCATTTCTTGCATTCGACTCGTCGTCAACGATCAGAATTCGTCCATTCGCGCTCACATTATCTCTCCCGAAATCGGTGTGGTCATTGGGAAACTGCCGCAACTACCCGTCTCACCATTGACGGGGTCCGAATCACTGGCAGGGGCGCAAGTGTTGCGCGATGTCAACACTCCGCGCAATGGTTTCGCGACTCGGCTAAAAGGCCGCTACGGGATCGGTCGTCCAAAAATCGCGGTGCCCACTCTGTGACGACGGAATCCCCCAAGCCCCTGACCCGATTCATTTCAGGGAAATCGCACCACTAGGACCCGGCGGGATCTTGAGGCAACCCAATCGTGAATCGAGTAGCGCCGGCGCGCGAGGCAACTTTAATCGTGCCGCCGTGGTCGGTCACAATTCTATGCACGATCGCAAGCCCAAGCCCGGTGCCACCTTCTTTGGTCGTATAAAACGCGTCGAATATCGGTTGATCTTCAGAGAATCCGGGCCCGGTATCCTCCACATCGATTAGGACATTGCCCGCAGTGTCCGGGCCGCGGGTGCGCAATGTGAGCAGCCCACTGTGGTTCATAGCTTCAATGGCATTGCGAAACAGGTTCAGAAATACCTGACGAAACCTCTGCGGTTCCACGCGAATGTAGCCCGCGTCCTTCTCCATCTCGAACTTCAACCCGATACCCAGCGAGTGGACTTCGGGGCTGATCAAATCGACAACGCTCATCAGAATATCGTTCGCAGCGACGCGCTTTAATTCCAACGGTCTCGGTTGAGCGAAGGCCAGAAAGTCGTTGACCAATTGATCCAAGCGCCGGATCTCCTCGCGTATAATCTGCGATACTTCGAGCACCCGGTCAACAGACACCGCGCCTTTGCTCAGACGCCGTTCCAAAAGATCAAGCTGAAGTTGGGCGCTATTCAGCGGGTTGCGCACTTCGTGGGCCAGGCCCGCCGCCAACGTGCCGACGGCCGCCAGCCGTTCGGCGCGAACGGTGCGCCTGAGCATTTCGCGTTCCTCGGTCACGTCGATGCCGGTCGCGTACGTCATATTGCCCAAGTAGCCCTCCGGCACGGCGGTACATTGCCAGCGCACAAGTCGATGTCCCCCAGCTTTGAGGGGCAGCAGGCGATCCGAATCGCCTTCCCCGACGATATGTGCTCCCGGCTGTCCCAGCATTTCCTGGCGAAGATAGCCGGTCACCTCTTCGAGCCGCCTATTCCACAGGGCTATGTTGCCCAGGCGGTCCAGTGCCAGGACAAAAATCGGCATAGCCTCCACGACTTCTCGGTGTCGGCGTTCCGAGCTTTCCAGCTCATGCCGCAGCTGTTCGTGTTCACGGTGCCCGCGCGCCTGCACCAGGGCCCGGCGCGCCGTGTCAATCAAGTCCTCGGGTCGAACGGGCTTGAGCACGTAGGCAAATGCACTTGTGCGCACTGCATTGATGGCGCTGTCCAGCGTGCCGTCGCCGGTTACGATCACAACCTGTACGAACGGCAACATGGCACGCAGGCGTGCCACCACGTCGGTGCCGCGTACATCTGGTAAATGCAAGTTGACAAAGGCGACGTCGAACGGACGCTTTGCCACCAAGGCTTCGGCCGCGGCACCGTCGGCCGCTATTTCGCATTCGGCGCCTGGCTCGATGTCCGTCAGAAGCTCACACATGCTCTCGGCAAGCTCGCGGTGGTCGTCAACCACCAAGAAGGCAGCCGCGCTCACGTTCGATCCCGTAGCTTGTGAAGTGCCACCGCACCGCAGTCATTGGCTGCCACGGCACCCGAGCAAACCGTGCAACGCCGTGCCATCGCGAGCCATCGATCGACATCAATGGGCTTTGACAACACGTCGATGGCGCCCGCCGTCTGTGCCCTGGCCACGACATCTTCATCCGCGTACGCTGTCATCAGCACCACGGGTATCGACCAGCCACGCCGGTTGACCTCTTCGATGAGCTCGACGCCGCTTTGACCCGGAAGGCGCTGATCGGTGAACAAGGCGTGGTACGATTCGCGCTCCAGGCATTGCAGCGCTTCTTCGGCATCCGCGGCAACAGTGCCCTGGTTTCCTTCCAACGCGAGCAATTCGCAAAGATCTCTAGCGAATTCCCGATTGTCGTCCACAACCAGAAATCGGCGGGCTTCGACCATGACCGTCTAAAGCTATCCTGCCAAGTGCGCTTTCGCAATCACGCCGGTTGGGGGACCGGCCAATCGGCGGTAAGCGTGGCAGTTTCAGGGAGCCACACGAGGAAACTCGCCCCCCGCGAGACGCGCTCCAGCTCGATCGTGCCGCCGTGTGCGGTGACAATCCGGCGGCAGAGCGCCAACCCCAAGCCGTTTCCATGAGCCTTGGTGGTGAAAAGGGGTTCAAAGATGCGTCCCTGGGCGTCCTCGGATATGCCGGGACCGGTATCGCTAATTCGTATCGCAATGCCGTTCTTCGAGGTGAACCCTTCGACGGCTAAAGTTCCCACAGTGTCCATCGCGTCGCGACCGTTCTCCAACAGGTTCACGAGCACGCTTCGCAGCTGTTCGGGGTCCGCCATGACCGTCAGGTTCGGCGCGACTTGCTTCTTCTGAGTCACGGATTCAGGCAACCGCAACGCGTCGAGCGCTTCGTCAATCAGCCGGTCCACGTTGACGATTTGGCGCTTCGGGGGGCGGCTCCTGGCAAGTTCCAGCAGGTCCGTTATTATCTTCGAACAAAGCTGGACTTGCTTGCGGGCCTTGTCCACGTGGCGCTTGGCCACGTCGTCGTTGATGCCAAGTTTTTCGAGCTGCTGCGCCATCAGATACACGCTGGTTTCGATGGTACCAAGCGGATTTCCTCAGTTCATGGCCTATCGACGCGGCCAGTTGCCCAATGGTAGCCAGTCGCTCATGCGCCTTGATCTGCTCTTGTTGATGTTCGCGGTAGCTTTCAAGCATCAATGCCAATTCCAAGTCCAATGCGCCACTGATCGCTAGTAACGTCGCATCCCGGCTCTGGGCGTCCTTGATCCGTTGCAGGGCAATCGTCAGCAGGCGCGTGCGAATGCAGTTCATGGCCGTAAACATCGTCTCTTGGGGGAGATCTATCTGGACGTGCACTTTGCCAATGCGCCTGCGCGCGGCCAGAAACGCCTCGTCCCTCGGTGAACCGGACAGCGCCGACTGGAGCCAGGCAACCACTGCGTGCTTGAGGCAATGCAGGTTGACCGCTTCGCCGCCGGCGTCGCGCGCGATGCAAGGATCGTTGACAACGAAGTCACAGAACTCGTTGACGATGGCAGGCATGTCATCACGCACCAAATCATGGAACTCACCCAGGCGCTGGTGCGCAGCAGCGTTCAGCTTTAGACTATCCAGAAGTTCACGTAAGCGTTGTGCGTCCACGAGCCACAGCATGCCAAGTGGCACGGCTGAGGCAATCATTGCGCCCGCTTACGTTGGCAGCCAGCCCAGGTTCAACAAGTCAGTTGTTTCGCCGGAGCACATTGCCGCAAAAAGTGCCGCTGGCTCCGTGTACGTCCACCTTGGTGTTGCTTCGGCCCGCTTCCGGAATAATCATGCAAACCGTGGTTGAATCGGACGCTCACGACCCAAACTTGCCGAGCGAATCTTGCGCGGCTGAGCCAGCCGACAGGCGACCGGCCGGTCGCGTGTGGATCGTGCTGGGGGTCATCGCAGCACTGGTCGGCGTGGGGCTTGGACTGGTCATGAGCACGGGTGGTATGTAAATGTTGGCGTAAGGCCTTGCGACTTTTGCGAAGAACGCGCCCACGATGATCGGATGAGGTACTTTAGGGTGGCCAATGACGATCGATGCGCTGCGCGATTTCGATTGGAACAGGGTAAGCAGCCTGCGGTTGCGAGCCGAATCAATCGCCGAAGGCATCTACCTCGGAAGTCATCGGAGTAATCGGCGCGGTTCGGGCGTCGAATTCAGCGGGCACCGCAATTACGTACCCGGTGACGATCTTCGCTGGCTGGACCGCCATGCCCTGATGCGCCACGGGCGGTTGTTGATACGCGAATTCGAAACGGAGACCGAGCGCGTGTTGCGACTTGTGGTTGATGCCACGGCGTCAATGGGCTACCAAAGTGCGTCCGCGGTAACCAGCAAACTTAGCTACGCGATTTTATTGGCCGCGGTTTTGGCGCGCGTCGTCATCGCGGGCGGCGACCCGGTGGCGCTCGACTGGCTGGGCGGCGCCAATTGTCGTTGGCTGCCCGCATTGGCGGGACGCCAAGCATTCGAACGAATCGTCGGCGTGCTGGAGACAGCCACGGCACAAGGCGAGTTGCATGCGGACGCGCGCGCCATCGATTACGCGCTTTTGCCCGTGCTGCGCTACGCCCGGCGCGGCACGTCCATCGCGATACTTACCGACTTGGCGGATCTGCCGGAGGCTATTATTTCGCGTGCCGCCGGGCTGTGCACACGCGGCAGGCGCGTCGTCGTCGCGCGGATTTTGGATCCTGCCGAACTAGATTTCAACTTCCGAGGCCCCGTGCATCTGCGCGCCTTGGAGGGCAACCTATCGGCAACGACCGACGCAACCAGCACCCGCGGTCACTACCTTGCCGCACTCGAGCGCGAATCGCGAGACTTCGCAGCACAACTATCGCAACGCGGGGGCCGATTTGTCTCGTTGTGCACCCGCGATGACCCCGCGGAGGCTGTCCGGCGCATCCTCGCGGGGTTCAGCGCTGGGAGCGCTCGCGCATGACGTTCTTGACGACGGCCGCGCTCGCCATCGCGCTGTTGGTAGTCGTGCCAATTGTTGCACACCTGCTGCAGCGTGGGCGCCGTGACGCGGTCGCGTTCCCACTGGTAAGGCTGGTACAGCCTACGCCCAAATTATCGAGTCGCACCGGCAAGCTGCAGGACCGCGTTCTGTTGGGGCTGCGGTGCGCGCTCATCGTGGCGCTTTCGCTACTCGGCGCCGTGCCCCTCGTGCGCTGCGATCACCCAGTGCTCACGCGTCAACAGGGCGCGTCCGTCGCGCTGGCGATTGTGCTCGATGACTCGGGCAGCATGCGGGCGCAATTGCCAAGCGGCGTCGAGCGGTTCGAACTGGCCAAACGTAGTGCTGCCCAAGTAGTATCGCAGCTGCACGAAGGCGACTTGGTCGCATTCGTGCTTGCGGGGCAGCCTGCGCGGCTCGTCGCCGGCGCGACGCCGCAGCAGCGCGTCGTACGGGACCTGTGCCTCAAAACGCCCGCCTCCGACCGCAGCACGGATCTGGTGGGCGCGATCGAGCTGGCCGAGAACTCACTGCGCAGCCTGCCCCAGGTCGATCGACGCATCGTCGTATTCAGCGACATGGGACAGCCCGCACCGAAGACAAACCTGCCCGTGTGGTTTCCCAATCCCGAGCTCGCTACGCGGGTGCACGATTGTGGCGTCGTTAGCGCGATTCAACACGGCAATCGGGTCGAAGCCGACGTGGCGTGTACCGATGACACCGCCAAGCCAAATTACAGGCTATCGCTCGTGGAACGCAGTGGCAGCCGCGCCCATGAACTTGAGCTGCAAGCGCTTTCCAAGCCCGTAGCCGCAGCCAAGAAAGTGCAAACCGTCGCGTTCGACAATGTGCCCGCCGACGCAATGCTGGACGCGCGCCTAGACGGAAAAGACGCCAACCGGCACAACGACAGTACTCCCGTGTTCAAAGGCACCGCGGGAACGGTGGTCGCCACGCTTGCCGACTACACGATTGCTCGAGCGGCAACCGGAGGACCGCCACTCGTCGAACAAGCCTTGTCGGCTTTTGGCGGCGACCTGGTTCTGCGCCCGTGGACGGTCTTGCCCGAAGACGACCGCGCCTACGGCGACATTTCGCTATTGATACTCGATGATCCGCCGCCGTTCGGGCCAGAAGCTCGCGCCGTCTTGCAGAAATGGATCACGCGCGGTGGGCTTGCGTTCGCGTGGCTAGGGCAGCGCGCCGTGGGCGGCGCGCTTGGCGCGTCGCTATCACCGTTCTTGGAAGGCAGCCCCAAGTGGGAACCCACGGACGTCCAGGGACTCGACGTGGCCGATCTTCAATGGCTTGGGCCCACGGCAAAGTCGTTCGCCGAACTGCAGCCCAAGGCGCGGTTACTCTTGGACGAGTCTTTGGCGGCATCCAGCAAGGTACGAGCACGCTGGTCAGATTTCAGAGCTGCCTTGGTCGAGCGCCCGCTGGGCAGGGGCATCGTGTGGACAATGGGACTACCGGTGACCTCCGAGAACAGCGAGATTGGCCTGCGCTCAGGGTTTCTGCGGCTGTTCGAACACTTGATTGAGGTTTCTCGCAAGCGGGGCGCCTCGCCTATCACGGTGGTTGGCCGCGCGTGGAGGTTCGATCGCGATGAAGGGGTTCAAATCCGCGATCCGCTGGGCACGACGGTAACGCTGGA
Organism: uncultured delta proteobacterium; assembly: GCA_963811985.1. GTDB lineage: Bacteria > Myxococcota_A > Polyangia > Polyangiales > Polyangiaceae > FEN-1139. The sequence continues at coordinate 118,618 of CAWEUH010000039.1, forward strand.
CACCGCAATGGACACGGATGCGCCGGACAAATCCTACTCGCCGAATCTCGCGGGGCTTTACACGATTGTACGAAACGAGCACACCGAAACTCGGCTCGCACACAGTGAGCCGCAAGAGATTACCGAAGGGCCCAACCCGATTGATGCGGCAGCGTCAGGCCAGGCTACCCCTCGCTACAGCCGGCTCGATTTATCGCCCAATGTCGCAATGCTCCTGGCGGTCATCTTGCTGCTGGAGATCGTCGTCGCTTCGTTACCGCGCCGGAACGTCACCGCGGCGCGCCCGCGCACTTGAGTCGGCGCGCGCTTGCGTGCCGCAGCGGCAAAAGAACAGTCCTGAAACACGGATTTTTGCATCGGCCACGACGGGGCCCAAAGGCCACTTGTGCCAGACCCCTTTCGGATGCAAAAAGCGATGATTATGCTTACGGGATGACTATGAATTCGTCGAGTGCCCTGAGCATCCCTTCAAGTACTGACCGGGTTCGAACGGTCGAAGCCGTTCACCGGAGCACGGAGTTTCATTGGGTGGGCGACGGGTTCTACGTCTCGACCTATTTCCCGAGCGCAAAGTTGGCATCCGAGCGGCTCAGTCCCTTTTTGCTCATGGACTACGGGCCTTCGCGGGAGTTTACGCCACTCGTGAGCGGCAAGCGTGGTGTGGGCTGGCACCCGCACCGGGGCTTCGAAACTGTGACACTTGCGTGGGAGGGCGGCGTCGCGCACCGCGACAATGCGGGAAACAGGGGCGTTATAGGCCCCGGCGACGTGCAGTGGATGACCGCAGCGTCCGGCATCTTTCACGAGGAGTACCACGAAGAGCAGTTCACGCGACAGGGCGGCCGCATGCACATGATGCAGCTTTGGGTGAATCTGCCGAAGAAACACAAGGCTGCGGCACCCGGCTACCAGCCGATCCTCTCGCAGAGCATCCCGGTCCTTCCAATTGACGGCGGCGGCAAGATCCGCGTGATCGCGGGTCAGTACGCGGGCGCCAGCGGGCCCGCGCGCACGTTCACGCCTATCACGCTGCTCGATGTCAACTTGAACGCGGGCGCGAGTGCAGTGATACCATTGCCGACCACCTACAACGTATTTGTGGTCGTCGCGAGCGGTCGCGTACGAACGGGAGAAACTACCGCAGTCGCCGGCGAGCTCGCGATCTTCTCCAACGATGGCGCAAGCATCGAGCTTAAGGCGCTCGACGACGCGCATGTCATCGTGCTCTCCGGCGAACCCATCGACGAACCCATTGTCCAGTACGGGCCTTTCGTGATGAACACCGTAGAAGAAATCCGCCAGGCCATCTACGACGTCAACCGCGGCAAATTCGGTCCGGTTCCGGATTGAGTCACTGGCTTCAACCCGGCGCCTCCTGAGTTAACAGCGTGGGTCGGGGTTCGGCATCGTATCGCTTGGCCTTCTTGGAGAACCTGTCGAGCACCAAGTAGGTCACCGGCGTCGTGTACAACGTCAAGAGCTGCGAGACCAGGAGCCCTCCGACAATCGAGAGGCCGAGCGGGCGCCGTAATTCAGAGCCGCTACCACCTCCGAGGGCGAGCGGCAAACTGCCGAACAGCGCTGCCAATGTCGTCATCAGTATGGGCCGAAAGCGCTGTTTGCATGCGCTCAAGATTGCGGCCTTGGGACTATGCCCGTGCAGCCGCTCGGCTTCCAGCGCGAAATCGATCATCAGAATTGCGTTCTTCTTCACAATGCCGATAAGGAGAATAATGCCGATTAGCGCAATGATGTTCAGATCACTGCCGAAGGTGAGTAGCGCCAACAATGCGCCTAGCCCGGCTGATGGAATCGTTAACAAGATGGTGACCGGGTGAATCAGGCTTTCATACAGCATTCCCAGCACCAAGTAGACGGTCATCAGTGCCGCCAAGATCAAGATACGTTCGTTGGCAAGCGAATCTTGGAACGCCTGCGCCGTTCCCTGAAAGCCCGCACGCACGCTGGCGGGCAGCCCAATGCTGCGTTCCGCGGCGTGGATCGCATCGACGGCTTGGCCGAGCGACACCCCGAGTGACAGGTTGAATGACAACGTGATTGAAGGAAACTGACCTTGGTGCGTAATCGAGAGTGGCGCATTGGAGCGTTCCAGGCGAGCAATGGTTGACAATGGCACAGGCGCTCCCTGGCCCGACGGCACGTAAATCTGTCTGAGGGCATCCGGGTTCAATAAAAACTCCGGCGTGACTTCCATGACGACGCGGTATTGATTGAGCTGCGTATAGTTCGTCGCAACTTGCCTTTGCCCGAACGCATCATACAGTGTGTTGTCAATGGTTTGCATGGTGATACCCATGCGCGAAGCGGTGTCGCGATCCACAACGACATCCAGCTGTAGGCCTGCCGTCTGCTGATCCGTGGCTACGTCCTTGAGTTGAGGCAGTTTCTTCAGCTGCTCGAGCACCCGGGGCGCCCATTGACGCAGTTCATCGAGGTTCGCACTCTGCACGGTATACTGGTACTGTGTGCGGCTCGAGCGGCCGCCCACTCTGACATCCTGAGCGGGCTGCAAGTATAAATTGATTCCAACGAGTTTTGCCAGCCGTTTTCGGAGTCTTGCAACCGTCTCATCAATGGTGGCCTTGCGTGCCGGGCGCTCGCGCAAGTCCAAGAAGACGGTACCCGTGTTGCCCGCGGAAGCGCCATAGCCCCCGCCGGTAAACGAGACAACATGCAACACGTCCGGATCCGATTTCAAGAGCTCATTGAGGGCCGCTTGCCGCTTCTTCATGGCCGGAAACGACACGTCTTGCGGAGCTTCCGAGAACCCCATGATCATGCTTGTGTCTTGCTGCGGGAATAGGCCTTTTGGAACGTAGATGTATAACCCCACTGTCACGGCGACGATGATCGTCGATAGAACTGCCATGGTGCGCGTATGGTTGACGACCCAACCGAGGCTCCGCTCATAGACTCCAAGCAGCGCCTGAAATCCACGCTCAGACTGGCGATAGGCCCAACCATGCCGCGTGGTAGGTTTATCCAACAGACGGCCGCACATCATCGGTGTCAGAGTCAGTGAAACGACGCCTGAGATGGCCACAGCCACGGCCAGCGTAACCGCGAATTCGCGAAACAAACGCCCCACAATGCCCCCCATGAACAAGATGGGAACAAACACGGCGACGAGTGATACCGTGATCGATACAATCGTGAAGCCTATTTGTTGCGCTCCTTTGAATGCCGCACGGATTGGCGATTCGCCCATTTCGATGAACCGCGACACGTTCTCAGTGACGACAATCGCGTCGTCCACGACGAACCCAGTTGCAATCGTCAGCGCCATCAACGACAAGTTGTTGATACTGAAGTCAAGCAGATACATTACCCCAAAGGTTCCGACCAGTGAAACTGGCACGGCAACCGAGGGGATGAGGCTGGCGCGAACCCGCCGTAGGAACACGAACACAACCAGCGTAACCAGTACCACGCTCAAGATGAGCGTGAACTCCACGTCGCGAACCGCGGCGCGGATGGTTCTCGCCCGGTCTAGCGCAATTTCAATCTTTACCGCGGGTGATATGGATGTTGCCAGATAGGGCAAGAGCGACTTGATCCGGTCGATCGTATCGAGAATGTTGGCGCCGGGCTGGCGTCGAATCATGATCTGGACCGACCGCTTGCCGTTGGTCCAAGCGGCTGTGCGGTTGTTCTCGACGTCATCAAAGACCGTGGCAACGTCCTTCAACCGAATTACCCCCTGAGCCGTTGAAGCCACGATCAGAGTCTTGAAATCATTGGCGTGAAAGATCTGGTCGTTTGCCGCAATCGTGAATGATTGTTCGACTCCCGGTGATGATGCCCTTGGACTGGTCGAGCGTCGCGTTGGTGAGCACATTGCGAACGTCTTCCAGAGTAAGGCCCAACCCCGCAAGCTTCATCGGATCGACCTGGACCCGCACCGCAGGCTGCTGGCCGCCGCCCACGAATACTTGCCCAACACCCGAAACCTGCGAAATCTTCTGAGCAAGAATGGTATTCGCCGTATCGTAAACTTGCGATAGGGGAATGGTTTCGGATGTCAACGCGAGAATGAGAATGGGAGCATCCGCAGGATTGACTTTACGGTAAGTTGGCCGTGTGGGCATTCCGGCAGGAAGTTCCGATCCTGCGGCTGCGATGGCGGCTTGCACGTCGCGCGCCGCTGAATCAACGTCCCGATCCACGTCGAATTGCAGGGTAATCGCCGAATTGCCGAGCGAATTGGTCGAGGTAATCTCCATGATTCCAGCAATCCGACCAAAGCGACGCTCGAGCGGCGTCGCCACGGACGATGCCATGGTCTCCGGACTGGCTCCGGGCAAAGCGGCATTCACCGAAATCGTGGCGAAATCGACGCGTGGTAGGGGCGCCACGGGCAGCAACCGGTAGGCGACAAAGCCCGATAGCAACACCGCGATTGCCAAGAGCCAAGTGGCAATCGGTCGCTGGATGAAGGGAGCCGAGATATTCACGGATTCACCTTTCGGCGGGCGCCAGATCTGCGCCAGAAGCTTGCTTGTTACCCCGCAGCCAACGCGCAATTCGATCAAGGGCTAGGTAGACGACGGGCGTCGTGTACAGGGTCAACACCTGCGATATCAAGAGCCCGCCCACAATGCTAATGCCGAGCGGGCGCCGCAGTTCGGAACCGATGCCCGTTCCAAACGCGAGCGGAATTCCGCCAAACAGTGCGGCGGCCGTTGTCATCATGATGGGTCGAAAGCGCAGCAGGCACGCTTGACGAATCGCGTCGAACGGCGCTACGCCCTGCTCGCGTTCTGCTTCCAGTGCAAAGTCGATCATCATAATCGCATTTTTCTTCACGATTCCTATGAGTAGAATGATTCCAATTAGAGCGATGATACTGAACTCAGTGTCGCACAGGATGAGCGCCAACAGCGCTCCCACACCCGCCGAAGGCAGTGTTGACAGGATTGTGATCGGGTGGACAGTGCTTTCATAGAGGATGCCTAGCACGATATACACTGTAATCAGCGCCGCCAATATCAGTACGGGTTCACTCGACAGCGATTCCTGAAACGCCTTGGCAGTGCCTTGGAATTCAGCGTGAACGCTGGGTGGCAATTGGATCGCCGTTTCAAGCCCGTGAATCGCATCCACGGCTTGGCCCAAAGAGTGTCCAGGCGCCACGTTGAAGCTCAAAGTCACTGCAGGGAATTGACCCTGGTGATTGACCGTCAGCGCAGTGTGCATCACGTCACGGTGCGCCAACGTGCTGAGCGGAATGGCGTCTCCCGATTGTGAACGCACGAATAGTAACGAGAGCGCGTCTGGGTTGTCCGCAAATTCAGGCTTTACCTCCAGGATGACGCGGTACAGGTTGAGCTGTGTGAAGACCGTCGTGATCTGGCGTTGTCCGAACGCATCGTACAGGGTATCGTCAATCGCCTGCAGCGACACGCCCAGGCGTGAAGCGGTGTCGCGGTCGATCTTCAACGCCAACTGCAGGCCTCCGGATTGTTGGTCACTTGCGACATCCTGCAATTCCGGCAACGTGCGTAGCTTTTCGAGCAAGATCGGGCCCCAGGTTGCAAGCTCAACTGGGTCAGCGTCTTCGATGGTGAATTGATACTGGGTACTGCTGACTCGATTGTCGATGCTGAAGTCTTGCACGGACTGCAGATGCACTTGCAAGCCTTCCAGGTGTCGAAGTCGCGTCTGCAGCCGCTGGCTGATTTCCTCAGCCGATGCGTGCCGCCGCTCTCTGGGCAAAAGTGAGAGAGAGAGCCGCCCCGTGTTAGGATTGGGGTTCGTGCTGTCCACTCCGATGAACGAAGTCACAACGTTGACGTCGGGGTCTTGTTTTATCGCCTCGACGGCGCTGCGCTGCAATTGGGTCATTCGCGGAAATGAGACATCCGGCGACGCTTCCGTGACGCCCAAAACCAGGCCTGTATCTTGCTGCGGGAAGAACCCTTTGGGAATGAAGTAAGCCAATGCTACGGTCATTGCCACCGTCGCGAATGTGATGATCAATGTCGTGACTTGATGCGAAAGTACCCAGTCTAGCCCTTTTTGGTAGAATCTCAGCGATGTGTCAAAACCCCGTTCGAGCCAATTGGCAATCGGTCCCGGCGCTGTGTGCGCGGTGCGCGCCTTGAGCCAATGCGCGCACATAGTCGCCGTGAGCGTCAATGATATGACCGCTGACAGGCCCACTGCGATACTCAATGTCACGGCGAATTCTCGAAACAGGCGCCCGATGATGCCTCCCATGAAGAGCAGCGGAATCAACACCGCGATCAGAGAAATCGTCAGCGATATAATAGTAAAGCCGATTTGCTTGGCGCCTTCGAGTGCGGCTTCGAAGGGTCGCATCCCCTCTTCGATGTATCGACTGATGTTTTCGATCATGACGATGGCGTCGTCGATCACGAAGCCTGTGGAAATGGTCAGGGCCATCAACGTCAGATTGTTGAGACTGTAACCGAGCAACGCCATGACGCCGAACGTGCCGATGAGTGACAGGGGCACGGTTACGCCTGGGATCAACGTGGCTCGCAACTCACGCAGAAACACGAAAATGACGGCGACGACCAGCAGCACCGTGAGGATCAGTGTAAATTCAACATCGGATACCGAAGCGCGAATCGTCTCCGTGCGATCACTGACGATGCGCACCTCGAGGCCTTGGGGCAGACTGGCCTTCAGTTGCGGTAGCAGCTTCTTGACTCGGTCGGCCACGGCAATCACATTGGCGCCGGGCTGTCGCTGAATATTCATGATGATGGAGCGCTGCGTATCCGTCCAGCCAGCGAGTTGATTATTCTCGACGCCGTCGATCGCTTTGGCGATCTGCGATATTCGAATCGGCGCACCATTCTTGTAGGCAATGATGATAGGCTCGAAGGCTTTGGCGCCAAACAATTGATCGTTTGTCGCTAGTGTGAAGTCCTGTCGCGGCCCGTCGAGCGCCCCCTTGGGTTGGTTGACATTGGCGGCAACGAGCGCCGTACGGACGTCTTCCATACTCAAGTCCGCGCCCGCCAACGCCTGCGGGTTGACTTGAACGCGCACAGCTGGCTTTTGGCCACCGTTCAAGGTAACCAGGCCCACGCCCGAAACCTGCGATATCTTCTGAGCGAGAATTGAATCCGCAACGTCATCGACCTGGCTCAGCGGCAATGAATCGGAGCTGACACTCAAAGTCAGTATCGGCGCATCCGCGGGGTTACTCTTGCTGTACGTCGGGGGTGTGGGCAATTGTCGCGGTAACAAATTGCTCGCGGCGTTCATGGCCGCCTGCACGTCCTGCTCGGCCGCGTCGATGCTGCGTTGAAGCTCGAATTGCAGCGTAATCTGCGAATTGCCGTAACTGCTGATAGAAGTCATCTGCGCCAGCGACGGCATGAGCCCGAATTGGCGTTCGAGCGGCGTCGTGACGGACGAAGCCATTGTGTCCGCGCTGGCGCCGGGAAGATTCGTCGATACGACGATGGTCGGGTAATCCACCTGCGGCAATGCCGATATTGGCAGCGTCCGAAGTGCCACGAGCCCAGCCAACAGCAGCCCGACCATCAGCAACGAGGTTGCTACCGGCCTTCGAATGAAGGGTTCAGAAACGCCGCTCACCGTGGCGTCCTTTGGCGCGGGCCAGCCGAAGCGGAACCTGCGGGAACCGGGCTGGCACGTACCGCCACCTTGGCGCCCGGACGCAATTGGTTTTGCCCTTCGGAAATGACTGTTTCGCCCTGTGTCAGTCCAGAACGAACGATCACCGTGTCACCCTGAATCATCTCGACTTCAATCTTTCTCACCTCTACGGTTTGATTGCTGGTCATCATGTAAACGAATGTCCCCTGCGGTCCCGTTTGGACGACGCTGTTGGGAACGGCTAACACACCCTTTCGGGTATCCAACGTCAATCGCGCTTTGACGAAGCCATTCGGCCAAAGCGCGTGGTCGGGATTTTGGAAAATCGCTTTGAGGCGAATCGTTGCGGTTGTTGTGTTGATTTGATTGTCGATCAAGAGCACTTGCCCTGTCCCGAGCTTCTTGATCCCATCTCGGCCATAGGCATCGACGCTGAGCGGGCCCTGGACCATGGCTTGGCTAATTCGAAACTGGTCGTCTTCGGGCAGTACGAACATAATAGCAATCGGGTCAAGCTGAGTCACGACGACGATCCCCCCCGCGTCAGCAGCGTGCACGATGTTTCCAGGATCAATCAGACGTACGCCCGTAACGCCGGCAATCGGCGAAGTGATGCGTGAGTAAGTCAGGTTGAGTTTGGCCGAATTAATCTGCGCTTGATCAGCTTGAGTGGCGGCTTCGGTCTGAGCCACAACGGTTCGTTGCGTGTCAACTTGCTGTTGAGGAACCAAGTTTTGAACTCGCAGTGTCTGGTAGCGCTGAAGATCAAGGTTGCCGTTGTTAAGCGTCGCTTGATCACGAGCTAGTGCCGCGGCGCCCTGCTGCAATTGAATCTGAAAGGGCCGGCGATCGATTTGCGCGAGCAGCTGCCCCTTCTTTACTTGTTGGCCCTCTGTGAAGTACACCCGTTCGAGCAGGCCATCGACTTGGCTGCGCACGAGGACGGTAGCTATCGGCACAACATTGCCAAGTCCCTCCAGAACGATCGGCACGTCAACGCGTGAAACCGCGGTGACCTGAACCGGAACGATGCGGTTCTCATACGCCGTCGCCGGGTTCGCGAGCACGGATTGGGCCGTTTTGCGTTTGTGGCGGATCCAGACGGCTAGGATCAGGACGAAGGCAATGGCAAGAAGCATCCAGGGCCAACGCGCTTTGCGCTTTGCGCCCATCGTCGGGGGTTGGAGCGAGAGTGCGGTATCGACCATCAGCGTATTCCTAGTGCTATGACGAGTTGAGCTCGAGAATTGGAGAGGCTGAAATGCGCCTGCACGACTTGCGCTCGTGCACTCGTGTAGGCCACCTGAGCATCGGTGAGTTCGATGATGCTGCCGACCCCAGCCGAGTAGCGCCCCTCGGCCAACTTGAGCTGAAGTCGAGCATTCGCTAAAGCCTCGTCGGCGGCTCCAATGCTCGATTTGGCCGCTCGCACCGCGAGCCGCGCTTGATCGACTTGCGTGCGAATCTGCAGGCGCAGCGAGGCCAGCTGTGCGTCGATCACTTCGAGGTTGGCTTCGGCCTCGCGAATCTGTCCGTTCGTTAGACCGCCTTGCAATATTGGCCAGGTCAACGTTACTCCGATGTTCCAGTTGGGAACCATGTTACTCAAGTGAATGCCGGCTTCCGTCCCGTTGGCGGAGGCCACCAGACTGGGGCCATAGGCACCTCGCAGCGAACGGATTGTTTTGGTTTGCGCGTCGCGCTGCCGTTCGAGTGCCGTAATATCAGGACGGCTCTCGAGCGCCCGGGTAACGAGCGGTTCCACCGGTCCGTCTTCAGCATCGATCTGTGGAGCTTCTTCGTCAGCCACTTCATAGTTGGTGTCGCGCATCACCCCGATCGCAGCGTTGAGTTGGTCCTTGGCGATTTCGTAGGCATTCTGCGCGGCGATGACCTGCAATTTCGCGTTGGCAACACTAGCGCGAGCCGTCGCCAGCGCGATTTCGGGTTGCACTCCAACCTTGACGGATGCATCGACCTGTTCAAGGTGACGCACTTGGTCGGCAAGCGTCTCTTGCGCAACGCCTACCAGAGCGTGCTGCGCCCAGGCTTGGAAGAACGCGCTCTGTACGTTCATGATCGTCTGAAGTCGAATTGCCTCCTCTGATGCGGCAGACGCACTTACGGCACTCGACGCGGCGCTCCAGCGTTCACTGGTCTGCCCGAAGTCATAGATGAGCTGTGAAGCGCTCAGTGAAGCGGTGTAGTAATTGTAGGTCGGATTGAGAGTGTAAGAAGTTGCTACACTAACATTGCTCGGTACCGATCCGGGCCTCACCACGAAGTTACCGGTAGTTCTTTGGTACGCAGCCGTGCCGGTGACCTGAGGCAGATATCCGGCTCGAGCCTGTTCAACTCGACCCTCCGCGGCAGAGGTTTGGGCTTTGGCTTGACGCATGGTAGGCTGCGTCTTTAGCGCTTGTGCAATGGCAGCCGATAGCGTAAGTGGCCTAACCTTCGGCGGCCCGTCATCGGCGGGGCCCGACGTTATCGGCCGAACTGGGCTAGTTGGAGTTGAGTCCCCCGGTGACTGCGCCAAAGCCCCATGGTCGAGCGGCGGGTTTGGTGACCGGTCTTGTGCCACAGCGGGTGGATGGGACCCCGTTTGTGCTGCAAGTTCAGGGCAAAACGTGAGGGCGCCGCCATAGAGGGCTAGGACCACTTCAGTTGCTTTTTTCACAGCCCGAATATGGAGCCGGGCCTCCCCCAGTTCGAGCACTTCCGACGAACCGCTCGATAAATCTGACGAGTCGTCAGAAACCTGCGCTAAACCGCCTGCCATTGCTGGCGAAGAAAGCCGGAGCACAGCCAAGACACAAGCTCAGCCAGGATCGGCGCGTGTCGCGGCGGGAACGTCCTCGCCCGCAAACCTAGGCCCGGCGCAAGCCTGTTGCGTTCGCCAACAAAAGATCGCGGATCTCCTGCGTGCGGTCGCGCGCTACTTGCACGAAAACCCCTTGGCCCCCATCGCTTAGACGGTGACCGACGAACAAGCGAGTTTCGTTGCCGTCGCGCTCGAGTTCCTTGACGTGTTTCAAATTGACCAGCCAAGACCGGTGAACACGAATGAACGTCCGCCCAAAGGATGTTTCAATTGCCGTCAGCGAAAGATCCAGATCAAACGTGCCGTGTTCCGTGTGGGCAAACGTCATGCGGTCGGCGGCTTCGAATGCCCAGATCTCGTCTGGCTCGAGAAACACAAGGCTTTTCTTGCGCCGCGACACGATGCGCAGTCGCCCAATTCCCGAATGCGAGGGGCGGCGCGACTGCAAGCGTTGCAGGCAATGTTTGACCCGTTCCTCGCTGAATGGCTTGAGCAAGTAGTCTACAACGCCCAATTCGAACGCTTCTATGGCGTGGTTCTCAAACGCGGTTGCGATGACGAAACCAAACGGCCCATTCGCTTTGATTTCCGCACGAACCCAGTCGAGCCCGGCGCGCTCGCTGCCGGAACCGGCAAGTTGTACATCGACAAAGACTACATCGACCGCCACGCCCGTGGTCGGATGCAACACTTGCCGCGCCTCGTCGGCGTCTGCCACAGCACCCACAACCTCAGCCAACTCGGACGCCTCGATCAGTTCGACCAAGTAATTGCGCGCCGGCCATTCGTCTTCGACGACCAAAGCCCGCAGCCGTTCATGCTGGCGATCGAAATGGGCCGTGACGTTCATACAGGCAACTCGACTGTCGCACGCGTTCCTTGGCTTGTCGATTCCAGGTGAAGAACACCGGCGGGCCCGTATTTGAGCTCCAGCCGTCTGCGCACTGCGCGCAAACCAAAGGCGTCGCGGATAGGTTCTTGAAGGCCGGGACCGTTGTCTTCCACCGTGCAGACCAGGCGCTCGGCCCCCGGTTGTGCGTCGCAGACGAGATCGACCTTGACCGTAACATGACCGGAACCGCCGCGTCGTCGTAATGCCCCGTGTTTCACGGCATTCTCGACGAGTGGCTGCAATAGCAGACGTGGTATAAGCGCCTCGTTCACTTCCTGCGCAATCTCCCAGGAGAACCCGAGAAGCTTCGGGTAACGGGCTTCGAGCACCTCGGCATAGCGACGCAACCAGTCAATTTCGGCTACTCAACGGCTGCATTTCGTTCTCGTCGTGCAGCGCGTCGCGCAACAAGTCCCCCAAGCACACTAGCAGTCGCCGGGCCTCACGCGGATCTTCCACGACCAGCCCAGCAATGGCGTTGAGTGTATTGAGCAAAAAGTGCGGCTCCAGGTTGGCGCGCAGTTTGGCAAGCTCAGCCAAGCTGCGCAATTGCTCCGCTTCGAGGCGCAGCTTCTCCGCTTCGAGCGCCCGGAGTTTCGCATCGTCCACGGCGAACGGAAACACGAATGCCAGCGCCCAGAGCCCCAGATGCAGCTGCCCGAAGGTGATGCCAAATGCAACCGCACGCGTCAATTGCAGGCTCGAATCGGCGTGAAAGCGAATCATTGGGAAGCGCTGCGCCAAGCACCAGAGCAATGTTCCAAAGGTGGCGCCAAGACAACCCGCCGTGACGATGCCGAAGAACAGCGTCGAAAGCGACCCAAGGCGGCGCCGCACAGCCCAGGCGTAACCGACCGAGAGCAGCCCCATCAACAACGGCATCTCAACGCTCATGAACAGCACTTGAGTCAAAGCCCGTACGCGATCACGACTCGCCACGTACTGCACCGCCACTTGGAGCAGCACCACCCCGAAGACGACGGCAATACCCAAGGCGCGCCGCCTAGATAGCGAAAGAGGCATGCTGCGAGAATCGGACGGCTGAGTCGACGCCATTTGGCTTAGCGTACCACAGGCCGGCTTTCGCGGGGGCTAATCTTGCTCCGGACCATCCGTTGCAAGTGACGATAACCACTGTAGCGCTTTGAGCCGCGTATCGAATGCCTTGATCGATCTTCCGGTCAAGATATTCGTCGTTGCCAGGATCGAACGCGTCAGCCCACCGACGCCGACAACGGCGGCCGCTCTAACGTAGGGCTTGTTGTCGCGCACGAATTCGACCAATTCACGACTCGATTGTTCTCTTACGACGATATGGGACACGTCGGTCAAGGTCAGCAGTGAACGGGGCGCCGCCTGCTGAATGAAGCGCCGCCCTAGCACAATGACGCCGGACAGCTGCGCCATGTCGCAGCCGCTCATGTCGAGCAACAGCACGGATATGCCCCGATGGTCTATGAACTTTACTCGATCGTCCAGCACAGGACTGATCTACGGCACACTCCACAGCCCAATTAGACCGGCGCCGTGGACAACGACAAAACGCCGGCAATCCGGCACAATGGGCACCCTCATTGGGGGGCCCGGGCGTGGCTGGCATGCCGCGGAATTCTGTTGTATTTTGTACAGGTCGCCGACTGGGGAGGCCTGGGAGCCATGAAGACTCAACGTCTGTTCGTTTACGGTAATCTACTCAGCGGTCAGCGTGACCATCCCGTGCTTGAGTCTGCCGAGTGGGTCGGCGTCGTTCTGACCGCACCTTGCTATACATTGGTTGACATCGACGTGTATGCAGTGCTTCTCGTGGACGGTAAGACGGCGGTGCGGGGTGAACTGTACAACGTCGATCAGTGGCTGATGGCCCGCATCGACGCCTTGCGGCAGGTTCCCCACCTGTTTCAGCGCCACAGCGTCACGCTAGCCGACGAAACGCTTGCGGAAAGCTACTTTATGTCGTTCGAACAGGTGCGCGGTAGGCGACGCTTGCCGCATGGCAATTGGCTCGAACGGTTCGCCCCAAGGTCGTCCCCGCATCGCGATCGCGCGTTCGCCCAATGGGCACGTCAGCGGTCTTCGAAGACTTGAAGGCCGCGAGGCAACGGTGTCTTCATCGTCGCGCGCGTTTCCGTGACGGCATGCCAAAATCAAGTAGGCCACGTAACGCGGTGTTTGGAGCGCGAAAGCAGGCTGTCAGCCGAAGCGGGAGTATGTCCAAACATTCACGATTGCATTCACGGTTTCTATCGTGCGGCAGGGCCATTTTCATGAGCCTTGGCGCCAACGGGGAACGACATAGTCACTTGACGGAACGATATTGTCGTGGGCCACTAAGTTGGGTCAGCTCTGGGTCCTAATTGGTCTTGTACGGCACGGGAGAGCTCATGACGTTGATAAATCCAAAAGTCCGTGCAGCCCGCGAGTTGCGAGTGCTCGGTTTATCGATACTGCTGCTGCTTTTGAGCGGCTGCAGTGGCAGCTCCAGTAGCGGCTTGGGGGGTAGTTCCGACACCGGGGGCTCGGCTCCAACGGGGGGCTCGGCGGCGCCAGGCGGATCGACAGGCCTCGGGGCAGGAGGCTCCAGTGCCGCCGCAGGCACTATCGCCGGTTTGAACACCGGAGGGCTGCCGCAACCGACGGGCGGCCGTTCGTCGTCCGGCGGGAACGTGGCAATTGTGGGGACGCCGGCAGTGGGTGGGGCACTGGCGACCGGCGGCGCCCAAGCATTGGGCGGCTCAAGCAATACAGGGGGCAACAAGACAGTGGGTGGTGCCACGGCAAGCGGTGGGCTCCAGACCACGGGCGGCGTGAACAACACGGGCGGCAGCAAGTCTGGCACGGGGGCCGCAGCAACCGGTGGCTTGGTTGCAACGGGTGGCAACAATCCGTCAGGTGGCAGCTCGAACCTGGGTGGCACTCGAGCAACCGGTGGCACTTCGAGCGTCGTTGCGTCGAGCGGCGGTACAACGAGTACCAGCAGTGCCTGCGGCGCGGGCGACACGAACCTGCCCGCGGAACCGACGATTCCAACGGCCTGCACGACGCTGCAAGCAAGCTTGAATGTCGCTGCCGATGGCGTACCGAGCGAGAGTGCGCTCGACACGTCAAAAATTCAGTCGGCGCTCGACGCATGTGGCTCAGGCATGGCCGTCAAACTCGTCGCGGGCGGAGGTAACAATTCATTCATTACCGGCCCCATCACGATTCCGACGGGAGTCACGCTTTGGGTCGACGCGGGTGTGACGTTGTTCGGCACGCGCAGCACGAGTGTCTACGGTTCAGCTAGCGCACTTATCTCCGTACGCGGCGCCAATTCGGGGATCGTCGGTGACGGCATCATCGACGGTCAAGGCGGCGAGCCTATCATCGGCGGTAGCGGGTCATTTTGGGATCAAAATGCCAACGGCGGGTCCAGCCCGGCGTTGATACAAGTCGCCGGGGCGACGAATTTCACGCTGTATCGCATCACGCTGCACAATTCACCCAAGTTCCACGTCAAACTCGATGCCGCAGGCTTCGTCGCGTGGGGCGTGACCATCAAGGCGCCCACGAAATCGACGAACAGTGCCGGCACCGCGTTGAACTACACCAATGCGCACAATACCGATGGTATCGATCCGGGCGAAGCGGCAAGCAACGGCACTATCGTTTGCTGCAAGATCAGCACGGGTGATGACCACATTGCCATCAAGGGCAACTCGGGCGTCAAACATCTGGTCATCGCGCACAACCGCTTCGGAGCCGGTCACGGCATGTCCATCGGCAGCGAGTTCGAAGGGGGCGTCTCGGACATCAACGTCTACGACCTTTCGATTGACGGCATGAACATGGGGACGAGCGGCGGCAGCTCGAACGGCATCCGCATCAAGTCAGACTCGAGCCGGGGTGGGCTGGTGGATAGCGTGACCTACAGCGATGTCTGTGTTCGGAATTTGTCGAACCCAATCATTTTGACCCCGAATTATTCGTCATCCACGGGCAACTACATTCCGCAGTACACCAACATCAAGATTCAGAATTTCCACGGCATCAGCGGCGGTTCGAACACGCCGCAAGTGACGCTTGACGGGTACGACGGCTCTCACATGAACAGCGTCACGTTGGACAACGTTGTCATCGATAACATCGCTGGCTCAAACGTCACGGCGTCGTACACGAATGTCACGCTTGGCCCGGGCAACGTGAATTTCACCCCGTCGGGGACGAGCGTGAACGTGACGAAGAACTTCTCGGGCACAAGCACGCCCAACCCTTGCACGAACAAGTGGACCACGTTTTGAACGAAGTGCCGCCGTAACGCCCCGGCGGATGCACTAGCCGCGTGTGCCGAGTCGCCCTAGGGGACGGGGTTTCCAAACGTGTTCGAGCCAGAGGGATACGCGAAGGGTGCACCGGGTGGCCACTTGGACTGGTTGAGTTGTTCCCCGGCGAGCATTCGCGCATGGTGCGCAATGACCCACGCAAGGTACAGGTTTTCTTGATGGAGCCGGTCAGCCTCGGACTCGAGAAGGTAGCAGTTGTCGGGCGGACTGAGACGCACGTCAACCGACCCCGGCCAAGCCTTGATCTCAAAAGTAGAATTGCGGCAAGATGCCTGCGGTACGTTGGTCTTTGCCGCGACACGAAGAAATGAGTTTGCCTTGTCGTTGACGATGATCAAATACGTTTCAGATTCAAGTGTCACGAGGGCGGCTTCGTAACCATCGGAGGACCGCGCGCTGCCCGTGTTTGCCACGACCGGTTCGGTGAGTGCAGTTCTGCCGCAGGCCGAGGCGACAATGACCACCGCAACCAAACGTGTAAGTGTTTTCGGCATGCGTCACGTCTCCCGTAGCAAAGCCCAATAGATTCTGTATTCTGACTCGGAAGTTCGTCTGTGCAACCGCAACCTCAGCCGGCGCATTCGCATCGGACCACTGCAAAGCCGAACTTCCCATGCCTTTGGCACCAATGTATGCTCGCTAGAGGTTCATGCGTTCGATCCATTCTTTGTCTCGTTCCCACTTGGACAAAAAGCACGTCGCGCTGGCGCTGACGGCCGTTTGCAATCTCGGTCAAGGTTGTGGCCACGCCGAGCCAAAACCGCCCGACCCGGAGCGTGAGCGGGTGGCGTTCATTCGGAGCCAGATGCCTGAAGTGCCCCAAGCGGTCCCGAAGACGGGCTGCCCGTTTGGCCCGGGCGATCTGCCGCTGAAGACACTTGGGCCCGATGTGCCGCTCGGCAAGAACATTCCGATTGGACATTTTGTCTTCGTCGTCCAGGAGAATCGATCGTTCGATCACTACTTTCAAGATTTTCAGTCCGGCGCCGGACACGTCGGCTGACGTCGCCCCGGCTTCGTATGCCGCGCAAGACCCCAACAACCAACACGTGCCGCTCAAACCATTCGAGATGGAGCACTCTTGCCCGGACGACCCCAACCACGACTATGAGTCCGTCCTGCTGGCTTGGCGCGGGGGGAAAATGGACGGCTTTGCGTTGGCTGCTGGCAAGGACGCCGTCGGCTTCTTTTCGCGCAATGTCCTAGACTACTACCATGCGCTGGCACGCGCCTTTGCCTTGTCTGATCGGCATTTTGCCGATTTTCTCGGCCCAACTTGGCCCAATCGGCTGTTCATGCTCTCCGGCACGTCGTTCGCTCACGTGAACAACACAACCCCGCCCGCGCGGGACGTTGAAACGTCGCTGTTCCACCAACTGGACGAGCGAAGCATCAGCTGGCTCGTGTATGCCGACAACCGCACCTTCGAAGAGGGAATGTACCCGACGTTACACAAGAGCCACCCGCACAGTTTCAAGACCATCGCTCAGTTCAAAGAGGACTCAAAGGCCGGCAACTTGCCCGCGTTTGCTTGGGTCGAGTCCAGCTACGGTGGGCCGCGCGCCACCGATGAGCACCCGCCGGCCAACGTCGAAATCGGTCAGAAATTCGTCAGTGAAATCGTCGATGTGACAATGCGCGGCGCTGACTGGAAAAATACGTTGCTCGTTCTGACGTACGATGAACACGGGGGCTTCTTTGACCACGTAGCGCCGCCGCCGGCCTGCGTACCCGATGATCACATAGCCAAGGTCAAACCCGGGCACCTACGTCCGCGCTTTGACCACCTAGGCCTGCGCGTCCCGTTGATTATGGTCTCGCCCTGGGTGAAGCGCGGCTATGTTTCGCACGAGGTGACGAGCCACTCTTCATTGCTGCGCCTGGTTCAGGCCCGCTTCGATCTGCCAGCGCTCACGCGGCGCGATGCCAATGCAAACCCACCGCTTGACATGTTCGACTTCGCTTCGTCGCCCAGGCTGGAGGTGCCAGACTTGCCGACGCCACACGTGGAACCCGGACGCAGCACCCGGTGCGAAGAGGCTGCGGCTCGCGTACCCGAGTCGAGCAAGCACTACGTGCTGCCGCCCCACGCGAAGTAGTTGAGGCCCACTCACCCAAAACCAGGGTTCCACCAAATGCAAGTGTCCATGCAGTTGGCTTGGCCATCGCACTGTTCTGGGGGTGACTGCACGCGACCGTCGCCACAGTAGGGAGCATTCTTGCACGCCTTGGTGCACTTCCCTTTCCCATAGGGGCTGGCTTCGTTGTTCGAACCCAGATCGCATTGTTCCGGGCCGTTGACGATGCCATCACCGCAGTAGCCGGCATAGGTGCAAGACGGCGTGCAACCGCCGTAACTACCGTCATTGACTCCGTCGTCACATTGCTCACCCGGATCAACGACGCCATTGCCGCACTTCAGCCGGCAGTGACTATCGCAGGTGCTCAGGACGGTGCCGTTGTTGGTGCCATCGTCGCAAGCTTCGCCCGCATCGATCTGACCGTTGCCGCAGGAGCTAAGCGGAACCCACCCACTGCAATCCGGCTTGCAAGAACCGGGCAGACCGGAATTGACGCCATCGTCGCATTTCTCTCCAAACTCGCCCTGCACAATTTTGTCGCCGCAATAGGGCGCGGGCTGACATTGAGTCGTACACAAACCTGCGCCGTAAGCCGTAGCGCTGTTCGATGACCCCTTGTCGCACTCCTCCGGCGGGTTCTGCAAGGTTCCGTCACCGCAGTAGCCGGCGAGAACACAGCCGGCGCTGCAGGTGCCGTAGCTACCGTCGTTCTTTCCGTCATCGCATTGCTCGGAACCTTGCTTGAAACCGTCGCCGCAATAGGGTCCAAGCGTGCAATCAGCGTTGCAACCGCCATAGCCACCGGTGTTCTTCGCCGATCCAAGGTCGCATTGTTCCCCTGCGTCGAGAACACCGTTTCCGCACTTGAGCAGGCAATTGGTGTCACAATGGCTGGTTGGGGTGCCATTGGTTGCCCCATCATCGCATTGCTCTTGTCCGTTCATGGAACCGTCTCCACAGTACGGTGCCGCTTGGCACGTTGTCGTGCATTTGCCCGCCCCGTACGCGGTGTCGCTGTTATTGGCACCGTTGTCACACGCCTCACCGTAGGCGGCGTCTACGCTGGAGTCACCACAGTAGTGCGGCGTCTTGCAGCCCGGGGCGCAGGCTTTCTTCGTGTTGTCGTACAGGGTCGTGTTGCTACCGTCATCACACTGTTCAGGCGGGTTTTGAGTTAGGCCGTCGCCACAATAGGGAGCCAGTGTGCAATCGGCATTGCAAGTGCCATACGCGCCCGTGTTCTTGCCGGTGCCCAGATCACATGCCTCTGTGCCCGCGACGATACCATCGCCGCAAGTGGTGACGCACTTGCTCGTCGAGTGCACGAAACCGCCGAGCGTGAGCTTGTAATTCGATTGCGTGACGTGTCGTTCTGCCTGGAATACGGCGATCTCGTACATGCCGCCCGCGGTCAGATTGTAGGACGTCGCGTGCGTGGCATCCAACGTGACATTTCCCGCGGACCGCGCGTGGATGCCACCGATATCGACCGCAAGCACACCATTGATGAACACCCAAACGTCATCGTCCCCGGTGAAGGAAAATACTTCACCGCCATGGTACGTGAACGGATACCTTAGCTCACTGGTGAATGAAAAGTTATCGCCGCTGTTGGCCGTCACTGAGTTGCCCGGGCATTGACTGCACCAACTAGGTGGCGTCGTTGCCGAACAAGGCGCGCACGAGGCAGTACTCTGCCAACCCAGGCCATTGAGCGGGAAGAAGCCACCCAATGTCTTGTACGGTTCGTCGTTGGCGCTATCGAAAACGTAAGTGGTTGTCCCTGTCTGCTGCACCAGGGTTAATGTGAAAGGCACGACAGCGCCTAGGCTGCTGTTGTTGTACCAGGTCGCGAACGTTGTAGCGTCGGTGATTACCGTGCACGACGTATTGTTCCCTTTCGATGACAAGAACTGGGGCTTGCCGTCCGTTCCAAGTTGGTTATTGACGAGCCCGGTCGTGATAGCCCTCGTGCAGGTGTTCCCTGTGTAGGCTGAGTTTTCGAAGTCCGGATGGCCCGCGGGGTGGGCGTCGGTCGCAACGGTGCCGTTGTACATGAAGTCGCGCAAAAGGATCGGGACACTGAGCGTCGCGGGCGGGTCTTGGACCGTATCCGTGCAATTCCAACCATTCTCAATCTTGCAATCGGCACTACAGCCGTCGCCCGAACGCTTGTTGCCGTCGTCACACTCTTCCTGCGCAAACCTGAACCCATCTCCACACACGGCGCTGCACGTGCCGTTCGCGCACTTGGGTTCGATGGTGCAAGTGGGCGAGCAACCATCGTACGGAATCAGGTTTCCGTCGTCGCACTGCTCTGAACCTTCGGGAATGCCGTCGCCGCAGACGGTCTTTCGACATGCCTGACCCACCGTGGGACACACATAGCCTGGTTCGAGGTCGCAGGTACTTGAGCAACCATCGCCGCTTACGGTGTTGCCGTCGTCACAATCCTCGAGCCCAACCTTGAGCCCGTCGCCACATTCGGCCGCGCGACATGATACGCCGACCACCGGACAGACCCAACCGGCTTCCAGCTGACACGTGGAGGAACAGCCGTCGCCACTCACTGTGTTGCCGTCGTCGCAGGTCTCGGCGCCCGTTATCTTCTTGTCTCCGCACGCCGTGTTGTTGACGCAGTGGGAGATATTGGCCCCTGTGCTCGTTTGAGTCGTTGTACAGGACCAGCCGAGCTCAATCGTGCACTTGGCGCTGCAACCATCGCCGTCGGCATTGTTGCCGTCATCGCAGGACTCGAGACGCTGATAGTCCACATTACCGTCGCCACAGCGCGCTATCGTGTTGCAGGCCTTGCCCACCGTTGGACAGACGTACCCTGCTTCGACGTGACAATCCGCGCTGCAGCCGTCGCCGGACTTGCTGTTTCCGTCATCGCAATACTCGCCTGCCTCCAGAATGGCGTTGCCGCACGTGGCGGTGGCAACTGCCGTGCAGGCGCCGCCGCTTGGCGGGCAGGTAAAGCCAGGTTCAACCGTGGTGCAGTCTGCTGAACACCCGTCCCCGGACTTGGTGTTCCCATCGTCGCAGGCTTCAGTTCCCGTGCGAGTGCCGTCACCACAAACCATAGTCGACGAACATACTTGCTTGGGAGGAGATAGCGGCGGGCTGGGCGTCGTGCAGGTGCAGTTGGGTTCCAGATGACAATTGCCGTCACAACAGTCACCGGGCTTTAGGTTCCCATCGTCGCACTGTTCAGTGTTGTTAAGCACCCCGTCACCGCAATACTGACTCAGATGGCATAAACTACCCGGCGTTGGGCACGTATAACCCGATTCGATCTGACAGGAGCTTGAACAACCATCTCCTGACGTTGTATTGCTATCGTCACAAGTTTCGTTCGTCTCAACATGCCCGTTGCCGCATACAGGCGGCGTCGTGGTTCGCACGCAAGCCTGACCTGGCGTTGGGCACGTGTAGCCCTGCTCTACCGCGCCGCAATCCGCGGAACATCCGTCGTTCCCTGTGGCGTTGCCGTCATCGCACGCTTCGTTGCCCGATATCTTGCCGTCACCACATACTATCGTTGATATGCAAGGTTGCCCCGGCGTCGGGCATATGTAGTTCGGTTCGATCCGACACAGACCAGAACACCCGTCGCCTGGCACGGGGTTGCCGTCGTCGCACGACTCGCCGTCCTCCAGAATGCCGTTACCGCATACGGGTCCCGGATTGGTGTTGCAGTCGGGTCCGGTGCAGCCAGCGTCGTCCGTGCTGTCCTGACCACCCGTGGACGGTGGCTGGTACCCCTGACCACCATTGTTATTCCAGGAGCCAGTGCTGCCACCAACGCCAGTTGCTTCGACCTGGATCTTGGGCTTGCCGCCACAAGCCAGACAAGTGAGAACCAAAGCTAGGCTTGAGAACCAAGTTACGTAGCGCATGGGGCGGGCTCCTAAGGATCGCGAGATCCATTTGCTCACGAGGATCGTGAGATCCATTACAGATGTAAGATGCCCGCTATAGCGCAATTCGTCAATAGTGAGCAGCTTTCGCCAGGCTTAAGTTTTGCGCTGACCCATCGCGCTAAGAAATCGCTCAGCTCTCATTCGACGTCAGTAGCGTCGGAGCTCGCGAAGCCTTCGAAACGCAGAGAGCGTACGTGGGGTACGCACATACACTCGTGCCGAGCCAGCGCACACCAACGACCGAAGCATGGCTTCGCCCGCTGGGAGAACGTCACGCGGGCGAACTGCCGCTCGCTTGGACGGCGCACGCCGGATTGGAGCCTGAGATTTTGGGGAAACGCCGCTCGGTGTGGAGGGAAATCGCCCGGATTTGGAGTCTGAACCAAATAAATGATGCAGTGAAGTTGGCCACTTTATCCTACATTGGCACCCTAGGGGCATGTCCGAAGTGCCCATAGACTGTAACCAATTGAAATCACAAAGTATTTCCGCTGACTCCGACTCGGAAGTCTTGCCCCGCAACTTCAACCGCTACCTACTATTGAAGCGGA
The DNA here is from genome assembly GCA_963811985.1 of uncultured delta proteobacterium. Classification (GTDB taxonomy): domain Bacteria; phylum Myxococcota_A; class Polyangia; order Polyangiales; family Polyangiaceae; genus FEN-1139. The sequence goes on from CAWEUH010000039.1 coordinate 140,828, forward strand.
TCGCGCGGGGCGGCATGGGCGAGGTCTTTCTCGCGACCCCCGCAGGCACCATCGACGGCGCCGAGCGACCTTGCGTGCTCAAGGTGATTCGGCGCGAACACATCGAGGACACCTCGTTCTTGGCGCGCTTTCTCGACGAGGCGCGCATCCAGGCGCAGCTTGAACACCCCGGGGTCGTGCGCGTGCTCGAAGCGGCACTCGATACGGCGGGCAAACCCTTCTGCGTCTTCGAACACGTCGAGGGCCGCAACCTGAGCGAAGTGCGGCTGCGTGCGCAACAGCTGGGCATTCGCGTTGCGTGGCCTGACGCTGTCGCCGTCGCGCTCGCGCTGTGTGAAGGCATTGCGCACGTGCACGAGCGCACGGACGCCCAGGGTCAACCGCTCGAGATTGTGCACCGCGACTTGAGTCCGCAAAACGTGATGCTAGCTTATGGTGGGGATGTAAAACTTATTGATTTTGGCACGGCACGTGGACAAAACCGCCGGTGCCATACGATTGCGGGCATCGTCTTCGCAAAGCCCGGCTACGTGGCCCCCGAAGTCGCCAACAACAACCCGGGAGGCATCCCGGCTGACATCTACGCCATCGGCATCATGCTCTGGGAGATGCTGAGCGGGCGACGCTTCCTAACCGGCGAAGCCAGCGAGCACTTGGCAGCCGTCGCGGCCGGCAAACGCATCCCGAGCCCGGTTGCGGAACTCGTACAGGCGCCGCCGGAACTCGACGTCATCCTGCAGCGTATGACCGCGACGGAAATCGACGAACGCTACCCTTCGGCTTGCGAGGCCATGCAGGACTTCATTCAGCTGCTCAAGCGCGCGCCGAGCACCCATGACGGCCAACGCAGCGTTCGCGTTCGAATCTCGCAGCTCATGCATCGGCTTTACCCCTCCGAGCCGACACGGACACGCGCCGAGTTCGTGCGGCTCGTTGCAGCAGCCAAGCAGACCTTGGCGCCAGCCTCGGCCATGGTACCACCGCCCAGCCCAGAACCGCCCGCCATTGAAGAACCCGTCGATCCCGATGTGCTGAAGGGGACGCGATACAAATTGCTCGGCGAACTCGGCAAGGGCTCGTGGGGTCTTGTTTACGAAGCCCTGCACCTGGACCTTGGTCGCCGCGTTGCGCTGAAAGTGCTGGCACCCGAGGCGGCCGGCAACCACGAGGGTTTCGAGCGTTTCCGACGCGAAGCGCGCACGGTAGCGCAGCTCGAACACGAGAATATCGTCACGGCCTACGATTTTGGAAAAGCAGAAGACGGGCGGGCTTATCTCTCAATGGAATTGTTGCGGGGCGACGCGCTCGATCAACTGTTGCTCCGCAACGGCGCGTTCGAGTGGCGCTCAGCCGTCACATTGACGATTCAGGCGTGTCACGCACTGCAAGCCGCGCATGAGGCTGGCATCGTGCACCGCGACATCAAGCCGGCCAATCTATTTTTGACCCGGACCGGGATCGTCAAGTTGTTGGACTTTGGCATCGCTCATTTGAAGCAACAACCGGAACCAATCGAGCACGACCCCGAGGCATTCGTCGTCGTCGGGACTCCCGAATACATGGCGCCGGAACAAGCGACCGGGGCCGAAGCAACGGCATCGAGCGACGTCTATGCCCTGGGCAGCGTGCTGTACGAGATGTTGACCGGTGAGCAGCCGTTCTGCGCCGATAACATCCCTGCGCTTGTCGCGATGAAGTTGAACCAGAACCCTGTTTCAGCCCGCAAACGCAACAAGAGCCGCCAGATCCCAAAGCATGTCGATAGAGTGATATCGCAGGCTCTCGCGTCCAACCCAGAACGCCGTTTCGCATCGGCACTGGACCTGCAAACGGCGTTGGAAGCAGCACTCGACTGTTCCGCTGCTATGGCGCGACGGCGCTCGCATCGAGTGACTCGGTTTGCTTCGCGCGTCGCTCTGGTCAGCTTGGTTTCGGCCGGAGCCCTTGGGGCCTCGCCGACGTTGCGCCACCATGGGCAAACTTGGGTCGACTGGGCCGTCAATCATACCGCTATGCAAGAGCGATTGCCACAGCTCAAGAAATCAGCCGCGTCCGTCCGTCAGTACGCGCAAACCATGCTGGCTTCGATTAGTCGTCGCCAGAGCCAGCCGACGGCGGTTGCCGCCGTCGAAGCGAACCCAATTCCAAGCAGCTCGGCTACAAGCGACGAGCCAACGCGCGCGCTCGGACAGACGGATCAAAATGGACCGAGGCCCCCCTTCGAGGCGTCCGAGCCCGCAAACGAGCTAGAACGAGCCACGAGCTGGCTCGAACATGGTCAGGCTAGCCGGGCTTTGCGCACCTTGCGGCGCCTGGGCAATGACAACCCAAACGATGCAACGATTCTGTCGCTTTGGGGACAAGCCGCAGAGCAAACGAAGGCCTGGGGCGAAGCGCGCAGCGTCGCTGAGCAGCGAGCCCGCGCCGAGCACAGCGAAGATTCGTTGCTATCACTGGCACGGCTGCAGCGCATGACCGGTCAAACCGACCGGGCCAAGAACACGTTGCTCCGCCTCGCTCGCGAATTCCCCGAGTGCGAAGAGGCCAAGACGCAACTAGCAAGGCTCGATAGCAAGCCGCGCGTCGCCAGCCGGTGAATGTCACATCATTCTGACCCAACGTTGCCAGGCCTTGTTCGCCTCGCTTGGGCTTTGACCGGTCACAGCCTGAAATGATTTCTGTCCGGTTTGGTCGGAGTCATAGTTGTCGCGCCATTGATGGTAAAAGGCCCAGAGCAACCTCTTCTGTTCCATCCAAAGACAGAAGTACCTTGCGAGCGCATAGTTCAGCGATTCGTCCGGGCCGCGGAAGGTTTCATTCGGCATGCCGAACAGAGCTTCAAGGTGGGCTCGTTCACGCTGCCTTGGGTCATTCAGGGCCGCGATCAAGATCGGATGGCGCCAGTTCTTGACGCCGTAGATCTCACCCTTTCTCCCGAGTCCAAAGCCCTCGTACAGCGAGGCAATCCCTTCGTCGATCCAAGTCGGCGCTTTTGGAAAATCAGACTCGAGAATCGGGTGCACTAGCTCATGCGTGAGCGTCCCCACGCCGGGACCCACATCGAGAACAATTTGACGTTCGTCATGACCGTAGAAACCAAAGCCAGAAATGCACGGCGCATTCCAGCGTTTCATGCAGTAAGCCTGATACGGTCTCGCCGAGGGGAATAGGTAGACTGAAACGGCCTTGTCCGGCGCGCGTGTGAAGCGGCCGTTGAGATACGCTTCGATGGCCAGCTCCGCGGTTCGTGCGGCGCCCGAGACCTGTCCCTCACGTCCGATGATGACGAAAACGTCCTTGACCGCGTGCACGGAGATGCGGTTCCCAAGCTCCGATTTTGCCCGTTGGATGCGGGCTTCGATATCACTTTTCAGGTCGTAGATCGGTGGTTCGGGAACCAAGGGTTCAGGGCTGACGCTGGCGCTTGGCGCTAGAAGACCTTGCTGGGTCTGCGGCTTTGGCGCTGGGCCCGGTGTGGCCGGCCGAACTTGAAATAAGGGCGTGGCGCGGCTTGCCTGTTCTGGGGCACTTGCACAGGCAAAGAGCGCCGAATAGCTGCCCACTGACAAGAGGGCCAGCTTGACTGCATACTGGATGTGGCAAGACTTACGGTGGACCATATTTACCTCACGAATACGGGAAGACTTCATCGAGAAGCGGCCAAGGTTGAGGTCACGCAGAACACGGAATGTCAACCTTGGCACAATTGGAACGAACGGCTATTTCGACATGTAGTTCTTATGCACTGCTTTTCCGCGAATGCGTGGGTCGTCGGTCGTGAACACAACGCTCCTGGAAGTCTCCTTACGCGAAACTTGGGTATCCAGGGTCTGCTTCTCCGTGCGCTCGGCGCCGGATTCGGCATCTGATAGCAGCGCCCTAACGGCGTCAACCTTGGGCGACGTCACGACACCGGGACCCTTGGCAGCGACTGCTTCGGCCGCGCCGGAGCGCAACATCTTGTCCTTCATCTTGCTGAACAGTTGGGGCGATGCAAACACATCGGCTGATTCAACGACTCCATTGACGGCAATTGCGTAGCCGACCGCATCACTTGAAGCAGGCAGTTGCTTCTCGACATTGCTGACGTATGTCGAGATGCTTTCATTCAACTTCTTGTCCTCCAGGCTTAGCTGTAGGCTGGACGCCGACACGGGTGATTGGACTGAATGCCCAAGCTTACTGCTTACGGCCTGCTGCGCCTCGGAGACCGATTGCCACACGTCACTCTGATTGCCGGACACTTTCACGGCCAGCTTTTGCTTCTTGGTCATCAGGCTGCCCGTCGAGGAGCCGAAATGTCGGGCTGACTCGTTGCCGCGGCCCTGCCAACGGCCCGCTTCCACGCAAAACACGTTCAGCGCAACATGCTTACTCTTAGGCGGCAAAAGGCTATCATGCTGAAGCACGCGATCTTGACGGCCACCCTTCACAATGTCCCCTGATTGCAGGTAAACACCTTTCTTGCCGTTGTTGCTCGCCAGTAATCGATTGACGTCGCCCGTTTCCTCGATCGCGATGACCTTTTGTGCCAACGCTTCCTGCAACGTAAGCACGTCTTCGTGCTTGGCAGCCTTGGAATCATGAACGACGAACACTGACAGGTTCTCGTACGTGTAGGGTCCGGTGATGCCGAGCGTCGCGAGATCCATGGATGATTGTGCGAGCGCTTCGCGCCGTGGCACGAAGAACGCCATGGCGGCAAATAGCAGAGAAAGCAGACATAGTGCCAAAGTTGTCGATTTCATTGACGGCCTCCAGACTTGTCTTTCGCAAGAGTCAAGCCAACGCGAGATGAGCGCGGATAGAGCCCCGTGTCGCCGCGCGCTCGTCCGAAGGGGCCGGCGGCGCAACAAGCCTTTTGCCAAACCGTAAAACGCCTTTACACTGTGGCCTATGTTGGCAGGCGCTGTTCCCGCGATCACAACGGTCAAAGTCCTTCTCCCGCAGCAGGGATAAGCAAAGCAGAACGTCGGACGGTCAGCAGCCCGGTCGAGTCGAACGCGAGCTTGGACTCGAATTTCGACGACACCGATGATAGAGAGCGGTCCGGTCTTGTCGGGCCGCCTCGGTCCGCACAAGCGACTCGAACGTCTATACATGGGTCACGCGCCAACTCCCTCGATACCGCCCGCACTAGTTCAAGGGTCACCTGCCTGGACTGTGCTTCGCTTGGCTACGCCCACGGTTGTCGCGATGCTCACACAAAGCATCGTCAATGAAATCGACATTGTGTTCTTTTCTTGGCTGCCCTGCCCACAGTCCTCGACTGCCCAGGCCGCGCTATTGCCTTCGCTGATTCTGCTGTGGCTCTTCGGCGGCTCGCTAAGCGCGATATCGGTCGGCACCCAAGCGATCACGGCGCGACGTTTCGCCGCTGGCCTCGACCTCGACGCGGGCGCTGTGCTCGTCAACTCGTGGGTCGTCGCTCTTGCGACAAGCCTTGTCTTCACCATGATTGCGTATGCGACGCTGCCATGGACGGTGCCGCTCATCATCAAGGTGCCGAGTGTGCAACAGGCGGCCATTGGCTACCTGCATTGGCGACTCCTCGGCATCACATCAATGGTCGCCACCTTTTCGTTCAAGTCGTTTTTCGACGGCATCGGCAAGACACACGTGCACATGGTGAGCGCGGTCGTCATGAACGCGCTGAACATTGTGTTGTGCTTGGTGCTCATTTTTGGGCGTTTGGGGATGCCACGCCTCGGCATGACAGGCGCCGGTTTGGCGGGGTTCATCTCCACGTGGGTAGGCCTGCTGATCCTGCTAGGATGGGCGCTTATCCCCAAAGTCTTCAAGCGATTCCAACCGTTCAACCTACGCCGATGGTCGCCCAAGATATCGTGGGACATCTTGAAACTCTCGATTCCAGGTGGCGTCGCCACGGTTGTCGTGATGACTGGTTTCCTGCTTTTCGCAATGATTGTCAGCCGGCTTGATACGTTGACACGGGCCACCGTCGTAGCCACCGACGCGTGCGGGCTCGGGTCCGCCGAGCCAGTGAACGGCGCGGCCACAACGGTCATCGTCGGCGTGTTGAAGTTGACGTTCACCGCTTGCCTGGCATTTGGCACGTCGACCGCGACGCTTGTTAGCCAGTCTCTGGGTTCCGGTCACCCTGACAGAGCAGAGCGATTTGGGTGGGTATCGGTGCGCCTGGGGCTTGTTATTTTTGGTTGTGTCGGCGCGCTGGAAGGCCTGGTCTTCCCTCAGCAGATACTCGCGTTCGTATCGCACAGCGACGCTGTGCGGCACGCCGCGCTCCTGCCGATGCGGATAATGGGCGTATGTACGCCCATCATCGCGGTCGGAATGATACTGACACAAGCGCTCTTTGGCGCCGGCAATACGCGCTTCGTGATGGTGGCCGAGATCATTCTCCATTTCACTTGCCTTGTGCCGCTCGCCTGGCTGCTGGGCATAACGCTTGGCTTTGGCTTGGTTGGCATCTGGTCAGCCGCCGTGACCTACGTGGCACTTCTCGCGTCGGTAATGACGTGGAAGTTCTCGCGTGGGGACTGGAAGACGATTAAAATCTGACGTTCGTTCTGGGATTTCTGATCGTGTTGGTTGCTTGGGTCCCGGCCCAAACAACGGCGTTCCCAAAACTTGACTCAGTTCAATAAGCTTGTAGCACGTCGCACGCCGCCGCCAGCCGCACTGTTGGATGGTCGTCGGTCAGCGCCCGCGCCACGGCGCGCCAGCGTTTGATCCTTAGCAAGAGCCGCCCAGCAGATAGGCGTTCTGCGGCAAGCGGAGCGCCCAGCTGCTGTTCGACCCGTATAATGGAAGGCTCATCGCCACGTAGCGCCAAAATCTGCGCCGCATCGAACGCGTCAGCATCCTTCGAAGCCTCGATGGCCTTGAGCCGTTTGAGCGTCTGTTCAGCTTCGCCTGGTAATTTCAGCATCACTTCGAGCGCGGCGGTTCTCAAATGAGCGGTGTCTGACTTAGCCATGGCTCGGATTTCCGCTAGGACGTCTGGATCGCTCGGTGGCAAAGATGCCAGTGCCAACAATCTCTCCGACACGGTGCCCCCTCGCAAGTCTCGCAGTAGTTTCGAGAAGGCATAGCCAGCCTCCGGCGCGGGACGCCGAACGAGCAAGCTTGCCGCAACAACCCCTGGCATCGAGTCGTCCGTTTCCATGACCAGACTCAGGATCTTCTCCCCTCCCCGCCGTAGCGACAAAGGTGCATTGAGGGCTTGAAGGTATTGAAGGCGCGACGCCTCCACCATGTTGTCCCAATACTCCCTCACATCGAGTAACGTCTCGAGTTCCCCCATGTCTCCGAGAGCCCGAAGCGCTTCTTGTCGCAGCGAAAGTTCCGGATCAAGGCGGACAACCTCCAACAGAGCTCTTTCATCGCCTGGCAGCGGGTTAGCAACAATGGCCCTGATTGCCGCAGAACGTACGCGTCGCTCTGAATCGACAAGCGCCGCGCGCACGCGCGCCCGTTGGTCAGGCTCGATGGCAATTCGCGTCGTGAACGCCCGCCACGCTCCAGTTACCGCACGGCCCTGCGAAACTCCTCGGGGCACCTCGTCCAGCAATCCAGCTTCGTAAAGTACGAGCGATGCCGCTGCCGCGATGTCGTCTGCTCCCCTCGAACGACGGCGCAACGGCCCATAGAGGTCTGACGCGCAAGGTCCAAGCCCTAGCACGCGATCATAGGCCATGGCATCCGACGAAGTGGCAATTTCGCGTTCGGCGACCGCCTCAGCAAGTTGTGCCGTGCGCGCCTGGTTGAGTTGCTTGCGCTCGGCTGCCACGTCAACGTACCGCTTTAGATCGGCGAGCGAACCGGTGTGCGCCGCTGAAATCCAAGGCTGTGGCGCACAGCTCGACACTGAGGCTATGATTGCGGCCAAGATGAGCCAGCGGGCCATGACCACGAATGCTACCACAGATGTGCCGCGGTTCGTCGCCCTCATGAATCCGAAGTCTGGCCGACAATTACGGGGTTCCGAGGCCATCCGACGTGTTGAGGCCTTGTGCAAGGATCGCGCTCTACTGCGACACGTGACTGACGACGCTTCAATCTGGGCTCAAGTGAACCAGCTACCGAACCGCCCCGACCTCGAAGTGGGGATTCTGGGTGGCGACGGGACGCATATGCGTGTCATGAGCGCCTTGCTCAAGGCGCGCAAACCTGAGCGGTTGCCGGTGTTAGTGTCCGTGCCGTTTGGAACCGTGAGCACGATAAGTCATCGGTGGGGTGCGGGGCATTCGCCGTGGCGCATTCTGTCAACTTGGCTAAGTCGCACACCCATGGTGCTTCGCAGACAACCCACGCTTTCAGTCGTCGTGGACGAGCACGAAGAATTGTGCGGTTGCACGGTGGGGACAGGCCTTGTCGCTCAGTTCTTCGATCAATATGAGTCCACGGGCGGAGGTGCCCGTACGGCCGTTGGCATAGCCGCTCGAAGCTTCTTTAGCAGCCTCGTATCCGGACCCTATTCGCGCCGCGTCATGAAGCCCACGAGATGCCGCATCGCAACAGAAGGCACCGCGATCGGGCCCACGCAATTCAGTTTGGTCGTGTGCTCCGTGTTCAAGGATGTGGGTCTTGGTATAAAGGTCACGTATCGTGCGGGCAGCGAGTCTGACTGCGTTGCGCTGGTAACAAGCAGCTTGCCTGCAGGCAAGCTCGGTCCGCAATTCTGGCGAGTGCTGACAGGGCGACCGCTGCGCGATCCCCAGGGGGTGGACCGCATGGTTCGCGACTGGTCGCTACAATTCGACGAACGCGGCCCGGTCATCATCGACGGCGACCCCTTCAACGTTCATTCACTCCACGTGCGACCAGGACCCACGTGGTCAGTGCTAACGCCAATTTCTTAGCGTCGCATGTCACGTAAGCCGCTCATGCGCGACCGAAGTACTTCTCGCGCGAGAGCAGGCGACGTGTACGCACCGTCACTCTTCTCATTCGAGCTCAAACATGCAACGCAAAGGAATCGCGAGTTATGATCTTCCCCGGATCGCAAGTATCATTCGGGTACGCCGTTGCCGGGGTCGGGTGCCCCGGCAACCCACACGACTAGCTCGTCCAGGATCCATGTCTGGGCCAGCAAAGACGTGCACGCCCTGCAACTGCATTGGGGGACCGCCCTGTCAAACCATCTGGGGTTCAAAGTCCTTCCCCAGCGGGGAAGGATTTAGGTTGGGGAGAAAAAGTCCCGTGCAGGGATTAGGGCGAAAAAAAACCCCTACGCGGTAGCGTTCACGACACTAACGCTCTCAGTCACTTTCGCGGCACCGACACTATCGCGCTGTTTGACCGCCGCTTGCACGAACCTCGAGAACAGCGGGTGTGGCGCCCTGGGGCGGCTCTTGAATTCGGGATGGAACTGGCAACCGACGAAGTACGGGTGATCCGGTAGCTCGACCATCTCGACCAGGCGCTCGTCAGGGCTGGTCCCACAAAGTACCAAACCCGCTTTGGACAGTATGTCCCGATATTCGTTGTTGACCTCGAAGCGATGACGATGCCGTTCCTGAGTGTCCTCGCGCCCGTAGATATTGGCTGCCAACGTCCCGGGTCGAATGCGACACGGGTAGGCCCCGAGGCGCATCGTGCCGCCCTTGTCTTTGACATTCCTTTGGTCCGCCATCAGCGCAATCACCGGATGGGGGCCGTCTTTCAAGAACTCGGCCGAATTCGCCCCCTTCAGCCCACAGATGTTGCGGGCAAACTCGATGACGGCCAGCTGCATGCCGAGACAAATACCGAAATAAGGAATCTTGTTTTCGCGCGCGTGTCGAATCGCCGAAATCTTGCCTTCAATGCCCCGGTCGCCGAAACCGCCCGGTACCAGCACTGCGTGCAGCCCAGCAAGCAACTCTTTCGGCCCCTGACTCTCGACATCCTCCGAGTCGATATACTTCAGCTCGACTCGCACTTGCGATTTCAGGCCGCCGTGAACCAGCGCTTCGTGCAATGATTTGTAGCTGTCCTTCAGGTGAACGTATTTGCCGACAATGCCGATGAGCACCGTCCCGTTGGCGGGGCGCTTGAATTCGTTGACGACCCGCTTCCACGGCTCAAGATCGGGTTGGCGGGACCAAATATTCAGCCTATCACAGATCTCTGCGTCTAGACCTTCAGCGTGCAACACGAGCGGTAACTCGTAGATGCATGACACGTCCACTGCAGATATGACGGCATTGACCGGAACATTCGAAAACAAGGCAATCTTTTCTTTGAGACCACGACCAATTGGGCGGTCGCATCGGCACAGCAGAACATCGGGCTGAATGCCAATCTCTCGCATCTCGCGTACGGAATGTTGCGTCGGCTTCGTCTTGAGCTCGCCGGCCGCGGCAATGTGCGGGACGAGCGTTACATGCACGCTGACGGCGTTCTGCGCGCCAACATCGAGCCGCAGCTGTCGAATCGCTTCTAGAAACGGCAGTGATTCAATGTCACCAACGGTGCCGCCAATTTCGATGATGGCAATGTCGGCGTCGTTGGTCGCGCCGACGATGCGAGCCTTGATCTCGTCCGTGATGTGGGGAATGACTTGAACCGTGGCCCCAAGGTATTCGCCTCGACGCTCCTTGTTGATGACCGCATCGTAGATGCGGCCGGTCGTCACGTTGGCCTCACGCGACAATAGGCAGGTGGTGAACCGCTCGTAGTGCCCAAGATCGAGATCGGTCTCGGCGCCGTCTTCGGTAACGAAGACCTCGCCGTGTTGATAGGGCGACATCGTGCCCGGATCGACGTTGATGTACGGATCAAGTTTCATGTGCGTCACGCGAAGGCCACGTGCTTCGAGTAACGCACCGAGCGACGCCGCTGCCAACCCCTTGCCAATCGAAGACACGACCCCACCTGTAACGAACACGAATTTCGTACGACGGTCCATGGCTTTCCTCGTTAGGTCTGAGGGAAAGAGCGCGGACTCAATGCAGCTTGGTCCTCACTCGATAAGCGAACGAAAAGAATGTTTCAGAACTGACCAACAATACTTAGGCCACCGCCATCGGCGGTTGACCAGGGAACGGGCATCAAACTGATTCGAGGCGCGGCGGAATATCGGGCCGCGGTTGCCGGCGCCTCCGAGTGCGAAGCTGTAGGAGTAAATAGCCCATCTAGCGCGACTGCCAAGCCACCAACTTGACCAACTCCGTCAATTACTACAAGCACGGTTCGCACGACGAGCCCGAATTTGCCGCAGTCGGTATCATTGCTCGGGCAACCGGTCTTGTACAGATCGATCCAAGGTCCGACGAACGGATAACGAAGATCTTTCGCGCCGGGCGATTCAGACCAAAACCATTCGCGCAGACCCCACGCGCCGGCGTACCAGACGCCAGAAAATCCCAAACCAAGGCCCACGGTTTTCCAACGTGATGCTGGAGGGGGTAACTCGTAGGTCCGGGTTTTTGTTTTTGTTTTGGGCGTCGCGGGCTCTTCTGTTACCGCGCGTGTCTCGTCGTCTTGTGCGAAAGTTAACTGGGAGGATAAGGTGATCAAAAGGGGCAGCACGGCAACGACCCAATGGCGCTGCCGAACGACGCGAAGAAGCACGCCCCCTTTTGTTCGCGTTGTGGCAGGAATGCAAGCGTTGCCCGGATGATATTTCGTTTTCAGGGGCCCGACCCTGAAAACGGCACCTTGAAGGGTCAACTCATGATCAACAAAACGGTTAAGTCCTGCCGGCCGGTTCGCAATGCGACTTCATCGTGGCAACAATTCGAAACCTCGATCGCAGCCCTTCCAGCAATCCAAAAAGCGCCGCCAGTGAAAGCAGACTGAGCTTGCCATCGAGCCAACGCGGTTTGGTTTCAGTGATCGGTGTCGGTTTCGATGCCTAATTCCGCAACTTCGATGGATCGGGAACCGCGACCGGCAACAGAATCCGCATCCGAACTCAAACTGTCGTGATCTGCCGTGCGCGTGCCGTGAATGCAAGAATCAAGGGGCAATCCAAAGCACCTCGAATCGATAATGGGGACGAACACGAGCGGTCGCTGCGGTAAGGTTGGACAACACCGTGAGGTTGTGCGGGTGTTGCGAATGATTGTCCCTTCTGCCATTACATTGACTGCGACCGCTGCCGTAACGCACTAGTGCTTAGGAATGTCCTGGGTTGGGCTGCGTATCTGCTAATGTGGCAGCTCGGCACCTACGCAGCCGAACCGTCGTGGCCCGGTCGCTGTTGCGTCGAAACACGCATGGGGCGTCGAGATTCCGAGAGTTCAATTCCCGGCCTGGTTACGAACAGTGTTGGCAATTCAGTAACTTGCACCGAACACGCAAGCCACTTGGAAGGGCTCGTTCGGCGCAGGCCCATCTGCGTTGTCTGGACTCAATCTTGGTCGGGCGACTTGGGCAAGTCGATTCTGTATCAAGTAAGCCGATCGGGGCCCGAGCGCATCATTGTGGGTTACTTCGCATATTGGACGACAGAGCGGCCCTGGGGCGACAACTCACTCACCCATTGGCTTGTACCTGCGGCAGTTATCGATGGGTTCTATAGCCATCTGCTCTTCGTGCTCCCAGGCGTCCAGCGACTCCTGTACGGCCCTGGCGATGTCGAAGGTGTGAGGGTCAATACCGGCTAGTTGCTCCCGAACAATTGGTTCCCGTTTCGGTTGTCGCTGACGATGACCGTCACCAAGAGGTGACGCTCGACATCGCCGAGTCCGTTGACAATCAGGGCAGAATCGTGGTCCTAAACGATGTCTGGAGCCATCAGCTAGGCGGCAAGCGGGCCGCCAGCGTGGCCCGAGCGGGCGCGAGTCAACGCTGCTTCGACGGGGACTCACTACGCGCCATCACCGGGGACGTGGTGGCCGCATTTCGACTGGGTAGCGCAAAGGAGCCACGCCGAGCCGGCCCCGCCTGGGGTCAAGATTAATCCGCGGTGCAACCAAGCATCAAGCTCCAAAGGGTTAGCTTCTCTCATCCCGCCGAGCATGCTAGATCTTGCCCGATGACCACGATGCAAAGCGCACAGCCAGCACACGACGGCGAGGAAGTCCTCTTCGAAGGTCGAGTGGCACTCATCCCAAGCTTCGGCACGCTACTGGCCGCCATCCTAAGCCTCGGGCTTTGGCTCATCGTGCGCTGGCTAAAGACTGCGGGCCAGAGCTACCGCATTACGACACGCCGCATCGTGGTCGAGAGCGGCGTGTTTTCCAAGAAACTCGAGCAGCTCGATCTCTATCGCATCGTCAACTACACAGTGGAGCGCCCCTTCGGTCAGCGCCTAATGGGCACTGGCAACATCCTGCTCAAAACCTTGGACAAAACTAGTCCTGAGCTCAACGTTTGCTGCATCAAAACCGACGTCGTAGCCCTTTATGAACGGCTGCGGGCCGCCACGGAGGCTGAAAAGGCACGGCGCGGCGTGCGCATGGTCGATTACGAGACGGCGTAGTTACGCCTCGTTTCAATCACGGCCTGTGCCGAGTCACTGCAACGTCGTCGCAGCAAGGGACAACCAGTGTCCTTCAGCGCTTGGTTTGAACCCGTGGACACGTGCCGATGTGACAGCCCAATGATCTTCGTGCCAAAGTGGAATGACGGGCATGTCACTTAGCATCAGGTGGGCCAATTCCGCATAGAGTTTGGCGCGCTTCGCGTGGTCGAAGCTTGTCGCGGCTGCGTCGAAAAGCTCGGCGGCGCGCGGGTTTCGGTAGCGCGCGCGGTTGCGTCCGTCGTGCCCTTCACCCGGGACACCCTGCGGGTGAAAGAACCAGGACAGGATATTCGGCTCGGTCAATTCGGGGATCTGCAAGATGGCAAGCGAATAGTCGCCAGCGTCGAGACGCGCGAGCATAACGCCCAAGTCGAGCGGGAGCACTTGAACCTCAAGGCCCGCGTCGGCCAACATCTGTGAAATGACGCGCGCCAAGAGCACGCGAGAGCGGTCGGGACTCGTCAACAATGTGACCGGACCTTTGTGCTGCAGAATGCTTTTGGCTTGTTGGGGATCGTAGTCCAACGGCGGCAGATCCGAGGGTGTGGCCCAATGCGACACCGGCAGCAACCAACGGGCGACCTGTGCATGTCCGTTGAGTAAATGGTTCACGATGGCTTGTCGATCGATCGAAAGCGAAAGTGCCCGACGCACGCCCGCGTCGCGAAAGGGGTCCCTGTCGTTGTTGACGAGCAAATACGTCACATTGGCGCCCGCGCGTGTCATCGATCGCAGGTTGGGATAGGTGCTGAGTTTTGGTATCAGTAAAGGAGACACGGCGTTGACCGCGATGTCGGCTTGCCCCGCCAATAGCCGCAGCACCCGGACGTTCTCGTCGCGAAGGGTCCGAATCGTCACTGAATGCGCGGGCGTACCCAGCACAGCGTCGGCGGCTGGCCGCAATCTAAGCTCGCTTTCCGTGTGGCTTACCACGGCGAACGGGCCGAGGCCGTCGAGCGACTGTGTTGACGGCGATCGCGGCAGAACCGCTTGGTCGGCGCGCAAAATAGGCACCTCGAGATCCGTCATCCAGGTTGCGCGACAGTACGCAAGGCTCAAGATGACTCGGTCGGGGCTTTCAATGCGACACGCTGAGAACGCCGCTGCAATCGTGCGATGCGGGCTTAGAAGTCGCGGATCCTTCAATGCCTGCAAGGTCGCACACACGTCGCGTGCTTCGAGTGGCCGCCCACTGTGAAAGCGCACGCCGGGCTTTAGTCGTATAACAACCGTGTTATCATCGCGCAATTCGAGCGATTGCGCCAACCGAGGTCGCGGCAGAAGCGTCTCGGGATCGAGATCGACGAGCCCCGCATGCACGAGACGTGACACTTTCACGTCGAGCGCTTGGGTTGCATAGCGCGGGTCAAGCTCGACGATCTCCGTCGGCACAACCATTTCGATTTCATGCCGATGCACCTCTGCCCGCCGGGCACAGGCCGCGCACGTCAAGAGGCCCATCAGTCTCAAGCGCCGCAACCAAGTGCTTTGCTGGCGCCGCAAATCGCGGTAAGGGACGGGCATCCGGATGTTCATAACCCGTCGCTCTCTGCTTGTCCTGCAACTCGTGGTGTTGACGGGTGCACTTTGCCATGCTCCAACGCTGCTTTGGGCCAATCCAAACCCGCTGGCAACGGACTTCAGCGCCCAATCTCAAGCCGATGCGCGCTCGGCCGCCGAGACTCTGGAGCAATGGGTGGTCCGTCACAGGGGGCAGCTCTCGCTCTATGTCGCGTCGGCGCGGCGCGGACAGCAAGTCGTCGCAATCAATGGCGACCGTCCGCTCAACCCTGCCTCCAATTCGAAGATCCTGACGATGGCAGCGGCTTTGCAGGACCTTGGCCCCGACTGGCGCTTCAATACGAAGATCTCCGGCCAGGCCCGCGGCGATAGTGTCGAACGGCTGGTGATTTGGAGCGACGGCGATCCGACGCTGGATCGGCCGTTGATGATGGATTGGGCGTTTCAAGTGATTCGCTTTGGATTGCGCAGCTTTCAGCGGGTCGTCGTTGACCAGAGTGCGTTCGATGAAAAGTACGTTCCACCCGCTTTCGAACAACAGCCAAACGAGTGGGCTGCATTTCGCGCTCCGGTGAGCGCCGTTGCTTTCGAACGAAACACCATTGCCATATCCGTGGTGCCCAAGACAACAGGAACGCTGCCGACGGTGACTGCGTTCCCGCCGTCGTTCGTGACGCTGGTGTCGAAGGTTCAGACAGCCGCCAGTGGTGAAAAACCCGAGGCACTGCAGGCCGTCGCGTCGAGCGTGCCAACCGGCGTTCAGTACAAGATCCGCGGTTCGGTTACGGCCGGCTCTGCGCCAACCGTGCTTGTGCGGCGCGTCGAGGATCCTAGGTTGTTACCCGGCTACGCGCTAGCCGACTGTCTTCGAGCGCTCGGCGCGAATGTCGGCGCTGTCGTGGAAGCGGGAGCGTCGAATGATGAACCCGCTTTTGTGCAGCACAAGTCCCCTGAGTTGTTGTCACTGCTTTCTACGCTCGGCAAGGAGAGCGACAACTTCACCGCCGAAATGTTGGTCAAGGCGCTGGGTGCCCATGCTACATCCCGCCCAGGCAGCACCGAAGCTGGCATGGACGTGATTCGACGCTTCGCGCAACGCATCCATCCGCTCGCGCCCGGCACACAATTAGTCAACGGCTCGGGGCTATTCGATGCCAACCGTTTGAGCGCACAGTTGCTGGTCGCCGTGCTGCGACACGTGCGCAACGACCCTCAGCTTGGGCCTGAGTTTCTCGCAAGCCTTGCCGTGGCGGGTCGTGACGGCACGCTGCGCAACCGACTTGCCAATGAATCAACCTCGTCCGTCGTTCGCGCAAAAACGGGCACACTCAAGAACGTCGTGAGTCTGAGCGGCTTCATTGATGGCTTGCAACCCACTGAACCGTGGGTCTTTTCCGTCATCGTCAACGGAATTGAAGCCACCAACACGGTCAAGCAACAGATTGACGAGTTCGTAACAAGACTCGTTGCTGCAATGCACAAATCACCCACCAGCGAAGTGAAGTGAGGACTTGAGTTCTGAAAGTCGGGGGACTCTTGTTTTTCCCTTTGAATTCCCTTCGGGATCATGTTTCGCCCTAATCCCTGCGCGGGACTTTTTTCTCCCCTACCTGAATCCTTCCCCGCTGGGGAAGGACTTCTCCCCCCAAAATCCCCCCGCTGGGGGGATATCTAGGCGCGATTCCTTCGCGTTGAATATCTGAGCTCAATCGAGAAGGATTCCGGTGTGTGGTCTAGCATCGTCGATCAGTTGCGCGATCTCGGATAGGCAGAGGAGAACGTCACCGTGCAGCTCTTGAGCGCTGATGCCATTCCTGCAGGCTTCGGACGGATGCCGATTCCTTCCCCATCAGCGCACGCGCCTCCAAAGCGTCGACGATCGCCAGGCCTGCGGCCATGGTCGTGAAATAAGGAATGCCCGCCAAAAGCGCACTTCGGCGAATCGAGTAGCTGTCGCGAATTGCCTTTGCCTGCTGCGTCGTGTTGATAACGAGCTGCACCGTCCCCTCTCGAATCGCGTCCACGACGTGGGGCGAACCCTGCAACACTTTGTTGATCCGATCGACCGGTATGCGCGCATTCTCGAGCACGCTCGCCGTGCCACCGGTTGCCACAAGGCTATAACCAAGGTTGCGCAGTCGGCGTGCGACCTGGCATGCTTGCGGCTTGTCATCGTCCTTGACGCTGATGAACGCGCGACCGTGATTGGGCAGCCGAAAGCCGGAGGCAGTCTGAGATTTGCTGAATGCCAAGGCCGCGGTCGTGGCAACCCCCATCACCTCGCCCGTCGAGCGCATCTCCGGTCCCAAAATCGTGTCCACTCCTGCGAACTTCGAAAACGGCAGCACTGATTCCTTCACCGACATGTGCGTTGGCTGAGGTTCGTCGAAGACGCCAAGCTCGTCGAGCCGCTTGCCCGCCATGACTTTGGCCGCAATCTTGGCCAGGGGGCGCCCCGTTGCTTTGGACACGAACGGCACGGTTCTCGACGCGCGCGGGTTCACCTCGAGCACGTAAACAACGCGGTCTTTTACCGCGAATTGAACGTTCATGAGCCCAATGACGCCCAGCTCGAGCGCCAGGGCGCGCGCTTGCTGTTCTATCGCCTGAACGATGGCCGAATCCAACGTGTGAGGGGGCAGTACGCTCGTCGAGTCGCCCGAGTGCACGCCCGCTTCTTCAATGTGCTGCATGACGCCGCCAATCACGGCGCGCAGCCCGTCGCTGACCAAGTCCACGTCAACTTCGGTTGCACGCTCCAGGAATTGATCGATGAGCAGCGTAGGCTCGACGCCATCGTCGCGAGCCGCTTCGATGGCAAGCCCCACATAGGCGTCCAATTCCTCATCGCTCCAGCAGCCCATCATGGCCCTGCCACCGAGCACGTACGAGGGCCGCACCAGCACGGGGTACCCGATGCGCGTCGCAATTTTGCGAGCCTCGTCCAAGGTACGCGCAATGCCGGCGTCGGGCCGGCGCAGACTGAGTTTGTTGAGCAACTCATCGAATCGGCGACGGTCTTCGGCGCGATCAATGGCGTCAGCCGAAGTGCCCAGCAACCGAACGCCGGCTTTTTCGAGTGGGACAGCCAGTTTGAGCGGTGTCTGACCGCCGAATTGGGGAATGACGCCGAGTAGCTCGCCGCGCTGTGACTCCTCCCAGCAGATGCTCAGGACATCCTCCAACGTCAGCGGCTCGAAATACAGTCGATCGGACGTGTCGTAGTCGGTCGAGACCGTTTCGGGGTTGCAGTTGACCATGATGGTCTCGATGCCCAGCTCGCGCAGCGCGTAAACCGCGTGGCAACAACAATAGTCGAACTCAATCCCTTGACCGATGCGGTTCGGCCCTCCTCCGAGAATGATGATCTTCTTGCGATCGGAAACGTCCGCCTCGCTCGAGGTTTCATACGTCGAATACAGGTAGGGCGTTTTCGCGACGAACTCGGCCGCACAAGTGTCAACACGACCAAAAACAGCGTTCAGCCCCAGCTGCTTTCTGAGTTGTCGCACTGCGCCCTCGTCGATCTTGCGCAATTTTGCAATCTGACGGTCACTGAACCCAAGTCGCTTGCTTTCGCGCAACAGCGGCAGGTCGAGGTCCGGTGCGCTGGCGATGCGGCGCTCTTGCTCGATGATGCGCTGAAATTGAGCCAAAAACCAGGGATCGATCGCGGTACGCTCGTAGAGTTCCTCAAGTGACACGCCCAGGCGAATCGCATCCGCCACGTAGAACAAGCGATCGGCGGTGGGGATGCCTACGACTTTGCGCACGGATTCGCGGATGTCAGCGGGACTGGCCGGGGGCATGGGCGGCGCGGGCATCGACATCGGCGGCGCCTCGTTGACCATATCCCGCTTCACGGCGGGGACGAAATCCAATGCGCGGTACTCGACTCGATCTTGCAGGCTGATCAGCCCTTCGCGCCCCGTCTCCAGAGAGCGGGCTGCCTTCTGCAAAGCCTCGCAGAAGGTACGTCCAATGCTCATCACCTCACCGACGCTCTTCATCTGCGTGCCAAGACGCCGATCGGACCCGGGGAACTTCTCGAAGGCGAAGCGCGGCCACTTCACGACCACGTAGTCAATCGTCGGCTCGAACGCAGCACTGGTGCCCGTGATGTCATTTTGCAGCTCGTCGAGCGTGAAGCCGACGGCAAGCTTTGCGGCAATCTTGGCGATGGGGTAGCCCGTGGCCTTGGACGCAAGCGCGCTCGAACGCGACACGCGCGGATTCATCTCGATGACAAGCACGCGGCCGGTCTTGGGGCAGACGGCGAACTGAACGTTGGAACCCCCGGTTTCGACGCCGATTTCGTGCATCACGGCGCGCGATGCGTCGCGCAGCCGTTGGAACTCGCGATCGGTGAGCGTCATCGCGGGAGCGACGGTAATCGAGTCGCCTGTGTGCACGCCCATTGGGTCCACGTTCTCGATCGTACAGACGACGATGAAGTTGTCCGCGCGATCGCGAATCACCTCAAGTTCGTACTCCTTATAACCGAGCACACTCTCTTCAACGAGCACCTCGTGAACAGGCGATTCGGACAGTGCCCAGGCTACCTTGTCCTGTAGCTCCGACTCATTCTCGACCACCGCGCCACCCGCGCCGCCCAGTGTGAAGCTTGGCCGCAGGATTGCCGGATAACCCGTTACCTTGGCGACCTCGCGGGCGTCCGCGACGCTGCGCGCGTAGCCTGATCGCGGGCACTCAAGGCCGGCTTTGCGCATGGCGTCCTTGAACAGCTGTCGATCTTCGGCCTTTTTGATGGCCTCGACGGACGCACCGATCAGTTGGACCTTGTGCTTCGAGAGCACGCCCGAAGCGTGCAGTTCGAGGGCCAAGTTCAGCGCCGTTTGCCCGCCAAGTGTCGGCAGTAGCGCGTCGGGGCGATCACGCTCGATAATGGCCGCCAGCGTGTCGTGATCGAGTGGCTCGACGTACGTGCGCCGGACCAACTCCGGATCCGTCATGATGGTAGCGGGGTTCGAATTGACGAGAACGACGTCGTACCCAAGGCTCGTTAGCGCTTTGGCCCCTTGGGTCCCCGAATAATCGAACTCACAAGCTTGGCCAATGACGATGGGTCCGGAACCGATTAGCAGTATCTTATGCAGGTCGTCTCTTCGAGGCATCTCGGGCGGTTTCCTCACCAAAGTGCGAACGGCTCGCAGCTGTGCGCGCGCGCGAGGCCTCTAGCATAGTGGACCCCCAGCAGCGCCCAAATCGAGTTCGGCCTTCGAGTCGTTTTCCTTCGAGGTCCGCGACAGTACAATTCGCCCTTGAACCGCGGACCAACCTTGACGAGCCCGCTTACTTCTGTCAAAAGCTGGCCTCCCGGCGGCAATAGCGAGCCCAGAAAATGCTATTCCCGCCTTCCACCGCTTGAGTTCGAGAGCCTGTCATGCCGAAGATGAAAAGCAATCGCGCTGCCTGCAAGCGCTTCAAGATCACGGGCACCGGCCGCGTTCGTCGCGCAAAGTGTGGTGCTCAGCATATGTTCATCGGCAAGAGTCGCAAGCGCCGTCGCCGTCTGCGTGACGCTGCCTTGGTCGCTCCCGCCATGGAAAAGCGGGTCAAGCTCATGTTGCCCTACGGTTCGTAGTGCTTTTCTCAGGAGTCTGTCGTCATGCCGCGCGTCAAGAGAGGCCCCCAGCCCCGCCGTCGTCACAAGCGAGTTATCTCCCAGGTCGAAGGGTTCTGGGGCGGCCGCAAGAATCACATTCGCCAGGCCATGCACGCACTGTGGAAGTCCTGGCAGTACGCCTATGTCGGCCGCAAACTGCGCAAGCGCGATTTCCGTCAGCTGTGGATCACGCGCATCAACGCAGCCTGCCGCGAGCACGGCCTTAGCTATTCGAAGTTCATGGGCGCACTGACAGCCAAGGGCATGGAACTCGATCGGAAAGTCCTGGCGGACATGGCCGTGCGCGATCCGGCGGCCTTCAAGCAACTCGCAGAACTCGTCCGCTCCTGAGTCGTGGGGCGTGCGATCTTTCCGCATGCTCGTGGAGCACAAACCCTTGGCGGTCTTGGCGGTTTCATAGGACATTCCGTTCTCGTTCTTTTTGTCGTGACGGCACGGAAACGTGCCGTGATAGAAAAACCAGCAAAGCCGTCATGAGCTCCGACCCCATCCAGGAAATTGAAGCCGGCCTGCTCGCGGTTGGCGACGAGTACCGGCAGCGGTTCGCAGCTGCACAAACCGAACACGACCTTAGAAATGTGCGCGCCGACATCCTCGGCAAGAAGGGCGCGCTGACGCGCGTGCTGCGGGCGATGCCCGCTGTGCCAGCGGACCGCAAGCGCGAGATGGGAGAAAGGGTCAACGCCGTGCGCGCCGACGTCGAGACCGCCTTTGAGGCGCGCCTGTTGGAAATGCGCCGCGCACTGCGCGAAGCGGACCTCAAGGCCACGCCGTTCGACTTGAGCCTACCTGGCCGCTCGCCAGTGCCTCGTGGCCATCGCCACCCGATCAGCCTCGTACGCGATGAAATTCTCGACATCTTTCGTTCGCTCGGCTTCGAGGTTGCGTGGGGGCCCGAAGTCGAATTGGAGTCCAACAACTTCACGAAGCTCGCATTTCCGCCCGATCATCCGGCGATCGATCTTCAAGACACGTTCTGGGTGCGCGTGCTCGGCGGCTCTCCCGACGCTCGGGTACTTCTTCGCACGCAGACGAGCCCGGTGCAAGTCCGTGAAATGAGCCGGTATGCGCCGCCACTGGCGATCGTTAGCGGCGGCGCGGTGTATCGCCGCGACGACGACGTGACCCACTCGCCGATGTTTCATCAAATCGAGGGGTTCTTGGTCAACGAGCACGTGAGTTTTGCCGAGCTCAAGGGCGTGCTCACGCAGTTCATTCATCGGCTTTACGGCGAGCGTGAAGTCCGATTCCGCCCCAGCTATTTCCCGTTCGTCGAACCCGGTGCCGAACTCGACGTAGCCTGCGTCTTTTGCGACGAAGACACCAAGATGCGGGCCAATTGTCGTATCTGCAAAGGCACCGGTTGGCTGGAGATTCTCGGGTGCGGCATGGTTCACCCAAGCGTGCTCGAACATTGTGGCATCGACGCCGAGCGCTTTACCGGCTTTGCCTTCGGACTGGGCGTGGAGCGAGTCGCAATCCTACGCTACGGAATTCCCGACATTCGGCTGCTGTTCGAAAATGATCCCCGGTTCCTCGCGCAGTTTTGACGGAATTGCGTTTGATCAGGGCCGGCCCCAACCCCGGCAACGCGGTGCGGCGCTTCTGGCCAAACCATTGCAAACCGCGCCCCGTTGCATGACAAGCGGATCAGGGTCTGCCAACAGCGGTCACCCAGAAACTGACACAACGGCTGTTGCTTTCCCTGGGATCGGTTCGTCCAATTGCGGGAATCAATCTAGGAAGCCAGGGGTTGGAATTCGGACCCCAGTTGACAAATGCCGCTCCAAGGTCCAAGAGAGATGGCTGCGGAGTAATTGCCCAAATTCCTGAGGCTGGAACTACGCTACGCAACAAGCCAGACAGTCGGCCTCTTCACTAAACAGAAAAAGACACTCGCTTTAGCGACTTTTTTGTTGCGGTCAAGGGGAAACTCTTCCGCAAAGAAAGCGTTTGTAGTAGAGAGAGCGCTGCCGTTTTCGCCTACATCCACACCCCAAAACGTACTTCACTCTTTGCAATGCCAACCGCCGAGCCGAACGCTCTAGTAAACAACACTGCCTTTCAGGTATGCAACCTCAGTTGCCTCGGTGCAACCGGAATCGTGGTCACCACGCACTTCTTTGGTTGAAATTCTTTCCACGTTGGAGGGTATGCGAATTGCATCATCGGCCGACAGTTGCCGAATTCACCTGCCAGCCAAATATTGAATACACATGGCCCAATCTTCGCTATGAGAGTTAACTAATTCAGCGTATCGGCAACCAAAATGTGACGTAAACGAAACTCGGCGAGTTCCTCAAGTAGGCAAATAACCAGACTAATCTGACTACCCAATCAAATTCAAGCCATGCAGGAAAAGATCACGCCACCCGGGGAATCGTTCAACAGCCCGCCTGACTTCAGCGCGCCTCCTAGCGTCGGGCCAGAGTCGGGCAAGCCGGATACCCGAACTGAGGGTCCGACGCCGGCGGAGCTACGTCAAGCGGATGCCAGCCTTGACGCTTTTACGAGCGAGAGCTTCGAGCCGCGCGATCTAGGGCCCCTCGACGGCACGACGGACTCCATGCTGTCTCGCTACTTCCGGGACATGGCAACCCATCAGGTGATGGGGCCCGATGAAGAGCTTGAATGCGCCCAGGCAGTCGAGGAAGCGGAAATCGAGCATTGGGTCGCATTGCTTTCATACGTTCCAGTCGCGGAACCCATCCTTGACCGGTTGGAGCAGGACATTGCGGAAGCCAGCGAGGCTGATCGGCCCGAGGTGCCTCAGCTCGAAGAGCTGCGCAAGCTGATCCGCATCTATCGAAAGCAGCGCTCAAAGCTCAACGCCGAACAGCAGAGGCAGTGGAATGAACTATCGATTGAGCTGTCCCGTTGCGTGCGCCTTCCGGATTCTGACCGAATCTGGATGACGAACGCGCTAGCGGTAGCCAAAGATGTCGTGCAGCCTACTTCCGGAAACGACGACAGGCCCGCGGTAGCCGAAACGTCCGCCTACAAGCGGTATGTCGACCGGGCGAAGAGGACGGATTTTCGGCAGCGAGAAGCCAAGAACAGGTTCGTCAAGGCCAATCTGCGCCTCGTGGTGAGTATCGCCCGTCGCTACAATCGCGGACGTTTGCCACTGATTGACCTTATTCAGGAAGGCAATATTGGGCTAATGAAAGCTGTCGAGCGTTTCGACCACACGCGCGGTTACCGCTTCTCGACCTATGCGTCTTGGTGGATTCGCCACGCGATTAGCCGGGCGCTCGCTGACAAGGGCCGTGCCGTTCGCATTCCAGTTCATATGCTCGACACGTACAATCGTGTATCAAGGGCAACGCAGACTATTATTGCCAGAACCGGGCGCGAACCGACCTTGGACGAGCTGGAAAAAGAAACCGGTGTGCCAAAGGAGAAGCTAGACAAGGTTCGTGACTTGTATGCCGATACGCCGTTTTCTCTCGATCGCCCAGTCGGGGACGAGGATGGCCGCCGCTTCATCGATTTTCTTGTTGAAGAGAATTCGCTTTCGCCATTCGATTGCCTTGCCAACCAGAAATGGGCAGAAGAGGTGCAACGGTTGCTGGGTACGTTGACGCCCATCGAATCGCGCATCATCCGGTGGCGTTTCGGGCTCGACAACGAAGACGAACTCACGCTCAAGGAAATTGGCGATAAGTACAATCTGTCGCGCGAACGAATCCGGCAGCTTCAGGAACAGGCAATCGGCAAGATTCGCAAACAAGTTCGCGACGTTTGGCTGTAAACGCGGGCCGCCGCAGCTCGCAACCGCCTTGCTAGGGGATCGACTGGGGTTTTTCTCGGGGGGGTGGTTGTGCCCACAGGTCGCTCGCGTCCAACGTAGTCAGGTAACAGCACTCGAACCCCATCTATTCGGACTTCCCCGGTTGGAACCGACGCCTAAATGCTGTACGACTTCAGGCATGGTCGAGCTACGCACCTTGTCGCAAAGTGATCTGAGCAGTCTTCGAACGCAATTGACTTTGGAGTACGAGGCATACAAAGGGCGCAATCTGAAGCTTGACATGACGCGAGGCAAGCCAGCAACGGCTCAATTAGACCTGGCGAGCGAGCTTAGCGTCATACTCGCTGTCGGTGATCATCTCGCCGCGGATGGCACTGACGCGCGCAATTACGGGGGCCTCGACGGCCTGCCAGAAATGAAGGCAATCTTTGGGGAACTGCTGTCGGCCCCCGCCGGCAACGTGGTGGTTGGCGGCAATTCGAGTCTGCAGATTATGCACGACACCGTGGTCAGGGCGCTGCTGCACGGTGTGCCCGGCGGCGGCGCTCCCTGGCAATCACAGAAGCCGAAATTCCTTTGCCCGGTACCTGGCTACGATCGTCACTTCGCCGTCTGTCAACACCACGGGATCGAGATGATTAACATCGGCATGAGCGATGAGGGCCCCGACATCAACGCGATAGAGGCACTCGTTGCGGGCGACGCCTCAATCAAAGGGATCTGGTGCGTGCCCAAGTACTCGAACCCAACGGGCATCACCTACAGCGACGCTATCGTCGAACGACTGTCGAAGATGCCGACGGCCGCTCCGGACTTTCGGATCTTTTGGGACAACGCCTACGTCGTTCATGATCTCTACGAAACATCGGACCCCTTGCTGAATATTCTCGATTCGTGCAGCCGGTTTGGTCACGAGAATCGACCGTTGGTGTTCGGTTCAACATCGAAGATA
Source organism: uncultured delta proteobacterium (assembly GCA_963811985.1). Lineage (GTDB taxonomy): Bacteria > Myxococcota_A > Polyangia > Polyangiales > Polyangiaceae > FEN-1139. The sequence goes on from CAWEUH010000039.1 coordinate 166,140, forward strand.
TCATGGGCTGGTGCGGGCATTGCCGCCATGGCGTCCAGTGCGACCAACGTGGCCGACGCGAAGAAGCATCTCTCATTTCAGACGATCGGCCCGGACAAAATGAGTCAGCTCAGGCACGTGCGGTTGTTCAAGAATTTAGCGGGCATCAAGGCGCACATGCAAAAGCACGCGGCGGTGATTCGCCCGAAGTTTCAAGCGGTACAGGCGGTCTTCGCCAAGGAATTGGGCGGGCTTGGAATTGCGCGCTGGACCGAGCCGCGCGGGGGTTATTTCATCAGCCTAGACACTGAGAAAGAGTGCGCCGCGCGCGTCGTCAAGTTGGCCGACGAAGCCGGTGTCAAGTTGACGTCGGCAGGCGCAACGTTCCCCTATGGTAAAGATCCCGACGATCGCAACATTCGCATCGCTCCAACACTGCCGCCGCTACAACAAGTGGAGCTGGCAATGCAGGTTGTCGCCTTATGCGTGAAGATCGCAAGCCTAGACCGCCCGCTCAAACCGTAAGACAGCCATTCCCCCTCGGAACGCTAGGAACCGAGGGGGATGCGATGTCAGCCTAACGACCTTACTTGATGCCGAACGAAGCCGAGGCTTTCACGCCGGCGCCCGCTGCGGGAGCTGCGGCGGCCGGCGCAAGCGCCGGGGCTGGAGCACCGGCTATGCCCGGCGCACCAACCTGGAAATTCCAGGTAAAGGTAGCCAAGCCTTCCTGGTCGTCCGGCGGCGCCAGCTTCAGACCTTGAATCGACGTCACGACGCACTGGCTCAGCGCGTCGGGTGCCGTGGTGCCGGCTGCGTCAACCTTGATGTCCGCAAGCTCCCCGGTTTCAGTCTTGACCGTGAACTTGACCGTAACAGACCCTGCGACCTTTGCGTCGGTCTTCAACGCCTGGTCATAACAGGTCTTGATTGCGGCATTGCGTGTCTCAAGCACCTTCTGAGTGTCTTGTGCATACATTGTGGCATCGCGCGCTGCAACTGAGCAACCTACCGCACCTACGGCAAGCGCGAGCAGGGCGAGATGAATCGGGGACTTTCGCATGTTCATGTCTCCTTGCGTTCAAACTTCATTGTCGTCTCGCAACGACGCGCTCACTTTGCGTTCCCAGTTGAGGAAGCCGCTCCCGCTTTCGGTGCGGCTTTCGTTGCCTTGCTGTCCTTGCCCTCTGCCTTCATGTCCTTCTTGACATCTGGCTTGGGTACGTCCGCGTCGGCCGCTTCCGGCTTTGACACGGTTGTCTTCGTTTCTTCGATGACCTTTTCTTTGCCCGTGGCCGGATCGATCTCGACCTTGCGCTTGGTCACATCCTGCTCGAGAATGTTGAACTCGACGCGGCGGTTCATTTCTCGGCCTTCCTCCGTGTCGTTCGAGGCCAACGGCCGAGTAATGCCGAACCCCTTCGCGATGAGCCGGTCGGCGTTTACGCCATGATCGACGAGGTACTTGCGGACAGACTTTAATCGTTCATCCGAGAGCTTCATGTTGTGCTTGGCATCACCCTCGGCACTCGCATGACCTTCGATTTGAATCTTCTTGATGTAGGCGTTCTCCTGGATGACTTTCACGATCTCATCCAGCAACCCGAAGGACTCGGGCTTGATGACTGCCTTGTTCACTTCGAATTGGATCTTCTCGTGTATCTCAATGGAGTTGTCTCGCACTTCCACCCGCGCCGGCGGTTTCGGAGGCTCAACCTTTGGCGGCGGCGGTGGCGGCGGTGGCGGCGGCGGTGGCTCACCAACAATTGTAAGGGCATTCTTCCCTGAGAATGCGATCTGGCCTCCTCCGCACCCTGCGAGGCCAGCTGCGGCCGCCACTAGGGCTGCACCGCTCAGGACCAAGCCTGTCTTCGATGGCTTTTTGTATGTCTGCATCGTAGCTCCCTGGCGCTCAGCGCCTGACGGGCACAATTCCCCGTCGTCGAGACGTAAACGCGTTCATGCCCCCGACGTCAAGTGGAAGCGCACACGTATGACGCCAAGTTGCCTGGTAGTCGACTTACCCCGCCATACGCCCTCCAAAATTGCCCACCCGCGAGCCATTATCGGTCGGCTGATCAAACAAATTCGCTTCTTCTTGCGACACGTTCTGGATATTCCTGACCGCGTCTCCCCTCGCGTTTGATCACGAACGCCTATGTTTGCCGACGATGTAGACTTCCGAGCTATTCTGCCGCGTTCCTTCGGGGCGCAGAACGCGAACGGTCTGGTACGCCTTGCCAGCAGCCGACCTTGCTGCTTGAAAGTCATCGCTCATAAACAACTTGGCCACGAAATGGGAACCCTTGCTGCCAAGTCGGCTCGCGCTGGCAAGCGCGCAGTTGAACAACTCGAAGCTAATCGTTTGATCCCGAATCTTCGATCCAGACGTACTCGGTGCCATGTCGCTCATCACAACGTCGAAAGGAGCCAACGCGGTCCAGGGTGCCTCTGATTGGCTTAATGCGTCACCTTGAAAGGCAATTGCGTTCGGCGGCAATGTGAGACCGATTGATTTGAGGTCAACCGCCACAACAAGACCTCGACTGCCGACTCGATTGGCCGCGTACAGTGTCCATGAACCCGGCGCAGCGCCGAGGTCCAGCACGCGCATTGAGGCGCGCAATATCGTGCAGCGCGCGTCGATCTCCTCCAACTTGAAGACGCTGCGCGCAGGAAATCCCTTCGCTTTGGCCAATCTCGTTCGGCTGTCGCCTACATATGGATTTTTGTGCTTCACGGATCAGGCGCTCCGTCTTCGAACTGAAGGTACATCAGCCGTCGTCTCAAGATCGATGAGTTTCGTACGTTACGGTCGCTAACACTGCTGTCCCACTTTTCACGTTGCGCGGGTACGATCTGGGGCAGTAGTGCTAAGCGAGCGACAGCCATACGCTGCGGCTCGGAAATGGTTCACCGCGATGGGCCGGGCAATCCGAGCTAGACGGCAAGTCGCGCAGACTGCCGATGGGTGAACCCGACCGTTCTATCGCCGCCAGGGCTCTCGGACGCAATAGACGCGCTCGTTCGGGCGCTTCATGGCTCACCAGCAGACATTGGCCCCCGTTGGTAAGTAGACTGATTGCCAAATCAATGAGCGCGTCCCACTCGCGTTCCAATCGAAAGGCTCTTCCTTTTCCAATCGCGGCAAAGCTTGGCGGGGCGAGAATGACCAAATCGAATTGTTCGCGTCGGGCCGCGGCGCGCCTGGCGAATTGAATGACGTCCGCACGCAGAAGGCGATGATGCGCGGAGGGTTCGATTCCGTTAAGCACGAAGTTTCGGTAACCACGATTCAACGCACGACGCGCCCAATCGACGCTCGTCGTCGATTGGGCGCCGCCCGCGGCCGCCGCAACGCTGAAGGCGCAGGTGTGACTGAATAGATTCAGGACCCGTTTGCCGCAAGCAGCGTGGCGGATTCGTTGGCGGTTCTCGCGCTGGTCAACGTCGAGGCCCGTGTCGAACCGGTCGCTAAGCGACACCTCGAACGCGAGGGCGTCTTCGCGCACCGTGAGCAGGTCCGGCGCCGGCTCACCGACTTCGACGTCCCGCCCATTGACGCTCGTCCGGGATTCCCTGGATTGCGTGGGGATTCGAGGCCCCTCCCCCAACCGCGGCGCCGTGAAAACTTGATACGCGTTCAACGAGCTTTTCGGCGCAACGTCGCTAGCGTACGGCAAGTAATTGGTTTGCTGGAGTGCCGGTTCGGCGCGCGGTCGAATCTTCACGTACACGCCGCGACATCCCCAACGATGCACGCCTTTTACCAACTCGTCGCGCCGGTCAATCGCCTCAAGTCCCGCCAGTTCAATCACGGCCCAGTCGGCATATCGATCGACCCTTACCCCGCGTAAGCCGTCGCCCGCGTCATTGACGAGTCTGAATACGTTCGAGGTGTCGAAGAACCAATGCGACCGGCGTCGCGCTGACTCGTCGAGGGATCGGAGTAGTCGCTCCTTCGTACCGAGCCCTCGCAGGTCCTTCCAAGCCGCGAATTCAGGCGGCCAATTCGACGTGAATCGACGATGGATGACGGGGATCTCCAGTTCTGTCGCGTGCAGCATGAGTCGCGGCCCCGGCAGTCCGCCGTATTGTTCGTCGCCCACGATGGCGGCATCGCGATGGGCCAGCTGTAATCTTAACTGGTGCCGGCGGCCCGTTCGCGGACTAAGTTCCACAAGCGCTATCCCTGCGTGCCGAGCAATAATACGACACTCGGATTGCGCCAGCACCCCGCCGACGCGTACGACCTGACTCAGGCCCTTGGTTGCGGGCAGTATTCGGTCCGTCATCGTCTGCTGTTCAGGTAGGCCGGCATCGCGCACGACAGCGACATAGCGACGAAGAATCGAATGGCTGCGAAATGCCTCGGCCAGCAAGGGATTTAACGCCGCGTTTCGCACGAAGAGCAGCACGCCGGAGGCGTCCTTGTCCAAGCGTTGATGAACGGCCAAATAGTCCGATTCCTTGCGCTCTTGCAGCCAACGGCGAAGACGCGTGACGACATCGTCAAGATCGCCATGTCCGCCGTGCACCGGGATGCCCCTCGGCTTGTCAATGACGAGCAAATCATCATCAACAAACAGAACCCCTTCGCTTGGCCAGATGACGCGAATGGATTCGAACGCCACCGCCGACCCTCAACCGCACACGGAAACTACTTTGCTTTTTTGCCGCCGGACCGCTTCGTCGCGCCGCGCACTATCACGACGCCGTTTCTCGAACCGGGCACGCCGCCGCGCACCAATATCAAACGCTCATCTGACACGAGCTTGACGACAGGCTGCGTTAGGACGGTCACGTTGGCGTTGCCGCTCTGACCCGGCATGCCCTTGCCCGGCAGCGTGCGACCAGGAGTCATGTTCGTACCAATGGCACCGCCGTGACGCTTGTATTCATGCGTGCCGTGCGTTCTAACCCCGCCGCTGAAGTTGTGCCGCCGCATGACGCCCGTGAAACCACGGCCGTGGCTGGTGCCTTGGACATCCACGAATTGCCCCTCTTGAAACACGTCCTCAATCTTGACTTCTTGACCCACCTCGAACTTCGCGATGAATTCGGCGCCGCAGCGGAACTCTTTGATCGAGCGCTTGGGCGGCAGATTGGCTTTCTTGAATTGGCCGAGCAGTGCCTTGGTCGTGCACTTCTCTCGCTTGTCGCCAAAACCCAGTATAAGCGCGTCGTAGCCATCTTTGGCCTGTGTCCGTTTGCCCACCACGAACGAACCTGCCTCGATGACTGTGCACGGCACCACCGTGCCGTCCGTCGTAAAGATCTGCGTCATGCCAAGTTTTCGGCCAATGACACCGGGGTGCTGGTTCATTGTCGGACTCCTGTCTTTCTCGGTGCACCGGCAACGCCGTTGGAATCGCCGGGGCCACGCGGGATAGCTCGCTGCAATCGTCGGGTCAAGCGGCCCAAGCAGGTCCGGGTAGGCCCATGGCTGGCACGGGCCCATTTTTCATCGGGCGGGACGTCGGTTTGGCCAGCCGTCCACTACGGCCTATGCGTCGTCGAATTCCATCATGAACTACGGATTGACGTTGACGATCGTTTTGGACCGTGCACACTTTTGCCCCCCTTTAGAAAGCCGGTAGCCCCATGTCAATGAGCCTCCGCAAGATTACCGAATTGGACAGCGCCTCGCTGCGCACTGATCTGCCCGAATTTCGCGTCGGAGACACGGTCGCGGTGCACTACAAGATCGTTGAAGGTGACAAGCTGCGGGTTCAGGTGTTCAAAGGTGTAGTCCTCAAGCGCCATCGAGCCGGCGTGCGGAGCACATTTACCGTCCGCAAAGTCAGCTTCAATGTGGGGGTCGAGCGCATTTTCATGCAACATTCCCCCCGAATCGACAGGGTCGAAGTCGTCTCCCGCGGGGTCGTTCGGCGCGGTCGCTTGTTCTACCTACGAAATCTAGCCGGAAAAGCCGCTCGCGTGCGCGACGAGAAAGATCGCTGATCCAACCAGCCTGGCTTTCGCTGCAAGGCGAGATCGCTGTATGCTTCGGCGCGGGTCGCTGGCGGCTAGCAAGCCGACACGCCCTTTCGGAGGCTTCAATGGTCGAGTGCACTCGGTGCGGATGCCGTAACGACAGGGATAGTCGTTTCTGTGCGGCCTGCGGATTTTCGCTTCTACCGCAGCTCATGCATCGTGCAACACCCGCGGCGGGGTTCGCACCGAACCTGGGATTGTGGCCAGCGCCAGGCGCAGGATTGGGTCAACCAGCGATGCCTGTCGCAGTCCCGCCTCAGGCCGACGCTGAATGGAATTTAGTTCAGAGACGGCCCGTGCACGTCGCGGATCCCGCTGCCGCTCTTCTACCCCAAGAACAGGCCCTCGCTGCGCCATTGAACAACGCTTACGTAAATGGCCCTTCTGCGCCGATACGGGCCATGACTCCACCCGTCGGGCAGACGGAGCCCCCACGCGGCATGGCAGCGATCTTGATGGGGTTCCTCGTGAGCTTTGAGGGCAGTGAGCTTGGACGTTTCTGGCCTTTGCACCAGGGGCGTCTGATTGTCGGTCGGTCGCAAACCGCCGATGGTCTAGATATCGCAATCGATCATGGAGCCACCTCGGCGCGCCACGCCCAACTATTGACTTCGGCACAACCCAGTCGAGTGAGCGTGCAGGATTTGGGCAGCACCAACGGAACGTTCATCAATGATCAACGCTTGCCGCCCGGGCAAGCCCAAATGGTCGCTCATGGCGACCGTATACGGTTCGGCGGTTTCACCGTTTGCGTGGTGCTGGTAGTCTAACAGTCCAATATTGGGAGCCAATTCGACATGTCAGTCAACCAATTACATTACTCGTCCAAGGGATCTGGCTTTGTAAAATGGCTATTCGTTGTCTGCCTCTGGCTCATGGGTGCTCCCAATGCACACGCATCTCCCGAGGCGCACATCCTGCGAATCGATCCGCGTGCCGCGCAGGACAACGGTTCGCCCATCCTAACAACCGTCATCGAAGTCGTGGAGAACAAGCGGCTGAGCGACGCAACGATGCACTGCGGAACCCTGCGCGGGAACGGTGAATTGACGTGCCTCAGTGAGGCGCTCGAAAAGCCTTACGCGCTCTACACGCCGTTCCCGTTCCCTGCGCAAAATGCCGTGTTCACGGTGCATATCGATAGCGGCGACACCTTGGCCTCGTACGTGAGTCATAGCCGCTGGGGTGAATCGCAACAGCAGCCTGGCGTCGGCACCGCATGGCTCATTATCGTCGACGCCGACTCGCGGATGGGGAGCGCGTTTAGGAATGCGCGCGAAGTTGCGCTGCGCTTTGTCGCTAGCATGGGGCCAAGCGACATCGTGAACGTCATGTTCATCAACGACCGCATGGTGACGGCTGACTCGCGTTGGCTGCCAGCAGCTCAGAAGGCCAAGGCGACCAGCTTCATCCAAGCCGTGGGCTCGACCTACCCCGCGGGCGGGCGCAACCGAGGTCTTTTCACGATTATTCGCACAGCAGCGACCGATGCGTTCAAGTCCCTGGGCAACGTTGACCAGCAAAATATCCAGGTGCCGCTTCACCAAGCCATGGTCGTGCTGTCCAATGGCTTCGGCGGCGCCGACGCATTGACAACCGGACCGGGAGCGCTGCAGCTGCAGCAATACATGACCGGGGGACGTTTTCCCGAAGACAACACGGCGCTGCCCAAAGCGCCGGTCCCTGTGATTAGCGTGTTTTTCCCGCCGCACACCATCGACGAGTACTTCAACAACTCGTTGGATTTCATGCAAAACCTCGCCAATCCTCAGATTGGCGGCTTCTTCACGGTAAACCAAGAAGGCCAGGGGGACCACGCCGCCACGATCGTTGACGCGGTGCGCACGCGGTTCTCCAAGATGTACGTCGTCAAGTGGCGCGTGTCGTGCATTGCCGCCTCCGTCACTCAGACATTTCAGTTGGTGTTCAAGGACGTAAAGCCGCCGATTCTCGGAGACTCGTCATTCAAAGACGTGCCCGTTGGAATTGACCCGACGACGTGGCCGCTGGACATCAACGTACAGTACACGCAAGACAGCGCTCAACGGCAGGGCGGCGTTTACCCAGGCGGTCGTTTCAAAGTGTATGGCAACTTCTGTTGGGCAGGCGATACGCAACGCGCTGAATGCTACTTCATACCGGAGGGGCAACCGTTGCCGACTGCGCTAGCCGGTGCAAACATCGATAAAGCCAAACAGACGCAGCAACAACTCATCGAGATGGGAATGAAAGGGCGCGCCGTGGAAGCGACCGACACCTACGTCGAATTCGAGGCGCCAGACCAAGACAAGTTGGTGCACGGCTCGGGCAGTCAATCGGTGGTGCAGGTGGTGATTTACGACAACAAGGCCCATCGGACGAGCGGCGTCACCGCCGATAGCGTCATTCAACTGAAAGGTGCGAATCGTCCATTTCCTATTACATGGGTTCTGGTCGGTACGCTGGGCGTCATCGTCATCGCGTTGCTCCTGATTGTGGTGCTTAGAGGTTCGTCGAGGAAACCGCCGGCCAAGACTCCGGCCCCCCTCGTTGCAGGCTATGCGCCCGCAGGGCCTCAGCCAGTCGTCGCGCACCCATACGCACAGGCTCCGGCGCCCGCCGCGCCTCAGCCAGTCGTTGCGAGCCCGTACGCACAAGCTCCGGCGCCTGCTGCAAGTCCAGAATTCATGTATGGCCCGGGTGGCGCGGCTCAGGGTGCGGGCGCAGTGAGCGTCGCGCAGCGCGCCACGCTACAGGGAGCGGCTGGAACATTTACGGTGGTCGCCGGTACTGAATCGCGCGTCGGACGAGACGCGTCACGCTGCGAAATCATTCTGGCAGAGCCGCGCGTGAGCTCATTGCACGCGTCCGTGAAATTGGACAACGGTCAGTTCTTTGTGCGAGACGAGAATAGCAACAACGGTACGACGCTCAACGGCACGCGCATCGTAGCCGGCCAGTGGACACTGGTTTCGAATGGATCTCAGCTGCGATTTGGTCCCATCGAGATGAATGTTCACTTGGAGTAACCTCGCGTGTCGCCGAGCGAATTGACTCTGTTGACGTTCGCGGCACAGACCGACGCAGGTTGCGACCCCGCCAAGGCCGTCAACGAGGACGCGCACCTGACTTGTCGCGCCGCATGCGGCACATTGCTGGCCGTGTGCGACGGCATGGGCGGTCATGACGGGGGTCGCGTTGCGAGTACGACGGCTGTACAAGTGCTGCAGAGCCTTTTCGAGACCGCCCCTGCCGATGGGGCCTGCGCGCGCTTTCTGCGAACGATCATCGAGACCGCGGGCCGTGCCGTTCACGCACTGGCCACAACCGAGGACGAGGAATACCGACCCGGGAGCACCTGCGTCGCTCTGTTGTGCGGACGCGGCGCAGCCGTCGTCGCCCACGTGGGAGACTCGCGCGCGTACCGACTAAGCCGGGGAAAACTCGAGCGCCTGACCAACGACCACTCGTTGGTCAACGACCTCGTCATGGCGGGCGTCATGTCACCCCAAGACGCTGTCAATCATCCGGACGCGCATCGAATTACCCGGGCGTTGGGAATGACCGCCCAGGTGGCGGTGGATGTTCGGGAAATCGCCAATCTGTCCGCCGGCGACTTGTTTCTCCTCTGCTCTGACGGCCTCACGGATCTGACTACTGACGATGAACTGGTCCAGATCCTGTCGATGCCGAAATCGAACGACTTGAAGTCCGCCTGTTCCGACCTGATCGAGCTCGCGAAGAAGCGCGGTGGCCACGACAACATCAGTGTCATTGTGGCTCGAATCGAGCAATTGGGCACTGACACGGCAGTTGCACGCGAACCCATGGCGAACGACGGCACGTACACCAGCGCGATGGCGCTGCCGCCCACGGTTGCTTCATCCCCTGTCCAAGCAACGATGGCCCTAGACGAACCCTCGCGCAAAGTAATTGCGCCGACTATCGTTGAACCGGCGCTCGCGCGCAATCCCGCAACGGAGACCCAGCCGCTCGCCGTGCACTCGAACCGCGCACCCGCATCACCGAACCCTGTTCCAGCGGTCACGCCGTCGCAACAACACTGGGTCACGCGCAGCCTGCATGGTCAGCCCGCGCCTCGCTCCGGAGCCCGCTGGGTACTTGTCGCAGCCATCCTGAGCGGCCTCGTGCTGCTGGGTTTAGTCATTTGGGCTGTCGTGCGCTGAAATTGTCGGGTCGGTCGCGGGGCCCTAAGATCGCCGATTGGTCGCCCAATGCCTCGTTAAGGGTTCCCCTCGGGCGCGCCGTCTGTTACGAGCAAGTATCATGATGGCAGTTCTTGGGAAGCAGTCGCTCTTGATTGGTTCGGCTGCCCATTGCGAGATTCGCCTGGGCGGCGCTTCGGTAGCACCTGAGCATGCCCGCTTGACGAACGACGGCACGGGCAGAATAACGTTCGTGGACTTGGGGCATGGTCCGTGTAGCGTCGATGGCGCAGCACTTCAGCCGCACTCCGAAACGCTCTTCGATTTCCGCAAGCAGTTCGCCGTCGGCAATGCAGCCGTGCCCAACACGCACCCGGCGATTCCAGCGCTCTTGATGCAGCGGGGGCAGCTGGGGCCGGGCGGCGGTCAACTCGTTATCGGTCGGGATCCGCAACGCGTGCACCTCGTCGTCAAACATCCCAACGTGTCAGGGGTACATGTCGGGTTCACACCGGCCACGCTCGCGGTCGTGGATATGGGGTCCACTTCCGGCACGTGGATTTCGGGCCACCGTCTGGCACCACAGCATCCCACACAAGTGGACGCCAACGGGACAATCGTCATTGGACCCGTTCCACTGTCAGTAACTGCATTGGTCGAGATGGCCCGCGAGTTCAGCGTGGTACCGGCAGCGCAGCCCGATCACGGGCTTTTACCTGCAGCGCCCTCGCCTGTTGCGCCGGCAGCGCAGCCCGATCACGGGCTCGTCATACCTGCCGCGCCTTCGCCTGCCGCGAATGTGCCGGAATCCTCCGCAGAATCTGAACCCAAGCGTAAGCACAAGACCGTTGTCGGTCAGTTTTCGTTCGGCGCCGGCGGCCAGGTCTTGGTTCGAACCATAGGTCGTACGCCGGACAACGACATCCAGATCTCGCATGCTCAGGTTTCAAGCCGGCACGCGTTATTGCACCGAATCAACGATCAACTGTTCTTGGAAGATCGGGGCAGCGCCAACGGGACCTACGTGCGCGGCCAGCGCATTGCCGCGGGCCAGCGCGTCCCCATCAGCAACGGTGAAAAGGTATTTGTCGGCCCGATGCCTCTGGTCATTCAGGTCGAGGCCTCGGAAGTCGCCGTAGTCGTCGAAGACTCAGCTCAGTGGCAGGGACGCCCGCTCTACGAGATTGAAGCTTGGGATCTCGTCATGCAGGTACCTGACCGCGACAACCCAAGCGATACGAAGACGCTGCTCGACCATGTGAGTTTCAAAGCATTGCCCGGCGACCTCATCGCGTTGATGGGGCCGAGCGGAGCGGGCAAGACGACACTGCTGCTGACTTTGAATGGGTACACTCCGCCGACAGCGGGCCAAGTGCGCATCAACGGCGAAGACCTGTACGCTATCTATGACGCGCTACGGGGCAGCATCGGCTACGTGCCGCAAGACGACATCGTTCATCCCGAGCTTACCGTGTGGGAGGCAGTTCGCTACAGCGCGCGAATGCGATTGCCCCCTGATTACTCGGAAGATGAAATCGACAAGCGCGTCTCGGTAACATTGTCGCAGCTGGGCCTGGAGAGTGTGGCGCATCTTCAAATCGGGCGACCGGAGAAGAAGATTCTTTCCGGCGGCCAGCGTAAGCGCGTCAACATCGCCATGGAACTCGTCACGGATCCCGTGATCCTCTTCTTGGATGAGCCAACCAGCGGCTTGGCGGCGGATGACACGACCGCATTGGTGCAGCTGCTTGCGGATCTGGCCCACCAGACTGGCAAGACCATCATCACGACCATTCATCAACCTGCCAAAGACGAATACGAGAAATTCAACCTGGCGTTGATCATGGGCCCGGGCGGTATTCCCATCTACTATGGGCCGACGACGGACGGTTACCGGTTCTTCGGGTCGCTGCTCGAACGACAGAGCAAGCCAAACACGATCAACAATCCGCGCGATATGTTCGACATGCTTAACCAGCGCGAGCGCGCACTCTTCGAGGCGATGCGTGCTCAAGACCCGCAAGCGCAGCGGTTTGCTGCACGCCAACAAGCGGCGCGCGAGTGGAACGCCGAGTTCTTCAATCAGCAAAACACCATATTCCAGAGGATGTACTCGGGTCGGCGCGCCGTCGGCGTTGGCACGCCGCAACAGGGGATCGCGCAACGCAAGCCGCCCACTGCCGGTCAATTCGGGTTACTGCTGAGCCGCTACAAGAAGACGAAATTGCGCGACGTTGGCGGCACTGCCATCATGTTGCTGCAGGCTCCAATCATCGGCCTGCTGCTGGCCGCCGTTTTCGGCGGGCAGAAGAACGCCATCCCCTATACGACCGACGCGCGAAGCCGGCGGTGTATTTTGGCGGCAAGTCGCGCATCATCGATTTCGCGCTGTCAAACGCGCTGAACTCGGGCATCCGGCGCATCGCCGTGGCAACTCGTACAAGGCCCATAGCCTGATCCGCCATTTGCAGCGCGGCTGGAGTTTTTTTCGCACCGAGCGCAACGAGAGTTTCGACATTTTGCCAGCCAGTCAGCGTGTTTCCGAGGAGCACTGGTATCGTGGCACCGCCAACGCGGTCTTCCAGAACATCGACATCATCGAGAGCTATGATCCGAAATTCATCGTGCTGCTGGCTGGCGATCATATCTACAAGATGGATTACGAACCGATGCTGCAGCAGCATGTCGACCAAGGAGCCGACGTGACTGTCGGCTGTCTCGAGGTCGCGCGCGCCGAGGCTTCCGGTTTCGGCGTCATGGCCGTCGACGAGCACAATGTGATCCACTCTCTTTTTGGAAAAGCCCAAGGATCCGCCGGCGATGCCGGGCCATCCCGACAAAGCGCTTGTGCAGCATGGGCATTTACGTATTCGAGGCGAAATTTCTTTACGAGCAGTTGCGGCGCGACGCGGACGATCCGCGATCCAACCATGATTTCGGAAGGGACATCATCCCCTATATCGTCAAGCATGGACGCGCGGTCGCGCATCATTTTTCGCGCTCCTGCGTGCGCTCCGCGAACGAGCAGGAAGCCTATTGGCGCGATGTCGGCACGCTCGACGCCTATTGGGCCCCGATATCGACCTCACCGATTTCACGCCGCAACTCGATCTTTACGACCGGGATTGGCCGATCTGGACCTATGGCGAGATCACCCCGCCCGCGAAATTCGTGCACGATCAGGTCGGCCGACGCAGGCAGGCGCTGTCGTCGCTGGTGTCGGGCGGCTGCATCGTGTCGGGCGCGACCTTGCGGCGCACGCTGCTGTTCACCTGGGTGCGCGTGAATTCCTATGCGAGCGTCGAGAATGCGGTGATACTTCCCTATGTCGATGTCGGGCGCTCGGCGCGGCTCACCAATGTCGTCGTCGAGCGCAGCATGCGGATTCCGCCGGGCTCGTCGTCGGCGAGGACCCGGCGCTCGACGCGCGCGCGATTCAGACGCTCGACAGGGGGTCTGTCTGATCACCCAGCCGATGATCGACCGGCTGTCGCAATGAAGCGCGTGGCGACGCTGGCGGTCGCCTCCGAGATGTGCGCCGCTCGTCAAGACCGGCGGCCTCGCCGATGTCGTGGGCGCCTTGCCCGCGGCACTCGAGGCGGGAGGGAATCGAAACGAGGACGCTGATCCCCGGCTATCCCGGCGTATTGGCGGCGTTCGGAGGACGCGCGGAAGCATTTACGAATTCGAGGAATTTGTTCGGCGGGCCGGCTCGAATGCTCGGCGCCGCGCGCCGGCGAACTGGGATTTGCTCGTGCTCGACGCGCCGCATCTCTATGTCCGAGACGGGCGGGCCCTATGTGGGGCGCGACGGGGTCGACCATCCGGACAACGCCTTGCGATTCGCCGCGCTGGCGCGGGCCGGAAGCCGAATCGCCCAAGGGCTGCTGCCAAACTATAGTCCCGATATTCTTTCACGCGCATGATTGGCAGGCGGCGCTCGCGGCGGCCTATCTCCGCTACAGCGGCGAGCCGCGTCCGGCGACGATTTTGACCATCCACAATCTGGCCTTTCAGGGCAAATTCCCCAAGAGCATGTTGCCCGCGCTCGGTTTGCCCGCGAGTCCTTCGCTATCGACGGCGTCGAATTTTATGGGGGCGTCGGTTTTCTCAAAGCGGGATTGCAATTTTCCGATCGCATCACGACGGTCTCGCCGAGCTACGCGGCCGAAATCATGACCCCGGAATCCGGCATGGGCCTCGACGGACTTTTGCGCGCGAGGGCCGGCGATGTCGTTGGCATACTCAACGGCGTTGACGAGAGCGTCTGGAATCCGGCGAGCGACGCCCGCATCGCCGCGCGCTAGACCGATCGTTCCTGTCGCATCGCGCGAACAACAAGACCGCGCTCCAACAGCGCTTTGGCCTGCGCGCGGACAGCCAAGCCTTTTTGATCGGCGTCGTGAGCCGCTTGTCCTGGCAGAAAGGGCTCGATCTCCTGCTCGAAGCCTTGCCCCAAGTCGTCGGGCCAGATTGCCAATTGGCTCTGCTCGGCGCCGGCGACAAGCCGCTGGAACAGAGCTTCGCGGAGGCAGCGCGCGAAAATCCCGAGGAAGTCGGCGTCAAGATCGGCTTCGACGAGGACATCGCCCACCTGATGCAAGCAGGCGCCGACGCCATTCTCGTCCCCTCGCGTTTCGAGCCCTGTGGCCTCACGCAGCTTTACGCCTTGCGTTACGGCGCCGCGCCGGTCGTCGCGCGGGTCGGCGGCCTGCGCGACACGATTATCGACGCCAATGAAATGGCGATTCGAGCCGGCGTCGCGACGGGCTTCTTATTTTCGCCGGTGACGGTCGATGAGTTGGCGGCGACATTGCGTCGGGCGCGAATTCTTTTCGCCGACAAGGAACAATGGCGCCAGTTGCAGGCCAATGGCATGAAGACCGACGTTTCCTGGCGTCATCCCGCGCGGCGCTACGCCGAGCTTTATCGCGGCCTGCTCGCGGCTCGCGCCGCGTTGGGAGCGCCATGACGCGCATCGCGCAAGGCGCGCCCGAGCCTCTCGGCCTGACGCTGACGGCGACCGGCGCCAATGTCGCGGTGTTCTCCACGTCGGCGCGGGCGATCGACCTCTGCCTGTTCGACGAAACGGGCGAGGCGGAAGTCGAACGCATAAGACTCGGCCATCGCACCGGCGACGTGTTTCATGCGCATGTCGAGGGATTGAGCGAGGGGCGGCGTTATGGACTGCGCGCTCACGGCGCCCATGAACCCGAAAAGGGCCTTCGCTTCAACGCGTCGAAGCTGCTGGTCGACCCTTACGCGCTAAAACTCGACCGGCCCTTTGCCTTGCACCCCTCGATGTTCGGCTATAAGGCGGACGAAGCGGCGGCGGATCTCTCTTTCGATCGGAGCGACAGCGCGCCCTTCACGCCAAAGGGCGTCGCCACGCGCCCTTCGCGCGCCGATACTTCCTCGCGGCCGCGACATGCGTGGGAGGACACGATCCTCTATGAACTGCATGTCAAGGGCTTCACCAAGACTCATCCGGAGGTGGCGGAGGCGCCGCGCGGAACTTTCAAGGGCCTCGCGCATGAGGCCGCGATCGCGCATCTCACGCGGCTCGGCGTCACCGCCGTCGAACTCATGCCCTGCGCGGCGTGGATCGACGAACGCCATCTGACCAAACTCGGCCTCTCCAATTACTGGGGCTATAACCCAATCGCGATGATGGCGCCCGATCCGCGTCTCGCGCCCGGCGGTTGGGACGAGGTGCGCGAAGCGGTCGCGGCGCTGCATCGCGCGGGGATCGAGGTCATCGTCGACGTCGTGTTCAACCACACGGGAGAAGGCGACGAGTTTGGCCCAACTCTGCGCTGCGCGGCCTCGACAACGCGACTTATTATCGGCTGCGCCCAGATGCGCCGCGCCATTACATAAATGACTCGGGCTGCGGCAATATTCTCGCGATGGACCGCGCGCCGGCCGCGCGCCTCGCGCTCGACGCCTTGCGCGCCTGGGCCGAATTTGGCGGCGTGGACGGATTTCGTTTCGATCTGGCGACAACGCTCGCGCGCCGAACCGAAGGTTTTGACGCGCAGGCGCCGTTTCTCGCGGCGCTGCTGCAAGACCCGGTATTGCGCGAACTGAAACTCATCGCGGAACCCTGGGACATCGGCCCTGGCGGCTATCAGCTGGGCAAGTTTCCGGGGCCGTTCGCGGAGTGGAACGATCGTTTCCGCGATTGCGTCAGGCGCTTCTGGCGCGGCGACGACATCGGCGTCGGCGAGCTGGCGACGCGCGTCGCGGGGTCGCGGGATTTCTTCGAGGCGCATCGCCGCCCATCGAGAAGCATCAATTTCGTCACGGCGCATGACGGCTTCACATTGCGCGATCTCGTGTCTTTTTCGCGCAAGCGCAACGCCGCCAATGGCGAAGACAATCGCGACGGGACGAACGAGAATTTTTCATGGAACAATGGAGCCGAAGGCGACACGGACGATGACGCCGTCCGTATGGCGCGCGGCAAGGACCAACGCAATCTGCTGGCGAGTCTGCTGCTCGCGCGCGGAACGCCCATGCTGTCGATGGGAGCGGAACTTGGCCAGACGCAGGCCGGCAACAACAACGCCTATGCGCAAGACAACGAAACCGCTTGGCTCGATTGGAGCGGGGCGGACGAGGAACTGCTGGCGTTCACGCGGGAGCTGATCGCGCTGCGCAAACGCTGTCCCGCGCTGACGAGCGACAGCTTTCTGCTGGGCGCGCCGCTCGACGAGACGCTTATTCCCGACATCGAATGGCGCCGCGCCGATGGCGCGCTCATGCGCGAGGAAGATTGGCGCGACGGTTCCGCGACGACGCTGCTCGTCTGTCTCTATGCGCCGACGGAAGGCGCGCGCGACTCCGATCGCGTAACCATTATCTGGCACAGAGGGGCGCGGGCCATAACCGTCGCCGCCGCCGCCGCCACGCGACGGTTTTGATTGGAGCATTTGCGTCGCGACGGGGTCGGCCAAGCTTCTTCCAAACGGCGTCGCGGTCGCCGCGCGCTCGGTCGTCGTCTTGCGCGAACAAGCCGCGGCACAAGGCCGTCGATTGGAGAGGGAAGCGCCATCCGAACTCGTCTTCGCGCTGGCGCAAGCAGCGGGCGTGGCGCCCAGTTGGCGGGACGTCGACGGCGCGGAGCACGCGGTTCCGCGCGAGACCATCGAAGCGCTGCTCGCGGCGTTGCATTTGCCCGCCAACAGCCTGTCGCAAGCGCGGGAAAGCATGGCCCTGCTGGCGCGTCGCGAGGATAGCCGCGCGCTGCCGATGAGCGCGGCGTTTCGCGACGACGAAGACATTTTTTTGCGCCTTCCCGTCCGTGACGGACGCGCGGCGACGAGGCTGGAACTCGCGCTCGAAGATGGCGAGTGGCGCGGCGTCGATCTTCGCGCCGGCGATTTGGAGACGATTTCCTGGCGCGGCGTGGATGACCGCGTCCGTGAGGGCCTGCGCGCGCGCCTTCCGCGCTTGCCGCTCGGACGACACATTGTCTCGCTGGAGGGGATCGATCGCCGCCTCACCGTCGCGCCGCGCCGCTGCCACGCGCCGCGAAAATCGACGGTCGCGCCTTCGGCCTCGCGGCGCAGCTCTATTCGCTGGCGCGATGGCGACCAGGGCGTCGGCGATTTCACGACTCTCTCGCAACTCGGCGTGCTCGCGGCCCAGCACGGCGCGGCGATGGTCGCCATCAACCCGCTGCACGCGCTGTTCGCCCAGGATCGCGAGCGCGCCAGCCCCTATTATCCGTCGGACCGTCTATTTCTCGACCCGATCTATCTCGACATCGTTCGCGATGGAGATTTCTTCAACGCGCCGAACACCGGACGCCTAGTCGATTATCCCGCCGTTCACGGCTTGAAGCAGGAAGTTCTCGAACGCGCCGACCAAGGGGGTCGAGGATTTCGCTCAAGCCCAGCCGGGCGCGCGGACATCGCTA
>CAWEUH010000040.1:0-413495 GCA_963811985.1 uncultured delta proteobacterium
GCGGCGGCGGTCGCAACCGGCCGGGTCTCACCCCGAATCCGCAGCAGGAGTTTCGGTTCGAACGCTAGTGAGATACTCCTCATAGTCGCGAATGTAATCGCGCTCGTCATAGTGAAGCGACGCGAAAACCAAGCAAACAGCCCCGGTGCAAAAATCGGCCAATTCTCGCCAGATGAACCGCGGGACGTACAAGCCGTAGTAGGAGCGGTTTAGCGCAATTTGCTTTTTGCCATGTCCGTCGTCGAGTCTCACGGTGAATGAGCCACAGGCAGCAACGATGAACTGCTCAAGGTCACGGTGCGCATGACCACCCCGTTCAGCTCCGCCCGGAACGTCGTACAAGAAATAGACGCGCCGAATGTCGAACGGAACGTGGATACCTCCGTACAAGGGCGAAAGATTCCCCTGCGGGCGTTCGATCTTGGCGAGATCCATCAGCCTGCATTCGTCCAGCCGACTCATGGCGCGCTCCGGAGTTTGAGAAAATCATCGTAATGGACCACGTAGTCCTCGGGCGCATAGGGGCCAGACGCGAGCACTAGCGCCACCGCGTTAGTGGAGAAGTTCGCCATTTGCCGCCAAATCAAATTGGGCACAAGCAGTGCATGGTAGGAGCGACTCAGGCTATGACATACCCGATGCGTACCATCGTCGAGGAAGACCTCGAAGCTGCCCGATAGCGCGAGAATGAACTCGTGGACGGTTCGATAGGCGTGACCGCCTCTGACACTGCCGCCCGGGACGTCGTAAATCCAGAACGCGCGAGCCACCTCAAAGGGGACGTGTCTTGTGGCTTCGATGAACGTAAGATTCCCTCTTCTGTCCTGAATTCGTGGCAGGTCAATCAGCCTACAGTCGTGGATGCTCATCATGTCGCCTTCAAGTCCAGTTCGTACTCGTCGTAGACAGTTGTGCGACCGCCCCAACTCTCCTTATTACGCGCCAGGCCGCCATTGAGGTAGGTGCCCCGCTTCTCAGTCGAGATCCCGAAATCGAAAAAGGGTTTGTCTGCATACTGCTCGGCGAGAAGATAGTGTAACGTTGCGTCCAGCGCGAACCGTTCCCGACCCTCCTCGGTGCTCGCAATGTATTGAGCGTGTGCGACTTGATCTGATTCGTAGACCAATACGCCGGCCAGCATGCGCTCGCCGTCGTAGGCGGCAAACAGCTGGATGTTGTCGGGGAAGCGCCCTGCCAGGGTTTCGATCTCGGCGGTCGTGTGGACCGGCGCAACGCCATATCTCTGCTTTAGCAGTTCCGTCTCCATGGCCATGAAGCTGGAGAAATCCCACGACCGGCGGACCTCGAGTCCAGCCCGCTTGGAGCGCGTGATGGCCCACTTTCTTCCTTTGCTCAGTGGCGCCGCGGCACCCGGCACGAGCGAGCAAGACGCGTCACGCCTCACGAGCCGCCCGCTGCAGCGAAACAACGCATATAGATCCTCTTCAGCGGGAATGCGATGGTAGATGTGCGGCACTGGCTTGTACGTCACGCGCTCGACACCCAGACGCAGTAGCACAGTGCCCAGCGTGGAGAATATTTCCAACATGCGGTCTACGGTCATGGCAGAGTCGGTCACGACGCCGCCGTACGTGAGCCCACCGTGGCTGGACAGCACTCCGCCACTCTCGGCCGCCGGCAGCAGGGCGATCAGCCGTTCGTCCTCGTAGAAGAGCAACGAATGGTCCTTGAACCGGTCGGCGTGATATTCGAGATAGTCGCGCCGGAACAGGAATGTTCCGTTCTTGGACCTTGCAACGAACTCATCCCACGCTGACTTGTGCGAAGCTGCGTAGCGAACCGCCTGAATCATTCGGACCTGCCTGCGACCTCAACTTGTTCTCGGCGAACAATACGTCTTTACCAAAATCTTCAGCCAAAGTGCCCGCGATCACGCCTTGGCAGAGGAATTGTTGCGGGATCAAGCTGGATGGGCATAGCATGCGTCCCTATCGCCACCCGCCGCAAGCTTGTTCTGGACCAGGCCGAGCTGTGCTATGAATTGGCGACGAGCGGGCGCTCGTATGCCGGAGACTCCATCCTGTGAAGTGGTCGACCACCCAGCACGTTTTCCAGCCGCAAGGCGACCGCCCGTGGGCTCGCCATTCGGCGACCAAGCCTTGCGTGCTCGTGCGCAACGACGGCACGCCTCGGGTCTTTGCTGGGTTCCGTGACGAGTCAGGGGTCAGTCGCCTAGGATACGTCAACCTCGACCCCGAGAACCCCACGCGAGTGATCGGTGTGTCGCAGAAACCCTTATTGGATGTCGGAAAGCCCGGCATGTTCGACGATAACGGAGTCGTCCCAGCCGAGGTACTGCGCCACGCCGGTCGAATCTACCTTTACTACGAGGGGTACCAACTGGGGGTCAAGGTCAAGTTCACCTCATTTTCAGGACTTGCCGTTAGTGACGATGATGGCGATACCTTCAAGCGCTTGAGCTCGGTTCCCGTAATGGATCGGGTCGAATCCGAGTCGCTGATCAGGGTCGTCGGATCCGTGTTGGTTGAGTCGGACTGCTGGAGGACTTGGTATACGGCCGGTAGCACATTCCAAGAGGCCCATGGTGACCTCCGACCCTGCTACGACATGCGATACCTGTCGAGCAGCACCGGGGACGACTACCGCGAGCAAGGTCGAATCTGTCTCGAGCCCTACCCCCCGTTCGAGTACCGACTGGGACGTCCTCATGTTCGTCGCGTGGGAAACAACTACTGGATGCTGTTTTCTGCGGCCAACCGACGCACGGGTTACCGGCTGGGTTTTGCTCGCTCCGTCGATGGGGTCACCTGGATCAGAAAGGACGAATCGCTTGGAATTGAGCCAGCCGGCGATGAGTGGGACCGTGAGATGCAGGCCTACCCGTTTCTGTTTCAGATCGGCGCGCGAACACTGGTCGTATTCAACGGCAATGGCTATGGCAAGACGGGGTTCGGTATCACCGAGCTATTGCAGGAATAGCACAAAAGCCACTGCAGAACCGGAGATCGTGCGTCACGCTGTCGTGGCCCAGCCGCAGGCCCATCCCTCGTCAAGGACTGAGCATTGGTCTCTTCTCAGAAAACCCGCCCGCCAAGCTCGTTCGATGGCGAGGCTTTCCCGAGCACCGGAGCGGAACATACGAGGGTATTTGAGCACCGGAGCGCAGGGAAAACGCAGCCAGCGGGCGAGATCGGCGGGCGTCCCAGCAAGATGCGATGAATGGTCAGGTCAAGGAGCGGGAGGGGGAAAGTACATGTTGGCGTACGCGTCCTCCGACAGTGTGCAGCAAACCGCAAGAAACGCGACCAACATGACGCCGCGGCTCGTTGTCCATTTCCACCGGCGAGAATCAGCGTTTCCGCCCATGGTCACCACCGCGTACATCAAGAGGTGAAAGGGAAGGAAATATCTTACTTCAACTCTGGTCGGAATAGCTGCCATGGTCAGCAGTATCGGTGCCGCCAACACTGCGACAAGCTTGGTCCATTCCACTTGAAGCCTAAACACGTTTCTAGCCACGGAGAAGAACACGAAAATGACTGAGTAATTGAGCAGCGATAGCAACCAGTTTTTGGCATATGGATTCTTGACGTATACGGTTGGAAACTTCACATCCAGGCCATTGAAAAGGTGCCGAGTGCAGATCGCCACAAACTCGACAGGATGCTCCGCGTAACGCTTAAGGACTTGAACATAGGTGTCCGCCTTGTTCGAAGCGCCCAAAGCTCTGGCTGAGGGATCCATGAAGTTCACCAGGGGATCTGGATATCTATCGCCGATATTGCCCTCGACCTTTTGCATCCCGATTCCAAGCTGCAATTGATACAGGTACAGGCTTTGACCATAGACAATCTCCGTAGGCGGCATAAGCGCAACTCGACCGAAGTTGTGCTTATTGATGTAAACCTGTGGTCCCAATATTACTGATAACCCAATCAGAAATCCGAGACTGCGCGCGAGGGCGGCTTTCCTTCTCGCATTGCACCACAATGATAGGACGCGTCGGAAAACCAGGAAAGCGACAGGAAGGGCGGCGATGAGATAGACCGGTCTAGAATTGACGGCAAGACCGAGCATTATTCCGGGCATCAGCCCAAACGCCGAGGACTGGGACAACCAAAGTGCCGCAAGCAAAGCGCAGACTGCCGGTATGTCGGTAAGCGGGTAACTCGAGTAGCCGCGGAAGAACAGAAAAACAAGCAGGTTAAAGGCAGCGATCTTCCAGAAACCCGGCTTACATTCGGGAACCGTTGCTTCAACTAGTGACGGAACGATTATTGCGCCCAGCGATGCCATCACCATCGACGATATTGTCCAGAACACGACCAGTGGATCGCTGTGCGCCCAGGCAGCGAACCGCCGGATCAAAAAGCACGAATAGGGGAACCAATAGCCACGATAGGATAGAGTGTACGCATCGAGTGAATAAGACCTAACGAAGCCCCAATACCCACTGGCGTCACCCCAAAAGGTTCGATCGGCCGACGTTAGGAGGTATGTCATGTACGCGATGAACGTAATTGCGAACGCCAACCGACGTTGGTGCACCCTTGCAAGCGGCTGCAGCTTGTTTAGCGCCCAACCTCTCGCGAATGTCCAGCTGCTTGCGGACCTCGCCGACGCCACCGTCCGCGATGCCCGATGCCAGCTAGTGGGTTCGCGCACTGTGCTGAGTCCTCCAAGTTCCACGTTAGTTGGGTCTGACATTCCGAACAAGTGTCCTAGTTGCCTGCGCTTTGGCCGATTCTATTCCCCACGACGGCATCCACCACCCCACCGTTGTTGGCTGCGGCTCTCGTACCTTCCGTGTGAGGAATTTCAGTAGGATTTCTCGAACCAATCCCCCGCTAGTGTCGCTGCACCTCCTCTGCGGCCCATCTTATGCCATGGAATGCCCGTTCGATAATGCCCACCCTTCGGCCGCATTGGACCACCATCGAAGCCGAGTGTCACTGGCTACATTGTTGCATGGGTGCTTTTTCGATGCCTCGGTTCGTTGCGGCTGCAGGACATCCGACGATAGACGTGGGTCACCGCCGAACCGGCCAAGATTCACGCCCCATAGATTTGCGTCCAATCGCGGCCTTCGGTCCTTGAGTCCGAAACGCCATTCGTACTAGCATTCGGTATCCCTAGAACTGTTGGTGCGTGATCAATGACCCATTTCTCTGCTGCGCCGAACCCGCAATTAGCCAAGTCTGCTGGTTCAAAAAAACGAAGCGCCAAACCAAGAGGCCTCTGGACGATTTTGCTCATATTGCCACCGCTCGTGGCGGCAATCTTGGTCGGCATCACGTTGCGACACCACAATCTTAATGAGCCATTTTTCGCGAATAGCGCGTACTACGTGCTCTTCGCCATGGCCGCCGTATACGTCGGCGTTATCGCCACGGGCCAAGGCAGCGGCATGTCTGCACGCGAGTGGTTGCTTGAGAATCGCGTTGGAATTGCGGTGACTGCCGTCATCGTAACCGTAGTGTTGCTCGCTGTTGCACCGGGCTACCGGGTGCTGGCTGACGAAGCAAATCTGGTTGGCACGTCCAAGAACCTGTTCCTAAATCGAACTGCAAACTTCGCCACGACGGGCAAGTGGTACTTTGAGAACTACTGGAACCTCAACCTGACCATTGACCGTCGTCCGGCGCTATTTCCATTTCTCGTCAGTCTGATTCACACGTTGCGGGGGTACCATCCTGAAAATGCGTTTCATACTAACGCAATCATTTTTGCACTGCTCGTATTTTCCAGCTACCGGCTTGCCAAAATGTTGGATGGTGAGCTCTTTGGCATTGCCGCTGCAATACTGGTAGCGTCTCATCCAAATACACTGGTGGCGGCACGTTCCGCGGGGTTCGATCTCTTATCCAGTCTGATGCTCTTGATTGTCGTCAAGAGTTTCATCGAGTACGCAAACGAGAGTACTCCCAAGCGCCTCGCGCTGTTGTCGTTGAACCTCTGCGTGCTGGCCCATGTTCGGTACGAAGGCTGGGCACTGCTTATCACGGCGCTAATCGTGTTGTTGGCAATGCGCATGGTCCGACGCAGCCAGCTGCAGGGCTACGGACTGTTGTATTCATTCATTCCGATCTTTCTGCTCCCACGCTATTGGCAGGCCGTTGCCAAGGCACACGACGCAGAACAGCCGATGAGCGCCTCGCTCTTCAGCATTTCCAATTTCATCCACAACTCCCGTGAGTACCTGAGACTCGTGTTGCGTCCGCTAGAAGTCGGCGGCGCGCATTCTCCCCTCGTCATTGGTCTCGGTCTTGCAGGTTTCGTACTCGTCGTTTCCAATGTTGTGTCGAACTTGAACAACCTACGGCGGCTCTCGCTTAGCACCAAGTACGCAGTATTCACCGCCGCACTGTTCGGTCTGGAGATGGTCATTGCGTTTTCGTATACGTGGGGCAAGTCATTGCACCCAGCCTCGGCCAGGCTTTTTATCTGGCTCGACACGTTTGTCGCGTTCAACGCCGCGTGGCTGCTAACGGTAGTGGGCCGGCGACTTCAGGTTCCGGTCGCGTGGCTTGCTAGGCGTTCAGGTGCGCCCGTAGCACTTCTCCCGTGCCTTGTCCTTTTCGCGATGCATGTTCCGGCGGCAAGCGAAGCGCGTTTCATCAATTCCCTAATCCTGACCCGTCAGGCCGCTCGGACTTGGGACTTCTTCGCCAAACTTGGCAACAGGAATATCCTGATCATGACGGATCGTCCGGGACTTTACACAATCATGGACTACGGCGCCGTGGATATTTCGCTCGCAAATTATAGTCGCGATCCACTGCTGGAACTGTCACGACACTTGTACGACGATATCTACCTGATTCAAGAAGTCGATCTCAATTCGCACAAGCCGCTGCCCGGGTTCGACATATGGACTGACGTTGCGAAAGAGACGTCGCTGGAATTTCAGAACACTGATTCAACGTCAATCCGAATTGCGCGTCTAAAGCCATAGTTGCATTCTCCGCGTCGGGAACGCGTCACAAGGCAATGCGGCGCGGTGTCCTTGCAGCGCCACCACGATCGCTTCCGTGTTTGCGGTTTTTCTGATTGTGTTGGTCGTTGGGGCCCCGGCCCAGACGACGGCGTATCCAAAACTTGACTCAAGATCGATGAGTTTCGTGGACAACCACGCACAACGCCCCATCGCAGAAAACGATGGGGCGTCAACAGCACTCAGCGTTCTGTTGTGAAGATCAGCCCGCGGCCACGTTCGTGTCCGTGGCGGTATCTGTGGCGGTATCCGTGGCAGTATCTGTTGCCGTCCCAGTTTCAGATCCCGTGCCCGTTCTGGTGCTGGTTGCTGACGTGGTCCGACTAGCAGTGCCGGAGCCAGTGCCAGTGTTCGTCCGACTAGCAGTGCCGGAGCCAGTGCCAGTGTTCGTCCGACTAGCAGTGCCGGAGCCAGTGCCAGTGTTCGTCCGACTAGCAGTGCCGGAGCCAGTGCCAGTGTTCGTCCGACTAGCGGTGCCCGAGCCAGTGCCCGAGCCGGTGCCAGTCTCTGTCCGACTAGCAGTGCCCGAGCCGGTGCCAGTGTTCGTCCGACTGCCAGTGCCGGAGCCGGTGCCGGTCTCAGTCCGACTACCAGTGCCCGAGCCGGTGCCAGTCTCTGTCCGACTGCCAGTGCCCGAGCCAGTGCCAGTCTCTGTCCGACTACCAGTGCCCGAGCCAGTGCCAGTCTCTGTCCGACTACCAGTGCCCGAGCCAGTGCCAGTGTTCGTCCGACTACCAGTGCCCGAGCCAGTGCCGGTATCTGTCCGACTGCCGGTGTTGAAGCCCGTGCCAGTGCCGGTGTTGAAGCCCGTGCCAGTTCCCGTGTTGAAGCCCGTGCCAGTTCCCGTGTTGGCAACGCCCGTCGTGCCGCCTGTATGGTTGACCGCACCACCGGCGCCGCCTGTCGCGTTAGAAACACCACCGGCGCCACCGGTATTATCAGCAGTACCTGCGCCTGGCGACGTGTCGTCTGAGCTTCCGCAACCAAACAACATGCCCACGCCCAAACTGGTGACGGCTATCCCCGTGATTAGTCTTCGCCGATGTGCCGGACCCATGATGACCTCCTAGTACCGCGGCCGTGATGGCCGCCTACTCGTGGGCAATAGTGTGGACTGGGCAGCGCAACGGCTCATACAATCGATTTCTCAATGATTTTATGCCCTTGCGCACGGCACCTCGATCTTGCAGGGTGGCAATTTTGTAGTCTTGTTGCTGCACCAGGGGGGATGCGGCTCGTGGCTTGCCAACGGCTAGCTCTCTACCCGGTCCCGGCCAAGGCCTTTGGCTCGATAGAGCGCCGAGTCAGCTCGAGCAAAGAAGTCTTGGGCCGACTCGGTAACTTCCATGACGGCAACGCCAATCGAAATAGTGACCTGCGGCAAACGCTCGCCGTCAGCCGCCTCGATGATGCTGGCCTTGACCCCCAATCTAAGCCGCTCCGCGGCGGCCCTGGCGCCCACTTCGTCAGTCATCGGCAACGCAATCACGAACTCTTCACCGCCGATGCGCGCCGCCAGATCCATGCTGCGCAGATTGCCAAGCAGCGTCAGGCCGACGTGCTTGAGCACGGCGTCTCCTGCAATGTGTCCGTATCGATCATTGTACGTCTTGAAGTGATCGATGTCCAACACGAGTAGGCCCAGGCTCTGCTTGCTTCGCTGCGCACGCTCGACGAGTCGCGTAAACTTGTCGTCCCACCAACGGCGATTGTACAGCGTTGTAAGCGGATCAACGTGCGCGTCGCGTTGCAGCTCACGGCCAAGCAAGGTTACCTTGCGAAGATTCATGTTGCTCTGGCGCATGCGTTGGGCCAAAAGTTGCAGCAAATTGATCGAGAACCGGTGCGACACCGATACCAGGTTCCAGAATGTCCGATCGTCAACCTCAAGTAGGCGGCTCGCGTCGATGGCAATCACGTGAGCCGAAGCGGGGCTGCCGTCGAGGACGCTCATCTCACCGACGGTCTGACCTGGTTCGACGTGGATCAATGGCGGCTCGTTCGGTTCATCCAAAAAAATGCCAAGCTTGCCCGAAAGCATGAAGTACATGCGACGGTTCGGTTGCCCTTTGGTCAGCAGCCATTCGCCCGCATTGAGCTTGCGCATAGGGCAGTGCTGCAGAATCGCAGTAACCGTATGAAAATCCACGCCGCGCAAGATCTCTTGCGATGCCAGTTCTTCGGCGGTCAGTACTGAGGGGGGCGAGCTCGTGTCAACCATGCCGCCGCAGTATATGTACAATCGGGGGGGGCACCTCAACGGTAAACCCCACCATCGTCCAGCCTATCGTTTTCAAAGCTTTTGGAGGAGCCGCTCCGGGCGAAGATTTGGCTACTAGCGCCGGCGGCGTCGAACGCCAATCACCAGGCCCGCGGCTCCCAAAATCAACAGGCCGCTGCTCAGGCCCTTTTTCTCACCCAGACGCGCCAGAGCGCAGCTGGCCGAAGCGTGCGCCTCGCCCTGACAGCTGTTTCCGGAACAGCTACCGGAGGCGCCATATTGGACGTTGATGTTCAACTGGGCCTCTAGTGCATCAATGCAACTCTGCAAATTGCCCCCTTCATCCAGGTATTGGCCGTTACAGAACAGGGCTGCGTTGCTATTGCACTCGGCTACACACCCCCCCGTGCACTGAACGTAGCCGTTCGCCTGACAGGTCGCTTGGCAGTTGATTGACGCAATCCCGTTGCAACTGCCCTGACAAGATGCGGTGCACCTACCCTGACAGTCCACACTGGCGTTTCCGCTGCAGCTTGCATCACACTCCCCTTGGCATGTCGCGGCGCACGAGGCATTGCAGTTGTTGACACAAGTCGTCTGGTCCGCGTCATTTTGACAGTGTGTGGTGCACGTGCCAGAGCACTGGGCGTTGCACTGACCCGTACAGTCAGCGGTGCAATCGAAATTAGCATTGCCTGAGCATCTCCCCTCGCAGTCGGCGTTACACGAGGCATTGCACGACGGCGTGATTACCTTGCAATCCCCGGTTTTGCATTGGGCGTAAAGCGACGCGCTGCAGTTGATTGGCGTGCATTGAGCCGTGCAGTCCGGCGGCGTGACCGTGCATTGCGCGTTGGCTTGCACGTCGATATTCCCGCAGTCCGCAATGCTTGCCGCCTTGGCAGCTGGTAGCGCCGAGAACAAAGAAAGAGCCGACACCAAACCTAGGAAAGTGAATCGAGCCATTGCCACACTCCTGATGCAGAATTCCGAGCCCAGCCCGGGCCTTACACCCCTTTACGCCGGCTTCGGCTCGATCTTCCCGCGGATTGCCAGCAAATGCCAATGAGCGAATTGGGTTCCCTCAACTTCGCAAGCGGGTGACGCACACTTGCGTACAGGCTCGGCCGCACCGCTCAGCAGCTAAATCGGTCTGAGCTGACTCGATTGTGTCCGAGAAATTGGCGGCCCAACTTGCTAGGCCACCAACATTTTCGCCTGCGCGGAATCCGACGAGGCTGACAACTCGATCAGCGGGTCAGGCGCCTTGAAGAACACTCGGACCATCCGCTTGGAACTAGCTTCGCCTTCGACCAAAGCGCCGGCCAATGCGAGCAAGCGACCCTGATCTTGGAGGTTGTTAGAGCCGCCACCCCACAAGATGAGCTCGCTAGCTCCCTCCAATTTGAGCGTGGCAAATGCACTCTTCGCTAGGCATTGGCGGACATCGGTCGAGCGTGCATCCCAGCATTCGTTCGTGCCCAGCACGAATCGATGCGGTGGCGCTGAGCCGTCCAATACGAGCCGCCAGCGCTCTAGCGTGCGTTTGGCAAATTGTTCGGCGGGCTCGCCAGGTGCTTGCACGACCGCTTGGACATTGGCCGCCGATCGCCTCAGCCGACGTAGGAAATGTGGCCATGACGCCCCCGCTTCCAACGCCATAAATAGCGTGCCATTTGCAGATCTCATGTTGGCCATGGTTGGTGTGTCTCCCCTTCAAACGCCTCTCGGCCATATTTGTTCCCGCCGTCGAAAAAGTAAATGCGCCGAAGGTATTTGGCACGCAATCGTCACCGGTTTCAAGAACCGCTCTTGAAAGTTCACGGAACGGACTTATGGGTACCGCGATTCCGCCGAGCCAAGGCAGAACCTCAGAATACGGAGAACGTCAAACCGCAATGTCCACACCGCATCTTGCAGCTCCGACTTGGGGCGAAACCATTCGAATGAGCGCTGAAGGCCAACTCCAGGTGCCAGATAAGCCAATCATTCCGTTCATCGAAGGCGACGGGACCGG
Source organism: uncultured delta proteobacterium (assembly GCA_963811985.1). Lineage (GTDB taxonomy): Bacteria > Myxococcota_A > Polyangia > Polyangiales > Polyangiaceae > FEN-1139. The sequence goes on from CAWEUH010000040.1 coordinate 11,215, forward strand.
ACCGGACATCTGGCGTGCATCGCAGTGTGTCCTGGATGCGGCGGTCCAACACGCCTACAGCGGCAAGAAAAGGATTGCGTGGTTCGAGGTGTATGCTGGCGAGAAAGCCAAGCGACAATTCGACAATTGGCTGCCCGACGAAACCGTGGAGGCCTATCGAAAGTACCTTGTCGGCATTAAGGGGCCGCTCACCACTCCCGTCGGCAAGGGTATTCGATCACTCAATGTCGCCCTGCGGCAATTGTTGGATTTGTATGTCTGCTTGAGGCCCGTTCGATGGTTCAACCGCGTACCGAGTCCCGTCAAACGCCCCGAAGACGTCAACATGGTGATCTTTCGCGAGAATACCGAAGACATCTATGCCGGCATCGAGTGGGCTGCCGAATCGCCTGAGGCTCGCAAGATCATCGACTTTTTGCAGAACGAAATGGGGGTCAAGAAGATCCGGTTTCCGAACACGAGCGGCATTGGCATCAAGCCCGTCTCGCGCGAAGGCACCGAACGGCTCGTACGCGCCGCTATTCGCTACGCGCTCGCTAACGGCAGAAGAAGCGTTACGCTCATTCACAAGGGCAATATCATGAAATTCACCGAGGGCGCCTTCCGCGACTGGGGTTATGCTCTGGCCAAACGTGAATTTAGAAATGATGTCGTGACGGAACGGGAAAGTTGGATTTTAGGCAATGCCGAAGCCAAACCGAATCTAGATCTAGCTGGACACGCAAGGCTGATTGAACCAGGCTACGATGTCGCTCCAAAGGACTCGCAAGTTGGATTCGAAGCTGAAGTGCGGGCGGGGCTCGATTTAGTGCCGACGCACGGCAACGGCCAATACAAGATCAAGCTGCTCGTCAGAGATTCGATTGCCGACATAACGTTGCAGCAAGTGCTAACGCGCCCGAAGGAGTTCGACGTGATCGCTACGTTGAACCTCAATGGCGACTACCTGTCCGACGCGTTGGCGGCTCAGGTGGGCGGAATCGGCATCGCGCCCGGTGGCAACATCAATTACGATTCAGGCCATGCGATCTTCGAGGCCACCCACGGCACAGCCCCGAAATACGCGAACCTGGACCGCGTCAACCCGGGCAGCGTCATTCTGTCCGGAGAGATGATGCTGCGGCACCTGGGCTGGTCCGAAGCAGCCGACCGCATAATCGCCGGCATGGACGGCGCAATCAGCGCAGGAACGGTCACCTACGATTTTGCGCGACTCATGCCCGGGGCTCGAGAAGTCAAGTGTTCGGAGTTCGGACAGGCGGTCATCGACCACATGGGCGGCTAGAACGAGGGGGGCTAAGCCCCCGTCGAACGAACCATGACAAATGTCATGGACCGCATCAATGCGCGAAACACGTTGGCTATCAAATGACGTAATATTTTGAGCAAGGTCGTAGGGCACCCTGTGCGGGACGCTTGCGGGTCTAGTGCAAAGGCCCCAATAGATTACAGCGGCGCAAGCGAGGCAGGACCATGGGACGAAAGAAGATTGGACTCATTGGTGCGGGAAACATCGGCGGCGAACTGGCCCACCTGTTGGTACTAAAGCAATTGGGGAATGTCGTTTTGTACGATATCCCGGCCAAAGAGAACTACGTCAAAGGCAAGGCTCTGGACCTGGAACAATCGACGGCGCTGGCCGGTGGTGACGTCACTGTCACCGGGACCTCGAGTTGGGAAGACGTCGCGGGTGCCGATGTCCTGATCATCACAGCCGGCATCCCTCGAAAACCAGGTCAGTCTCGTGATGATCTGGTTTCGATCAATCTGCCAATCATTCGCGACGTGGCAGACAACGCGCTACGCCATTGCCCAAACGCCTTTACCATCGTCATCAGCAACCCGCTCGACGCCATGGTCTACGAATTCATGAGACGCACCGGGGCCGATCGACAGAAAGTGGTCGGTATGGCGGGCGTTCTCGACAGCTCACGGCTTACACTCTTCTTGGCTCGAGAACTCAACGCCAGCGTCAGAGATATCAAAGCCATGGTACTGGGCGGGCACGGCGACGACATGGTACCAGTCTTATCGTACACAACGCTCAATGGGGTGCCGATTCGGCAATTGCTATCGGATGAAAAACTCGCGGCGATCGTCGAGCGGACTCGCGAAGGCGGCGGAGAGATCGTGAAGTTGATGGGCACCAGTGCCTACTTTACGCCAGCCGCAAGCGCAGTCGCCATGGCCGAGTCATACTTGCTTGACCTGAAACGCCTCTTGCCGTGCGCGGCTTACTTGAACGGCGAATATGGGTTTTACGACCTGTACTTGGGCGTGCCCGTCGTAATCGGCCGGGGCGGCGTCGAAAGGATCGTTACCATTGAACTTAGCGGGGAAGAGCGCGCCATGCTCGAGAAAAGCGCAGCTAGCGTACAGAAGGTAATTGAAATCGTGAAAGCGCAAGAGGACCCTGTCCAGGCGCAATGGGCGTGACCATTCCAGAACAAGCCTTGGCAGGGGACATCGAGCATGAGGATACATGAGTACCAGGGCAAGCAGCTCTTTGCGCGCTATGGAATTCAGGTACCGCGAGGCATTGCCTGCTTCACCGCCGACACGGCGCAAGCTGCCGCAGAGCAGCTGATTCAAGAGACCGGCAACTCGGTCGTCGTCGTCAAAGCCCAGATCCACGCGGGGGGTCGCGGTAAGGGTGGCGGCGTAAAGGTTGTCAAGGGCGGCCCCGGCGAGGTTGCCAAGGTGGCCGCAAGCCTGTTGGGCTCGAAACTGGTGACCCATCAAACAGGGCCTGAAGGCCGCGTTGTGCGAAGGCTGTACGTTGAGCAGGGTCTGTCGATCGCGCGCGAATTGTACGTAGGGTTGGTCATCGACAGAACTACCGGTCGTGTCGTTCTAATGGCGTCGTCGGAGGGCGGCGTCGAAATCGAAGAGGTCGCAAAGCGCAACCCGGAGAAGATCCAGCGCGAGTCATTGGACCCGGCGGGAAGGCTGATGCCGTTTCAGGCTCGTAAGCTTGCCTTTGCCCTGCACGTCGGGGACAGGTGCCCTGCGCCGAAGCAAACGGTTCAGCAATTCGCTGACACGCTGCAGCGCTTGTGCTCGCTGTTCGACGCCGAAGATTGTTCGATGTGCGAGATCAATCCACTCGTAATCACCGATCAGGGCCAGGTCATTGCGCTCGACGCCAAACTGGCGTTCGACGACAACGCGTCAATTCGCCACGCGGACTGGGCCGAGTTGGTTAACTTGGATGAAGAAGATGCGGTGGAGCTAGAGGCAAAGCGCGCTGGGCTGTCCTATGTGGCGCTCGACGGCAACATCGGGTGTCTCGTCAATGGCGCGGGTCTTGCCATGGCCACCATGGACATCATCAAACACTACGGCGGCACGCCTGCGAATTTCTTGGACGTAGGGGGAAGCGCCAGTGCCGAAGCCGTTACCAAAGCGTTTACGATGATTCTCTCAAGCCGGCAGGTCAAAGGGATCTTCGTCAATATCTTCGGCGGCATCATGCGCTGCGACGTGATTGCGGAGGGGATCATTCAGGCAACGCGCGCGCTCGGCTTGACCGTGCCGCTCGTGGTTCGCCTGGCCGGAACCAACGTGGATTTGGGCAAGGAACTACTTCGAAATAGCGGGCTCAAGATTGAACCTGCCGATTCAATGGGCGACGGCGCGCGAAAGATCGTCGCGGCCGTCCAACATGCCGCGTAAAACAAGACTCTCATGTCCATTTTGGTCGATAAAGATTCCCGCATTGTCGTTCAAGGCATTACCGGCTCTGCCGGCAGCTTTCACGCCAGACAATGCATTGCGTACGGAACTCAAGTAGTCGCTGGAGTGACGCCCTACCGCGGCGGCACTGTGTTCGATGCCGACGGGCCCGATGGCAAAGCCGTTCACGTGCCGCTGTTCGATACAGTCATTGACGCCGTGCATTCTACGGGCGCTGACACGTCGGTCATATTCGTGCCAGCCGCGGCCGCAGCCGACGCTATTCTCGAAGCGGCCGACGCCGGCTGCAGTCTGGTTGTGTGCATCACAGAGGGCATACCCGTGCTTGACATGGTTCGCGTCAAGGGCAAACTCGAGGGCGGCTCGACGCGGCTCATCGGGTCCAACTGCCCGGGAATCATCACGCCGGGGCAATGCAAAGTTGGGATTATGCCCGGACACATTCATTTGCCAGGCCGCGTTGGCGTCGTGTCCCGTTCAGGCACATTGACGTACGAAGCCGTGGGGCAATTGACCGAGTTGGGCCTAGGGCAATCAACCTGTCTCGGCATTGGAGGTGATCCGGTGGGCGGGCTCGATTTCGTTCAAGTGCTCGACCTCTTCAATCGCGACCCGGACACGGATGCCATCTTGTTGATCGGTGAGATTGGCGGCACTGCGGAGCAGCGCGCCGCAGACTTCATTCGCAAGAACGTGAAAAAGCCGGTCGCTGGCTTCATCGCCGGTAGCATGGCGCCCGCGGGCAAACGCATGGGGCATGCCGGAGCCATCATCTCGGGTGGCACCGGAACCGCCGAAGAGAAAATTGCCGCCTTGAAATCCGCGGGCGTAAACGTAGCAAACACGCCAGCGGAAATGGGGCAAGCGTTGCAGAGTCTAATTTGAATGGCGCCACGTTGATTCTTAGCGCCAGTGTAGCCGGCGGCGGCGTTCCACCATCCGTTACTCGAGCCAACCTTGTTGCTTGAGCACTGCGTCGTAGTCCGCTAACTCACGCGCGCGTTGAAGTCCACCGAGCAAACGATTGTGCTTCGACGGCAAGTGACCCGGCCGGATGAACTCGAGACTGACTTGGCTTATCACGCCCGCGTGGGACTTCGGCTGAATGCCGCGCGTCAGCAGCAGTGCGCGCAAGTAGTGAAACGCTCCGTAGTAGGCGCGTGAGATCGCGTCAGAGAACAGGCCGAGTTGAATGAGCGCATCAGCCGCCCGAAGGGCTTGTTCGCCGCGACTTACCTCATCGCGCAGATTCTCGCGTCGATTCTCGTCGTTCACAGGGCACTCCATCGCGATCGATGTCAAGGGCAATGGCGCGCTCTCGATTGCGCAGATGCTGCATGCGCTGCGTCGAGACTGCGAATGCGGACACGAGTACGCCATAGTCCGTGAGCAGGTCACCTGTCGCGTACCCCACTTCTCGGGCCTCCGCATTCGTGAGGTCATCGACTTCCACGGCCACGTCAACATCCGAGTCTTCCCGCCGCTCGTTACGCGAAAGCGAGCCAAACAGCCGCACTCGATGCAAGCGCGACCCGAAGCGGCCTTGCAGCCAGGCTTTGAACGCGACTAGCGCCTGCTGCTCCTGTGACGTCAACGCCATTGCCGCCCATTACGCCATCTTTTCACTTTTCACGCAACCGCCCGCCAGCACCGACCGACGTAGGGAACGCAAAGGAGAAGACACTCTGCATATCTTGACCACAACCGGTGCCGGACGATTACTGCGGCACCGGCACCTGTTGAATCAACTCAACGCATGAATCCCCCACTGCGCGCAGGGAGTCGGCAAATGCACCCGCCGGCTCCCTGCGCGAACCTATTTCGGATCATCCAATGCCAATTAACACACGCGTTGCCTCAAAAATCCGCGCAACCGAAAACACCCGTGACCGATAGACTTCCCGGTCGAAACAAGGGTCGCCATTCATGATGAATTGCCGGCCCAGCAACATCAATTGCGCTCAAATCGAACATTTGCTACCCGTGCAAGTCTCGGGCATCACGAATGCCACGGCGATATCAGCGGGGTGGGAGACTAGTTGTGCCATCCTTCAAGATGGGAGCGCCTATTGTTGGGGCGCAGGTCATTTGGGAGATGGCAATTCCACGGGGAGCGTGACCCCAATGCTCGTGCAACTGTCCGGTATCACCTCAATATCGAATGGTTTCAACGTGTCTTGTGCAGTGACTCGGCAAAAGCGGGCGTATTGCTGGGGCGTACAACTTCCGGGAAACGTGCAAAGCGACACTCCGGTGTTACTGTCGCCGTTGAACGTCACGTCTGTCTCCGTGGGCGGGTTTGGTTTCAACGAAGACTATACCGAGGCTTGTCTGCTGGTTTCAGGGGGCGGGATTCAATGCTGGGGAGATAATATCTATGGGGAAGTGGGCAACGGAACAACCACATCGCAGGCCACACTGGTCCCTGTCTTGGGAATTTCTTCCGCAACTGCAGTTTCGGTTGGCGGCGATCACACGTGTGCCTTGTTGGACGATGCGACGATCGAATGCTGGGGATACGGTTGGAACGGTGCACTTGGAACGGGTGCATCAGGAAGCACTGCCAGCAGTCCAAGTCCAGTGTCAGTGGTGGGGTTCACAAGCGCGGTACAGGTTTCAGCTGGCTTTCAGCACACGTGCGCGCTACAGTCCAATGGCACAGTTAGCTGCTGGGGTAGCAATGTATCGGGTCAGCTTGGTACAGGTAGTACAGTTGAACGTGATACCCCGTCGGCGGTGAGTGGTCTAAAGAACGTTAAAATTGTTAGAGCGGGCAATGGACATTCCTGTGCACTAACGCAAGAGAGCAAAGTCTACTGTTGGGGCTCGAACGCGCACGGAGCAATTGGCGATGGTACTGTTTTGGACCGCTATTCGCCAACGCTGGTTCACGGAATTTAGAGCATGCGCTTGGTCCGCTCAGGGACGAAAACGAGGCAGCAATAGGTTTGGGTCTGGTTTCATCAATCGTCTTCTGCACAAGACTATCGCCCGGCCATTTCCTCGACTTTGTCCCAATTACACCGTTGCTGTAACCAGATATGCCGGCTGGAAAAGACAGGGCTACCCTGCGTTTTTCCTACACTTGCGAGCACACCGAAGTAACCTTGCCCGCGGCAGTGCCCAGCCGGTGGGGCTGCCCAGTGGGTAACCGCAGCTCGTGATGCTGCGAATTGATTTGGTTGAATCTGAGTACTTGAGGAGAAGCAGATGGTGCGTGCAAATCGATCCGTACATTCTTTCTTGGTCGTAAGTGTTCTGTCAGGCGTTCTCGTCGCAGCTTGTGGCGGCGGAGATGACCAAGGCGTCACCAACACGGAGGCCAACACGGGCGGAGTTACCACCGTGAACACGTCGCCGGTCGGGGGTAAGACTGGTACAGGCGGTTCGGGCACCAAGGTGGGCACTGGCGGTACTCACGCGACAACCGGCGGCGCGAGCAGCGTTGTCTCCACCGGTGGAGCTCCAAGTCCTGGGACCGGTGGATCTGCAAATGGCGGCGCAACCAGCACTGCCGCAACCGGCGGAACCACAGGTACCGCGGGCGGCGCAACTAGCACTGCTGCTACCGGCGGAACCACGGGTACGGCGGGCGGCGCGACCAGCACTGCCGCTACGGGTGGTAAGGCAAATGGCGGCGCAACTAGCACTGCTGCTACCGGTGGAATCGCAAACGGCGGCGCAACCAGCACCGCGGCTACTGGCGGTAAGGTAAACGGCGGCGCAACCAGCACCGCGGCTACTGGCGGTAAGGTAAACGGCGGCGCAACTAGCACTGCCGCAACTGGTGGAATTGTGAACGGCGGCGCAACCAGCACTGCCGCTACGGGTGGTAAGGCAAACGGCGGCGCAACTAGCACTGCCGCGACCGGTGGAATTGTGAACGGCGGCGCGAGCAGCACCGCCGCTGCAACGGGCGGGACAACTGCTGCTGCAACGGGCGGGACAACTGCTGCTGCAACCGGCGGGACAACCGCCGCTGCAACGGGCGGGACAGCCGCTGCTGCAACGGGCGGGACAACCGCCGCTGCAACCGGCGGCAGTGCGGCCACAAGTACTGGTGGAAGCACGAGCTTGCTGGCATGTACCGCAGATACATCGGGTATCGACTCCGTCGGTTATTGCCGACCAACCACGAGTACGGTCGATTTGCCAGCTACTTCGATCGATATCAACAACATCACGTTCACAGCCAGTGGAACCAGCATTTCTATTGTCAACGATCCGGGGAACCCAATCACATCCAGTACTTCGATTTCAAACCTTTCGCCATTTGCGGATACCGACCCCAATTGCGGTCTAGTCCACTTCGATGGGGGCACATCCATCCGACACGGCATTGATGCGGAAGTCGCCGGCTCAGGCACACCAGGCACTCCCTACACCGGGATGAGCCTAATCGTAACCAACACGGGCCCGACACCCATGACGATTTCTCTAATCTTGACCGATCGTACGAAGAATGGGAACAGAGTCACACGAACGTACGACATTGGACCGGTGCCCAATGATGTCAGCGACGCCGGCGTTCCTCAGCCGCACACGTATACCCTGACATGGACGGACTCCCCACATACAGACAGCTGTGAACTAGGTTCAGACGCCTTCAACCCCAATACCATGCTTGGTCTTGGCTTCGGTGTGATCTACACCGGCGATCCCACGAACCTGAGCCTGGTTGTCTCCGACATCTCCTTTGGCACGGGCTGAATCTAAGCCCGCGGCGTTTCCGACACAAGAATATCGGCTGGCAAATTGAAGCGACCTCGCACGGTCAACTGTGCCCCGTGCGAGGGTCTGCTTTTGTGTAGTTTCTCGTGCTCTGAGATCTGCTGTGCACGGAACCTTGAAATGATATCGCAACAACATTTCGACTGTTGCATTCAAAAATCCGAGCTAGAATCGTTGTCCGCTGAGTCCTATGGACTAGGCTACGTGAGACCTGAGGAAAGGGTGCATAAATGAGATTCTTTAATTCATACAACGCGGTACTGGGGGTCAGCCTAGTCGTACTGGCTACGGCGTGCGGATCTAGCAACAATGACACTGGTGGGACGGCAACTGCCGACACGGGCGGCGCAACGGCTGGTCCAACCGGCGGTAAGGCTGCGACTGGCGGCACCAGAGCTGCAACGGGTGGCGCAACAGCTGCTGCAACTGGCGGCACCAAAGCAACCGGCGGCAGCGCTCCCACCGCAACCGGCGGCAGCGCTCCTACCGCAACCGGCGGCAGTGCTCCCACCGCAACGGGCGGCGCAAGTGCGGTCGCTGGCGCAAGTGCAGTCGCTGGCGCAAGTGCAGTCGGCGGCGGAACTTCAAATGGCGGCGCAAGTGCAGTCGCTGGCGCAAGTGCAGTCGGCGGCGGAACTTCAAATGGCGGCGCAAGTGCAGTCGGTGGCAAGACCAATGGCGGCGCAAGTGCAGTCGCTGGCGCAAGTGCAGTCGGCGGCGGAACTTCGAATGGCGGCGCAAGTGCAGTCGGTGGCAAGACTAACGGCGGCACAACTTCAAACGGCGGTGCAACGACCGTGGGTGGCGCGACGGCTGGGGGCACTACGTCAACCCTCGCCGCTTGCGTAGCTGACACCAGCACAATCACGAAGTTCTGCAGGCCATCACAAAGTACGATCAATGTTACTGGAACCACCAATATAAACGGGATCGACATTACGGCGACCGGCACGAGCGTCGCAATCACCTCCGCCGACCCGGTTTCATCGGGTACGTCTATGTCGGTGCCATCGGTGTTCACTGACACCAATTGCAGTGGTGCAGGCATTGATGCCGAAGTCGCTAGCGCGGATGCCAATGTTCCTTACACCGGAATGAGTCTGGACGTGAAGAACTCTGGAGTCGATCCCATCACTGTCCAGATTATTCTGAAGGATCGAGCAACCGGTGGCCTAGGCATAACGCGAACTTACAGTTTTGGACCCGTTCAACCGTCAACTGGAACGACGGCGCCTACGCACTACACATTGAGCTGGAATAGCGGCACCCCCAAGAATAGCTGCGATCTAGGCACATCTACGTTCGACCAGACGAAGATCACTGGAGTGGGTTTTGGAGTGGTGCTTACCACTGCCTCCACAACTCTCAATCTGACCCTTTCGAACATTACGTTTACGACCACCTGAGCGACTGCTCGCTAATCACAAGCCCGCGCGGCTCCATCGAGCCGTGCGGGTTTTGCTATTTGCGTCAGCGAATACTTCCTCTTCTGGCGCCACGGCTCGCACTTGAGCGACGGGGCTCCCCCGCCGCAGCTCCTAGGGCTAGTTACCGCTATCCAGGGCTCTCCTGCTTTCGCGGGGGTCTCGCGAGCTGCGACGCCGGCAATGGATGCTACGACCCCTGAGACACCATGCGCTACACGAAGTACCACGGCTTGGGCAATGACTACATCGTCATGGACCCCACCTCGATTGGGCGCGATCTGTCTATGAATGAGATTCGCCTGATCTGTCACCGTAACTATGGCATAGGGTCCGATGGGATACTGTGGGGGCCCTTGCGATCCGCCGCGGGTGATTTCAGTCTGAAGATCTTCAACCCGGATGGCAGTGAGGCTGAGAAAAGCGGCAACGGGCTTCGGATATTTTCGCGGTACTTGTTCGACCAAGGGCTTGTGAAGCACGATCCGTTCATTGTGCAGACGCTCGGCGGCAAAGTGCGCTGCCACGTGAAGCCCGGCGGTGAATTGATTGAAGTAGAAATGGGTCAAGTAAGCTTCGATGCGGCCCGCATTCCCGTGCGCGGCTATAGCGGCGAGGTTCTCAACCAGACGATTGCGCTCGAAGGAAAGGACTACAAGTTCTGCGCGGCAACCATTGGCAACCCGCATTGCGTGCTGCCACTTGCGGAAGTAAGCGAAGAGCTGGCACGGCGCCTGGGGCCTGAGATCGAGAATGACGCGCGGTTTCCCAATCGCACAAATGTTCAATTCTTGAAGATTCTGGGCCGTAACGACATAAGAATCGAAATCTGGGAGCGCGGCGCCGGTTACACATTGGCCTCTGGCAGCTCAAGCAGTGCCGCTGCGGCCGTTGCTCACCGGCTGGGCCTGTGCGACAGCAACATAGTCGTTCACATGCCAGGCGGCGAGCTCGAGATCGCGCTTACGGTTGACTTCCACGTGACAATGACCGGACCGGTCGTTTGTGTGGGCACGGGCGACGTCGCGGACGAAGCATTCATGGTGACCGTAACGTGACGCGCGAATGGGCGGAACGTCGGGGCCGGTCGCAGGTCTATTTACCGTGTTTCATGCGGCCTGCGCTATTGCCACTTCGGTGTTAAGCTGCCGACCTTGAGTTACGCAGAAGCAGTCTATGGCAACGATCAATGCAAACTACGACAAGCTCGGCGCGGGGTATCTATTTCCGGAGATTGCGCGTCGCGCAAAAGTCTTTGTCGAAAGGCACCCGGGTGTTGAACTGCATCGGTTGGGCATCGGCGATACGACGCAACCGCTGGCACCCTCGGTCGTGCGCGCCCTGCAGCAGGGCGCAGAACGGCTGAGTCAAGCGGACACGTACACTGGGTACGGCGACTACGAAGGCGAAGTCTTCCTTCGCGAGGCCATTCGGGGTCTTTATGGCGAACGCAAAGTCGAGATCGGACTCGATGAGATCTTCGTTAGTGATGGCGCCAAGTCTGACTCGGGCAATATTCAGTCGATCTTCGGCCTGAACAATGTGGTCGCCGTTCAGGATCCGGCGTACCCGGTTTATGTGGATACCAATGTGATGGCTGGTCGAACCGAGTCGTTCAACACGGTGACCGGGCAGTACGCCGGGATTGTCTACATGCCGTGCCACGAGCAGAACGGCTTTTTCCCAGAGTTGCCAACGGAAAAGGTGGATCTCATCTATCTGTGCAGCCCCAACAATCCGACGGGGGCCGTGGCAACGCGGGAACAACTGGCTCGGTTCGTCGAGTATGCTCGTCAGGCAAGGGCCGTCATCATATTCGATGCTGCGTATTCGGCGTTCATATCCGACCCGCGGCTGCCGCGCAGCATTTACGAGGTACCAGGCGCGAAGGACTGCTCTATCGAGGTCACCAGCTTCTCGAAATCAGCTGGCTTCACTGGCGTGCGCCTGGGTTGGTCCGTCATACCCAAGGCCCTTTGTACCGAAGACGCGCCCGCCGGTAAGGTGAACGCTCTATGGTATCGTCGTCAGAGCACGTTCTTCAATGGCGCGTCCAACGTCGTTCAATATGGCGGGGCGGCGGCGCTTTCACCCAAGGGCCGCCGCGAATGTCAGGCAACCATTGACTACTACATGCACAATGCTCGCGTTATCCGCGACGGGCTCACAAGCATCGGCTTGGTCTGCTACGGGGGCGACAACGCGCCGTACATTTGGGCCAAGACCCCAAACGGCATGCGTTCATGGGATTTCTTCGACAAGCTGCTAAGCGAGGCGCACGTGGTTACAACCCCCGGTTCGGGGTTTGGGCCAAGCGGCGAGGGTTTCATTCGGCTCTCCGCGTTCGGGCGTCGCGAATCGACGGAACGCGCGGTAGCCAGCATCAAGTCCCACCTGAAGATGCAACCATGACGCTCAATCCATTTGGACACGTGACGCCGACCCAGGTCGTCCAGGCCGCCCGGCGTTACGGCACCCCTGTGTACCTGTACGACGAAGCGTTGGTCATCGAACGCTGCCAGGCCCTGCTTCGCATGCCGAATGCCTTCGGTCTAGAGGTTCGCTACGCTATGAAGGCCAATCCGGGCTTGGCACTCTTGCAGGTTATCTCCCGGCAGGGTCTTGGTGTCGATGCGAGCTCCGTAAACGAAGCCCGGCGCGCGCATGTTGCTGGCATTCCTTATGTTCAAATGATGCTGACGACACAAGACGTGCCGGTGGGTGACGAGCGAACTGCACTCGAAGCCATGCTGCGCGACGGCATGCGGTTCAACATCTGCTCGCAGCGCCAACTGGAGTTTCTACTGCCACATCTCAGGCAATTTGCGGCAAATGTCGCGATCCGCATCAATCCCGGCGTCGGCACGGGCGAGTCCATCACCCGCAATACCGGAGACAAGTACTCGAGTTTCGGTATTCACCTGGCACAGTTGGGCGGTGTCAAGCAGCTGCTTTCGACGTTCGGTATTCACATCGAGCACGTGCATGCGCACATTGGCTCAGGCGGCGATCCTGACGTGTGGCGCGACAACATTGACCGTATGCTGCAGTTGACGGAGGAACACTTCCCGGACGCAAGCGTCGTGAACCTGGGCGGGGGCTTCAAGGAAGCTCGCATGCCCGACGAGGTCGCCGCCGACATCGAGGAATTGGGGCAATACGCAAAACGCCGCTTCTCAGAGTTTCGCGCGAAAACAGGGCGTGCACTCTCCGTAGCGATCGAGCCGGGCACGTTCATCATGGCCAACGCTGGCTACCTGATAGCGTCAGTGGTCGATATCAAGTCCTCAGGGCCCGACGGTTTTCAGTTCATCGTGCTTGATGCAGGGATGGAATCGAGCACGCGCCCCCTGCTTTACGGCTCGCGCCATCCGTTTTACGTCATTGATGCCCAGGGTCAGCTGCTATCATCCGAGTTCAAACCAAACGACGCCGAGCGGCCGCTGCTGCCCTGCGTGGTCGTGGGTCGCTGCTGCGAGACCGGTGATTGCCAAACGCTGGACGACCGCGGTCATGTCGCCCCGCGCCAGCTCGCACTGCCTCAAGCCGGGGATCTGGTTGTCATTGGGGGCGCCGGGGCCTACTGCAGCTCCATGTCCCTAGGAAACTACAATTCATACCTCTTGCCGCCAGAGGTGCTTTTGACGAGCAGTGGACAGCTGCTGCCCATGCGTTAACGGCAGACTTTCGAGCAGATGATCGCGAACGAGCAGGCGATCAGCGACGGAGGGTAAGGATTCCAAGAAGCCGGCTGGGAAAACTCCTGTATGCGGATTGCTGTCCCGTTTTGGGGCGACTTGATCCACAATGCGGGAGCGCTTGAATCAGCGAGAACAAGCGAGAGGGTCGGCCTGCTGGTCAAAGCGCACCTGTGGATTTCCATAATTCTGGGTTGTAAACGCGCGGGCCGCTGCCATAACGCCCAACCGACTGAGCCCAATTGCGCCCTTGGAGTAATCAATGTCAATTCAACGAACGCTTTGCATCATCAAACCGGATGCCTGCGAAAAGCGATTTCAAGGCACAATAGTGCAACGCCTGCTCGATGAGGGATTCCAGGTCTTGGGGTTGAAGCAGGTGCGTCTCACGCCTGCTCAAGCGGAAGGGTTTTATGCCGTTCATGAGGCTCGTCCGTTCTTCAGCAGCCTCTGCACCTTCATGACTCGCGGTCCGGTTCTCGTACTTGCCCTATGTGGTGACGATGCCGTCAGCCACCTGCGCAAAGTCATTGGTGCGACCGATCCGAAAAAGGCGGACGCGGGTACGGTCAGAAAACTCTTTGGGGGCAGCGTAACCGAAAATGCCGTGCACGGTTCAGACTCCGAAGAAAACGGTCGTATTGAGTGCGCCTACTTCTTTGCGGAAAGTGAGTTGAGGTAACCCTAGCGCCATGTTCCACAGTCAACCCCCGTCGTGGTATCCTGACGCGACAAGCAAGAGTCGCGTCGATGCTGCACGGGGGGCCGTGCGCGATGCCCTGGGGGGGCTGCGCAATCTCGAGCAACTCTCGAGTTCGATGCGAGTAGGTCCTCGGCCACTGTCCTCCGTGCTTCCCGACGTTCGTGCGTCTTGCGTCCCGTTGCGTGAGGGTCTGGAGGAATTGATGTCTGCGGTGGCAGCGCACCGCTTGGATACTCACGCGGCCCTATCGTCCTTGCGGCAATACGCAATGCCAAGGGTTGACGAGCTGATCGAAGTGCTTACTCGCTCGGAACAACAACCGATGCAGGCGCGCAACCGACTGAATTTGCAGCATGTCGTCGGGCGGCTGGGCAAAGAGCTTTCCCTAGCCGTAGAGCTCGTCGACTTCTTGGGCCTTTCTGTCTGGGGCGAGCCCATGACCGTAACCATGCAGGATCTCTTACTGGAAGCATTCCGGTCCAGCGAACCCACCGGAGATCCAGCTGATTTGCGTCGAGTGACATTGGCGGCTTCGCGGGCCGAAGCGGAGCTGAACACATGTCCGCGCGCTGTGATCCCCCTGCTGGTGCTGCTCGTCCGGGTTATGCTGGACCGGCATCCGGGCTCCGTGCCGCACGTATCAACTACCCCAGATGATATAGGGGTTTCCGGGGTAGTCATTGCTGCGGCTGGGGGTGATGGCGACCCACGCTGGATACTCGGGCGACCCATCATTCCAGCTGCGTCGCAGTGCCTGCACACGGCTGCCCTAGCACTCCGTGTCACACTGCGAGTGTCGGAATCCGTCGATCGGATTGTCGTTGAGTTTCCGGTCGCTCCAGCGAATCAACCGTCATACTAGTGCCGCGATTCCACTGAAGTGATAGGTCCTTCGGACCCGGCCGCTGCGCGGCCAATCGCGGCCCTATCCTAATTTCCTTGGGCATTCGCCCAAACCCAAATTCGCTTCGCGAATTTCTAGTACCTCGATTCACCAGAATCGAGGCACTAGCGTTTGATTCCGCTTGGGCGTAACGGCCCAGTCAACTTCGAGATCCGTTGCGACTGACTAAGGACGTCGCGAGTTGTAAAAATCCGGTCGTACCTGTAAGGTCTTCGGTTGGGCTGCGTTTCTCCTGTGAATGCCAACGGAGGCGACCACCATGACCCCTCATGCCCTTGCTCCCATCTCATTGTTTGCACTTTCAACCTGCTTTCTCGTGAACGCTTGCGTCAGTGCTGGAGCGCCCGGAAAGAATGCGCAGCCGAATTCCAGCGCCGATTCATCCGAGAAAGCAGCGACACCGGAATCGGAGCCTGGGGGCCTGCAGGCAGCTCAGCCTGGATACGCCCAGCCGCCGGCAGCTGCGGAGGCAAGCCCGTCTCCGCTACCCTATGACGACGCGCCCGTTGCCACGAACCAAGGGCAAGCCGAGATGCAAGCCCCAAGCTCCGCAACCAAATCGTCCCCTTCGGGCGTGGCGCACAGAGCGCCGTGGGCCGCTTCCGATCAATCGGTCGCGACTGGCGCTGGGCGCGTGCACGAGCAGGCCAAGCCATCCTCGGCTCCGCTGCGTCGTGAATCAGAGCGACCGGGCTTGGCCACACAATGGGGCGAGACACGATCAAGCTGGGTTACCACCACGACGTTCAATCGCGACGGCAACAATCCCTGGAGCGTGTTGCGCGTCCAATATGACGACGAAGCCGGAATCATGGCGCGTACCGGTCGTCGCAGTTACTCCGACTTATTGACCAATATTGCAGAGACGTCAAACGGCTTCGTGTCCGTGCAAATTGTGGATGCGGGCGGCAATCCGCTCGCCGGACTCACTCAAGGCACACGCTCGTTCGTAGTTGGGCGTAGCGGTGATCGATACAGTATCCGCGTCATGAATCATTCAAGCGAACGCTTCGAGATCCTGGCCACCGTTGACGGCCTCGACGTCATCGACGGCCGTGTCGGTTCGTATAGCAAGCGGGGTTACCTGATTGACGCTCACGGAACCCTGGAAATCGACGGTTTCCGCAGAAGCTCAGATGCGGTTGCAGCCTTCAGATTCGGTTCCGTGCGTGACTCATACGCCGCGCGTACCGGCAGTGACCGGAATGTGGGCGTAATCGGTGTCGCGATATTCCGCGAGAGCGATGCTATCGACGAACGCCGCTTGGAGGAGAACAACCGGCGTGATAATGCAGACCCGTTCCCCAATCGGTATTCTGCGCCGCCTCCGCCGATACCGATGATCCGGAATTGAGCAGACATTTCAGAAACCGTAGCGAGCCCCCCGAGGCTAGGGAGGATGACGCAGGAATACGATAGTATTTTGAGGAAGACGACCGACGCATCGGGGGGCGCAGTAGGTTTATGAGATGTCTGCTAGTCCGCCTCGCCCAGGTCTTGCCCATACGCCGTTAGGATTAGCTCTGTCTCCTGCTGCTCGTGGACCTTGAGAAGTCGCAGGCTCTTGGCTATCTGTTCCGTCAAGGCGTCGGACGCCGTGACATCCGCCAGGCTCAGTGACTTAGCCTGTGTACCAATCGCAGTGAAATCTCTTTCCATTCTGCGATGCTGCTCGATCAAGCGGTCGATAGTCTCTGCAAGCCTGGGAATTCGCGTGCGAATGTTGACAAACACGACCGTCTCTTCGCCATGAAAATGAGGACCGAGGTCCGAATTGAGCTGATCCAGTCGGTTGCATAGTCCGGAAAGCCAAGCGGCACCTTCCTGTTGCCTTCGCTCGACCCAATCCTCCACCCTGCCAACTAGGTGTCGAATGTGCTCGTGCTCCGAAACTACGTCGTACATTCCTGTCGCCATGGCGCTGTCAATACTACCGCCCAAACGTCTGATCTAGGGGCTGTCCCTAGTAATTGATACGGGCTTGTCCGATGAACTCGGATAACTGCACCGCAAGTCCCGGGATGGCGGGTTCCCGCCACTCATAAATCATGAAACGCCGCGGAGTTTTGCTCCAGAATAACGGCACAGGAAGATCAGAAGATCGGAAGAGTTGATATTTTGAGACGAAATCCTTCCGTCCTTCCGCCCTTCCTGTTCAATCCAAACGAGAGGACGGCTCAGGAGAAACCCGGGGGACACCCTTTAGTCCCACGGACCGAAATCGCCGATCGGGTCTGGAACCCAGGTGAAGTCCACGCCCCCCAAACCGATCCCGGTGTCGATGATCGACAGCCTCCCCTCCCAACCGTCGGTGTTCCGACACTAGCATTCAATACTGGGGAGACTTTCAGCCTACGGCTCGCTTGGGACTGCTCGTGTTAGGCTTGCAGCAACGGACCGAAGACTGCTCGTACGCGGTGACTTGGCTGCCGTGGGTAATATGTCCGAACTAGAACTTCCGAGATACACGTTTTCAGCGGCGCCCCGCAATGTCTACTGGGAGACGACCATTGCGTGCAGCCTTTCCTGCCAGCACTGCCGCGCGCAAGCCATCCAACAGCGCGACCCCGACGAACTTACGACTGAAGAGGGTTATCGGCTGATCGATGACGTCCATGAGCTGGGGAGTTTGCTCGTGCTAACCGGGGGCGATCCGCTGGAACGACCGGATCTGATTGACCTTGTCAGCTACGCGCGCAATAACCATGTGCCGGTAGCTGTTACACCCAGTACGACACCCACGTTGAAGCGTGAAACGGTGGCGCGCCTGCGCGAACTCGGCATCACTGCGCTCGGTGTGAGCCTGGACGGACCAACGCCGGAGATTCACGACTGTTTTCGCGGAATATCGGGCACCTTTGCGCATTCCCAAGCCGCATTGCAGTGGGCCAGGGAGTTCAACGTGCCGGTGCAAATTAACTCGACCGTCACGCAGTTCACTCGACCGCATCTTGACGATCTATACGAGGTGCTCTGCAAGAATAGTCCACCTGTTCGACGCTGGAGTCTGTTCCTGTTGGTCCCAACCGGCCGTGGCCAGAGCTTGACGGCGCTCAGCGCCGACGAAGTCGATGCACTCTTCGAGTGGGCTTATTCGCTGTCCGAGAAGGCACCATTTCACATCAGCACGGTAGAGGCGCCCCACTATCGTCGCTATTGGCTCGAGCGCAAACGCGCCGAAGGGCTTAGCGACACCGAGTTGCTCCGTCTAGGACCTCGCATGGGGTTCGGCATCCGCGACGGAAACGGTGTCATATTCGTCGCCCGCAACGGCGATGTCTATCCCGCAGGGTTTCTGCCCCATCCAAAGCTCGGCAACGTGCGCGAGACACCGCTACACGTCATCTACCGAGAATCACCTGACCTTTTGGCGCTTCGCAACATGGATGCCATGCAGGGCCGTTGTGGTCGCTGCCAATACCGTTGGCTTTGCGGCGGTTCGCGTGCGCGGGCTTGGGCGTCGAGCGGCAACCTGCTCGGCGAAGATCCGGCCTGCAACTACCAGCCCGGAGACGAGGTCGAACCCATTTGGCCCGGTTTCCCCGTAGCCCTGCCGACGCACGACTCGGCCAAGGCCCATGGGCATCCGACAGGAATATGAGCGAGCTGACGCCTCGTTTTTTGGCTTGCGCGGCACGTGGACATTGGGCACGTGATTGGCGTGAAACCGCTGAGCATTCGCAAGATCCTAGGCAACCAGGTTCCAGTCGGCGAACCGGTGAGCGTGCGGGGCTGGGTGCGTACTCGTCGTGATTCCAAAGCGGGGTTTTCCTTCATCCAACTCTCTGATGGCTCATGCTACGGCGCGCTGCAACTCGTCGTGCCCGCAACCTTGTCCAACTATTCAGAAGACATTCTGCATCTTGGGCCTGGTTGTTCAATCGAAGCCGCAGGGCAACTTGTTCGATCCCAGGGCAAGGGGCAAGCCTTCGAGATTGCGGTTGAATCAGTGAACGTTCTCGGCTGGGTGGAGGATCCGGATAGTTACCCCATTCAGCCGAAGCACCACAGCTTTGAGTTCTTGCGCGAGGTGGCCCACTTGCGACCGCGCACGCAGTCATTTGGTGCCATGACTCGTCTACGTGACAGCTTGAGCGCCAGTATCCATCGGTTCTTTCGAAGCAATGAATTCTTTTGGATCCACACGCCCATCATCACCGCAAGTGACTGCGAAGGGGCGGGCGCGATGTTCCGCGTGTTAACGCTCGACTTGGCCAACTTGCCAAGAACCAGTACCGGGCAAATCGATTTCTCCCAAGACTTTTTTGGTAAGGAAACCTACCTGACGGTTTCGGGGCAATTGGAGCTTGAGACCCATTGTTGCGCGCTATCGCGCGTGTACACATTCGGACCGACATTTCGCGCCGAGAATTCGAATACAAGTCGTCACTTGGCAGAGTTCTGGATGGTCGAGCCCGAAATGGCATTTGCCTCGCTCGCCGATGATGCCGACTTGGCTGAGTCATTCCTGAAGTGTATCTTCAATGACGTGCTATCGGAGTGCCCGGAAGAACTCAAGCACTTCCAGTCGCACGTAGACGCCGACTGCATCCGTCGCCTCGAACACTTCGTAGCCACAAGCTTCGAGCGGCTCGACTACTCTCGGGCCATCGACATGCTCGAAGCGACTTCCAAGAAAGGGCACGCTTTTGCGTTTCCGGTGCATTGGGGCATGGATCTACAATCCGAACACGAACGCTACTTGACCGAAGTCCTGGTTGGACGTCCTGTCGTCGTGATGAATTACCCAAAGCAGATCAAGGCCTTCTATATGCGCCTCAATGACGACGAACGCACAGTGGCAGCCATGGATGTGTTGGCCCCTGGCGTCGGAGAAATCATTGGCGGCGCCCAACGCGAAGAGCGTCTTGACATCCTGGACCGGCGCATGGTCGAGCTCGACCTGAACAAAGAGCGATATGCCTGGTACCGCGATTTGCGCCGCTACGGAACCGTTCCCCATGCCGGCTTTGGTCTGGGGCTCGAGCGCACGCTCTCGTACATCACAGGCCTGAGCAACGTCCGCGACGTCATCGCATTTCCTCGTACGCCGCACAGTGCTGACTTCTAGCCCAAGTCGAGCCGGTAGCTATGGGCCAACCTCTTGGCGAGACAATATGCTTTGCGATGCCTGGCCCCCCGGGTGCCCTGGGGAAAGGTTTCAGAAGTAGACCAACGATGCGGCAAGCCCCAACGCCACCGGCGCAAACTCAAAACCTGAGTCCACGCGCGATCGGCCTTCGCGTAACGAGGCTTTGGTGGCGCCTGATCCGAACAGCTCGAGACCGAGCGCCCAGTAGCGTGAAATGGACCAGTCGTAACCGACGAAGAGGCTGCCTCCGAGTTTGGCACCCCGAAGCGAGCTGTTGTCGGCGAGGTTCACGACGGAAACGGATCCCAAGCCTGCTGCCAAGCCAGTATGCAAACCGTATCGAGGCTTGGGATAGCAGTTGACCAACAAACCAACTTCCAAAAATGAAGCAGAAGCTCTGTCGTTGGCGGAAACTGTGGTTCCCGTGCGCGCAATGGTAGCGTCCCCAAACGGGCCGCCCTTGAACTTACCTATAATACTGGTGCTTTGTAGCGTGCCAGCCAGCACCAGGCCGCGTGTGAGGCTGCCGCCGACGGCGAATGACGAACCTGAACTGAGACCTGAAATGGATGCCGCTCCATTCGGACCTTGTCCCCGAAATGACGCGTAGCCAGGACCGTACGACAAGCGCAGATAAAACCCCTCGCGGGTGGGCTCCTCTTTGCCGCCGGAAGCTTCGGCGACAGAAGCACCACTGGAGGGCGGCAAAGCGCGCGAAGGTACGACGGCAGTGCTCGCCTTTGGATCGACCGGCACCAGTATCGACGTTGGTGGTTTCACCGCAGGCGGTATCGTGTTCGGGGGCTGAGTGCTTGCAGATGCTGCCGGATCACTCAAAGTATTCGCTTGGTAAACGTCCGTGAATTCGACTGCCGGCTCTTCTTGATTGCTCGTTTCAGCAACAGCGGGCAACGTGAGCAGCAGTAACCCAATGCTAGCGCCATAGCTCCGAGAAATGAAGCGCAGCATAAGGCTATTTCGCTTGGCAGGAGTCCGTGATTGATTCGTCATGAGCAGGCCAGCTAGGACCTATTTGGAAGCAGCATTTGAAGGCTGCAAGGTTCAATTCGCGGACTGTCTCATGATGAACGTAGGGGCACAAGTTATTGATTCTGCGCGCCGCAAACGGAAGCGCGAAACGGCATAGGAATGACACCCATCGACGTTGTCCCGCGACGAAAACTTGGCGCTCTCTTGCAGATTCGTTCATGTTAGAACCGCTGTTCGCAGTACCAAGAGCGTCAAGTTTGAGGTGATTTCGCGTAGATGCGCACAGCCGGCTCAGCGCCACCCCATACTACTGAACAACGAGTGACTATTTGGCACGCCGGTTGCGCGTTTCGGGGCATACCCTCCACCCAATGAGGAACCATCATGACGATTAGTAGCATAAGTTCCACCAATCTCGACGCCCTGCAGCAAGCCATCCAGAATCAAACGACTCAGAGTTCATCGAACGCGGGGCAATCCGCGGATGTATTGGCTCAGCTCAGCGCCTTCCAAACGCAGTTGCAGCAGAGCCAGGCACAACAGTCAAGTGGCCAAGCTCCCGGCCACCATGGTCACCACCACCACGGTCACCACCACGGTCAAACCCAAGGCGTGGGTAGCACAGGTGCAGCATCCAGCTCGACCTCGAGTGCATCGTCCACTACACAGACGTCGGTGTTATCGATGATGAATGCCATTCCAGACAGTCTAACTAAGGCGAGCGGGTAATTGGCAGACGTACTGTAGGTCATTCGAGTGAGGAACATCAAGTTCCTTGAGCGCAGAGCCTCGCGTCAGTACTGCTGAGATACTCGCCGAGCGTCGGTCTCCGCCGCGTGCGTGAGAAACTGCTGAAACGCCGCCTTTTGTATCGCAGTTGGAACGCCCTTGTACGGATATACAATATGTCGACCTTGCGACATTAGACAAGTAATCGCCTCATCGTAGGCGCGCACCGCAGACGAGATATCGCCTGATTTCGTGCTCTGGTTCGCGATATTGGTCACCACGACCTGTAGCTGCTGACACCATCCAGATGTTGCGGGTAGTTTGATGGCGGGCGGTTCACGGCAGCAGTTTCTTTGAATAATGCCGGTCGCCAATAGTGCGTACCAACCCAGTTGCCAAGTCCGCGTTGTGGCACTCGCCGTGACTATCAGCTCGTCGGAGCTGGCCGGGTGGGGCGGGTGCTGATTGGCCGCATTGGCCGCAGCATCGGGTATGCCGACGCCAGTTTTGTCCGCCGAGGTCAACACGGCGAGCGCATTCAGCTGCTGCGTAACATCGATCAGATTCTCATTGTTGCACACGAACTCTAGATCGGGGTCGGTGGCAAAAGCATCCAAAGGGAAATAGGATCGAATGCACGCCGCGCGCTGCTTGCGAGGAGTGATGTGTTCACGATTCTGCGTCGACTGCGAAAGTGGCGTAAGACTCCGAGTGCGGGCCACTTTCGCCAACAAGCTCACTGGATTCGTACTATTTCCAACGAGCGACACAACGGCCGCGCCTACGGCAGCCCCAACGAGAGCCACCAAGACGGCCAACAGACCCCAGCGAGGCCTGCCGCGAACTCGCAAGGAGAACGCGTCCGACGAGAGCCGCTGTCGAGCAGGAGCTAGAGAAGACCGCAATGACTGGCCAACCCCGGATGCTGTGGTTGCCTCCGATGGCCCGAATGTTTGATAGCCCGTGGCCGCAGGCACTGCGGACGCTACCTCCGTGTTCGCGGATGCGGACCTTGCATTCGACGCGCCACGCGCGTCCTCGACTGAAGCGAGTAGCTGGTCCAGGTTCCTCGGGATCTCCGACTCGTCGAATGTGAGTTCGTCCCAATCCGCCACTTTGGGCACCCGGTTGCTAGATAACCGGTTGACTCCGGCTGCGGGTTGCATCACCATCGAACTGCGTCGTTCCCAACGATCTAAGGCGTCGATCACATCATCAACGCTAGCCGGGCGGCGTCGGCGCTGACGGGCAAGGAAACGAGACGCCACGGTTTCGAGTTCGCGTACAATGGGCTCCGTGGCTGACGCGAAGGTGAGTGCATTAGTGTCATCAATGGCCTTCAGCAAAGCGTCCGGCGAACTGCCTCGGAACGGCAATCTGCCCGCAACGAGTAAGTGCAGAAGAACGCCAATCGCCCATAGA
Source organism: uncultured delta proteobacterium (assembly GCA_963811985.1). Classification (GTDB taxonomy): domain Bacteria; phylum Myxococcota_A; class Polyangia; order Polyangiales; family Polyangiaceae; genus FEN-1139. The sequence goes on from CAWEUH010000040.1 coordinate 34,604, forward strand.
TCGTCGCTGAGTGACGGACCTTCGCCCGTCAGTCGTTCTGGGCTAGCAAACGCACCCATTTGAGGCACAAGCAGCTGCGTTGCAACGGGCGGAATGGCCCGACCTCGAGCCTCAACCAAGATGCTGTACGTGGATAATGCGCCATGTGCTGCGCCGCGCAGATGCAGGCATCGCACGGCTTCCGCCACTCTGAGCACCCACGCAACGCTGCGATCGAGGCCGAGACTGTCATGCTGGAGATACTCATTAAGGCATGAGCCTCGCAACGCTTCGGCCACCACGGCAACCGTACCCTTCGCGAATTCGGTCCAATTCGGAAATGCTTGAGGGTCCGGATTATCGATAACGTCGATCACCGACGCGAGATGGCGATGCGACGCACCCCGCGACGCTGCCAACCATCGCGACTGAGGTGGAATGGTCAACCGAACGACAACTGACCGGCCCGCTGTGGTATCGAATCCGAAGTAACAACGGTAGGGCTGAGCCGTGGAGATTGGCGTAACAATCTCGTAGCGTGAGGCCAGTAGTACTCGTGACGATCGCATTGGCTGAATGGGCCTGCACAGCGGCAAGCTCGGGCATCCACGTTACCAGAGCCAGCTCAGTTTTGGCCTCTGATTCTGGATCTCGACCAGTCTCGCCCAAATGCTTGACCGTTGTTCGGCAAACGGGCCCAGGAGAAACTTTGGCTTTCAGTGTGGGAATTGTTCCGACTTGCCCGTACCTGGGGCGTGCGTGGGCCGGGCCTGGAAACGCCCATAGGTCGAGTGAACACACCTGGCGAGCCGATCGCGTCAGGTCGGCATGTTTCCATTGCGCCTCGGCCAACTCAGGTCGCGGCGATGCATGGCACTGGTAAAGAGCCTACACAGCTTGCGTCTTGTCTCGATTGGATCAATCACCGCATCGATGAAGCCGCGTTCGGCCGCCTGACGCGGCGAAAGAAACATCGCCTCGTACTCTCGATTGCGCTTCTCTGCCTCTGCCTGCGGATTCTCGGCTGCGCCAATCTCTCGCTTGTAGAGAATCTCCACAGCACCCTTGGCGCCCATCACGGCAATTTCAGCGGTCGGCCACGCTAGCACAACGTCACCCCCGACGTGCTTTGAACTCATGACAATGTAGGCGCCGCCGTAGGATTTGCGCAAGATGACCGCCAGCTTTGGGACGCTTGATTCGCAGTAGGCATAGAGCAGCTTTGCCCCATGCACGATAACGCCCCGGTGCTCCTGGTCCTGCCCGGGCAAGAACCCAGGCACATCCACAAACGATATCAGAGGAATTCGAAAGGCATTGCAGGTTCTGATAAAGCGTGCCGCTTTGCGTGAAGCGTCTATGTCAAGTACGCCTGCTAATACGGCGGGTTGGTTGGCAACTACCCCGACACTTTTGCCTGCTAATCTCGCAAGCCCAATTACGATGTTGCTTGCGAAGCTCGACTGCACTTCGAAAAATGAACCATGGTCGACGACCGAGTTTATCACGACCCGAACATCATAGGGCTGCTGCGGATCAACGGGGATAATCGTGCCTAAGTCGTCACACAAACGATCCGGCGGATCAGCGCAGTGACTTTCGGGCGGTTGTTCCTGGCAGTTCTCAGGTAAATAGCCGAGCAGGCGGCGCGATTGTTCAATGGCATCCACATCGTCTTCGGCCGTAAAGTGCGCTAGCCCGGTCTTCGTTGCGTGCACACTCGCGCCGCCAAGCGCTTCGACGCTAACGTCTTCGAAAGTGACAGTCTTGACAACTTTGGGCCCCGTCAAGAACATGTAACTTCGACCCTTGGCCATGATCACAAAATCGGTCAGAGCGGGGCTATACACAGCGCCTCCCGCAGCGGGCCCGAGAATCAGCGATATCTGAGGGATCACACCTGAACACCGCACGTTGCGAAAGAAGATGTCACCATAACCAGCCAGCGAGTTTACGCCCTCTTGTATGCGCGCGCCTCCCGAGTCGCAAATACCCACGACGGGGGAACCGTTGCGCGCCGCCATATCCATGACTTTGCAAATCTTCGCGGCATGCACTTCGCCAAGCGAGCCACCAAGCACTGAACGATCTTGCGAGTAGGCGTACACCGTCCGCGAGCCGACGGTCCCAGTGCCCGTGATGACGCCGTCGCCAGCAAGCCGTTTCTTTCCCATCCCGAATGCTTCGGTACGGTGAACCGCAGCCGCGTCGAACTCCTCGAAGGTGCCCGCGTCAAACAAGAGTTCGAGTCGCGCCCTTGCCAGGTTCTTACTGGTAGCGCCCGCGAGAGCCGCTTCCTTTGCCGTCTTCGTCATGACGCAGTAGGTCCTGCATCAATCGTGGCCAATAGATCGCCGGTTCGAACGACCTGCCCGGCCGCCACCAAGAAGTGAACGACTCCAGACGCCGGTGCAACAATCGTGTTTTGCATCTTCATGGCCTCGAGCAAAAAGAGCGGACTGCCTGCCGATACCAATGACCCTTGTGCAACCAATAAGGCGACGATGTTGCCCGCAATCGGCGCCTCAACCCGGCCTGAATGTTCGGGGGCTGGCGCACGGGGCTGGCTGGCGACGAGAGCCCGCCACTCGCGAGATTCGGCCAGTTCGACGCGTGCCCGGTGGCGGCTGCCATCCGCCGTTTCGGCGACCAGGACACCGTCCTCATAGCGCAGAATTAACGGTTCGCGTCGAGCGCTAGTACTCGAAACCAAGAGCCCCTGCGCACCCAGGGCGACGTCAATGTCGGCCTCGACGCCGTCCACGCTTATGTTCGAGGTGTCGTCGGGGTCGATGTGGACGTCAAAACGCGTTCCATCATCAAACTCCACAACATAGTGGAGCAACTCGGATGCCATTACTGCCGCGTGCGTTCTAGCGGAAATGTCGAATGGCACAAGGCCATTAGCGCAAAGGCAGCCGCTGGCGAGCGGGTTGCTCGATCAGACGGCAGTGCACGGCGAGCGCCATCGCTGCAGCCAATTGGGATTGCGACATGGCCTGGGACACGTCACCAAAAAAGCCCGAAGGATGTTCGGACTCTTCTTCGCGGTCATGGTCGCCGGGAAGTGGGGCTTGCCTGGGAAACGCTGCTACGGCTCGCTGCATGAATTTCCGACCTTGCCAATTAGACGCACCAAAGCGCCCTTGTCTCGATTTGTCGAGCAAAAATCGGTCCAATTCACTGAACGGTTGACCAGTCGCTTCGCTTGAACCCCAAACGCCGAAAATCGCGTCAGTTCCAGATTCCGTTCTTCGCGGCTGCAGGTCGGCGGCTTCGACTGCGTCGCAAATTTCGCGGCGAACGGCTTCCAAACTGCAACTATGGCTACACAGCTGCAATCCAAATCACATTGCTAAATTCTGGAAATTTTTGCGCCTTCCAGGACTACCCTCCGTGACTTGAGCGGGCACTTGGAGTGGGAATGTCTCGTCCAGATAGGCATCCGTGTCGAGCAAGCGTTGGGTTCTCCACAGCACTTGCGCCAACACAGCGCCCTGCCGCAACGTCAGCCCACGCAACCAGCGAAGCCAGTGCCCGGCGTGGCGAGCACCCAAGACATTGCGCCGCCAACATTCGACGAACAATTCGAAGAATCGGCGCCGACCCAACTTCGGCTCGTAGAGCACGTGGTGCATGTCCCACTTCGACCAGTCCCAATCGAGGATTCGGTCTCGTGTAGCTGCAAACAGCGGAGTTCCTGGCAAAGGAGTAAGAACGGTATACCCGAGCCGGTTCAGTTTGAGCCGATCGACCATTGCCCAGAGTCTCTCGAAGTCTTGCTCGTCCCAGTCCGGATCGATCACGAAGTTCCCGGTAACGCCGTAGCCATAATGCCGCGCCACGCGTACGCCTTCCTCAATACTGTCGGAGGTCATGTCCTTGTTCAGATCTGAAAGCTGGGCATCCGTTGGAGCTTCGAAGCCACAGAACAGGTCAATGCTCTCTGCCACCGGTCGCCACTGTTCGAGCAGCTGCGGGTGTCTGGCAATTGTGTCTAGGCGAGTCTGGACAAGGACCCACGATTTTCTGATGTCACGTGATCTCAGCGCGCGTGCTAATTCAGCGCTATGCGACGACGGTGAAAAGAACAGGTCATCAACAATGAACAGGCTATTGCCAGTATTTTCAAAGTCTGCAATGACCGCCGTTGTGTCGCGTGACCGGTGTTGGCGATCGTAGCGCAAAGAGGTGGAGCAGAAGCTGCAGCGATAGGGGCAACCGCGCGCCGTTTCGACGGCCCAAATCGGCTGCTTATGAACACAGAGGTACTTCGACCTAAATTCATCGACAAGGTGCCGTGCGGGCAATGGGGTTGACCGAAGCTCGTCCAGCGTGTTCGTCCACGGCGTGTAACTAAATCGATCTTTACCTCGACCTTCGTCCAAACGAACCCAAAACCCGGGACACCGTGGATTCAGTCTTGCGCCGTGCGGCGTATTGACGAATTCCGTAAACGCGATCTCCCCGTCCACCATGCAGAGCGCATCAACGTCCGGTTCGAAGAACGGCTCAGGATACAACGATACAACGTGACCCCCCATGACCACCACCGTGAAGGGATTGGCTTGCTTTGCGGTGGTGCTCGCCTGTAGCGCGGTTGGAATGTCGACGGTGTGCATACAACTGATGCCGACGATATCCGGCTGGAACTCAACCACTTGGCGTCGCAGAGGGGTCGAAAACCGTTCGTCCGTGATTCGAACATGGTGACCTGCGCGAAGCAACCCTGCCGCGACGTACTCAAGACCCAATGGCTCCACCCTGAAGAAAGGGCCCAGACCGAACCGCTCGTTCGGAGACCGAGGCCTGATTAGAAGGATGCGTTTTGCTGAAATGGTCACTGCAACATAACCTGGCTTTGCTGTGGCTTACTGGCCGGGTTCACTTCAAATGTTTCGAGTTGGCAACCACGCTCAATGTTATGGGACCGAAGTGATTCAGTCATCGATTGACGAGTTGATCGCCCTAGGGTCGCTAATTGGCTTTTGCACGACTTGAACGCCATCATAATACAAAATTGGTCCCCGACACGCTCGCGTGTCGGTCTATCGGCCCTGGCTAGGTTAGCTCGATTTGCGCTTGTCCGTACGGCGCGCCCGCCTCGCGAATTCAAGGTTGAAGCGCCCCCCAAAGGAGGCAAAGTAGCGCGTCATGAGCCTGGTCCGCTTGCTAGATTGCGCCAACCCCAACTTCGATGCCGAAATTGCCGTCCTGAGGGCAACGCTGCGCGGTGGATCTCTCACCGCGCGTACCGAGCGGGCTGGCATTGATGTACCCGCCGTGGTGGGCGATATCATCGCAGATATTGAAGCGCGTGGCGATCAAGCGGTGATCGAACTCACCAACAAGCTCGATGGCGCGTCATTGAATGAAAGCACGCTCCGCGTTTCCGAAGAACAGTTGCGGGCCGCTCGGGCCGAATGTGATCCGGAGTTCTTGGCGCTGATGCGAAGGGCTGTCGCCAACATCCGCGAGTATCAGGAACACATATTGATCAGGGCACCTGCTCCGCTTGTACGGCAGGGACGAACCCTGGGCGTGCGCTACACGCCCATCGACCGCGTGGGAGTGTATGTCCCGGGCGGCCGCGCCCTTTATCCTTCCACGGTACTGATGACCGTTGTCCCTGCCCAGGTGGCAAACGTACCTGAGATTGTCATGGTAAGTCCTCCAACCGGCGGTGACATTAATCCATTAGCGTTGGCCATTGCCGCCGAACTTGGGGTGCATGAAGTCTATCGAATGGGGGGCGCAGTGGCCGTGGCAGCTCTTGCCCTGGGTACGCGGTCGATTCGCGCGGTCAACAAGATAGTGGGCCCCGGCAATTCATTTGTAACTGAGGCGAAACGACAGTTATTCGGTCGTGTGGGCATCGACTCAATTGCAGGCCCTAGCGAGGTCTTCATCGTGGCGGATGACTCAGCGAATCCAGCATGGGTCGCCGCCGATCTAGTGGCTCAGGCGGAGCACGATCCCGGCTCGGCGATTCTTGCAACCCCTTCACGGTCTCTGGCCACTGCCGTGCGCGACGCACTCGACGCACAGTTGGCCCCGTTGGAACGACGCGAATCCGTCGCGGCGGCCTTGCAGCGATACAGCGCCATCATCGTTACGCAGGACCTTAGCCAGGCATGCGATTTGGCAAACCAGTTTGCTTCTGAGCATCTGCAAATTCAAACCTATGTTGATGCACGCTGTCTGAACCACATTCGTCACGCCGGTGCGCTATTCGTCGGTCCGCATACGCCTGTGCCACTTGGCGACTACTATGCGGGCCCCTCTCATGTTTTGCCGACGGGTTCGACCGCGAGGTTCTTCAGCCCGTTGTCTGCCAACGATTTCTTGAAGTCGTCGAGCCTCCTGCACTATGATGCTGAGGCGCTGCTAGAAGACGCCCCTTCCGTCATCGACTTTGCCACGCGCGAGGGTCTGACCGCCCACGCCGCCGCTGTCCGAAGGCGGCAGCCGTGACATTTGTGCATTCAACACCGGGAGCAGCTTATCTTAATTCAAACCTTGCCGAAATGACAACCGTGGAGCATACAACTTTGCCATGAGTGAGCCGGAAACCGTTTCAACAATCGAATCTGGATCGGGCAATTTCGTCCGCGACATCGTCGAAGAGGACCTGCGCACAGCACGAACCGAGGGTCGAGTCGCCACGCGTTTCCCCCCGGAGCCCAATGGGTACTTGCACATTGGACATGCCAAGAGCATCTGCTTGAATTTTGGGCTTGCAGAGCGTTTCGGCGGCACGTGCAACCTGCGGCTTGACGACACGAACCCTCTTGCAGAGAGCGAAGAGTACGTACGGTCGATCATCGAAGACGTGCGCTGGCTTGGGTTCGACTTCGGCGATAGGCTCTACTTCGCGTCAGACTACTTTCAGCAGATCTACGATTGGGCCGAGCAACTCGTAAGCGAAGGCAAAGCCTACGTCAACGATCGCGGATTGGAGGAGATTCGCTCTTCGCGAGGCAACTTCTACGCGGTCGGTGAAGAGAGCCCGTATCGGAACCGGAGCATCTCGGAGAACATGGATCTGCTAGGACGCATGAAGTCCGGCGAGTTCGGCGACGGGGAACGCGTCTTGCGCGCGAAGATCGACATGAGTTCGTCGAATCAGAACATGCGTGACCCGGTTATGTACCGAATACGTCACGCCAGCCATCACCGCACAGGCGACGCGTGGTGTCTCTACCCCATGTACGACTGGGCTCACGGCCTTTGCGACGCGATCGAACGGATTACTCATTCCGTTTGCACGCTGGAATTCGAAGACCATCGGCCTCTTTACGATTGGTTCCTAGTGGAGTTGGGGATTGTGGGCCCGAAGAAGCCCCAACAAATCGAGTTCGCACGAATGAACCTGACCTACACCATGCTCAGCAAACGCCGCTTGCAGCAACTGGTGGAAGAGAAGATCGTGTCTAGCTGGGATGATCCACGAATGCCCACGCTAGCCGGCATGCGGCGGCGCGGTTTCACGCCCCAGGCCATTCGCAGATTCTGCGATTACATCGGCGTCTCGAAGCGTGAGAGCACGGTCGATGTGCAACTTCTCGAATTCTTCCAAAGGGAGGATTTGAACGAACACTGCCGCAGGGTCATGGGCGTCCTTCGACCGCTGAAGCTCACCCTCGTGAACTGGCCTGCGGGTCGTGTTCAGGACGTGGAACTTCTCAATCATCCGGAGTATCCGGAACAAGGCATGCGTCGCGTTCCCTTCTGTGGCTCTCTCTACGTCGAGGAGGATGATTTTCGGGAAGTCGCACCCCCCAAGTGGTACCGCCTCACGCCGGGACAAGAAGTACGTCTGCGGGGCGCCTGCCTTGTTACCTGCAATGAGGTGGTCAAAGACTCGAGCGGAAAAGTCGTGGAACTGCGCTGCACGTACGACCCGAACTCCTGGGGTGGACAGGCTCCAGATGGCCGCCGCGTAAGAGGAACACTGCACTGGGTTTCGGCCGAGCACAGTGTCGATGCGGAAGTGCGCCTGTACGATCGGCTATTTAGTACTGAAAACCCGATGAGCGGCCCTGACGGCGTCGATTGGCGCACTCTAGTCAACCCGCAGTCTCTGGATGTGTGCACACAGGCGAAACTCGAGCCGTGCCTGCGCGACGCACCGGTTCTTGACCGTTTTCAGTTGGAGCGTTTGGGCTATTTCTGCGTCGATCGCGACACGAATGCTCGGACGGTGGTCTTGAATCGAACCCTTTCGTTGAAGGACGCCTGGGCGAAATTAGAGAAGAAGTCCAAGACCGACTAACGGGACTCGTCCCAGCGGCGCCTGGCCTGGGCGATGATTTCGCGCGTTGCCGACGTCCCAATGCGCGACGCGCCGGCGTCGAGGAATCTTTCCAGTTCCTCGAGCGAGCGGATGCCGCCCGACGCCTTCACCTGGCACACGGGTGCGCATTCTCGAACCATGATTTGTACGTCGTGAATGCTCACGCCAGTACCGCGTTGTGGTTCGACACCCATAGCAAACCCGGTGGACGTCTTTACGAAGCCGACCCCAAGGGCCTTGGCGATCTGGCACAGCCTGATTTTCGTTGCATCGTCCAGATACGCATTTTCTAAAATCGACTTCAACGTTGCGCGGTGCTCGACGATGAGCTCTTGCATGGCGGCCATTTCCCTTTGAACGTCGTCAAAATCGCCGGCAATTGCCCGCGCGACGTTCACCACAAAGTCGATCTCACGAGCTCCGTCGTACAGCGCCCGCTTGGCCTCTTGGACCTTGACTTCCGTAAGTGAATTTCCATGCGGAAAGGCGACGACCGAACATACCAGAGTACTTGAGCGTTCGAGTCGTCTAGACGCATTCTTGACGTCACAGGGCTTCACGCACACCGCCCAGACGTTCAGCTCTTGCGCCCGATCAAGGCCAGCCTCCAGATCGCTCACACGTAGCGCTGGGTGGAGCAAGGCGTGATCGATGGCACGCGCGATCGTTTCGGGGCGTCTCGGCGCTGCGATGCCGAGTGGTGATGCAGTCGAATTCATGGGACGAGCTGCTCGCCGGTTTCCTCGTCGGTTACGATAATTGCGTCCGTCGGGCAAACGCGCGCGCCTCGGAGAACTGTCTCCGGATCGTCCGTAATGGTTTGCTTCACGCAGGCGACCCCGTCCGTTAAGATCTCGAATGTACCTGGCGCTGAATCGCAGCAAGCGCCATCCCCTATGCAATCTTCGGTTAAGACTCTGATCTTCAGTTTCTGTGGAGGCATCAGCCCACTCCTACTAGGCTACTCCCAATTGGCCATTCTGGACGTCCGTCAACGGATCCCGTGTCAGTGGCATCGAGCAACGTAACCCCAACGTCAAGGCACCCAGCGGAAATCCAGGGGGCTGAGACCACAGTCACGCCGCCAAATCCAGCGTCCAGTAGCTGCGCAAGACTCGGCACTTCTACCGCTCGGTCACGAACACGAGACCCTCGCCTGGCCGAAGCTCGTAGTGAAAGGGCTCGTTGACATGCTCAAGAGGATTGTCCGGCGACACACACTTGAGCGGCGCCTGTGCCTGCATCAACCGCCTGAGCGTGTCGATGTAGAACGTTTGCCGCTCATGCACGTCGATATTCAGGATGATCAGCGCTTCCTCGCGGCTCAGCGTGGAGCCCTTCCACAACCCGAGCACGCTGTGGTTGTCAAGTTCCAGGACCTGCGTCGGGCATTCCTCGCGAAAGACCTGGTAGGTTACCTTGAGGTCATTGAGGTGACGTATGAAGTCGCGCAAATCGATATTCGCAGGTTCCCAATTGCTTGGCCGAGTGTTCGCAACGTGCAGCGAGTTCCGGAAGCCGAATTCGAAGCCGATGGGAATCATCGACCCTGTCGCGAACAGGAACGTAAACAGCGTCCGCTGTTTGATGGCATCCAGATTGCCGCCAGTTTCCGTATGCATGCGGTTGGTGTCGTGACTTTCCGGAAAGCCAATCGACGGCGCGATTTCCCTCGTCAGGTTGTACTGCTCGAGCAGCCAGGTCTCGCGATAGTCCCACCACTTGCTGCTGTTGAATACAAAATCGAAACCAGCCGTAGCTGTGTCGCGCGTCTGGTCGGCAGTGCACCCAAGTGTCTCAGCCACGAACAACACCGTCGGGTGCCGACGCCGCGTTTCGCTGATCAGCCGCGACCAGAGGCGCCTGGGGATCTGGTAGGCGGCGTCGCAACGAAACCCGTCAATTCCTAGCGATATCAAGTGCTCGACGACGCTAGTAATGTACTTGAACAACCCTTCGGAATCGGAACTTTGCTGGTGGTCGAACTGAGCCAAGTCATACCAGGTGATCCGCTCACCGTTCTCGACGCAATAGGGATGCTGAACCTTGCCAGACTCACGCACGAACCAGTGCGGTTCTTTGTTGACCAGCGGGGAATCGATGGCAGAATGGTTGATCACCAAGTCGATCATCACGCTCAAGCCCAAGCGGTGAGCAGTGTTGACGGCTGCATGGAATTGCTGGCTGTCGGAGAGCGTAGACGTTTCGTCGAACCAATAGCGGATTGAAGCCAAAATAGTCCGCAATTGAATAGAGGCTGCCCGAGCGTCCCGTGCGTTGCACCGGATTGACGAAGATCCAGTTGAACCCCATTTGGACCGCGCGCTCGAGGTGGGGACCCCACTCAGTGAATTTTCCGGCGAGCAAAGGAAACAAATTGTAGATTCTCATCCTCAGACTCCCTTTACGGTGCAAGTGTCGTCAATTCAAAATCATTAAATCTACTGGGATTCCCTCCCAGCCCGTGAGGCCCTGATAGCCTTGGTTCTGCCACTTCAACCTGACGAGTTGACAGCCCATACGTTGGCTTCTCATTGGCGCTCAGTGCGTCGTTACGAACCCTTCTCAGTTCTGGCCACGTCCGGCAATGCCCTTCGTGTCAGCCGTGATTACCCGGGCGGCTTCCTTCGGACGCAATGAACGGGTAGCCTTGCCCGCACTCCACATCTCGCTGTTGCCGAGCGCGTCCAGTTCCTTCTGGAGTTCCGCCTGGTAGTTGGGGCCGCCCGTAGACGCAAGCACGCGAGCGGTTTCTTCGCCGCTTGCTACACGTCGGTATAGCTCTTTGAAGACCGGCAGGGTTGCGTCACGGAACTTGGGGCGCCAATCGAGCGCACCGCGCTGTGCCGTCGCTGAACAGTTTGAGTACATCCAGTCCATGCCGTTCTCGCCGACGAGACGAATCAGACTCTCCGTAAGCTCCTCGACGGTCTCGTTGAACGCCTCGCTCGGAGAATGACCATTTTCACGAAGCACGCTGTACTGGGCGTCCATGATGCCCGCTAGTGCGCCCATCAGTACACCGCGTTCTCCCGTAAGATCGCTGAATACTTCATTCTTGAACGTGGTTGGAAACAGGTAGCCCGAGCCGACCGCGATCCCAAGCGCGATGCAGCGCTCGCGCGCGCGCCCGGTCGAGTCCTGCTCGATGGCGAAGCTCGAATTGATGCCCGCGCCCGAAAGGAAATTGCGGCGCACACTGGTGCCCGAGCCCTTCGGTGCAACGAGGATTACGTTGACGTTGTTCGGGGGAATAACGCCCGTTTGATCCCTGTAGACAATCGAAAAGCCGTGACTGAAGTAGAGTGCATTGCCCGGCTGCAGGCAGGCCTTGATTTGAGGCCAAATCGCCTTTTGCCCAGCATCCGAAACAAGCATCTGAATCACCGTACCGGCCTTGGCAGCGTCTTCGATGTCGAAGAGCGTCTTACCAGGCTCCCAACCATCACTGACTGCGCGGTCCCAATCGCGCTGAAACTTCTTCGACTGCCCGACGATGACCCGAAAGCCATTGTCACGCATGTTGAGGGCTTGCGCCGGGCCTTGAACCCCATAGCCAATTACGGCAATGGTTTCATCTTTGAGCACCTGAAGCGCCTTTGATACCGGGAACTCGTCCCGTGTCACCACCTCTTCTTTGACGCCTCCAAAATCGATGATTGCCATCTGTTCGACTCTCCTCAACACGCAATAATTCGTCAATGATGCGCCCCGTTCAGACACGAACGGGGCCCCCGGCCCGCTGGAATGCTGAAGCCCTGTTGGGGGCGGAATTATCGACTCCCGACTTCGATCAAGCAAGCCATCGCTAGCAAAAGGTTGTGTTTTGTCGCCACAAACCCGGACAATTCCGCCATTCGGACGCCCATTGAGCCCATCGCGGTTCCGCGGCTACTGGACCGCCTCGCGATGAACAACCATGGAATACTTTGCGTCAAGCCAACTCGAACAAGTTGGGACGTGTCTGGGGCATGACGGCACACGTCCACGCGTCACGGCGGATTGATGGCACCAGCGCTTGGCACGGGCGCATTTGCGGCTCGGCAACAGAATTTGACTTTGCTTGGCCTAATGGGTACTAATTAGGTCATGATCAGCGCCAAAACAGGTGAATTCAAGGCTCGGCTCGCGCACTACATCGGCCTGGCGCGCAGCGGGCGCGAGGTGGTCGTCAAAGATCGCGAAACGCCCGTGGCGCGCCTGGTGCCGTACCGCGTGGACGCACAAGCCATGACCCTGACGGTGACTCCTAGAGATCCCGCAGCCCCAGCGCTGGGGAAAGTTCGAGTTCGCGGGGTCGAGGTAGCCGCTGTTGATTCGCTGTCCTTACTTCTCGACGACCGTGGCCGGCGATGATCGCCTACGTTGACACCAGCGTGCTGTTGCGGAAACTGTTTCGCGAAGCGGCTCCACTTGCCAAATGGTCGTCCATTGAACAAGCCTACGTATCTCGGTTGGCTGTCGTTGAAGTGTCGCGTGTGATCGACCGGTGCCGTCTGGCAGGGCGCGTGGATGATGAAGCCGTGGCCAGGCTGCATGAAGAGGCTACTAGCCTGCTGCGGTCCATCGATATCGTAGAACTGACGGACGCTATTTTGGAGCGCGCTGCGTTGCCCATGCCTACCGTGCTCGGAACGCTGGATTCTCTGCATCTGGTCTCAGCACTGGAAGTCAAGGCAAAGCTTGCCCCGAAGCTTGTGCTAGCAACCCATGACGAGCAGCTCGCCCGCGCGGCGCGCGCCTCGGGCCTTGCGGTGCAAGGGGTGCCGTAACGGTCGTTTTGGCGAACAGTGCCGCCCGCTCGCCTTCAAGCCAACTGCACTCGGACAGAAGCTGGAGCGTGTTGGACCACTTGGCACGGCAACTCCACGACAAACCTCGCGCCGCCACTTGGGTGCGGCTCGTAGTGCAACTCGCCGCCGGCGTTGCGTACGAAGTTGCGCGAGATCCAAAGCCCGATGCCGGTGCCGGTTTGTTTGGTTTGCTGCTCTGAGTCAGCTGCGCGTTCACGGCATTGCCAGCCTATGGTGCGTTGGAAGTCGCCAAAGCGTGTATGGGACGGTTCTTTGCAAAATCAACTGGAGTGGTTCAGTGTCTCAGTGAAGCACAAAACCCAAATCGATCGCTTGAACAGCCCCAACCGAATGACCGCCACGGTCATCGCTCTGTCACAGCAGAGCCGCCGCCGACTCTCGCGGTGCGCCCTCGGACTGACGAAGCGTGAATGAATTTTTATTCATCTGACTGAGCGGTCACGGAGTGCTGCGTTGGGGTCCGCTGCAAACCAGGGAAAAGCACGGTCAAAATCCGCGACTGGCCGGGAAACTCGGGCACCCCCCGTGGCAATCCGGGCAAAGTGCAGGCTCGGGCACCCATCCTGTGTAAGATGAAGCTGGAGTATTCGGACGGCACGAAGCCATGGTTGGGAAACGCGTGTTGGTCGTGGAGGACGAGGTTGAGGCCCGGGAGCTCCTGGTTCGGGAGGTCTCGGATTGCGGGTATTCGGTCGAGGCGGCAGCTGACGCGCAGCAGGCCATGGACGCCATGGCTCGCGACCGGCACGAGATCGTGCTGGCGGACATCCGTTTGCCGGGGATGGACGGCATGCGGCTCACGCGCTGGATCAAGGAGCTGAGCCCCAAGACCGAAGTGATTCTCATGACCGGGTATGCCACGGTCGAGACGGCCGCTGCCGCGCTGCGTTTGGGTGCCTGTGACTACCTGCTAAAGCCCCTTTCGGATCTGAATGAAATTCGCGAAAGCCTAGCTCGGGCGTCTGAGCGGCTGGCACAGCACAAGCCAATCCCGGAATCCGAGCGGATCTTCGACCGCCAGCAATTGCTTGGGCTGTTGGATCTTCTGCCATTGGCCGTGCTGTTGGTGGATCACAATGGCCTGGTGCGCGGGCAAAACCGCTTTGCGCGCCACATGTTGCAGCAGCAATGCGGGCTGGCGATCGGTAGCAATCGGCGTTTGGTGTGCACGCAGCGGCGCTGCACCGCGGAGTTGGAACAACTACTCAATGCCGCCCGCCAGACGTCCGCCGATGAAATCCCTCAAGTGGTGGGCGGCATGCGCATCGCGAGCCCCGGATTTCCAGGTGGCTTGCCGTTGCTCGTGGTCAAATTGAGCCAAAACACTGCAGCGCCCGGGCCGCAACAGGGCGCCATGCTTGTGGCGCTGCCAGCTCCCGAGCTGGGTGAATCCGGCACCGTGGACATCTTGACCAGCCTTTATGGTCTTACACCCACGGAAGCGCGGTTAGCGACGCATACACTGCGCGGCAGCAGCCTCGAGCAAGCCGCGCGTGAACTCGGCATCACGGAAGCCACGGCGCGCACGCATCTAAGGCACATCTTTGCCAAGACCAACACAAGCCGCCAAGGCGAGCTCGTCAGCGCGCTACTCAGCGGCCCGGCGATGTTGCGACCCTTGGGGGACATTCAGTGAGCGATGGCTCAGGGGATACCGTGGCCAGCGACGCCGCGTACGATAGCGCACGCCATCCAGCGGGCTTGCGACGGCTGATTCGGTACTTCGTAGATCAGTACGTCAATGCTCTTGACGAGCAACAACTGCGCAGAATCGGCAACCCATGGGCAATGGCCGCAGCGGCCGTATTACTCGGTGGAACCATTTTGGCCATGGAGTACGTGCCATGGCTGCAGCGCGCCACGGGCCTGCGTCATTCGTGGCTCATTGCATCGTTGTCCATTTGTGGCTACGTGACCAACGGCTTGCTGCATTTCGCCCGCGGTCGGCTGTTTTGGCTTCTCAACCTTGCCACCGCATCTTGCTACGCCACACCCGGCATTCTGTTTGCCATGTTCTCGCAACCTCCGGCGAGCACAATAGGCCTAATTGCCTATGCCTCGACCCTCGTCATTGCTGGGACTTTGGGTGCGTTCAATTGGATCTTCTTGATTGTGTTCATTGTTTGTCCCTTCGCTGTGTCATTGTGGGCACCCCCCGAGCGCATCCTGCCGGTGCTGGTGCTCGTAGCATTTCCGCTATATTTTCAGGTCGCCGCAGGCGCCGGCCGGCAACGCAAGTTGGTTGCCCAGCGCGACGCGTTGCGCAACGCGCAGTTAGTGCAAGCGAACCGATTGGCAGCGCTCGGTAGGCTCTCGGCGGGCCTGGCGCATGAGTTGAACCAACATATTTTCAGCGTACGCGGCTTTGCTCAACGGCTCAGACGTGACAGCGCTGACAAGCCCGGCTCGGGCGGCGATGAACTTCGCATGATCGAAGAAGCCACTGACCACATGAGCCGCGTGATTGCCAACGTGCGCCGGCTAAGCCGCGCGGAAAAGCCTCAACGCAACCCGATTGATCCCACCGAGCCATTGAAGTTGGCGCTGGGGCTGATGGATCGCCAGCTCAAGGCCCATGCAATCGTGGTTCACTGGCGCGCGAACGCTGCACCTTCGGTAACGGTGCGCGCGGATCCGGTGGAGCTCGAGCAGGTGTTCTTGAACTTGATCCACAACGCCCGCGACGCCCTGTGCACGCTGCCCACGACCGTAACCCGGCGGTTGGACTTGGGCGTGGAAATCCACGGCGATCAAGTGCTGCTCAGCATCGAAGACAACGGCCCCGGCATCGCGCAGGAACACCAGAACAAACTCTTCGAACAAGGGTTTACCACCAAAGACGCCTCGGGCGGCTCGGGCATTGGGCTCTGGATATCGCAAAGCTTCGTCAAGGGAGCGGGCGGTAATCTGCGGTTCGAACCGGTTTCAACTGGCGGCGCGAGGTTCCTGGTGGAAATGCCCAGAGTTGACGCTGGGCCAGGGGCACAGGCTGACGGGCAGCGCGGTGCTGTGACCATTTAGTTTATCGGAACAACCGGACTGAACGCGACGACGAACGGATACCAGCCTTCGCCCGCGTTGTCTTGCTTGTAGAGAGAGCCGGTAAGCGAAACTTGATTCTGATTTAGGCCACAGGTCAGCGTCGCGGCTGCCGAGTTGACATAGCGCGTAACGGCCCCCGACGATTTGTCCTCGTCCGTAATGGACACTGACATCTTGCCCGGGCTCCATTTCCCGACGCTGATAACAACAGTGCGTGTAACCGTTGTAGCCTTGCACGTGCCAGAAGAGTACCCGCTGAACGGCGCATACGTTACTGACCCTGCGATTTGATATGTCGTACTGTTCAGGTGCTTGGTATCTCCGCTGGAAGTCGCGAGGCCCGCATCGGGCAACGAGATTGCAGAGGTGCCTGTTAAGCCTATGTATTGAGAGCAGCTGGGATCCGTGCCCGGCGTGCTGCATCTCTTTATGAAATCGAGCACGTCGTCGCAGCTGGACGTCGGGCCGTAACCAAGCCTCTTTCCGATGACTCGTGAAGGCGGTGTGGATACGCGAGGCTTGGTGACCGCCTTGGGGGGCACATGTTGCTGCGCCCGCACGCTAGGCGTTGGCAAAACAGCTAGTGCAGCTGTCGTGACTAGTACTCGAGTAGTGGTTTTGGTGTCCATTATGAGCTCCTCTGATGAGAATACCGTTACGTTCGGCGGCTATCGCTTTCATAGACCCGGTACCAACTGGCGGGACCGCTGTGTATCGTCCAAATGGAGTAGATCAACGAATTAGATTCATCGGCCGCGTCATCCATTTGGAGTAGGTAGACAAGCCGAGAACCAGGCGCCCATCTCCCGTGAGCATGCGAAATCCGGGAATCGGTGACGGGTTGTTTCTGCGTCGGTCTTGAGTTGCTACGGTGCGCGGCCGGCCCGTCATGTCTAATCCAAATGGAGTAGAGAAATCGACGAACGGCCGACGCATCTACGCCATATGGAGGATGTCTGGGCGGCGTCGAGAATGGTAGCAAAGGCTCGGTAAAGTAGGCTCTTATGCTCGTCAGAGACACTCGCTCACTGGATCTTTTCACTCAAGATAATCGCCCATGAAACGACTCGCACTATCGTTGTTGTTTGTCTCACTCGCACCATATGCTTGCTCCAGCAGCAATACCCCGGCTCAATCTAGCGGAGCTGGAGGCGCACCCATTGGCGGCAATTCGAACAGCACGGGCGGGCTCGCCGCAAGCACGGGCGGGAACCCACCAATTGGGGGCACAAGTTCGACCGGCGGTAGCTCAGCCGTCGCTACCGGTGGCGCACCCGTCAGCACGGGTGGCGTACCCAACGGCAACGGTGGCGCGTCGTTCAGCACCGGCGGCGTGGCAGCTGGCGGCGTGAACGGCTCCTACTACGTCAACAGTCCCTGGGCTGGGTACGTGTGGACAGGCGCGTGCACTGGCTCGAGCATCTCGGGTGACTTCAGTGCGCACACGACCGGCAGCCCCTATTGCGTGAGCGGCAGTGTGGCGCCTGCGTCGGACTATAGCGGCTGGGCCATGCTTGGGTGGAACATCAACCAGGCGCAGGGCACCTCGACGCCGAACGGCACCTGGACTCCGACCAGCATCAGCTCTGGCGGCGTGCTCATCAGCGTGTCGAACCCAGGTGGCTCCACGCTGCGCGTGCAGATTCAGGGCCCGAACGGGAGCACCGATGCTAGCGACAACTGGTGCGCGGTGATTACTGGCACGGGCGGCCTGATTCCCTGGACAAGTTTCAATACAGCATGCTGGGACAACAGTGGGACAGCCTACGCTGGGCAGCCGCTCTCCCAGGTGGACGTGGTGGTTCCGGGCAGCAACGCGGCAGCAGTACCATTCAACTTCTGCCTGAATAGTCTGGGAGTACAAAGCGGTAATCCCAACGGAGGCACGGGTGGCGCGTCGTCAACCGGAGGAGCGTCGTCAACCGGAGGCGCACACTCGACGGGCGGAGTACCGTCAACCGGCGGCGTGCACTCAACTGGGGGTGCACCGGCAACGGGTGGAGCACACTCAACAGGAGGAGTACGATCGACCGGCGGAACCCACGCATCAGGTGGCGCGGGTGCGGGCGCCAGCGGCGGTTCCGGAACCGGAGGAACGACGACCGGAGGTTCGCCAACCGATGTTGTCGGCACTTGGCAGGCTGTCAATTCGTCCGGCGGAGCCAGCTACATAATCAACGCCGACGGCACTTTCACAGAAATTGCCGACGTGGGAAGCTACCAAGAAAGCACCGACGGCACCTACACCGTGTCCGGAAACACCATCACTCTCGTCTTTTCGACCGGGACGACCAAGGTGTACACTTGGAGAATCGCAACCGGCAGCGGGGGCGTCCAGGATCTCTGCATAACGCCCACGAACGGCTCAGCGGGCGAGCTTTGCTTCACGAAGCAAGGCTGACGCAATGGGAGGTGGCACGGGCGCCAGCGGGTGCACCCAACGTCGTTTCATCGAATGATCTCCATTCGGATCGATGACGGGGAGTTCTTGGCTGTTCCGGCCACGCTCGGACTGTCAGCCCGTAGACAGTCTAAGAACAACGGCGGCGCGCGGCTGGCCCCTCGGATCTCATCCAAATGGAGTAGGAGAATCGACGAACGGCCGACGCCTCTACGCCATATGGAGGATGTCTGGCCAGCGCCGAAGATGGTAGCAAAGGCTCGGGAAAATAAGCCCCAACGCTCGTCAGAGAGACGCGCGCACGGGATTACCTCACGTAAGGAAATCCGCCATGAAACGACTCGCCCTGACGTTCTTGTTCGTCTCACTCGCACCCTATGCTTGCTCGATCAGCAATACCCCGGCTCAATCCAGCGGAGCTGGCGGCGCACCCGTTGGCGGTAATGCGAACAGCAGTGGAGGGCTCGCGGCGAGCTCGGGCGGGAATCGAACAACCGGAGGTGCCATTTCGAGCGGCGCCGTAAACAGCACCGGTGGCGTACCCAGCAGCAACGGAGGCGCATCCTTTAGCACCGGCGGCATGGCAGCTGGCGGCGCGAACGGCTCCTACTACGTCAACGGTCCCTGGGCTGGGTACGTGTGGACCGCGACGTGCACTGGCTCGAGCATCACCGGCGACTTCAGCACGCACATGACCGGCAGCCCCTATTGCGTGAGCGGCAGCGTGGCACCTGCGTCGGACTACAGCGGCTGGGCAATGCTCGGGTGGAATATCAACCAGACGCAGGGCTCATCGACGCCGAACGGCACCTGGACTCCGAGTAACATCAACTCGGGCGGTGTGTTGATCAGCGTTTCAAACTCAGGCGGCTCCGCGCTGCGCGTGCAGATCGCCGGACCCAACGCAAGTACCGACTCGAGCGACACCTGGTGCGCCGCGGTCACGGGCGCGGGTGGGCTGATCCCCTGGACGAGTTTCAACACCGCATGCTGGGACAACAGCGGGACAGCGTACGCTGGGCAGCCGATCTCGAACGTGGAGGTCCTGGTTCCCGGTGGTAACATTGCGGCCGTGCCTTTCGATTTCTGCTTGAACAGCTTGGGAGTTCAAGGCACCAGTCCCACCCAAGGCACGGGCGGCGCGCCGTCGGCCGGTGGAGCGACGTCAATTGGCGGAACACGGGCGACTGGTGGAGCGCCCTCCACTGCCGGAGCACCGTCTACCGGCGGCGCGGGAGGCGCTCCGCCCGACTTGGGTGACCCGCTCGTGCAGCGAGTCCTCAACGAGGTGGTCCAGGTTGCCACGCTCGACCATCTCATTTACCTCTACCGGGCGCCGAACACGGTTCTTGCAGGCTCAATCGTGCGACCCATTGGCACCGATCCTGCGGATGCTTCTGCGGACAGTGGCGCGGGCGATGGGTCCACGTACCTCACGGACATCTACGCGTACACGGTACCCGAGGACTCAACGCTCTTCTGGATTGACGACAGCCCGAACGTTATCGGCGCATCCGGCCGCAACGTGCTCGTGGGCAGCAAGTCGCAGGACATCTCGGTCTTGAAAATGCCGGCCCGCCCGGCCGTGAACGGTGTTGACGTGTGTGTTGCAGTCGCGGGACAGCCGGTCGCTCCTGCCGACGTGGTCGCACCAGGAACCATGGCGGTTCCTGCGGCATGGAAGACAGCCTTTCCGGCCAATATCGCGCCGACTGGTGACTCGTCGGACACGACCTGTCCCGATGATCCTCCGCGAGTGTATGCTGTCTTAGTGGCAGGGGGCGCCAATAAAGATACCGATGGAAGCGTGGCTGCCGCACAGCTCCACCTGGGCCAGGTGCTTACTTCGAGCGGCGTCGCGGTTTCCGCCGTTGATGGAGTCAACAATCCTGTTGGTGCCAAGCAACGATTCGTCGATCAGCTAGCCAATCTGGCGAAAGTGCGCTGTTGCGACCAGGTCACTGTGGCGATAGTCGCTCACGGGCAAAGGTACGTGACACGGAAGATTACGAAGACGGAAAGCGTCGAAGTGGTCTGCGATGGCGCTGGCAAGACGATTCCACCCGCGAATTGCCAGGAACGCCAACCTACGCAGAGTAGCGAGGCCACCCCGAAGTGGGACCAGAATTGTTCGGGGAACTGTTGGGCGAATTGCGCTGATGCCTATGCCAACAATACGAACGTCGAGCAGTGTCTGAATGACGAGGCTTCGTCCTACTTTCTCTGGATAGGTGACAAGATGCTGGCCGCCACCGACCTCGCTTCCGGACTCCAGCAGATTCCGTCTTGTCATATATCCGTGTTCATCGAGGCGTGCCATAGCGGAGGATTCGTGGATGCTCTCAAGGGTGTCAAGGGAGTAGAACGCGTCCTGGTCTCATCGGCGTTCAACGAGAACTCTCAGGCCGACACGGGTCAGCCTGCACCGATCATCCAAGGGATGGTCAATGCTGCAACTGCCTCCGGCACGAGCGGTAACCTAAGGGGAACTGATCTCCAAGGTGCTTGGGAAACTGGGGAGGCCAAATCAGATTTGGTGCAACAGCCTGGTCAGGCATACAGCTCAGAGCTAAATCATCCTCCGGCTCCGTATATCCGACCCGACGGTGTCTGCGACTGCTGCAAGCCCGGCAAGGGGCCCAAGGATGATCCCTGCGGTCTAACGTGCACTGAGTTCGAGGTACTCGTGGCCGAGTGTTCCGGTGGCGTTTGCTCCCAAGACCTTCTCTCGAAGAAATTCACCCACGATCAGCTGATGGGAGCCGACTGCTCGTTCACGAGCCCCGGTGATGGGTCAGCCTATCGGTGGGTCCTTGACACTGCGACATGCAACATCCAACTGATCAGCGAGACGTGCGGAGGAAGCACGACCGCGGCGAATACCAAGGATATGACCTGTGCGTTTCAGGACCAGGCCTGGTACGCTCCGTCTAATAGCTGCGTCTCTACGGCGGGTGAGACTTGTCGGCTAGTCGCACATCCCTATCCGTAATGTTCGACAAACCCTCATGCCCGCCCGATACGGGGGCAAACAAGACTTGCTTACCAGAAACTGTAATGAAGTCCTTCTCACGCAGGACATCGGAGGAAATTGAAATGGAAATCAGGCGAACAGAAGTGAAACGTCTCATGATCGTTGTGTTGGCAGCCGCCGGGGCTGCGTGGGGCTGCGGCTCTTCGGACTCCAACTCGAACCCTTCGTCAGGGTCGCAATACGATGCGGATTGTGTCAAAAACGCCAACGCGTGCACCACGGACCCGAGTCTGAGGGACGCATCCGCAAAGATGTGCAATACGCTAATGCAAGGGTCATGCGTGTCGCAATACCGAGCGTACATCAACTGCCTGACGAATAACGGATGCGGGGCGACCGCCGGTAGCTGCCAGAATGAGATCTCCACCTGGAACACGTGTGTTGGACTTCCGGCAGACGCCGGTATCCATTAGCCGAGGAGCACTGAACTTCGCGCCCCTGCGTCCGGGTCCGCACAAGGTGGATATGTCACAAGCCCTTACTCTCGTCAGAGACATGTGTTCACTGGATTTTTTCACACAAGAGAATCGCCCATGAAACGACTCGCACTATCGTTGTTGTTCGTCTCACTCGCACCTTCGGCTTGCTCGAGCAGCAATAGTCCAGCTCAATCCAACGGTGCTGGTGGCTCGCCGCCCACCTCTCATACCGGCGGCGCATCTGTTGGTGGTAATGCGAACGGTACTGGAGGGCTCGCCGCGAACTCGGGTGGGAATCAAGCGACCGGAGGCGCAATTTCGACCGGTGGTGTGGCACCCCTTAGCGCCGGCGGTGCCCACAGCAGCACGGGTGGCGCACCCAGCAGCAACGGTGGCGCGACCTTCGCCACCGGTGGCATGGCAGCAGGCGGCGTGAACGGCTCCTACTACGTCAACAGTCCCTGGGCTGGGTACATATGGACCGCGTCGTGCACTGGCTCGAGCATCTCCGGTGACTTCAGCACGCACACGACCGGCAGCCCCTATTGCGTGAGCGGCAGCGTGGCACCTGCGTCGGACTACAGCGGCTGTGCAATGCTCGGGTGGAATATTAACCAGGCGCAGGGCTCATCGACGCCGAACGGCACCTGGACTCCGACCAGCATCAGCTCTGGCGGCGTGCTCATCAGCGTGTCGAACCCAGGTGGCTCCACGCTGCGCGTGCAGATTCAGGGCCCGAACGGGAGCACCGATGCCAGCGACAACTGGTGCGCGGTGATTACTGGCACCGGTGGACTGATTCCCTGGACGAGTTTCAACACGGCCTGCTGGGACAACAGCGGGACAGTTTACGCAGGGCA
Organism: uncultured delta proteobacterium; assembly: GCA_963811985.1. Classification (GTDB taxonomy): domain Bacteria; phylum Myxococcota_A; class Polyangia; order Polyangiales; family Polyangiaceae; genus FEN-1139. The sequence goes on from CAWEUH010000040.1 coordinate 57,449, forward strand.
GCCCCTCTCGCAGGTGGAAGTGACTATTCCGGGCAGCAACACGGCAGCGGTGCCATTCAGCTTCTGCCTGAATAGTCTGGGAGTGCAAAGCAGCAATCCCAACGGAGGTACGGGCGGAGCGCCGTTGACTGGTGGCGCGTCGTCAATTGGCGGCGCCGGTGGTGCAGCAACGAGCGGCGGCACGAAGGCTACCGGGGGCCATGTCGCAACGGGCGGCAATGGCGGCGCTGTTGCAGTCACCGGTGGAGCGACGGCTACTGGCGGCCACATCGCAACCGGCGGCAATGGTGTCGGCGGCGCAGTAGTTACTGGCGGAGCTATGGCAACTGGGGGTCACCTCGCAACGGGCGGGATGCCCGCAACTGGCGGTCTTCGAGCCACCGGCGGAACTACGAACACCACGACGACGACCACGTTCTATCCAACAGCGGACAACGTTGCCACCATGAGCAATAGCAACACGGCAGTGAACGATACTGTATATTCTACTGGATCGCTGCTCACGGGTTGCTCATGGACCTACGGCACGCTCCAACTCTATTACTGCAATTGGAGCTTTATCCAATTCGGCCTAACAACTCTGAATGGCCGCACCATCAGCTCGGCGTGGCTTCGGTTGTATCCAAACCAGACTCCACTAAATCCCGACACCTACTTCATAGGCAATGCGACCGGGTCTTGGAGCGGTTCGACACTTACCGCCAACAACGCCCCGAATTGGGATATTGGGACAACGTTCTTGTCACCATCGTCGGTATTGTACCCCATCGATTTCGACGTTACCTATGCAGTGCAGCAGTGGGCCAGCGGCCAATGGCCCAATTACGGCTTCGTACTTGGACCGAACAGCACAATCTTCCCTTACGCAACCCTGTTTAGCACCACAGAGTGGGACAGCTCGGACACGTACGCGAGCCTGTCAACACGGCCACAGCTCATCGTCACGTACCAGTAGGCTTCGGTTGCTCGCGACAGTAACCAATGATTCCGAACAAGAACATCGAGGGAGAATTCCATGAGAAAATCTCAGCAACAGCGAGCCGCATTCTGCTCTACGTGTTTCATGTCGTGGCTCTTGGTGTCGTGCAACCAATTGAACGACACAACTACCCATGCTGACCGAACTGGCTCGCTCTCCCAAAAGATTATCTCGGATCAGCTGCACAGCAGCGGCACGCCAGGGTTTCTGTGGTTGCCGCCAATGGTGCCACCGCCCGGACAATTGGGCGGACTCTTGGCCAGTGTGCCGTGCACGGTGCGTATCGATGAGCTAGCCGCCAACGGCTCAATCGTTCGGACGCTTGCCACGTTCACGCGCGCGAGCGGCCCAGAAGGCGAGCGGATTCGGTTCTATCCGCAAAGCACGTGGGACGACGATGATGACGACGGCGACCCAGATGATATCGGCTATTACCTGGCGCGCTGGGACACGGATGATTTTCATCTTGCTACCTCGGCCAGCTATCGGGTGCGCGTTCTTGTGCCGGCCAAGGGCGACAAGACGCGCGAACTCGGGTTTGCGGACGTGGCCGTGGTGCGCAACGCCCAGCAGTACCTAAGCGTTGACACGAACAACTACACGCCGCTCATCAACGGCCATGACTTGCGGATCAAGTTCCGCATTGACAAGCCAGCGGTCGATCAAGACGGTGACGGCAGCTATGACTGGTTGGACAATTGTCCAACCGTCCCGAACCCCGATCAAAGGGACAGCCTGCACAACGGCATTGGTGATGCGTGCCGCTGCCAGTCGGTCACGTGCACGGCGCTCGACGCCTGTCATGGCAAGGGCACGTGCCAGCCGGCGACCGGCACCTGCACCAACCCGGCGCTATCTGACGGCACTTCGTGCCCAATGCCCAATGCCAACGGCAATTGTCATGCGGGGCAATGCACCTCACCCGTTTGCAACCCGGGCTACGCGGATTGCGATCATTGCCTGAAGGATGGCTGCGAAACCGCGACTACCACCCTGTTCAATTGTGGCGGCTGCGGCATTGTCTGCGCAGCAGGGCCGAACTCGGCTGCCGTTTGTAACGCGGGCACCTGCGGGCTGGGCTGCAAGCCAGGCTACGCTGATTGTGACGGCAACGCGACCACAGGCTGCGAACAGAGCGTTGCCTCTGACCCAGTCAATTGCGGCGGTTGCGGCGTGACTTGCTCCCAAGGTGAAGGTTGCATTGCAGGCGCCTGCACGGCCACCGTGTGCCAGAGCGGGTTTGCCGACTGCAACCACAATGCAGCGGATGGCTGCGAAATTGCCCTTTTTGCCGATAACGCCAATTGCGGCAAATGCGGCAATCAGTGTGCGTTTGGCAATGCTGGCGCTTCGTGCAATGGCGGAGTGTGCGCTATCGGCGCATGCAACGCCGGTTTTTCGGATTGCAACCAGAATTCCGCCGATGGCTGTGAAGTTGCCATCAACGCGGATACGGCCAACTGCGGCGCATGTGGCCGGCACTGCACGCTGCCGAACGCAGTGCCCGCCTGCGTCCAGGGCACCTGCGCCATCGCGGCATGCGACGCGGGCTATGCCGACTGCAACCACAATGCGGTACTGGCGGACGGTTGCGAGGTCAACCTCAGCGCGGATGTGACCAATTGCGGTGCCTGCGGCAATCTATGCGTGGTGCCCAATGCCACGCCTATTTGTTCAGCGGGCGCCTGCGCGGTTGGCTCGTGCAACGCGGGTTATGCCGACTGCGACCAAGACGCCGGCAATGGCTGCGAAGTCAGCACGGCTAGCGACACGAACAACTGCGGCAGTTGCGGCAATGTCTGCCCCTTCGGTGCCAACTCGACGCCAACCTGTAACACGGGCACCTGCGGCATTGCCTGCGCTGCCGGTTTTGCCGATTGCGATGGCAACCCGACCAATGGCTGCGAAGTCAGCACGGCCAGTGACGTCGGCAACTGTGGCGCTTGCGGCGCGGCTTGCCAGAACCACGACACCTGCCAGGCAGGCGCGTGCTCGTCGGCCGTGTGCGAGCCGGGCTACAACGACTGCAATCAAAACCCGAACGACGGCTGCGAAGCGAACCTCAGCAGCGACGCGGACAACTGCGGTGCTTGTGGCAGCGGCTGCGCATACCCCAATGCCTACGGCACTTGCACGAACGGTAACTGCGGGTTCTCCGTCTGCCAGGACGGCTATGCCGATTGTGATGGCATGACGACCAATGGCTGCGAGGCCAATCTCAGCAGCGACGTCAACAATTGCGGCGGCTGCAATTTGGGTTGCAGCAGCGACACCGGCCCTGTCAAGTGCAGCAATGGGATCTGCGTGGCACCGGTCTTCACGGGCTACGAGACGCGCCTTACTTATGCCACTGGCGATCAATACGATCCGGCGATTTCAGGCAACATCGTGGTCTACACCAGCGATCGAGGCGCCGACCCAGATGTTTACTACACGGATATCTCCACCACTCAGGAACATCCGGTCGTCGTGGCACCGGGCATCCAGGAGCTCACCAGCGTATCGGACGGCGTCATCGCTTATACTGATTTTCGCACGGCTGACGTGAAGGCGTTTACTGTGGCTTCCGGTGTCACGCAAAATGTTACGGGCCCCGACAAAGTGGCGGCAGGGACGAGTTTCGACTCCGTTGATCCCGCCATCAGCGGTTGGCTGGTAGCCTGGGAGGACGATCGCAACGGCAACCCGGAAATCGTAGCGAAGGACCTCGCGACCGGCGAGGAACGACAACTCGGTCTTGTATCGCCACTCATTGTCAACGAAAAACCAGCAGCAAACGGCAGCCTCATCGCATGGCAGCGCTGCCCGGCCAGCGGAGGCAATTGTTACATCATCGTCTATGATTGGAACGTGGGGGCTACGACGCAAATTACCAGTGGTTCCGACGGCGATGCGCAGCTGCCGCATGTGCAAGGTCGTCTTGTCGTGTATCAGGCAGTACGTGGCAGCGAGCAGGACATCTACCTCTACAATCTCGATACTCAGACTGAGACGCGGCTAAGTCTCCCTGGAGCGCAAGGGAATCCCCACATCAATGGCGAGTACGTGTCGTTCGATGACCTAACGAACAACCTATACTCCGTCAAACTCTGGCATTACACGACAGGGCATCACTTCCCGATCACCAGCGGCCAAAGCGCCGCCTACCTCAACGACATCGACGGCAACCACATCGTCTACACTGACGACCGTAACGGCTTTCTGGGGATCTACATGTTCACATTTGCAATCCAGTACATGCCGGCGCGCTAAGCGGCTGGCGTTGTCGTGCGGGCCACCAAGAGAGTCCTCACGGGCCCTAGGCTAGCGTTCGCGTTCCGGACAAGAGTCGGGTGCAGGTCATTGCGCGCGCCGTTCACATTCCGCCGTTCACCGTGGGCGACCCGGCCGCGCCGCGGTCAGTGCGGCCGGGGGGGGGGCTTGGGGAAAAGCGTGCGGCGCACACAGCAGCCTACTGGCCTTTCAACTTGGGCGTGTGCTTCGATGCACGCAAATTGACAAGCCCACCCTACGTAGGTATGAACCGTTGGTGAGCGATACTCAGAGTGACCTCGTGACCTTGAGCTTGTCCAAGAGGTGGCGACAACGGGGTCACTTCTCTCATGTCGCGGAGTTCATGGAGACATGCGTGTCCGCACACATCTGATCTCGATGCCTTGGGCGCAGCCCGATTTTCCTTCGATCCAGATTGCAAGCCTCAAAGGTCATCTCGATCGCGTCCTACAGAGTCACGACGATTGTCTCACCCACTCGGCGTTTTTCGCAATACTCCACGAATTCAAGGGGCGAACGTTTCAGGAGTTCTTTCGTTCTGTGGAGGCTTACGGCGAGTACATTTACATGCTCCTGTACTTGCGCCGCTTCGGGCCTTCGCAGTTTCGCAACAGGACTACTATTGCGCGTCTTCTGAAGTCACTTCGAACGCCGGAGGCCAAGCCACTTTCACTGCACCTGCTCAGTGGCCTGGAACGGGCCACTTGCCGGTTCTTGAACAGTCAGGTCGCTCCCAAACTGCTCGCCAAAGGACTGAACCTGATTGGTTTTACATTGAATTTTCATCAAGTCTACGCATCTCTGTATGCTGCCGAACACCTACGGCATCGCTTCGAGGACCGCCAATTCTTTTTCGTATACGGCGGGTGCGCTGCCAGCCTACCCTCGGTCTACAACCTGCTGGTGGACTTGGGCGTTCCCGGAGTCGTCGTAATCGGCGAAGGTGAGAAGAAGCTCGAATGCCTTGTGCGTGCCTTGGCGGGGCACCCGTCGGCAGAGCCGGAGTTGGCTCTATCCGTGGTTGCTGGACTTGACCCGGGCATCATCGTGATCGGCGAGAAGGTTGATCTCACCTCATGCGATCCGGCATACCACTCTAGCCAGCTCACGGCCTTAAACGACCTAGCTCTGCCCGATTATGACGAATACTTTGCCACCTTGAGGCGGGCCTGTGCCGATGAGAAAGTATACGCAGCATTTCGCGCAGAAACTCCCGTTCTCGTAGAGGGTTCTCGCGGGTGCTTTGGCAAATGCGACTTTTGCGCCCTGAGCCGGACCTGGCGCGGTTATCGACGACGCTCTGGCGAACAGGTCGCGCGCGACACGCTGGCCCTTACCCGCAAGTATCACACCGCACGCGTCATGTTCGTGGACAACGTCTGCAGCACATGGGCTGGGGACTATGCGCGTACATTAGTGCAGGCGGGGATACGTCAGAAGTCGTTCATGGAGCTGCGCGCCAATTACCCCGAGCAGTTCTGGACTTTGCTCGCCCTGGCTGGCGTACAGAGCGTCCAGGTGGGAGTCGAGGCCCTTTCATCGCCACTGCTGAAAGCAATCGGGAAGGGAACCACGGTTTTACAAAACTTGGCAGTCCAAAAGTACCTTGCCGAACTCGGTATGTGGCCCAATAATCACCTGATCACCCATCATCCGGCATCAACGTTGTCTGACATCCGCGAGACGCGCCGAATCCTTGATCTAGTTTCGCATTGGGGGCCATTCCGGCCGACCCAATTTGAATTGATGGCTGGCAGCCCTTTCTATAGGGGGCTAAGTCAGACACAGCGTCTTGCGCTCAAACCACTCCGTTCATTTCGCTTGCAGCGCCAGGCTGCTCGCTATGCCTTGGATTCTTCATTCGAGGTGCCCGCGTGTCTCGCGCCCGATGCAAGGGTTAGGCGAGCCTGGAGCGCATTGGACCGCCATTGCGCACGCAGACTCGCAAAGCATCAGGCCAAATGGCCGCGTCTTGAGGTCGTCAGATTGGGTCCAGAAACGCTTCGCATTACCGACACCCGCAACGGCAAAATACGGGTGGACGAGTTTCACGCAGCTGCAGCTCGAGTCTACGACGCCTGCCACTGCGGATTGAAACTTGGCGAGATTTGCCAGGCTACGGACCTTTCCCCAAAGGTCGTCAAAGGCGCCCTCGCGAAGTTCCTCCAATTGAAGCTTATGCTACAGGTCGATGACCACTATATTTCCTTAGCCATGCGACCCCGCGATGAACTTCTGAGCAGATTCTTCGTCAAACCATCAACCTTATCATAGAGATCTTTTCAAAGCATGCATGTTCGCACTCACCTGATCGCGATGCCCTGGGCGCAACCCGAGTCCCCTTCGATCCAGATCGCTAGCCTCAAGGCCTACCTCGACCGTGCGCTGCAGCAGTCAAGCGATTGTCATACTTACTCGGGCTTCTTCTCGATTCTCCACGACGTCAAGGCAGGCGATTTCCGTGAGTTCTTTCATGGAGTATCCGGGTATCGCGAATACATCTACATGCTGCTTTATTTGCGTCGTTTCGGGCCCCCGGGGTTTCGCGGCAAACCCGCCTTCATGCGACTGTTGAATGCAGTTCGCACGTCCGCGTGGTGTCGACTTTCGTTGCCCTTGCTCAATGAACTTGAGCACGCCACGTGCAAGTTTCTGGACGAGCAGGTCGCTCCCAAACTGATTGCCAAGGGACTGAACCTGGTCGGATTCACTCTCAACTTTAATCAGGTCTACTCCTCGTTGTACGCGACCGAGTACCTGCGACGTGGCTTCGAGGACCGCCAACTAATGTTCGTGTACGGCGGTTGGGCTGCAAGCCTACCTGCAGCATACAACCTAATGACAGACTTGGGCATTCCCGGCGTCATCGTGGTCGGTGAGGGCGAAAGGAAACTCGAGCTCCTGGTGCGCACATTTGAGAGGCTTGACCTGACCAAGGTCAGCACGCCTCTGACTGCGGCAGCGGGTCTCGACGCAGGGATTATCGTGATTGGGGAGAAAGCCGATTTCAGCTCGTGCAATCCGGCCCACTACGCCACTCAGTTCACGAAGTTGAACGACCTTGCTTTGCCGGATTACGACGAGTACTTTTCGGCTTTGAGGCGGGCCTGCTCGAGCGAAACAGTGTACGCCGCGTTTTGCGCGGCCACCGCGGTTCTTGTGGAGGGCTCGCGCGGATGCTACCGCAAGTGCGATTTTTGCGCTCTGAACCGAACATGGCGCGGTTTTCGGGTGCGCTCTGCCGAGCATGTCGTGCGTGACACGCTAGCCCTGACCCAAAAGTATCACACTTCGCGTGTCTTGTTCACGGATAACGTCTGCGATACTTGGGCTGGTGGCTATGCACGCTCGCTTGTGCAAGCCGGAATACGTCACGCTTCGTTCATGGAACTGCGCACCGACCACGAAGAGCAGTTCTGGACTTTGCTCGCGTTGGCCGGGATCGAGACCGCCCAGCTTGGTATTGAGGCAATCTCGGCGCCTTTGCTCAAGGCAATCGGCAAGGGAACCACGGTCGTGCAGAACCTGGCAGCCCAGAAGTACCTTGCCGAACTCGGCGTCGAATCCAGCAGCAATCTGATCACACATCACCCCGCCTCGACGTTAGCTGACATTCAGGAAACGCGTCGAATTGTTGCGCAGATCCCGCATTGGGGTCCACTTGAGCTTTCCAAATACGAGTTGATGGCTAGCAGCCCACTGTACGAGGGCTTAAGCAACGAACAGCGCGCGGCCTTGAAGCCGCTCCGGTCTTTTCGGTTGCCTCCCAATGCCGTCCGCTACGCGCTCGACTACGCGCTTGAGGTACCGGTCGGGCTCGGACCCAATCATCACGTCATGCAAGCCTGGAGCGCTTTTGCACGCCAATATGAGAAGAGACTCGTGCGACTGCAGGCCGAGCGACCGCGACTCGACGTCGAGAGAGTCGACCCTGATGTTCTGCGTGTCACGGATACTCGCAATGGCAAGGTACTTCTCTACGAGTTCTCGGCGCCTGCCGGTCGAATCTACGACGCCTGTCACCGTGGATTGAGGCTTGGCGAGATTGTTACCACCACGGGATTCTCGACCGAAGCCGTCAAAGCCAACATTGAACGGTTCCTGCAATTGAAGTTGATGCTACATGTTGATGACCAATATCTATCGCTGGCAGTGCGAAAGCGCGATGAGCTTGTGCGCAGATTCTTTGCCGCCCGTGAAGGCAGAAGCGAACACCCCCTTGCCAACGGAGTGCGACCAGCGTTGGGGAAACTGCCTGGTGCAACAGACCTGGTGACCGTCAACCGTCTTGGTGCTTGACGTTGTATCGGAGGGTATCCTTCACATCGGCGGCCCACTCGGGCTCACTGCGCCAAATGTGAACGTAGCGCCGGAGCGCCAGAATTATGCGCCGCTGCTCACCCGGACAGGCCTTGCGCTTGCAGGTAAGCGACAGCCGTCCGTTGGGGCCGATCGAATGCAAAAAGCAGTGCGTGCAGAGCCTCCACGCCCAGCAGTCCTGGCACATGCGGTTGCACAGGCGGGCCTGCGTTTGCAACAAGCTCTGCGCTTCGTCAAAATTGATACCATTGCGACAGTCGCCCACTTCACTGCCAGGCCGACTATAGTTGCAGCACGTGTGTAACGTACCCTCTCCGGAGACGAACACCATCGGATGTCCGGGCACGCACGCGCCATTAGGTTGTGGCGCACTATCCGCCCTGCCAACCCGACGTTTTGCCAGTGGCCCAAACGTATCTTGCAGGATGCTCACAAATAGGGCTCGGTTAAATGGGCGGCCTTCTCGCAAAGCTCGCAGGTATTGCTCGACGAGTTCGTCCACTTGGGCTTCGTGGCGAACTCGGTCTGCTTTGGCGATCGGGGAACCGCCGGCTCGATACTCAAAACTGACGCGCAAGTCGCGGAAGTTGGGCCCGTTGAAGTATCGGAATATTCTCGACAGATCACTATTGATAGAAAACGTGCAGTTCGGTCTCACGCAGTTGCGGTAGTAGACCGGGTTCCGACGGCGTATCCAGTGCAGGGTGCGTAAAACCCGAGCATGCGTTCCGTCGCCTCCGACTAGCACACGGGCGCTGTCATGCGCCTGGGCAGGTCCGTCCAAACTGACCTGCAGGATGACGTCGTTGGCCATCAAGACCTCAAGCCTAGGGCGGTCGAGGAGAGTGGCGTTAGTGCAGAGTCGGATTTCGACATCCGGTCGGCGCATTTCGCCTCGGATGCAAAGAATTGCCCGCTCGATGACGGGCCATCTCAGCACCGGTTCACCACCGTACAGGTTGATGATCGGCGCAACTCGCGGACCGGCATGGGAGAGCAAGAATTGAATACTCTCCCGTACCGTTTCCCAGCTCATGGCCCCGTGGCGTTGTTTGCCGCGATCGGCGCCTCCGAAAGGGCAGTACTCGCACCGCTGGTTGCACTCTTCAGTGATGCCGAGTGTCATCACCCTCAATCCCTTGGCGTATTGCCGCCGCAAGTTCGCCGCGTCAGCAAAGGGAAGGTAGTTCAGTCGGCGCAAAGGCCGGAGCATTTGACTGTCCCTGCAGCTCCGGATGAAATGCACGGCTTGGTCAAGTTCACCTGCGGGAAGGCGCCCCGCAAAGTCCCGAAGGACGGCGCGGGCGCCTAGCCGGAGGTAGTCATCCAATATGGCATATGCCGCCGAAGAAACGCTGATGATGGCATTTGTTGTGGTGTCGTACACGTAGCGCTCGTCACCGACAGCAAATTTCAAATAGCCGAATTTCATAAGCTGAAAGCCGCTAGGCGCACCGCGCACGCCGGCGCGAACCATGGTTCTTGAATGACCACGATATCGGATTACCGCTGGCTGCCGTTCAGCCTCGCAGTATTAGCTGCTGCCGTCGCTACACGACTCACCCGCATGTGACGGCTTGGACTTTATGCGATTACAATTCTATTCTCAAACATCGCATGCGCACCCCGAGTGCGGCTGACGTTGACCTTGGCGCTGTCAATCCCATTTGTTGGCAGCCCTCGTCAAGCATATGATCTTTGGCTTCCCGCCCTTGAGTGTAGCAGCCTGCTTCTTGGAAACCTTCTTGCCCTCCAAATCCTTGATTTGCAGCTTCTTCTTCTTCTTTGTGGCCATGTGTGCTCCTTTTTGTTGCTGACAACGACATCACATATCCCACTGCTCGTGAACGCTGTCAGTCGCCGATCAGACTTAGTACGAGACTACTCGACCATAACCCGATACGCAAGTTTGAATTGGCTTTCTCAGTATACGAATCCGCCAAGCTTAGCCTTCCTCTCCGAGTTGCCGCGGCTCGTCGCAACCATTACCCCGGGTTGCCTCCACGCAGCATTGAAATTTCCCATTCGGCCACGAGGCGATCCTTGATCTCCTCCTCTATGTTTTTGTCGAGATGGGCTTTGAGCAATTCCTCGACCAGGATCAAGTGGAACTGCTCATCCTGGACCAGTGGTCCCACAATCGCGCCCTGCTCGGACGCGAAAACCCGGGCCGAGGCCTCACGTTCTAAGTCTTCGCGGCGTACCAGACCCACGTATCCGCCGGAAAACCGGGTCTCCTCCTCCCGCGAGTATTTGCGCGCGAGCTTGTGGAAGTCTTCACCGTCTTCGATGATGCGCATGCGCAGCTCATTGGCGAGTTCCTGATCATTGACAACAATCCGAGAGATTCTGGCCCGGTCGAACCGGCCAGTGTGGGCCATGAAATAGGAATGGACCGTCTCGGCGTCGCCCAAATGCTCGCGGACCGCCTGGCGGAGCGCCTGGGAATAACTGTACTCGGCAAAGTCGTCTTCGGTCAGGCCCGTCCGCCTCAGGAACTCCGCCATCTCTTGCGCTTCATAGAGGTCGTTGGCCGCGCGGTAGGAATCGGCGAATTCCTGTACATCTTCGTCCGTTACCGTGACAGCGATTTGTTGGGCCCATTCTGCCAGGCACCTTAGCCGTAACGCATCCAACAAGACGTCGTCCCATCCCCCGTGAAAGGCCAGTGACTTGCAGACCTCTTCGTGGGCAAACGCCAGCCCCTGAAACTCAAAGTCCATCAGCGATTCACCTTTCGTGTTCGTATCAGGAGTCTCAATCGCGAATTCCCTGAATCAAAGCTGAGAGCATGCGGCGTTGTGCAACGACAATCTCAGCTGTGGCAACCATACCTGGCCGGATTGGAAATCGTGTTCCGTGTGCCTCGACAAACGCTTGAACCAGAAGGGCAGAAACCGGGTAAACGTATCCTGACTGGGGATCCTTCCGAGCCATAGGGCTGACGTTGCTCACGTGTGCGCGGACCACTCCGAAATCTGCAACGGGGAAGGCGTCCAGCGCCAAGCCGACAGACATGCCCGTCGCAATCAGCCCAGCATCCTTGTTGGGCACTTGCAGGTCCACTTTCAACCTGGTGCCTTCGGGCTGAAGTGTGAAGAGAAGATCACCTTCTTGTACGGGCTGTCCACAATCACGAAATGGCATCTCCAACACCATCCCGTCCGCGTCGGCAAGGATCGGCTGCACAGATGAGCGGTCGCCATCCGCATTGCGGTGGAGCACCATTAGCGACTGCCCCTTGCGCATGAGCTGTCCAGGCGCGGCCAGTACCTGGTTGACCGAGCCTGGCTCATGGGCATACACGCGCCTCACCTGCTCTGGTTGGATCACACCGGGACAACGTACGGTAACATCTATGCGGGTCACACTCGCATAAATTAGTCCGACAACGAAAATCATCAAGCTGATGTAGATTAGCCCGCTGGCAAGAACGTTGGGGATGCCTTGGAGGATCTGTACCGATACATAGTTGTCTGAAGGCAACAGTGCCGGCTCCACCGTCGGCCTCTCACCGCGCCTATTGTCCTGATCTTGGGCCTGTTCCATACGAAGTCCGCCTAAACGCTGAACTGCTGGTGGTTCAAGTAATGATACAGCCCCCGTTTGGCCATTAGCTCTTCATGGGGACCCTCTTCCACAATTTCACCGTTGTCGAAGACAAGGATGCGGTCGGCGTTGCGGATCGTGCTCAGGCGGTGGGCCACAATGATGGCAGTTTTTCCCTCCAGGATGGCTTCCATGTTCTTTTGGATCGACTGCTCCGATTCGGCATCTAGGGCATTGGTGGCCTCATCAAAGATCAGAATTTCCGGGTCGCGATAGAGCGCCCGGGCGATTGAGATGCGCTGCTTTTGGCCGCCGGAAAGCGACAGACCGCTCTCCCCGACGCGCGTGTCGTAGCCCAACGGAAGGTTGGCAATGAAGTCGTGAGCATTGGCCAGCTTGGATACCTCGATCAGCCCGGCCGTGGTCTCGTGGGGGTCGTTCAAGGTAATATTCTCACGAATCGTCCCGTCGAAGAGAAATGTCTCTTGGGGCACAATTCCCACATGGCGGCGCAGGTCGGCGAGGTTCAAATGGCGGATATCATAGCCGTCCAGCAGAATACGGCCGTGCGTCGTGTCCCAAAATCGGAGAACCAGCTTGGCGAATGTGCTCTTGCCCGAACCACTACGCCCGACGACCGCTATCGTCTGACCTGGCAGGATCTTCACGCTGATGTTGGAAAGGATGTAAGGGTTACCCTGACCACTGTAGCGAAAGAAGACCCGGTCGAATGTGACCTCTCCCCTGGGTTGGTCGAGCAACATACCGTTGTGGTCGCTTAGCGACTGCGGCAACTCCGGCTTCGCGGCAAGAACCTCGTTGAGGCGGTTGATTGAAACGAGGGTTTGCTGAATCTTATCCCAGGCACGAATAACACGATCGATCGGCGTGACGATCCCCCCGACCAGCACCATGTAGGCCATCAACTTGCCGACACTGAGATCGCCTTGCATGACCTTATATGCACCCACCCACAAGATGAGGGTAGTACTGAATGTCCCGGCAAAGTCCCCGAGAGCCTCGTAGGCGATCGTTGTCTTGGTCAGCCGCAGCTCGATGTTGAGCGACTTGGTGAACTTGTCCTCCCAGCGTGTCCGCTCGCGATGCTCCAGCCCCATCGCCTTGACGGTATCGATGCCGGCGATGGACTCAATCAGGTCCGATTCCGATTCGGAGGCGGCCGTCAAATAGTCAATGGTCAGCCGCCGCAGCAGCGGCGTAAAGACCGCCGTAATGACAATGACAACTGGCACCAAGAGCAATGCCAGGAGTGTCATCTGGACATTGTAGTAGAACATCAGGGCCAGGTAGACCAGGATCATGATGCAGTCCAACACCATAGACAGGGCCGTGTCCGCCAAGAATTCGCGAACTTTGCCATTGTCGGCGAAGCGACTAATGAAATCACCGATCCGGCGGGCTTTGAAGTAGCCCAGAGGCAACGCCAGCATGTGCCGGTAAAATACCGTTAGCATCCGCAAGTCGATCCGTATGCTCGTATGCGCAATCAGATAGGCTCGAAGTGAGTTGATCAACACCCGAAACACCAGCACGAGTATCATCCCCACTAACATCAAGTTGAGCAGGGAGGGGTTGTTGTGCCCCAGGACGTTATCCACGACGTTCTGGGTGAAGATGGGACTTGCCAAACCCAGAAGGTTCAGCAACACCGACGCAAAGAAAACCTCCAGCAGGATGCGCTTGTGCGGCGTTATATACTGGACGAAGTGCCGAGCGGAAACCCGGTCGTCTTTTTGTCGCTCTAGTTCCGGACCGGGCTCAAGAACCAGAGTGATACCTTTCCAGTTCTCGCAGACTTCCTGCCGGGAAATCTTGCGCAACCCTAAGCCCGGGTCGGCTATCCACGCGTATTTGGCGTTAGTCTTGTATACAATGACGAAATGAAACCCTCGCCAATGGATGATGCACGGATGATGCACGGTTTGGAGCGTCTCATAGGTCAGCTTCAGTACGCGGGTCGCAAACCCTACCTGCTCGGCCGCGAATGCCAGGTCAGCCAACGAAGCGCCTGTCTGGTCCACGCTTGCCAGCTCGCGTATTCTGGCCGAAGAGAAATTCTTGCCGTAGTAGCGCGCAATCATCATCAGGCACGTGGGGCCGCAACTCATCTCGTCATACTGCTCGATGAATGGGAACCGCAGGTGCCGCCGAAAGAAGGAAGCCTGCCGGACCGCCACTGACCGTGTGGAGGGAACGTGGGACTCGGGCGTCAGACACTCGTGAAAACTTGTCTGCTTATCAGCCGCCATCTCTTGCTTGATGGTTTCGTGATAGACAATGGGCGGCGTGTCATTGCCGTAGGAGCGGATGCGGTCCTCTATGACTTGACGTAGCCGTGACGACGTTTGAAAAATGGCTGCAAATTTCTCGCGAGTCAGCGAGAAGAGCTTACAATCCGTAAGGCAAATAATGTCTGCGTGCCGGTCCCGATTCTCAACCAACGCCTTCTCACCAAAGAAGTCGCCGTCGTGGAGAAAGTTGAGCAGCTTAGGTTGCCCGTTGTCCGTACGAACGACCCTAACTTTGCCGTGCTCGATCAAGTAAAACTTCTCTGCTGGCTCACCCTGACGGAATACCAACTGTCCGGCTGCGAATGATTCTGGTTGAAAGCTCAGTACCAGAGAACGGAGTTCCTGGGCAGGGACGGCTGCCAAATCGGTGCAGGTGCCCAGGAAACGGTGGATGGAACTGGAGCGGATGAAGCGATCGAAATAGTCGCGATGCTCCTGGGTGGCGAGCAGATATCGGAAGAACGTCGCCTTGGCCATCACCAGCAAGACGCTTTCTTCGACGGCACGTGCAACGGCGTTGCGGGGCTCATCGGTAATCAATGCCGTTTCGCCAAAATGCCCGCCCGCCGTGACGACGCCCAGATTCACTTCCTTGCGCTCCGCATTGCGAATGAGGATGCGGACTCGACCACTGTAGACAATGTAGAAATGCTCGCCGCGATCGCCTTGCTGAAAGACCAGCTCACCACTGCGCAGCCGGCGCATCTCGACCAACTTCAACAGCTCCTCAAGCTCCGACTCAGAATGCATTCGGAACAGGGGTATCTGCCGGACGAAACCCAACAGATTGTTTATCTCCGTGCCGGCCAGTCCCATGCAAGTTCTCCTGCGCCTGGCCCGACGGGCCACACTGATTAGACACCGCGGGACCTCAACAAGCAAGGACGGCGTGGTTCGATTTCCCTCTGGCCAGACTGTCGCTCCGAAAAGTGCAGCGTGTCGCGACGCTCAATACAGCAGTGTTCAAACCGACGAGCCGACTTTCTGTAGTGTCAATCCGATACAAAGGAGGTCGATTCGAGCCTCCCGAAAAGCCCGTCCCCAACAGGATTGCCGCACTATCCCCGAATAGACGTGGCAAGCGCTTCACAAGTGCCTCCAGTGGTTCTGCTTCTTTGGCACAGCGGCACGTGGACAAGCGCCACGCTGCCTTCGAAAAGAGCCAATCGGCGGCCGCGTTTGGGCCCCGGTCCAATCAAACGGCGTATCCGAAACTTGACTCAAGCTCAACGAGTTTCGCGCCTCAAGAAAACCAGTAGGGGCTGCGCGCGCGTGCTACGGCCAGAGCGTTCCCAATTGCAGGCGTTTCGCGAATTCCGTGAGCGGCCATACATCCACGCCATCGGGAGTTTTCAAAGTGCGGGGTCCGAGAAACACCAGCAAACGGCGCACGAGCCCGGGCAATTCAGCAATGGCACGCAGCCCGCGCAGATCGCTGGGCCTGAGTTGCCCAGTGGCCTTGACCTCAATCGCCAGGTGCTCTTTGCCGCGGGCGAGAACGAAATCGACTTCCGTCGTTGCGGCTTCGCGCGGTGCCCAATATCCGATGTTCGAGAATAATTCCGCGCGGTCCCGGTAGAAGCGCAGCAACATGAACACAAAGCCTTCCAGCAATGCTCCGCGTTCTTCTGGACTAACCGTTCCCCTTTGGTGTTTCAATGCGCGCACGATCCCCGCATCGAACCAATACAACTTCGGGTGGCTTCGCTCGCGCACTCGCAGTTTGGCCTCGAATGCGCCCAAGGTAGTGGCCACCAACGTGTCGTGTAAAATGTGAATGTATCCGGTAATGGTTTGCCGGGCCACCCCCGCGTCGCGGGCTAACGACGCTAGGTTCATCGTCTGCCCGTGCATCAGTGCTGCCACGGGCAAAAAGCGAGCGAACCCGGGGAGATTCCTGACGAGTGCCTCGGCCTGAATTTCCTGCTTTAGATACATCTCAACGTAAGCACGCAAAGTGTGTTCAGGTTCCTCCGAGTCCCACACCAGCGGTAAGGTCCCTTGCTCCAAAGCGCGCTCGAGCCGGAATTGCTTCCCCAATTCCTCGGGAACGAACGGATACATCGTCAGCTCACGCGCGCGCCCGCCCAACAAGTTCGTGCCACCCTGCCGCAGTTTTCGAGCGCTCGATCCGGTAAGCGCAAATTTCAGTTTGCTCTCTTGCATGGCCCGGTGCACCTCGTTGAGCAACGATGGCAGGCGTTGAATCTCGTCAACGACCACCCAGCTGCCGCGGGCAAGCGTGCGAACCTCTGCTCCAGATCGACTCGGATCGGCCAGGTACGATTGAAACCTGGCCTCATCGAGTAAGTCGACGAAGCTAGCGCTACCCAGCGCTGCGCGTATCCAGGTACTCTTTCCCGTACCGCGCGGCCCCATCAAAAAGAATGAGGTTCGCGGAAGATCGAGCCGTCGCTGAAACATGATAACCATGTCAGCATAAAACGGCGTTTTATGCTAACTACGATGGCACTTGGCAGCAACCCAATGCGCATGTCACCGCCAGATTCTGACAGATTCATTAGTTATTTTAGATAGTTATACGTGGAGAGGCTTCGTCGCTAGCGTGCCGGCTGCTACGCACCCCGCCGAGCCTAGCCCAACTTCCGCAGTTGGAGGGGTCTGAGCAAGTAAATTCAATGGGTTAGCCTCCAAAGTTGTCACTACATCCGCGTGGCCGAAATCGCAGGGCGCACCCGCTCTGGCAGGCGTAACCCCATGCGATCCAGCAAGTGACACGCGGCATCGTCAGGCTTGACGACACAACGTATTCGCAGCTCGCGAACTGGATCTGTAGCGATTGGCAAGACGACGTCTGTGCTTTGAATGGCACGGAGTTCTTTTAGAATCGTTCGCGGGCTATTGCCGAGTCCTGCGCGCTTCTGCCATTGCTCCAATGTCTTCCACATGACGTACGCCAGAAAGCAGACGAAGATGTGCGCAAGGACTCGGTTGGTCATCTGATGCCAGACGGGTCGGATCGACAGATCAGTCTTGTGGATTCGAAAGGCCGCTTCGGCACGTCTCGGTGCCATCCGGTCCGGTGCAGAGTTTGGCCTCCACGTCGTCTCGCACCTTCATCCAATCCCGGGTGTCAATCAACTCGCGCTCGAATTTCTTCAGTTCTTGCTTGCTGGCTCCGATCAGGTAGCGACGCTCGGTTCTCTGCAACCACCGGATATTAGATGCACTGCTCATTCCACGGTCCATCACCCAGACCCTTCCGGCCTTGCCGTAGCGCCCCTCCATCGTGTCCACGATCTGTTCGACGGTCGTCACGTCCACTCGATTGCCGTCAAATACCTCGTAGCCGACTGGCATGCCTTCACGTGTGACCACCAATGCGATACAGACTTGCTTGCAGTCAGGTCGATGATCTCGACTGTACCCTCGCTTGGCCATTGTGTTGCCGTTGGCTTGCCCCTCGAAGTAGGTGCTCGTTACGTCATAGAGCATCAAGTCGTAGTCGAGCTCGAAGAGCTCGCCGAGCCGATTCTTGAGATGCACCTGAAGCGCATCGCGATGCGGCAAAAGCTGGTCCAATGAGCGATAAAGGCGGTCATCGTTGACCTGGTCGCTTCCAACGCCCAGCAGGTCTTCCAGTGCGGATTTGCGGTACCAGTCCTCCGCGATGTGCAGTTCGCTGGATGGCTCGCACAACCGAGCAATCACCAGGATCGCCGCCATGGTCGCCCATGGCACAACCTCGCGCCCCCGGGGCATGTGCTCCTGGCAGAACTGCTCCAGCCCCAGCGCCTGCCACAACTTCAGGCCTAACCATACGTCTCCGAAGCGTCGCCCTCGTTCCGTGCGCACCTGCTCGACGCGCACAGGTATCGCGTCGGCCTCTCCCTTCGGCGTTTCGAATAGATCGACCTGCTCCGCTTCTCCCATCATCTCGCGCGCCAATGCTGCGGCTTGGGCGCGACCTTCGGCATCGAGCTCTCCCAGATGAGCCACGACCTGCTGTTTGACCTTCCGACCCTGACGCACCGAGCGCACGAGACGCCAATAGGTGTGAACCTTTCCCCCTTTCTTGACCGTCGTGTGCCGCAGATACATGCCGTGAGCTCCGGCATGGAAATCTCACACCGCGCGTTCTACGACAACCCACTTGGTTGGCACTACACGGCCTCTCGCGCTCCAATCGCCATCCACGTCGATCTGATTCTCGACACTTAGACTTTGTCGCGACGTCCAAACCACCCGAAAAAAGTTACTTGGCCCGCCTAACTGCGGAAGTTGGGCTAACATCGACTTTGTCAAGCCCGTCTGAAAAGCTTGGTCTGGTCTTTCGGGGAGCCATTCCGACACGCTTCGATGACCGTGTGCAGGGAGAGCTGCGACCAATCAACAGGCCTCTGCATGAACGTTGTTGGACGATTATGAAGGTGACTAGTACGTCCGTATGAGTTGCAACGTCCAGGCCCCTTTCGGCGAGGTCCAAGCACAAGCTTACCAATTCCGACTCGGTCATTGCCTGCGCTTTGAGAGGCAGAGCCAGCCTTGGCTTGACAGGCGCAGAAACCGAAGTATATGAACCGGCATGCAGATTTTTGAACTTTGGTTCAGCAGCAGATTCACCGAAAACTCCGCAAATTCTGCATAGCAGAATGTCGCCCAGCGCCCCAATTGTTAAGTTTTGTAAAGAACTGTGAATTGGTGTTCAATGATATGACTACCGCCACTGCCCGACGCACCCCGAAATCCCGGCCCCGAGTGCTCCGTCAAGCACTCCAAGAACACACGCGAGCAGCCTACCGCGAGGCAATACTGACCGCCGCAGAGAAGATCATCCTGCGTGATGGGTACCAGCTCGCAAAAATGGCGGACATCGCGGAAGCGACCGGGGTATCGGTCGGAACGCTCTACAACTACTTTGACAGCAAGGAAGCTGTTCTCAACGCGCTCATCGAACATCATCGCGCCCGATTTCAAGCCCAGGTCGAACAACCCTTTGACTCAGACGACCCTCTAATTCAACTTCGACAATTGATTGGTCGCGCCCATGATTTTGCGGAACAGAACGGGGCCCTTTTCAATTTATACCTTCGAACGAAGGGCAATGGTCATGATCCACATGGCGGGCCGTGTCTCGTGCAGCAGTCGGACCACGAAAGATTCTCATCGTTGCTCGCCGAGTTGCTCAATCGCGGCATTCAGATAGGAAAATCCGCGATGACATCCTCGTGGCCGAGTTGGTCTGGGCATTGCACGCCATGATGCAAACTCTGATTCTGGACTGGTGCCGTCAACCCGGTGGGTTTTCGCTGAAGCAGCGTGGGGATGAGCTTGTAACGCTATTTCTGGAAGGAGCCGGCAAACAATGAATCGACATATCCTTATCGCGGCAGTTCTGGCGTTGCCACTCGCCTTGGCGGGCTGCAAGCGCTCAAGCGCCGCCGAGCAGCTTGCGCCGGCCACTGGAAACGGCGCCCCTCCGATGCCAAGTCTGCCTTCACTCGTATCAAACTCTTCGGCCGAACTTGTGACTACTAGCCATATGTTGCGAGCCACGGGCACCACACAAGCCCTGCATCAAGCGGAACTGGGGCCCAAAATGAGCGGTGTGCTAGCCGCGGTGCTCGTCGATGAAGGCGACAAGGTAAAGAAAGGTCAACCGCTGTTCAAGCTGGAGAGCAACAACGCGGGTCTTGCCGTAAGGCAGGCGCAAGCCGGGTTGGCGCAGGCCAAAGTGGGTCTGACGCAAGCGGAAATCGACTACAACCGCACCAAGAGTCTGTTCGAACAAGGGGCAGTCTCACCGGCCGTCTGGGATCAGGCGCGCATCGGATATGATCGAGCGCAAGTCGCGGTGCAACAAGCACAAGTCGGGGTGTCCACCGCACAGACGCTTCTCGGCGACACAACTGTGTATGCACCGTTCTCCGGTGTCGTCACTTCAAAGCGAAAAAGCACGGGCGAGACAGTGACCATGATGCCGCCAACCGTGGTCCTTGTTGTCCAGGATCTGTCCAAGATTGAGGTTCGCGTAAAACTGGCTGAGAACGCGCTGGCTCGCTTGAAGGCAGGCAGCCCCATGCAGGTGCACTTCCCGTCCTTGAACGTGGATCGAGATGTCGCCATCGATCGCGTTAATCCAAGCGTGGACCCCATGAACCGCACGGTTGAAATTGTCGGGGTCCTTCCCAATGACGACCGGACTATGAAGGCTGGAATGCTCGTTGAAGTGACGTTCCCTTCCAATGACGCTGTGCCGGCAGCTTCGGACGCGACGCCACCCGTCGCTTCCGTGGCGTCAAAACCATAAAGAATCACGCAGCCAACGAGTGACTGGACTGCCATGAACCTTGCCAATATAAGCATTCGCCGGCCTGTGTTTGCCACCATGCTCATCGCGGCATTCATGGTGTTCGGCCTCGTGAGTTACAAGAAGGTCGGCGTCGATCTGATGCCGAACGTCGAGTTGCCGTTCATCGTCATCACGGTGACCTATCCCGGTACGGACCCGGGAACGATGGAACGCGACGTGGCCGACAAGATTGAAGAATCCGTCAACTCACTTGGCGGGATTCGAAACTTGAAGTCATTCAACCTGGAGAGCGTCACACAAGTTCTCATCGAATTCGAATTGGAGATCAAGATCGACCAGGCCGTGCAGGACGTCCGTGAGAAGGTCTCGCGTATCTTGAAGGATCTTCCCGCGGGCATTGACCCGCCAGTGATAGAGAAATTCGACCCAACCGCGGCGCCCATCATGGCGGTGGCCCTGTCCGGGGAGATGCCAATTGGCAAGCTGACGCATATGGCGGACAAGGTCGTCAAGGAACGGCTGCAGCGCGTCAACGGCGTCGGGAGCGTCGAGATCATCGGTGGGCGCGACAGGGAAATTCAAGTTTACATCGACCCCGACAAGCTCAATGGGCTCGGTTTGACAGTCCAAGACGTTGCGCAAACCATCGCAGGCCAAAATGTAGAGATCCCCGCAGGGACATTCAAGACGGGCACCCGTGAATTCACCGTCAAAACTAAGGGGCAACTAGTATCCGCCGACGACGTTGCCAACATCGTGCTGCCAACGTTCGCGGCACCCCCTGGGTCGAGCGCAGGAGACATGAATGCACAGCCGACGGTTCGCATTGGTGACGTCGCGCGCGTGGTCGACGGCGTTAAGGAAGCCCGCTCGACGTCCATGCTCGACGGAAAACTGGCCGTTTCGCTCAATGTGAAGAAGCAGACGGGCTCCAACACGGTGGCGGTAGCCGAAGCCGTCGAGCGGGAAATGGAAGCGATGCGCCCAATGCTCGCACGTGACCATGCGCAGCTCACGCTCGCCATGGATACGTCGGGCTACATCAAGCGGTCGATTGAAGATGTCGGCGTCGATCTGATCCTCGGCGCTGCGCTCACGGTAGCCGTCATATTCCTGTTTCTCATCAACGGCCGCGCCACGCTGATCAGCGCAATTGCACTGCCCACCAGCGTCATCTCGACGTTCGCCTTCGTTCATGGGATGGGGTTCACGTTCAATAACATGACGATGCTGGCCCTCTCTCTGGCCATCGGCGTCTTGGTCAACGACGCGATTGTCGTCATGGAGAACATCCACCGGCACTTGGAGATGGGCAAGGATGCCATGACGGCGGCCAGCGACGCGACCAACGAGATCTTCCTGGCCGTCGTGTCCATGACCTCGACGATCCTCGCCGTTTTCGTGCCGGTCGCCATCATGAAAGGCATCGTGGGCCGGTTCTTCATGCAGTTCGGAATGACCGTCAGCTTCGCGGTCGCCATGAGCTTGCTCGTGTCGTTCACGCTGACGCCAATGATGTCGTCTCGTCTGCTAACCGCGCACAACGCGGACAATTGGCTGTCAAGAGCCGTGGACGCTAGTATGACTTGGCTTGAACGCGTCTACGGAAGAACCATCCGCTGGGCTTTGTCGCACCGCTTCATCACGTTGACGATTGCCGTCGCGACGTTGATCGGATCAGTTGTCCTAGTCATGCGAACACCCAAGGAATTCTTTCCGAAGGAGGACAGGTCGCAGTTCGTCGTCGCGGTCGAGTTGCCAACAGGGACGACCTTGGAAGCCACCAACGACTACGTGCAGGCCATCGCCATGGACCTGAGAAAGAATGCCTATGGGGTGCAGCATACTTTGGCCACAGTGGGCGGCGGCGCTCAAGGGCAAGTCAACAAGGGCACGATCCAAGTCATGATGAGCCGCTCTACGGCGCGAAAGTTCTCACAGTTTGAGGTCATGTCGTGGGTTCGCCAACGTTATTCAGATGTACCACCGGCATTGGTTACCGTGGCCGAATTGAGCATGTTTGGTGGCGGCAACACGCAACCCATTCAGTTGAGCATTCGGGGCCGCGATCTCGACGAACTGTCCCGCGTGGCCAGTTCTGTTACGGCGGAGTTGAAAAAGGTCAAGGGGTTCGTGGACGTCAACATTTCCTACCGCGGCGGTAAGCCTGAGGTTGCCCTTCAAGTGGACCGCGAGCGGGCCGCAGCGCTTGGTGTTCCGGTCGCATCCATTGCATTGGCAATCCGAGCTCTGATGGCGGGCGATGCCGTCAGTGAGCTCAAAGACGGGGCGGATGCCTATGACATTATCGTGCAACTGCCTCAGAACGATCGGAATCGGGTCGAGTCTTTGTCAAGCCTCAAAGTGCGCAGCACGGGTTGACAATTGGTGGATCTCGCCAATGTGGTCAAAGTGACGCGTTCG
Organism: uncultured delta proteobacterium; assembly: GCA_963811985.1. GTDB lineage: Bacteria > Myxococcota_A > Polyangia > Polyangiales > Polyangiaceae > FEN-1139. Next base: position 80,580 of record CAWEUH010000040.1, read on the forward strand.
ACAGGGCCGACGCTGATTGAGCATTCAGCCAGGCAGCGGCAAGTTATGGTGTTGGCCAATCTCGACGGGTTGGCTCAGGGTGACGCCCAGAAGATTGTGGACAGGATTGTCAAAGAAAAAGTGCCACCGCACCTTGAGGCAGCCTACGAAGGCCAGGGCCGCATCATGATCGAATCGTTCGGCTACATGTTTGAGGCACTCATACTGGCGGTCATTCTCGTCTACATGATTCTGGCGGCACAGTTCAATAGCTTCATTCAGCCCATTACTATCATGGTCAGCTTGCCCTTGAGCGTCATCGGCGCGTTCGGAGCTCTTGGAATGTTGAACATGACGCTTAGCATCTATTCGATGATTGGCATCATCATGCTAATGGGCTTGGTCACGAAGAACGCAATTCTCATCGTTGACTTTGCCAACCAAGCGCGAGAGCGCGGCATGGCGATGCGCGAAGCGTTGGTGCAGGCGGGCAGCCTTCGGTTGCGTCCCATTCTCATGACGACCGTTTCGCTGTTGTTGGGCATGCTGCCGGTAGCGCTGGCCCTTGGCGAAGGGGGTGAGGCCCGCGCACCCATGGCGGTTTGTGTGATGGGCGGCATGATTGCTTCGACCGTGCTAACGCTCGTCGTCGTGCCCGTCATCTACACAATGTTCGACGCCTTGAGCAACAGTCAACTGGTGGGGTTTCTCGGCCGCAAGATGTTTGTGGCGAACAACCAATCAAGTCCAAGTGTGTCAACGAACCCATCAACACAATCCAATTCGGACGCGCTACACGATTTGCCCGGCGTTGCCAAAAATACGGTTGTGTGAGGCTATGCGCACAGCCCATTGCTGACTATAGAAACGACAAAGGACCGAAAGGAGCCCGGCCCAGTGAGAGCTCAGATATCATCAGCGTTTGCCCTATTGACAACACTCGCGGCTTCAATGACGGCATTCGCCCAAGCGGCACGCCCCGCACAACCTGCGCCAAACCTCAACACGGCAGCGCCGGCCGCGGTTGCCCCCTCGGCAGGTCAACCAGCGGGTAGTGGCTCGACCATTACACTGCGCGATGCACCACGAGGAGACAACCCCGTGCTAGCAGCCTTCACGCCAAGGCCCGGTGGGCTGACGGCCAATGAAGTAGCGGTGCGCGCCGTTGCCTCGAGTGACACCATCGCAGCAAAGAACGCCGAGCTGAAAGCCGCTGCGGCCGCGGTCGATTCAGCGATGTACCAGTTCTATCCAAAGGTGTCGTTGAAGGCGTCGTACACAAGGATGAGCCCTGTTTCGGTATCGCTGGGTTCCGGATACTTGGTGGCATCGGACACTCAGGGCCCCCTTCAGGTGACACCGAACGCCGCCAATCCAGGTGGTACGCCAGTTCCCGTAAACAATGCAGCAGGCCATCCGGTTATGGCAGTCCCGCTGAGTTTCGTAATCCCCAATAACTACTACTCACTCGGCGCGTCACTGAGCGTTCCCATTTCTGACTATGTTTTGCGTCTGTCCGACAGTATTGACGCTACCAAGCAGAACCAGGAGTCGAGCGAGTTGAATCTCAAGGCGGAACAACACAAAGTCCAAGGCGACGCTCGCGTTGCCTATTTCAACTGGGCTCTTGCATTGGGACAGGTCGCCGTCACTGAAAAGTCACTCGAACGTGTCAAAGCCCGGCTCAAGGATGTGCAGACGTCATTCACGTTGGGCGCCGCCACCAGGGCCGACGTGCTTCGCTTGCAGGCACTGGTTGCAGGCACGGAGTCGGGCCTTGTTGCGGCGCAATCATTCAAGCAATTAGCCGAACAGCAACTGGCCGTCATCATGGATACCCCACCTCAGGAATACGCGCTTGGTGAGAACGTGTTGGCGGAACGGTCGCCCGTGCCTCTGCAGCCGCTGGAAAGCCTCGTGCAGGAGGCCAATGCCAATCGTTATGAATTTAAAGGCACTCGACCGCGCAGCGGATTCGATGCGCAAGGCCGAAGCAGTGATTCGAAAGGGTGAAGTACCACGGATCGATGGATTTGCAGACTACACGTACGCAAACCCAAACCAACGCTACTTGTTCGTCTACGAGTGGCGCCAAAGCTGGGATGTTGGTGTTGCTGCCACGTGGAACATCAACGAAATCTTCACCAACAATTCGAGCGGCAATGAAATGGCTGCCAGACGCCAGGCGCTCGAAGCCAACCGCAAGGCGCTCGCCAAGGGCATTCGCATGGAAGTGACGTCCGCTTACACCGATGCACGCAAGTCTGCAGCTGCGCTCGAGTCGGCCAAGCGAGGGGCGGAGGCCGCTCAGGCAGCCTATGACACGGAGGTCGAGCTCTTCAAAGTCGGCAAGGCGACAACTACCGAGCTGATTGACGCCGAGTCCGAGCTCGTCAATGCCCTTTTGACCCTGATCAGCGCGCACATCAATATCCGCGTCGCTGAAACGAAGCTGGCCCAGGCCACAGGCCGTGACCTGCACGCGCTGAGGGATTGATAGGACACTCTGCCAGTCACTGAAGCCCGCCGCGCCCGGACCCGGCACACGGCGTCGTAGAAACTGCCTTGAAAATCCTCTTTGGGGGGTCTGATTCTCATCAAGGGGTGCCCGCAGCGCGTGGTTGACTCGACTCAAGCGTCTTTCGCCAGACGGTTAGCCTTCTCGGGGCCGCGGGTCAGCCCAATCCTTGGCCGGCGCAGCCAAAATTTCCCGCAACTCGCCAAGCAGATGGTCGATGACCGCCTATGGCCGTTTTTGCACAGGGACTGGCTCGCCCTATCCGGGACCAACGCGGCGCGGTGATGGTCGAATACGCGATCCTGCTCACCGTCGTCTCGTTGGGTGCTGCTTTGGCCCTCGTCAGCCTGGGCGTGCCGCTGATGCGCACCTACCTCTCGCAGCGCACCTGGGTGCTGTTGCCTTACCCATGATTTCGTAGGCTGTCGATTTTGCGCAACTGATCACAGCGCCGCACCGATTACCGCCCAAGAAGATCTCAGTTCGGAAACGTCATGATCAACATAGGCCAATTGCCGCCTATCAAAGCGGTAGCCAGGCCTTCACCACAATAGAAACACCCACTGCCATTGGAGACATGCAATGAATACGACGCTAAGAAACCGATCAAAGAGATTCGTCACACTTCAAATGGATGAACGCGGCCTTTCGACCGTAGAATACGTCATTGTTTTGGTGCTGATTGCCGTGACAGGAATCGCCGTCTGGAAGGGATTCGGCCAGACTGTCCGCGCCAAAATTGAGAGCGCTAACACCGCAATGTCGAGTGAAGTTTCAGCGACACAGTGAACCGGCCATGTCTTCAGTAGCTGTGCTGTTCGCCGCTCTCATAGGCGGCATCGCCTGCGCAACGGATCTTCGAACGGGCCGCGTCCCCAATTGGCTGACCCTTCCAGCGATTTGCCTCGGTCTGCTGCTGCACGGCTTTGACGGCAACAAGGCTGGCGTCATCGCTAGCTTGGTTGGGTTTGTAGCGGCGGGCGCGGTTCCATGGCTGCTCTATCGTTTCACGAAAGGGCGCGCCATTGGCGGAGGCGACGTGAAGTTGTTCGCCGCGTTGGGCGCGCTGTTGGGCCCGGTTCATGGTCTCGAAGTCCAGCTAGCTTCGTTCGGACTACTTGCACTTCTGGCCCTCGTTGTTTTGGCGTATCGAGGCCAATTGTGGGCGGTACTACGCAATGCCTTTCAATTGACTTTCAATCCCCTCATGCCGCGCCATTGCCGGTGCGGGGTCGAAACCGCGAGCCTCACGGAGTTTCGCATGGGTCCAGCCATCGCTGCCGCCGTGTTCGCTGATGCAACACTGACGTACTTTCATGGGTTCATGCCATGGCTCGACTGACCGCCAATGGGTCCCGCGGCGCGGTGTACGTGGAGTTTCTAATCGCGTTCATGCCTCTCTTCTTGCTGTTTCTAGCAATTTGTCAGTTTTCCATGCTTGGCGTCGCGCGCATCGTCGTGTCCCACGCGGCAGTCAGGGCGGTCCGCGCCGCAGTGGTCATCCTCGAAGATGATCCGGCCTATTACCAGAACGTCGGCCGCGGCATTCTTTCCGACGGCGGTGGCAACCAAAAGGGCCAACGCATGAACGCCATTCGTTCCGCGGCCACGGTGCCGCTGACGATATTGGCCCCTGGTGCGCAAGTGCTGACCGCACAGGCCAACGACATGTCGTCTGCGCTAACGCCCATGACTCTGGCGCAGTCGAATTCGTCCGAACTCTATACGGACCTTCTTACACAAGTCACGCTCCACGATACTCCGACGGGCGCCGGCTACGCCGCAGAACCCATCGCGCCTGACGCCACGGTTACCGCGCAGGTCGTTCACTACTACCAATGTGAAATCCCTCTGGTCCGGCGCCTAGCCTGCAAGACTCTGAGCGCGCTAAGCTCGGCGCCCGACTCATCAACTCGAGAGTCATTCGTACAAGCGCTTCGTTCGAACCCTGCGCTCAATCAGTACGTTGAAGGCCGCTACTTCTACGTACTGACCGCAAAGGCGACGCTTCCCAATCAAGGGGCCCGCTATTATCAGCCAGGAGGTGCCGCATGCGGGGGCTAAACGAGCGCGGCGCAATCATGCTGATCGCTGTGTTCTTCGCCATCTTCGGTGTGGCCATCCTTTACTATATGATTGGAATGAGCCAGGCCGTGCTGTTTCGCGAGCGCGTGCAAGACGCGGCTGATGCAACGGCACTTTCTGACGCAATCACCAATGCGCGCGGCATGAATTTCATCGTGCTCCTCAACATTGTCATGGCCGCCTTGATGGCCATTCTAGTGACTATCAAGCTAGTGGAAGGGCTGGCCATCTTGGGCATGTTCTTCGCGGCTGCCCTGGCTTGGCCGACGTTCGGGGCGTCGTTGGCGGCCATCCCGCCACTACGCTCGATTCAGCAAAGTATGAGTAACCTCTACGAGGCGACCAAGACTCCCATCTACGCGGCTCTTGAGATTTTGCATCAGACCGCAGACACGGTAAAGCAGATCACGCCCGGCGCCGCCGATGCAGTCGCCGCGTCGGAAGCCACGGAACACTGGGACAACTCGAGCATACGAAGCTTCGCGCTGGGCTCACGAATATTGTCTGGGCTACCGGTTGAGGACGATTCATTCGACAAACTCTGTGGCAAAGCTGGCACGTACCCGGCCAGCCTGGCAGCCCGTATTCTTAGCGGTGGCGCTCTGCAGCCCATCGCAAACGACCTCGGTTCGGCCATGGGTGAGATCACCCAATCGCTGTCGTCGTGGTTCTGCGGTGACAGTTCAGGTACGGCACCGAAATATGAAACAACGAAAAACGTAGGCTATCCGAAACTGCCGTCCGATGCCCTCTGCACCGACGACAGCGCTGCCGCCAGCGACCGTCCCAGCACTCAAGCCAACGACGCGACCAACCCGGAATGCGAACGACTACGACGTGAAGACCAAGACGCTCAGCCCGATCTGAGCACCGGAAGCTGCCAGGCGGGTCACGATTGCAGCCTGGGAGGCCCCTATGACTCGCGTGTGACTGCGGCTCGCGAACAGTGCGACCCCACCCAATATCCGCCGCCGAACGGCTACGATTTCCAATATCGAACCGGTCAAGTGGTCTACAAGTGGGTCAAGGGAAGCTGGCAGCGCCTTGAGCCCCAATTTGGCAGCTATGTGTACGCTCATTCGGATCTTCCGCCCTGCGGCCCTCCCAGTGTCAACCCGTCGATTGCCGTCGGCTACAACAAGGTCGTGCACACCAGTCAAAACGTCGATGACGTCACGCCAGTCTGCAGCAGTGAACGGGTGCCAGACGCTCCGCAAGTTCCAAGGGAGAATGAACTGTCCCAACCCATTGACTTTGTCGAAGTAACCCAGATTCTTGGATGTACCAAACAGGAAACCAAACACGTCGATTTCAACCTCAATAGCGATGGCCGTACGGATACTCCTGTGGGTGCTGACGGAAGCGAGGACAAGTCCCCGAAGCGGCTCGAATCCAATGCCACGTTGGGCGACGAAAGCTTTCAGGTCCGTTCGTTGATTGTCGGCCAGCTACCGACGGGGCTCGCCGACCGCATCGTCCATTTGCCGTTGTCGAATCGCGGGCAGACAGCAAACCCTCTCTCCGCGCTGGAGTCGGCCGGGAGAATCGCGTTTGCCCAGGCAGAATATTACTATGGCGGCAGTGAGTGCCGCGATGAATGGATGTGGAACATGAAATGGCGGGCTCGCCTGCGACGCTTCCGATTGCCTGACAATGACCAACTTCTGCAATTCAAGGCACTCGCTGCTTCAATTATGCCCGACGTAGCCGAAAGGCTCATGGACGCTGGCAAACTCTCCGTGCATTGAAAGGCTCGAATGGCTCGCAGCAACGCATCCCTGAATCCTATGTCGTCAGTGACGCCGGAACATAAAGGCGGAACCCGTGGCGTTGCCAGTGTTGAAGCTGCAGTGGCGCTACCGTTCTTCCTGCTGGTCTTGGCGGGCCTTTTTTTCGTGCACGGTGTCACCATCAAGAAGCACGAACTCTCGATATCGGTTCGCGCTTGCGCCTGGCTGTACTCACAGACCAATTGTCAATTGATTCCACCGGGCTGCAACGAGGTCCTGGGTCCACCCGGCGTTACTGTCACCAAGCCAAGTCTCAAGCTACACGATGAGCTAAAGGGGACGGCGCGTCAGGCAGCTGCGTTGACGGGCATCATTTCGAATATCGTGATACGACTGCTAAGTCCATTCTTGGATGCGGCGTTTGGTGAGTCATTCGATGCTACCTCTCGTGGTTCCGTCAACAAGCCTGCACTCTATGGCGGTGGCATTGTCAGTATCTCTGCTCAATATCACTTGGCGTGCAATTTAGCTGAGGAAGAACCCCTAGATGTCGTTAGTGATGCCTGGAACATGTTTCGGCCCTAAGGCGACAATGGGCCGCCCGATTTGCCTAGCGCGAGCGATATTGCTCGCCCTGGTACTTCTCACGTCATTGGTCCTCCTCTGCTTGCGAACCGCCCACGCGAGGGCCGGGGAGGCACTAATTGATTTTGGGCAGACACTCAATAACTTGATGGCATTGCGAACCTACGGCAAGGCGCGCATTCTCGCCATCAACAATTTGCAGCTGCGGTTGGCGTCTGCGGATACGCAGCTCAGCTTGCACGATGCCATGGATCGGATGTACGGCTTGTGCGACATCAAAGGTGGAGTGCTTATGCCGGAAACGGTCACCAAGCAACTCGATGTCAACTCAGCGCGCAAAGGCATGAGAATGATCGACGGGATCTATCGCTACGAAACCAAGGACGCCGGCGTCATCGCCTGCATGGAAACCGGGGGCAGACTTCGTCTTGATGACTTGACGGCACGCCTACGCCTATTTGCGAAGACTCGAGACCTTGGCTCAATTGGACAGCTGCGCTACGTCCTTTTTCGGCGTTCATCGAAACACACGACGCTGCTCGCGCTATGGACGGAGGGGCCAGCCTTCTTGCTCGACGCATTTCCAAGGCTTGGAGACGCACCGGGTACAGACCCTGAGAACCTTCAGCGACCGAATGGAATTCGAAGGCTCCTATCAGCAAGCGAACTTGGAACCCCCTATTTGGTAACTTTGTATGAGGCAAGTCAATCATCGAAAGCACGGCTGCGCGAATGGTATGCACAATCGCTGAACGCGGGTGGTTGGACGCTTGTCGATGTTCCCGATGGGGCCAACCTGGCAGCTAAGTTGGGTGGCCGAATAGTCAACATCTATTTTCACGGGAATGCCCGCAGCCAGATGACAATTGCCATTGCGGAATTGTCGAAATAACTCGCTGTGACTGCGTCACCGCGACGTTGCACAGATGGCGTCTCGTGGCCGGAAAGCACGTTTGCGGTCCAAAAGGGCCGCGTCGAATTCCCGCAACTGGACCCCGGGCATGCCCGATTGAACTGCGATCGAAGTCATCAGGAGCTGTCTCGGTGATACCCCACGAACTAACGATGAATGCGCGGCCACAGTCCAACCCAGTAGGGCAACACGCGATCGCGCGGCCGACGGGCTGTCACATCTGGGTTGGCGAGTTTGGGGGTCGCGCATGCTGAAAAGAACGGGGCTTCTCGCGAGCCTTGTGGCCGCTCTAGGGGCGGCCGGATTGGCGCACGTGTACATGCAGAAGCTTGAAGACGAAGTCTCGGGAGGTCCACGGATTTCCGTCTTGGTGGCTGCGCAAGATGTTCCCATCGGGTTGACATTGACCGAAAAGGCATTGGCAGTTCGCGATCTTCCGCAGGCTTACGTTGAGACGCGACACGTTCGCGCGTCAGATTTAAGTAAAATCGTCGGCGTGCGCGTCGCGTCGGGCCTCAAAGTCAATGAAACGGTCCTGTGGAGCGACCTCAGTCAGTTCAGCGACCACGCCAAAGTCCTGTCAGGCCTCATTCAAAACGGTTTGAGGGCCGTGGCTATCGACGGGCGGGCGTTGGACTTTGAGGGGCTCTTGCGGCCCGGCGATCGCGTCGATGTTCTGTTTACGAACACGAGCAAGGAAGATGGCGCAAGTTCGACGTCTACGATTCTCCAAAACCTCCTAGTCTTGTCGGTAGGCGGAAGCATTGCCCGCAGCAATGGGCAGGCCCCTTCTGCTACGGTTCATGGCACGTCCGTAGCCGTTAGCGCCACCATTGAGCAGGCGCAGCTACTGACGCAAGCCCAGTTACGCGGCAAAATCAATCTTTCGTTGCGCAACAGCGACGACATAGCCGTCGTCGAGAACGTGCCTGAAACGTACGCGAAGGATCTTCAGACAGCCAAGGACAGGCTCGACTGGCGAGCATCCAGAACGACGCAGGTCAAGGAGATGATCGAGCATGTTCGCTAGCCGTCGTCTCACGTCGAAGCTGACCTGCCGTCCCGCTCATTCACATTGGGTTCCGTGCCTGTTGCTCGTGGCCTCATGGAGCTATCACGTGGTAGCGCAGGGCCCCAACCCAACGCCGTCGCGGTTATCGTCTGTCTACTCCAACTCGCCCGAGACTCAGAACATCGAACTTCAAGTGGGTGAGCAACGGGTCATTCCAAGTGACAACGTGCGAAGCTACTCCGAAGGTGCCAAAGGCGTTGTGGATGTGCGTCTGACCAAGGACGCAACCGAGTTCATCATCGTCGCACTGCGGCCCGGAACTACCTCGCTCCTTTTCCTAATGATGGACGGGACTGAGCGGCACTACAAATTCACTGTTTACGATCCAGACAGTTCGAAACCCACTTTCAAGGGCGGCAGTGCGGTTAATCCGAAAGACAACATCAGGCTGGATTTTTACTTCGTTCAAGTCAGCAAGAACTACCGCCATCAAATTGGCTTAGGGTGGCCTGGCACGGCTGCGTCCACGCTCAACGCCGAGTTCAACTTGAAGAGCGGTAACCTGGACAGCGCTACAGCTGTCATTGCAAATCAAGCCTTGCCGCGGCTCGATATGGCCCAAGTGTCCGGCTGGGCCAAGGTCATGCGGCAAGCCGCAGTCGTTACCGCCAATGGCGAAAAGGCTACTTTCTCGGGTGGTGGCGAGGTGAATTTCCCCATTCAAAGCGCCCTCACCAGTGGCCTGCACAAGATACCCTATGGCTCAACGATTGATGTCGAACCGCGCTACGATGCGAATACGGGCCGAATTGAGCTTCACATTCACGCTGACATCTCCGAGCTAGACAGCGACAATGGCTCCACAGTGCCCGGACGGATAACGTCAACGCTCGAGACTCAAGTGAACCTCGAGCTGGGGCAATCACTTATATTGGCAGGCCTTAGCGCACACAGTGAGCGGCGTTCGAAGACAGGGCTTCCGATACTCAGCCAAATCCCGATATTCGGGATTTTCTTTGGTAGCCACGCGCGTGCCGAAGAGGAAAGCGAGAACATCGTGCTGCTTGTCCCTTCGGTCGTGGATGCTGTCTCAATGCAGGATCGCGATCGTATCGCGAGTGCTCTTGCAGCCTATGCCAACTTCGCTGGTGATTTCGCTGATGTGGAACTTGTTCCGCCCGCCCAAGCCACATCAGAGTCCACCAAAACTAGGGAGAGGGCGACCTCGAGGCAACCATGACTCCAGCTGCACTTGCAATTCAGATCATTGACGCAACCGGATGCTGCACCGTGAAGCGTTCGATCAGAGAACCCTTGTGGTTTGGGCGCGACCCGGAATGTTCCGTGGAACTCCCCTCGCCCAGTGTGTCGCGGCGCCATGCCGAATTGAAATGGACGCCGGCCGGACTCGAAATCACGGATTTTTCAGCCAACGGCACCGTTGTCAACGACACACTGCTGCGACGAACTACCAGGGTGTTGAGCGACGGGCATGCGTCTCTGGGAATCGGCCCTTATCGCCTGAACGTTTCACCCGAATCATCGGGCACGACGTGTGCCGCTGACCCAATACCAGACGAGCCTGTCCCACCTAGTGCCGCAGCCCAAGCTAGGTTCGTGGTTCGAGCGGCCGACTCGCTCGACGACGCTGCAGCACCCGACTGCAGCCAGCCGGAGACGCCAAGACTCGCAGGCGGGGAGGCAGGGGTTGCCGTTCGCCGCCAGATCAGGCGTCAATTGCTTCAACACTTGAATCTTCCGTCGCTCAATCGCGACAAGCTGAAGTCCGACGCAATGCGACTCGAGGTCCTGGCGGCGCTGCGCAGGCTTGTCGCGGAACTCGTGCCGGGCGGCAACCAGGAGACGCTGGTCCAAGAACTTGCCGACGAGGCACTGGGCCTTGGACCCCTAGAACGCCTTCTTGCCGATACGGAAGTCGATGAAATCATGGTTGTCGATCCGCAGACCATTTTCGTCGAACGCCGTGGAAAGGTCGAATTGTCCGAAAGCAAGTTCACGGACGACGACTCGGTGCGCGCCGTCATCGAACGGATTGTCACACCGCTGGGGCGACGCATCGATGAATCAACTCCACTGGTAGACGCCCGACTGAAGGACGGGTCCCGGGTCAATGCCATTATCCCACCGCTGGCTCTTCGCGGACCTTGCATTACGATTCGGAAGTTTGCGCGCGCTCCGCTTCGCATGTCGGATCTTGTGCAATTCGGTTCGCTGTCGGTAGCGATGGCTCGGTTTCTCGAGCGGGCGGTGAAAGTGCGCAAGAATGTCGTGGTCTCCGGCGGCACGGGCAGCGGCAAGACGACGTTGCTCAACGTCCTTTCCGCGGCAATTCCGGCACACGAACGCATAGTTACAATCGAAGACGCGGCCGAATTGCAATTGGCCCAACCTCACGTTGTATCACTCGAAACACGTCCCCCGAACCTGGAAGGCAAGGGAGAATACTCAATCAGGGATCTACTGAAGAACGCCCTGCGCATGCGACCCGATCGAATCGTGGTGGGAGAGTGCCGCGGCGGCGAGGCAATTGACATGCTTCAGGCCATGAATACGGGTCACGAGGGTTCCTTGACTACCCTACACGCCAATAGCCCCAAAGAAGCAATCAATCGTCTCGAAACACTATGTTTGATGGCCGGGCTGGACCTACCCGTCAGAGCAATACGTCAACAAATTGCATCGAGTATCCACCTGATTGTTCAGCAGACTCGCTTTCAAGACGGTTGCCGTCGCATCACGTGTTGTTCGGAAGTCATCGGCCTCGACGACGACGGAGAAGTGACGTTGCGCGACATCTTCACGTACGACCTTCAGAGTGCACGGAACTGCGAAAGAGTGAGCGGTGTGTTCTGCGCCACGGGTTACCTGCCATCTTTCTTGGACCAGTTCATATCTCACGGCCTGGTCGAACAAGGAGACTATTTGTGATGGCGTTCACCGACTTGCGGGTCTCGATCGCCGCTGTGGCTGGAATCGCAGTGTTCACGCTTTGCATTACGGACTTCGTTCCAACCGGTGGGCTCGGACGACGCTTGTTGTCTGACCACCGCTCGAGACTTGACAGATACTTGCGGTTTTTGCGCTCGAAAGTCACGGGCTGGCAAGTTGCGCTAGCCGAACTGATCATTTCTATCGCGGTGCTAAGTCCCGCCATCTGGCATAGTCAATGGCTATGGGCTCTGCCGTTGCCGGTCGTTCTATTGGGACCCACCATCGGGTTGGCACAACTTGCGACCCTTCGCATCTCGGCAATCGACAGGCAGGTTGAACCATGGATCAACACGGTCGCCAATGCTCTTCGAGCCAGCCCTTCTCTCGGAGATGCCATCGTGTCGTCGGCAACGCTAGTTCAGCCACCCATGAGCCAAGAACTCGACGTGCTCGTCAAGGAGTATGAACTTGGCACCCCATTGGATGAGGCACTCGAGAATCTCTCGGAAAGGGTTGGCTCGCGAACGCTGTCAGCAACAGTGCAGGCCCTCAAGATAGCGCGCCGCAGTGGGGGCAATTTAACGGATATGCTGCAAAGCGCGGCTGAATCCCTGCGCGAATTCGCAAGACTCGAAGGGATAGTTCGCACAAAGACCGCTGAAGGCAAGGCGCAGGTGTTCGTGATTGGCCTGGTTCCTTTGCCGTTGGTGTTAGGCATCAACTACCTTGATTCGAAGTTCTTCGAACCGCTTTTAGCCTCATTGCTTGGGCAATTGATCACCTCAATCGCGATAGTCCTGTGGCTGGCCGCAATCTTTCTAGCTCGCAATATTCTAGATGTCGACATTTAGTCGGGCATGAACCATGTACATTGCCTTGAGGCACAGCGTTTGTATTCTGGTTGCTCTTATCGTCTTCGGAGCGTGCGCGTTGATCGCAAGCCTCCCATTGCCGCCTCCGCCACGGCTTGGACAGCGGGGGGCCATTCGTCAGATATTGCTTAGGAACAGTCGAGCTTTTGCTTTGCTTGAACCCTTGATTCGGTTCACCACCAAGATGGTTCCACAGCTCGTCAGCGACCGGTTTAGCACTCGCTGTGAACTGCAGTTGCGTCGTGCCCAGTATTGGCTAGGGCTGACAGCCAATGAGTTCATTGCAATGAGCCTGCTGTCGGCGATACTGACCGCAGCGGTGGGAGATGTTGCATCTCAGTGTTTGCAACGAGGTCATTTTCTAATTCTGCCGGGCCTATTGCTAGGTGGATGCTTACCCTATCTGCAAACCCAAGAGATCGTGCGAAAGCGCAGTAAGGAAGTTACGCGCGAGTTGCCGCGCGCTATCGAGATTGCAGCGCTATGTATGGGTGCTGGGCTTGATTTTCCGGGTACCCTTCGGTTTCTGGCGCAACGTCACGCGGGCGGTTCCGATGCATTGTGTCAAGAGTTCTCGACAATCTTGGATGAGCTTGGCCTCGGGCACACGCGTCGCGAAGCGCTTCTGAATTTCGCAGAACGCGTACCGTCGCGTGCCGTGCACGATTTCGTCAATGCGGTGATCCAAGCGGAACAGCGCGGCAACCCGCTCGCAAAGGTCATTCAAATTCAAGGTCGCATGCTCAGCATGCAACGAAGCGTGTCGGCAGAGGAATCTGCCGCTCGAGCCGGCGTTCTGATGATTCTGCCCATGATGCTTCTGCTTGGCTGCATTTTGCTGCTCTTGATGGGTCCGTTCATTGTCAAGGGCGTTGGGTTCTAGCCATGGCCCACTGGATGGAGCTGCACGTTCCTGGGGTTGCCGCGTTGCACCTGGACATTAGTTCCGCCCCAACATTCGTCGGGACTGGCCCTGAATCAGGTCTACGCGTGCCATTGAACACTGGCTTCGCGTCACGACATTTTCACCTGACTGCCGATGCATTCGGGTTGAGTGTCACCGTGGACGCGTCGGTCAAGAACGGCTTCTGTTACAACGGCTCAGAATATCGATCACTCAGCATGCCCTGGGGCTCAGAGATCTTCGTCGGAAGCGTCCGGGTCGTGTTTTTCTACGCGTCCGACCAAGTGACTTCGGCTCCCAGGTTCCTGCTTCTGGCACTGACGTTCTTTTCAGGGTTGGCAGGCATCGCGGCATACGCATTTCGAACCGTACCGGAGACCAGTCCACCTCCTTTCGATGCGGCAGTCGTGGACGACATTGTTGGGGCTGCATGCCCTGCCAACGGGCAGCGAGCGGCCGAACAACGCGCAATCGCTTGCGAACGTGCCGCATCGGCAAGACAGCAGCGTTTCGCGTTCGACCCCGGGGACGGGGTTGAAGCGCTGGCCCAATTGCGCCAATCCGAGGTCTGCTTCCGCATCGCCCGCAGAGTCAGTGATGCATCCCGAATTCACGCGGAGGCTAGTACCTGGCTCCAAACACTGAATACAGAGTATTCGACTGCGCGGTTGAGACTCTCGTTCAATTTGGAACATAATCGGACGATCGAGGCCATCGAAACAATTAATGAGCTTCGAGCATTTGCTCCAAAGAATCGTCAGGGACCCTACCAACGTTGGCTTGTTCGAACATACGAGACACTCTTGAAGCGGCTGCCAAATTCAAAATAGTTCGCAACTGACCATTAGCCGCCCGCGATTATCTCGTTGTAATCGATGCCTTGCAACACCGGCAAACCAACCAGCCAGCAGTTCGTGGTGCTGGTTCTAGTTCTCGCGGTCACCGTTACACTGGGCTGCGGGCAAACCACGATTCAAACAACAGTGCCAACGGGAAAGGTCCAAGTCCCGCGCCGCGACAATGCGCGACAGCTGTTCCAATGGGGGCGGCAAGCAGCCCAAGCTGGCGATAGCCTTCGTGCTGAGCAGTACCTTGCTTCGGCAATTGAGACTGGCTTTGACGAGACTAAGGCCTTGCCCATTCTGCTCAGCGTGTGCCTGCGAGGTTCTCGCTTGCGCTCTGCTCTCGACCACGCCGAACCTTACCTGTTGCGACATCCGGAAGACAACGCGCTGCGATACTTAGTCGCAACAATACACTTGAGTCTTGGACAGACTGAGGCGGCAAGGCTTCATCTCGAGGAATTGCTGCACACCGTACCCATTAATGCCGATGCCCATTACTTGCTGGGGATCCTCGAGACGGGCTCATCACCGTCTGACGCAACCCATCACTTTCGGACCTATTTGACTTTGGCGCCCAGCGGCGATCGGGCTGCTGAAGTCAGAAGTCGGTTGATTGAATTGCAGGTACGAATGGGTCAGGACGCGTCGCCTCCAAATCAAGCCTTTCCCGGAGCAGCTAGGGTCCCTCCGATCCCCCCAACCAATGATTATTCGCCACTCAAACGTGCCGAATCCAATGCAGCCCAGGGCGACGCCACCAACAGCAATTTCAACTGGACGACAGCCCCACCCTAAACCTCCAAGACCGGACATAAGAATGATTCCATCAACAGTTTATGCCAATACGCTCCGATGCTTCTTGGCTCCCCTCACCCACTGGCTGGATGACGACGCCGTCACTGAGGTTGTTGTAAACGGCCCTCACGAAGTCTACATCGAACGTCACGGGCGTCTGAGCCGCGTCAATTCGTCGTTCGAAACCCACGCAAGTCTGTTTTCGACGCTTCGACTGGTAGCACAGTACGCGGGACGTCCGCTCGATGAATTGCATCCAATTCTGGAGGCGCATCTTCCCGATGGTTCGCGGGTCGAAGCTCTGTTGCCACCCATTGCGCCTGACGGACCCTTGCTGGCAATTCGCAGATTCTCCAAGGATCGCCTGACGATTGAACGGCTTTTGCATCTGGGGGCGCTAACCCATGACGCCGCGGAAACGCTCCGAATTCTGGTGGAGTGTAAACAGAACATCATTGTCGCGGGTGGGACTGGTTCCGGCAAGACATCGCTCTTGAATGCTCTATCGGCATTCATCCCCGCTGACGAGCGAATCCTCGTCATCGAGGACTCGCGGGAACTTCAACTTCAGCATCAACACGTGGTGCAACTTGAAACTCGCCCACCGGACGCACGCGGCAAGGGGGCCGTCGGAATGCGCGAACTGTTCAAAGCTAGCCTCAGAATGCGACCGGACCGGATCATACTCGGAGAGATTCGTGGAGGTGAAGCGCTTGACTTAGTTCAAGCCATGACCAGTGGGCACGGCGGCTGCCTTGCCACGGCACATGCCACGTATCCTTTGGATACTCTGAACCGCCTTGAGACCATGTCCCTGATGGGAGGCGTTGACATACCGTTGCATGCACTGCGATATCAACTGGCGTCGGCCGTTGACTTTGTCGTCCAGACAGCGCGATTCCGCGACGGCAGTCGTCGGGTGTCGCATGTCTCTGAGGTGCGCGGCGTTGATGCCCGCTGTGGATATCAAGTGCGCGACATATTCACAAATCAGATACAGCGAACCCCCGGTAGCGAGAGGGTCGAGTATGAACTCGTCCCTACCGGTGCAATTCCAAGTTGCCTCGAGTTGGTACATGCAAGCGGATTAGAATTCCCTTCAAGTATCTATGCTGCCGCAAGAAACCAAGAGAGTAGGCGCGAAAATGTTTCAAGACAGTGAACTTGGTCGTCAGATGATTGGTGGCAATACCCTATACTTGCGGGTTCAATCGCTCGAATTCGAACGCGTATTCGAGCTGGCTTCGGGTGACGAGCGCGTGGTCGCCGTTGGCTCAGCCGTCAGTGCAGACATCCGGCTTGACCTTTCGGGAGTCTCGCCGATTCATTTCTACTTCGAACGAAGTGATTCTGAAGTCTGGATCGTTCCTGCCTACTGCATCTCAGAGTTGCGCGTCAATGCCGCTAAGATCGTGTCACCCTATCGGCTCGGCCGACGCACGATCGTCGAGTTCGGCACTGTCAAGCTACTTGCAGAAGTACATAGTCAGCGCTACGGCATAATCGCTTCAAGTTCCGAGGACTCTCACGTCGATCGAGATACCGACAGTCTTTCCTACTTGTCCCATTTGCCCGAGGAAGACGCCCCTACGCGGCAAGCGTGGAATGGCGCCGAGTCGGGGCTAGTATCTGAATCCCAACCCGGTGCTCTAGCACTGGGCGGTGGTGCACCGGATGGGTTCAGTTCAGATCCGCCTGGCATCGTTCCCGCGATCGAACCCTCCGCTTCATTGGCCAAGACAGTGCGCATACCGCGCGCTGTCACGAATGAGCACATTGTGTCCGCACGGCGCATGAAATCGAGTGGGTCCAATGCAATGATGACAACACACTCTCCGGTTCGTGAGGTCGTCAAGTTGAGTCCGCTCAATAAGACTCTGCTAGGACTTTCGCCTTCGACGTCGGACATACTCAATCGCCCCGTCTGCAAGCATCGGGCAGGTGGACTTGATAGACCTCAAAGGAAGGAGTCGTCGGTGCAATGGCAAGTGGCAACGCTTTCCGACAGCCCGCCCATCCATGGTCTCGGTTCGCGAAATATTGGCTATCTTACACGACTCGGACAGCTCACCAAGCGCTATCCCGTTCGTGTATGCGCCGCGGCAATTGCGATTGCCTTGGTCAGCTCGAGCATCGTGACACTTGCTGCGAAACTTGCCGTGTCCAAGACGAGTACAAGGGTCAGCCCACCTCAAAGCGTGGCAGGTACGCAGCCCGAGAATGCAGGCCAATCCGATGGGGCGTCAAATACGGTCCTTTCGGTTTCAACTCAAATGCAAAGTCCACCCATAGCGGTTGCCGGTCGCAATCCAGATGTTGCTTCAGGTACGCGTGAAGGTGCCCCCTCCGTGAAGGCAATTCCAACGTCGGACATCGCATTCGCCATTCAGTGCCTAGAAAGAGGGCAGTACGCTGAAGCCCAAGCGGCCTACAATGCACTTTCAATTCGGCCTGGCGCAGCACTAACTGAATCTGCGCTTTCCAATTTGCTGACACGGCGTCTCAGCCCAAAGTGCATCAGCTTGACTTCAGAGCGCCCTTTGTCTTGCCCCGAGGTTATACAATGAAGCTCACAACGAACCGTAATTCCACGGTCCGCCACCTCCTCCGACTTGTTGTGGGACTTGTCGTTGGATGTTCCACCCCGTCCAAAGTGCCACCGATTGCCGCCTATGAGGTCGAATTCAGGACTGAGTCGGATAGCGGCAATGATTTGGAGGGAGTACCCATCTTCTCAAGTCGTCAACTGCTGGGCACGACCGATGCATCGGGACTCGCGCATTTCCGTGTTCAAGGCAACGAAGGTGACAGTCTGCTGTTCGAATTGAAATGTCCGGATGGTTACTTGTCGCACCAGCCACCCATTTCCACACGATTAACGCGCACTCGGCCAGTCGGCGTTCTCTCTGACAAGCCACTGAGATTGACAGCCGTCTGTAAGCGAGTGTCGCGCGACGTCGCGGTCGTGGTTCATGCTGAACAGTCCGGTCCAGTTCCGGTCACGGTCGACGGCCAAACCGTAGTGACGACCACATCGGACGGGTTCGCCGAAATACTGATGCATGTTGATCGTGAGGTGCACTCAATAACACTGGGGTTCGACACCAATGTGCAATCGCAACTGACGCCGAAGAATCCAAGCCGCAAATTTGAGTTGCCGGCAGGTGATTCAATACTCGTTTTAAGTCAAAGGTTCGTCAGGCATCGGCCAGTCATCATACGCTCTAATCTCAACAAGGAGATTCGTCACACACCCTACAAGGTCAACTAGAACGCATTCCATAACCCCCTCAAGAGGATAACGATGCAGGCGAGCTTGAGGAAGGCCAAAAACATTGTGGAATGGCATTCCCACCGCGTGACCAGGCGACGAAATCGTTGTAGCCAAGCGAAGAATCGCTCGATCCGCCAGCGATGGCGATAGCGTCGCAATGGGCGACCATCCTGCGTTTTCGTCTTTCGAGTGGGGTTATGTGGCGCGATCATCTCGATGCCCATCAGGGCCAGATCAGCATCGAGCGGATTGCTATCGTAGGCCATGTCGCCAATGAGGCGCTTGGGAAGTGCCCTCAGGAAGCGCTGCTTGAGCGTCCGCCGAACAAGCTTCGTTTCATGGCGCTGACCACTCGCAATCCCGACGGCGATAGGAAGACCATGGCGGTCGACCACTGCCATGATCTTGGTCGCTTTGCCGCGTCGAGTTTTGCCAACATCAAGACCCCCCTTTTTGCGCCGGCGTGAGAGCCGTCGATATATGCTTCGGTCAAGTCCACTTTGCCTTTGGCAAGCAAGTGCAGCGCCAAGGCATGCAAAATCCTATCGAGAACTCCCCCTCGGTTCCATTTGGTAAACCGGCGATGGCAGGTCGAGTACGGGGGATACTTGCGCGGCATCTCCGACCACTGTGCACCAGTACGCAGAATCCACAACACGCCATTGAGCACATCCCGCGGGTCGCGCCACGGTCTGCCGCCCTTCTCGCTGGTCCGAACCTGTTCCGGCTCGGGTATGTAGGGTCTAACGATATCCCATTGCTCGTCGGTGAGGTCCATCGACCAATCTACAAACATATCCTCGCTTGGATGGAAAGACCCTTGCGAAAGATGGAGTAATATCGATCAGTTACGCTCGCCTACCGGTTATGGAATGCGTTCTAGGGGCTGTCCCGGGTAATAGTTGGATCATTTCGATCGCTTAGCTTTGGGCGAGATCTTTTTTGTTGAGAGTTCGCGTCCAATATGATCAAAGCTTTTCGTGGCACACCGACATGAACTGACTGACGCACAGTGGCAAACCCTCGCCCAAGCCTTGCCGCAACGGCGAGGTCCTGACTCCATCATTGGGGATCGTGCATTCATCAACGCTATCCTGTACCGAGCAAAGACGGGCTGTCCTTGGCGAGACTTGCCTGAGCGCTATGGCCCTTGGAAAACCATCTACAATCGCTTCAATGAATGGTCTCATCGAGGAGCCTGGGCCAAAGTGCTCAAGGCACTACAATTGGAAGTGGACGATGAAGGATGCATTATCGACGCCTCCGTCGTTCGAGCACATCAAGATGCTTCGGGCGGAAAAGGGGGATCAAAATTAACGCACTGGGTCATTCTCGAGGTGGGTTCTCCACCAAAGTCCACGCACTCGTCAACACCGAAGGGCGGCCGCTCCACGTCGAACTCACACCGGGCCAACAGCACGACTCCACGGTCGCCAAAGACATCATCGCAGGGCACGCGCAAGGGCACGCGCTGATCGCTGACACAGCCTACGACTCTGACGAAATCAGGGCCCAAGTTCTAAGCCAGCAAATGAAACCCGTCATTTGTCCTCATCCCAATCGAACCCGTAAACCGCGCCTTGACAGAAAGAAGTACCGAAAGCGCTATTTGGTCGAGTGCTACTTCCACAACATCAAGCGATTTCGTGCTGTCGCAACGCGATTCGAAAAGAACGCATTGCACTTCCTGTCCCTCGTTCAACTTGTTTCCGCACTACTTTGGATCCCACAACCGGAGCTCGCGGCGTCATGAGAAACCCGGGACGGCCCCTAGTGGGGTCATCGACCGCTGAGGTTGGCACGACGAAGCCAAGCTAGGCGCGCTTTCACCGGTTGGGAGGAGTCCCACTGGCCGTTGGCATGACTGGTCTAGTCGAGAACACCAGCACGCGCTCAGCCTCGCCAATGCGCTGAAGAAACAGGCCGGTAAATGTGCTGAACAGCGCGTCGCCCGGTGCCGCCGTACCTGTTCCCGTAGGTCAACTCACCCAGCGCTTGATCTTCTGCAGAACTTCTTCAGACACGGGGTTCACCTGCACCTTGGCCTGCAGAACCAGTGGACCATTGCCCAACACTTGACCACGCGTAGCCGTCAGGAGTCTATGGACTTCGGCGCAGCGTCGGAGCACGCCTTCAATCGTCGTCGTCCAAGTCGGCGGACGGATCTCGCCAGGCCGTGAGATTTCCAAGCGATAGGCCTCCTCCCACACATGCCAAGTCACGCGACACGTCTGAGCTGTGGTTGCGAGCACCTCCGCGATTCCGGGACGGTGCAACGTAGCGGTAAACACTATCGTTGTGGGCAGGCCGCGCGTCAACTTGTCGCGAATTTCCGAGTCTACGGCGTCGCGGAAACTAAGGTCGGCAAGAAGCCGCTCGCTACCCGTACCCTCCCAAGTCAATTTGGCATCGCGAGTCGCTCCCAAGGTCGCGTCGTCAGCAAAGGCTAGATTGGGCCAAAGCACCATGGTTCCGATCAGCGCATGGCCGAGCCATCTACGCAGTCTGCGCCTTGCCGCTTCGCCCGGTACGTGTGGACACGGGGCACGCGTCAGTCGGCGGCGAATCACACCTACCTCCACACGACTCACGAACCCTCTCCGTGCAAGGGAATGAATCCAAGAATATTAGAAAATGCAAAGGTCAAGCCACCCGCACTCGTATCCATTCGAAAGCCGATATTGGCTGTAAGATCGATGGGTACGCGTGACATCCCGGTGTATCCGCGAGGTTTAACCAGATCGTTTTTGTTAATGAGACTCCAAAGGCCTGTGCTCATGAACAAATCGATGCCATACACGCTGCGGGAACCGCGATAGACTGGAATTCGATACTCGAGCCCAAGCTTGGCCGCATACTCACCGTAGCGCTGCTCCTTAATGATGCCGCCAAAAATCGCCGGTGGCGGCCGTCGCTCAAAATTCAGCCCAAGCATTCGAGGAGCGCGAAAATCGGTGAAGTCGCCGATATAGTACTGCTCGAAGAACGGCACTTCCCCGGTTTCCGCACCTGCGAACATCTGAAGCCGCAGCACGTGGGAAATGTTGCGAATCTTCCACCAATGCGATGCAGAGATGTCGAACCGTTGATAGTCGTAGTCGCTGCCAAATGGCTGTAGTGCCAATTCGCCCCAGGTGGACACATACCATCCACTGGTGGGCAAGAAGGGATGATCTCGAGTGTCGAGTTGAAACGTGGCACGCAGGGTCAACAGCACGCTGCGACCAGCGCGCAAATCGAACTCGATCGGTGTCGGTTGGTCACCTCGGATCTCCCAGGCACTAAGTGGTTTCCTGGCCTCGATGGTCTCCAGACGATAGTAAACCCACAGTTGGGTGCTCGTGCTCAGTTCACGACCGATTCCGAGAGTCCCACCAAACCGCGAATAGTCAACGATTGCGTAGGGGGTATTGGGTTTGGGGCTGTTGTTCCAATCGACCCAGTTGACGTGCGACGTTGTCCCAAAGAAATCTCGCGCCTTGTTGCGAAGAATTGCGCCGCTTATCATCCAGGGTGAACCCAAGAAGGATGGGTCTAGGAATCTCACACGTAGCGCGTTCTGCTCATTGGCCACCGCCAAGGCCGCGCCCAATGTAATTCCGGTTCCCGCGAGATTGGTCTCCGCCACGTCGAAGCCGCCATAGGCGGTCAAGGGACGCGTGTTGCCGTTGTTGTCGGCATCGGACGATAGGCCCATGCCAATGTCGTTGAGCACAATCGTATTGCGTTCGACGACATCGACAACAAGAACAACCTGCCCACGCCGGCTTCCTTTGTGAAGCGCAAACTGCACGTCCCTGAAGAACCCAGTCCCCAAGATTCTGTACCGCGTCAGCGTTAGCTCCGGATCGTCAGACATCCAATATGTCGCCCGGCTTGAACTTCAAATACCGCAAAATCACTCTCGTGAGCGTACGGTGATTGCCCCGCACTTCGATCCGTTCGAGGGTGTAGCGCAGATGCGGTTGAGTAGTTGAGCTCGAGTCGAGGTTCGGCGGTGTCTCACTCAATTCCCCACTCGACGCAGGCGTGTCCTTCGTAGCGGCCGAGGAGACTGCCGCTCGCGGAGACCCAGCGGTGAGATCTGCTTTGTCAGGCTTGACAGTCTCAGTGGTCCCCCAGGTGTCAACGACTGACGGCTTCGATGATTCGCCGTCGGCTGGACGCTGCGCCGATGAGGGCGCTGGTTCGTCGGCGACGGTCGGCTGAGCCAGCGCGTCTCTCGAAGTCAGACCTGTCCAGGCGCCAAGCAGTAGCACGACCGCTGACCATGCCCTGCCACTCATGCCTAGCCTCATGTTTCGGCGTACCACAACAGACCTTCTGTCAATGCGACAGCCCACACCCTAGCATGTTGCCACTGCCATTGGCGATACTACAAACCCGGCAAAATCACCGGTCTGGGCAGGCCCCGGCCAGGATCTGCGGGCGTCGCTCCAGGAAAGCTTACGGCGGTAGTGCTAGATGGGCACACGTTCGTAGACTTCGCACAAGCGTCTTAGTCGCCGTGCGGCTTCATCGCGTAGATCTCGAGTCGCCAGTCGCCACGTCCAATTGCCGGCAACAGTTGCAGGAGTATTCATGCGGGCGTCCGAACCAAGGCCCAGCACGTCTTGGACAGGAAATATCGCCGTGTTCGCAACCGAGCCCAGCGCCGCCCGAATGAACTCCCAGTGTATTTCCCTGACGTCTCCACCCACGTACTCTAACGCCCGCATCCGCACGTCGCGGTGCGCCATGGCCGCGCGCTTGTTGCGCGGCGGCCTCTGCCGCAGCCAACCGATCAGCGTATCATTGTCGTGCGTGCCACTGTACACGACCGTATTGGCAACGAACCGATGAGGCAAGTAGTCGCTACCCGTCGGGTCGTCGAAAGCAAACTGCAAAATTCTCATTCCCGGCAGGCCCAATCGCGCCCGCAATTGATGGATCTCATCGGTGACAACTCCCAGATCTTCCGCCAAGAAGGGGAGCGTTCCGAAATGGTCGCGCAAAGTATCGAACAATGCTTCCGCCGGCACCCGAACATATCGCCCGTATTTTGCCGTCTTTGCACCAGCGGGTACCTCCCAATAGTGACGAAACCCAATGAAATGATCGAGCCGTACCGCGTCAAAACGCCGAAGGGTTGCCCTCATGCGACCCACCCACCAGCTAAATTTCGTCCTTTTAAGCGCATCCCACCGATATAGCGGGTTACCCCACAACTGTCCGCTCTTCGAAAAGTAGTCAGGAGGGACGCCAGCAACACATGTCCTTCGACCCTTAGAGTCAAGATGAAACAGACTCCGATTAGCCCAGACATCTGCACTGTCATAAGCGACGTAGATTGGAACATCACCCATCAGCATGATGCCGGATTCACGACACAGTTGGCGCAACGACGCCCACTGCCGGTCCAATTCATACTGAACATAGCGGTGAAAATCAATGTCTGTCGCCAACGAGGACTGCACGCTTTTCATCGCTGCCTTCTGGCGATCACGCAGCGCGGGTTCCCACTCGTTCCACGGTTTGTTGCCGCTGGCGCGGTGAATCGCGCTGAACAATGCGAAATCATCCAGCCAAGCAGATTGTTCGTCACAAAAACGGAGATAGTCTTGCCTAACTTGCGGCGAAGCCTTTGCCACGAATTGCTCATGGGCGTGGCGCAACACACGTTCTTTGAACCTTAGTGCACCTTCGTAGTCGGCACGCTTGGAGCGAACCAGCGTGGATGGAGCCCTGATATCGTGAGCCGCGATTAGGCCCGTCGCAGCGATGCTGTCGCAACTCACTAGCAATGGACTGATGGCATTCGCCGACGGACTGTCGTAGGGTGAATGAACCGTACCGGGTGGGCAGAGTGGCAGCATTTGCCAATAGCGCTGTCCCGCCATCTGAAGCCAATGGACGAACCGGTGCGCCTCAGGCCCGAAATCTCCGATGCCATAGCCGCCGGGCAATGATGTCGGATGAAGGAGAATGCCGCTTGCGCGGTGTTGAAAGGGAATGAGTCGGGCCCGGTTCAGTTTCGAATCTGCGTCCGATTTCATGCCGTCATATTCTTGTCCATACCACAGACCGGGTCGACTAGTATTACTGCCAACAGGCCCCGGCCAGGATCTGCGGGCGTCCCAAATTGCACAAGAAATTGACGGAGCGTCGAGGCATAGGTCGGAAAGACGGGGTCGATTTGACGCTTGCTCGGCCATCCTCCATAAACTATAGCCTATGACTGATTCGGCAGTCTCATGCAGATCCGTAAGTACTTCGCAATGGGTAGTGGCCTGGTATGGGCGGCATTGGGCTGCTCCAACGACACCTGTACGTCAAGGGCAACCCAGAGCTGTCTGGGGGCCAATGCATGTAATGGCATTCAAATTTGCGCGGCGGACGGTTCTGCGTGGAGTTTGTGTGACTGCGGCGCGGGACTGTACGGCTTGGGGGGCGCCACATTGATAACTCCAGGCTCAAGCGCTGGAGGCAATCAGGAAGGTTCTGGGGGTGCCGGCGGTGGCAATATGGACGGCTCGAACTCGACGGGCGGCAGTCCCTAAAAACTACGGAGCCAAGAAACCACCGCGCTTCCCCGCTCGCAGTCGAGCCTGATCGAAGTCGCTCCGGCACTGTCCCCGGGCGAAGATGATTGCGGCCAAAGCACGTAGCCAACGGTTGTTAGCAGCGCGGCTGCTCCCACACCCAGCATGGCATGGCCCCAGTTGTATCGTGCGTCGGCTTGCACGTTGGCCTCGTGCAAGGCCTGGCACTCGGCGTCATGCGTAGTGCTCGGACAATGGTCGTTGCCGATTGCCGCAATGTAGCCATTGGCGCTCTGCACTTGGCTGTGTGCGGCGCTCAACAAGAGTGCCGCAGAAGCAAACCCAACTACGCTCACCGAGGCGCCAATGACAGCGGGCAGGGCGCTGCGTCCACCGCCTTCGGCCGCCAGCGGCCTGTTGTCCGAAGTCCCTTGCCGCGGCTTGCGAGTGGTTGACGCATTGGAATTGGCTCCCTTAGCCTGCAATGAATTATTGTCGGGTTCAACACGAACGTCCTGCGTTGCATTGGCAACAGCAACGAATGAGCGCGCGACCATGACTTTGCCATTGTGACGGATCTGAACCACATGCGTGCCCGGATCGACGAACACGGGTTCTATTGGGCCACCGACAGAGTCTAGGACGTCTACCCGATCGATCACCAACTCGCCCGGTTGTGGATCGGCGTGAAACCGGACCTCTGCAACGTGGACGCGCGCCGCTTCGAACAGTGCCTGGATCTGCGCTCTCTGGTCGGTATTGCCAGTCGGAGGGAACAACTTCAGACACCGGTCGAGAAACGTCGCCGCTTTCTTGTATCGGCCCAACTTGAGAGCCACTTGACCAAGGTTTCCCGCAATGTCATGGCTAGGTTTGAGTCGCCAGGCCTCTTCGAATAGCCCCAGCGCCTCGTCCCATTTCTTCTCAGCAGCTTTTGCCTTCGCGGCAAAGAAGTACTCGTCCGCGGGTGACCTGCCGGTTTGAGTTGGAGAAAGGGCAGCCGGTTGAGCCACTGACACGCCACTGCCCTCTGCGGCTGCGCACCGATGTGTCCAAGTGCCGGCAAGACAAAACCAGCAAACCCAGGCAAGATGAGCAAACCTCATGGTACGATTGGAATTCCGGTTTTGCCGGCCATTGCGCGAACCAACCAAAGCACCGCCGCGGCCGCCAGCAAGGCGCTGATCGCTGCCATCAGCGTCAGCTCGAGCCTTCGCGCATGGCGGCGCCTTACAATGTGCAGCGTTTCGGGTTCAGGGTCGATGCTGTCGTCCATGCGATCGCTGGGCTCGACAACGACGGTAGGCTCGTGCGTCGTGCTTGCGCCGCTTAGGACACTTGGTCGAGCAGGGGCGCGGTTCGAATGTGTCGCCGCCGGTCGAGGCGGAGCCGCGTCCCGAATCCGCACCATGAAATCAGAGTGGTAGGTTGAGACAGGCGTCGTTTCGTCAACCGGCTCCAGCAGGGGGCTTTGAGGCACTCGCTTGTCAACCATGATGTTCGCTAAAGACCTGATGCCGGCAGGTCGTCTCGGGAAGGTTTTGGCACCGCCGAGTTTGGCACGATCGCCGCCCCTGCGTAGGTTCTTTTTGCGCTGGTTGACGGCCTCGGTTCGCCGCGCGCGGCCACGCCGGGTTTTACCGGAGATACCCCGACAACCCTGGCGGACACTGTGGCCGCAGCGGTCGCCGAGGTCGGCTGCTGCGCCACCGAAGCGGGTTGCATCAGCACCGGAACAGTGGGATCGATTGCTGACGATTCTTCTGTTTGGTTTGACGGCACGCTTGTCAACGCTGCAACCGCACCCGCAGAGTCGCGCACGGACCCATGCCTTAGACGAACGGCGGCGGTCGTCGCGCCCGACCCCACAATGATGCCCGCGAGCACCGGCAACGCCAGGCCGGCCCAGCTGGAGCTCGACCGAGCTGGCGTGGTCTCATCGCGCTCGAGTTGATTGAGCGCGACCGCTACGGCCGATCGAAGTTCATGCATGGTCTGGAACCGCATCTCGGGTTTCTTGTGAATGGCCTTGGCGATCAGATTCCAGACATTCGTCGGCAGCCCGGGTATCGGGCGAGGATTGTAGGTAATCTGACGCGATGCAATTTCCGCCGCGCTTGGAGATTGACCCGTCGGCACCATCGGGTGAACGCCCGTGATACATTCGCAGAGCATTAGCCCCAGCGAATAGACGTCGCAGCGCTCGTCACCTGGCTCGCCATCGAGTCGCTCGGGAGCAATGTAGGCAGCCGTCCCCACAACCTTTCCAAACGCCGTTTGGGTCGTGGGAGCATTGTCGCCGGCGAACTTGGCCGTGCCCAAATCGAGCACTTTGACCGCCCCGTTCTGCAGACGAACTACGTTCTCTGGTTTGAGATCGCGGTGAATGATCTTGACGTCATGCGCTGCGGCCACGCCTTCAGCCACATCGCGGGTGATCCGCAGCGCCTCACTCAACTCGAGGCGCTTGCGCATTTGAAGGACTTGGCGGAGGTTATGCCCGCTCAAAAGGTCCATCGCAATGAAGACGTGACCGTCGTCCGTCAGTCCTGCGTTGTCAACGTTTACAACATTTCGATGCTGAATGGACGAAAGGGCAATCGCTTCATGGCGAAACCGCTCAACCAAGTCCTTGCGGTCTGCCAGCCGCTGATGCATGACCTTGAGCGCAACCGACTTCTTTGTAAATACGTGTACCGCTTCGTAGACGCGCGCCATGCCTCCGGACGCAATCAATCGAATGACACGATATCGGTCAACAATGTCCCCCTTGCTTAGCGCGTTGGCACCGCTGCTCGGTGGCGCTTCGGTGGCGGAATCCTGAATCGGAACCGTCCCGGTTCCGAGTGGCTTGTTGGACGCCAAACCGTGTTCCCATGCGGCAATGGGTTCGGTATCGTCGAGATTGACGGTGCGGCCCCGCATCTGTGCACGTCCTCCGTTGGCGCCGAGCGTAATGTACGAGCCCTGCGCTGCGCAACTGACGTGCCGCATTTTTCGCCGTGCGCACGCCACGCATGCGTTGAAATTCTTTGGAATAAAGCACGGTTACCAGCGCAACCGTTCCGCCAACAACCATGTCACGCCCGCCGACGCCGCTGCGCTCAACACAAAGGCAACAAGTTGCCTGCGCCTCGTAACTCGAACGGTAACGACGGACCGGGCATTGTACGCAGGACCTGCGGTTTGCGTTTCCGATTCCTCCGCAAGTTGCATTGTTGGCGCCGGCACGGCCGCAGCCGGCGCATGCCGTGGCTCGAGCCCAACTGGCTTCATGGAGCGTGGGGGTTCTGCTTCTTGGCGTTCTGCGACTGTTGTCAGCGCAGCGCCGAAAGCCTCGGCCGATTGAAAGCGTTCTTCGGGTTCCTTGCTCATTGCCGTCAGGACGATGGACTCCAAGTCTGAGGCAATTGATTGTCGCGAGTACCGCGATGGCGGCGTCGGGGCTTGGTTTGCCTGAGCCGAAAACACACTTGCGTGGCTTGATGCATCATCCCAGGGCCCGCGACCGCAAAGCAGCATGTAGAGCACCACGCCCGCGCTATACAGGTCGGCGCGGTGATCGACCGATTTGCCCAAGGCAGCTTCGGGGCTCAAGAAGCGCGGCGTACCGACAATCGCGCCCGCGCGTGTTGGTACCTGTGGCGGTTGCGGTGCGGCGTCCGAGAACCCTTCCAGAATCTTAGCAACTCCAAAGTCGAGGACCTTCAGAATGGGTCTGTCGGCGCCAGCGCAGTGTAAGAACAGATTGTCGAGCTTGATATCTCGGTGTACGATTCCAAGCGCGTGTGCGGCGGACAGCGCCGACAGCAGTTGTTTGGTAATCCCGATCGCTTCGAGCGCGGGGAGTTCTCCGCGGGCCCGCAGTTCGTGACTCAAAGTGTAGCCCTGCAAACGCTCCATCACGATGAATGGCCGACCATCCTGCGTGAAGTCGAAATCAAATACCTTTACGATGTTCGGGTGAACTAGGCGTGCCAGGCTCTGTGCTTCGACCCGCATACGGTCAACGGCGGCAGCGTTATTGCGATATCGGCCACGCAAGACCTTGCACACGAAGTGCGTCCCCAGAAGGCGGTGCTCCACGACATGAGCCGCCCCCATCCCGCCCTTGCCTTGAATTGAAAGCGAACGGTACTTGCTGCCTTCGAACGGGTCCGAGCGATCGAGAGCGGAGTCCAAGAGAGGCGTCATCAGGCCGTCACCCACCCGACACTGCGCTGTAAACGCTTTGCAGCGCCTCATCCAGTTTCTCGGATTGCGGTCCGCCAGCTTGGGCCATGTCCGGTCGCCCGCCGCCGGTGCCACCCACAATGGCCGACGCGGACCTAACCAGTGTGTTTGCAGAGAAGCGCCCGGTTAGACTCTTGGATACCGTGCAAACAAGTTGCGCCTTGCCCTCCGAAACCGAACCCACCAGCACGATCGCTTCCCGCAGCTTGTCGCGCAGCTGTTCGGCCATCTCGCGCAGCGCCGCCCTATCTCGGATCTCGGTGCGTAACGCCAAGACTCGTACACCAGACACCTCTCGCGCCGCTGCGAGCAGATCCCCAACGCCGCCACCCACACCCATCGCCTGCTTGCGCTCAAGTTCGTCAACTTGCTTCTCGAGCTGCTTCTGACGTTCCACCAGCTTCGCGACTTTTTCGACGAGTTCGGCCGGTGCCGCCTTGGCGGCTTGGGCGATTTGGTCAAGCCTACTCTCGAGATCGTTGACGTAACCAAGCGCAAAGAGGCCAGTCACAGCGACGATCCTTCGAACACCAGCGGCCACTCCCTGCTCGGACAGAATCTTGAACTGACCTATATCGCCCGTGGCACGGGCATGCGTGCCACCGCAGAGTTCCACGGACTCGGCCATACTGAGCATCCTGACAACGTCGCCGTATTTCTCCTCGAAGATCATCATGGCGCCCTTTTCGCGCGCTTGATCCATGCTGAGAACTTCCGTGCGAACTGGGGTATTGCGCAGTATGCGTTCATTGACGATTTGCTCGATAGCCCGCAGTTGCTCGACGCTCAACGCGCGATCATGCGTAAAATCGAACCTCAATCGATCGGGAGCTACTACGCTCCCTTTCTGGGTCGCGTGCTCGCCCAGAATATGATGCAACGCCAAGTGGAGCAGGTGCGTCGCGGAGTGATTGCGACGAATGGCGTCGCGGCGCTCCGCATCGACAGTGAGCGACACCCGTTCGCCTTCACGCAGCGAGCCACTTTGCATGACGCCCTGATGGACCCACAATCCAGAAACCGGCTTGATAGTGTCGCTAATTGCGGCAAGGCCCTCCGTGCCTTGAATCTGGCCTTGGTCGCCGACCTGCCCACCGCTTTCGCCGTAGAACGGTGTGGCCTCGACGACGATTTCGACGGCATCACCGGCATTGGCTTCGGCGAGCATCGCACCATTTACCAGCAGCGCTACGATCGTTGATTCGGCTACAGTCTGCTCGTAGCCTAGGAACCGAACCGCCTGGTTTGGGACCCTTTCCAGCGCCGAGCGATAGACATGCTCCACGGCTTTGGCTCCGCTATTGAATTCG
Organism: uncultured delta proteobacterium; assembly: GCA_963811985.1. Classification (GTDB taxonomy): domain Bacteria; phylum Myxococcota_A; class Polyangia; order Polyangiales; family Polyangiaceae; genus FEN-1139. The sequence goes on from CAWEUH010000040.1 coordinate 111,108, forward strand.
CTGCGCGCTCGAGCCTGCTCAAGCGCCAAGTCGTAGCCGGCAACATCCACCTCGACCCCGCGTTCCGCACAGATGACTTGCGTCAGATCCAAAGGGAAACCGAACGTGTCGTACAATTGAAACGCGTCGGTACCCTTGAGCGTGCGACTCGAGTTTCGCTGCATCTCGTCGAAGCGTTCCTCCAGCATTCCCAACCCACGCTCAATCGTTTGGCGGAATCGAACCTCTTCCTGCTCGGCTATGTTCGCGATCAACTCGCGGCGCTGTGTCAATTCGGGGTACTGCGGTCCCATCAGGTCAACGACTCTGAGGGCCATTTCGTGCAAGAATGGTCGTGTGATCCCCAGCCGATGGCCATGCCGCACGGCTCGACGCATCACGCGGCGCAGCACGTACTCCCGGCCATTTCGATCTGGCAACAGGCCTTCCGCGATGAGAAATGCCGTAGTCCTGGCGTGGTCGGCTATCACGCGCAGGCTGACGTCGTCCGGACTCATGCTTGCCTGGTATGTCTTGCCCGCAATCGTCGCCGCAGACTGGACAAGATCATGCAACAGGTCCATGTCGTAGTTACTGAGTTTGCCTTGGACGACGCCGCTTAGACGCTCCAGCCCCGCGCCCGTGTCGATGCTGGGTGCCGGCAACGGTTCCAAACGCGTTCCACCGTCCGTGATTGAACGCTCGAACTGCATGAAGACGAGGTTCCAGATCTCCATCCATCCGAGCCCCGCTGAGGTCTGTTCCTCGCCGAAACTGTTCAGATCGACCTGGTCGCCGTTGCAATAGTAGATTTCGCTGGATGGCCCGCACGGTCCTGTCTCGCCCATCTGCCAGAAATTGTCGGCCATCCCGAGACCGCGAACGCGATCATCGCCGTAACCGCTGATCTTCCTCCACAAATCTCTGGCCTGTTCGTCGGCGGCAATGCCCTCTTCGCCCTTGAAGTAGGTAACCACCATACGTTCAGGCGGTAGACCAAGAACTTTCGTCAGAAACTCCCACGCAAATAGATGGCCTCTTCCTTGAAGTAGTCTCCGAAGCTAAAGTTCCCGAGCATCTCAAAGAACGTGTGGTGTCGCGGCGAGGGGCCGACGGCCTCCAAGTCGTTGTGCTTGCCGCTAATTCGAATGCACTTCTGGCTCGATGTCGCCCGCTTGTACGACCGCTTTTCGCGACCAGTGAACGTATCCTTGAACTGGACCATGCCGGCGTTGGCAAAAAGTAACGAAGGATCATTGGGCGGGATGATGGGGCCGCTCTTGACGACTTCGTGGTTGTGACCGCGGAAGTACTCGAGGAACGCCTGTCGAACTTGGGCCGATGACTGAGCCATAGGGGCCGCGGTCTTACCACACGCGCCGCGCGCGGCCTAGCAGATCGTCGTAGATCGCTTCATAGCGCTTGGCAGCCTGGGCCGGCCTATGCGAGCGGGCAATGGTTTGGCGCTGCGCGTCAACGCAGAATTGACGAGCTGAGCGGTCGCGAAAAGCCGTGAGCGCAATCTCGACTAAGCCCTCAATGCCGCTGGTTGGCACATGCCAGACCCCTTGCAGATCTGCCAACGGACCCCGGTCGAGCGTTACCACGGGGACACCCAACTGCATAGCCTCCAGCACGACAATCGGCAAGTCAACTTTTCCGTATAGATCGTCAACCGGAAACAGGACCAGATCAGAAACGGCAACCAGCGCATGCATGTCCGGCACTTCAGCAATGAAGCGCACGTTCGTACAATGCAGACGCGACTCTAGGTTCTGCGCAGCCTGGGCCGCGCGCGGTGTCTTCTTTCTGTACGCAAAGACGATATGCGCTTCGGGGACCTCACGAAGCACGGGTTCGACAATGTCAGCAACCACCCGACTGGCACCCCCGACCTCGAGATCACCCGGGTATAGCAGCAGCGGCGCCGCTTCAGGAATTGTCAACAGCCTGCGCATCGCCACTTGCCGCTCGTTCGACGGTGTCTCCAAATCCGGAACCGTGGGGGCTATGACTTCCAGACGCGGCACCTGATGAATCCCTGCTTCCGCATAGGCCCGAATGAATTCATTCTTTGTCCATTGGCTGTGCGCCACGACCACGTCGCCGAACAGGAGCCTTTGAGGCTCGCGAAATGCGCGGGGCGGCGAAGCAACCGTCTGAACGATGGGGACTCTTCTGATTTGCTTGAGCAGCTTGCCCATTTGGCTGGTTCGGCGGTTCGGCGCGAAGAAGAAATGCCAGAGCTGTTCGCGTGACCGCAGCAACAACCAGACGAACACCCGCGCGTTGTCGATAAGAGCGGGGCTATAGCTTCCCTTGCGCGCGTACACTCTAGCAGCCAAGACCGATGGGGCCCAAGCGTCAGCGTCTTGGGTCACCATGACGCGCGGCACATACGACGTCAGCGCGCCTGCGATGTCGCGAACCAGGCATTTGCTCCCGTCGTTGAATGGTTCAACCGCAGGTTTGGAGACGAACAGGACTTCTGGCGGCATTGACGCGCAACTCTATACTGCTAGCTGCCAATACGCGACCCAAAGGCAGATCTTGTGTCAAGTCTGCCCGATGCCTTGTGCCGGGTGGGCCCGAGCACACCGCGACGGAACTCTTCTCGATTGAGCTCAAATGGGCGCGCAAGAGCCCCGGGCACGGGCACGTGGAGCATAAGTCACAGGCTGGGAGGGAAGCCCATCAGCGTCTTGTAATGGCCAACAGCGCCGCCGGGGCTCGCTTGGCGGCACTCTCAACCGCTGCCGATGCAACATCGTCTTCGACCTGTTGTCGGCTTTCTTGGTTTCGCACACGGACCGCCGCGATGCGCGTCCTCGCAGCGCCGTCTAGCACGGCTGCGATATCGCGATTCGGCATTCGATAGATGACGTACTGAATTTGAGCCCTGAACTCGACTTCATCGCCCTGTTTCGACGTCACCAGATCTTGAAGCTTGGCGGCCAGCACGATCACGGGTTTGCGGCTCTTCTTGGCCAGCGCGGCGGGATCTTCGTCATCACCTAAGACCGTGACGCCAGGAATCGCGCTGAACGCCGTCCTCGACGCAAGGTCCAACGCGGGCGCCATGCGCGTGTGCTGTGGCCCCGTCTCTACCGGCGCAAGCTTGACTAGCACCGGTGACAGTTTCGCCGACGCGTTCGACCTGTCCTTGGGCGCGCCCGCCGAAAGTCTTGTCGCGACGCCGCTTGTGTCCATGTGCGGGTCAAAACAAACAAAACTGCCCCCCTGGGCGAACCCAACCAGCAGCGGCACGGTGATTCCCAACAGACCAACCAGGGGATGTATCATATCGAGGAGGAACGAAGAGCTTGTTCTATGAACACTTCATTAGGCGACGGCCAAACGCAAGTGTTGCCCAAGAACATTTATGGCTCAGACGATGTAGGTAAAATAATCCGTCTTTGCCACATGTGAGTGCCGTCCCTGTGGGGCACTTGGGCATCGAGCCCCGAGGAGTACCTACGCTCGTAACTAATGGCAGCTCCCGTGCGCCGGGCTCATTTCTTCTTCTTTAGACCCTCCTTGGGCAGTTCGTCTGGGCAGCCGTCAGTGTCTTCGAAGCCATTGTAGGTCTCTGGCTCGTTTAGACATTCGTCGCGATCGTCCGGAATTCCGTCGTTGTCGTTATCGAGGTCAGGGCAGCCGTCCTCGTCTTGGAAGCCATCCGTGTCCTCGGCTTCGGTCGGACACTTGTCCTTCGAGTCGGGTATGCCGTCGTTGTCTGTGTCGACTTCGTCCGGACAACCGTCGTCGTCTTTGTAGCCGTTCTTGGTTTCAGGCTGGTTCGGGCAATGGTCGACATCGTCGGGAATGCCATCTTTGTCGTTGTCAACGTCCGGGCAGCCATCTTGATCTTCGAACCCGTCAACGTCTTCGGCCTGCAGCGGACACTTGTCGTTCACGTCCAGAATGCCGTCGCCGTCGTTGTCAGGATCCGGGCAACCGTCGGAATCTTGAAATCCGTCGAAGTCTTCGGGCTCGTTCGGGCATTGGTCGACATTGTCCGGAATGCCGTCGCCATCCTGGTCGCGAACTTCCTTGACGAACACAAGACCCATGAAACCGCGAAACCCCGGTGCGCCAACCCCGTTGACAATGCCTGTTCCGAGCCCAGCCATAAACATGAAGGGCGAGTTCATGGGCGTCACTTGCGCCCCCAACAAGCCTTCCATCGAGCCACTGCCGTTCGACTTGGATATGAGTCTGGAATTCGCGAACGATTCGACGACGACGCGCAACACGGGGCTCAGTTGATACCCGGCCGCTACCGAGTAGCGTAGTTCATCGCCGATTTTGGCGTCACCAACGCGCGACGTTTGACGTAGGACTCCCACGACATTTCCCGCAACCGAGAACGCCTTGATTTGTACGTCGCCGATCGCGCGCAGGCCACCGGTGAAGCTGCTGTCGCCAATGTACTTGTCGTTGGCCATCGCGCTCGCCGTCGGCGCGGTAACGAATGCGCCGACCGCTGTCGCCAGCGGGGAATCGACCTTGCCAAAGAACCTGAATTTCCCTTCAAGAGCTGGGTCGCCGATCGCGAAGGCACTCGTGCCGCCGTTCACTGGGCTAACCGAATTGCGATCAAGACCCTCACCGCTGATGTACGTCACCGGTAGGCTGAGACCCAACTGCAGGTATGGCTTCGGCGTGTAGCTCGCCAACACGTGAGCCGTCGCAAGGGATTCGACAACGTGAATGTCCCTGAGCTGAGCATTGGGAGCCGAACAATCCGTCGCCGTAAGGCAACTTTGCACGGTGAAGGGGTTGTGCGCGTAGTCAAAGATGACGCCGGCACTCCAAGTGTTCTTCCCATCGGAGCGAGCCGTGCGGGTGACGAAGAAATTGCGCGGGCCCGGGGCGGGGTCAAACCGCTGCACCGTAAACTCGCCGTCGAACTTCGGTTGCTGCGCACGGGCCACGCTGGGGGCAACAAGCGCTAGCCCAACGACTGCCATCGAAACTGGCGTGCACAGACACCGCTTTGATTCGCGCCTAAGACGCATAGCTTCATTCATCTTCAAACCTTCCGATTACATCGCCCAGAGCTCAACATTTTCGAGAATCGCACACCTCGCAGCCGTTTCGCAACTGCGAGTACAAGCGCGCGTTTTGCGCAGTCCCGCCACACGGCACTCACGCCGATCGTGTTCGAAACTGCTACGGATGCGTAGCGGGGCCGGTTAATGCGCACTTAAGTTTCAGTCACAGCGTAACCGCGGTACGCACCCTGAGAAATGTGCGCAGGAAAAGGCCATGGCGGCTGACTTCGGCGCTATTGTGCAAAAGTGGTTGTCTGTGCTGCGTGCACCGCGAAAATCCCCGAGGCATCGGCGAGGTTTTGCCCGTTCTGCGGCACGGGTCTGCCCGAGCGGCCCCTTGGTGAAGGCGCTCAGCTAAGCCTCGATTGCGGGGATATTACGCTGGGAAAAGTCATTGGCCGGGGCGGCATGGGCATCGTCCGTCGCGGAGAACTTACGTACAATGGGAAAGCCGGCGCCAAGAGCGCACCGCCGCATCCCGTTGCCGTCAAGTTGCTCAACCCGATGTTGCGCGGCAGCGACCAAGCCGAGCAGTTGTTTCTTGGTGAGGCCGAAGCGCTGTCGCGTTTGGCCCACCCGAACATCGTGCACTTCTTTGGCCTTTCGGAATACGACGCGCAGTTGGCTATTGTTATGGAGTTTGTTCACGGAAAGCCATTGTCCGACACGATCGCGGAGGCGGCAAAAGTTCGCGCCAACCCTAGCCAACCTGTCATTCCCATGGTGCCGGCGTGGGCCATCTATTCGCAGTTGCTCGGGGCGCTCGCGGCAACGCATGCGCTCGGCATCATCCACCGCGACGTGAAGCCAAGCAATGTCCTGGTCCGCCCCGACGGCGTTGTCAAACTCACCGACTACGGCATCGCTCGCTTGCCGGTGGCCTCGAGTCGATCGACTCGCAACGTCGCAGCGGGCACGGGAGCCTACATGTCGCCAGAGCAAGTCACCGCAGCGCCCATGGATCCGCGAAGTGATCTCTATGCATCGGCGATTGTGCTATTCGAAATGTTGACGGGGCGCACACCCTTCGAAGCGCCCGAGCGCTCCGAGCTTCAAGTGCGACTTGCGCAGTTGAATGAAGCTCCGTCGCCGCTGTCGAGTCTCATACCTGGCGCGCCGCGCGGTGCTCGACTCGTTCTTTTCTCGCTCGCTCGCCAAGGATCCGCAATTCCGCTACGCGACGGCAATATCGATGGGCGAAGAGCTGCGCACTTCGCTTGGGTTGCCGGATACGTCCGGCTGGGCGGCGGAGCGCCGACTCGCCGAACGCGCTGTTGCCGTCTCGCGGCATGGGGACGAAATCTCCCGATCCAACGCTTTCGGAAGGCGAAGCCCGCGCGCTGCGGACTGACGTGATGGCAGCCTATCAAAGCTGAATCATCATCAATTTGTCGGTCCGTCCAGCGGCCGCGCCCTTGACGCTTGTCGGTGCCGCGTGCGAAACCGCTCGCGCGACCCCATCGTTGGGTCAGAAAGTGCCCCCTGCCATGCTCAAAGCTTCTGTCGTTGCGCTCATCGCTGCAGGGCCCCTACTGCTCGCTTCAAGTTCCGTCGCCTTCGCTCAAACGCCCGCTTCCGCGGCTGACGCGCCGCCCGCAGCTGGACCGAAAGCCCCGAAGGGATCGCAGCCATCGAGGGCGGGCTCCGCCAAACCACCTTCCAAAGGCGCCGACGCAAACACGACTGACAAGAGTCACGCAGGACCCACCGAACCCAAGCCTACGGCAACAGAATCGTCGGACGACCCTACTAGCTCGACTGCAGCGGACGCGACAAGCGCGTCGAGCAGCGCGAGTGAATCGACATCCACTTCAGATGCCTCTGCCTCGCCACAGCGACCCGCGTTGCCGGCATTGCCACGTAATGCGGCCGAGCCGAGCGCAAGTCCCGTCACCGGGCCATTGCTGCCCGCTGGGCTTTCAGCAACGCCCGAACCACCGCGCGCCAGCGCCGCGCAAGCAACGCAGACGGACAAAGAAGCCAAGAGCGATGATTCCGTGTTCGCTGAAGACTGGTGGTCGCACGCGCGGCCCATCCTGGAACTTCATGGCTACTTCAGAACGCGCGCCGAGATGTTTCACAATTTCTCGCTTGGTCGGTTGAGCCAGCCCGATCAAGCACTGTGGACGATGCCGGCGGACAACCGCTACTCAACGGGAAACGCAGCGTACGGTCCCGCCTTGTGCACGCCGGGCGAAAGTGACGAGGTTCCCGGTGATTCCAGCGCCGCGGCGGACGCGCACTACGCCTGCAAGAACAAGAACAACTCGGGCGCGAATCTGCGGTTCCGCATTAACCCAGAATTGCACGTTTCCGACAATTTGCGGATCTTGAGTCAGATCGATCTGCTCGACAATCTTGTGTTCGGTTCGACGCCGGCGGGTTACGCCAACCAACCGGCAAGTGGAGGCGGCTATGCCGTCGTACAGCGCAATGGCTATGCGCCCATGTCGTTCTTCGACAACACAACGGTGCCGCCCACGGCGGGGGTCAACTCGTACAAGAACAGTATTGCGGTCAAGCGCGTCTGGGGCGAATTCTCGACACCGCTCGGGCAGCTGCGCTTTGGCCGCATGCCAGATCACTTTGGTCTTGGCATGTATCACAACGCGGGCGACGGCTACGACGACGACTACCAGTTGACGATCGACCGCATTATGTTCATCTCCAGCGTAAAACCGCTGGACTTCTACTTTGGCGGTGCCTGGGATTTCCCGAGTTCCGGACCCACGAACGAGAATCTGCAAGATCCTCAGGCTCAGCCATACAATGTCTCGAATCTAGTCAACGTCCGTCAGTTCTCGTTGATGCTGCTGCGCCAAAAATCGCCGCAACTTCAACGCCTATCGCTTACGCGAGGCAGTCTCGTCGTCAATGGCGGCGCGTACCTGCAGTATCGCTGGCAGGATCTTGCAGCCGACAATACCGGGGCGTGCAATAGCACGGGTGTTCCACCCAACGGCATTACTCTCGCCCAGAGTGCGCAAGGTGGAGCAAGCCTCGGTTGCCCGAGTTGGGGCGTGACCAACGCCATGGTGCGGCGCGGAGCACGTGCATTCACGCCCGACCTGTGGCTCCAGGTTCTGTACAAGAAGTTCCGATTCGAGGCAGAAGCCGTAACCGTTCAGGGTTGGATCGACAATGTCAGCAACGCCACCAACGTCTATTCGCAAAACGCGAACGGCGGCGCGTGGCGCCTGCGCAGCTACGGCATAGCGACGGAGTTCCAGCAGCGATTGCTCGAGGATCGGCTAGACTTGTCGCTGTACTGGGGCTGGGCTTCGGGCGACCCCAACGCCGCACAGCTGGATGGGTCGATGGGGCTTCAACCCGGCAACAATGGCCTGCAAACAGCCGAAGGCAGCAACACATTCCGCGAGTTCCGGTTCAACCCCGCGTATCGCATCGACTTGATTTTGAACCGCAACATTCTCTCGCGAATTCAAGGAACGTACTACCTGAGGCCAAGCGTTGGCTATGATTTCATGCGCAAGCCCAATGGTCAGCGGCTAGGCGGCAATCTCGCCGGCATTTGGACGCGAGCGAGCGAATACATTCAAGCACCCGGACATGCTCGCGATCTGGGCATCGAAATCGACGCGTCGATTTACTTCCAATCCAAGGACGGCGCGCTCAATGACAAGCCAGGCGCGATGGGTGGCTTCTACACGATGCTACAATACGGGCTGTTGTTCCCCATGAGCGGGCTTGGCTACCCGAATGGAGCGGGGAATACCCCGGGCACGCAAACCTGGTACCAGAGCAGTCTTGGCAACTCTGACCTGTCCACAGCGCAGATCCTCCGCTGGTACATGGGGATATTCTATTAGCCCCCGGCCCGGCACACGGCGCAGCAGCTGAATGCGCTGTCGCTGAAAATCCTGGCCCCAACGCATTGTCTACTGTTTGACAATCCGCCAATCCGAGTCTGGGTTGCATCCGTGTTCGGGGTGATTTCACCTCCGCTACGTGCAAAGCGTCGGCCAAAAGTCATGTTCTATCGTTGGGCCGAACACTTCGCGTTGACATCGAATCGGGTTCTAAGTAGTTACGATAGAGGTGGCGACCGGATATCGGCTAGATTGTCCGAGCGTTGAGCTCAGCCGATTGGGGGCGGTGTCCGTAGCCTCGTTCACAATTTGAATCTCCGGGCCCTACTGGCCGTCTAACGCGGGCGCGGCGCACATTCCGCCCTTCTTGAGAATTCAGAAAAAAGGAGCACTTCCCATGTCAAAGAGTTTGCGTGTCAAGCATTTCGTAGCCCCTGCCCTGTTAACCCTCGCTGCCATGGGCCTAGGCACTGGCTGCAGCAGTGCGAAGAACGCACTCAGTGGTAATTGTGGGGCTAGCTTGACGGCTAGGGTCAACGTGCTGGACGCGGCTATCGCCAACCTTGAAGATATTAATGTCAAGGTCTCCGCAAGCGTTGCGCACGCCTGCTACCAGATTGCTCATGACCTCGGGTCTACTAATTCTGGCATCGCGGACGCAACGGGAACAGGCAGCGATGCCGTGTCGTCAAGCCAGGTCACAACGAATTGCGACGAAGCGAGCGCCCAGTTGACCGCGGCTTTCCAGGCGGCTGGAACGGGCGCTGTGACGGTGTCAGTGATTGCTCCCTCTTGCCAAATTGACGCAAGTACTCAGTTGAATTGCCAGGGGCAATGCAACGTGAGTGCAGGCTGTAGCGCGCCGGACATCACGGCCGAGTGCGATTCGGGGCATCTAAGCGGTACGTGCACCGGTAATTGCACAGGCAAGTGCACCGCGGAACTGACTGCGGCTGCATCCTGCACGGGCACCTGTAACGGGACCTGCTCAGGCAACTGCACAGGGACGGCCAGTTCCGGGACTGGAACCGCCACCACCGCCAACGGGCAGTGCAACGGGACCTGCGACGGACAGTGCCAGGGCCAGTGCACGGCTGACGTCAGCGGCGGTGCCTCGTGCAGCGGTAGCTGCACTGGAAGTTGCGACGTGACGATGACCGCCCCAAGCTGCGACGTTGCGCTCAAGGCCCCGAGCTGCGACGCCGCTGCCAACTGCAACGCCAGTTGCAACAGCTCAGCTTCACTCAACGCCACATGCACCAAGCCAACCGTTGCCGTGACGGTGTCGGGATCAGCCAACGCAAACTTGAAGTCCACGCTCGAAACGAACCTACCGGCGCTGGTGCAAGTCGCTGCGCAATTCAAGCTTGCCGCGCAAGCCGTTCTCGACATTGCGTCGCAGGCTGCTTCGCTCGGCGCGGATTTCGAGCGCTGACATCACCGACTGCGCGTCCTTGGCGGCCGATTTCGGCGCCAAGGTGACCGCAGCTGCGTCAGCGTCCGCCAATGTGACTGTGTCATTCAAGGCGAGTGCCAGCGTATCGGGTAGTGCGGCGGCCGGTTCCTGATCTGGATCCACCCACGCCTAACTACGACCGCCGTTCCCTTCGGGGAGCGGCGGTTTCCGTTTGTGTCACGTCGTCGCGGCTTCGCCCGGGCGACGCGGTTCGTGGCCACGTGCCGCTGTGCCCCCAAAAAACGGCGAGCCAGGCGGCTATCGTGCCTCCGTGTTGACCCAGTCCGGCTGGTGGCACCGTCCGTACGGTGTCGTTGCAAATCCGAGGCTTATGCGCTCGGACCTTCCGGCCGTAGCTATCCGTGATCGGATCGTGTCCCAGGTTTCTTTGGATGTCCAAAAGTCGCAGCGGCGATACTTGCGCGAGCCGCCCCGATCATTGCCAAACGGCAATGGCTTGCCGCGGGGGCCTTGGAGCGGCGTGCCGCTGTGGCGCGGCCTGGATTCTGATTTTCTTTGCTCGCCGGAGATCCCGAAAGCACCCGCGGCACCGCGCCTTAGAATCGAGATGGTGGGGAACAGCCTGCGGATTTCGGACGAAGCGGACTCCCTGGGGCTTGCCCTGGGTGATCCCACTCCGAAGGGCTTGCGCTCCGTGTTAGATCCGCAAAGTCGGTTGCTGCTGCTGTGCGCATTGGTCGGGTTCCTGGGTGGCATCATCGCTGCTTGGTTTCTCGGCGCGCTGCATTAGGCTCTTGATTTGCCGTCGAACCGGCCCAGGCGACCACGATGCGAAGCTTTCGGGTCACTGTGTTCCGGGCCGGGTCCCGGAACACCACACGATAAGAAAAAGCCAGGAATGCACATGCAGGCCGCCAATGAAGAACCAGCGCAAGGGCAACCAACCTTCTAGATCGAGATAAAATAACCAAGGTCAGCTCGGCCTCACCGGTGGGCGCGAGTCCCATTAGGCCAAGTATGAGTTTGACAGTGCAGACGCTCCGCTCTACGAACGCGCGGTCATGAGCGATGCGGAATTGATTCGAATCATCCAGGCGGTTCGGGAGCCTGTCGGCAAACGATCGCTGGCGGAGTTGGGCGCCAAGGTCGACCTGGAACGAACCACTGGGTCTAATCTCGCGGTCAAACTTGCTTTCGAGCATCCGGTTCGAACGACCCTTGATCAATGGACTCAAAGCATCAATGAAGAGTTGGGGGCTCAAGGCCTGTCGTCTCCGGTTACTGTGCGCACGTCGCTTTCGATCGAAGGCCGCGCGCTCGGCGAGGGCGACCCAATTCCGGCAATTAAGCACGTCATTTTGGTGATGAGCGGCAAAGGTGGCGTTGGAAAGAGCACGGTCGCCGCCAACCTGGCGCTTGGACTAAAGCTCATGGGGGCTCGTGTCGGCTTACTCGACGCGGACATCTACGGACCGAGTATTCCCACACTCTTCGACGTCAGCGGACCCGTTGTCGGCAATGGAGAACAAATACTGCCCATCGAAAAATACGGCATTGGCCTGATGAGCATCGGTTTCTTGCTGGAAGATTCAAAGAGCGCTGTCATATGGCGAGGTCCCATGCTGGCCGGTGCGCTCAAACAGTTCTTGCAGGACGTGGCCTGGGGAGCATTAGACTACCTGATTTTTGACTTGCCACCAGGGACCGGCGACATCGCCCTGTCGATTTCACAGATGTTGCACGCAACGGGCGCGGTGATTGTGACAACGCCTCAGGAGATAGCGCTACAGGACGTGTACAAGGCCGTCAGCATGAATCAGAAGGTTGGTATCGTTAATCTTGGAGTGGTCGAGAACTATAGCTACTTCGTTTGTGACAATTGCCAGACGCGCCATGAGCTCTTCGGAGCCGGCGGCGGCGCCAAGGTGGCGACGTTTGCCGATGCGCCCTTGTTGGGACAATTGCCCATGCACCCCTTGGTGAGGCAGTGGTCGGATGCCGGGATGCCGGTCGTGCAGGCCGCGCCGGAGTCCCCCGCCGCACAGGCATTTCCTCGAGGTGGCGGAACGCCTTGGTGTGAGAATTTCAGAACTTTGTGCTCAGCGTGAAGATTTGTTGCAGATTGACCGAAGTGGCGGACAAAACAGGCATCTTCCCATCGCCCACTGACGATTCCTCGCCTCTTGGGGGTGCCTCGTGATTGGCAGCCGCCACAAGGCTTGATATAGCCGAATCCCCGGCCTCACAATGTCCCAAGATCCTCCCCTCACCCCGAGCGATTCTGCCGACGTCGGCACCGGCTTGAGCGTCCAAGCTGAGCCGACCGACGACGTTGCGCAATCGATCGTCACCTCTGAACCGCCTTCGAGTGAACTGTCCACGGACGGTGCCACTGCTGCTCCAGCCGAGCCGCCTGTAGACGGCGAAGCCTCCGAGTCCCGGAGCGAGGACCACGATGATGAGTCCTCGGCAATGGGCGCATCGTCGGACGAAACGGAGGAGGTTCAGCAGACGGATGATGCGTCAGATGCAACCAAGAAGAAGAAGCGACGGCGCAAGAAGAAGAAGCCCAATGCCGGCGCGGAGACCACGAGTGAAGCCCCGCCGCGGCCAAGTCAACGCGCGCACGCTCATGAGCGAGTGCCATTTCGCACCGGTGAGCAGGTCTTTGGCAAGGTGACAGCCGTGCTCGACGAGGCCATCATGATCGACCTGTCGGGCAAGGCGCTTGGCATGTTTGACCGAGCAGAAATGGCGGTTGACGACTTGATGCCTCAGGTCGGTGACAGTTTCGTCGCTGAAGTGCACAACGACGGCGGCCGCGGGGGTTGTGTCGTGCTGTCTCGGAAGCGTCTTCGCGAAGAGGACACCAAGCCCGAAGTCGAAAAGGCCTGTCAGGAGGGGACTCTGGTCAAAGGCCTGGTGACTGGAATCATCAAAGGCGGCATCGAGGTCGACATATTAGGATTGCGGGCCTTCGCGCCGGCATCGGGCATGGATCTGCACCCGGCCAACGCCAATTTCGCGGCGCTCTTGGGTCAAAGGCTCGAATTCAAGGTCATTCAGTACGAGAAAGCCGGGCGTGATGTCGTCGTGACGCGCCGACCAATGCTTGAAGCAGAAGCCCACGAGCGGCGCAAGCACGCGCTCACGCTGTTGAGCGAAGGGCAGGTGCTCGAGGGCATTGTGCGCACCGTCGTTGATTGGGGGCTTTTCGTGGCCCTTCCCGAGGCGGAGAATCTGGAAGGACTGGTTCACGCAAGCGAGGCTTCCCACGATCCACGTCCGTATTTGATGGACCTGTTCAAGCCCGGCGACAAGCTTCAGGTTCAGATCACGAAGATCGATGAGAAGGGCAAGATCTGGCTAAGCCGCAAGGCCTTGGTTGACGATCCGTGGGCTTTGGCACGGGAGAAATACGCGCCATGGACGCGGCACGAAGGCACCGTCACATTACTCGAAAACTTCGGGGCATTCATCGAGTTGGAGCCCGGAGTCGAAGGGCTCTTGCACGTGACGGACATGTCGTTTGAGACCATCGAGCATCCGAACGAGAAGTTGAAGGAAGGCGACAAGGTCAACGTCGTCGTTGCCCATGTGGACGGAAGGAATCGCAAGCTAGCATTGCACTTGGCGCCCAGCGCCGAGCAAGCCGACGAAGCGCCGCAGAAGGTTGCTCGAAATGCGACCGTGAAGGTCGAAGTCGTCAAGATTGAACCGTCAGGGCTCGTAGTTCGCGTGTTGGGCGTCACGGGCAGAGCAGCGCGCGGTTATATTCCTGCGAGTCAGACGGGTACTCCCCGCGGCTCAGAGCTCCGCAAGTCCTTCAAACAAGGCGGACGCATGGATGCAAAAATCCTCGACGTCGACCCCCGACGTGGGGAGCCGAAATTGACGATTCGCGGCTTGGCGGAAGACGAGGAGCGTCGTGCTGCCAGAGAGTATCGGCAGAAAATGAAAGCCGAGAGCAGCTTTGGCACGCTTGGCGACTTGCTAAAGGGCAAATTTGCCAATTTGCCGGTGGAAGCGGAAGCCAACACGGACAAGCCCACGGAAAACGAGTAAGCGGCCGTCGAGCCTAACCCAAAGCGTCGGAACGGACGCATGGGTCGCGAATTGACAAGGCTCGGACCTTCGCTCATATTCCGCGCCGTATTTTCAGCGCTGGTTCTTCTGTTTCACGAAAGCCCGATTATGGTCTCAAACACTTGTCATTCCGATCGCCGTCGCGCGATTCGCAAACGTTCTGCGGGAAGGCGCAAGGCTAAGGCACGCGTTCGTCTAGGAACGCCCGCCTTTCCCCTTCAGCCCAAGGGCTATGATCCCAACACCGCCGACGCGAAGAAGTCCGGTTGAGCCAACCCGTTTAGCAATTCATCGTAGGAACCTCTTTCATGGCGAATCATCCTTCTGCAGAGAAGCGTAATCGACAGCGCGCGAGGCGAGCTGAATCCAACAAGAGCGCCAAGGGCGCCGTTCGAAGCGCCGTGAAGAAGGCACGCCTTGCCATCGCACAGGGTGACGCAAAGGCGGCTTCAGAACGGGTGTCAGAAGCCAGCCGGTCTTTGGCGCGTGCCGCCAGCAAGCGAATTGTCCACAAAGGGATGGCGGCGAGAACAACGTCCCGCATTGAGTCGCAGCTGGCCGCACTTCGCAAGGGCTAAGCCACGATCAGTTTGGTGGGACTTTGCGTCCCTTCGCCGCCCGTTTGCCCCGGAAATCTCACTACGCAGATTGCGTCGAGCGTGGTCGTGATACGCTAGGGGCTGTCCCGGGTAATAGTTGGATCATTTCGATCGCTTAGCTTTGGGCGAGATCTTTTTTGTTGAGAGTTCGCGTCCAATATGATCAAAGCTTTTCGTGGCACACCGACATGAACTGACTGACGCACAGTGGCAAACCCTCGCCCAAGCCTTGCCGCAACGGCGAGGTCCTGACTCCATCATTGGGGATCGTGCATTCATCAACGCTATCCTGTACCGAGCAAAGACGGGCTGTCCTTGGCGAGACTTGCCTGAGCGCTATGGCCCTTGGAAAACCATCTACAATCGCTTCAATGAATGGTCTCATCGAGGAGCCTGGGCCAAAGTGCTCAAGGCACTACAATTGGAAGTGGACGATGAAGGATGCATTATCGACGCCTCCGTCGTTCGAGCACATCAAGATGCTTCGGGCGGAAAAGGGGGATCAAAATTAACGCACTGGGTCATTCTCGAGGTGGGTTCTCCACCAAAGTCCACGCACTCGTTGACACCGAAGGGCGGCCGCTCCACGTCGAACTCACACCGGGCCAACAGCACGACTCCACGGTCGCCAAAGACATCATCGCAGGGCACGCGCAAGGGCACGCGCTGATCGCTGACACAGCCTACGACTCTGACGAAATCAGGGCCCAAGTTCTAAGCCAGCAAATGAAACCCGTCATTTGTCCTCATCCCAATCGAACCCGTAAACCGCGCCTTGACAGAAAGAAGTACCGAAAGCGCTATTTGGTCGAGTGCTACTTCCACAACATCAAGCGATTTCGTGCTGTCGCAACGCGATTCGAAAAGAACGCATTGCACTTCCTGTCCCTCGTTCAACTTGTTTCCGCACTACTTTGGATCCCACAACCGGAGCTCGCGGCGTCATGAGAAACCCGGGACGGCCCCTAGTGTCATGCGGGCAGTCTGGCCCGCCGAAAGTGTGGCACGTGAATTCAGCGGCCCGCGAACCTCGACAACGCATCGGCACGGTCATTGCGGACAAATACCGCATCGTAAGGGAGCTTGGCCGTGGCGGGATGGGTGCGGTGTACGAAGCCGTGCACACCAGCATCGGTAAGCACGTCGCGCTCAAGTTCCATGAAAGCGAGGTTGAGTGTGACGCCCAGACCAGAGCCCGATTCCTGCGTGAAGCGCAAACCGCAAGCTTGGTGGAGAGCCCTCACATCGTTCACATCTTCGACTCGGGCTGTACGGCAGACGGCACGCCGTTTCTGGTTCTTGAACTGCTGCGTGGTGAAGATCTGCGCGCACGCCTGCGACGCGAGGGGCGCCTGTCGATCGAGGAAGCGGCCGCGATTATCGAACAAGCCTTGCGCGCGCTGGTTCGCACGCACGCCGCGGGAATCGTGCATCGCGATCTAAAGCCTGAGAACGTATATTTATGCGAGCAAGACGGCCCCTCGATACTCGTCAAGATTCTCGACTTCGGGATCTCCAAGGTCACTCCAGCCGAAGCGACATTGGATACGTTGACGCACGAAGGGGTTGTGCTTGGCACGGCCTATTACATGTCGCCTGAGCAGGCGCGCGGAGACATCAACCTGGATGGCCGCAGTGATTTGTACGGACTCGGCGCGATATTCTATGAAATGCTGACCGGAAGAACTCCACACGTCGGCAATGTGTACCATGCAGTCCTCGTCGATATCTGCACCCGCGACGCGGACGACGTGCGGCTGTTGGCACCCAACGTTCCTGAGCCCATCGCAAAGATCATCGCGCGCGCACTGAGCCGTGACCGATCCGAGCGCTTTGCCAATGCTCAGGATTTCTTGGATGCCCTAGCTCCCTATGCATCGACGCGCTTGAGCCCCACAAGTACCCTGCCCGACAGCACCACGACTCGAGTCAGTCAAGCGGCGATGGTGAGTTCACGCTCAGCTTCCAATGCCGGGCCGTCGCGAACGCCCCGTGCGCTCGGTGGAAAGATCGTCGCTGGGTTCCTGCTCTTGGCTATCGTAGGTGCCGCCGTGTTAATCGTCGTCGTCCACAAGCGATTCAAGTCACAGCAGGCGGCGCACAACGCGCAGCGGCTAGCTCGAACGCCGACGCCGAGCGGTAGCCGCATCGCACTGCCCGCAGTTGCCAGCGCCGCTGAGCCTGTGACGGCAACCGGTGTTCCAACACAAGCGTCCGCCACGTCGCGAAGCGGCCTTGCCCCTGCGCGGCGCAATCCCCCGGATGCCAGAGCGGCGTCGCATCGGGTCGCCCCCCGAGCTTCGGCGGGGAATGTCGACGAACTTCAGCTCAAGACCACAATGCCGTAGCGTTCCCGGCCGCGGTACGGATAATATGCGCTGAACCAGCCTACGACGATGCGGCCAACGCGACTAGCTCTTACGTGGCGGATTTTTTGTCTTGCCGGCACGGTAACGGCTATTGTCGGCGCGGCGGACGCGCCGTATACGCATCCGGATTCGCCGTCAGACGATTCAGTCGCCCATGAGCGAAGTCGTCAGGTGTTCGACAGGGGCGTTCACCTGTATCAACAGGGAAACATGGTGGGCGCTTTGGCCGAATTCGAGTCGGCCTATGCGATTCATCCGAATTCGGCCGCGCTGCAGAACATCGCGCTTTGCCAGAAAGCGCTGTACCGCTACCGCGAGGCCAAGGCGTCGCTAGAACTGCTGTTGGCTCGCCACGACCACGAACTATCCCCGCTCGATCGAAAAACCGCGCTCAGCGTCATGGCTGAACTCACTGACTTTGTTGGACAAGTACGAATAACGGTGAAACCCGCAAACAGCCGTGTGACCATTGATGATCGCGAAGTGAGCCCCGCCGAGTTGGAAATGCCGCTCGAGCTGAACGTGGGCGAGCATCGGCTGCGCGTCGAAGCTGAAGGATTCGCACCCACCCAGCAAACGATTGCCGTTGCAGGCGGCCTGGGAAACTCACCGGTGCTCGTCACCTTGTCACCCACACATGCGTATCTGACGGTCCTCACACCAGACGATCGCACTGCCATCGCGATCGACGGCCGCGCGGTGGCGTTCGAATCTTATCGCGGCTACGTTGAACCGGGTCGCCACGTCGTTCAGGTATACCGATCCGGTTTTGAGCCCTACGAAGCGGTCGTCGAGCTGCAAGCGGGTCAGACGGCCACGATCCAGGGCAAAGTCGGACAGGCTTTGTCGGAATCCGAGGCGGAGGAACCGTCCAATCCAAACCGTCCGCCGTTGCCTCCGCCACGGCAACTACGCGGCTGGTATGGCCTGCTGGAAGGCTCCCTTTCGAACTGGACCGGTGCGCCTCAAGACATCGATCCCAACCACAATTCCATCTCCGGTTACGGTTACGGGCTGCGCGCCGGCTATCGTCTCTTTACGCCGGTTGGCGTTGAGGCGGTTGTGGGTTTGACTCATCACGCGGCAAGCGGCAGGTGCACGGCTTCAGGCGGTGAGTCCATTTGCCAAGCGCCTTTGCAGCCGAGCTCCATCGACACCACACTGGATTCGCGGCGTGTCGGCGGCGCTCTGCGCATTATGAGCGGTGGCGAAAGTGTCCGCTTCACTTCAACCGTCGGCGTTGGGACAGCATCCCACGATTTGCATTTCACAGGCAATCTCACGAGCAATATCACGAGCAAGACGCTCAAGGGTTTTGACGCCTACTTTGCGCTCGAAGCGGGGGCTCAAGTCAATATCGACCATTTGCTTGTCGAAATGGTCGGCTTTGGCTGGTTCGACAGTGCCAGTAGTATCCAATCCTGGAACAATTACAGCCCGTACCAAGCCGGCAATGGCATTCAGATGTTTGGAGTGTCACTGCGCATTGGCTGGAGCGAGTGGACACCGCGCGATGCGCATGTTAATTTTCATGGGAATGCTCCCAATCGGTGAGGCCATGTTTGGCCGTCTTGGCACGCCGGGGCTGAAACTCGTGGATATCATCGTACTGCCGAATATTGACGCCGTTGCGCGCCGCGCAGCCGAAACCATCGCCGACTTGGCCAGTACGGCAATTGGCAAACGTGGAAGATTTACGTTTGCGTTAAGCGGTGGGTCAACCCCGTGGCTTATGCTGGAACACTTGGCGCGGATTGAAGTCCAGTGGGGCAAGGTTCACGTCCTTCAGGTTGACGAGCGAGTCGCACCCAGCGGAGATCCCAGTCGAAACTGGACTCACGTAAATCAGTCGTTGCTGTCGCGGGTCCCAATACCTGGGAGCCAGGCACATGCAATTCCAGTTGAGATGACTGACCTCTGGGAGGCAGCCGAGAGTTACGCGCAAACGCTCCGCCGCGTCGCAGGATCTCCAGCCGTGCTTGACCTCGTCCATCTCGGCCTAGGGCCGGATGGCCATACGGCGTCGCTGGTTCCCAACGATCCCGTGCTCCGAGTCCGCAATACTGAGGTTGCCGTCACCGGCGTCTACAATGGCCAACGCCGCGTGACGCTCACGTTTCCAGCTCTCAATCAGGCGCGAGATGTTTTGTGGGTGGCCGTCGGTGCGGACAAGCAGGGTGCATTGGCAAAGCTGCTGCACGGCGATCGATCAATACCAGCCGGTCGGGTGCGCAGTTCTCATGCCACAATTGTGACCGACATAGCTTGCATCGGCCCAGCAAGGGGCCAGTGACGCTACCTGTTTGTCCGTCGCGACGCGTTGACTGTTGGTCGTTTGGGCCCTCCAAGAGCAATGATTTTCATACGTCAAGGTCGCTCACGGGCCAGGGGCGTGCGGCCTCGGGGCTTGCACACCCCGTCAACCCAATCGAGAACAAACCATCGGTTCGGTCGCCCGACGGCTTGGCTTGTTACGTGTCGGCGTCTTAGATTGAACGGTGGCAAGTGCATCTAGCCACGAAAGGATGGGATCATGAGCAGGCTCAAAGAGCTGCAGCAGCACGGGCAGTCCGTTTGGCTCGATTACATCAAGCGTAGCCTAATATCGACCGGAGAGCTCCACCGTCTCATTTCAGACGACGGGGTCCGGGGTCTTACATCCAACCCAAGCATCTTCGAAAAGGCGATTGCGGAAAGCGCCGAATATACGGCGGATCTTCGCAAGCTTGCGCATCGAACCTCGAGCGCCAAAGACATCTACGAGCAATTGGCCATTGCGGATATTCGCGCGGCAGCAGACGCCTTTCGCCCCGTGTACGACGCCACGCATCGCCGCGACGGGTTCGTCAGTCTGGAAGTGTCGCCAGAACTCTCACGAGATACCGCTGGAACCATCGCGGAAGCCCGGCGGCTGTGGAACGCCGTGGGCCGAGACAACCTGATGATAAAGGTACCTGGCACATTGGAAGGCATTCCCGCTTTCGAATTGCTAATCAGTGAGGGGATCAACGTCAATGTCACCCTCCTGTTCTCCGTAGAGCTCTATGCGAAAGTTGCCTCGGCTTACCAGGCTGGGGTGTCTCGGTTCGCCTCGCGGGGCGGTGAATTGAATCGCATCGCTTCGGTTGCAAGCTTCTTCGTTAGCCGCGTAGATTCGGCAGTTGACACTTTGTTGCAGAAACGCATCGCCACAGCGACTGAGGCCGAGCGGGCAGCACTGAAATCGCTGCTGGGCAAGGCTGCGGTGGCCAACGCTAAACTTGCCTATGAACGGTATAGGACCTTGTTCAAGGGACCAAAATGGGAGGCCCTCGAAGCCGCAGGGGCTGGACCGCAGCGCGTTCTGTGGGCGAGCACCGGCACCAAGAATCCGGAATACCGCGATGTCGTCTACGTCGAGGAGCTGATTGGCGCCGATACGGTGAACACGATGCCGCCCGCAACTTTAGACGCCTTCCGAGCGCACGGATTCGCTCGCAGTACGCTTGCGCAAGGAATCGACAGCGCACACGCCACCATCGCAGCGCTTGAAAAAGTCGGAATATCGATGGAAGCCGTGGCTCAAGAGCTGCTCGAAGACGGCCAGAAGCAGTTTGTCGATGCGTTCAGGAAACTGCTAGCGGCAGTGGACAAGGCGCGCGCGGTTTCCGAACATACGGTCGTTTCGCATTAGCGTCCTTGCGGCAAAAGAACCGGAACACGACCTTTCCAGCTGGCAGGGAGTTCCGTTACTCCGGCTCAACGAGCATTTCGAGGATGCGTAGGCCGTCTTCGAAGTCCCGCAGTTTTGCCTGCTCGTTGGGAGCATGGTAGCTGCGACTCTCGCCAAATCCGGTGATTTGAACGTCAAACCCCCGCCTCTGCAAGTCTCTCACCATGGGCAGTGATCCCGTCATCGAATAGGCTTCACCTCTTGACGTTCCGCGAACCTCGGCGATGGCGCGTGAAAGTGATTCGAGCGCGGGCGAGTCAAGGTCACAGGCAATCCCTTCGCTGAGTTTGCCTTCCGGTACAAGTTCCACCTTTCCCGTCACGCCGGTGTCCGCGCGTGTTCGAGGGAAGCCCGACAATGCTACGCCCGCTTGGATTTGACGGTTCAGTGAGTCCACGAACCCACAAGCATCATTCAATACCGACGCAATATCATAAAATGGCGTGACCCGCATGTCGCCCCGGACCGTTACATACCCCGGGATCTTGGTGATTTTGTTGTTGTCGCACTGAATCATGGTTGGCTTGCACGTGGACGGTGACGCAAATCTCCAACGCAATTCGTCCGTGTGCGGCGGAACGTGGCCTCTGAACCAGCCAACCAGCGCCTGTACAGCGGCCATGCCGAGTTCCAGCGCATTCACGCAATTATGAGGCAGGCCCGAATGGCCGCTCGCGCCCGTGGCACGCAGCTCCCACGTAGCGATGCCGCCAGTGCCGAGCGTTGGGCCAAAATCTGCGCTATCTAGCCAGTATAACGGCCCGCTCTTGAGGGGTTCGAGCACGCCGATGTCACCCAGATATTCGAGCCCGATTCCGGGAATCGCTCGCTCCTCTTCATTGGCAATCATGACAACGTGAATCGTGCGGCTGGGCTTGATGCTTCTCGCGTGCAGATCGAGCAGCAGTTCCGTCAATAACGCGACATGTCCCAAGCAATCTGTCACACCGCGGCCACTTAGCGTTCCGTCGCGATCAACGACCAACTTGAATGGATCCGTCACCCAATGCTCAGCTTCTCGATCGGCGGGCACGACGTCGAAGTGCGCTCCCACCAAAGCAACCGACTTCGTGCCTGCTCCAGGCACGGTCACGATTAGGCTGGGTCTAGACTCCATGCCGGAGGCGCAAAACCGTTGTACCGTTGCGAAACCCGACGACCTCAGTGGGCTGAGCAGGTCCTCCACAACGGCACATGCCAATGATTCCTCAGGCACTAGGCCCGCGTTCGGTGCGTTTTGAAGTCGAGGGCCCAATTCGACTAGCCGGGCCAGAGTTGATACGAAACGTTCGCGGTTAAGAGCCATTGAATCCTCTTGCACTGTGATACCATCGCCAGCAAAGACGATCGATTCGCATTTCGTGGCCCAATGTCTGCGCAGAACCTGCCAATTGTCGACAGTGAAGCCATCATTGAGCGACTTGCTAGTCGGCTCGACGAACAAGACTCGCTGCTGGCTTTCGATGCCGACGGAACGCTTTGGTCTGGCGATGTCTCGGACGACGTGTTCATGAACGCGTGCCGCGAGGAATGGCTACTCGAACACGCGCGTCCCAGATTGTGCCAGTTGGCAAGATCTTTGGGGCTTGATACCTTCGGGTCGGCGTCTCGACTGGCAATCAGATTGTTTGAATTCCAGCAGACAGGCGCCATGAGCGAGGTCGATCTCTATGCGGCAATGGCATGGTGTTATGCCGGCCGCACACTGGGGGAACTGACTGCCTATGCCGCGCACGTCCTGGTCAACGAGAAAATCGACAGTCGCTTACGCCCTGAGATTACTGCGGTGCTTGATTGGGCACGAGGCCAGAATGTCGAATGCTACGTTGTGAGCGCCTCACCCGCGCCAATCGTAGAGTGGGCCGCCGCAAAGTTAGGGTTCGCACCCAATCAGGTCATTGGCACGCAGCCAAGGATCGCCAATGGTGTTATTGCCCCCGAAATCTCGGGCGACGTTCCGTTCGGTGCAAACAAATGCAAGCTGCTGAAAAGAGTGTCGGGCGGGTTATACCCGCTGGCTTGTTTCGGCGACAGCGAGTTCGATTTCGAGCTGTTAAACTGCGCGGCTCTTGCCGTCGCAGTATCCCCGAAGCCAAGTCTGCTTACGAAAATGCTCCCTTTGCGCCATGCGGTTCAATTGAGGACGCAAAATCAGTTGCCGCACACGTGAAAATGATATGGATCTAGTAAAATCGAGTTACAGCCGATGAGGATCTCAGGATTACAGCCAGGCTCAATTGTGAAGATCGCGCGCCACTTCGTCCTGCTTGCGGCACCAACGTTTCTAGCCTGCGGCTCAAAGCCGGTTCCCGTCGCGGAAGCGCCCCGGCCGAAAGACGTCCCGCCTACGCAAGAAACTGCCACTATCGGCATATCGTCCGAGGTGGGAGCGTTGGACGAAGACGCCGTGAACGCCGTCTTCGAGAAAGCCCAAAACGGCATGATGGCATGTGTGCACAAGGGTGCTGGCCGAGTGGAATTGTTAGGTGGCGACGTTGGCGTGTTCGTTAGCATCAATGAAAAGGGGCAAGCGGAAGAAGCTCGACTCGAACACTCGACGTTGGGCGATCGCGAAACAGAATCGTGCATGATTCAAACATTGCGCGCGCGGTCTTGGCCCAAACCAGTGGGCGGCCGCAAAGGTCAAGTCCACAAGTCATTCTCGTTTGACATGCCGAATGACGCGCGGCCACCCGTGGAATGGACCGCTGAAGACGTCGAAGACACACTCAAGAAACTCCACAAACGCGTTGCGGAATGCACGGGCCGCGGCAGTGGAACGTACCAGGTAACTGCCTACATTGACACTCGCGGTTCTGCGATATCAGTGGGGGTTGCGCCGCCCGATGCCAATGGCGAATCGAAAGCCGACTGCCTTATATCCCTCATCAAAGGGGCAAAGTTCAAATCGCCCGGCAGCTACCCTGCCAAAGTCTCGTTCGCCCTTTGAGGTCCACCTGCAGGACAATCTGTCGTTGCGCGGTCAAGACCAAGGCAGACCAGGGGGCCCGGGCAAGGGCACGATTTCTGACTGCACGAGGATTATTGGCCGCAGTCGGGTCCCTGGGACCTCAATAATTGTCGGATAATTTGTCCGGTGCACCGAAATATCGGTAATCGATCCAGGTGCGAACTGCCCGGTATGTTGCAGTCATTAGTTTCGTGTCTCTCGCGGCAAGCGAGAGCCGCGCAATCAATACGGTGTCGCGAACTGCGGATTGTGTGCCGCACCAACAAAAATACTCATCGCTCGACATTACCCATGCGACAAAAGACGGCGGCGCTCTGGTCGTGAAAGACACCCAGGGCAACCGCTGGACGTTGACCCTCGATGTTGCATTGCAGCGTAAGGCTCAGCGCAAAATTGCTTCTGTGCACCCCGAGTTCGGCGCGCTCGTGGCGATTGAAGTAAAGACTGGCAAGCTGCGCGTGTTGACGGAATGGCCTGTCCCGTCGTCGCGCAATGAGAGCATCTTGTACGGTCGTCAGTTCCCTGCGGCAAGCGTGTTCAAAATTGTGACAACCGCTGCGCTGATCGAACAGGCACAGGTCAGCCTTGAACGAAAAGTGTGCATTGAAGGCGGTACGCATCGAATAGAACTCGAGCATTTGTTGGCACCTCGTGAGGGCTTCGCTCAATGCAGCCCCTTCCTTGAAGCATTAGGATTCTCCAGAAATGCTGTCTTTGCCCAACTGGCAAATCAATTCCTCAAACCAGAGGATCTCGAAAACTACGCGGACCGGTTCGGGTTTGGATCGCCATTGCCGCTGGAGGTAGACATCCCATTGGGCCAATTTCAGACTGAAGTCGATCCGCTCAGTTTTGCCCGATCCGCAACAGGATTCACAGGCTCGACACTTTCGCCCGTGGGAGCGGCCTACTTGGCGTACGTGATCGCCGATGGGGGGCGAACATTGCCGCTGCGCCTGTTCGATTCGGATTTGTCGGACGCGCCTCCTGCGGAAAAAGCATTTGCTGCCGTCCGCCCCGAGACAGCCCGGGCTCTGCGACAAATGATGGAAGTGACGGTGAAGCGCGGCACGTGCTGGCGAGCGTTTCACGATGATCGGGGACGACCCTACTTGCCTCACATGTCAATCGCGGGCAAGACCGGTACGCTTGGCGAACAAGACAATACGTTCAGTTGGTTCGTTGGGTTTGCACCGAGCCACCAGCCCGAAATTGTCGTCAGCGTATTGTTGAAGAACGGCCCACTCTGGCATCAAAAAGCCAATGAAGTGGGACGCGACTGGTTGATTGAGTACTTTTCCCGCCTGCGCAGGTAAGTCAACCGTTGCACTAGGTACTGCGCCTGCGCCGTCCTAGAATCACACCGCCGGCAAGTGCCAACAGCCCCAAGCCCTCGACGCCCAGACCACGCACTCTTCCCGGAGCGTTGCAGTGACAATGGCCCTTGCCGCTGCCACCTTCCAACCCTGCGTCGAGGCCGCCGTCGACGATTTTAGGGGGTTCCCCTGTGAGACCAAATTCAGGAAGTGCCGTTCGCACCACGTCGGCAGGCTTTATCTGGGTACGGCTCTTGCGCGCCAAGTCCTCGACGACCCAGATCTTCCTCAGGCCACGATACGAGCGAGGCGGCTTTCCCCAGCGCCACCGCTCGGGGCTCTCGCAGTTTTGCATGCCCTTCCAGGGATGAAAGAACAGGTAGCGGGTCTGCATCCGTTCTGCGTCAGCTGGCTTGACGTCGATCGGTAGATCTCCCTTGGGCCCCGTTGGAAGCAGCACACCCCCCTGCAACCCACCATCCGCCGGTCCCACCTCAACGTCCGTTGGCAACGTCGCGTCGCTCACGTGATGATGCAACCGGGTTATCACGTAGTGATTGCGATCGAGGATGCCCTTGCGGCGGTACAGCTCCTTGCGATCCTCGTCCAGCTGAAGCTTCACCTTGTAACGATCGGCGGGCTTGGCCTCGTCAAGCTCGGCCTTCCTGGCCGCCTTTTCCTGGTCTGTAAGTGGGGGAGGCTTTGGGTTCTTCTCTTCGTCTGGCACGCTTTGCTCGAAAACATCGCCACCCAGTGTCATCACCTCGTTGATCAACAGCGGTTCATTGGGGCAAGGCTGCCCGCAGCCATCCGCGGACCAGGCGAACTCTAGCCACCAGGTTTTTGGATGCTTCGACAACCAGATATCGTGTATTCCTGCAAAGAACTCCGCCATGCGTTCCTTGACCACGAAGTCCACCTGTACGTTCGTAGGCGGATAGCTCATCTCGTAGTTCTTTGGGACAAAGTGCTTTTCAGGATCGAGGAAAAGCAGGAAGAGTTCTTGAGAACCGCTGGCGCTCAACAGACCCAGGCGCGCGGGTACGTTCCGGTAAGGTTTTGAAGTCCAGAAGCGGATCGGCGACATCTGCGCCCTTTCGCCGCCGATGAGTTCAACGCGATTGGGGTTGACCTCCGCGAGGACGAACTTCCACCCCTTGCCTTGGTAGTCATTAACTGCTTGTTCCATCGGCGGCGTGAAGACCCAGCCTCGCCCCTTGGCAAAATCTAGAAAACTCTGATCCTCTTCGGGCATGAAGAACGTGTACTCGCCCTGCTTTTGCTCGCTCTTCATGTTGAGGAGCATTTCCTTCGGCACTTTCTTGGTCGGCCCTAGGTCTGCGCTACCGCCGAGAAAGTTGTCGCCACTTGTTGTAACCCGCAGATCGCGTTCCCATTCCTGAGTCGGCTTGCTGGGATCGCATGGGTCCTCTTCCCAGAACTCGTGGAACCGTGGCGCGGAGATTTGATCCACCCGGTTAACGTATTCTCGTCGGAGAGTAACCAAGTGGTCCAACGTCACGTCGTCCGGTACCGCCAACACCAACGCAAAGGGCTCGAAGGGGCCGTCGAAATCGGGCATTACTGAGACGACGCTTTGTTCCCCCTTATTCATGATGAGCACGAAGCTCGCGTGGCTTACACGCTTACTAGTGTTCTTGCCGACATAGAAGCCTGGCAACGCCAGAGCTTTTGCACAGCAAAGAAGTACGGCTATACTGACCAATGGCGCAAGCCAGTGAGCTGAACGGGCGGTCATGAGTGCGCGAGGCTAGCAGAAGGCAATCTCGGCGCCCAGCCTGGGCATACGCAGGTGGCAACAATATCCCCTTTCGTTGACATTGAGAGCCTGCGTCATTCCCTGATGCGGCAAAATAGTTGCAAGTTAACCGCCAATAGGAGGGCCAGCGTCGTTCTCGTCTTGCGTCCAACCGACGCCGGTCTCGAGCTTCTGATAGTCCGTCGGGCAGTCCGCACCGGAGACCCGTGGTCAGGTCACATGGGCCTACCCGGAGGCCATCGTAGCGTGGAGGATTCGAGTGACCTTCACACAGCCCTGCGAGAGACTCGAGAAGAAATCGGCGTAGACCTGCGCGAAGCCGTTCTATTGGGCACTTTGGACGACGTCCAGGCTTCGGCAAACGGCCATTCGATCGATCTTGTCATATCCTCTTTCGTTTATCTGGTCGGCGCGTCGCCCAGTCTTGTTCTTGATTCTGAAGTCACGGAAACATACTGGGTCCCGCTATTAAGTTTGGCCGATGCCAGCGTAGCGATTACCCACGAAGTCGAATTAAATGATCGTAAGAAAATTCTACCCGGATGGAATGTGGAGGGCCAGGTCGTTTGGGGACTCACGCATCGCATCGTGTCCAACTTGCTGCACCATGTGGACTGCGCAGCGCGCGAAGGTCGATAGCGACCTTTACGCGCGAAACTCATCGATCTTGAGTCAAGTTTTGGATACCCAGTCGTTTGGGCCGGGGCCCAAACGACCAACACAATCAACAAAACGCGAATGAACGCGCCCATCGCCAATGAGATGTCTTCACATGGGCCGTTCAACGTGTCAGGTTGGCGTGGCAGAACCGAGTTCGGCACGGCTAACCTGCTCGGAGGGCGTCCCATACTTCTAGTTCGTGTTTTATAAAGCCGCCATTTGACGGCAAACAGCTGAGGCACTAGCGATGACAATTAAACCAACAGGCTCAGATCCCCTCTCGAACGACGCGGCGGCATCTTGCGCCGTCTGTGGCGGCCAAGTCAACGCAGCCTCGAACACATGCACCCGATGCGGCGCCAAAGCGGACAGAATCGGCCGATGTTCGCACTGCCACGCCATCACTGCCGTGCAACCCCATCGCAAACTCTTGTGGCAATGCAGTGTTTGCGGCGCGGCGCGTTTGACACAAGAAAAGTGCGAAGCCATTGAGGCCGTGCACCAAAGCCTGCACGATGCAACGCGCGCCCATAGACTAGCAGGGGTATCCCGCTTGATGGCAATTGTCGGGGCTACCATCGGGCTAGTCGGCATCATGCTTGTGGCTGCACTTAAAGCGATGTTCTCGCCAGGGGAGGTCGTCACCGGAGCGTTGCTTGCATTGCCGGTATTCGCGCTGATTCTGAGCGCGGTCGGCATATTGAAGACCAAAGGTCTTGCCAAGACCGGCACCCAATCGCTCGATCGAGCGTACTCACTGGCCATGATGGAATTGCTTTCAAAGACAACACCTGGGGAGACTGCGGGTCAGTTGGCGGATGCGCTGGCAATCGAGTCCGAAAAAGCGGCACACCTGCTCGCCGGACTCAATGTCCGCGACGACGTAGGCTCTGAAGTGACCGACGAGGGACAGATCACGTACTTTGCGCGCGGCAACCAGCAAACCGCCGCGACAACTGGCCGCATACAGCCAGTGACCGAGCGGTTGCGCCTGCCAGACGCGGTGCTCGATGATTCCAACCCCGATGGGGTACCTAGTCCTGATGCGAAGACGCAGATATCCAGTGTCGCAAAGTCGTGAACCCTAGAAAGTCGCCAGCAAGGTTTCGCGAGGACCGTGCCGAATTGTCGCTGAATGTCTTGAAATTGGAGCCAAGTCTTGTCGCTTCATTCGATGTCTGAGGTTCAATCAGCCCTTGTTCGGACACTGAGAGGTTTCGCGCCTCAAGATTGGCTTGTCCTCGGATACTTGGGCATCTTGAATCTTGCGCTCATCGGCGCCAAGGGGGATGGAGTTGCAAGAAGCGCAGTTCAGATGGGCGCGCTTCTGATGATTGGCGCAACGGTCGTCGTTACCGTCAGAACGCAAACCCTGACGCATAGGCTCTGGGCTCCACTCACCTATCGAGTGTCACTGCAGGGTATCGTACAAGGCAGCTATTTCTTCCTCGGCGCCTACCTTCCCCTTGTGAACCCACGAAATCTGGATGCCAAGCTTTTCTCGTTGGATTTGCAGCTCTTTGGTGTCGAGGCGTGCCTCGTTGCCGACAAGCACATAACGCCATTCGCGAGCGAGTGGTTTGCATTCTTCTACTTCTGCTACTTCTTCTTGTTGCTTATTCATTCCGTCCCAATCGTGTTGTTCGGGAACAATGAACGACTATTGAGCGAGTTCAGTATCGGCCTTCTCACGCTGTTCTGTGTGGGTCAAGTCACCTATGCTTTGGTACCTGGATTTGGACCAGTCCGGGAGCTCTCTTCGCGGTTCACCGGTCAGTACTCCCATGGCCTGTGGTTGGACAGCGTTATGCGAACCGTCGCTTCCGGCGGCGCCCAAAGAGATATTTTCCCTTCGCTTCACACGGCAGCTCCCACCTTCTTGACGCTCTTCTCATTCAGAAACCGCCATCAGGCGCCGTTTGGCTATACTTGGCCAATCGTAGGCTTTTTCGCAGCGAACATAATCGTCGCCACGATGTTCCTGCGATGGCACTGGGTGATTGACGTTGTCGCCGGGCTCGTATTGTCCGGATTGGGGTGGTGGCTGGGCGTTGTCCTGACGGAATACGAACTACGTCGCCGACAACGGCTGCTCCTTCCCCCTAGTTGGCCACCCTATGAATTGGGTCGATCGTGACGTGCCGCGTTACCGACCTCAACGCACGAAACTCGTCGATCTTGAGTCAAGTCTTGGATGCAGTGTCGTTTGGGCCAGGGCCCAAACGACTAACACAATAAGGAAACCACGACGAACGCACCGTTCGCCAACGAGATGCCAACGCACGGGCCGCCAGCGTATCAGGATGGCATAGCAAACATTGCTTCGGAGGCTGGGAAAGGGTCCCATTATGAAATGGCTGCGCTGATCGCCACAAAATCATCTAGGAGGCGCACCGGCCCGTCAGACGGGTCATGGATACGGCGACCGGCACACGGCTAACCGTTGTCAAACCTCGACCAGATGACTACCGTCATGCGCCATTCCCGCCGGAAAGTCATCAAATGGAACAATCTCTAGACAAGTTACGCGACCTTATCGAAACCTTGCGCAACGGCGATGTCGGCGAGTTCGAATACGAAGACGAAACAATTCGTGTTCGTATCAACATGGGTCGTGTGCCGGCTCAGGCTCGTCCTGAAGTGACCGTCGCTGCACCCTTCGCAGCCGCGCCGGCGGCCCCGCCCACCGCTGCCACGGAACTACCTGCTGTCGACGTTACCTATGTCACGTCGCCTTTCGTGGGCACGTTCTACCGTGCCCCTTCACCTGAAGCAGCCCCGTTTGTGCAGCCGGGTCAGCACGTCGAGAAGGGCCAAACACTCTGCATCGTCGAAGCTATGAAACTCATGAACGAGATAGAAGCGGATACCGCCGGCACATTGCTCGAGATCATGATCGAAAACGGTACAAGCGTCGAATTTGGCCAGCGCTTGTTCAAGATTCGCAAAGCCAAGGTGTAGTAATCCTCCGATGTTCCGCAAAGTACTAATCGCCAATCGAGGCGAAATTGCCATGCGCGTCCTGCGCGCTTGTCGGGAACTCAACATTCGCACAGTCGCCGTGCACTCAGACGTGGATGCGCTGGCGCTTCATGTGCGCTTTGCGGACGAGGCCGTTTGCATCGGGCCGGCTCCGGCCGCAAAAAGCTATCTCAACATTCCAGCGCTGATTGCAGCGGCTGAGATAACTGGTTCGGATGCCGTTCACCCGGGCTACGGCTTCTTGTCTGAAAACGCGGCATTTGCGGAGGTCGTCGAGCAGTGCGGCCTGACTTTCATAGGTCCCCATCCCGAGGCCATGCGGACCTGGGGTGACAAACTAAGGGCTCGCGAAACGGCGGTGCAGTTTGAATTGCCGTTGTTGCCGGGCAGCGTGGCCCTGACAAGCGCAGAACACGCGGCGGCTGAAGCCACTCGCATCGGCTTTCCCGTGATTCTCAAGGCCCGAGGTGGCGGCGGCGGTCGCGGGATGCGCGTCGTGAAGCGTAAGGAAGATATCCAGCGTGCCTACCAGGCCGCCACCTCTGAAGCTCAGAGCGCATTCGGAAATCCAGAAATGTATGTGGAGCGCTTCATCGAAAGCCCCAGGCACGTCGAGTTCCAGGTTCTTGCCGACCAACATGGAGGTATCTGGGTTTTGGGGGAACGTGAGTGTTCCCTGCAGCGAAGACATCAGAAACTCGTCGAAGAGTCGCCCTGTGTCGCAATCAATGACGACGTTCGCCTCCGGATGATTGACGTCATTAGGCGCGCTATCGCGCACACTGGATACACATCCTTGGGTACGTTGGAGTTCCTCATGGACGAGCGAGGCGAGCTCTATTTCATGGAAATGAACACTCGCGTCCAGGTCGAGCACCCCGTAACCGAAATGGTGACTGGGGTGGACCTAGTGGTTCAGCAAATTCGCGCGGCAGCGGGTGAACGTCTAGATCTTGCCTGCAAGGATATCTGGCAGCCACGCGGTCACGCCATTGAGTGCCGCATTACCGCTGAGGATCCAGATACATTCATTCCATGGCCTGGCACGATATCGGAATACCATCCACCGGGTGGCGCGGGGGTGCGCGTCGATTCCGGCGTCTACGGCGGCTGGAAGGTGCCAAGTGCTTATGATTCTCTGCTGGCAAAGGTAATTGTTCATGCACCAAATCGCCAGCTTGCGCTGCAGCGAATGCGCGGGGCCCTTGACGAATTCATCATCACCGGGATTCGCACCAACATACCGTTGCACAAGTTCTTGCTTGACAGCGACGAGATGCGGAACGCGAAGATGACAACACGGACCATCGAGCGGTTGGTAGCCGAGCGCCGCTCGAATCGCAGGCACGGCCCCGAAGCATAGCAGCCGTCGCGTTCTCGACCTACGCCTGGCGTACTGCGCGCGTGCCTCTGGGCTTACGACCCACGCCCTCCGCGCGAAAGGCGCTTGGACAGCTCTTGCAAACGGGGCACTCTGCGCACTTGGGATTGCGCGCGGTACAACAACGGCGGCCGTGGAAGATCAGAGTATGCGAAATTGAGTCCCACTTCTCAGCTTCGAATAAAACCATGAGATCTTGTTCAATTCGCTCGGGCCGACTATTCGAGGTGAAGCCAAGGCGTTGAGCCAACCGCTGCACGTGAGTGTCGACAACAACCCCCTCGGGGGTCCCGAATGCCACCCCCAACACGACATTCGCCGTCTTTCGACCTACGCCCGGAAGTTCCACTAGCTGGTCCAACGACTGCGGAACTCGGCCCCCATGGCGCTCTAAGAGCGCCTGCGACAAGCCCACGATGTGGCGCGACTTCTGTCGATACATGCCAAGCCGAGCCAAGACCTGTTCTACTTCGTTGACGGGCGCCGACGCAAGTGCCTTGGGCGAAGGCCACCGACGAAAAAGGCCAGGGGTCACCTGATTGACGACAACATCGGTGCTTTGAGCACTAAGCACCGTGGCTACTAGCAATTGAAATGCGTTCTTGTGATTGAGCTCACAGTGCGCATCCGGATAGGCTCTTTCGAGCGTCGTCAGTAACTTTCTGGAGCGCGTTCGCCGCTCAATCATTGGAAGACTCTGGCGGCGCACTGGGGTCGCCAGACTCAGGCCCTGAACCATTGGTACCGTCGGCATCTTCTGAGCTATCCTCTTCTACTCTCTCGCCAACGATTTCGACAGCGACGATGCGTTCGTCGTCTTCCACATTCATGAGTTTCACACCCTGCGCATTGCGCCCGGTCTCGCGAATGTCATTGACTGACGTGCGAATCGTCTGCCCTCGGTCGGTGATCAAGACCACTTCGTCACCGAGTTTCACCAGTGCAATGCCTACCACAGGACCGTTGCGCTCACTGCAGTCAATCAGGATAACGCCCTTGCCGCCGCGATTTTGGACTCTGAATTCATCGAGCGCCGTCTTCTTTCCGAAACCGCGCTGGCACACAGCCAGGACTTGCTCGCGCTCGGGATCAGTAGTGGCCATTCCAACTACAGCGTCGCCGTCCTCGAGTTCGACCGCCTTAACGCCGGCCGTGTTTCTGCCCATCGGGCGCACCTGTTGTTCATCAAACCGAATGCACTTTCCGTTCTTCGTGGCAATTAGTAATTCTTGAGTGCCGTCCGTCACGCACGCAACCAGCAGCTGGTCCTCTTCGCCAATTCTTACGCCAATAATCCCGCTCGATCGATAGTTTTGATACTCGAGAACGCTCGTCTTCTTGATTTGTCCCCCTTTGGTTAACGTCGTCACATATACGTTCTCTTCGAAAGCCTTTACCGGGGCAATTGCGACAATTCTTTCATCTGTCCCCAATTCGATGAAATTGACGATGGCTCGGCCTTTCGCCGTGCGCGCTGCAAGCGGTATCTCGTAGATCTTCTTCACCCAGATCTTTCCGCGATCGCTGAAGAAGAAAACGTAACTGTGGGTTGACGCAATGAACAGCTGATTGACGAAGTCATCGTCTCTCGCTTCCATACCCCGGTTCCCCTTGCCGCCACGTTTTTGCGCCTTATAGGTGGTCAACGGAGTTCGCTTGATGTAACCCTGATGAGATATGGTTACGACCATATCCTCTTCTTGAATCAAGTCCTCGATTTGGATCTCAGCTTCGTCCTCGACAATGTCGGTGCGCCGCGCATCACCGTGCTTCTGGCTGACCTCCTCCAGCTCACTCACGATGAGATCCATCAATAATTTCTCGTCCGCTAGAATGGCGCGGTACTTGCCAATTTCTTCACACAACGTACCGTATTCCGTCGCCAGTTTCTCCTGCTCGAGGCCTGTCAAGCGTTGTAGCCGCATCTCTAGGATGGCCCGCGCTTGACGTTCGCTCAACCCATAGGCGCCCCGGGCCCGCGCCGCTTCCACTTCCGCCAGCGGGCGACCAGCGCGCGTGACGAGGTCTTCAAGACCGTGTAGCGGCAATTGCATCAATCGGCTTCGGGCTTCATCCGGGTCTTTCGACTCTCGAATTGTCTTGATGACGAGGTCAACCTCCGTCACGGCCATCCCCAGCCCTTCGACCAATTCGAGTTGAGCCTCCGCCTTGGCCAGCTCGAACCGCGTTCGACGGCTCACAACCTCACGCCGGTGCTCGATGAAGAGTCGCAGCATGTCATGGAGCGTCAATATCGCAGGGCGACCGTCAACGATGGCCAAGTTGATGACACCGAACGAACTCTGGATGTCCGTGAGACGGTATAATTGATTGAGGACGACCTGGGGATAGACGTCCTTCTTGAGCTCGATAACAAGCCGCATGCCGTCCCGATCGCTTTCATCGCGCGAATCACGAATCCCCTCGATGCGTTTTTCTCGAATCAGCTCGCCGATTTTCGCGTGCAACCGCGCCTTGTTTACTTGATACGGAACTTCCGTCACAATAATCTGTTCGCGCTCGGGGCTGCCCGGAACCTTTTCAACGCTCGTTCGGGCACGGATCACGATGCTGCCACGCCCCGTGTGAAATGCCTGGCGAATACCCGACCGCCCGAAAATGATACCGCCCGTTGGAAAATCCGGTCCAGGCACGAATTGCATCAAGTCATCAATGGTCGCCGCCGGATTGCGAATCAGGTTGATTGTGGCCGCTATGACTTCACGCAAGTTGTGCGGCGCAATGTTGGTAGCCATTCCCACGGCAATGCCGCTTGAGCCATTGACGAGCAGGTTCGGGAAACGCGCCGGAAGGCACACGGGCTCCGACTGCGTGTCGTCGAAATTCGGAATGTAGTCGACCGTATCCTTCTCAATGTCAGCCAACAATTCAGCAGCCAATTTCGCCAGCCGGCACTCTGTGTACCGGTACGCCGCCGCAGGATCCCCGTCTATCGAACCAAAGTTCCCTTGGCCGTCAACTAGCGGATGACGCATCGAGAAGTCCTGCGCCATTCTGACCAAGGCATCGTACACGCTTGCGTCGCCGTGAGGGTGATAGTTGCCGAGAACTTGCCCCACCACCGTCGCGCACTTGCGATAGCCCGCACCTGGCCCAAGATTGAGGTCGCGCATTGCATACAGGATGCGTCGATGCACTGGCTTGAGGCCGTCGCGGGCGAGCGGAATTGCTCGCCCGATGATCACGCTCATTGCATAGTCCAAGTACGACGTGCGCATCTCGTCCTGGATGCCAACGGGGTGCAAGTTGCTCAAATTGGTGGCGTCGTGTTCCATGCGTTTACCGGAGCTAGACCAACAAAGTTCTCGAAGGGCGTACCTGATTGGATGGTGATTGACAACCCGACATTTCGCCGTAAATTACCACGCAATTCGGCCAATTGCCCTCGTGGGTGACCTCGCGGCAAACGACTCCTGCCCGTTTCGTCCCGGACGGGCAGTTCAAGCGTCAGAAGAAGTTACCGATTGTGAATTCGAACACGCTCGGCTGTTCGTAAGGTAGTGGTTTGAACGGGAAGCCCCACTCGAACCGCAACGGCCCCATTGGAGAGAACCAGCGTAATCCAAATCCCCATGACGTTCGCAACAGTGCCAAACTACTTAGGCCATTGAAGCACGGACTTGTCATGGCATATTGGGCGAGCGTCGCGTCGCAGTAGTTGCGTTCGAGGTTCCAGGCATTGCCTGCATCGGTGAATACGACGCCTTTGATACCCACTGCGTCGAATATGGAGAATTCCAATTCGGCATTCTGGTAGTAGCTCAAGTTGCCGCCGATATTGGCGCCATTCGCCAGTGGCGGACTGTTGGGATCGGTAGTCGATGTCAGCGGAATGCGCGGCCCAATCGAGCGGAACGTAAAGCCCCGGACGTCGAAGATGCCACCCAGGAATGTACGCGCGAAAATCGGCACGCCTTCCTTGGATGGACTCGTTACGAGTCCTCCTTCCGTATTGAGCTTGAACACGAGCCACGACGTCAAGGGGTAGTAAAAGCGACCGGTAAACTGATTCCTTAGGTACTGGTTGTGGCTTCCAAATACGGAGTCTGCGAGTTCCGTGGATACCCGCAGGTAGACACCGCCCGTCGGGAAAAGACGGTTGTCGCGCGAGTCGTACGTCAACGCAGGCCTAAACGCCGAAGTAAATCCGTCATTGAACAGATTGGCCAAAGGAAGCCGGCGAAACACACTCAGCGCTGTCGAGGTGCCGAAGAAGGGCGAGGTCGTCTGAGTCAACACCGAGACTTCCTCGCCAATGTATGTCAACGAGGCGTAGAGCCGCGGTGCGATCAGTGGATACCCAAGCGTGAGCGAGCTGCCAAGCCTACCCTGGCTAAAGTCGGTGTAGCGAAACAGCTGATCGTAAAGCTCGATGCTGGCGTTGAACTTGCTATCAAGAAAATAGGGCTCAAAGAATCTGAGATTCACGAGTTGCCGCAACCCGCTGACTTGCGCCTGCAACGCCAGACTCTGCCCGCCGCCAAACAGGTTGGCCTGTTGGATCTGAGCGGTCGCAATGAAGTTCTCGATGCTGGAGAAACCGGCTCCAATTTGGAATGTGCCGGTCGGACGTTCCCCAACCTCCATGTAGACATTCATCTTGTCGGGCGCTGAACCTTGTTCGGTTGACACGTCAACCCGTTCGAAATAGCCTAGCGCCGTGACGCGTTTGCGGGACGATTCCAGCTTGGATTCACTGAACGTTTCACCTTCGGCAATCTCGAGCTCTCGCCTCAGGACCTTGTCACGTGTCTTGGAGTTTCCTCGGAATTCGATGCGCTCGAAATGCACCAGCGGTCCTCGCACCACCGGCACGATGACGTCAACCTCGTGCGTCTCCGCATCCAATCGCGTTTCCGGGTTGGCTTCGACGTTCGCAAAGCCGTGATCGCGATACAGCGAGCGGATCTTTTGCAAGTCATCCATCAGCGCGGCGCGGTTGAAGTAGTCGCCGGGCTCGGCGTGCACCATCATGCGCAGGTTGCGGCGTCCGCCAATCGGTTCGACTTCTTGGCCGTCGGGGCCTTTTTCGTAGACTCGAAGTTCGCGAATGCGAAATCGCGGTCCCTCATCAATGGCCAGGGTCACTTCGATCCCCAGCGATCCGGGGTCAGCATGATGCGAGGCGTGGCAACCGACACCTGGAGGTAGCCCTTGTCGTAATAAAGCGCGCTGACCATCGTCACGTCGCGTTCGAATGCATCTTGGCGAAATACTCCCCCGATCCCAACGCAAAGAGCCCGCCGTTGCCCGTGATCATTGCGTCGCGCAGCTCTTCATCGGATATGTGTTCGTTGCCGAGGAAGTTGACGCGCCGCACGCTGACTTGACTATTCTCGCGTACGTTGAAGCGAACCCGCACTTCGTTGTTCTTCAGCGGAACGACCTCACTGTCAACCTCCGCCAAAAAGTAGCCCTTTTCGGCGTACATGTCGCGAATCTTTTGGACGCTGCGGTTGATCGCGGGATAGCTGAGAATCGTGTTGGCCTTCAGCTCGATGGCTTCTTGAATGTCATCGTCGTCAATCTCGTCGTTCCCTTCGATTTCGACCAGGGTCACGTTCGCACGCTCGCGCACAGTGAAGCGCAACCGCACGCCTGCATCGGAGCGCTGAAGGTTGACCTCGATATCGTCGAAGAACCCGGAATTCCACAGTTCGCGCACGTCCTGACTGAGTCGCTCGGGAACGAAAGCGTCGTTCACGCGCTCGTGCAGATACGTAAGGATATCCTGGGTCGTGACGCGCCGATTGCCGGCCACGTCAATGCCCACAATCGTCGAATCGCGCGCGGCCTCGGCTTCGCTGATAGGAAGAGCGGACGGCGGCGCCAATTTGTTGGGGCTGAGTTCCGCAACAGCGCTCGCGGTTGCGCCGTCGCCAGTCTGTGCCGAAGCAACTCGTAGCCACGTGAGACACAAGCCCAATCCAAAAGCCCAGAACGCAAGTTTGCCCCAAACTCGCTTTTTGGCAGGGTTGTGACCAAGCATCGACGATTTTCGACCGAGAAGTGGGTGTTCGCGCGGGCCCGCGATGGTTGCTGCAAAGCCCGCGCCTGCGTAGCCCAGAGCGCGCTTTGGCTCAAGCGCCGTCACGGTACCACGTTCGGTTTGCTTCAGCTCGAATGCAGTCGCGGCCAAGAACTGGGAATTGCACTGGTTTCTTTGCCCAGCGGCCGGTTTGTGTTTCATGGGCCGGCTCACACGTCCAGCTCGTTCGCCTCGTCCGCTCGCTCCATGATGAAGCGGAACCGCGCCGAAGGATCTCGGCCCATTAAGTCAGCCATGACGCGATCGGTTTGAAGGTCGTCAGCGATAGAGACCTGCAGCAGGCGTCGTGTCAGCGGGTTGAGCGTCGTTTCCCACAACACTTTCGGCATCATCTCGCCGAGACCCTTGAAGCGCGTGATCTCGGCCTTGCCGTTCTTGTGCTTGCTCAGGATCTTTTCCTTGTCTGCTTCGTTAACGGCCCAGAACGTCTCCTTGGCGATGTCGATTCGATAAAGCGGGGGCACTCCGATGAACACTTTGCCCGCCTGCATGAGATCGCGCATATGTCGGTAGAAGAATGTCAAAAGGAGCGTCGTGATATGGTGCCCGTCGGAATCCGCATCTGCCAAAAGGATGATTCGATCGTAGCGCAGTTTGTCCAATTCGAATGATTTGCCTACGCCGCAACCTAGAGCCGTTATCAAGTCGGCAATCTCTTTGTTCTCGAGAATCTTGGCTAGCGCCGTACCTTCGGTATTGAGAACTTTGCCACGAAGCGGCAAGATCGCCTGGTAGTTTCGGTCGCGGCCCTGTTTGGCGGAACCGCCGGCGGAATCACCCTCGACGATGAACAACTCGGTGCGTTGTCGCTCGCTGCTGGAACAATCGCTGAGTTTCCCGGGCAGCGTCAGCCGCCCACTCGTCGCCGACCTACGCGTCACGGACGCCGACGCGGCCCTTGACGCTTCGCGCGCCCGCGCCGCCAAGATGATTCGAGCAACGATTTGCTCTGCCGAACTGCGGTTCGTGTTCAACCACTGCTCGAGCGCAGGCCGGATGTAGCCGTCAATGACGGGTTGAATCTCCAGGTTGTTCAACCGGTCTTTGGTTTGACCCTGGAATTGCGGTTCGGCAATGAAGACACTCACGACGGCAATCAGGCCTTCACGGATATCCTCGGCGGATAGCGCAACCCCGCGCGGCACCAGGTTGTGGGTTTCAACATAGTTGCGCACGGCCTTGACAAGCCCGGCGCGAAAGCCTGCCTCGTGGGTGCCCCCTGACCCAGTCGGAATGCCATTCACATAGCTCCTAACCAGTTCATCGGTGGCCTCCGTCCACTGCAGCGCAGCCTCCAGTTTGCAGCCGTTGTCCTTGGCAATCGAAAATGGTGCATCGTGAGTTGGGCGTGACTGCCGCGCTTGGCCTATGGCACGTAGATAGTCAACGATGCCTTCGTTGTGGCAATAGAGGGTCTTGTCACCGTGCGGCTCGTCCGCGAAGGTTATCTTCAAGCCGCGATGGATGTAGCTGGCGATTTCCAACCGCTCGCGAATCATTTCGCTGGAGAACTCGGTCTTCGGAAACACGGTGGGATCGGGCCTAAAGAACACGGTCGTGCCCGTTCCGCGCGCCGGGCCCACTTTGACCAGTTTGCTGATCGGCTTTCCTTGGCGGAACTTCATTTGCCACTCGGCACCATCCCGCTTGACGGTCGCCACTAGCTCACTCGAAAGTGCATTGACCACCGAGCCACCGACGCCATGCAACCCGCCTGAGGCCTTGTAGTTACTATCGTCGAACTTGCCCCCGGCGTGAAGTGTACAGAATATGATCTCAAGCGCAGAACGTTTGTATTTCGGGTGAACATCAATGGGAATGCCGCGTCCGTCGTCGCTCACCGTGACCGAGTGACTGTCCTTGTGCAGCGTTACGGAAATGCTTGCTGCATGCCCGTTCATCGCTTCATCGACAGCGTTGTCAACGATTTCCCATACCAAGTGGTGTAAGCCCGCCGTGCCAACTCCGCCAATGTACATTCCCGGACGTTTGCGGACTGGGTCCAGCCCCTCGAGAACGGTGATGTCCTTCGCCGAATACTGGGTCATACACTCGCCCCTTCGCCATTTGAATCGGACAGCTGCGGCGCCTGCGGTGTTGGCAACACGACTTCGGCAATCTGACCCCGTTTGACGATTTCCCGGCCTTTGCCGCCGCGAGCAGCGGGCTCCAGTTGACTCAGCGACAGCTTTTGCTCACCCCCCAATGACGTCCTGACCGCGAGAATGTCATCGGGGTTCAGTGCGACCTTGATTCCAACGAGCTGATCCCCTTCGTCCAGCTTTATCAGGGTAACACCCTTGCCAGGGCCGTTTAGATAGCTGACCTCGGAAGCTGCACAAGCGATCACTCGAGACTCTTGCGCGTTACCGCCATGACCTTTGGCTTTCCCTTCGCAGGGACCAACTCCACACCGACAACGCTGCTTCCCTCACTGAGTTTGGCAAAACGTCGGCCCGAACGGGTGCTTGGTTCCAGGAAAGGCACAAGACCAAATGTCATTGCGTTGCCATCCGTCGTGGCGGCCAATGCGTACCGCTCCGGTGTTTTGCCTTCTCGCTCGGCAATGTTCCCGATGGCACGTGGGTCCAGCGAGAAAGCCGCCACAATCCGTTCGTTGTCCCGCAACTTGAACAGTTTCTGAATGGGCTCGCCATAGCCGGATGTGGCGGGTACCTCGATGAGCCGGATCGTATAGACTGAACCAAAACTCGAAAAGAACGCCACCGTTGAGCGCGTCGAGCCGGCAACCCAAGCGAGCACCTGATCGCCCTCGCGTAAGCGAGTGGTCGTCGGGTCCTTGATTTCCTTCTGACGTTTGACCCAACCGTCACGCGTCAGCAACACGTGATTGTCTTCAGCGACGATCAAATCCTCCGCCGAGTATTCCTTTTCGCCATCGGGTGCTGCAATCAGCGTACGTCGCTTGTCGCCCTTGCCGTGGAGGCGGATGATCTCGTCGATCTCATCTCGGACAATTCCCCAAATGCCGACCGACTCTTCTTCTGCCAATAGCTTGCTGATTTCCTTTGCGCGCTTGCGCTTCTCAGCCAATTCCTTTTGAATCACCAGAATCTCAAGGCGAGCCAGTCGATAGATTTTGAGTTCGAGAATGGCGTCAGTCTGCTCGGCATCGAGCTTAAATCGAGCCATTATTTTCGTCGCTGCGTCCTGCTTTCCCTCCGACTTCCTTACGATGCCCAAGATCGCGTCCAAGGAGTCAAACACGGTGACGAAGCCATCCAGAATGTGCATTCGCGCACGCAGCTGCGACAGCTCGTGTTGCAGACGACGTGTGACAACATCCAGGCGAAAGTGCAGGAAATGCCAGAGCATCGCCTGAAGATCGAGCCGTTCCGGGCGCCCTACCTCGGGATTCTCGGTAGGAACCAGGCTTGTCATATTCACACTGAATGTTGACTGTAGCGGGGTATGCTTGAACAGGTACGCCATCACCTTCTGTTCGTCCGTGTCCTTCTTAATGCTTAGCTCAATGCGCACGTCGTCCGTCAACACGTCACGCACGTCGAGCAGCAAGGGCATCTGCCGGGAAGTTACGACGTCGGCGATTCTCTCCACCAAGGTTGCCTTGTTGACGTTGTAAGGGACGCTTGTGATTACGATTGTCTTGTGTGTACGCGATTCAGAATCTACCTTCCAAGTGCTACGAATCTTGATGGTGCCCTGTCCCGACTCGTAGATTTGCTTCAGCTCTTCCGCGGTGGATACAACCTGTCCCCCGGTTGGGAAATCTGGACCCCTAATCGTCCTGCACAGTTCTCTGCTACTCAGTTCCTTGCCTGCTAGCAGTGCGTCGAGTAAGCGAATCGACGCTGTGCAGACCTCGTCGAGATTGTGTGGGGGGATGCTGGTAGCCATCCCCACAGCAATGCCGGTCGTGCCGTTTACTAGCAATTGCGGAAACCGCGCCGGAAGCACAACGGGCTCAGTACGCGTCCCGTCATAATTAGGTCGAAAGTGGACTGTGTCCTGCGACAACTCCGTCAATAGGTGACCGGATATCTCGGACAACCTGCACTCCGTATACCGCATGGCAGCCGCTGGGTCGCCATCGAGCGAACCAAAATTTCCCGAACCCTGAACGAGAGGAACTCTCAGGCTAAATGGCTGTGCAATCCGGACGAGCGCGTCGTAAATGGCCGCGTCGCCATGGGGATGAAAATTGCCCATCACGTCCCCAACGACCTTCGCGCATTTGCGCGGCTTCGCGTCAGCCATCAAGCGTTGCTGCCACATAGTGTACAAGATGCGCCGCTGAACCGGCTTAAGACCATCACGCACATCTGGCAATGCACGCGCCGTGATGACACTGAGCGCATAGTTGAGATACCGCGACTGGGCAACGTCATGCAGCGCTACCTGCTGCGCAGGTTGTTCGCGCCGAAAGAGATCGAGCGAACCGTCCCCATTGCTTCGTCGGTGGGTGTGCTTGGGGCTACTAGGTGGTTTTTCGCGAGAAGCCACGCGGTATTACATCTCCGGTGCCGGATCGCCTGCCCGGCGGGTTTGAGGGCTATGAGCATTCGTTCAGTCTGTCAAGCGCGTGCCGCACCGAACGACCCGCCAATCGGCGAAGTCAGCGATAGTCATCCACGTCAATGCCGTAACGCTCCATCCAGCGATGGACTTGCATGCGTGCTTTGCCCAAGTCGCGACCAACGGCTGCGACGTTTCCGCGATGCCTCTCGAGTAAGGCGCGAAGTTCCGCGTCGGTTGGAGCGGAGCTTCGAGTGCCTCGGGCCACATCGAACGAGCTACCTTGAACTGTGTGCTCGGTTCGCGTCAGCGGCCGTCCGTAGTCAGCCATGAGATCCTTGATGGGTTCTGGAAGCGATGACTCCTCAATGATCGGGCCTTCGCAGAGCGCCAAACACCTCTTGATACAACCTTCCAGTTCACGAACGTTGTAGGGCCAGTCATAACTGACCAGTCCAAGCGCGAAACCGAATGACAGCTTTAGCTCAGAGCGACCGTGGCGCTTCAGGAATGAGCGCGTCAGCTGGAAGACGTCTTCTTTTCTGTCGCGAAGCGGGGGCAGTCGTAATTGGTATTCATTCAGGCGCGCGTACAAATCGTCGCGGAACTTTTCCAGCTGGATTAGCCGTTGCAGATCGCGATGCGTTGCGCACACGACCCGAATGTCAACGCGTTCGGGAGCCGTCGCTCCTAGTGGGTAGACTTCTCTCGACTGCAGGACCCGCAACAACTTCGCCTGTGCTTCGAGCGGCATATCACCGATTTCATCGAGTAGCAAAGTCCCCTGGTCCGCCAAGCGAACTAAGCCAGGCTTGTCTCGATCGGCGCCCGAAAATGCGCCTCGCTTGTAACCGAAGAGCTCGCTTTCCAGAAGTGTGGCCGGAATCGCCGCACAATTGACGGCTTGAAACGCGCCTCTGCGCCCGCTGTTGCGGTGCAATTCTCGGGCGGCAACCTCCTTACCAGTGCCGCTCTCACCCAACAACACAACGCTCAGATTGGTGGGTGCTATGTGCGCCAGTTCCGCGGCAATGCAGTCCATTTGGTAGCCGCCGACCAGATCGGTGTTTTCGGCGAGCCGTTGCTGACCCGTTACGTTTCCATCCAACAAATACGGGCAGTAGTTGGACGCTTCGAAATCGAGGAACTTCAAAACGCCGTCGCCAATTCTCAACTCCGCGCCGCGTTCCAGAACCGCCTGTGTGACGGGATGCCCGTCAAGCAGGGTTCCATTGCGACTACCCATGTCACGCACAAGCCAGCGGCTTTCGTCCCAAACTATTTCCGCATGTGCACGCGACACGGCGGCAATTGGCAAGCGCAGATCCGCTGAATCGTCGCGCCCAATGGTGGTTCGCTCCTGGGAAAAAGTCCATGCCCCCGGAAGTGACGCGGACTCCTCGGCATACAGCAGCACCAAGCCCGGTTGCCCCCGTGGAC
The DNA here is from genome assembly GCA_963811985.1 of uncultured delta proteobacterium. Taxonomy (GTDB): domain Bacteria; phylum Myxococcota_A; class Polyangia; order Polyangiales; family Polyangiaceae; genus FEN-1139. The sequence continues at coordinate 155,254 of CAWEUH010000040.1, forward strand.
CAGCGGAGTGTGGGCTCTGCGGTAGCCCAACCTGTTGCATGGCACCCGTTGTTCGTTCCGTCATAGGGGCTCAGGTAGACTTAGGGTTCACAGGTGACGTCGCGCTATTTCCGTCCAGGCACCGGTGGGCTCCAAGGCGATGTAACTTCGCCAATAGGCCTGCGCGCGATTGGACTCACCCACTTCCTCGAGCGCCATCGCCAAGTTGAAGTATGCGTCTGAAAACTTTGGATCGGCTGCTAATGCTCCCTCGAACAGAGGTATTGCCGATTCAGGCAAGCCACGCTCAAGCATAACGTAGCCCAAGTTGTATTGCGCTTCGGGTTGATTGGGATCCATATCCAGCGCTTTGCGATAGAGGCACTCCGCGCCATCGGGGTCATTGCTGCGAAATCGAATATTGCCCAAGTTCGTGTAGGCGATTGCCAGCCAGGGATCAATCTGGATGGCCTCTTCATACAAGCGCGCTGCCTCAGCCATCGTCGCAAGATTTTCATCCAGTTGGCTGGCACGCAAGTACAGTTCATAGGCTGTTCGTGCCCGCTCTCTGCCGGCAGATGGCCGCAACACGCGAACCACATCATCGCGAAGTGACCTGACCTCTAGATCCAAAACCAATTGTCCAGTCAGCGGTTCGTACGAAGTGCCATCATGACTTCGCACGACCACTCGACGCCCGTCGGACATTACCCTCAGCTCCGCCAGAGGACGAGTGACGCGCGGAAGCGAACGCTTGAGCGCCTCAATGGCGCGCGAGACATCGCGCAACCGGACACGACGATCGAGAAGTGTTTGGGTCGCGCGCAAGGCGATCAGATCTTGGAAGGTGTACGCGCGGCGTCCCTTTCGACGGCCGGAAGGCGTGACGACGCCGGAGCGATCAAGCGACCGAAGACGAGTCGCGGACATTCCGAGCAATCTTGATATTTCGCCACAAGTAAATAGGTCCGTGAGTGGCTCTTTGGCGCCCAATGGCGATTCACTCACACTGCCGCGAACCGGCACTTCCGAATGAACACGTCCGCCTCCGGGTCCGAAAACTACGTGTATTACGTTCGCGTCATGACGATTGTTGCGACCCATAGTGGCTGGCCGTTGCTATCAATTCAAATGGGACCAACTAACGTACAGACTCAACTGGTACGCTCCTGGCTGTCAAGCGGTCTGGTAGGCCGATTCCTTTCGCACCAAACAGACCCTTTTGCAAGCCATCTTGGTTTGGATATCTGATCGCCCCAGAGTCGCTCGCATTTTTGTGAGCGGTGCGAACGTTCAGCACTGGACGGGATTGTACTCAAACCACACCGGAGCGGAGCGGTTTGGCTTGACACCGAATCACAGTTCTGGCTGACGAGCTATTGCCCCCGACCGACTAGTGGTCATCGTGATGGGTACCCACCGCGCTGTGGTCTGTCGAGCCCAGATCCAGTGTGGCATGTGCCTCGACATCAATATCGACTCTGACTCCCCGAGGGTCGAGACGTATCGTCAATTCTGCCCGCACCACACCAATTGATCGGCGAGCTCTCAGTTGGGCTTCTAGGCATGCGATTCTGACAGCACGAACTCGCGCGTGAGGATCGGCCGCGATGAGTTGCATGAGCGTATCTCGATCGGCTTTTGGATATTCCCCACCGTACAGAGATGTCGCCAGCAACACACTCGTAGACCCATAGTACACGGGGCCATCGGCCTCCTCGCGTATGGCGCCTTCGCTGACGACGTCAGCCTTCTCGAACAACTCTCGCCAGGAATAATCAATGCTCTGCACAAATTGGCAAGTACGCTGACTGCCGATTGGCAGCCTTCTGACCTTCTTGGGGCCGGGGCGGCTCTCGCGGGTTCCCACAAACGGAATGGTAGATTCGCTGTCGTGCCGAAGGACAGTTTGCAGCAACAACTGGCCAATGGGCGGTTCCATCCAGCACCTTCACTCAAGCGGCAGTTCTCAAGATCTCAGAGGCCCCGCCGTTGAGTTCCCCGTGCGCACCAGGCATGCTACGTTTTATTCGCGTTGAAGTGTGAACAGCCATTCGCTCCGGTGGTTCTTGACGCTATAACTTATTGAATACACTAGGTTATTTTAGGACAGCTCATCCTTCGACTATGGCCCTAAAAATGCATGCGTTGAGCGTCCTCGGCCAAGCCCTATGACCTATCCGATGATTGAAGGATTCCCAACCCAGCATGATCAACGTTCAGTTTCGATATTTGCCAAGAGCATATATCGCGAATTGCGCACAAGCGGCTTTAGTGAATCCGACGTGATGGCGCTGGCTGGAGAGCTCCTGGCGCTTCTGACTACGGACGTGCGAAAACAGGGCGCCGATACCCAAGCCGAGTAGGCCCCAACGAGTTGCGTTGATACGCATCTGCGCGGCGGCGTGTTCGTGCGTGTGGCGTGCGAAATGTTCCCAAACCCCAGGTCACAGCACGAATGGCGGTCGGCTGGTTGGACTACCTACTTGCTCGGGCTCTCTTGAGATTGGAAATCGACGTTGTTTCGTCCGCCTATCGAGGGGTGCTAATAGTTGGATGCCGGCGCGCCCTGTCTCGATCAATCTAGTAGGCGGTTGACGGGTGGAGAGTGTCGGACAACCCATTGCGGATAGTCTGAATGGTGGCAACGCCGATGCAGCTCAACAGTCCGTCGTTCACTATAGTCATAAGTGAGAAAGGGGGTGCCGAACGACGAGAACTGTTCACCGTCGCCGAACTCAGCGTAGGTCGAGTCCAAGGCAATGACTTGCTTCTTCCCAAAGGCAACGTGTCCAAGCAACACGCGAAGCTGTTTTTCCGGGACGGACGTTTTATTGTTACGGACTTGAACAGTACGAACGGGACGTACGTCAACCGTCGTCGCATTCAGCAGGCAACTGTCATCAATGAAGGCGATCGCATCTACATAGGCGATTTCGTTCTGAGAATCGAATCTGGTGAAGAGCCAGTCGTCGCAGGCCGAACCGGTGAACAGTCCGCGGCTCAGTCGGAAAACAGCTCGAGCAACGAAATCGATCTAGTGAAACTGTCGAATCAGCGCATTACCGATGACGACGGCGCTAGCCGATCTGCCGAGATGCCGCGCAACACGTCGCAAGGTCGGCTTGGCACGCAGCCATCGTGGTCCGATCAGTCAACGGGGAAGCTTTCGTTGAGTGCCGCCCTTTCAGCGTCAAACAACCGAAATGGCAGCTTGGCCGGGCGAACCGTTCGAACAGAAGCGCTCTTGTCCGGCGCAAGTACCAGCGGGATTTCCAGCAAGGAAGTCGAGGCTAGCAGCTTACTCGGTTCCCTGGTGGACGGCATTCTTCGAGCAGAGCACCGTACCGACACGTTGAGCCGCGAGACCCCAGACGAACGCGATAACATTGAGCAGCGGCTCGATGAGCGACTCGCACAGTTGGTCAGCGAAGGACACGTTCCCGCGGGTGCTCAAGCCGAACGGCTTCGCTTGATTGCGCGCAATGAATTGCTTGATCTGGGTCCATTGTCCCGACTGTTGGAAGACCCGGCGATAACAGACATCATTGTGCCACGATTTGATCAGGTTCTGGCACGAAAGGGCGGTCAGATCGAGACTTCGGATCTTGGATTCGCCTCTCACAATTCGCTGGAAAGAATCATCTATCGGCTTTGCCAGCGCTCCGCGTGCCCGGTGCGTCCCGAAGAATCGCACATCGAACGACGCCTCGCTGGTGGAATCTTGTTGTGTGCGGTGTTGCCACCTCTCGGGATTGACGGTCCGTCATTGGTGCTACGTCGACCGCGAACGGCCGCAACAACGATGCAAACAATCGTACGTGCGGGTGCGATTAGCCGGGCCATCGCATCATTCTTCCAACAGGCGGTGGCGGCGCGCCTGCGAATCTTGGTCGTCGGTCCGCGGGATGCAGAGCTTGGCGCAATTACGGGCGCGTTGATATCTACCGTCGCGGAAGGCCCCCTGTTGATCCTGGAAGGCGGCGAAGACCTGGGTTCATCCAGCGCAAACGTCTCGACGCTTCGATGGTCCCTTCTTGGTTCCAGCGACGTACCCTCGATTGCAAAGGCTGCGGGACGGATCGCTACCTCCCACATCGTCGTCGCGCTCGAGGAGCCTGAGATGACAGCCTCGACAATCGATCTGCTTGGCAGTGGCGGCACTGGCGCCATCGTCGCGTGCCCGGGACGTTCAATCGAGTCGGCGCTTTCGCGCCTCACATTGGATGTCTGCGCCGAGCGCCCTGCTTTGTCCGTAGACGTCGCGCGCCGGTTGGTCGCCGGAGCCTTCGATCTTGTCTTGGAAGTCATTCGTTATCGCGACGGACGCCAACGAGTTGTCAGACTTGCAGAGGTAGGCCGCGTGACAAGCGAGGAAATCGAAGTCGATGACGTCTTTACGTTCGTGACAACATCAGGGGGTAGCAGCGACGTCGTAGAAGGTACCTTCAAAGGGGCGGGAACTGTTCCTCGTGTCGTCGAGGAACTTTTGGCCCGCGGCGTGCCATTCGACACCAACCTATTTGGCCGAAGCCCTTCTCGTTAGCGGCCATCACACACTGGCGCGCACCCGACTTGCCAGTTTCCGTCCAATCCGACGTCGCGCAAACGAGCTAACTTGATCGATCATCAGAATTCCGTCCAAATGATCCGCTTCATGCTGTATTACGACTGCCAGTAGACCGTCAGCCTCAAGTTCGAACTCTCGACCATCTCGATCGAGTGCGCGCACTCGCACCGACTCGGCACGTTTGACTTCCTCAGCCACGTCAGGGAAGGATAAGCAACCTTCGCGCCACATGTGCTTTCCCCGCCGCTCGAGAATCTGCGGATTGATGAACACACGCAAATCGCTCTGTTCGCCCTCAGCAGCGGTATCAATCACGAAGATCCTGAGAGCAATACCGACTTGCGTTGCGGCAAGACCCACTCCAGGCGCCGCGTACATCGTTTCTGCCATGTCGTCGACGATCGTGCGAATTGCATCGTCCACCACACTCACTGGCTTTGCGACTTCCCTTAGTTTCGGGTCAGGGTAGGTGAGAATCTCTAGCAGCGCCATCAACCCATTACTATGACATGCGTTGTTTGTTCGGCAAATCATGCCGACTTCAGCTCGTACTGTTTGGACGAACGGCGCGTTTCGGGTACGCAAGGGGGCCCGAAACATAAGCATCCGCCCCACAGAGCTCCCACTTAGGGTTCTCGATGTGCGGCGCTTCACTCGGGCTCTCGGGCCCTGCCCAGTCAACCGCTCCCGGACGACCTCGCGGACCCAACAACAGCGGCGCAACAAATACATGCATCTCGTCAACGAGCCCAGCCGCCAACAGGCTTCCGGCAAGCTCGGCACCCCCCTCGCACAACACGCTGACGACTTCGCGCGCCGCCAATTCACTCAGAGCGGTTTGCATATCGCAGCGACCTTCCGCCGTCGCGGGAACGCGGATTACGTTGACACCGGCCGCTTCAAGACTCTCTCCGGTCGAGCGAGAGGATTCGACTGTCGTCACGACACAAGTTGGAATCTCGTGCGCTGATGTTACCAATTGACTTGTCATGGGCAGCCGCAATTTCGAGTCAACTACCACACGAATTGGATCGCGACCGGGTACGTCACGCACCGTGAGGCGTGGATCGTCGGTGCTCACCGTATTGATCCCAACCATGACCGCATCGTGACTGACACGCAGTTCTTGTACTCTTGCACGCGATTGCGGGCAGGTAATCCACTTTGAGGCGCCCGTTCGCGTGGCGATTCGACCGTCAAGAGAAACGGCAAGCTTGAGCGACAGATACGAAAGTCCCGACATGACATACTTGGCCCAAGGCCTGATCAGCGTCTTTGTCTCGTTCTCGAGCACTCCGACAATTGTATCCACGCCCGCGTCGCGAAGGCGTTCAAGACCCCCACCACGAACATTTGGATTCGGGTCACGGCAACCAACGACAACTTTCTTTATCCCAGCCCCGAGAATTGAATCCACACATGGCGGCGTCTTGCCTACGTGGTTGCAGGGTTCAAGCGTTACATAGAGCGTTGAACCATTGGCTCGACCCCCAGCTGCTTGAATCGCCACTATCTCAGCGTGATCATGCCCTGCAGCTTCATGATAGCCTTCACCCACAATGGCGTCGCCCTGGACCACGACACAGCCCACATGGGGGTTTGGCGACGGATCGCCAAACCTTGCCAGTTCAATGGCGCGGGCCATCATGGGGGTATGGTCGTCGGACATGCGCCTAATCCATATTGCGAGATCGCACGAGTTTGCTCATTTCAGCCATGAACTCGTCGATGTCGCGAAATGAACGATAGACACTCGAGAATCGGACGTAGGCCACCTCATCCAAACCCTTAATGCGATCCATGACGCGCTCGCCTATGGTAAGTGAGCTTACCTCTTTTTCCCCCGATGCCGCCAGCTCACGTTCGACGGCAGCGGCCTGTTCCTCGAGCGTATCGGCGGACACGGGTCTCTTGTTGCAAGCAATTTGCAGGCCACGAAGAATCTTCAGCCTATCGAAGGGTTGTCGCTGGCCGTTCTTCTTGACTACCGTGGGCAGCGTATGCTCCACCCGTTCGTAAGTTGTGAACCGGCGATTACATCCGTCGCACTCGCGCCGCCGCCACGTTGCCGTTCCGCCGGCAGCCAACCTTGAGTCCAACACTCGACTGTCTAGTTGACGACAAAACGGACATTCCATACTTACAAGGTTCTCTCACGCGCCGGCGCGTTCTCATGCGTCGAACGCGGATATCACCAACGACACGTTGGTGCCGCCAAAACCAAATGAATTGGTCATCGTATGGCGGACGTTCCGGTTTCTGGCGTGATGTGGAACACAATCGATGGGACAATCGTCATCAGGATCGTCCAGATTAATGGTCGGCGGCACTGCAGCGGTCTCGATGGATTTTATGCAGACGGAAGCCTCCACCGCGCCGGCAGCGCCAAGTAAATGTCCCATCATTGACTTGGTGGAACTAACCCACAAGCGCTTGCTCGTAGCGTGATCGCCGTAGATTCGCGCGATAGCTTTGGCTTCTTCCGTGTCCCCCGCGGGCGTTGAGGTGCCATGGGCATTAACGTAGTCAACCGAGTCCGCCGAAAGCTTTGCGTCATCGAGAGCGAGTTGCATGGCACGCATGGCTCCGACGCCATCAGGGACCGGTTTCGTGATGTGGTATGCATCGCACGTCGTACCGTACCCCTTGATTTCCGCCAGGATCCGCGCACCACGAGCTTTTGCGTGGCTCAGCGATTCAAGCACCAGTGTGGCGCCGCCTTCACCGCACACGAAACCGTCACGCCCACGATCCCAGGGTCGACTCGCTCTTTCTGGATCGTCATTGCGACGACTCAAGGCAAACATGGCAGCAAAACCAGATATGCCAATTCTGGTAATCGTCGCTTCCGCGCCGCCTGCCAACATGAAGGGTGTTCGACCATACTGAATCCAGCGGAATGCCTCACCGATGGCATGCGCGCTCGAGGCACAGGCACTCGTGTGCGCGAGGCTTGGCCCCCTGAGTCCATACTTGATTGACACCTGCCCAGCAGCCATGTTTGCGATGAGTGATGGGATGAAATACGGACTGACTCGCTTGGGACCCTTCGTGTGACAAAGGACTGAGCACTCCTCAAGGCCTTCCAAGCCACCGAGGCCAACACCGATAAATACGCCCATCTGCTCCTTTACGGCGTCGGTCAGCTCCAAACCGGAGTGTTCAAGCGCCATCTGAGTCGCCGCCAGTGCGAAGGGAATGAACCGCGTGACTTCTTTGAGTTTCTTCCTTTCCATGAAGCGAGTTGGCTCAAAGTTCTTGACTTCAGCTGCAATTCGAGTGGGGTACTCGTCCGTTACCGGAAAAAGCGTTATGCCCGAAACGCCACTCTTGCCGGCGATCAATGCCTGCCAGGTCGATTCGGTGTCGAGCCCCAAAGGGGTAACCATGCCTAATCCGGTAACGACGACGCGCTCCATACTTGAACCTGAAACCTCTTGATCAGCCGCTCGTGATGAAGTTCCCCAAACTAGCTGCCCGAGTGTTTCTGGATGTAGTCAATCGCGTCTTGAACGGTCTTGATCTTCTCCGTGTCCTCATCTGGAATATCCAGTTCGAATGCTTCTTCGAACGCCAATACCAATTCTACCAAGCCCAACGAATCAGCACCCAAATCGTCAATGAACGAAGACTCGGGTTTGATGTCTGCTTCGTCTACATCAAGCTGTTCTTTGATGATTCGTTTTACTTCGGCTTCTATATTACGCCCTTCCGCCATGATGCCTCCGCGAAAACCGCCGCTAGCGGCTTTCATGTATTTCGTCTGACTATGGACGACATGTTGAACAATTGATTGCCAGTGAGATAACGGCCCAATCCTAGTAGTCGATACGCTTAACCGGCCGGTGTTTAGCACGGCCCCGGATTGGGACACTAGAAATCGCAATAGCCAGTTCTGCTGCGCGGTAGTTTACGCCTGCGAAAAGACATTCGCAGCCAGATTGGGAGCAAAATCTCGCTATTTGCTAAGTTGCATCTGCACAAACTCCCCGGAATTGGCCGTGTCGTTTCAAGAATTGGCCAGCTGTTGAGACGCCTTTCGGAGAATTGACGCCGTGCACAACAATCCGCTTGTCGATGCGCTGAACTAGCCCCGCCAACACATTTCCGGGACCAATCTCGAAAGCCTTGACCACCCCCGCATCTGCCATGCGTCGAATGGACTGTTCCCAGAGTACGGGGCTGTCCACCTGCCGAACAAGTGAGTCCGCGAGCGCGTCAGCGCGTTTGTGGGGTTGCGCCTCGACATTCGTGATTACTGGCACTTGCGGATCAACCAGCGGCACGGTCCGCAGCGCCTCGCGCACGGCGCGTGCAGCGGGGGCCATCAATGAGCAATGGAAGGGGGCGCTCACCTTCAGCATGATTACTTTCAGACCCGCAGCGATCGCGGCAGCACGAGCGCGTTCAACGGCGGCACAATGCCCGCCGATTACGATCTGGCCTGGAGCATTGAAATTGGCACATGACACGATCTCGTTTTCGGACACGCGTTCACAGATCTCTCTCACGATCTCCGCGGATCCGCCAATAACGGCCGCCATGGCTCCGTACCCAAGCGGCACTGCTTCCTGCATAGCTTTGCCTCGGAGATTGACGACTCGAACTGCATCCTCCAGCGCCAAAGCGCCCGCCGCAACCAGGGCGCTGTATTCGCCCAGTGAATGTCCTGCAACGAAGTCTGGGTTTTCGACCTCTGGGTAGGCTTCGCGCAGCGCGGCCAGTGCTGCGATGCTCGTCGTTAGAATTGCGGGTTGAGCATTGGCTGTCTGAAGCAGCTCGTTACTTGGCCCCTCAAAACACAGTTTCGAAATTGACCAGCCGAGAGATTCGTCGGCACGCTGAAAGATTTCTCTTGCCGACAGTGATTCGTCAAACAGCGATTTGCCCATTCCGACTGTTTGGGAACCCTGACCTGGGAATAGCCACGCAATTGACACGCCTTGTTTCTCCTCGAACGATGGTTACATGCGGACTAACGCGCTGCCCCACGATATGCCGGCGCCAAGGGCGCACATCAGCACCGTGTGTCCTGGCTTGATGCGCCCATCGGCCACGGCTTCATCGAGAGCAATGGGAACGGAAGCGCTCGAAGTGTTTCCTCTCACGTCGATGTTTAGCACGAAACGTTCGTACGGTATGCCCAGCCTAGCCGCGATTTGATTCAAGATCCTCAAGTTGGCTTGGTGCGGGACAACCCAGTCGACTTGCTCGGGTGTCAAGCCCGACTGCGTGATGACCGCTTGCGATGAGCTGGTCATTTTGCGCACCGCGAGGCGAAACACCTCTTGCCCGTTCATGTAGATCTTGTTTCGCTGTGCATCCAAGGCTTCGTGGGTCATCGGTTCTTTGCTGCCACCCGCTGGGACATTCAGGATGTCCGTCCATGTGGCATCGGTAAACATGTTCAGCGACAGCAAGAATCCATTGTCGGCATTGTCTGTTCGAGACAACACGACTGCACCAGCCCCGTCACCAAAGAGAACGCAGGTATTGCGATCCTTGAAGTTCGTGATTTTCGTTAGTGCCTCGACGCCAATAGCCAGGACATGACGTGCAGCACCCGTGCGAATGAATGAATCGCCCACGGAAAAAGCAAACAGGAAATCCAGCGCACGCAGCGGCAACGTCAAAAGAAGGAACGTCCCGACACCCCAGTTTCTGCTGCACAAACGCGGCGCAGGCGGGAAGTGGCATATCGCCGGTGATCGTCCCCACTACAATCATGTCAACGTCAGCCGCAGAGAGGCCAGCCGCCTCGAGTGCACGTCGACCGGCTTCCGCTGCCATGTCGCTGCTGGCTTGCCCGTCGGCTGCATAACGCCTTTCGCGAATGCCGACACGCTTTTTAATCCATTCGTCCGAGGTATCAACCCATTCGGCGAGATCGTGGTTCGTGACCACGCGCTCGGGCACGTAGGAACCCGTCCCTGCAATACGACTACGGGGCCAACTGTCGATGGATACTGACATCATTCAAATCACTGGTTCTGCCGCGAACCTTGACACCCATGGCTCAAGGGTCGTCATGGGGCCGGCATAAGGACACAGCCGTTGGAGTCGAAGCGCGTGGCCATTCGAAGTCCCGTCGGTTGAGTCGAATACCGTACATCGCGGCAGTCAATGGTGTTAGTCCGCCGCTTTGGCCGGCTTCACCGTCTTGCCCTTGTACTGTCCACATGAGGGACAAATCCGATGCGATATCATGGGTGCCGAACAGTTTGGACAGGGGATTACGTTGGGTGCCACAACTTTGTCGTGCTGGGCGCGTCGCATATCGCGTTTGCTGCTTGACTTGCGTCGCTTCGGTACTGCCACTTGGCTCTACTCCTTCGTGTCGCACTTCAGACGACCCGCAATTTCGGCTAACGGAGCAAGCCGCGGGTCAATCCGAATACCGGCGCCAACTGGGGCCTGATCCGGTGGCCCCGGGATAGCGGGGTTATCCATCGCGCGCAAGTCCGAACGCAAAGGAAACATGGGAAGCTCAAGGAGAATCAATTCTCGCACGAACGCATCGAGTACGATTTCATCTCCAGAGTAGAAATCCTGCGCCGAGTCTTCCTCGGACAAAGTTCGCTCCTTGGCCAACCGGCCAATCGCGTGCTCCTGGCCCTTGGTGCCAACTTGGCTATGTCTTGCCGGATTCCTTTTTTTGGAAATCTTGGTTGGCGGCTCACGCGGCGGAGCCGGAGACAGCAAGAGCAGCAACTCCGCGTCCACATTGATTTCGACCGGGTCAAGTGTGCGCGCGCAAGGCATGGTCAAGGGCGCTTTGACGCGGCCTTTGACGATCACCTGTCGTCCGTCCTTGCAGAGCGTAACATCCACTGTGCCTGAACCGCGCGATACGGCTTCGGTCTGATCCAATGCTGCGTCGAGCCAGTCACGCTCAAGTAGCCAAACAACCTGCTTCGGTCCGCGCTCAAGGTCAGCCAGCGGAACAACAAATGTTTTCGCGATCAATCGGTGACGAGGTTAGCGTAGTCTGCCCCCGATCGCAATTGTCCGAGGATACGGCAGTTGCTTCGAGTGTTTTCTATGCAGCAAGCGTCATGCAAGCCCAGTCACCGAGACCTGCGGGTAGCTGCGCTGCTGTACGCAGCAGTCACGTTGATGTTTGCCTTGTGCGCGTCAAGCGCCTTGTGGAACAAGCATACGCCGCACAACCATTTCGTTTGGCTTGCGGATGCTTTTGTCCACGGCCGAATGTACCTGGATGCGCGCCCCCCAGCGTATGCTGGCGGCAATGACTTCGCATTGTTCGAGAACCGCTGGTACGTAGTATTTCCGCCGTTCCCGGCGCTGCTTCTGGTTCCGGTGGTCGCGCTCATTGGACGGGTGGATCAGGTCAAGGACGGCCTAGTCTTCCTGTCGCTCGCGGGGCTGGCCCCCGCCGGGCTATTCTTGGCCTTGCAGCGCATGCGGCGACTCGAGCTGTCGCAGATCCGTGAGTCTACTGCGCTCGCCTTGTCGGGTTTATTTGCCTTCGGCACGGTCTACTTCTTCACGTCGGTGCAAGGCACGGTCTGGTTTGCCAGTCACATCGTGGCAACGACAGCCATCATCTACTTTCTATGGGCGTCAATCGGAGCGCAAAACCCACTCTACGCTGGGCTAGCCTTGTGCGCCGCGCTGGGGACTCGCACGCATCTTGGGTTGGCTGCGATGTTCTTCGTGCTCGAAACGGTACGGACCACACGCAAAGCCAAAGCGTCTGGCTACTGGGACTGTGATTGGCGACAGTTTGCCAAACGACTTTTGCCATTTGCACTTCCTTGCGTCGGCGCGGTCCTGCTCCTTTGCTGGTACAATTGGGCGCGCTTTCACAATCCATTCGAGGTTGGATACCGATTTCTCCAGATAGCCTGGCAAGGTCGGATCGCCAAGTGGGGGATGTTCGACTATCACTACTTGGCTAGGAACCTTGGCATCATGCTGACCAGTTTGCCGTACGTCGGTCACGGCAAGCGGGCGGCGCTATTTCAGATCAATGGGCATGGCCTGGCGCTGTGGCTTACTTCACCATTCTACCTCTGGCTGCTATGGCCGAAACGGCACAGTCCGCTCCATGTTGCCTTGTACACTACGTTGGTTGCCACGGCACTGCCATCGTTGCTGTACCAAAACAGTGGCTGGGTCCAGTTTGGGCAGCGGTTTTCCAACGACTATTCTCCGTGGCTGTTCGCGCTGCTTGCCATAGGGTTTGCGCGCTTCGGAAACCTTTTCAAGCTCGCCGCCGCTTGGGCGCTGGCGGTGAATCTCTTTGGCGCCATAACCTTCCAAAGGATGGCCTTTAACGCCTGCTACTACATCGAAGCCAGTCAAAGCATTGTTCGGCGCGATTGACATTCCAGCGACAAGGCGGTGGCAGGACTGCTACTTCATTGATCGGAACTCAGAAGGTAATCTATGAACGCGTTGGCAACCCTGAGCTACTTGCGCACAATCGTGACCTTTTTGATTTTCGGTGGTTTTACCGCCCGGTCACCCCTTACCTCGGTGTTAGCAAGTGTCTCAATGACGGAATCAGGCGACACACTGGCCCAAAGATCGTGTAGCTCGGAATCTAGATGTTTGGCGGCCGCATCGAGAATGAAGAACTGCATTCCGTTCGTATTCGGCCCCCGGTTGGCCATACACAGCAGCCCGCGTCGATCATGCGTCGCTCCGGGCCACACCTCATCGGCAAATACGTAGCCTGGCTCGCCGGCTCCCGTTCCCACCGGGTCCCCGCCTTGAATCATGAAGCCCTTGATGATTCGATGAAACCCCGTTCCGTCGTAGGCGGGGCGTTTGACCCACTCCGATGTCTTCGGATCTTTGAACGGCCGCAGCCCGCGCGCCAAGCCTACGAAATTCGCCACGGCCATCGGGGCCTTGTCGGGATACAGTTCACAACGAAGTTTGCCCTTGTCAATGTCGAGCTCAGCCCACAACTTCCCTTTGGGTTTGAGTCCTTTCGTGGCTTCATCCAACGTGAATTTTCCCTGTGCGGGATCGCCTCCAACCTGCGGGCTCGAAGGCCCTGCGGTCACGGACGCTGTGGGCGAACTTGCGGCCGCGGCGCTCGACGTCGATGAAGCGCTCGATTCGGCTGCGGACGACGAACTGAGGCCAGCCGTGGTAGCGGTTGGCCCTGCCGACGGTTGAAGGCTTGGCGTCTCTTCACCTGGCGGCGGGACGCGGTCGCGACAATCAACGGCAAGTGTCGCAGCGGATAAGGTCGCTAGAATCGAGAATGCCTGGGTTAGCCAACGGCTCGACATGCGGTAATCCTTTCGCATCAAGGGATCGATATCGTCAAATGTTGTCCGGGGGCCACTTTGTGTCCGCGCACCCAACCCGCGTTGACTTCGAGCACATAGGCAGCGGGACATGGCACACCTCGTGGCTCCTCGTTGAGAACGGGCACTTGCTCCTGCACGCCAACGATTGTCTTGTCATTGGAGATGAACAGCATGTCCAACGGAATGCACGTGTTGCGCATCCAAAATGCTCTGAAGGATTCATCGTCCCAAACGAACAGCATGCCTGACTCGGAAGCGAGCTTTTTACGATACATTAGCCCGCGCTGCCGTGACTCATCGGTGCGAGCCACTTCGACTTCGATGGTCGGTCGCGACGGCGCGTCGTCAAATCGGATCTGGCCCCGGTCAAGCTTGCCCGTTGGCTCGGGTGCCGCTGGGCAGCGGGCCGCGGCCGTCGCTTGTGGCAAGGGATTTTCGGGCATCGGAACCACGCATGCGGACTTGTGCGTCGCGTCCGTCTCGCTAGGCGCATTTCGCAAGGGCGATCCATTTGCCTCCGCGGTCGCCTCTCGATCAGGCTTGCCTGGTGGCTCTGGGGCCGTCGGGCGGCGGGCCGTCGCCTGCGGCGAACGTTGATCCTGGGTTGGAATGTTGGTAGCCGCGACAGCGGTCGAGCCAACTTGCGACCGCCGGTCGGGCTGACGACAGGCCAGAGTCAGTAGCCCCATGAAGACGAAGACATGCTGAATTTGCATGGGATTTCGCTATTACCACAGCAGTCTGGGTGGGCGCTATCGCTCCGCTTTGGTATATTCCGGCCATGAGAGCCCGGAGGCTGGCAAGTCTCGGTCTAATCCTCTTAGGCTGCGGTGGTTCAACTGAGGACTTCGGCGGCACACAAGGTACTGGAGGGAACGCTTCCTTTGGCGGCTTCAGTGGTTCCGGAGGCGAGTGGAATCCAGGCACCGGCGGGACGAGCGCTGGCGGCCAGAACTACTCGACGTACACGGCAACCGGTTGCCCCGATGCTGCGTTACCGCCTGTCATTGAGCAATGCAACTTGTTCTCGTCCGTGTCAGGGTGCCCCGCTGGGCAAGGGTGCTATCCAGCAATTTCGTCAACGAGCGACCCCTGCCAGCCGGAACAATACTCTTATGTTTGCGCCAGGGCAGGCAGCGGAACTCAATCGGACTACTGTGGCAAAGTCACCGACTGCGCTTCGGGCTTCGTGTGTGTTGTGACTTCTAACGCCACCGAATGCCAGAAAATGTGCTCCACTTCGGACCCTAGCACTTGCTCGCCCGGCATGCGTTGCGATCCGATAGACGTGGCCGGAGTGGGCACATGCTCGTAGTACGAAGGTTTTTGGGGCTTGTCGCAATCGGGTCGAGTTCGCTCTTGCTATGCCAATGTGGCGGACGCTCTGCAATACCTGAAGGCGACGGGACGGGGCCTTTGATAGCGTGCAATCAAAGTGGCGATTGCTTTGATGGAAACCTCTGCGTCACGAAAGCCTGCGTCGAGGGTTATTGCCACACGGTTGAGACGAAGACCTGTGACGACGCCAACCCCTGTACATCCGATTTGTGCGATCCCCCAACGGGTAATTGCTACTTTCCACTGAAAGTTCACGACAACGACGGCGACGGTTTCTACGGGCCCCTACCGGGCACTCAAGCTGGAGCACCGGGGTCCTGTGGGAATGACTGCAATGACTCAAATGCAAGCGTGTATCCCGGAGCCCCAGAGATTTGCGACGGCCTTGACAACAATTGCGATGGCATAGTCGATAATGGCGTCTACTCGTATAGCCCCTCAGGTTACCGGGTTCAAGTGACGGACAGCACTTTCACGGAAGCGGGTCTCGACGGTCTCGCTTACAACGGCAGCTATTTTGGCCTCACCTTCACGGGCGACAAGAGTCAATCCGACAACCAGGGCTATTTCACGGGCTACGATAGTTTCGGGAACCGGGTCGTTCCCATTACAAACGTATCGCAAACTGCCCAAAACGGTTTCGGCGGGCCGTTGATTTGGACCGGCTCTGTCTTCGCGAGCGCATGGGAGGTTCACGGAGACAGGGCGTATGACATCTACTTCAATCAGCTAGACGTCAATGGAAAAAAAGTGGGACCTGATGTTCGCATTACGAACAGCTCGGGCTTTTCAATTAGCCCCTCACTGGCTTGGGACGGCGTCAATTATTGGACCGCATGGGCAGATGACAACGGTGGAAACTCGCCATTTCAAGTCTATGGTCAAATGGTCTCGAAAGAGGGTCAACGCGTAGGCAATGCCCACGCGTTGACCGACCTGAGATTGGACGCGCGTTCGCCGATCTTGCTTCATGGCCCCAGTTCCAATATCTTGCTCTTTATTACAGGGAATGACCCAAGCCTTTCACCCCAACTCCAGCGACGGATAATGGCTCAGCTACTGGGAGCTGACATGAGCCCAGTCGGAAGCTCGATTTACCTCTCCGAAAGCGGAGCCAGCGAGTACACTGCCGACTGGGTGGGGGATCGCTACGTTGCAGCCTGGAGCACGGAAGGACCAGGTAGTACCCTACTTGCGGCTTCCATTGACGCGACTGGCAACGTCGTTAAATCGAGCCCAAGCGATTACCTCTAATGCTAATGCCACCTTTGCGAAAGATCCCAATTTGCTTTCCCTCGGCGACCGTTTTGCCCTTGCGTGGTCCGATGATCAGACGACGTACAATCACTATGGAGTGCGCTTCGCCATATACGATCCGACTTTCGCAGGATTGACCACTGTGCAAACTTTGGCTGAAACTAAATTCGATTGCGAGTTTCCGGCACTGGCTAAAGGTGGCGTAGGTTTGGCTGTGGTCTACCGAGAACGGATTTCCGAGACGGTCGGACAACCGTATTTTGTCCCACTCACTTGCAGTGCTGCCTTTTGATGTCGCTGCGGCACTAAGACGCCCCGAACCACGACCTGGCGTCGTTCTTGAGGTTTCGACGCGCTTGCTACGTATCCAACAGCCGCATCTGACGGTGGCGCGGGTGCGGCACGAATTGAATCGGGTAGTTGCCGCTCCAACACGCGTCACAGAAGTTTTCCCGACTCAACGCCGGCGCCGCGTTCAGCGTCGTTAGGTGCCTATGCGAGCTGCCATTGTTGCCGCTCCCCGTACGCACGACCGCGTCGAGCATACCGTCGAGTGACAGATATTCGAGCGTGTCACTGGTTATGTATTGGTTGATCTCGGCCAGATTATGGCTAGACGCAATGAGTTCGGAGCGCGTTGGCGTGTCGATTCCGTAGTAACAGGGCCATTGGTTCGGCGGGCTCGAGATGCGCATATGGATTTCTCGGGCGCCCGCCGCCCGGAGCATCTTGACAATCTTGCGGCTGGTCGTGCCGCGAACGATGCTGTCATCGACGACAACAACCCGTTTGCCGGTCAAGACAGCGGCCACTGGAGCCAACTTCAATTTCACGCCGAAATGGCGGATGCTTTGTTGCGGCTCGATGAAGGTACGGCCCACGTAATGACTGCGAACCAGCCCCACCTCAAACGGCAGTTTCGCGCGTTCTGCATATCCAATCGTCGCCGGAACGCCTGAATCTGGCACCGCGATGACGACGTCCGCGTCAACGGGGTGTTCATCAGCCAGGCTACGACCGAGGTTCTTGCGCGCTTCGTAGACGCTGACGCCATCGATGACGCTGTCGGGTCGAGCGAAGTAAACGTATTCGAAGATGCAGTGACGTGACCGTTCTCCCCCAAAGGGATGTGAGGAGCGCAGCCCGCGGTGATCAACGATCACCATTTCGCCCGGTTCCACATCGCGCACGAATTTTGCGTCGATAAGCTCGAAACAACTGGCTTCGCTGGCAATGACGTAGCAGTCCGGCTCCCCTGGCAATACGCCAAGACATAGCGGTCGAATCCCGTGCGCATCGCGCACGGCAATCAAGGATTGCTCGGTCAAACACACCAAGGAAAATGCCCCTTGAACCAACGACAAGGCGTCGGCGACTCGATCTTCCACAGCGCGCTGCGTGCTGATGGCCACCAAGTGAACGATGACTTCCGTGTCGCTTAGGCTCTGAAAAATACTACCGCGTTCTTCCAGCTTCTCGCGCAAGGCTTCGGCGTTGGTCAGATTTCCGTTGTGCGCGACGGCAATCGAGCCTCGGGCATAATCCACGGCCAGAGGTTGTGCATTCTTCAGTAGTGAGCCGCCCGCCGTCGAGTACCGCACATGGCCAATGGCCATTGAGCCTTTGAGCTTATCGATCTGATCGGGCGGAAAAACGTCGATAACGTGCCCCATTCCCCGATGCAAGAAGAGCTGTTCACCGTCACTAGTGACGATCCCGGCGCTCTCTTGGCCACGGTGCTGAAGCGCGTGAAGCCCAAGATAGGTAAGATTGGCTGCCTCGGAATGGCCAAAGATCCCAAAAACACCGCACATAGACGCCTGCTTGGAACGAGCTGCCAGTCGCTACAGGATCCTCGAATTCGATCGAGGACCGGAACCAGCCAGGATGTCGGCTCCGGCGCGGCCAATGATGACGCCGGTGCCGAGAGCGCGCCCGTGGTTAGTTCGGTTCTCGGACAGAAGCTTGCTTAGGCCAACGAGCCAACACTCGAAAGCTCAAAGCAAGTCGTGGCGTTGCGTCGACATCGAAAATCGTGCAGCGGTAGGGTCCGCAGCCAAGTGGGAGAAAGAGCAAACAGCAGAAGCAAGACGGCCCACTTCCCCTAGGAAAGCGAGCCGTCCGTTTGAAACTAGAAGTTGTGAACGAACGTGAAGCGCCCAACCGCAGCGTTGCCATCACGGAGGTCACGACCGAACTTGTTCGCTTCGTAGCCGACGAACAGACCAAGCGTGTTCCCCGTCCCGTAGCCGATGTCGGCGTGAAGCCCGATAGGCACCGAGGTCAGGCCCTTGTGTCCTGATTTTTTGTCCGAGAGATTGGTCCAGAGCTCAATCTGCGGACCTAGCGCCACCATGCCAGATAGCTTGTACAGAACCCAGTCACGAGTGTGAAAGTAGTTGTCTAGCGGCTGCTCCTTGAACGGGGAATAAATGAGAGTCCAAATCCACGACTCGAAGTAGATGCTGTCGGTGTTGAGGATCGTATAGAGCTGAGGGGCATTGAGGGCATTGACGTGCTTGGCGGCCCAATCGAACCCGATACCAACCATTGGCGTCAATGCCAAGGGTCCAAATGTGAATGCGGGACCAATGTCAAACTCCCCGTACCAACTGCCAGGAATCGGGCCACCTGCGCCGCTCTTGTATAAAGGCGCAGCGACTTCGTCGATGTAAATGTCAGTGGACAGGCCAACGCCACCTCCGAGCGGATGCGTGGCTCCCGCCCATAGCTGGATACCAAACTGATAGTCATGATCGATTCGGAAGTAGCTAGCGGGCGGTGGTTCAGCAGGCGGCGTCGCTGCAGGCGCCGCTGCCGTTGCCGAAGCTTCGGGGGCGGCAGGCGCGGGCGCCGCAGGCGGGGCTGACATTGAAGCCACCGGTGCTGTAGCAGGCGCCGCTGGCGCCGGCGTCGCAGGCGCCGCGGCAGGGGGATTGGCAGCAGGCGTAGCGGGGGCAGCAGTCTGCGCCATTGCTAGGCCAGATGCTCCGACGAGTACGTTCAGTGCCACCGAACAATTGATCAATAGGGCATGTTTGCGCATTACTTCTCTCCAGGTTGCTCTTGTTTGGTCACGTTTCTAGCGGCAGATCCGCGAACCGAATTTCGATCCGCCTTCTGCTCGCAACTTGCCGCTTGATACGTTGCCGAAAGATTTCGCGATAGTTTCGCTTCCGACCCTTGAAACAGAATCGCTCCATCCCCACCAGAATGTCAGGCGCCCACCGCTATCACGTGCGACGTGGTGGCGGAGCGGCCGCCGCAGCCCCCGCAGGCGCGGCGCGACCTTCGATCATTCCGCGCAATTCGTCTTGATCGCTGCTGTGGCCCAACGCTTCCTCAAGCGTGATTAGCCGTCGCGTGAACAACGATAGCAAGGATTGATTCATCGTCTGCATGCCGTGCTTGAGCTGTCCGACCTGCATCTGTGAGTAGATCTGGTGCACCTTGTCTTCTCGAATCAAGTTCCGAATCGCCGGATTCGGCACCAGGACTTCCAGACACAGGGCACGACCCGGCGCGCCGGCCCGAGGCAACAACAATTGACTGAGAACGCCTTCAAGAACAAATGAGAGTTGAGCCCGCACCTGCGACTGCTGGTGCGGCGGAAAGACATCTATAATTCGGTTAATACTTTGAACCGCAGAGTTCGTGTGCAACGTCGCAAATACCAAATGACCCGTTTCGGCGATCGTCAGCGCCGCCTCGATCGTCTCAAGATCCCGCATTTCTCCGACGAGCACCACGTCCGGGTCTTGTCGCAAGACGTATTTCAGCGCCTGTTTGAATGAGCTCGTATCGGTACCCACTTCGCGCTGATTGACGATGCTCCGCTTGTGCGGATGCAAGTATTCGATAGGGTCTTCGATGGTCATGATGTGCTGGCGCGTCTCGGAGTTGATCTTGTCGATTATTGAGGCGAGCGTCGTGCTCTTTCCGGAACCCGTAGGTCCCGTGACAAGAATCAGACCGCGTGGCTTCTCCGCCAGATCAGCGACAACTTGCGGCAGCCCTAACTCCTCAAAGGTCAAGATCTTGAAAGGAATCGTGCGCAATGCACCGGAAACGGCCCCGCGTTGCAGGAAAAAGTTGGCTCGAAACCGCGACAGGGTTTTCACACCAAACGAAAGATCCAGCTCCTTGTTCTTCTCGAACTGGATCTTCTGCTCTTCGGTCAAGACCGAATAGCAGAGTTGCTTCGTATCAATTGCGGTAAGCGGTGGCAACTTGAGCGGGACGACCTCGCCATCAATCCGAAGTAACGGTGGCGAGCCGGTCGTTATGTGCATGTCGCTCGCCCCCTTGTCGATCATGGCGCGCAACAGTTGGTGTAGATTGACCTTTGGACCTTCAACAGAGCTATCTGCCATACATACCGCATTCGAACGCTAGGGCCTGTCAATCGGCCATTGTTACGCGCAGCACTTCTTCAGGCGTCGTGACACCCTCGAAAATCTTCCGTATTCCGCTCATGCGCAATGTATTCATGCCAAGCCTTGCCGCAGCCACCTTGAGTTCCGCCGAGGAGGCGCCCTGCAGCACCATTTCCTTGAGCTCATCGACGAAGCGCATCACCTCGTAAAGCGCAATTCTGCCCCGGTAACCCGTTCCATTGCAGTTTGCGCAACCGACGCCCTTGTAGATTACCGGGTCGCCTTTCAACATCTCTTCGGTAAACCCCATATCCCTGAGCGACTGCGGATCGACTTCCAAGGGTTTCTTGCACTCCGTACAGATGCGGCGCGCCAGGCGCTGAGCCAACACGAGATTTACGCTGGCCGTAATCAAGAACGGTTCGACGCCCATGTTGAGCAAACGCGAGATGGTTGCCGGTGCGTCATTCGTATGCAGCGTCGAGAGGACCAAATGCCCCGTCAATGCGGCCTTGACCGCGATCTCAGCGGTTTCGAAGTCGCGAACCTCGCCGACCATTATTATGTCTGGGTCTTGGCGCAAAAATGAGCGCAGCGACATTGCGAAATTGAGGCCAATTTCGTCGTGCATTTGCACCTGATTGACGCCGGGCAGGTTGTACTCAATCGGGTCTTCGGCTGTGCTAATGTTGACCTCGATCTTGTTCAAATCGCTCAAAGCCGAATAGAGCGTTGTCGTCTTGCCCGAGCCCGTCGGGCCCGTCACGAGCACCATGCCCCAAGGCTGCCCGATCGCCCACTTGAAATCGCCAAGCGGTTTCGTCTCGAACCCGAGTTTGGTCATGTCGAGCTGTAGATTGGATTTGTCCAGCAGCCGCAATACGACCTTTTCGCCCCACATGGTCGGCAACACGGACACGCGAAAGTCCATCTCGCGGCCCTTGCCAAGTTTGAGTTTGATGCGGCCGTCCTGCGGCAACCGACGCTCGGCGATATCGAGCTTGCTCATGATCTTCAAGCGGCTCACGAGCGCGCTCTTCAGCTTCAGGGGCGGCGTCATCTCCTCGTGCAACACGCCGTCTACGCGGTAGCGAACGCGGAGTTTTCGTTCGTAGGGCTCGATATGAACGTCGCTGGCCTGCTTGCGAATTGCGTTCAAGAGCAGCATGTTGACGAGGCGAACTACCGGGGCGTCTGCACTTGCTCGCTCAAGCTCGAGCGCGTTGAGCTCCTCTTCGCTCGCCGAGAAATCGATGTCCTCGTCGTCGATGTTGAACTCGGCCATCACCTCGTCATAGGACGGGCCGACGTTGTAGTAGCGTTCGATGGCGCCGTGGATAGCTGTTTCGCTAGCGACGACAGGCTCGACATTGTAGCCCGTCAGAAACTTGATATCGTCGATGGCGTGAAGGTTAGTGGGATCCGCCATTGCGACGATGAGCGAGGAGCCCGAGCGCGACACGGGAAGAATCTTGTGTTTCTCGCAGACCTCGCGACTGACCAAGCGAATGACTTCCGCGTCCACATCGAATTCGTCCAAGTCGATCGCCGGCAGACGGTACTGTGTGCTCAAGAAACTTGTGATTTCGTCGTCTGATATGTAGCCAAGCTTCGCCAGCGTGTAGCCCAAGTTCTGGCCGGAGATCTTCTGCTCGTCCTGAGCCTGCCGCAACTGCTGCAGACTAATGAGTTTTTCGCGAACCAGCAATTCTCCAAGACGATTGGACACTGACATCGTTCACCTAACCACAGCGGCACGACGAGCCGTCGAGGTTAGAACTTATACCGGTTGGCCTCGGAGTGGGAGAGCTTATCGCGTGCCGCTGACAATCGGCCGAGTCTGAGCGATGGTTCGGAGGTGGTCGATGAGCCCCAACAGCGCCAATTGGTAGGAAGTCGCGCCCAAGCCTGCCACGGTGCCAAGACACGCCGGCGCGACCAAGGATTTTCGGCGAAATTCCTCACGCGAATAAGGGTTTGAAAGGTGAACTTCAATCGTTGGAATGAGTGCCGAACGCACAGCGTCGTACAATGCGTATGAGGTATGCGTCAGGGCGCCCGGATTGATGAGTATCCCGTCAGCCAAACCGTCTGCGGCTTGTCCAATCCAGTCCAGAAGATCGCCCTCGTGGTTGCTTTGTCGACAATCGACGACGCTGCCCTGCTCCTGCGCCACGCCATCCAGGCGACGGTGAATGTCTTCGAGTGTCGCGGTACCATATATGCTTGGCTCGCGCCGGCCCAAACGGTCTAGATTCGGACCGCTCAGGACCATGATACGCAAGACGTTCGATGCCACATCGACCGCTGCCGTGCGCCGATGCAACGCCGGCTTGACAACTCCGCGGCCCGCGTGACGGCGCGGCGTCGGCTGTGGCGTACGACGACGTGACGATGCCAATGAATCACGCCTCCAATTCAGACCTCAAGCGGGGCGCTGCCACACGCAGAAGGAAGCGCCCTTTGCCGAAATTGCCGTCAGGCTCGAGTGCCAACGCGAGAAAATAGGTATCGTTGATAACGCGAATGAGGGTCACCATCCGATCGCTCTTGAACGCCACTTCCTGCGTCTCACCCGCTTCGAGCATCTCGGAAGCACGTTGAATCGCTTTGACGACCACGCTCACTTCGGCTCCTACGGTTTCGATGTCGAACACGGACTCGGGACGGCTATAGGTTTCGAGTGGAATTCCCTCAAAGTCCATCAGCAGGCCAGCAAGCCCGCCTTGTGTGCCTTCGACTATGTTTGCCAACGCCTCCTTGAACATGACCTTCAGCCTAGCCGGTTTCTGAAGCGCCGTGAATTTCTCGTGGACATTTCAACGCTTAACGGCCTAATGGCCGAGACTCGGCCACGATTTGAACATCGGGCCCAATGACGGTCAAACGTCGATTTCCCTTCGAAGGCTGTGGAAATGACATAGGCCCCGTTGTTAGCGTCGGATCCATGCGGTCCGCAGTGAAATCAGGTGGCGTCGCCCTCGTGCTCGCAACAGCGCTTGGGCCGCTGTCGAGCCATGCCCAAGAGGCTTCAGACGAGTCCGAAGGCGAAACCAAGAAGGCCAACGACGACGCCAAAGACAGGTCGGAGCCAGGTGGAGCCAGTAGCGCCATGAAGTCTGCGGATTCCGGAAGGCAGCCGGGTGAACCCGATCGCAGCTTTCCCCACGCCGGACAGTTCTCGCTGCGCGCTGGAATCGTCGGTGCCTATCGAATCGTGTCTCGATTTGACACGTCACCGTATTGCGAGAATCCTGTCCCTGCGAACGTCCAAGACCGCAAGAAGTTCTGCGGATTTGGTGCCCCACCTGCCATCGACCTCGCCCTTGGCTACGCGCCGTTCAACTCATTCGAAGCATTTGCCTGGGGCCGATTCGGCGTGACGGGCGAAAGCCAAACCAACACACTACCCTTGGTGGCACTCGGGTTTGGCGCACGGCTCTACACGTTGAACGACTCTGCGTTCAAGATCTTCATTCAGCCGGCCGTGGGCTGGGAACTTGAAAAAGGCGAAGGCAATCCAAACTGGCGAGGCACAGAATATAAGCAAGATTTTCTCATGCAGCTGTTGGCGGGTCCGCAATTCGATTTTACGTCTGGAATTGGCGCGTACGCCGCTGCCGGCATAACGGCGGGGATCTTCCGCGCGATCCAAACTTGGATGGAATTCGATCTAGGTATTCAGGCGCGGTTTCCTTGACGACGCTTCTGAACCAGCCACTCCAAAATGCCCCCGCCACGCTTGGCAACTTGATCGATCAAGCGAGTGGCCGCAAACGTATTGTCGATTAGGCCTGCCACAATCAGAGCCGCAGGGCGCTCGGCGACGACGACTGGGACAATGTAGACCTCGCCGTCCACAGCAATCTCCAAGACGCCTGCCAATTCCTCGAAATAGGCGCCGCGTTGCAGCGCGCCAAGGTAGTAGCCAGCTTGGCATGCAATTCTAAGAACACTCGGTTCACTAGACGGCATTGAAAACGAACGTGCGGGCTTACTCGGGAACAGGGCCTCCAGGTGAAAACGACCGGCACGCACAACAAACACCGCCGAGCGCCTGGCGACCATCGATACGGCCTGGGCCAATCCAAGTAGTACCTCGCGTGGCGATTGCTTGCTTTCTAGGTCGTCGAGAATCTCCGCTGTTCGTTCTTGTGTTGTAATTCCACTTGGCCTCGGCAGCTCCTGATTGGGCGACGCCGGATGATCGTTCGAAGCTTCCATCGCAGTTTCAATTGCGGCAGCTGCTGGTACTGGCTCACGGACTTCGGGCGCTCGCGAACCCAGAGGACGAATTAATGGAATTGGCGGTTCGCTCTGCTGCGCCGCTGCTTGAATGGGTGGCAGACTAAGCCCGCGCCGCGGCAGCGGTCGCCCGACTTCGCTAGCGATTTCGCCAAAAGACCAATGCGCGGACGATCGTCGAACAAGCTTGATCGCTGCCGTCCCGAAGGCGGGAGTGTGTTCGTCAACTGCATCCATCAGTGGCATCTCAGACGCATCGAACAGCCGCCCCTCGCCTAGCGCGACGGCATTCAGAATTGCACTAAGTGGCGCGCGGAAAACGTCCACGGGTCCGCCCAAGTGGTACGAGATCTCAGCCGCCACATGACGGTCCGACGGATCGGCAACGGCGATGGCCCAGTGGGCGCTTGTGGGCTCGACTTGCAGAGGCACGGCGAGTAGTCGCCGGCACAACCCGGGTGGCAAGCGCAGGACTTGCACCGCATCAATGGCGAGCGGAACGGTGACGCTGGGACCTTTGACGCGAGCCAACTCAGCGTCTAGCGACGGCACGATGCTCGCGTGACGTTCAGCAAGCTTCTGCAAGAAGTGGACTCCATCGATCGTGGCATCGACCAGCGACTCTGCCAGAGCGTCGCGCGACACGACCCCGGCTTGAGACAAACGACGGACTAGCTCAGCAACCACGCCCAGAATCCTTCCGCGACCCAGGGCCTCTGTGCAAGCGCCTCGACGACTCAGCGGCCAAACTGGAAGACAACTTCCGTCTGCCGGACAAGGCCCAGTTCGTCACGTGCAATCCTCTCCACCACCGCCGGGTCGGACTTGGCTCGGGCAACCTCTCCCCGAAGCTGCTCGATCTGGTGAACCACCTGGGCGACCTCCCGGTCAACACGGTCCCGTTCGGCCTCCAGCTGCCGGAGCCTCGATAGCCCAGTGGGCGAGAAAACCAGCACAGGCACGGCAACGGCAGACAGTGCCAGTAGTACTGCGGGAAGCGCCCGCTCCGGAGTCAGCCAGTCTCTCAGCAACGTTTCTAGGACTTTGCCACGGGTTATGCCGCCCGGGGAAGAAAATAGCAATGGAATAGGAGCATCGAGAAAAAGGACACCGATTTGGCGTGCACTTGGACTAGTCGGTCGGGGTATGTTTGCCGCGCTCGGGAGCCCCGTTGCCGTATCAGGACAGCCCCAGGCAGGGCCGCCGAACGCGCTCTTCTATCGACAAGGACGCTCATGCAGATCGACACGCTTCACGCCGAACTAGAACGCCTCTTCGACCTCGATTCATTGCTCGACTTAGCTCAGAACACTTTGGGATTCGAAGCGAGCCGTATTGGTGGCACAGCCGCTTGTGGTTCGTTCGCCCGTGCACTGGTAAGTTTCTGCATCGATCAAGACGCCGTCGAGGCTTTGTGCGACGCCGTAAGAATTCTCCGCCCCCACGCTTCATCTGAACTCGACAAGGTGCGAGCTCAGGGCCTGTCCGATGACGAACCCATGGCCGCCGGTCAGACATTCGCCGGTGTCGAGATTCTGCGGGTCGTTGGATCTGGCCGCTATGGACCGTGCTACGCGGGCCGCTATGGGGAGCGGCTATTGAGACTGAAGGTGCTGAATCGCCACGCATTGCGCGATCGACGGGGTCTGCAGAAACTGGGTGTATTTGTCCGATTATCACGCAAGATTTCACACCCAGCGTTGCCGGGCAATCTCGAACTCTTGGAAGACTCGAGCAAGGTCGCGGTCGTCAATGATTGGGTCGAGGGACAGACTCTGCGCGCGCGACTCGAACGGTCCGGACCCATGCATTTGGCTGAGGCGCGACCGATTTTGGAGTATCTTCTCGACGGTCTCATCCGCCTGCACGAAGCGCGACTTGTTCACGGAGCTATTCACTTAGACAATATCGTCATCGGTCACGATAGTTCCAACAACATGGTACCTGTACTACTCGACGGGGGCATGGACAGATTGTCCGTCTCACCGCATCAGCTCCTGTCGGTTCCCGCGAAGTCACCGCTGGTACACTACGTTGCGCCCGAGATACTGTCTGGTCACAATGCTTCATTAGCGACCGATGTCTATGCCTTCGGCGTTGCTATCTACGAGCTAGTTACGGGCAAGCGTCCCTTCGAACTCGAAGGAATTGACGGGCTTTACGCTCATTTTCGGGCCATGCCGCCGCATCCCAGCACGCTGGCGCCACGCGGTTGGGTTACTAGAGAAGCCGACGAGTTCCTGCTCTCGCTGTTGGCCAAAGATCCACAACAGCGGCCGAACAGCGCCCAAGGTCTGATGGTGCGCCTACAGGCACTCGATCTCGGCACGTCGGCGTACCGTGTATCCGAGGTGCCCGAGGCAGAGCTTGACGCGCGCATTGAAGCGTTGCTCGTGGAACCCGAGAATGTACAATTCGCGGCTGCCTTGGATGCAGCGGTTGACTCAGGTGCGGATCCAAGCCGAATTGCCGATGCGCTATTCATCGCGGCCACTTCGATCGCGGCCCACGATTTTTCGCGTTCTGAAGCGCGCCACAATCTTCTCTTGCGGTCAGCGGGTCTGTTCGAACACGCCGTCCGCAATCTGGAGAAAGCCGAGCAAGTCTACGAAATGGCGCTTGAAGCTGATCCGGGTAACGAGAAAATAGCCGTAGCGCTTGAGCGGGTCCTGCGAGGCCTAGGCAAGTTCGAAGAACTCATCGAAGTCCTGTTGCAGCGCGGGCAGCAAGCGGAAAGCCGCACGGAGCGGGGCCGCGCTTTTGCTGAAATTGGGCGCATCTACTTGCAGGAATTGGCTGACCTGGACCAAGCCCTTGTCGCCTACACTCAGGCTCTCTGTGAAGACGTCGAGAAGGACCAGTACGCCGAAGAAATAGAAAGGCTCGCCGGTTCCAGGCATCAAGCTTGGCTAGACGTTCTTGACGCATGCAACGCACCGCTAGAGGATAAGACGCTGCCGGCCGATGTTAAGAACAAACTCCTGGTTCGCGTGGGTCGCTGGTACGCCGACAAGGCAAGCCGTCCCGACATGGCATCCTCATGTTTCCAGGCTGTCATCGCGACCGACCCCGCCAATGAAGCGGCCCTCGAGGCGCTTGCGCAGATATATCGCAAATCACAACAGTGGCCTGAACTTGGCATCATATTGAGCAGGTCGGCCGATGCGGCGCGCACTCCAGCGCGCGCGCGTGACCTCAGGACCGACGCCGCTGAACTGCTAGAGCGTCAGATGAACGACGTCGGGGGTGCCCGACAATTGTACGAGTCAGTCCTCACTGACGACCCAAGCCATGCCAGAGCCGTGGAGGGCTTCGGACGAATCTGCGAGCGAACAGGGGATTGGGCCGGATACATCAAGGTGCTCGAGGCTCGCAGTCAGGCGCTACGCGGCGACGAACAGCTCTCGGTAGCCTGCAAAATCGCTGAAACTTACGAGCTTCGCATGGGCAGCGACGCAGAAGCAATTCGCGTTCTCGAAACCGCTCGCGCGCAGAACCCTGACTACTTGGACGTCCTCAAGGCTTTGGACCGGCTATACGCCAAGGCCGGCCGTTACCGCGATGTCGTCAACGTGCTCGATCGACAACTGCAGCTTGCAACGACGCCGCGGCAACAGATCCTGCTGCTCGAGAGAATCGCCGGGGTCTATGAAGAGGAGTTCTTGGACTACAACCTCGCTACCGAAGCGTACAACGCCATTCTCGACATTGATCAGAACTATGAATCGGCGCTGGTCGGCATCGTGCGAGCCTATCGTGCGCTAAGCCGTTGGGAACAGGTGGCGGAGTACACGGAGCGCCACTTGCTTCTGGCCACCACTTCTGAGCAGAAGGTAGCACTTGGCCTCCAGCTCGGCCGCGTGCTCGCAGATCAACTAATGGTTCCCGATCGCGCCATGCAGGCGTTCGAAGACGTGCTGCTTCAAGACCCGCAACAAGCTGAAGCCCTTGAGCGGCTGGCACGTCTGCGGGAGTCGATGGGCGACTCTGATGCCGCCTTGGCAGCCATTGATACGCTGGCGGAAAAAGCCGCAACGCCCGAAGCCAAGGCCGAACAGTATCTGCGCGGCGCGCGTTTGCTTCAAAGTCGGGGCGACACGGACATGGCCATCGAACGCTACAAGCAGGCACTCGACGCCTTTCCGCGGCATTCGACAGCTGGTATTGCACTGCGTGAAGCCTATCTCGCCCGGGGTGACGCTTACGCGGCAACGCAACTCATTGAGCAAGAGATTGCACGCACTGAAGGCGAACGCGCCAAAGCCCGCCTCTACGGCGAGCTGGCGATTATTGCGTATCAACGCACTGGCAACTTCGTGCTTGCCGAGGAATCGGCCAAGACCGCTCTGAAGTACGACCCCACGAATCTCGATGCTTTGACCACGCTGGGCGATATTGCATTCGATGCCAAGCACTTCATTGAAGCCTCGAAGTATCTGGGCCAAGTGATCGACCGCGTTGAGACGTTGCGCCACGAGGAAGCGGTTCGTGTTTCATCTCGTGCCGTGCAGGCACTGGTTCAATCGGCCAACATTGAGCGAGCCCATGCCGCATTCGAGGCGCTAATGAGGCTCGCTCCCGAAAACGGCGAGGCACTGCTTCAGGCGGTCGGGGCACTTTTCGAGAAGGGCAACCCCGAACAACTCGTCGGCTACCTGCAATACTTGGTCGAGACCTTCAGCAATTCACTGAGAAACTTCGAATTCGCACGCCTTCAATACCAATACGGTGAATCGCTGCGGCGCGCTGGCAAGCCCGAAGCTGCGATCGAGGTCCTCGAATCATCACTCGATGCGGATCCCGGCGCCCATGAGCCGCTCGTATCGCTGGCAAACTGCTACACCGCGTTGCAGCGTTGGCACGACGTCATCAAAACGAAGAATCGCCATCTCGACATTGCGATTGGTGACGATCGGGTACAACTGCTAATTGACATTGGCGACATCACCGCCGACAAGCTCGGCGATCGCCGGCAGGCCGCCAAGACCCTCGTCGCCGCACTTGAGGATCGACCTGATGACCGCAGGTTGCTGACCAAGCTCATGCAGCTGTACAGCGAGGAGAAGGATTGGAATCACCTCGTAGATGTGGTGATACGTCTCGCAAGTTTCCAAGACGACGACAAGCAACGAGCAAAGTACCTCAATACGGCTGCCATAGTCAGCGCGCGCCAGTTGGGTGACGTCGATAGCGCGCTTGAACTGTACGAACAGGTGATCGAGCTTGACCCCCATATCTCGAAGGCGCTCAACGAAGCCATTGAGCTTCGCCGTAGCAAAGGAGACTTGAACGGCGTCGAACAGCTATTGCGCAAGAAGCTAGACACTGCCGTAAAGGATGCGGACACGGCGGTTCAATTGGAAGCCTGGAACAGCTTGGGAAGCCTATACGAGCGTGACCTAGGCTGGATTGATCACGCGATCGTTGCCTATGAAAAGGTCCAGGAACTCGAGCCGTCGAGGCTTGAGCACACGGAGAAGCTCGCCGCATTGTACGCGACTGATTCTGCCCGCTGGATGCACAATGCCCTGATGTCGCAACTGAAGTTACTGGAGCAGAATCCTTTCAGAGTCGAATCTTACAAGGCGATGCGGCGACTGCATACCGAGGGCAAGAGTGCCGACGGGGCATGGTGCCTATGCCAGGCCTTGACGGTTCTCAACTTGGCAGAAGCGGATGAGGAACGTTTCTACCGCCGCATGCGGGCCGAAACCGCGGCGCCGGCGCGGTCCGTCCTGCAGGACGAGGATTGGCAGGCACTCATGCACGCAAATGTCAATCCGTTGCTAACGCACCTGTTCGCCGTTATTGAACCAGCGATCGTGGCTGCGCGCGCCCCGAGATTGAAGGATTTGGGTGTGGACCCAAACACGGCGATCGACGTCGGTCAAACTCCGCTCCCCATGCCGCAGACCCTATTTTACGCAGCGGGCGTTTTCGGCATGGAGCTGCCATTGGCCTTCGTCGTTCCCGATGATCCGGGTGGACTGTCGTTCCTGATTGCGCAACCTCGGGGCATCGGTCTTGGCCGCGTCGCCATGAGCTCCAAGGTTCCTCCTCAAGCAGCAGCATTCATCGCAGCCCGCCACCTGACCTATTTCCGGCCAGGCTTCTATGTGCGTCAAGTGCTTGCAACTGGTTCTGGACTTAGATCCTGGCTGTTTGCCGCAATCAAGTTAATCTCACCGCAATTCCCGATTGCACCCGATATCGAGGGTTCGGTGATGGAAGCGCATCATTCGCTGGAAGCAAATCTTAAAGCCGCCGGGCGCGACGAACTGACACGCGTCGTCTCCACGTTGCTAAGGGAAGGTGCTGCGCTTGACTTGAAGCGCTGGGTCGCTGGCGTCAACCAAACTGCCGATCGAGTTGGCTTCCTTATTGCTCACGACTTGGACACCGCAGCCCAAGTCATCCGTGCTTCCGACGAAAATGCGACATCGGTACCCAACCAGGAAAGGCTCAAGTCGCTCGCTGTCTTCTCGGTCAGCCCTGGCTACTTGGACCTACGTCGTCGCCTGGGCATCGCAGTCAACTCGTAGGCTTCGGTGGTGAATCAAGGCGAAGGCGTCGCTGACGCACCCGCGATGTCGGGGCTTGGTGCTGCCGGGGATCGAATCGCACCCGGCGCGCCAACCGAACCGGCTGGATCGAAGACTGGGTGGTCAAATGACCCGCCGATGCGCCAGCCATAGTAACCGTCGGGCCGTTTGGATTTCTGCACGTCCGGATTCGCCTCGAATAACCCAGGAATCTTCGAGCCTGGCTCGCCCAACAGAACTTTCGTAGTGTCGTTCTTGCTGCGGTACATATCGCTGAATTTGAACCGCAAACTCAAGTCGAGCATGCTTGCGCCTATTGGGTCGCGCAACCGAGCCCCCCCCTCAACCGTCAAGTCCAAGTCAGCCCCTTTCGCAGCGAACTTCTCTATCTTCAACCGCCCCGCCGCCACGGTCGCGCTAAGGCTCACACTGCCAACATTTACTTCCGGTAGCGCTATGGCATTGCGGATCTTGGCTTTCCCGTCACCCACCCTGAGTTTGCCGATGCTGAGGCCCAGCTTTCCTTCGGATTTTGCCCATTTTCGATCAGGTAGCGTCAATTCCACCTGTCCGTCCAAACTTCCTTTCATCGGCATGCCAACCAAATCGTCGAAGAAAGGCATCTGGCCCGCATCCAAGTTTTCGAGGCTAATGTCAAAGTTCTGCTCATTGGTACTGGTCGCGATTGTTCCAGAAACTTGACCTCCAAATGCGTCTGCACCCAATGAAACGGCCATCGTCCCCAGCAGCAGGCGCAACAAAGACAGGCTGACGTGCGCCGAATCAATCGTTAGTGTTTTCGTCCTGTCCGCGGCACCGGATTCGCCGGACTTTGGCTTGGGTGCCTGCGTGATCGTAATCTTCTCAGCCTCGACACCCGACAACCAATAGCCGCTCATGTCGCCGATTCGCAGTCGAGATGTCGGGGCCTGGCGTGAGTTGAAATCACCGACGATGCGATCCCGCAGTCGATCAAACGGAAAGGTAAGGCGCGCAAAGCAGGCAAGGAGCGCCAAGTACGAAAGGGGGTACCCGGTCCACGCAAGCCACTTCTTTACCCCCGGCGTCATCGCAGTTTCCCTTCGCCCTTGGATCCCGCAGCGCTGCTTGCCGCTGTCGTGGAAGCCGCCGCCCCGGACGAACCATCGCTCTTTGTGGGCTCTTTGCGATCATAGGCGCTAGCGACCAATTCCACGTCGTATGAATCAGATTCCGAGAGCCTCTTTCTGATGTCAAGCCTCGAGAAAACGACGGGATATTGGGCGCGTTCGACGCTTTCCATGAATCGGGCAAGGCTGGCAAGCCCCACCTTTCGCAGCTGAATTCGGGTCGATCGTTCGTCAAACCGTTTGCCGTGAGGCACAACCGGCCGGTCTTGACTTTCAGGTATCTCAAGGCCATTCTGCCGCGCCAGATTGTCCAGCAAAGCACCTAGCGCCGGCGCTGCTCGCCCATAGCGCGCGATAATTGCCTGACGCTGCGCGTCGATCTTCAGCAATGATTGCTGACTGTCCGTTAGACCGTCGATTGCCTTTCGAAGCAACTCGTTCTCGCTCGCTCGCACGATGACCGCGCGTTTCGTGAGCAGCGGTAAGACGATCAGCACGAGCGCCGATAGAATGCCAAAGAACACTGTCAGCAACCGGCGTTCACGCGGGTCGAGGCCTGTGAGCCTATCTTTCCAGCTCATTGCGCACCTCCCGCCGGCTCCTCAGGCTTCTTCTTCTTGGTCTTAGTCAACTCATCCTCCGGACAGCGCACATCCCATTCCAATCCGTACTTTTGACGGTCACTGTTGACCACCTGAACGACCTTCGAAAGACGCACATCTTGAAAACAGCGTTGCTCCTTGAGATTGGATGCTACTTGCTGGGCTTCCTCGGCAAGTCCAACGATACCCGTCATCTTCACGTGCTCGCGTTGCATATCGAACTCGTCGATGTCGTGAATAATCGTATTGGGGACGGCGTTCGAAATGGCAACAAGAACGTCAAATGCATCCATGTGCGGCATTGGGTCAGATTCCTCGAGCGCCTTGCGCTTTGCGAGTAGTTCAAGAGCCTCGGAGGGTTCTGTGGTTGCTTTTCCCAAAATTTGTTGACTTGCAACTTCCAGTTGTTCGCTTAGGACCTTTTGTTCTCTATCGAGTGATCTCAGCGCGGCCCAATTTGCGAACAGAATGCTGATGAACACGGCCGTCACAAGTCCTGAAAGCAGCGGGGCCTTTTCTTTCAGGAATGCATAGCCTCTTTGGTATGACAGCGAACCCGATCGAAGATCGGGGTCATTGGGTCGCACTCCGAGACCCACTGCGATACCGAGCGCCTTGGTGTACCGTGACATCGACTCCCAGCTGTCACCTGAAGAATGGTCCACATCCAGTCTCGGCAGCGGCAACACGGCCACTTCCAGGCGTTGTGAAAGGTAGGATTCTGCACCGGCCATCGTGGCGCCAATTCCGGTCAGGTACACCTGGCTCACAGCATGATCGGTCTGCGAGACCCAAGCCAAAAGCGATTGTCTGATGGCCGCCACGAGGGCGTCTGCCGACTCGGGCAGTTTTGCAATGCCATGAGAAATCGTCCTGGCAAATGCTGGGCGACCATTTCTGATAATGAGAATATCGCTGCTTGCCTCACCCAAATCGAGAATCATAATGGCCGGATCATCCGAGAAGGCCCTTGGCAGATACGGAATCAGGTTCACCAGTGGCAGAGGCCCGCACGCAACTCGCTCGGCCTCCTTTCCAAGAATCTCGCGGCAGTCCTCAACGACTTTGCGCACGATGCGCAGCGGCGCGGCCGCTATCATGACGTTGATTGTATCGCTGGTTCCCTTGTCCCGGCTTACAACGAAATCGTGCACGACTTCGTCAATGTCTACGGGAATGCGCGCCTCCAACTCGAACGGCACAACCTGCTCGATTTGCCGCAGCGCCGTCGCCGGCAATTCGACCCTAAGCAAGTACGCTCCAAGCCCGGGAATGCCGACCGCGATTGATTCGCCGTGGCCCAGCATGGGTCGAACCGCAGACGCCAGGGCTTCGCGGAAATCCACGTTCTGATTGATCTCGACCTCGGCGGTTTTTTCGATTGCGTTGTGCCGGTAGCTGCTCACTACCGTGACAGCTCTCACGTGAGTTGCGGAAATCTCGATGCCTACTGCGCGCGCCATGAAAACGTTCCTTCAATTGAATCGATAGTAAATCACATTGCCGTCGGGTTGTGCAGTCGTCGGCAGTGCTGATGGCAATGCCGATGCGCTGGCGGAACTCGTCGCGGTCGGCATAGGCGGATTGTTAGTGGCAAAGGGATTGAAATCCAGCGGTCGCGCAACGCCCGGCGGAGGCGCTCCACGAAGATCGACGACCGCGTGGATTCGAGTTCTGGTTTCGCGCCGACCATTCTTCACGATCCCTGTCGCAAAGATGCTGAAAACCTGACTCTGAACGCCGAGTGTCTTCTGTAGGAGCGCGTCAACGAGCCCCTGGATGGGCGGTATGCCCATCATCTCGAGTGATGGCGGCCCCATCATCATGGAAGAAAAGGGGTCCGTGCCAGGTGCCGATGACGCGGGTTTGGCTCCGCCGGCCGCGGCCGTTGCACTCGCTGCCGGCTTGAGCATGTTCGTGAACTGCGTTACGGAGTGAAACACGGGAATGCCGGCGGAGAGCTGGCGAAACATCTCGAGGAGTGTCACCGCCTTAGAGCGTGTAATCATGTCACTGCATACGGGAGTTGTTTGCCCAACGGGGACCGCGGCGCAAACGGCAGCCAATGTTGCGACCGCGTTCGACGTATTGACGTTTAGTTTATCGCTTCCCCACACGGTTACGATTCGACTCTTTGGACTGTCGGGGTCAGGGTCGACAAAGGTCGCCCAAAAGTCGTCGGATATGCCACGAACTCGGTGCAACTCCTCAAGACTGTCAAATGCGGCGTTCTTCCTTTCATAAGGGTATTTCAGCATCTGATAGAACGAATCTTCGGCGCCCCCTTCCGTGGATTGTGCCTGGCTCGTACTGAGACAGGAATCATTGGTCGTATCCGTATCCGTCCAATCAATGATAGCGCTGCATACGGTGGGCCGCTCGTTGAAATTGCCTTCGGCGTCGCGACCCTCAAAGAGTCGATCGTATTGTGGGGGACCGATCAATCCCAGTATTTGCTGAGCAACCTGCGATTTATACCCGGCGCCGCGCGCGGCTGCATTCAAGTTGATCTTGGAATCTTCATCCACGATTGCCACTTCGAAACTGGCACCCGGAATGCCAAGCGCCTTGGTTCGTTCCATATTCCCGCCCAGCAGAGCGCCAAAATCGCGAACGCTCTTCTCATCGTTGAAGGCTTGGAGAATGAGGTCTGCATGCTCCCAAATGGGGATCTGTGCGTTTTGCAGCAGAAACGACAAGGGCTTTCTAACCGTGGGCTCGGCCGCCAACAGCAAACGCGATAGCGCGATGGCGCTGCGCGCCGCGAATTCGGCTTGCACGGCATCACGCTCCGACAACACCGACCCGAGTTCGGCGCTCGTCTCTTGCTGGAATTCCGTCAACATGACGGCAAGCACAGTGAGCGCACTAAGGACCATGACCAAAGCGACGCCGCCTTCTCGCTTTCTTCGGTAGGGTCTTTTTTGGCGTGACGTCACAGAATCCTCATTGCGTGGCAAATGTGAGCGCACGCTGGATCGGCAGCGCAACCTTCGTGATGAGCCTGATCGGCGCCTGAGCACGGCCCCGCGCCGAGCGTCTTCCCCCATTGAGTACTAGGGTGATTCTGACTTGGGTAGGGAGGCGACCGAGCTGCCCGGTTGCTTGCGTCGAGTCCCAACTCTCGAGCCATTGAATCGTCAGGGGTTCCAGAAATGCGACGTCAAACAAGTCAACATCAGTAGCAAGAACCTCCAGGCGGCCACCGTGCTCCGGAATGAGGTCGATGAGCGCGCTCTCCCGACGCAACAGATCGACAACCCCAGGCTTATCGGGATTCGAAGCCACGTAATATGAAATTTCACATTGATCCGACTCGCGCGCATCGCGGTCCAAGCGCCGGTGCGCAAAGGCAACAAAATCGATGCGGTCACCTGGAATGCCGGCGGTGCCCTTGAACACGGTCTTTTGCACCGGCCTCGTGGGGGGAACCGGTTCGTGCGCTGATAGATAGGCTGACTGGAGTTCGCGAACCATGCGTGTCATCGCCATGCGCGCTTCGCGATGACGGTCGTTGATGCGCTCGACGCCTTCCTTGGTCCGTTTGAGACCGGCAAACGCTCCGTAGAGCAACATGGACAATACAGCCAGCACCGCAATCGCTACTAGAACCTCTAGCAGCGTAAAACCTTCTGTTCGGGATTGCGGGTGCGTGACCATTTTCCAGCTTGCGACTAAAGCCCAGGCGGCTTACCCAAGAGACCACCCAATGGATTGTTACCGCCTCCAAAGGGCACTGAGGGAATGCCGCTTGCTGATCCGGAAGCCATTGGTGGCAAACCCTGAGTGGGATTCGTGACGTATTCAACGACTGTGAAGTCGCGTTCGTTGATTCCTTCCCGCCATTTGACGCTAACCGTCACCCGGCGGATACTGGCTTCGAGCATTGGCTTTAGCGTTGGATAGACGATTGACAATGCCATGGTCGCAAGGCCTCCCAAGCCTGCTGTCGAACCCGAGCCGCTGCCCAGCATGCCGAATGGCGTGTTGGCCCCGCCAAGGCCTGGCACCAACCCGCCAAGGGCTCCCAGCGGATTGGCGGAACCGACGCCAGACGTGTCGGTCGGGTTGAAACCACTCAAGAAGGAGCTCCCAGCAGGTGCTGATGCGCCGGACGTCGCCGACACACCGCCGTCTTGGCCGAGCATGCTCATGTTCATCTCTGGCAGGACTACGGGCTCGATGACCCATTTGCAGCCGTACGTGGATTCATCCTCATCTTCGCAGCATGTTCCCTCGCCCTTTTGCTCGGTCCATTGATAGCCCTCGCGCAGCAGCTTGACCTCGAGTTCAGCGATTTTGCAGCGCGCGAGATTCGATGCCGCCGTGACATGCGAGGAGCGAGCAGAGCTTGCGAATAGTCCAGCCTGCGCGCTCAAGATCGAGGTAAGCCCAAGTCCCAAAATTGCCAGAGCCACCAGAACCTCGAGCAACGTGAAGCCCCGCTGTGATCTCGCCTCATTCACAACGACTCCTCGCGCTCACTGATTTCACCCTCGGAGTTGCGCTGGGGAAGCTGCACGGCACCCTGCTTGATCTGCGCACGCCCGGTCAGCGGGCTAATCAGCACGGTGAGCACGTCCTTCTTGCCCTTCGGTTGTAGCTGCACACTAGCCCATTCAGTGGCGCCGCCTGGCCAAATATACAAATAGGCTCTGCCCTCGGTACGGGGCCTGATGTCGTGCTCAGTCTGGACTTGACGAAATACTATCCCTGACTCGAGACTGTGCCCCGCGCCAACGTTTTGTCCACCAAGTTCTACACGCTTGGTCGGCGCGAAATTCGGGCGTGAGACGCGCGCACCTTGCAAGAAGTTCTCGGCTTCTGCTTCGGCCTTCTTCTCGGCATCCGTGGCCGCCTCCGCCCCCGCGCCCGTCGATTTCTCGCCTTCCTTGACGCGAAAGAGTCGGCTGCCCGACGCTTCTTCGAGCGCGATGCGGTTCTGCTCCATATCGAACACGATGCGCACGGGACGCCCGGTAGCGTTGGCGCGAGTGATCGCCACCTTCGACAATGCAACAACGAATGTGGCGGAACCCCGGAGACGCCCGCTGGTGATTCCCCCCGTACCCAACGTGATGGCACTGGCCAGAATTGCAACAAGCGCCAAGACAACGAGCACCTCCATGAGAGTCATTCCGCGAGAGTTCAGCATCGGAACGTCGCATTTTGCTCGCTGCCTGGCGCTGCGCATCACTCAGTTGCCCTGCTCTCCAGTAACCGCTGTCGCTTTGGGGATTTGAATATCGTCCTTAGTGCCCTTCTTCTTGTCGGGGCCAAGACTAACGACGAAGATTTCGTCTTCGGTGCAATTCAGGACGAAATCTTGTCCCCAAGGGATCCTTTGTGGACGTGCCCGGATCCAGGTGCTTTTCCTGAACGAGTTGGCTGATCGTCGGGCAGGTTGTTTCATTCGTGGAGGCCTGCCAATTCTGTATCGCCGCGCGAATCGTCCTGGCCCAAGTTTCGGCACTCTTGACTTGCGCCTCGCGATACTTCGGCAATGCGAAGACGGTCACGCCACCGGCGACCATGGCGACAATGGCCACCACGATAAGCACCTCGACGAGCGTAACGCCCCTCGTCAAGCGCCGTCTTGCGAGTCGCCAGAGCCCGGGCGAGTCAGAGTACTGGGCGCTAGTCACATTCAACGTACTTTCATTCATGACGGGTTCCTTTGTCTCACTCGATTCGGTCCAGGCCACCTGGAATGCGGTCTGGGCCGTCGCTCGTAACTTCAAATCCGACACCGACTTGGCGGCTTGGACAAATGACTCTCGGCGGCTGTCCCCATGCATCACGCGGTAGGATTTGACGTTTCATGTGGGTCACCACATCCTGCGTGTCGGCAGGACATCCGCCATCGTGCTCAGCCATGAAGGCTTCCACGGCAAGTTCTGTTTGCTGCAATATGGCACGTGTCTGACGCGTCCCCGATTGACGCCGTTCGCGCCCTGCGATGACAAGGATTGCTGCGAGCAAGAGCGCAAACGCGAGGATAGGACGCAGGCGCCCGAAACCAATCCAACGCGATATTCCTCCGTGTTTTTCCCACGGAAAGAAGATTCTTGTTCTAGCACTTTGCTTCCTTGCCACGGTTACTGGACCAGTTGATTCATTTGCATGAGCGGCATCAAGATGGATATTACGATGAAGCCGACGCTGATTCCCAACACGACAATCATCAGCGGCTCCAACAGGCTGGTGAGTGCGGTTACGCGGGTTTCGACATCCGCTTCGTAGGCCCGGGCCACGTTTTCAAGCATCTGCTCCAGCTGTCCCGTGCGCTCACCTATCGCAATCATGTGCGTCACCATCGGAGGGAATGCTTTGCTTCGCTTGAGAGGCTCGGCAATACTTTCACCTTCCCGAATCGACCCGATGGCCTCCGCTACGATTCGCTGGAGAAATGAATTCTGCAGCACGTTGCTACCGATTTCCATTGCTCGCAGCAGTTGAACACCACTCGCAAGCAGCGTGGCAAGCGTCCGAGTGAACCGCGCAACGGACGCCAACAGATTGAGCCGGCCAAAGATGATTACGTTGAGTTGGAACCTATCCCACTTCAACCGACCGTTGTCCGTTCTCTTCCAACGCACGAACCCCCAATAAGCGCCCGCTGACACAAGGGCGATAGCCCACCACCAATTCGCAAGGAGCTGTGAATTGAAAATCAGCAAGCGCGTATACCAGGGCAACGCTTGCCCGATATTGTCGAACACGGCAGTAACCTTGGGAACTACCGTAACCATCAACACCGAAACCACCGCGAAGCCGACAACGCTCATGAGCGCTGGATACATCAGAGCCGCTAGGACTTTACCACGAAGTCGCGCCTGGCTTTCCATGAAGTCCGCCAGCCTTTCGAGCACCGATTCCAAATTGCCCGACGCCTCACCGGCAGATACCATGTTGTGGTAAAGTGGCGGAAAAATCTTGGGATGTTGCTCCAGGCTCTTGGCGAAACTCGTGCCTTGGTTCACGCTTTCGCGAACCTGGCCGAGTACTCTCACCAGAGTCTCCTTCTCAACCTGATCCATTAGAGCTGCTAACGATTCGACAAGAGGCACGCCCGCCCGGACTAACGTTGCCAATTGCCGGGTCATCACAGCCACGTCAGACGCGCTTGGCTTATGCAGAAACGCTAGTAGGTCAACTTCGCGGCGAGTCCCTTTTCGACGTTCCTTCTCTTCTGACGCTTCTGTTAGCAGAACGCCGTCGCGCCGAAGCAGCGCACGCAGTGCCTTCGGGCTTTCGGCGTCACGTACGCCTTTCACGGCGCTGCCGGAACTGATTTGGATACCGCGAAACTCCCAGACCGGCATAGCTAAACATCCAGCAGAATATCTTCTTGCGTTGCTGCGACGACTTCTTCAACCGTGGTTCTTCCTTCGAATACTTTGCGCGCCCCGTCGTCACGCAGTGTGTCCATGCCCTGGCCCTGCGCCGCCCGTTTGATCGATTGGGCATCCGACTTCTGCAAGATTAGACCGCCGACGATATCGTCCATGAGCAGAAGTTCGTAAATACCAATACGCCCGGTGAAGCCCTTGTTCTCACAGCGTTCGCAGCCTTTCGCCCGATAGAGCGTGGGCATGCCTGCTTCCCGCCAGCCCGCCGGCACGTAGTTGATCTCCGGAACCGCATATCGAGGGTTGAGTTTGCGCTCGATGCGCCATCGCGCACGAACGGGATCGACGCCAATTTGTTCGAGTTCCCAAGGAGTTGCGGTGTACGGTTCTTTGCAAGACTCGCACAAGCGGCGCACTAGCCTCTGTGCGAGAATGCCGATGACCGTCGAACGCACCAAGAACGGCTCCATTTCCATCTCCACCAAACGCGTGACAGCGCCGGAGGCATCGTTCGTATGCAGGGTACTGAGGACCAAGTGCCCTGTCATCGAAGCGTGAATCGCGATCTCCGCGGTTTCTTTGTCGCGGATCTCGCCTACCATGATGACATCCGGATCTTGACGCAGAAATGCCCGAAGCGCGCTGGCAAAGGTAAGACCGATTTTCGGCTGCACCGGTACCTGGTGGATACCGCCAATCTCGTACTCAACCGGATCCTCAGCGGTGAGGATATTCGTGTTTGGACGATTAATGCGGTTGAGGCACGCATACAGTGTCGTCGTTTTGCCGCTGCCGGTCGGACCCGTCACCAGAATGATGCCGTCGGGGCGCTCGATTAATCGATGCATCAGATGATAGTCGCGCTCGCTGAAACCCAGTTCCGAGAGCTCGAGAAGGATATTCGTCTTGTGCAGTAGGCGCATGACGATACGTTCCGCATCGCGGCTCGTGGGTATCGTCGATACGCGAATGTCCAGGCTGCGCCCGGCAATTCTCAACGAAATTCGACCGTCTTGCGGCAAGCGCTTTTCTGCGATGTTCAACCCAGCCATGATCTTGACTCGGGCCACGACCGCACTCATGAATTGTCGACTCACACGGCGAGCCACATAGAGCTCACCATCGATTCGATAGCGTACGATGACTTCACGCTCTTCTGGCTCAATGTGAATGTCACTCGCGCGCTCCTTGACGGCCTGAAAGAAAAGGCTGTTGACCCAGCGTATTACTGGGGCGTCGTCGTCAGATTCCAGAATATCGATTTCTTCGTCGTCGGACGATTCCTCCTCCGAATGCAGCTCGTCGCTGGTTTGTTGGCGCTCGTATACTCGATTGGTGGCATCGGTCACGACACTGACTGGAGCCACGGATAGCGCGATATTCTTTGAGAATACGGCCCGGACGGCGTCGAGTCCTTCGACATCGAACGGATCACCACACACGACGTTCACGGCCGCCTCGTGTTCGGACACGACAAGTAGCCGATGTGACTTCGCAAAACCGATTCCAATTCGCGTTGCAACGACGATATCAACGTCATCAATATTGATCGACT
Source organism: uncultured delta proteobacterium (assembly GCA_963811985.1). Taxonomy (GTDB): domain Bacteria; phylum Myxococcota_A; class Polyangia; order Polyangiales; family Polyangiaceae; genus FEN-1139. The sequence goes on from CAWEUH010000040.1 coordinate 197,469, forward strand.
CGACGATGGGAGCTTGACATTCCAGGGCCAATGCTTTCGCAATCTCGATTTCAGTCGCCATCTTAGACTGAACGATCAGGTCGCAGAGTGGCACGAGCTTTTCGCGCTGCTGTTCCAGCACTTGTTCGGCCGCGTCAGCGCTCAGCACGCCGCGGCGACAGAACAACTGGCTGAGTTCGCGCTGAATTTGCACGCTCACTACTCCATTTTCTCCGCGTTGACGCTGCGCGCCATGGGCCGAATGACAACCGGCGAATCCAGGTCTGTCCGCGGCTGATGGCCAGGAATGACCGGCGAGCGCGGCAGCGCTGGCACGCTCGTGCGCGGCACCGCGGGTGCGGGTGCGGCCGGTGCCGCAGGCGCGGGTGCGGCCGGTGCCGTCGGTGCGGCTGGCAACGCGGGAGGTACGGCTGGCGCCGGAGGTGCCGCCGTCGTGCCGCCTGGTGGAGCGGCAGGTGCCGGTGGTGCCTTGCCGATTGCATTGCCGCTGGCAACGCGTGGCAATTCAATGGCTGCTGATTGGCGGTGCGATCGTGCCGTGGGGGCACTCTCCCTCATCAATCGTATCTGCTCCTCGACACGGAAGTATGCCTGACGAATGTCTTCGACTAGGCCATTCGCACGCGAGTAGTCGCGCGGTGGGGTCCATTGTTCGTTGCCGAAAACGAAGTACCTGTCGAGAAACTCCTGCCTCTCCTGCATCTTGCGCTCGAAAATCTTCCGTAAGTCTGCCTGTTCGCGCACGATGTAAGGCGTCAATATAAGCAAGAGGTTTGATTTCTTCTTTGTGTCGGTCGTTTGGCGAAACAGAAACCCAAGCACCGGAATGTCTCCGAGGATGGGGATCTTCTGTTCACTCTTGGACAACGTTTCCCGCATCAATCCACCAATAACTACTGTCTGCTGGTCCTCCACGGTGACGGTCGTGTGAGCGGTACGTTTGATAATTGGGATCGCGCCTAGCGCGCCTTCCGGAGCGCCCGTGTCGCTGCTCTCCTCTTCGAGTTCGAGGCGGACTTGATTCGAGTCATTGATGTGCGGCGTCATCTTGATTTTCGTGCCCACGTCCTGCCTGGGCGCGGAAAATCCGAACCCCCCCATCATGCCGAGCCCGGACAGCGCCGTCGAAGCCTGCGGCGTACCGCTCTGTCCCGCCATACCAGCAAGACCGGCAAGATTCCCCAGGCCGCCGCCGGCATTTTGTTGAATGGCAACGTTCTTGCCAATGTTGATTTCAGCAACGGCGTTGTCCGTGGCAATGATGTGCGGTGTAGCCAGCACGTTCGACGCACCACTTGTCGTCAAGGCGTTCAATACGACACCGAATGCGGGAATCGTCAGGCCAGGCAACAGAAGATTTTCCGTTCCTGATAGGCCAGGACCGCGAACGCCCACTGCAAAGCCCTGGAGCAAGTCGGGATTGTTTGGAAATGGGAGCGATTTTGCGCCCATGAATCCCGTTGCGAACGTTGAGTTTCCACCGCCGCCTATGTTGTCCTGATAGCCCATGTGCCAGGCGGCTCCGAATGTACCTGAATCGCTGGCGTCCAGATCCATGATGACCGCCTCGATGTACACTTGGCGACGCGGCATATCCAACTCAGTTACGACCAAACGAACGGTGGCGTAGTCGCGACCTGACGAAGTCACAATCAACGAGTTGGTCGCCTTGTCGGCGACAACTTTGAGTTCACCCTCGAACAATTGCGACGCGGCTGCCCCGGGGCCTCCAGGGCTCTGCTGTGCGGTTTTCGCCCCTTGCAGCATCTGATTCAGGACATTTGCGAGGTCTTCGGCCTTGGCGTGTTGCAGGGGAACCACGCGAATGCGTCCGGTATCATCGGCCTGACCATCCAGGCGCTTTAGCAACTCAAGGAGTCTCAAGTAGGCGTCTTCATGGCCAACTACGACCAGCGAATTGGATTGCTGATCGGCGATAATCTTCGACAGACCTGAGGCCTGAACGCCGCCGGGTTGGTTCAACCCAAAGAGTTCCGTCATGCGTTGCGCCAGGTCATTGGCCGAACTGTAGTTGACGTGTTCGACCCACATACTCTGGCTTGAGCCGCCTATGTCAATCTCCTCAATAATCCGGATCATCCGTTCGACATTACTGCCCGTGTCGGTGATGATGAGCAATTGCCCTGGCGCGTAGATTGAGACATCGCCGTCCTTGCTTTTGAACTTGTTGAGGATGTTCGCCGTCTCCTCCGCCCCTATGTTCTGCAGTCGATAAAGACGCGTTACGAACCGATCCGTCGTGGGTACTGGCTCACCCCGGGCGTACACCGGCGTCACTTGATTGACGGAGCCGCCTGAATCAACGATCTTCAAGAAGCGACCATGAGGGATAACCGTCATCCCGTTGGACTCGAGTATCGACAGGAACGCCTCGTAGGCTTCCGCCAGAGTCACGGGCTCCGGCGACACGACGGTTGCCTTTATTTGTCGCACTTTTGCGCCATAGATGAACCGCTTGCCCGTGAGCCCGCTGATGTGATTGACAAGTTCGGCAAGATCCGCATCTTGCAGATTGAACTTCACTAGGTGACCGGGGGGCTTTGGCCGATACGGTACGTCAACTGCCTTTGCGATGCTTTCCATCGTCGTCGGCAGGCTTCCCAGGGCTCCGGGAGGGTCTTTGTCCGGCACGCTCTTGGGCGTGGCTGGTACCTGCGGCGCCGCAGCCCTACGCGGCAGCCCCGGCGCCGGTTGAGCCAGCGTCGGCATTGGCCAAATTGCCAGTACAGTGATTGCAGACCAACAAATGCGATTTTTCATTACAAACTACTGAACCTGATATCGATAGTTACTGGTTGGCCGCGACGATTGACCTGCAATTTCAAACCATCCGCCGCGCGCAGCCGGGTGTACGCCTCGAGCGCTTTTTCGGGACTCGACATACTAAAGCCGTTGATTGTTTCGAGCCGGTCGCCATTCTGGATGCCAAGCGAGCCGAGCAGAGTGTCAGGTCGAATTCCAAAGAGCCGCACGCCCACGGTCTGACCATCCTTCGTTTCTGGAATGATCCGAGCTGAACGCATGAGTTCAGCCTGGTTTTCCAAGACCTTGTCCACAACCGAGCGATCGACTTGATATTCGGTCTCGCTGATCTTCTTGATCTTGTCGGCGATGTCCTGAGGTATCTTTGCCGGACCGTGCGCCGCAGGCTCCGCCGGGACACCCGACGCACCGGCGGCGCTTCCCGAAGGCGCGGCCACGGGCGCCCGTGGAAAGAGCAGGACTTGGCAAAGAACTGCGCCAGAGGCAAGCCACACCGAAGGACTCTCCTCTTGTGGATTGTATCCAATGTACACAATTTGCTTTCCCCCTACTTCGTCGCCAATTCTGCGCATCTTCGGAGTTGTCTCACCGGATCCGGCCAGTGCGGCGATGGACCAGATCGGATCAGGCGATTCTGTGATGATTGCAGCGCGAATGCCTTCGCATGCGGACGCTCCCATTGGGTCCGAAAGATCCAGCGCCGGCGGCTGATCGTCGCCGGCCTCGAGTGCTTTCTTATTGAGAGGTCCCGTCACCGAATCAAAGGGATTGCGGGCCAAAATGGGGTCCGCGTCTTTGGGATTGACGCTGAAACCTGCAACGGCCGACGGTGCGACGGGCACGGCGGCGAAATTCTTTGCTGCGACGGACGGCGTAAGCGCTGCGCCAACCAATTGTGTCGTGCCAGCCGCTTGAAAATAGGCAATGGCACCCACCAGCGCCAACAGGACGTAGACAGAGTACTTCTTGAGTAAGGCGTCGAATGACACGGACAATCTCGGGCAGGCTGCGAGTTGTATGCCAGCGGGTCATTGCCGACCTTGCCCGAGAAATCCAGCAGAATATACGTCCGCGGGTACGTTTGGCCCCTTGACCCCGGACAACCTGGCAGAACTATGGAGCTATTGTCGTCTCTTCTGCCAAACTGTCACGGTTACTGTCCACCTTTTGAGTCACCCGCCCCTCAAGCTCGGCCCGCCGGAGCGGTCGAGGCGAGCATCGAAGCGGAGCATACTGAAGTATGTGAGCATCGAAGCGCAGCCGAGACAACCCGCCGGGGCGAGTTCGCGGGGCGTAACATGGGTACGATCTGGGGCCGTAGTATCAATCGACCTCGTCGCGGCCGCCCCCCTCTGGATCGCCAAGCTTTCGGTAGATGGTCCGCGTGGATATTCCAAGGAGCTGCGCCGCCAGGGCCTTGTCACCCGAGGTGTGGCGCAATGTCTCTCGAATCAATCGATGCTCCACTTCGTCGAGCGGCGTGCCAATGGGGAATGTCAGGGCTTCGACAACCGCTGGTTGAGCTTGAGAGATTGCTTCCGGTAGATCGCCCAGCTGCAGTGTGTCGCTGCGACTCAACACAACGGCACGCTCGATAGCGTTCTCTAGCTCCCTGACATTGCCCGGCCATGAGTAGTCCAACAACTTGTTCAGGACGTCGCTGGGGACATTGAGCACTGCCTTGTGGTTCTTGTGCGCGAAGTTGGCCAGAAAGTGGTCCACCAGCAGCGGCACGTCTTCGCGGCGTGCACGAAGCGGTGGCGCGGTGACGGCAATGACGTTCAGGCGGTAATAGAGATCTTCTCGAAATCGCCCTGCCTGCACTTCGGCTCTGAGATCGCGGTTGGTCGCCGCTACCACCCGCACGTCGACGCGCTGCGTCCGCCCACCAATCGGTTCAAATTCTCCCTCCTGCAAGACACGTAACAATTTGACCTGAACCGCGGGCGTCAGTTCGCCAATTTCATCCAGAAACATCGTCCCTCCCGCGGCACGTGCAAAGCGCCCCTCGCGCCGCGCAACGGCGCCCGTGAACGCGCCGCGTTCGTGGCCGAAAAGCTCCGCCTCCAAAATTGATTCCGGAATGGCTGCGCAGTTAACGGCAACAAACGGCCCGGAGCGGCCGCTCTCGGCATGTACGTGGCGAGCGATCAGTTCCTTTCCCGTGCCGCTCTCGCCCAGAATCAACACCGTCGCGGTTGACGGAGCCGCCTGAGATATGACGTCAAGAACACGGCGCAACACAGGGCTGTGTCCGACGATTGTGCGTTCCGTCAGCGCCCTGAGTTCTTGGCGCAGGGATCGATTCTCCGCCAGCAGTTGGCGGCGTTCACCCGCCTTGCGAACGCTCTTGACAATAGACAAGCGCTTCAACGGTTTCTCGACAAAATCGTAGGCCCCTTCGCGCATGGCTTGGACCGCGACTTCGACAGTGCCAAATGCGGTCATGACGACCACTTCCGTATCAGGACTGATTTCCTTGACGGCCCGCATGAGTTCGATGCCGGAGCTGCCCGGCATCATCAGGTCAGTCAAGACAACGTCCACACGGCGCTTTCGCAATTGGTCAAGCGCCTCGCGCGCATTGTTCGCGCCAACAACCCGCATCCCTTCCTTCTTGAAGATTTTCTCGAGGCTGGTTACGTTGTTTGGTTCGTCGTCAACGACCAAAACCGACAGATCAATGGCGGGGCCAGAAGGCGGCGTTGACTCCTCCGGAACATCAGATTCGACGGTGTCTTCCACGAGGCGACGATGTCATCGAGTTTAGACCGGGTCAACGGTCCTTGTTCGCCTGGTCCGGCGGGGCCGACTGCACAAGCAGTTCTCGTGCCGGCAAACCCTGAAGGAGTGCCTCAACCACGGCCGGGACGCGCTCCACGGTCATGGGGCCATAGAAAACATTCTCTGGCTGCAGCGCGATAATTGGGCCGCCATCGCACATGTCCAGACAACTACAGGTGCAGGCTCGGGCCAGGGTTTGGGCCAACCCGCGGCGCGACAGTTCCTGCTTGAGCGCCGCGTAGATCTCCGGGGCACCGCGCTTGCCGCATGACGGCTTGGGGCTGCCATCAGGGCGTACATTGTGACAGACAAACAGGTAGTGCTCTCGTTGGGCCATTGTTTCTTTTGTGTATGAACTGAACGGAAAAGTGTCAAGCGGCAGTGCTGCTGGGCCCTAGGCGACTATTGAGAAAACGCGGCGTCCAGGGACTCGCCGATAATGCCAAGAAGTCCGTCCAAATCGGAATCTGGGATATTCAGCGCGGGCGTAATGTACACGACGTTGCCGAGAGGTCGAATGTACGCCCCGCGCTGCAACGCCTGTTCGTAGACACGCCAGCCCAAGTCGCCAAAGTAGCCGCAAGGCCCGCTTAACTCAAGCGCGCCCATCATGCCGAGGCTCCTCGAAGCTGCCACTTGGGGCCTTTCGGAAAAGGCCCCGAACGCAGCCGCGATTTTCTCTGATTTGGGTTTCGCTCGTTCGAGAATCCGCTCGTCGCGATAGATGGCAAGAACCTCTCGCGCCACAGCCGCCCCCAACGGGTTGCCGCAAAATGTGTGGCCATAGTAAAATGCGCGACTCTTGTCGCCGATGAACGCGTTGAACAAGTCGTCGGTAACAAGGGTCGCCGCCATAGGCAAGATGCCTCCTGAAAACCCTTTGGCAGTGCATAGAATGTCCGGAACGACGCCAGCGTGCTGGCATGCCCAGAACGGTCCGGTTCGACCGTAGCCGGTGAACACTTCATCCGCGACCAGTAGAATGCCGAGCTGCTTGGTCAGCCTTCGCAGATCCGCCAAATACTCGGCTGGATAGATGCGCATCCCCGCACAACCCTGCAGGATTGGCTCCACCACGACGGCGGCAATTGAAGGCGCTTGCGTTGTCAGCAGGTCGTGCAATTGTGAAAATGCCTCATCGTAGCCACTGGACGTCGGCGAAACATGAATGACATCCATGACGATTCGCTCGAATGGCGCTCTAAATTCCGGCACGCCGCCCAACGCGGTCGGAGCTAACGTTTCGCCGTGGAACGCACCGTCAAGCGCTACGAACCGGTAGCGATTGGGCTCGCCCATTTGACGCCAGTATTGCACGGCAAGTTTCACAGCAACCTCGACAGCCGTCGAACCATCATCACTGAAGAACACACGCGTCAATTCGGCGGGTGTCGTCGCAACGAGTTCCGCGGCGAGACGGGCAGCGGGTTCATGAGTGATGCCGGCCAACGAACAATGACATAGGTTGCTGGCTTGATGGCTGAGTGCGGCCACCAAGCGAGGATGATTGTGTCCCAACAGAGACGTCCACCAAGACGCATTGCCATCGATCAATACTCGGCCGTCGAAGTCATAGAGTCGACTCCCCTCGCCTCGCTTGATGACGAGCGGCTGCGAATGTTCGATCCAGTCACCCATTTCCGTGTAGGGATGCCAAAGATACTGTCTGTCCAGCGCCAAGACGGTTCGTCTCAGTTCCAGATCCTTGGGTGACACTTTGCTCACGGGGCCGCAAACACTTCCTCCGGCTTGGATTCGCCGGGCAAAATCGGCAATAGGAGTATAACCGTCGTTCCGCGTTGTGGCTCGCTGTCAATGTGCAACTCGCCGCCGTGTGCGGCAACGATGCGCTGCACAATGGGAAGGCCAAGCCCTGTACCACTAGGTCGCGTCGTAAAAAACGGATCAACCGCACGACTCAGCACCGTTTCGTCCATCCCGTGGCCTTCATCCACGATTTCAATTTTGATGCAAAGTTCGTCATTGAGTCTGCCTTCGCCCACTAGGACTTTAACGAGCCCGCCATCGGGCATCGCTTGGCAGGCGTTGGCAACCAAATTGTCAAATACCAGTCGAAGCAGGTTGGCGTCTGCCTGGACGGTTCTCAGGTGTACCTCATCAGGTATCGCTATATCAACACGATGGTCTGGACCCCGGGTCACCTCCGCGCGTCGAACCAACTCCGCCAACGAGACCGTTGTCCGTCGTATCGAAACAGGCCGCGCGAATCTCAACAAGTCGGTGACTAGGCGATTGAGGCGCGCGGTTTCCTCGTCAACAATTCCCAAGAGGGTTTGGCGATCCTGTTCCTGCAACGAGGCTCGCCGCAGCCCCGCGACGGCGTTGACAATGATGGCGAGTGGATTTCTCACTTCGTGTGCGATCGCGGCGGCCAGTTCACCGACCGCAGCGAGCTGTTTCTTGCTGGAAAGTTCGCGTTGCACCTGTTCCAAATCAGCATGCGATCTTCGCAACTCTTCCGTCCGAACACTCAGCGACGAGGTCGTATGTGCGTAGCCAACCACGAGTTCTCTGTACCGCCACAGCAGTGAGAGACCGACGAGGGCCCCATAAATGCAGAACGAATGCGACAACAGGAAGACGCCTTTCCAACCCGTCATGATCACGGTAACGTCGTTGCCAGCCGCCAACATGATGACCAGCACCCCTAGCATCAGCAGGACAACATCCTTTCGACCGCGTCGCATCGATTGGAAGAAGAAGAGTTCGCATAGCACGAGCTCCGCCAACATGACCCCATAGAAACTTACGCCGATCGCCAGAGGGGGCCGGGCCAGACGTGGATAGGCCAAAGGCGGCAGGGCCATGTGGACCCATTGCGCCGCAGACGGTCTAGGCCAAACGGGGTCTGTCATCATCAAGGCCAGGTAGATGGCGGCGATTGCGTACCCTAGTCTCACGAATCTCTTTCGATTCGGGGTATCCGCTACCACAAGGACATAGTGCAAGTGAAAGGCCGAGGCGAGCGCCAAGATGCAATGTACATATACGGAAGCTCGATAAGGGTCAGGGTGCAAGGGCCATGTTAGGCCAATCGATACGAGCGATTGAACAGCGACGGAGACGCTAATCAAGGCGAACAACCAATGCTCGAATTCAAGACGCAGCCGCAGAAAGGCGTACGCCAGCGTCAGTGCCAACCCCAATTGAGCGGTGGCCTCCGTGGCTAAGATTCCGCAGAAGAACTTCCAATCCATCGGGACGCGGTGCCAACTGGCTATACTGCGTTTGAGAGACCCATGTACAGATTTGCATCGAATACCGCAGCACCTCTGACGAGCCGATTGGCTCCCAGTTCCGCTCACATCGCCGGGCGGCCAAGGAATTCCCTGGGGCCACTCGGCGGTAGGGCGTCGCGGCGGCACTTTTGTCCGTCGGCGGGCCTACAACCCAGGCGGTCCCTGGCGGGACTGGTTGTTGTGACGCCGATCTGCTAGGTCGCCTCAAACCCATGAGTTATGTTGTTTTGGCCCGCAAATGGCGACCCGTGCAATTTAGCGATCTGGTTGGACAAGACCATGTCGCACGCACGCTGGCAAACGCTATTACGTCCAATCGCGTAGCCCACGCCTTTCTGTTCACCGGCGTCAGAGGCGTAGGCAAAACCACGAGTGCTCGGCTACTGGCCAGGGCATTGAACTGCCTGGGGGACCCCAACCTGCCCGACGGCAACGGAGGTCCGACGCCAACGCCTTGTCTGAAATGCGCCGCCTGCCGTGAGATCACGGCCGGCACCGACGTCGATGTCCGCGAAATCGATGGGGCAAGCTACACGGGGGTGGATGACGTCAGAAAACTGCAGGAAGCCCTACCGTACCGACCCGCTCGCGATCGATTCAAGATCTTCATCATCGATGAAGTGCACATGCTGTCGCAGAACGCCTGGAACGCGTTTCTGAAGACTCTGGAGGAACCGCCGCCTCACGTAAAGTTCATATTCGCCACGACGGAAGTGCACAAAGTCCCGGTGACGATACTGAGTCGCGTTCAACGCTTTGACTTCAAGCTGATTCCCGCGCGACTGATCGTGCAACGGCTTGGCCAAGTGCTGACAGCGGAACAGATTGCCTTCGACGAAGCGGCGCTTTCGATCATTGCGCGCGAAGCCGCCGGCAGCATGCGGGACGCGATGAGCTTGCTCGACCAGGTCATCGCGTGGCGACCCGACAGGCTCGACGGCGACTCGGTTGCCTTGGTGCTGGGCGTCGCCAGCCGGCGCGTGCTGCACGATCTGGCGCACGCCATCGTGGAAGCCCGAACACAAGACTGCCTCTTTGTCGTCAACCAATTGGCGAACCAAGGGTTTGACCTCTCGCATGTGGCCCGGGACTTTCTGGGACTGTTACGCGACTTGGTCGTGGCCAAGGCTTGTCAACAGCCTGAGAACCTTCTTGATCTGCCCGATACCGAAAAAGCCGATGTGTTGAGCCTCGCTGCAAAGGCAAACCTGGACGATCTGATGCGCTTGCACCAGGGCTTTTCGTCTGGCTATGACGATATTGTTCGCAGTGGGCAGCCGCGAGCGGCGCTCGAAATGCTCTTGGTGCGTCTTGCGCAACGTCCCCCATTGCTCCCGATGGATGAATTGCTGGTTCGACTCGGGGCTCTCGAGCATCGGCTGCTCGCCGGTGCGCCAAAGGTCGCGCGCTCACCGTCCGCACCGCAGCCCACACGGCCCGCTGGCAATCCGGTCGCGACGAGAAGCCGCAATCGGGAACCGACTACGCCATCGACTCGCCGCGCGTCTAGCCGGGATGCGGATCAGGACGATGAGCCACCCGATGCGCACCCAATCCCGGCCGCCACTGAGTCGGCGAAGGCAAATGACTCCGGTCCTGCTGCGCCCGAGCAGGATCTTCTGGCCAGTTGGCAAGAACTGATTGAGGCCGTGGCGGCGGCCCGCCCTGATGCGGCGGCCGTGCTCGAACACGCGGTACCGATTCGCATCGACGAGAAATGCATTCATGTCGGTTGGGCGCCTTCGAGCACGCTGGGCGGTCAATTCGCTGACGACATGTTGATCGGTTTGATAGCAGAGGCACGCAAAGGCCATTGCCAAGATTCACCTGAAGTTGTCATTGAGCATGATTGCCAGCTCGCTGCCGGGCGTCCGACGCTGGCCGCGCAGGAAACTGCAAACCGCACCAAGCGGCTGCGAGCGTTGGTTCACCAGTCTCGCAAGGATCCGCGAGTGCAACAGGCCATCGAGATCTTGGGAGCTCACATTCGGGAAGTGCGCGTACCTAACCATTTGAAATGACCGAGACGGGCCCTGTGAAACCGCCAAGACACGATCGCCGAGCGACGCCAATCGATCCTTGGTATTGTCCAAAATCTCCCCCTGGCGAATTTGGCGCTCTTGGCGTTTCCGAGAAGCGCGTCAGGAAAAACAGCGTCCCAGGATTGAAAGGGCGCAGGGCGCAGCGCCCGCGCGGTGCAGCCAACTGGGATTGGCTCTAAGCGACGGAATTCGGATTGCGCCCGGAAATCTGACTCGGGCGACTTGCTGAGATCAAGATTGCGTTGCGCTCGGCCCTGAGTCGCTTCAGTCTGTCGGCGTGCTCCCTAGACGCGTGGTTCGACTCGTTAGCCTATTTGCACGCTTGCCCGGAGTCGGTGAGAAGACGGCGTTGCGTTTCGTGATGCATTTGTTGACGGAGGACGCGGCTCTGGCAGAGGGGCTATCGGCGGAACTTGCGGACATCAAGCGCAGCATTCAGCCTTGTGAGCAGTGTCGGAATCTTGCGGAAGTCAACGACGGCGGTCACGCCGTTTGCGGAATCTGCCGCGACCCGCAGCGCGATGCGACACTCTTGTGCGTGGTGGCCAAGGTGCAGGATCTGATGGCCCTGGAACGCAGCCATGTGCTCAAGTGTCGATACTACGTGCTCGGTCGCTTGCTGTCGCCGCTTGACGGGGTCGGTCCCGAGCAGATGCCCATCGACGACCTGTCAGCGCGCGTCGTTCGAGACGGTGTTAAAGAATTGATCATTGCAACGCCCCCTTCCGTCGATGGTGAAGCGACGGCGTTGCACTTGGTTCGTGAACTCGGCAATTTGAATATCGCATTCTCGCGAATCGCTAGCGGGGTCCCACATGGCGGTGAACTCGAATATTCGGACCAGATCACGCTGGGCCAGGCAATTTTAGGGCGTCAACCGCTGGCCGTCAACCATTGAGGCAGGAGTCGCTTTCACGCGACGCCGCAACGATGCAGCGGGAGAGAGCGGCATTTTTGGGCCGTCAATTCATCAAAGGCACAAGAGCGTCGCAGCAATCCGGAGGGAAAACCTTGGCGATTGCACCCACACCAAGTCATCATTGGCAGCGACGAGGACGATCGAGCATGCGAGAAAACATTGTGACCGGTGAAGCCCCCGCTGCGATTGGACCCTACTCGCAAGCGGTTGTGGCAGGTGATTGGGTGTTCCTAAGTGGCCAAATCCCGCTCAATCCAAAGAACGGTGAGGTCATCTTCGGAGACATCGAAGCCGCGACGCTGCAAGTGATGGAGAACTTGGGCGCGGTCTTGGTTGCTGCAGGCCTAACGTTCGACCATGTTGTCAAGACAACGATCTATTTGACCGACTTGAACGACTTTGGTCGCGTAAACGCCGTCTACGGCAGGTACTTTCCAACGAATCCACCGGCTAGAGCAACAGTTCAGGTGGCCGCACTGCCGCGCGCCGCAGCCGTCGAGATTGACGCCATTGCACATAAGAACACTGCGAAATACTCCGGGCTCTGAGGCAACCTAGTGTTAGTTTTCGGGAGACGGATGGCCATTAACTCGATTGACTCTCAATTTGACCCATCGCTTATCACGGTATCGGCGGATGACGCCCTCCACGCTTTGGCTCAGGTAGGTGACCAAGCCGCCCAGTTGATCGAAGCCTGGGTCGCCCAGAGCAATGCAGGTGCTGTAGCGGTTGCAGCCGAACAGGGCACCGGAAACGTCAGAAAAGTTGCGCGGCGGGGTCTGAACATATTGAAGTCGCGCGGCGTCACGATCCCGAGTCGCGGTCGGGTAGCGACCGTAGCGCAGATCAGTTCAGTCCCGACAATTCGGGCATGGGTCATGCCGCCAGACGCGACGGGCGGCGTCGTGATAGTATTGGCCGCCCACACGCCCACTCGACGATGTCGTACAGCGTTCGTGTACATGCACGATGAGCTCGGAATTCACCGAGTGGAATCCGGCGAGCAGAGCCTGACTCAATTGAAGGAGGCCATGGCGCGCCTGGCTCCGGGCACGACGCTCAAACCCATCGAAGTGCCGCTCGATTGGGCGCGCTTTCGCATATCTCGGGCTCGCAAACGGCACTCCACAAGCGGCATTCCGCAGCCTTTGGGCCTAACGACGATCGCCCGGCTGTTGGAGCCGGTTGCAAGCGAGCCGCCTGAGCATCCCTTCGACGCGGAGGGCTTCGAGCTTTCGGACGAAGACGCGCGCGAGATGGCCGTCAATTCGGCGCGCTTGCACGAACTGCCAGAATTCCGCGGCTGGCTACCCCCACGCCCGGCGCTCGACGAGATGCTGACGAAGATTGGCGAGCACTTGACGCCCAATGTTCAACCCGAGCAAAGCGAATTGACGGCCATCATCGAGGCCGAGGTTCAATCCGCTACGGACCGGCTGTTCTCGCCGCAGATACGCGAGCAGCTCGTGGTGACGATGAAGGACAGTGCTCTTAGCGTTCTCGCACGAGAAGGCGAGGCGAAGACTTTGGAAGTCGCTGCGGCCATGAAGCGCATTGCCGTCGCGGGCCTGATCACGGACCCCCCGAACGAAGTGGGCTTTTTGCGCGCATTCTTCGACAAGGCCCTGGCGATACTTCTCGCGCAGGGGCAAGGCAGGTTGAACATTCCAGTACGCCGACAGCCGGCACCTGAATCGAATTTTACCGACGAGCCGCCAACGGCCGAGGCAAGCGCTTCCACGGATCAGCCGGCGGACACCGCAACATAGAGCAAGACTACTAGGCTCTTAGCGACCTGAGGGCACGTGTGGCTTGCCTATCTTGTTTTGACGGAACGCGGTGGCGTCGCCGCAAGCTTCTCCTGCACGAGTTGCCCGTAGCCACGCCAGAGCTCGCGGAACGTCGGTCCCGGGGTTCCGTCACCAATGGTTCGCCCATCCAGTTTCACGACAGGCAACATCTCGCGCACGCTCGAGGTAATGAAGATCTCTTCGGCTTCATAGATGTCGTGGAGGGTGGGACTGCGGTAGCTCACCTTGATTCCCTGGCGTTCGGCGAGCTCAAGTACAAGCTGGCGCGTGATACCAACGAGTATGCCCGCAGATTCTGGGGGCGTGATCAACATGCCGCCGAATTGCGCAAACAGGTTCGACGTCGCCCCCTCGACGACTCTACCCTCCGCATTGACAATCAACGCTTCATTGGCGCCCACCGGCCCAGCCTGCCGCATGGCTAGAACGGCAACCAGATAATTGCCGATCTTTGCGCCACTTGCTTCGGTCGAGTCCACCGCGCGTTGCGTCCGATATGTAAGGGCGGACACGCCATTTGCGTAGGCGTCCGCAGGGGGACGCTTCAGCGGCGTCACGATGAGAATACGACACGATTTCTGGGGTAGGCTCGGATCGAGCCCGAGATCGCCCGCGCCCCGGGTGACGGTCAAACGCAGATAGCTCTCGGGATTGCCGGACCGAAAAGCGGCTTCTTCGATTTCGCAACACAGAGTGTCGTCGCTGACGTCCAAGTCGATGAAGACAAGCTCGGCGCTACGTTGGAGGCGCCGAACGTGTTCGGCCAGCATGAAAGGCCGGCCGCCATGGGTGGCAATCGTTTCAAATACGGAATCTCCGTAGAGCAAACCGCGATCGAAGACGCTGACCTTGGCGTCCTTTTCCGCCACCGGTCTTCCGTCAATGCACACGAGCGTTCCTGGTTGAAACACGGAGCGCTTCTTGCCACATGCCGAGGCAATTCGCCCGCCACGGCAACCTACGATTTTAGCTCCGCCAGCTTGGCTTTGACGGATTCCATGGTCGGATCCGCCTGCAGCGCCCGCTCGAAATCGGAAATTGCTTTCTGCTTTTCGCCCAGAATCCGACTGGCCTCGCCGCGTTGGGCATAGATTTCGGCCTTTGAAATCGGACTATCCGGCCCAAGCTTCGGGATCTGAATGATGAGAGAGCTGAAGAGTTGCTGCGCCCGCTTGGCGTCGTTGATTTGCAGACACACGTCCGCCAAAAGGGCAATGACGCGGACATTTCCTGGTTCAATTCGGAAGGCCTTCTCCAGTTCTTCCTTGGCGTGGTCTGGCTCGCGTAGGCTCAAGTAGGCCTGGGCCAAACGTCGATGAATCTCGCCGAGTTCCTTCGTTCGCCGCCCGCCATACGACTCCACAATGCGCTCCAGCGCGGTGGCGGCTTCGCGAGCCCTGCCGGAGGCCGTGTAGGCGTCACACAGGGACAGCAGCAAGTCGCGATCGTTTGGGGCAAACGTGCTGGCTTTTTCAAGCAGCGCCGCAGCGCTTGACCAGTCCTGCAGCTTCTCAGCCAAGACTCGAGCCGCGTCTCGCAAGAGGCTCACCTTGTCAGTCGCAGCGCCAGCCAAATCGGCTTCGTCGGACAGCAACAGGGCGACGCGGCCCCAATCGCCCATCCTTTCCGACAGTGCACGGGCGCGCACGCGAATGTCTTTGTTCATGGGATCCGACGCCAGCGCATGCTGCAGTGCCCCGATAGCACCCCGTTCGTCACCAACTCGTTCGCGCATGTCCGCCAAGCGAATGTCCAAGTGCGAATGCTCCGAGAGCGGCGCAATCGAGACAAGTGACTGCAACAAAATCGATGCTTCCGCAATATCGCCTTGGTTCTCGTGCAGGCGAATCAACGCTTCAAGCGCGGGACGATGCTGCGGACGGCTGTCGAGCACCGCACGATACGTCGCCACTGCCCGGCCGACGTCGCCAAGCCGGGATTCGCAGACTTCACCCAATCGGATCTGCAATGCAGTTCTGGCGTCTATATCGCCGTTGGCCTCGGCTTGACGGATCTGACGCTCCAGTAGCTCGGCCATTTCCTCGTTTGCGCCAAGTTTTTCGTAGATTTTGCTCAGGGCCACCGCCGCCGCCGCGCAATTCGGCGAGTCTTCCAGGATTGCATTGAGTTCCGCGATCGCCGACTGCGGCTTGTCCAAGTTCTCATCATACAGGGCTGCGAGCTGCAATCTGAGTTCAGCGCGTTCAGCGGGTCCCTTCGCAACGTCAACTAACCTTGAGAGGACTTGGATCAGCTGCTCAAACGCCCCGGTGGAAAGCAGCAAGCTCTTCAATGAATTGCCGGCGATTTCGTCCATTGGGTCATCGTCGAACAACTGAGAGTACAAGCGGATGGCAGTCGCCGAATCGGACAACCGATCCTTTGCTACGACAGCTGCCTCGTGTCGAATGGTATGCAGAATACCAGCATCGACCTCGAGCTCTGCGCGACGCAACAGCAATCGCACTGTTTCTGGCCAGTCCCCAGCACCGCGCCGCAGCGCCGTCAACTCCGTAATCGCCCAAAGATTGGCATCGTCGAGACCCAACAACTCACGAACGACTGCTTCAGCAATGCCGGTATCGTCGATGGTTGCCGCAACTTGCCTGGCTTGTTGGAACAGTTCGACCCTAGTTTCTTCCGATTGCGTTAGGCGAGATCGCTGGCGCAATGTTTCAATGAGTTCACGTTCGCGTCCCGGCGCACGCCGCAGGTTCTCTAGCTGAATCAGTATGTCGTCGTTAGTGGAATCCCACTCGAGCGCATGCACGAATGATCGTTCCGCTGCTGCCGCATCTTGGATGCGGTCGCGCTGCCACAATGCCAAACGTACCCAAGCGTCGCGAGCCATCGCGGTGGATGCTGGAGGCCGCGATTGCAGCGCTTCTTCCAGTGCGGCGGCAGGCCGCGAGTAGTTGTTCGTCACATCAGCGAGCCGTTCAACCCCATCGAGCAATGCTACGTCGCTCGTGTTCTCCGCCATCGCATCGACCAACACATCGAGAGCACGCCTTGGATCGCGGCACTCATCTTCAAGGACCTGAGCCAAGGTACGACGAATCTCGAGTCGGGACTCGCTGTCCGCCGCTAACACAACGCGCTTGGCCAGCAGGGTCACAAGGCGTTCGGGCAGTTGCGAAGCGCGATATACAGATTCCAAGATTTCCGCGGTTTCCTCGAACAGGTCCCGCTGCTCGGTCAGCCCTTCGAGCAAGGCGATGGCCGTGGCGTCGTCGGGTACGCGATCGAGGACTTGCCGAATCGACGCTAGTGTTCGCACGGGTTCGTTGAATTGCTCCAGTTGGATGCGCGCTAGTCGGTTGTAGAAGTCCGCTTGCTCGGCGGCATCCGCCACTGCCGCCGCGCGTCGTTCGAGGATGTCGGCCAGCGAGCGCCAGCTGCCGAGACGCGCGTAGAGACGATCGAGTGCCTCCAACAGTTCCGGTCGATCGCCGGCCTGGGCCACGGCTGCACTGAAAGCCTGCTCCGCGACACGCGGGTCATCGAGCTTGACTTCGGCGATTCGCCCCAAACGGCTGTACAGTTCGCAAGCCAATTCCGGGTCGAATGTTGCCTGCGCGCGTTCGCTAAGAACGTCTCTGACGCGCCGCCAGTCGTGCACCTCTTCCGCCAAACGTTCCACCTCGGAGTGGACCGTCGAGTCCTCAGGGCGTTCGGTGAGCGCTCGCAAGAGTGAGTCCAATGCTCCGCGCGGATTGGCAAGCTTCGTTTCTTGAACGTCGGCAATCGTTCGGAGCGTTTGGCAACGCTGAATCGTGTCGTGCTCGCTTGTGAGACGAAGTTCCAGAACCTCTACGACTCTGTCGAAGCCTCCAGCGGACTCCAGAACGGGCAACAAGATCTCTGCCACCAACGGGCGTAGTTCTTCGTGACCGACCGCAATGCTCATCAACGCCTGAATGGTCGCGTCGTCGCAGCGAACGTCGTCGAACACGTGCCGGAACATGTCCAGGGCATCTTCGAAGTTGCCGAGCTCGTTGGAAAGCAGCATACCCATCCGGTAGCGTAAGCGTCCCTTGACCGCAGAATCACCGCAAAGTTCGGATTGGGACCTCAGGTTCTCCAAGAGCTCCGGCCATTGACGTTGCTGCGAATACAGGGCTTCGAGCTTCACCAACAGTGGCATCTCAGTCGGCCGCAGCGACAAGGCTCTCACATACAGATCGGTGGCCCTAACCGGATCCTGAATCGATTGAGTCGTAACATCGCCAGCCCGCACCAACAATTCGAATTTCTCGTCTGCGGCAAAGTCGTCGCACAACTCCATGCGCCGCACGAGCAGTTCGACCATTCGGTCGTAGCCGTTGGTCGTCTCCAGTAGTTCGATGAGTGAATCAACCGTGAATGCGCTGTCCGGCTCGAATTCCAAGGCGCGCTCATAGGCGACAATCGCGCCGCCCCGGTCTTCAAGCATATCCCGTCTTGCCTCGCCAATTTGTCGCCAACAGCTGGCGCGCTCCTCGTCCGACCCCAATAATCCAGTCTTCTCAATCAGCGCCTTGACCAACGTCTCCCAGTCACTCAGCAACGTCGCTAGACGCTCGAGCTGTTCAATGATGGTGAGATCGCCCGGCTCGAGTTCGTAGAGCATCCAATAGAGCGCCAAGGCGCGGCGCGGGTCGTCCAAGCGCTGATCGCACGTCTGCGCCAGAAGCGCTATGATGTCGCGCTTGCAGAGCAGATCCGGGCGCGTTTGCAGCAGTTTCTCGTAGGTTGCGCGGAGTTCTTCCCACTGGTTGGTTGCAAGCGTCAGGCGCTCAAACTCCGCCCGAATGCTCGAGTCCTCTGGGTCGGCTTCCATCGCAAACGAATACGCTTGTCGCGCCCGCTCCAGATCGTGGCCCCGCAGCTCGTAAAGCGTCGCAGTTTCACGCAACACTGAAACTTTATCCGCCACGCCCTCGGCTAGTTCGAAGCGATCCTCGTTGAGGCGAATCAACTTCTGCCATTCATCGGCTGACTCGTAGAGCGGCCTTAGCACCTCCACGACGCGAGCACGCAACGCCGAATTGAGCCGCAACAACTCGAGCATCTCGATAGCATCCTGCTGCCTCGGTTCATAGCGGACAATTTCCTCTAACTGTTCCAGCGCCTGTTCCGGCTCCTTGAGTTCGGTCATGTACAGGCGCGCCAATGCCAACCTGTGCCCCGTGGCGTCACTTGGGTACACTGCGTTGTCCGCGCGACGCGACAGCAATTGAGCCAGATCCTGGAAAAGCCCCTGTTGCCGGTACAGCACCGCCAGTGCTTCGAGCGTCTGCGCATGACTATCGTCCAATTCGAGAGCTTCGCGCAGGGTTTCGAGGGCGGACGGAACGTCAGAAAGTGGCCCTCTCTGAAGGTCCGCGATTACATGCAATGCTTCGACCTTCGCTCCCACGTCATGGTGATATTCAAGCGATCTTCTGTACAGTTCGACGCGTTCCGAATGCTTTGATAAGCGCTGCAGCAAGGCATCTACTTCCATGAACAGGGAGCTATCTTCCGGGTCGTACGCCAAGGCGCGTGCGTAGAACGTTAACGCCCGTTCTGAGGCGTCTTCCGCCAGGTAGAGATCGGCCGCGCGGCGAGCCAGTCTGGCTGACACGACATCGTCGATAGCGATGCGCCCCAGCACCGCCGCGTAGATCTCAGCGAGCCGCGATTGCGAGGCAGAAACCTTGGCTAGACGTTCGAGCTCGCCCTGCGTGAGCTCATCGCTTGGATCTTCTTGAAAGAGAAGGGCCGTGGTTTCAAGCGCCTCCTGATATTCTTCAGTCTGCTCTTCGTAGATCTTCGCAAGCCGAGCCAGCAGCTCCTTGCGCTCAATGGGGTCGGACGTTGCCTCCAACCGGGCTTTGAGCGTGCCGAGCACACGACGAAAATCACTGTGCATCAAATAGACGGGTTCCAGCAGTGTCGCGGCCCGCGCTCGACTCTCGACGTCCTTGGCTCCCGTCAGAATATTCTCCAGTGCGGCTACCGCGGCAGTGTCGGGTCGCTTGCCGCGCAGTGCGAGTTCTAGCTCGTCCAACGCGCGCGCCATGTCCCCGACGTTTTCTGCCCACACAACGGCCGTTGCGACGTGAATGGCGACAACGTCGGCATCCGGCAATTCTGCGCGTCGCTGCAGCAGGGCTACTAACGCATCCCAGCGTTGCGTGCCGCGGTATAGTGCTTCAAGCTTCTGGACTGCTTCCGGGTCTGCGTCGGTTTCGACGATGCGTTCGTAGACTTCGATGGCTTGTGCCGGTTCGCCCAGATTCTCGGAAAGCAGCCTAGCTTGGCGGAACAGCAATTGTTTGCGCTCTGCGTCATTGACAGCCGATTCAACACGTCGAGCTGTAACGTCGAGCAAACTTCGAATATTGCCGGCTTGCTCGTGAATGCCTTCTAGCGCAATCAACGCCTGACGGTTATCTGGCTGTTGTTCCAAAGCCTTTTCGTAATACTCACGGGCCAGATTGCTATCATTGAGAGCATTCTGGGCCATATTCGCCACTTCGAGCGTCACAGCCAGCTGTGTTTCGCCGTCGAAAATGTCACCCGCGATTTCGCGAAGGAGTCTCACGTGTGCAGCTTCTTGGTTCGCGGCCGCCGCCAGCTTGCGCAGGTGGCTCAGCCAATCACCAAGGTCGGAATGGCCCACTGCCTCACGCGTGCCGCGCACGACATAACCAAAGGCACGGCCGGCATCATTCAGTTCCAGCTCGGTGACCTTGGCGGCTTTCTCAAGCCAAGTCAATCGATCCACCGGATCGTCCGTCGTGTCGATAAGAATGTCCAGAACACGCACGAGGCGTCGTGAGTCCCTCTCAGCCTCGAGGACAGGGTAGAGCACAACCGCCGCTTCTTTCCGAGCCGGCAAGTCCGCTTCGTCCAACATCGACTCAAGCGCGGCGCGCGTCGCCACGTGCTTTGAGTCGATGCTCAGAGCACGGCGATAAGCATCCAACGCAGCGGTTGCGTTGGACAAGTGCACGCGACGAACGTCGCCGAGCTTTGCAAGAAGTTCTAGCTGTTCCGGTCCCTGATCGGTTACCTCCAGATGGGACTCTAGCGTTTCGGCAAGTTCAGGCCACGCTTTCTGCCGCTCGTGCAGACCTTCCAATGCAGACAGGCTTTGTTGGTCGGGACCGAGCTCTTCCATTAGCCTCTGCCAGACGTTGACGGCCATGTCCAGATCGTTCAGGCGGTCTGACACCAATTGTGCACGTCTTACACCCAGTGCACGGCGTTCGCTTTCACCGGTCGCCTGCGTTTGGCGCTGTTCCAAGACCGCCGCTAGTTCAGTCCAGGCTTCGGTGCGTTCGTACAAGCCATCCAAAGCTTCCAGCGCAACCTCATCGTCCGCCTTATCAAGCACACACGATCGATAGGATTCGATGGCACCCGGAATATCACCCAGCACGTCGCGACACAATTCGCCCAAGCGCAAGCGCAGGCGCCGACGCCGATCTGCGGAATCCTCGAGTCTCTCTTGGATGCGCAGTACACCCACCAGTTGGCTCGGTTGGTTGCTGCTGACGTAAATGCGTTCCAGCTGCTGAGATGCGGGCAACGCAATGCTTGCGTCGTTCGGATCCAAACCGACGATTTGGCGATAGGACTTCTCCGCCGCCGTAACATCATTGAGACCATGCTCCTGGACGTTGGCCACCTGCATCAGAATCTCGGCGCGCACAGCGACGGAGTCCGCCGCGCGCGCCGCCGCGCTCATCGCCTCGACCGCTTTTGCGAGGCTGCCTAGGCGTCTCCCGATGTCGAGCAACCGATGCCGGACTTCGCTATCGGCAGGTTCAAGTGGAACGAGTTCTGTGTACGCTTCGAAGGCTCCTTGATCATCGTGCAGGCGCGTGTCTCTCAGATGCGCGATGCGCCGCAGTACGTCCTTGCGTTGCGCCAGCTCTTCGCCACTCGCAGCCTGCCCGATGCACTCCAGTTGAATCGAAAGCACGCGCACCAAATCCCGAATCTCGTCCCGCGCCTCATACACGTGCTCCAGTGAACTTGCCGCTTGTGCGCGCAAACTGCCGATCTCGAGCAGACGCTCAGCCAGCAGACGCGCGTCGCGATCGTTGTAGTTCTCAGCGAGCAGGTTCTGCACGAGCCCTATGGCTTGGTCGGGTCGGTGCAGCCGTTCGAGTAACAATTGCGCCAGCCGGCGCTTGAGCACCGGCAACTCATCCGGTGGCGCAATTTCGAGACGTCGCGCGAGTAGCGTTGCCAATTGCTCGAAGCGATCGTGTCGCGAATAGAGGCGGTCGAGCGCCTCCAGCGATGTCAGATGGTTGGGTTCAAATTCAAGTATCTTCTCGTAGTACTCGATGGATTTGCTGCCGTCTTCGAGTATCTCTTCGCTGATCAACGCGACCTCAATCAGCATTTCGATGCGCCGTGGCTGATTGGATGTCAGCGAGATGGCGCGATTGTACATGTCTTCCAATTCACCCCATCGCTCCGCGGCCGTAAGTATATCCTTCAAGCGGTTGAATGCGCGATCGTTTTCGGGATCGAGTTTCAGGATGCGCTCAAGGTACGGCGTAGCTCCGATCGGGTCGCCCAGGCGTTCTTCGTTGACACGAGCCGCCCGCTCGCACAGGCTAAGTTCAAGTGATTTCGGGATTTCGGCGTTCAACACGGTGCGAAGGGTCTCGACCAAGTCGGTGGGTCGTCCCGCGCGCGCTGCCAACTCCTCGGCATTGTCCCACAGCGCCAACTCGTCGGGGTATTCGCTGAGCGCCTTGAGCGCCACCGTCAGGGCAGTGCCAGGGCTGCCAAGTTTGCGATCGTACACAACCATTAGCCTCTGCACCAGGCTGAGCTTCTGCTCTTTGGTGTCGGCAGAATCCAGCAAGACCGACAGCGCCTGGGCCTCGCGCCGCGCTTCTCCTCCCGACGCGAATCGATTTGCCAACACCATCGCGGCGTCACGGCGCACGCCTTCGACGTCAAGCAAGTGTTCAACCACGTTCAGAGCCCGAACGTCCTCCGGCGCCCTTTCCAGTGCTGCCACAGCAGCTACCAGAGCGTCTTCGGGCTTTAGAAGGCGACCCGAATAAAGCTCCGCCAAGCGCACTTCCAGCTCGACGCGCTCAGTGCCTTCAATGTTCTTGCGACGCCGTTCGAGAACCGCCGCTGCTTCATCGATCTTGTCCGCCGCTAGCAATAGGTCAGCCAAAGCGGCCAACGCTGCGTCGAAGTTCTCATCGAGCGATAGTATCCGCCTGTAGAGCTCTGCCGATTGGGTCACGTCGCCAAACGAAGTACGTTCCAAGTCGGCCCAGTTTACCAACAAGCTAATGCGATCCGCGTCGGAGGCAGCATTCGTGACACGGTGCTCGTATAGCCAGCGTAAGTCGTCGCGCCGATTCTGACTAGTCAAGAGATTCGACAGCGTGGCGTCCACTTGCTCGTCGCCTGGATTTCGCCGCAACGCCTCCTTGTATTTCTCGACCGCCTCAGCCACCCTTCCGAGCTCGTCCGACAGGATGCGCGCCTGAAGCAACACGATGGATCGCAGCTCACTGACCCAGTCCGCCTCTTTTTCGGACTCGCGTGAAGCTGCCGTTTCCGGCTCGCTACGCCTACTCTTGCGCTTGCCTCGCTTCTTGCCGGCGCGGTTATCATCGGCATCCTGACTTGGCGCCGTGTCGGCCGCGGCAGCCGCCTGGGCCAATTGCGCCAACTGCGATGCCCGCTGCTCCAGCGCGTCCAGGAACCCGTCCCACATTTGCGCTGCCCGAGCCGCCTGCTCGAACATCATCCCCACGTTTGCATTTTGAGCAAACTGTTCATAGGCGTGACGCGCATGCGTGAATGCCGCCTTCTTGTCCAATAGCCTTCTACCGGTAACGTCGACGAGCTTGCTCAGAATTTCCAGCTGTTCGTCTTCACTTTCACAACGCGACAGCAGCAGTTCGTAGAGCGATGGGAGCCGCGACCATTTCTCATCGGCTTCATAGAGTGGAATAAGCGCCTTGACCGCCCGCACGTCTGTCGGATCGGTCGCGAGCACTCGTTCGTACGAGCGAAAGGCGCGTTGCGGCTGGCCCAACTGACGCTCGAATATGGCAGCAGCCCGATAGGACAAGTCGATGCGCAAAGCGTTGTCCGTCGTGCGGTCAGCGGTGTTGCCAAGTACCTCGACCAAACCGTCCCAGTCATTCTGTGAGCTGTACAGTTCGGTCAAGCCGTCAAAATCGTTGTTCTGAAGATAGGTGTCACGCAACACCCTAAGCGCACGCGGATGGCCCGGCTGCAAAGCAAGAACGCGGCGCCAAGTCCTGACCGTGGCAGCAACGTTCTGCAAGTGCTCAAGGTACACCGCACCCAGCTTCTGCAATATGGCCGATTGCTGCGTAGCATCGGTAACTAACTCGGTCCGGCGTTCCAGCACGAAGGCAAGAGTTTCCCAATCCTTGTTGCGCTCTGAATGTTTCTCCAGCGCGTCAATCGCATCAATGCGCGTTTCGTCCAGCTCCAGCAGCTGCCGGTACAGCCGCGTGGCGTCCTCGGGACGATGCAACCGGTCTGCCGCCAGCTGAGCCAACTCCCACAACACGCTGACCCGGCGCGGGCCGCTCAAGCTCTCCACTTGCAACGACAGTAGGTCGAAGAGCTGCGCCCAAGCACGACGCTTCCGATACAGCTCATTGAGTCGATCCATGGCTTCTGGATCGCGCGGCGCGACCTTCAATAGCGCCTCATAGGCCTCCGTCGCATTCTGGAAGTTCGAGAACTGTTCGAGCCAGCGCCGCGCAGCAGCTCGATAGAGCTTGGCTTTTTCTTCGATGTCGGGTGAGACCTCCGCCAGTCTTAATTGGTAAGTAAGCAACTCGCGGTGGCGACCTAACTTGTCGTACAGCGACACGAGCTCGCGCAATTCATCGACATCGTGCTCGTCGAGCTTTTCGTCGAGCATCACAATCTGATGCAGCACAGTGACCAGGGCTGTATCATTGCGCAGATATTGCCGATAGACTGCCGCCACCTCGCGCAAAATGGAAAGGCGTTTAGCGTATTGCTCGGCCGGTGTATGCTCCAATTGCTGGCGCAATAGCTCCACGAGAGTCGAAAAGCCCTGGGTCGCCTTCAGCAGCCGCTTGAGCGCGTCGTGAGCTGACTCGTTCTCTGGATCCTGCCGCAATACGGCTCTGTACTGTTCGATCGCGCGCTGCGCGTTCGTTTGCTTTTCCGCCAGTTCTGCGAGTTCAACCGCAGCCTTTGCCTTCTTCTTGCCGTCAGGCATGGCCCGTTGAGCACCTTGAAGGACGTCTATCCAGCGCGACTCATCACCGAGTTCGTGGCAGTAGTCGCGGAAAAACTCGAGCATGCCTTCATGAGCTGGCTCAATTTTTCGAATCTTCTCGAACCACGGTTCCGCATCGATTTTGCTGCCCCGCTGGCGGAAATGCAGCGTCGCGATTTGCAGCAAACTACCGAGCACCTCTGGGCTTGTCACATCCTTGCCGGAGAGATCTGCCTCGCAGAGTGCCACCAACTCTTCCCAACGCTTTTCAGTTGAATATAAATCGGTGAGATAACCCATCGCTTCAGGATTGCCTTTCGCCTCGCGCAGCATGCGCTCGTACGCTGCGGCAGCGCGCTCGCTGTCCTGCAACCGATAGCGATACAGCCTGGCAAGGCGTACGGCAGCGCCTTTGCGTTCGGCGGGTTCGGTGCCACGAACTGCCATCCGATCGAGTACTCGGGCGACGTCTTCCCAGCGTTCGCTGCGTCGATAGAGGCGCTCCAGCATACTTCCGGCTTGGGTATTGGTGGCATCCAGCCGAACAGCCTGCTCAAGTTGCTCAATAATGCGCTCTTCGTTGGGTTCCGGTGCATAGCGCAGTTCCATTTCCGCGGCCCGCATCAGCATGGAACTTCGGTAGACGTCGTCCGTGGCCGCCTGTGCTTCTTGAGCGTAGTTTCGCTCCAACTGTTGCCAGCGTGCTCGTCGTTCGGTAAGTTCCGTCAACGCGGACGTCGCTGCGGCATGGGCGGGCACGCGTTGCCTCAGCAATTGCCAGGTCTGCTCAGCTGTCGATGAGGCGAAGAGCGATGAGTCGCAGACTTGGGCCAGTTCCTCGATATACCCGAGCCTTCTCGATTCATCGTCCGAAATTGAAATGGCAATCTCCAGCAAGCGCGCTACGGCCGTCCATTCCCCTCGCTCCTTGTGTTGCGGTATCCCGTCAACCAACAAGGTCTCCAGTTGTTGAGCGTCTATGTCGCGATCCTTTCCAGTCGCCGCTTCCACGAGAGATTCCCACGCATCTGCGGCATCGGGATCGGACTGCAATTGTCCCAGGAGATTACGAATCGCTTCGGATTTCATCGTCCACCATCTAGCTCAGCTTGATCGACGCCAATACACGTCGGACCGTTGCGAGCCTAGACCGCCGGCGGCAACTGTTACAAGCGTCGGTGTCGGCTTAAACACGAAGCGGAGTTGGCGAATCGGCCAGTCTTCCAGACTCGCCTGGCCGTAGCGCCGGTGCATGCCGCTTCAACGTTGTTGCATGTCGCTACCCGGACGAGTACGGGCCCAGAGTCATGAGTAGTCTCGGCCCGTGCATCCAACTCGGGCTTGCCTCGGCATTCGCTGTCGTATTCTCAGGCTGCGACAGCTGTCGCCGCGAGCACCCGTTCACACCGTTCGTCGTCACCAGCTCGTCTAAGGCCGAGTCTTCGCACCCTACACTGCCCCCGGCGAGAGGCAACGACGATGTGGCCCCGGCTGTGGGTGAGAAACAACCGCCAAACACGCGGGAATTCTCGCTCGACACCCGACAGGCACAGGCGCCCGAGTCGATGACATTCGACTCGGTCCTGCGCGCCGATTGGAACAACGACGGAAAGGTGGACGGTTTGGCGTTACTGCGCGCGGCTCAAAGTGAAACGCGCTCAATTGGCGCCCTGTATCTGTACGATGGGGCCGGTGACGCCAAAAAACTGCTGGACCTTCCAGGCTGGATTCCATCGAGTCAGGATTGCGCGTGGGACACGCGGTTATTGCGAGTCGCTGCCAATGCGGCAACATTGGATGTAGCCGTGCATTGCAATTCGGCGATGCCACCGCGAACGGCGACTCGATTGTTGGCCGTCGTGTCCCCAATGCGAACCGAGCCCCTGATGATCTCATGGCGCCTTGCGGAATCGGTTCCGGGCGAGAACTACACGGCAACGGTCAACGTGAGAGATCGCGATGGCGACGGCTCGGATGACGTAGGCCTTAGCCTAGAGCTTGGGCTCGCTTCCAGCAAGGAAACGGCACGCGCCGAATTCGTGTGGTTTGACCGCGCAGCAGGCGTATCTCGAGAGTCGGGCCACTTTGCGACATCGCTGGGCCCGGCACTGAGCAATCTTGAAAAGAAGGCGGCTAGCCACAACGGCGCCGCTGAAGCAGCCGCGGGAGCCGGCCTGATTTGGCGTCTATTGGGCAGCTCCTGTGCTGAGTCGTCCACGCCGCGATTGTTTGCCCATGAGGGTTCGCCCCTCGCCTGCGAGAACTTGGGATCGGTGGTTTCTAGGCTCGCGTCTATCGAGGCGCACGCGGCATTGAGCCAAAGTGATGTGTTAAGGGCTGCGTTTGCGCTGTCGCATTCTCAAGGTGCATTGGGAACATCGTTGCCGGCCGCGGACTACTCACGCATTATCAAATCAATCCGCAAATCCAGTGCAAGCATCGAGACGATAACCGCAACGCCCACCGACGTCAGGCCGCTTCAACCCCGCGCAACACCGCATTACAGCCCATTGCAATTCCAATCCGATGGGACGCTTCAGGCAATGACTGCTCGTGGCGTCTTGCGCGTCTTACCCGACGGGCACGAGGCGTCGGCGGGTGACGACGCGGCAGCAGCGACAAGTTGGCCCTTGACCGTATCCTCCGGCGACGGACGAACTTGGGAAAGCCTCGTCCCATCTTGCGATCGCTCTGAGATTGCGCTGGTGAGCAGAGGCCCCAATGGCAACCTTCTCGATCCGCAGCTCTCCGGGGTTCTTGCACCACGCCCGGGACTATGCGCGGGTGAACCGAAATTGAAATGGCACTTGAGTCCAATTCGGTTCGATGACGGCAAACCGCCCTTCGCGCTGTTGGAAGGCGCGTGTTTGGTCAACGACGCGACCGACCTCTGTCTGAAACCAGCTCAGTTGGGTAAACCACAACCCGGTTCACCCGTTTCGCCGGACGGCCATTGGTTGGTCGCTGCCACCGCGATTGGCATATTCATCGTGGGCGGTTCCAAACCGGAACTCTGGGAAGGCCCGGCGCTCGGCAATGTCAATACCTTGAGCGACTGCGTGGTAGCCAACGGAGGCGGACAGATTGCTTGCATCAGAGCTTCGCGCCTGTGGCTGTTTGGAAAACAGTCGCCCGACGCCGTGAAGTCCGACGCACAGCCGTAAGCCGAACTCATGGTGCCCGCGTGCGCTCGATGTAGGACCGTGTTCGGGTGTCTACGCGGATCCAATCCCCTTCATTGATGAACAGGGGCACTGCTACATTGCCGCCGGTGGAGACTTTAGCCGGTTTGGTTACGTTCGTCGCTGTGTCGCCACGCACGCCGGGTTCCGTTTCAGTGATTTGCACAACAACATGCGGCGGCAACGTGATACTGACGGGATTGCCGCGATACGTCGTTACGGCGACTTCCAGGCCGTCGCTGAGAAAGTCTGCGTCTTCGCCGACGATCTCTTTGTGCACGGATACTTGCTCCCCGGAAGTCGGATTCATAAAACAGTAGGAATCGCCTTCGACATAGATGAATTGCAGAGGTCGGTCTTCGACGTCTGCCGGCTCGAACTTCTCACCCGATCGAATGTTGCGCTCAATGGTCGATCCGGTGAGCAGATTCTTGAGTTTCGTCCGAGTAAATGCTTGCCCCTTGCCGGGTTTCACGAATTGAAACTCAACAACAATGAAGGGTTGCCCTTCGAACATTATTTTTAGACCTTTACGAATGTCACTCGTATCCATGACGCTCCATCGACCAATGACCGAAGCTGTTGGCCTTGCCGGACCGGTTGGCCCCGGCTCTAGCCGCCAACGGTCCCTGCGGCAAGGCTTTGCCGCGATTCGGCCCATGGTTCGCATTTCGTGAAGTCGTAATTGCGGGCATAATTGCGCTCAAGTTTCGCCGCTGCCGGCGCTTTCGTGCGACGCTGATGCCCGCGGATCCGTTCATGGACGAATACGATCTCGAAGAAATCAAACGCGAAATTGTCGAAAGCCGATCGCTTACGATCAAGACGAACAACTTGGTCAATGCACTTTCCGCTGACATCAAGAGCATTGCAAAGCGGCAACAGGGCTACGAGCGCAGGTTCTTCGTGAACAGCGCGACGGCCTATGTCGTGACAGTCGCGGTGCTGTTCGTGTCACTGAAGTTCGCCTGGGACGCAAAACTCGAAAGCGTGCGCGCAGAGGGCAAGGACAACCGGGATCGCGTCGAACAGCTCGAGAAAGAGCAGAAAGTTTTGCTCGGGCGGGAGGAAGCGACCGGTCGCGCAGCCCGCGCCGCAGCCGAGTTCTACGATTTGATCGCTCAGAACAAGCGGCGCCAGATATTGGAGAAGTACCCCGAGGTTTCGCGTTTGCCCCTGACGAAGACCGAGCACGCGGTGTTCGATGCAGCCATGGATCGCGCCCGAGACGAACTGTCTCTGATGGCCTACCAAACTGGCCTCGACCATGCTCATATGCAACGTTGGCAAGAGGCGCAAAACAGCTATGAGGAATCACTGCGCTATAAACCCAACGCGTCGCACTCGCCGCAAGTAATCTACAATCTCGCAATTGCCTTGCGCGCCCTTGGGCAACAACGTGTTGCCATTCCGCAGCTGATGCAATTATCGGAAGCATCGGTCGATCGCGACGTGATGGATGACGCAACCCTGCTGCTGGCCGAAATGCAGATTGATATACAGGCCTGGAATGACGCCAAGTCAACTTTGCGTTCCTTCTTGAGGCGTTTTCCGAAGAGCTCACTCATCAACGACGCCAAGGCGAAGTTGGCACAACTTGAGTTACTGCACTAGGAAACCCGGGACACCCCTAGATTAGTGCGCTTCCTACCAGTCAGTGAAGCCGTGCCGGCCAGGGTTGGCCATAGCGCGCCAGAAACCCGTCACGCGTTGCCAGTGGGCACGGTCAACGGTCTGCCGGTAGTATCGCTTTTTTCAGCGCGGTCGTTCTTGACGCGCAAGGGGAAGCCATGATCCAAAGGGCCGTGTCCGCCGCCCAGCCCAGGGGCATGGCGAATTGCGTCGCGCACATAGCGCTCAGCGAGCACGACGGCGTCCCTCAATCGCAGCCCTTCGGCTATTTTCGTCGCTATGGCCGAAGCCAAAGTGCAACCCGTTCCGTGGGTAGAGTTCGTCGCGATGCGCGAATGGCTGTGCCGCATTTCATCGCCATCAGCCGTGCGCAGCACGTCCACAATTTCATCACCGGCCAGGTGTGCACCCTTGAGCAGAACGGCAGCTGGCCCGAGTGACAACAACGCATCCATCGCCTTATCCACGTCGTTCTGTGACTCAATGGCTACCCCGGTCAAGGCCTCTGCCTCCGGGATGTTCGGCGTCAACAGAGCCGCCATTGGAACCAGTCGCCGCTTTAGTACATGAACGGCCGCAGCATCGAGGAGTGCCGCACCGCCTTTGGCAACCATCACCGGATCGACAACGAGAGGGATCCCTGAAGCCTGGCGCTCGAGGGCTCTGACGATGACTTCGACGGCGTCGGCCGACAGAAGCATCCCAGTCTTTATCGCGTCAGCGCCGATATCGGAAAGAACACAATCAATCTGCAGCCCGATGAATTCGGGATCCACCGCGAGGACCCCATGAATACCCAGGGTATTTTGTGCCGTCAACGCGGTGATCGCCGAGGCGGCAAATCCACCTAGCGCGGTGATCGTCTTGATGTCCGCTTGAACCCCAGCTCCACCTCCGGAGTCCGAACCCGCAATCACCAACACTCGTCCAAGCATGTTGCACCTTGATAGCGCTCGGCGAAACGACTGTCACAATTCGGCCCTCAACTGTGGCAAGATGGATTCTGCAAGCGCGTTGATTGGGCCCCTTGGCGGAACAGGCAGACGCAGAGGACTTAAAATCCTCCACCCGAGAGGGTATCCCGGTTCGAGTCCGGGAGGGGCTACCGCCCGATCCAGGCCTTTTGAATGGCCAGCCCACGATCATTGCGCTGCCTGCTCCCCCACCCTAGAGTCCGCGAGTTCACAAATTGGTTGAACCAATTTACTCAACGCTCGGGTGGACCGTGCGTTTCCGTGAGTGCAATATAAAAGAACACAGGCTAATCCGAGTTCGTTGCTTAACCGGCCAACGAGCGGCTCCGTTTCCTGATTGGCGTCATTTGTTGAATTTGACTTTCTTTATCTACTGGCTATCAAGTTAAGGTAATCATATGACTCTGGCCGAAGCACGCCTGGGCGAGTTGATGACCGTTGATCAGGTCGGGGGCCAGGGTGGCTTCCGAAGGCGACTGCTGGAATTGGGGTTGCTACCCGGCACCGCCGTTACCGTTAAGTGCGTGGCGCCTCTCGGGGATCCCATTGAGCTTTTGGTTCGCGGGGCATCGCTTTCGATCAGGAAAGAAGAAGCGGCCGCGGTTACGGTAACGGTGAGGTCCAAGCAAACCAAGCGGAGCAACCGTCAATGACGTTGCCTGGACCGAATTCAGATTCGGTCGATGTGCCTCAAAAAGTGACGCCGCCGGTGATTCTGCTCGCCGGAAATCCCAATACTGGCAAGACTACGTTATTCAATGCACTAAGTGGCGAGGCAGCGCGGGTCGGCAATTATCCTGGCATTACGGTTGAACGGCGTTGTGCCAGTATCACCGTGCGCACCCACGGCACAGTTCGCGAAAAGGCGGAACTCGTCGATCTTCCGGGCGCGTATTCGCTTAGCGCACGATCGCCTGAAGAGCGAATCACACTCGAGGCCATTTTGGGACTTGGCGCGAACCCCGTGCCAAGCTTGGTGGTCTTGGTCGTTGACGCTGGGCAGCTGGCGCGCAATCTCTATCTCTTAGTTCAAATCATGGAACTATGCGTGCCGATTGTGGTGGCGGTCAATATGATCGACGAGGTCAACCCTGCGCCGGACATGAACGAACTGTCAGCACGCCTGGGTGTCCCGTGCGTTGCAACAAGTGCCCGAAAGAACCGAGGAATTGCCGAGCTGCGAGCCGCCATGGATAGGGCGCTAGGCGCCGCAAAACCAGCAGTCATCGAGGTCGATTACCCTCAAGCACTGTTGTCCGAATTGGCCAATGTCGAACGCGCGCTGCCTACGAGTTGGAACATTGACCCATCGCGCCGCCGACCGCTGGCGCTTTGGGCGCTCACGAGCGTCGGGGACGACGAGCTTCGGGACATTCCCGACGAGCTTCGGATGGCCTGCGAGAACCTACGCCGTGCTCGCGGCCAACACGATCTCGATCTGGAGATCGTGCAGACACGATACGCGTGGATTGAAGCGCATCTGGCACGCATCAAACATGTGGGTGCAACCAATCGCCCAAAGCAGCCAATGTCGGAGCGGATTGATCGGGTGCTGCTGCATCCGCTGCTCGGTTTTTTAGTCTTTGCTTTGGTGACGGTCATTCTATTTCAGGCGCTGTTTGTCGGCGCAGATCCCTTGATTCGTTTGGTTGAAATGGGCGTGTCGTTTTTGCAAGCCCTGGTGGCAAAGGTTTTGCCCCCGGGTTGGCCCAGGGACTTGTTGGCCCGGGGCATCATCGGTGGCGTCGGCAACGTGGTGGTCTTCCTGCCGCAAATCGCGCTGCTTTTCGCCATCATTGGGTTTCTCGAAGACTCGGGTTACATGTCTCGTGTCGCGTTTCTCATCGATCGCGTCATGCGCCTTTTGGGCCTTCATGGCCGCGCCTTCGTGCCGATGATCTCAGGCTTCGCATGCGCCGTGCCGGCAATCATGGCCACGCGGACACTCGAACGACAACGCGACCGACTGCTGACGATGCTTGTCATTCCACTGATGACATGCTCGGCGCGTCTGCCGGTCTACACGCTCATCATCGGAGCGCTGTTCCCTCCCAAGCGCCTCGGGGGTTGGTTGCCGTTGCAAGGCACGCTCATGGTCGGGCTTTACGGTTTTTCCATCGTAGCAACGCTGGCCGCGGCATGGGTGCTCGGCCGCACAATCGTCAAGGCGCACCGCGTACCGTTGATCCTGGAGCTGCCCCCGTATCGGTTGCCGCATTGGCGGTCAATCATACGCATGGTCATCAGCCGCTCCGGGGATTTCTTGCGTGAAGCGGGCACGATCATTCTGCTGTGCACCGTGGTTTTATGGGCTCTTCTGTCTTTTCCGCGGGCGCACACGCCGGCACCGCCATCAGCAACGGATCTGACGCTGAGCGCTGTGACGACGAAGACTCCTGCGCCCGCTAATGCCCCGCCGAGTTTCGAAGGGCAGCGTGCCGGCAATTCAAAAACAGTCATCGAACGCAGCCCAGGCGCCTTCATCGGGCACAGTCTCGAACCAGTGCTAAGACCCTTGGGGTTCGATTGGCGCATCGGCGTCGGGCTGCTCGGGTCGTTTGCCGCGCGAGAGGTTTTCGTATCGACGATGGCGCTAGTGTACGGTATCTCGGACAGCGATGCGCAAGTCGAGTTGCCGTTGCGCGAGCGTATGCGAACGGAGCGCCGCAGTGACGGCTCGCGCCCGTACACGCCGTTGGTTGGAGCGTCGCTATTGGCGTTTTTCGCAATTGCTTGCCAGTGCAGTTCGACATTGGCCGTCATCCGGCGCGAAACGCGAACCTGGCGTTGGCCGCTGTTTTTGTTCGCCTACACCGGCGTATTGGCCTGGCTGACGAGTTTTGCCATTTATCAGGGCGGGCGCTTGATTGGGTTGTCGTGAGTATTGGGGCTGGGAGAGACGCCCATTAGAAAACTTGACTGAACATCAGCGAGTTTTGTGCGATAAGGTCGCTAATGACCTCCGTCACTCCGCCCCATCTTGAGTCGAACAATCCAAGTGCGCACCGCAACGCAAGGTTGGCTGACAAGCGCGTCGCGCTTTGTGTGACAGGCAGCATCGCCGCCTACAAGGCCTGCGAGTTGGCGCGCCTGTTGATCAAAAGTGGCGCGCAGGTTCAGGCCGTGATGACTCATTCAGCACTCGAATTCGTCGGCGCGGCTACGCTGGCCGGGATCACCGGCAAACCGGTCGCTGTTGACATGTTCGGGAACACCGCGGGCGAGTCTCACGTTACGCTGAGCGCTCAGTGTGACGTACTCGTCATCGCGCCCGCGACTGCCGATCTGCTGGCGCGCCTGGCGACAGGCCGCGCCGACGATCTGGTTACGGCGACAGCGCTGTGCGCGCATTGTCCAATCATCGTGGCACCCGCCATGCACCCGTCGATGTGGGAGCACCCGGCTACGCAACGCAATGTCGAGCAATTGCGAGCAGACGGGCGGGTTCGCTTCGTGGGCCCGGTGCGCGGCGAGGTTGCCTCCGGCGACGTCGGGCTTGGACGATTTGCCGACCCGGAGTTGATCTTGCACGCGGTTCTTTGCGCTCTTTTGCCTCAGGATCTGAGGGACCGGCACGTCGTTGTCAGCGCGGGGCCAACCCTTGAAGATCTCGATCCCGTGCGATATCTTGGCAATCGCTCCTCTGGCAAGATGGGCTTCGCTATCGCGCGAGCCGCCGCTCAGCGCGGCGCCAAAGTGACGTTGGTAGCGGGTCCTACCCACCTGCCCTCGCCGCCCGATGTGACGCGGATCGATGTACGTAGCGCGCAGTCGATGCGCGTTGCGATCTGGGAGGCGCTAGGCGCGCAACTCGATCGCGCGGACATTCTAGTCATGGCGGCGGCCGTCAGTGACTTTCGATTCTCTGAGATAACGAAGGAAAAACTGAAGCGAAGCCCGGATACAAGAATCCCGCAACTCGCGATGAACCCCGACATATTGGCCGAGATCGGGGCTGCCCGGAGCGGCTCTAGACCCTTGCTGGTCGGCTTTGCCGTGGAAACCGACGCGCAAGCGCTAGTGGCTTCGGCGCGCAAAAAACTCAGCTCAAAACGCGTTGACTTGGTCGTCGCCAACCTGGCAAACGAGTCATTGGGGCTCGATGAGAGCCGCGTGACATTGGTAACGCCCGAACGTGAACTGCCATTGCCCACCGCGAGCAAGTCGGACCTGGCCATGCAAATCCTCGATTGGGTCGCCTCCACGGCGGGAACCGGAGGCTAGATGGGTGCTGCTCTGCTCGTCACCGTGGTTTCTGTGCTAGTCAACGCGAAAATTGGCCATTCTGACTGGAAAACCGCGCCAACACGCATTGCCGTCTCGTGCCTGATGTCGGTGGTTCTCGGCGCAATTGCCATCACAGTCTTGGCCAAACGCGGCAAACTTCGCGACCGGATCTATCCACGCTGGGGTGATCTCTCAATGGGCGTGTTGGGTGCCACTGCGCTGATTGTCACAACCTGGGCCATCAGAACATTGCTTTCGCCACGCGGAGTTCCGCGGCAAGCGTGGCTTGCCCAAGTCTATTGGTTCCTCGGCGATCCCAGAGAACTCGAAGCCATCGCCTGGGTGCCGTGGTTGCTCGTGCTCGGCGCCATGATGGACGAAATTGTCTGGCGGGGCTGGCTCCAGGACAGACTTTCTGCTGTTGTCCCACGTGGCCTCGGTTGGGTTCTAACCGCCGCTCTCTATGGGTTGCAAGCAGTGCCCACGCTGTTCACTCTCAGCGATCCAGCGGCTGGTCCGAACCCGTTGTTACTGACGCTGGCTTTACTCGCAGGCCTCTTATTCAGTTTTCTGACGCATGTCACAGGCCGAGCCACTCCATCGATGATTGCCCACGCGGCTTACAGCTACTTCATCCTCCTGCAAGTCCGCCCCGCATTGTAAACTGAAAGCGTGCGACGAGTTCGATGCTTTCAGATACCGCCAAGGCGCCAAGATCGCCAAGGGGCGCCAAGGTAATTTTGGTTTGCTTGACCTCGCGGGACGGCGACGGCGCACCCTTCATGCAGCCTAGTCGGCCAGGCTCTAAGCTTCAGCAATCCGGTTCAGCTCTTCTTCGCTCACATCGAAGTCGCTGAAAACGTTCTGTGAATCATCGTGATCGTCGAGGGCCTCGGCCAGGTTGAGGCACACTTCGGCGTCGCGTCCCGATAGCGTCTTCTTTGTTTTCGGAATGTACGCGACTCGACTTCTCTGAACGGGCACCTTGGCCGCGTCGAATGCGGCGGTTACGGCTTCTAGGTCATTCGTCGGGGTATAGACGGCCCAAGTGTCTCCTTCATCGCGATAGTCTTCGGCACCGGCGCCGAGCGCGACGTCCATCAGCATCTCCTCGGTCACGGCCGTCTTGTCCAAGAAAATCTCACCCAGGTGATCGAAAGCCCACTGCGCGGAACCCGGACTGCCCAATGCTCCGTTGTGCTTTTCGAATATCTTACGAATCTCGGCGGCCGTGCGATTACGATTATCCGTCATTCCCTCGACGACGAACAATGTGCCGCCGGGACCGGTTCCCTCATACACAACATCTTCGATCGTCGCGCCTTCAATTTCACCGGTGCCCCGCTGAATTGCCCGTTTGATACTGTCGTTGGGCATCTGCTGAGCCTTGGCGTCTGCGATGGCTTTGCGCAACCGCGAGTTGCCGGCGGGATCGCCCCCACCAAGCCTCGCCGCGGTCAATATTTCACGCGTTAGCTTGGTGAAGATCTTCCCGCGCGCGGCATCGGTCGCGCCCTTCTTCCGTTTGATCGTCGCCCACTTGGAATGTCCACTCATGCAATCGACTCGAGATTCGCAATGATCGACCCGCTGCCGATCAGGCGGCAATGCGATTTTGCCGCAGAAACGCGGCCGAACAGGTAGCAGAAAGCGACCCAGAGGAAAGTGGAAACGAAATCACGGCGAGAAGATCTCGCGATCGAATCAATTAGGCCCAGTGACCAACTGAGTTGCCGTACCAACCTGTGGCGCCGGCGACCTGCACGTTAGCGCTAACCACGCCTGTTCGTTCACTACGACTTTCGGGCGTTCCTCGCTGCGCGAGGACCGTCTACCTCCGCGAAAAGTACAGCGCACTGCACTTTTTCACTGTGGTTCGTCGCGGCTTTGATCGTGTTGGCGTTAACGCAACCGCACAAGCCTGTTGTGGATCTTGTGGTAGCCTACCGCATCGTTATGAAAACGATCCACGCAGGATGGTTGATTTCGGCTTGCGCTGTCATTGCCGCGTGCGGCGGCTCCGGTAGCGGAAGTGAGTCCAACGGTGGCGGCAATATCGGCGGTACGGTGGCGAGCGGCGGGGCATTAGGTTTTGGGGGCATGACGGCACGTGCGGGTTCGAGCGCCGGCGGGGTAGTAGCTACAACGGGCGGCGTCAGCGTGACTGGGGGCACATCGAGTCCAAGTGGGACAAAAACCACAGGAGGCAATGCTAACACGGGCGGGACCGACGCAACCGGGGGCGCGGTTGCTGCGGGCGGCTCGCAATCGGTGGGTGGCACGCAGTCAAACGCCGGCACCACGAGCACCGGCGGCTCGAAGACAACAGGGGGAGCAAGCTCGTTCGGGGGCGCCGCGAACAGCGGTGGCTCGAGGATGACTGGTGGTGCGCCCGCAACGGGCGGCAGTCTTGCCACAGGTGGCTCGAAGGCAACCGGCGGCGCTCCGTTGACAGGCGGAAGCTCGAACGCGGGCGGCTCGAAAGCAACCGGCGGTGTGGCAACCACGGGCGGCACGAAAGCTGCGGGCGGTTCTACCGGAAATTGTCCCGCGGTGAATCCCAATCTCTACGCGATCGGCGCAGATCTATCGCAGGTCCCGCAAGACGAATCCGGGGGCCAGACGCGCTACGTCGATACGGACGGCACGCAAAAGGATATCTTTGCAATCATGAAGCACCACGGGTTCAACTACGTTCGCCTGCGCACGTTCGTTGACCCGACGGCGTCCGACGGATACTCGTCCCAGGGTTACTGCGATTTGAACCACACGATCGCAATGGCCAAGCGAGCCAAACAGGCGTGCATGGGGCTATTGGTCGATTTCCACTACAGTGACAACTGGGCGGATCCTGGCAAACAATGCATCCCGGTGGCTTGGCAAGCGATGACGCTCGCTCAAATGACGCAGCAAGTTCACGACTACACCAGCAGTAGCGTGCAAGCCCTGGTGGACGCCGGCGCAAGGCCGGAAATCGTTCAAATTGGCAATGAGATCACGCCAGGCATGCTGATTCACATCTGTGACTCGTCGGGTACACCCTCGTCCACGAATTCAGTCAATGGCAGCGTCTCGAATTGGTCCAATCTGGCGGGCTTCTTGAATGCTGGCATCAAAGGCGTTCACGACGTCGATCCTTCCATCAAGACCATGCTGCACATCGATCGGGGCGGCAGCGACAGCGCAAGCTGGATCAACAATGCGCTCTCGCACAACGTCTCGTTCGACGTTTTTGGCCTATCCACGTACGTTGCCTATCAAGGGCAACCAAGCGTCTGGCAATCAACGTTCAATACCTTGGTGGGCAACTCCGCGTTTTCCTCACTCAAGTTCGCGAGCGCCGAGTACAACAACGAGGCAGTTACGAGTCCCGCCGGCACGACTAGCATGCGTGACATCAACGACACGATCTGCAATATTGCAGGCAACCGCGGCTTTGGGACGTTCTTCTGGGAACCCACGCGTTCAGGCGGCTGGGGCAATGGGCTCTTCACTTGGAGCGGGACCAGTTGCACGGCCATCTCGAGTGCATTCGCGGTCTACGATGCGATGGCGACAGCGACGGCTTATTCGAGTCGCCTTTGAAGTCCACCTCGCAGATTTCGGCTACGGTAGCGACCAGTACGGCTTTGTGACCGACACGTCCCGACACGTCCCGACACAAGACGCAAACGACTTCGATGGCTCAGAAATTGTGCGAAGGAGAGGACTTGAACCTCCACGGGAGTTACCCCACTAGCACCTCAAGCTAGCGCGTCTGCCAGTTCCGCCACCCTCGCTTAGTGAATGAATTCAAACAGTTACGATGATTATCAGCTTCAAAACTACCCAGAGAATGTGTCAGAAAATGCCCAGAAACTTCCGTACATTTTTTCGAAACCTGGAGAGTCTCCAGACTATCCATACTATTATTATGTGTGGTTGCTAGGGCCATCGGGCGCGGGAATAAAGCACAAGGGCCTAATCGGTGCCAGTACCTAGGGAGGGCTCGGACTCCTCTTCTTCCGAATCATCCTCTTCGATTCCCGGATCTGGGTGCGTGCGCAGCCACTCTTCCTCGCTGAGGGGGTAGTCCCTATCGAGCACGCCCAAAATATGACCCTCGGCCCACTGTTCGATAGTCAGCGAAGGGGCTTGGAACTCCTGAAGATCTGCATCCGATACACAATTTTTTCATCCAAATCGAGGGTGATTGAAAGTCTCATAACGCGGCCCTCCGAACGCCAGAGTCTTCCGACTCAGTCTGATCCGTTACCGGCAAGTCCAAGAAGCCGACCGCCTTCTGGGCTGGAACCCTGGGGGTCAACGTCGGACGGGGCACGGCTGGAAGTACCGCCCCAGCCAGTGCCAATTGAATGGTTTCCATCCAGGTCGACCTGGACGAAGCAATCTGAGAACTGACAGCACTATATAAAGGATAGGGCAGCCGCAACTTCGAAAATCCGTTGCAATTCTTCTTCAACGGTTGGCTGGACTTTCAAGTATTGGCCCAGGGCAGTCTCGATTACATCCGATTGGGCCAGCCTGCCAAGCTTGGCACGCGCATTCAGTTGATTCAGTGTGTCTGGTCTTAAATGCGCGTGAATGCTGTCGTAGCCAGTCCAGTCACGCTTATCCCTCTTCTTTCGCGCTTTTGGTAGGGTTTCAAGTTCAATGGTTGCTTCGGGTTTTGTTGCTTCAGTAGTCATTTTGAGACTCCTCCTGATTAGTGGCTGACACTTGGCGCCACCGGTTCCTTCTCTTATGAGAAGAAACAAGCCGAATCCCATTTAATTGTTAGTCTGGCAAGCAGTATCGCCCAGATTCTCATAATAGAATCTAAGATCTTCTTCGGCCAACCTACAATGTAAACGTTGGAGACTCAAAAACCGGCCCCACCCCTTTAATGTTGTTGTACTCCGGCTGATTTGGATCGCATACGAGGAAAAACCCAACAACCCACGGCCCCGCGCCGGTGTATCGGGTTGGGCGTGCCGTCAAACAGTGGACAAGGTGGAAATCAACACATAGGTGTCGATTTCACCTTGCTTCACCTCGAAGGTGATTTATACTCCTCAGTATGGCAAACAAGCCCAAAGATCGCCCGGACGCTAAGCCCGTAACCTTCTGGCTACGGCCAAACCCACAAGGTTTTGAAGAAGTTGGCCGCCCTGAATGAGCGAACGCTGGCCGAAGAGATTCAGCACCGTCTTGATGAGTCAACCGAAGGGGGGGTGTTCCAAGGTGAGGACGTGGGTCTCTACCTCAAGATGCTGGCGGAGCAGGCCGAGAAACCTCGAAAGACTACAGACAAAATGATCGATGAGGCGATCGAAGGAACCAAGCAAAAACGTAAGTGAGCGGAAAACGGGCCTAACCACTGCTCGTAACAGTGGCGGCCCTCACACAATCGAAAACCCCGTCCAAGGAGAATCAATCATGCCCGAAGTACATACACCACCCACCCCACCCGCGCAACTCCCAACTCATCACCCCTCACGAGTGCCGCACTACTGCGGGAGATTGATCTCGAGTGTGCTCTTCTGAAGGATGAATTCAGGGCTTTCAAGAGTGAGTTGTTCTTTGCTAAGATGGCTTTGCTTAAAACAATCGAACTGCAAAGGGTGGTGGTGTGATGCTCACCTATCACGTGCTGACATCGATCTCTGGGTATAGGTACCCAAAAATGAATGTTGCGGTGATCGAGTGTAGTCCTGACCACACACCGAAAATCATCAAGAACACAAAAAAACAGCGCATTGTCAAAGGTTGGTGGGGATGCAATATCGGCACTACCCCCCGATCTGCAAGTGCTCGTGCACGTGAGGATGCAGAGATCCTCAGAACTCTACTCACAAAACGTGAGATCAAGCGAGAAAAGCAGAAGGTTCGTCAGGCAAAACTCACTGCTGCCAGAGCACGGGCTCGTGCAAAACTCCCTGGACTGCGGGAGGTCGAGATCATCGAGGGGCCTACCGTCAGCAAGATTCGAAGGATCAAAGGCAAGCCAACCCGATTTGAACGAGAGGATGTAATCTAGTCATGGCTGACAAACTCCGCCGGCAGGTGTTAGTGCTGATGAGGCATTACATTGGAGATCGCGAGGGCACCCGTACACCTATCCCAATGTACGAGTATAAAATAGTGGGATCTTTTGAGGAGGCTTTCCAACTGGTCGCCGAGGGTCACTGGTGTCGGATGGATGAGCTACCCACAGGGAGGTTGGAGCCAGTACCCAGAAAAGCCAAAAAGCCCGCGGCAGACGAGCTACCCCCAACCCGTTTTGAACGCGAAGAGGTGATCTAGTCATGGCTGCCCGTACGTTGATCTACGAGTTACGCCGTCTGTACGTCACGTACAGACAAGATGGGTCGTGGTACCTGCCGTTTCGTACCCATGATGTCCATCAAGATGGAAAGTACATATCTCTCAGCAGGATCAGATCATTACAAGCCAAGGGCTGGATCAAACTCAGAGAGATCGGTACGTGGTGGTGGCAATTGACCCTTAGTCCTGCAGGTGAGGAGGCCCTCAAAAAGTTGGATCTACAGCATTACTCTGCTGCTCCCTTGGCGTCCCTTGTATCGAAAGGGAGCCGGTGATTTAAATGCCACGAGCAAATCGAGACAGGAACCTCCGACTATTACGAGCGGCAGCACATGCGTGTGTCATGCTCGAGTATGGAGCATATCACTCCTGTGATGAGATCCTGACGAAAGTACCGGTGCGGGGACGAGTCTCCAAGGCTAGTCTTGGGCGGGTTTTGGCAAGTTCGATGCTCGGTCAAGAACAGTACATTGTCATGCGCCAGAGGCGCAGGGACAATGTATGGATCTGGTACGTTGAGGAGGTTGAGCTAGCCCCCACTGAAGTCATTTCAGAGTGGCAGGAGTTCCGGGCATCCCTAAGCCCTGCAGGGGTTAGGGACAATGTTCCCAAGCCCGGCAGTGAGAATCAGGAAACCGCCAAAA
Source organism: uncultured delta proteobacterium (assembly GCA_963811985.1). Classification (GTDB taxonomy): domain Bacteria; phylum Myxococcota_A; class Polyangia; order Polyangiales; family Polyangiaceae; genus FEN-1139. The sequence goes on from CAWEUH010000040.1 coordinate 239,285, forward strand.
TTGAGCGTAATAGGTTCACTAACATTCTTGCAGGGGTTGAGGGCACTTGAAACCTAAAACCCAAGTCCAGCCCCTCCGCCTTAGTTGGCCGAGGGGTTTAGGCGGTAGGAGGTACATACTATGCCTATGATAGATAGCAGATACATTGCAGCAGTTAACTTGGCTCGCAAAAACCTCAACGTTGCGATTGATGAGCTCCTAGACGCTTCCCAATCCGATGAGGAGGAAACTCCCCAACCAGCGCCGACCTCACAAGACGACACGGACGCACTGGTTGCCGCTGTAATGGCGGGGAAATAACTTTCCGACATCTCTTCTTTTGAGGCCTCCAATGAAGTTCTTATTCGAAAGAAGTAGGTATGGATCAATTACACTTCAACCCAAGGTCAACCTCTGAGGAGTATCTCAGACGGTTGCGCCAAGACTACCCCGGGGTACCTCTGGCTAAGCTTGTGAGGTGCCTCTACGGGCTTGGCGAGCAAGTAGCCCAAGCTGAGCCCTCGAAGCTTCTGGAGGCCGTCCAGGCTGACAAGAGGCACGGTAGACCCAAGACCCCTTAAACGACTGAGTCGGGGAACTACACCCGACTCAAGTCAACACACTCTGTTCTAATTTCGTCAAAACGGCCCTGCCGGGGGCCAGAAAGAGAGGGCCAAGTGCCCAATCAATCGTTCCAGTTAAGTACACCAATTGGTTCACGTCGTCAACTCAGAGTTGTCCAACCCAAAGACTTCGTCTGTAGAGCTTGCGGCAATACAGGAGTGATCACCATCCTCGATGATGATGGATCACCTCATCACGAGGAGCCCTGCTCACACGATGAGACGGAGTTCGAGTTCCCGGGTTGGAGCAACTAATAAGAGTGCCTGCAATGGCTCGCCAAGAGCGACCGCGTAAGAGAGCCCCGGCCGAGCTTGCTGCTATCGAGCAGGCTCGTGCCAGGGATCGTCTTCGTATGGTACCTGCCCCGAGGGCGCTGGAAGCTCTTCCAGAGCCCTCACCGGCTCGCCAGGGAGAAGAACTCACAGAGGAGGAGCAGTGGGCTCTTGCGGCCTCGTGCTTGCCTCAGAGATGGCCCAACCGAGGTCACTGGATTGAGTTCCGGCAAACCGATCTATTCGCAGAAGTTCTTCACTTCTTGGATCTCCTCTGCAATCTCAATGACAAGACTCCGTGGCGGGATTTGGTTAGACTTCAGAGGCGGTGGAAGTCTTGGGATAATCCTAGGAACGTGGGACTAGAGCAACGAATCCGCCGTTGGTGCTCATCCAGATTCCTCAAACAGTGGATGATCTGCAACCCCATCTATCGAACCGATGAATGGGTTGAATTCAAGAGCCTCTATCGTAGAGGTTGGGAACTCTTCACTGCTCCGGGAAAAGCTTATCGAAAGAAGAAGAACCACGAAGCCTACCTTAGAAGGGTTGCTCGAGGATTGACCGAAGAGGAGATCCTATCTCACCGAAAATCCAATGCGGCCTATTCCAAACGTAAGAGGGCGGATGATCGTGAAACTAAACTTCACAAGCTGGAGCAGATTCGAACACCTAGAAGCCGTTCTCTCGGGTTCCGTTGAGGTGAGGCCACCATTGACACCCAAGAGAATCAAGCAACTCGAGGCTGAGCTTGATGAACTCAAGAGGTACTTCGGATCAACATCACTTCAGAGGGTTCGGTCTAAGCTTATCGGCCCCAGAGCCTTACCCAGTGGATAATACCCAGTACTCAGAAGGTGCCCCTCCTATCACCCAGAGGACTGAGGGGCGCATCTTCGTGCGCCCCCTGGGCTCTTCGGCCCCTTCTTACTGGTTCTTGGGCCGGTTGCCGCATACCAAGAATCATTAAGTTTGAGGAGAGAACCGGCACGAAGATGCCGGGGCGAGCCCGAAGAGGCGAGCCTCAGGTCTGAGGAAGAGAAGGGGTTGATCTTCCCTACTGGGTATTATCCACTGGGTAAGGTCATGTGGCCGGTACTGTAGACCCTCCCGTATTGATGATCCTACCCCTCTCAGAAAGAGTAGGAGCGTCTACCGCCAGCAGGCTGGATCCATCGATTATTTAGGCTCGGGGGATTTACATGACCAGCCATAGAACCTAAGTTAATGCTGGGTAAGTTTAGAGTAATAGGCCTAACGACAGAACGGCGTAAGTACGTCCCGGCTGATATATTGGATAGATGCAAATGGAATCCAGTATTTCGGAAAAATGGAGGGCTTGTAGCTAACTACCATCGGGAATTGTTGTTATAAGTATTACAACAAGCTGTGGAAAACTCTGTGGACAAGTGGGTTGGGCCTGGTTTGGTTGCTTTTGTTTTGACCACTGCTAAACTGGGCCTTGATGGATCGGAAGAACCGAGATCGAATGATCGAAGTAGCCGCAATAATCAAAGGATTGCGGGATGAGCTGTCGCGTCGGGAAAAAGAGCTAGATGCTATCATGGCGGGAGGACAAGGTACGTCCAACGGCTCAATTCCCGATGGATCTCGTACTCCGGGAAAGTCCAACGAGTCAACTGGTGCCCAAAGGATCCAGAAGTTCCTCGAAGATAACTATCCCAAGACATTCGAGGCGGATGATCTAGCAAAACATCCTTCGATCAACATGAACATTCAAGTGGTGAGGACGACGCTATCCAGACTGGCGATTGCTAAGGCCATTGAGAAGGTCACTCGCGGGCACTATCAAGGCAAGCCGGCCCAGGAGCCTTCTAACTCTGAAGAGCAAGAGTCACCGCCTGATTCCGCACCTTCCGGCGATTGGGAAGGCCCAGCCGACGATACCACCTCTGCCGAGGAAGCCCCGGAGGACGACAAATTCCCATTCTAACCAATCAAAGACCAAAACCCACAGTTCTTCCGGTGAGACGAAAAAACTGTGGGCTCCGGGGATCCGAACCTCGGGACGAGGACAGACCTTTACCTTCTCAGGGTATGGCTGATTCTGGCACTGGCACTGGCTGTGGTCAATCTCCTTGGATTTTGAAATTTCGGAAGACAAGGAGGTTGTCTGTACATGGCTAAACCGAAAAACAAACCTACTGTCCGGTTCGTGAAGCAGTTCCGGCATTGGCGCACCGGAAAGCTAATTGTTGCTTCTGACTACGGTCTCAAAGCTTTCTGCTTTGGATCCTAGTTGGTAGGCAGCAATTTGCCTTTCTACATAACCGGCTGACCCCACAGTGCCGTGGATGCCGTCAGCCGGCCTTCTACTCTCATAGCCATACCTACTGGCATTGGAGGTAACCCCTATCAATTCGACACTTACCACTCTCAGTTAACATCATGTCATTTGGATCAAAACACTACGTACCAGTACTTAAGACCAAGCAAGGCGAACGCCAAGCTCTCTGCCAAATAACCGATCAAGTAAAGGATCGGATGACTCCTCTACTCGAAATGGAGGACTTGCCACTGGATGTGGCGAACGGGAAGCCAACACGGACATTGGAACGTCACTGTTCGATCATTATTCCAGCACTCGTTAAAGGGTGGGGAACAACCCGATCTCTCTTCATTGATTCGGAAAAGCTGGCCACACGCAAGAGCACCAGTGGGGTAGCTGGAAGCAAGTACGTCTTCGACGGTGCGGCTAGCGCGGGTCTCAAGTTCATACCAGTCGTTGGCCTCGGTCGGAAGGGTACAGAGATCAAGTCAGCCGTAGCTCACGGCAGCAGAGGAATTTGCCTCAGATTGGGGGAAAGTGACCTAGCTTCTCCTTCTATTGAAGCTGATGTGGATTCCTTCATGCAGAAGTACAACCTCCAACCAAAAGGTCTGGACTTGGTTCTGGACTTAGCATCAATATGCGACGGCCCTCAACAGAGAGTGCAGACCGTTCTGCTCACTTATCTGGCAAGTCTTCCTCACATAAAGCAATGGAGGACGCTGACTCTCGTGGCCTCGGCCTTCCCTTCTGACATGTCAGGTATTCAAAAGAACACGACAGCCACGTTCAGCAGAACTGAGTGGATTGTGTGGAACGCCCTGTTACGCGAGAGGAAGACGTTGCTTCGACTCCCAACCTTTGGTGACTACGGCATTCAGCACCCGATCCCTATGGAGGGTTTTGACCCTCGATACATGGCCGTGTCCGCAAACATTAGGTACGCGCTTGATAACGAATGGTTGATTGTCAAAGGTCAGAGCACAAAGGTAGTTCCAGCCGCTACTCAATACCCTGTGTTGGCCACGACGCTCATTAGTAGACCGGAATACATGCAACAAGCACATTGCACCGGTTGCGATAGCATCAATTCGTGCGCCAAGGGCGTGTCTGGTTTCGGTTCAGCATCAGTGTGGAGGAGAATCGGAACCGTCCAGCACCTCACCCACACAACGAACCAGATCTCTCAGCTCGCCTCTCCTTGATCCTCATTCGAACTGAGTCCCGGATTTCGTCCAGGGTGTAGACCTCGCACAATCGATCCCAAGCCATTCTTCTGGGCTTTCCGCGGAATCCGCGCAATGCATTCCGATCTTCAAGCATCTTGAGTGTATCTTGGTGCCATAGAAGCTCGGCCAAGGCACGAGAGTCGACCTGGGGATTAAGTTGGGGTTCCCTCACTAGCTCGATAACCAAGGATTTGTCTTGGTACCGGGCCAGATAGATCCCCCACCACGCTGGAAGCCTTTGCTTAGCTTCAACAATGTGCTTCTTGGCTGCTACTACGGCCGCGTAGTCCAGAACAAGTCCGTAGGCCTCAACCTGGCTGTCCAATCTCTTCAGGCTGTCCGCAGCGGCCTTTATCTCAAACCCGTAGAAGTGCCCGTTGATGGCCGCGACATCTATCCGGACTTGGCCTTGGCAGATGCCAAGTTCATCGACAAGAACCGTTGAGGAATCCCCTGCGAACTGAACGGTCAGTCGATTATGGAGGCTGCAACGAACTTCGACGTCGTGCATTCCGGGCCTTTGTAGCTCCTTCGAATCGAGACTGGCAAGTAACTCTGCCAACAGGTTGAAACTTTTGGGCCACCATGACCAAATTTGGCGGCCATAGACTTCGGTCGCCTGAAGGGGCAAGGTGATGAGTAGGCTCAATTTCCGCTAGGAGAAAATAGCAATGAAAGCTGACAACCCGTTCGATAGGAAACTTGAGGTACTAAAAGGAAGAGCCCCAGCCGGCGTAGTTGACGGGGCTATCTTCGTGGTAGATACTCTAGACCTTTGCATAGCAGCGGCGGAGACTCTATTTGAAGAGAAGACCACGCCGGAGTTGGCCCTGGCAATCTATGACCGGATCGTTCCCCGGATTCCTAAAGGTTAATGACTAGCAAGCGAGGAGCGGCTACTCGGTAAGCAGCCCCTTGACCCTTGCTTCAAGCAGATCAGGGTTTGTGGTTTCGGGAAGAGACTCCTGGGGGAACTCCTTTCTAACTTCTTCAGGCGCTTTCAACTGCAAAAGGAATATGCCCTTCCGTTTCGTCATCTTCGAGATCTCATCAATTGAGGCCTTCAGCAGGTTAGAAATTTCATTAGCACGCTCCGTGCTCTCAATATTTGGGATCGTCATGGGAATTAGTCTGACTTCGTACTCAATCTCCAATTTATGTTCTGCAAGCCTCAACTCAGCACGCTTTACATCATTGGCTAACCTGAGCTGCTCGGTAGTAAGCTCTGCTTGTCTCGTCTTCTCCACTTCCTGCTTAGTTCTTTCCTGCTCTTGTTTGGTCTTCTCGACAGATTGCAGCGTCTCCTGAGCTGCTTTCTTGGCTTCTTCTTCAGCTATCTCTCGTCTCGCCTTCTCAGTGCCTAGTCTAATTAACAGCCCCAGAAATGTCATCACTCCTGCGAATGAACCAGCAGCAACCCCCGCGGCTTGGGCGACAAACCCCAGTTCAACCGTGATCGTTCCAGGCTCTACTAGAGTTACCTGCAATGACTTATTGAATACATGTCTCACAGGCTGCTCAAAGGCTAGTTGGATGCTGTTCATCCAGTCCGCTACTTCCCTCGGTGAACGAACAGAACCCGGAATCTTTACGCTGAAATAGGCCTCTGGATCTTCGTCAAGATAATCGTTCAAGAACGCGAGTATTGCAGTCCCCTGATGGTGGAGTCTGTTCGTCAAGTTCTGGAGATTTCCATCTGGCCCGTTCGGCAGCACCGATGAGTCTTCTCTGAACACAGGATGTTTCAGAATTTGTTGAACCCAGGAATTAAGCGATGGGATACGAGCTAGGTTCGAGACTGTCCGGAATACCGTCGGTCTGTTTTTGAATTCCCTTGCGGTCGAGTTTGGATGAATGACCTCGAACGATGCAGGAACCTGATCGATATTTTCCTTCAAAAGGTTACGAATATCCCGCAATCTCATGATCAACACTCGTATCCCTGTCCCCCAAATTGATCCAGGCTTTGCATAAACTCGGTTTCTTTGAGCTGCGGCCCATTGGCCCGTTCGACGGCCAGCCCCCGCCCCTTCTGGCCAAGATTTGACGAGGCCCACTAGCTCTTGACTCTAATCGTGTAACCACCGTGATCTTCTTTGGTGGCTTCCAATCCCTCAGCTAATCGAATATACTCATTAGCGGCTACTTCAGCGAACTTTGTTGCCAGACCTCTTGCTCTCATGAAAGCATGTCTTTGATCCTTGTTCTCTACAACACCCGGGGGAGTTTGGCAGAGCACATTCAAGGCAGAAACGTCTTGTGCCCATTGCTGTAGGAGTTCTCTAGCTTGATCGAGTGTATTGGCCATGGTGACCCAAGAACATCACCATCCGGAGCGAGCGGGCAGCCCTTCCCAGGTTCGAATCCTGGAGTTACATCATTGGAGAAGCGCTCCTTGTTACCTGAGGACTATCCAGAGTAACCATTTTATGCCATTTATTGCGTATTTGAGGGAGGATTTTACGGGGGGCCAGAGCTTCTTTACCGGTCTGCAAACCCTCCGGAGCCGTGGCCATAGAGGATCAGCCAAAATAACCAATACCCCCAGCCAGAGAGTGTATTGGGTGAGGGCGTACAGCTGGGTCTTCAAGTACAAGTCTCGAAAGACAATTCTCAGATCAGCCTTTTCAGGCAGGATCAAACTACGCCCGTCATTTAACGTTACGGTAATGATCGTCCCCATGTTCCAGACGAGCGCACCGTCCGGTGATTTCAAGATTCCAGCAGTCCCTTGCTTCAACTTAACTTCAGAGATAGTGAGGTCTCCTTTTCCCATGATCATGGGTTTAACGAAGGACTCGATCCCCTCAAAGCCTGGATCTCCGCGCCTGACGGGTAACTCCGTAGCAACAGCTCTCTGGTAGGCTAGCGTTGTTTCAACGTACTTTGGGGCAAATAGGCCAAGAATGTGCTGGTTACTCTCGGCATTGCTTCCGTAATAACTAAGCACTGTAATGAGTGACCCAATCACTGCCCAAATGACCCGCCATTTCCTCACTCCCATGTCCGACGCAAGCTAAGCACCTGCCGAGCGACGTCAACCCCCCAAAGCACCCAGCAGTACCTTGGGCCGGTCTCGTGAGAGTGGTTAGGGAACGAACATTGACGACCCTCGAGCGGGTCAGAACATGTTCACTACATGAACCAAGGCTTTCCAAGTCGGATCGTCTTTAGGTTCCCCCAGGTGAAGAATCTCTTGGAGAGAACTACTCCGCTAAACGCTATTCCTATACCCATCCAACCGGTCAGAACTTCAAAGAACTTCAATCGATCTTTGAGAAAGACTTTCTCAATGACCGGTTCCCAATCGTTGGTTTGCTGGCTGTCTCCGGTTCCATCAGGTCTCACAAATCCTGCAATAACTGCCGTTATCCCATATCCCGTCAAGCTCTGAGGTATTGGAGAAGTAACGATAAACCCAAATTTGAATCTAACGTTGGACAAGTCTTCTTTGAAACGTGGGATCTTGATATGGACAACTTCCAGGACTTCAGCAAACCCAGGATCAGTGGGGCCTATACTCTTCTCTGACTTTAGGAGTTCGTACGCATTCATTGCCCTGAGGTACCTTGGAGCCAGCCACTTTTGTGCCCATAACTCACGGTCAGCGCTCTTCACGCACATGGAGACGGCTGAGATTAGTATTCCTAAGACGGTAACCCAATCACCTATCCGTTGCTGTACCGTGGATTTCTCACACACGATAAAGACGCTCCCACCAACTACACCCACCGGTCAAGCCGCCAACCTTCAATCTCTGAAGTTCCCGCTGCTTGGATGAAAGGCGTTCCCTCATGCGAGCAGCGAATCCGGCACGAACTACCCACTTTGGCCCAAGGCTGTTCTTGAGCAAGTTCTCAAAGTGAAACTGAGGAGGCAGTGGTATGCCTTTTGCGGAAGACTCGAGCTGTTGTATTTGGCCGTCAAGCAAGATCTCCCTTGCTAGCTCGAGATCTTCGTCATCAACGAAGCCCCAATTGTCACTAAATGTATCGTAGATTCGCTGATTATTCTCAACAACGCGATCAGCGTAGAGATTCGTCGTCTTAATCACCGACTCCATTTCCCGTTCGAACTTCTCATCGTTGCGGGTGGCAAAGTACTCCTCGTAAGTGGCAGAGATTCTACCACTTCTCCCTATGAGTGCTTCGTTCAGTTCCGCTACGAACACCACAGGGCCATAAACCCTTTCAATCTGAAGTCTGACGTACTCCGCCCTTAGCTTTCGAGCCTCAAGCCCTCGAGAGAACATAGAGCTGACATATTGCTGAACCAGCATAATCAGAGCGGTTCCGGATGCACTAATCAGAACAACCTGAATGTCTGGTGTCATTGCTCGCTCACTCTAGCCTACCGGTCATGGTAACTTCGATATGTCGGGCCAAGTTCCCTCCAAGCTAGTGCGAGCATACCCAGGAGAAACCTGAATAGTAGCAACAGATCGACTACGAATACCGCGTATTCAGCCACGGTAAGACCAAGGATGATCCACTTGCTGAAATGGTGGTCAGTTAGCCACCTGACAACCAACTCCAAACCAACAGCTCCGGCTGTGATGATTACAAAGATCACAACCCCGGTAAGAGTCTTCACCAAGAACATCACTGGGATCGATTTAGACCAGCTTCTGCTTTCTCCGGATATTGACATTTGATAGCTGGGCTCCCCTTCTCTATCCCAGGGTCTTGCGTTCCGCCCCAACTCTCCCCACTTACTCATGACCTGCCCTATCTAGCCCATTGAGTTTTGCCGTATTTCCTCTTCGGTGCGCTTGGCTTCTTCCATCGCATCCTGAAGCAACTCTACGAGTTTGGGGACGTCTTCGTGGGGCAGGTCAATAACCGACGGATCGTTTCCCAAAGCATCACCTTGCGAGATTGCAACGAACCCACGGTCATTTACAAAGACTTCAATCCTGTCCCGCTGAGGGATTTCTCTCGTGACCATTCTCCGGTGCTAGGCCCACTCCCCTAAAAAATCCAGGCTTTGCACCAAGTAGCGACATTTCGGCTGTAGGCTATCGGGCCGTATACCGGAACCGTTGGTTGTTGACGAGGCAATTCCTGCAATCACACTACCGACAGCGTTAGGGTCAAACCAAAGGAAACCACGATGAAAGTTATTGGCAGATGGGACGAGAACTCAACAGATCCGAGAGCAGAAACAGAACCAGGCCCCTGCGTAACGATTGACTTCAGTGGAGCAGCAGAGGGCTCCGCGAGCGTTCAAATATTCCATAGTCGAGACAATGAAGACAGGGGTGGGCTAGTACTCAAATTCTCAATTAAGAATTACGCTAGCTCTTTTGTACCTCATGCGGAGGTAACTCCTGACGGGATTGAGTTGCATATCGCGGGTGCTACTGAGGCTGATGCCCTGCTCAGAGCCCTAAGAGGGGTTCTTGCAGCTGATGTGAGCAAACCTCATTGACGGCCGGCCAACTCGATCCTACCATTCCACGCATGGCCGCCAAAAAAGCTAAGAAATCTAAGAGACCAGCCCCCTCGAAGCAGGTGAATAAGTCCGCGTTCATCCGCCAACACGCGAACCTCGGTGTTGCAGAGCTGATCAAACTCGGAAAATCAAGGGGCATAGAACTCTCCGCCGGACTCATCTACAATCTCCGCTCTGTTGATCGAAAGACCGGCAAGGCCCCCTCCGCCAAGAAGGGAGGGACACTAATTACCAGCGGCTCACCGAAGACCAGCAACCTCGAGGCTACCCTCATCGATGCAGTTGTTGACCTGGGAGGTACCACGGTGCAGGAGCTTCTTCGAGCCGCGATAGCCAGGGTCAAGGCCAACGCCAAAAAGTAACTCACCAACCACAACCTACGGGAGCACCGACCCACCTTGGTACTCCCCCGAGACCGTGATCACTCGCCGCCCCCGCAGGTCAGGATCTCACTTCATTTACGGACTATCAGCTCATGAGCCCGATCCACCTGATCCGGGTACAGGTTGTCGGGAACAGCAGGTACCCCCAAGGTCTGAGCCACAATGAACCGAGCACAACCCTCGTGCCGACTACTGTGACAGTAGGACTTTTTGGCCATGTCGGCCGTCGCTGGCATGTTCTTCAGCGTGTTGTTGAAGAAGGGACACCCCGATAGTCTTGGACATTCGGAACTGGACATTGCTTTAGCTATTCGGCCCAGAGCCAGGTCGGATAAGACCTCCCCGAGTGCTCCACCAGCCCCCAGGCAGCCGAGGTCGAGCTCAAGATACTCAACCGCCGATCGGAACGGACAGGGCCTCAGAAGTCTTCCAGGCGGCCCTAGCCCGGGTTCTGAAGTAACGATTGCATCGTTACAAAGTTACCCATGAGTACGGCTACCCCGGATTGCACACTCTCTGAATGAACCTGCATAACTTGGAACTCTCCGAGGATACAATCACGACCCACCCCAATCTGAATGCTGAACTTCTTTCCCTCCTGAGACCAGAGCATCATCGTTATGATCCCCTCAGAATTCACCGAGAGATTCAACTGGTTATCACCTACCCGCTGGTGTCCGGTGATGAAGTCCACTTCCTGAGTACCGTCAATCAAATATAGAGTTTCCGCCATTCATGAACTGAAGTCCCGTTTGGCTAATCTGTCAAGCGGTGGCCCACCTCAGACGAACTCCCAGAAAGCTCGACCAACAGCCAAAAAGGCCTACCCATGTACCCACTTGGTCAGGCTTTCGCCTGTATGAAGCGTTGACGTTCAGCCAATTTGGGGCACCCTAGTCGATACGACAGGCTGCAGATATGTGGAAACCAATCAGACGCAGGGAAAATCTCCCGAGAATTGACGATTCGGAAACACTGTACTTGGATTTCAAGGCCAAACCCACAGACTCTCCATTTGAAATTGGCAAGGACGTGGCGGCATTCGCGAATGCTTCAGGGGGAACTCTGCTCGTTGGTGCGGTTGCGTCCGGTAAGAAGCTACTGAAGTTCCAGCCATTGGATGACGCGAGCAGTACCGTGGTTACCTATGAGAATGCAATCAACGCCAGGTGTCGCCCCAGGCCTGCGGTTACATGGGAACTAGTCAGCTTCGATAACGCGGGCAGTCAAGTTCTTGCAGTTAACATAGAACCGTTCCTGGGACAGCTTGTAGGTGTGCATATACCAAAGAATGAACAGAAAGGAATGAAGCCCATTGAGGGCCTGTATCACTACCCGCTAAGAGTCAACGATCACACGCAGGCCATATTGCCGGAGAACCTAGCAATGCACATTGATGCGAGAAATCGTCGGATAGCCATAATTCTGGAACCATTGGTTGGAACTAGGGCAGTACTTCAATCGGTATACAAGAATAAGAGCATCAACAATGGCCCACTCTTCAACTTGGCTACCATAAAGAAAGTGTCCATCTCTGACAATACCGTTGAGTTGGCGACCAAGAAAAGCAACGCATACCACTTACCAATTGACCTTATCCATAGCATTGGTAGGAATGGTCAGACGGTCGTCATGTTTGTCTACGGCTATTTTCAAGGGATGGACTGGAATGAAACCGTCGAGGATGAATACAAGACTAATCCAGAAATCTTCCGTCCAATACTCAGCAGTGAAGACTAGTCTTCATCATCTAGCAAAGGCCCGATCATCGTAGTTCCTGTCAAGGGGCATCCATCGTTAAGGCAAATGGCCCGCACCATCCATAGTGAGCCGTTCGACTTCCAGCGCATTGATTCAATCCACAACGAGCGAACCTCAGATTTCTTGGTCGCAATGAGCACCCCTCAGGCCCATTGCTCTAATAAGCCTGGGTCATGCGTGACCCGTTAGATTTGCGTCGGGTGTCATGGGGTGTCATGGGGTGTCTTCGGGGAGCCAGCAAAGGCGTGCGACTGCTGTGTTACTTAGTAATTACCGCCGGTTATGGGACATGGTTATGAGATCTGCCAAACTTAGTCGCTCCAATTTGTTAGATTTGTCATGCCCCGTCATGGCCTGTCGAGGGGTGTCATGGGGTGTCGTGGGTACCGATGGTTGACAGGCAAGAAGCCAGTTTAGCCAGTAATTACAGGTGGTTACCGACACGCAAACCTCTGCAATCTCAATCTCATAATTGTTTGGGGTTAGGAACTGCCGATCTTTAACCATTAGAGGCTCCATTTCCGCGGGACACCCGGCCGCGCTAATTGGGTCAGCCTCCGTCTCCCCCTCATACTACCACCCCTGTGACTTCTGCTGACGCCAGCCGACATCCAGAACCCGTTTCGACTCACAAGAGGCCAACCCCAGCGTTCGTGCTCACGGCTCCTCAGAATTTCCCCAGTGGTTGCACCTGGCCTCTTATCACCTACATATCGCAAAGCGCTCCAACATGTTACCAATTTGGTGAGATCTCACCTTCTCATGCGTAATACCCCACATGTTGTGGTCACGAATTCCCTACGAGCAGATTAAGGCGATAGGCCGCGGTGTCCCGGGCTTTCACAAAAGCCTAGCAAAGAGGGTTCACGAGGGAGAAGAGCCTCAAGTTCACGTGATCCGGATCGTCATGGAGGAATGCGAACCAACTTGGTTCGTGGTCATCGAAGGGGAATCCGGCCCAAAGCTCTTTGGAGTCAACAAAGCTAACGTTAACACCATGGCGGCTCTCGTACCGATTTTTCTCGTGGAGTCCGTGCAACACGTGCGAGCTGAGTTGAGTGAGGTCTTTGCAATCGAGGGATTTGAACGAGGGATCGAGTTGTTGGTTCCGTTTGAGAAGAAGTTCAGGGGCGAGAAGCCGTCGTAGACTTGTGCAATGCTTACGTGTCTGGCGTTCCTACGCCGTCCCCGAGGGAGGTGACCACGTTGTAGCTCCTTGACAAGCCCGCGAGAGATTTGTAGCGTCACAAGGTGACAGAGTTGGTGGTAGAAGCCTTCCGGACATTTACTGTCGAAGCTCATTTGCTGATACTACAGGCTAGTGAACAGTCGAGTAAGAGTCCGGCTGACCAAGGGCTCTGTCGATGCGTCGAGCTTCTCCAGAAGTTCGTTGAAAACGCGAGACCACTCGTCACTCAATCTGCCAGAAAGTACTTGGATTGGTTTGAACCACATGCACGACGAATTCGTGCGTTGCCGAAAATCCCAGATTTGGTCGCCATAGCAGGATACACGCATGTTGAGAACAGCTACACGCGGCTAATAGCTTGGGCACTAGGCAAGAACAATACCTCGGTGATTCCCCAGCACTTGAAGCGGTGTTGGCTGCGGGGTCTGGGAATTGGCTTCGCCATAGACGAGCAATACAGTATCGAAGAGCAAGTATCGTTGACCAACGGAGGAAGGCCTGACCTCGTTCTTATGGGCGAAAACTCATTTGTAGTGGTCGAAGTCAAGACAACTTCTCGAGAGCATACGGTGGCTGACACCCGGGAAATGCAGACCATTCACTATCCTCGTGAAATTCGCAGAGATAGGTTTAACGACCGGAACGTGACTGGTCAGGTCGTCCTGTTGAGCGAGCGTGGTGATGTGCCGAAGAATGAAGATGCTGTGGCAACAACCTTCGCGAGGTTTGCCCTTTCCATCTTGGAGGCGATTGAGCTCGCTGGGGTCGCTGAAGCTGAAGCCTATCCATACTACGTGCTAGCTTCCCACTGGATCGGTGGGGCCTCTGGAGACATTGACATACGCAAGGTTGTGTCCGACTTGGACGGTGCTACCAACCAGCAGTTGATTGTAATGCTTGCCACGATCAACCAGTTGGCTGCGCAGATCCCGATGAATTGAGGAGAGGCCAAGACCGATGGCAGAATTTAGGTTCTCGGAGCTTTCAAGATTGTACCTCAAGGAAATTGAGGTAGTGCGGGCGGCTGAGAAGTCCTACTACGACGAGGCTGACAGGTTCTTCGGCATGGTGATCGAGAGAATCGGAGTGATTGTTTCACCTGAGTCCTTCAACTCGAAAAGAACTGGTACCTTTTACTACTGGTGGCTAGGAAAAGACTCCTGGGAAGACGCCTACTTGTACGTTGGTCACCACAATCCGGACTACCTTGATCACACTGGGCTCGTAGTATGTGGGGCGACCAATCGAAAGAGCGACGAAAACGCGTTCAATGGCGTACGGTCATTGTTGAACAATCGGCGGTTAGCGCTTGAAGCTCCAGAGAGGCAGAGCAAGGACTGTATCTTTAGCCTCTCTGTAAACTTCGCTAATGACGATGTAGTTGAAGAGACTGCTCAAAGAGTCGCACTGGTGCTTGTGGAAATGCACAAGGCGATCTCAACCATACTCGGCAACGGTTTCACGCCCGGATGAGTTTGCTCCCACTATCCACATGAACCTGGGCAGTGGCCAGTCTCAAGAAAGGGGTACATCATTAGCTGACGCAGATCCAATGTCATGTCACGCTAACAGCGCCGTTCTAGAGCACGACGCGAAGCACTGCATAAGGTAGACGGGGCCCCTTTGTTTGTTAATCACATCCTCATAGCGAGGCCATGATCATCACGAGACTCAGTCATCCAGTTCGATCTTTGAAAATGCCGTCAACTGATCCTCGCGGGCCACGATATTTACGGTCACGGTACCTCGGAGAAGTTGACCGTTGATCTTCCGAACTTGAAACCTAACTCTATTGACCCCATCATTGGCATGAACATCCTCAAATCTGGAGGAGCCCCGTACGATATCTATCGTCTTGCCAATGGATTCCTCAACATCCCGACTGGTGACCACGCACCCGTCGGAACATTGCACCACAATATCGTCGGGAATATCCGGAAACGGGGGTGGAATTGTCCAGATGATGGGGTGATCATGCGGGTCAGCTTCGGATCGAGCTCTGAGGAATCGACGGGTAACTCTGTGGGTGATGTCAGTGTTGGACATGTACATTGGTAGAGGGCCTCTGACTAGGACTGGGCTATCAAAGGATTCTTTGAGCTCACTCAACGCGGAACAACTGCAAGCCTCACCACCCATCCGGTGGCCACCATCAATGCTGGTTACTCCCGGCTAGCCCCAGCGCGGGCCTACGTGACTCCCAGACGTGTCTTTCCGGTTCAGAGCCCCGACCTTTCAAGCTCACCACCTGGAGCCCTCTAGATGTCAGCCAAGCTCATCCAGATGTTGGGCTGGCCTATGGCTGCAGGGGTGGCGGCCGTGATACGCGCCCACTGGGTTGTTATTCAAATCAAGCGGAGCCTGGCCGAACAACCGTTACCCCAAGCTTCTATACCGGATTTCCGCGGGCTATGGTGCCCAGCAATCCTCGATCTCTACTTGGAAGCCCCGAGTCCATCGTTACCGTTGCCATCGTTTCAAGGGGCCTACAAGACTTGCTGCCAATGGTTCCCCATTGCCAATCCCCCGCATGTATCCACAACCAGCCGACAGGGTTCCAACAGTTGCTGTTTCCTTTCGAGCCCATTGCCGTTGCCGGTTGTGTGCTGGCTACGCATTGTTGTAGCTTGGAACGGAGCAGCGGATTGGAGTTGAGACATGGCCAGCATCATTGATAAACTGGAATCTTTGTTAGTAGATCTCGCAATTGTGGGTTGGCCTCTTGCAACTGTACTTATCGTGCTGGTCTTTGGTTGGCCAGTGCTGAAGCTCCTGCGATCTTTGGTAGATCGACTTGAGGGAATAGATAGCAAATACGGTAAGTTGCGCTTTGCGAAACCAGAGGACAGGGCCTCATTAGTAGTAGCACCGGATTTCCTAATGCGAATTCAGTCTGGCTCAGAATCCAATGAAGAGAATCGGAAGCTATTGAGCCACGCTTACTGGCTTGGAAACAACACGGTATACCCAGCGCTGGCTGCTTTGAATGGGAATATTCCTGAGGCCCAAGAGGAATTGAGATGTGCCATCGAACATGCGGAAAGCATGGGTATTGGAGACTCTGTTCTGAATGAGTTGCGCACCCTGAAGAGATCCAATTTGTCCAATCCGGATGAAGTGAAGGATTTCGCAGAAAGATTGGTCGCACTCTCCTTCAGGGTTGGGCACTTCATTATGGGGCAGCAATAGAGTGGCAAATCACGCAAACGCGGGGCCGGCAGAAAGAGTTGTTCGAACTGCTTGAAGACCGGTCGCACACCGACGATTGCATGATAGATTCCAAGCCAACGGGGCAGAACAATGACCGACATCCCGACATTCCAGAACTACATGGTGCCGATAGTTGAAGCTCTTCGTGAGCTTGGTGGATCAGCTTCGATCAATGAGCTGTACGAGGCTGTTGTCTCTACGATGAAGCTCACTGAAGAGCAGTTAGCCATAGTTCACGACGAAGACAAGGGTAACCTCTCCGAGGTTGGCTACCGAATGGCTTGGGCGAGAACGTACCTCAAAAAGGCTGGGTACCTGACCAATAGCGAACGCGGAGTATGGGCACTCACGAGGAAGGCCTCAGAGGAGCCGGTTGACCCCAACCAGGTTGTTGACCTGATTCGTTCGCAGTACGCAACGAAGAAATCCACTGAGGTGGCAGTTCCAGTTCCCGACGAGGAAACCATTGATCCCAATGTGAATTCGGTGTTCGTCCAGCTCACTTGGCGGCAAGTCCTGATGAAGAAGCTCCAGGGACTGGATTCCGACGCCTTTGAACGGCTCTGCCAGAGAATCCTGCGTGAGAGTGGCTTCGTGGAGGTCAAGGTCACCGGTCGAACTGGAGACGGCGGCATTGACGGGATCGGTATCTTGAGACTTCAACGGGTGGTGAGCTTCCAAGTCTTGTTTCAATGCAAGAAGTGGCGGGAGACCGTCGGAGCCAAGGAAATTCGTGACTTCCGTGGAGCCATGGTAGGCCGCTCTGACAAGGGACTCTTCATTACAACCGGGACATTCACGCGGGGAGCTCAAGAGGAGGCCACTCGAGACGGAGCACCGCCCATTGACCTGATCGATGGGGAGCAGCTCGTTGATCTCTTGAAGGAGCTTCGTCTCGGCGTTCAGGTTCAGCAGGTTGAAAGCGTCACTGTTGAAGCTGACTGGTTTGATGAGATATGAACTCCTAGGAGAACAATGGCAGTAAATCTGCGGAATCTGCTTGTTTGGAGGGACACATGAAGGAAGACATTCTTGAACAGGTGGTGGAAGATTACTACAACCTACTCGGTTACTTCACTTGTCACAATATAAAGTTCAGCCCGGCGAAGGATGACCCCGACTACAAGGCTCAAGTCAACTGTGTTGCTAGTGACATCGACATTTTGGCATACAACCCGACAAGAACAGGCTTTGAAAAGACCCTAGTAATTAGCTGCAAGAGTTGGCAAGGAGGTTTCAATCCGACCAGCTTCCTAAAACAGTTCACGGCCGCAGATCTCAATCATCTTGAGAACGCCAAGATTCCCGAGAAAAGGCGAAAGCCGGCCTGGAAATTCTTTCGAGAACTTGTGATACCCAAGTGGTCACGAGCGCTCATGCAGGTGGTTGAGGCGCGTACCCAGTGCCGAATTTTTACTTACGTGGTGGCCGCAACACGAGTAGATGGCCCAAAGAATGCCTGGGAAGACTACCCAACATTCAAGGAATGTTTGGATGGTAACCCCGTGAAAATAGTCGATTTCAAATTCATGCATAATGAACTTCAACGGCTAATTGGGACGACACCAGCGTCGTCAGAGCTTGGGAGACTCATTCAAGTGATGAGAGCGGCGGAGGGTAAGCCCAAGAATAGAGCAAACGAAACGAGGGCCGAAGTGCGTAAGCCAAGTGTCGATGGAACACCGATCACCAAATCAACCCCGGCCCCATCTCCTTGAGCCTCCCCTTCCTGGCTTCGTAGTCCGGCATCACACGCCCAAGCAGTGCCCAGTAGGCACGGCTGTGGTCTCGGTGAACGAGATGAACAAACTCATGAGCCAGTACATAGTCAATGATGGAGGTGGGGCACTGAATGATCCGCCAGTTGATCCGAATTGACCCATCCTTCGAGGAGCTTCCCCAACGGGTAGTGGGTTCGAAGATCTCGAACTGACTGGGTTCCACATCGAGCTTCTTGGCCCAAACCCGGCTTCGTGCCGGCAGGTACTTGCGGGCACGAGCCCGGTACCAGTCTACCAGTGCAGCCCTCATCACTCTGGCCAGGCTGACTTCAGGAAGGCCGATCGGCACTTCCAAGCACAGGAACCGTCCCCGAAGCTGTAGAGGCCCAACAGGGCCAGTTTCAACTCTCAGACGATATTGCTTACCCAGGTAGCTGAACCCCTCTCCACCAACGAACTCCTTTGAGGAAGCTACTGGTGGGTGGCTGCTCTGCCGGCGAAGGCCGCGAGCAATCCAATGACCCCTGTCGAGTACAACTCGGTCAAGCCTCTGTTGAGTAACTTGGGGAGGAGCTGTCACGACAACACCATCTTTGGGATCGATAGCTATTGAAACGGTAGTTCTTCGATGGCTTCGACGGATCTTGTAGTCAATTTCGGTCAAACCGAAATGAACCCGCGATCTTTCGACGGATGCCCCCGAGTCTGTCACTTGCCGTGCCTTCGTTTCATGAGATCAACAATTTGTTCGGCCAGCGGTTCCCTCTTATCACTCGGAATTTCAGCAACAGATAGCTGCCGCTTGATGAGCCGTCTCATGTCCTTTTGGATGTCTTCCCGTTGCACCCAGTCAACGATGCTCACATGGGCGGCCAATCCTTCTTCGAGGAGGGCAGCTAGATCTATCCTGGACTTTGCTACCTCGGGTTTGACGGAATCCGCTACTTTGAGCTGCTTTCCGTCATTGAGAAGCCCCAACAGGGCATAGCCCGTCGGGCTGAGGCCGAGTTTCTCGGCTTCATCAGTCGAGCCTTTGACATCACCTTTGAGTGCCTGAAACAGTTCTAGTTGTTTGGCCGCGTCGATGCGTCGGGCCTTGCGGTCTTCAATGATCTGTTCGAGCCTCTGTCGAAGGGACTCGTAGTAGGCGGGATCTTCATCCAGTTTCAGATGGATCTCACGCCGGATGGCATGTTCCATTTCACTTGCCCGAGCATCATCGGTCTTGAGCGCCTTGAGCTTCTCATCGAAGTCTTTGCTGAAGAGACCCACTTTCTGAACCAGGATCTGAATCCCATCGGCAACGATGGCCTCTTCGATAAGTTTGCGCACCTTTGGCCCACAATCGGCTATGTCGAGAGACTGATCTCTGAATCGAGCAGCGGCTGCATCATGGATCTTGCCCAGCCAACGGAAGTCCCTCACGTAGGGGAGTCCCTTGGGGTCGGGCAAGATCATGTCCAGGCTCTGGGAGAACTTACGGAAGGCCTCCGTGAATTCAGCTCGAACATCTTCGGGGACTAGGACATTGACACAGGCGTTGAGATCGTCCTTGTCCTTGATCCGGATGAAGAACCTCATCGCTGCTTGGTGCCTAGATTGCAGCCGCGGTAGCTCGTCTGACTTCGGAGTCAGGGCTCCCTTGATATCCGACGGGGAGAATATCTGCAGAGCTTCTTGCAGGGCCTCTGACACTCCCCAGTAGTCGACGATGAGGCCGTAGGTCTTCACGTCGTCATAGACTCGATTCACCCGGGCAATGGCCTGCAGCAGGGTGTGCTCTTTCATGCCCGAATCCACGTACATGACCTGCTCGATGGGAGCATCAAATCCGGTCAGTAGCATGTCGCATACAACCAGAATCGAAAGAGAATCTCCCGTCTTCAGGAATCGATCAACTAGGGCCTTCCGCTCGTCCTTGTCAGTCGCGTGTTCGACCAGGTGGGCCTTGTCATCATTCGAGGTAGAGATGATCACAGCCGATTCGGGAGCATTGAGTCGCTCCAGAGTCTCCTTGTAGAGGACGGCTGTTTCTCTGTTGCAGGCGACTACTTGAGCCTTGAATCCATTCGGTTGGATGAACTTCGTGTAGTGGTCAATTAAGTCCAGGCAAATTGCCTCAATCCGTCTGGGTGCCCCGGCAATAGCAGCCTCATTGGCGTATTTCTTCTTGATTGCGGCCCGTTCCTCTTGTGACCGATCTGCGAAAACCCTCTCGAAGATTGCATCCAGGGAGTTGCCGATGATTCTGAGATCAGGAAGCCTCGATTCGTAGAATATGGGAACGGTAGCCCCATCTGCTACGGCCTGCTCGATCGTGTAGGTGTCGATGTAGGGGCCAAAAGTCTGGAGAGTTGACCGATCTTGCTTGTCTATCGGCGTGCCCGTGAACCCGAAGAAGCAAGCATTAGGTAGAGCCCTGCGCATGTTGGCCGCAAGGCTTCCGTATTGGGTTCGATGGGCTTCATCACTAAACACGAAGATGTTTGTGGCCTCCGAAAGAACTGGGAACTCGGAGTTCTTTCCCTTTGAAGCCAAGTCCTGAAACTTGTGGACGGTCGTTAGGATGGTGCCCCCACCAGGGCCTCTCAAGAGTTCACGTAGTTCTCGAACCGATGATGCCCGGGTTGGGTTAGGAAAATGGCAAGCAACGAAGGTCTCACTGATCTGATCATCCAAGTCCACGCGGTCAGTGACAATGACGAGGGTGGGGTTCTCGTGGATAGCTTCTCTTCGTAGCTTGAGAGCCAGCCACAGCAAGGTGAGAGACTTACCGCTGCCTTGGGTGTGCCAGACAACCCCCCCTCAATCCTCGGGCCTCTTGGCGGTCTTGGATCTTAGGAGAGCCTTGTTGACGGCCCGGAACTGCTGATATCGGGGGACTTTCCGGATGTTCTTGCCGGTCTTCTTGTCTTGTTCAAATGTGGTGAAGTTCCGCGTGATATCGAGCAGGTTCTCTGGGGCCAAGAGTCCTGCGAGCAATACATCCTGTGGTGTTGGTGTCCGCCCAATCAGCCTCTGTAGAGCCTCTTCGGCCATTGGATAGGGGTTCTTCCATTCGAAGAAGAACCTCGGCGGTGTCGTCACCGTGCCGTAGCAGGCACCTTGACCACAGGTGACAATGACCAATTGAACCGTCTCGAAGAGCTTCGGCATCCCCAGCTCTCTGTAGTCATCGCCGATCTCTTGATACCGCAGCAGCTGTTCGATGCCCTCACCTTTCCACTTGTCGCCCAAAGTTGGGGATTTGCACTCGATGACCACGAGAGGGATGCCGTTCACGAAGATGACAATATCCGGAACGATCTGCTTCTTGACCCCCTGAAGACGGTATTGCCGGGTGACCACGAACTCATTGTTGTGGGGGTCTACGAAGTCCAGATACCGGACGTTCTGACCTTGCTTCCCGAACCCAAGATCTTGCTGGACTGACTTCGTATAGGTCAGCGTGGTATGGATTACCCTCGATGCATCAAGCAGGCTCGCTGCTTGTACCGAGGTGATGGCCCGGATGGCATCGTGCTTGTTATCGTCGGACAGCCATGGGTTGAGCTTCATGAGAGCCTTGCTGAGCCGTCCCACCAAGATCGTGTCCTTGAGAGAGTCCCGTTCGGTTTCGAGGGTATCTGATGCAACGTAGTGATACCCAAAAGCCTTCAGCAGGTTGACAGCCGGGTTCTCAGACTCGTGCAGCTCGTTCCAGTCTTGGCCTTGATGAGTGCGGGTCATTGGTTCATTCCGTGTCCAAGTGGAATGCCGGCTCGATCGAGAAAACGTACGTCTCCACTTAGGACATCTCGAAAGCAGTAGGCAACTAAGTGATCGAAGCTAAACACGAATGGTTCCGTGTGCTCTCTTACCCTCATTTCTGCGTCCACTGCAGTGATTCGGAGCCGTGGCAGGGGGCAGTCACGCGTCTCGATGAGAAGGGCTGACGGAAACTCATGATGAACGCTGTACCAGTCGGTAGGCCCAGCTGAGGCGTACATATCCAACATGGTTCTCATGTTGCATTCTTCGCCTGACTCAAATGCAGCGCGATCAAGGCCAGGAATGAATTCAAGGTTCAGGTTGACACTCTTGAGCCCTCTTGAAACGAGCTGTTCTCTTATCCACGTTTCGTCATACGTAACGCGGACATTCCTGGTCTCTGGAATAAGAACCGTCATTTTGCCTTCAACACTCCGGATTAAGCCATCCCAGTCCTCGTCCGTTGGATCACGTAGCTCGTACAGCTGAATTCCGTGATGTCCCGCAAAGGTTTGAGCTCCCTCCTGAAAACCAGAGCGCGAAACTATGATGCCTCTGGGCTGGCCGGGGATGTCGATGAGTACGCTGCTGAAGGCGAACACTTGTTCTTGCTTCACCGCAGATTTCCAGTCCTTGCACTGAATCACAGTGAGATACTTCAGAGGCCCCACGACAAACGTGAACGAAACATCGATCTGGTGAGAGGTGCCCGACTTGCCAAGAATCTGGGTATCCCGCTGGATTTCCACGCAGTACTTATCTTGGGCGAGAAGCCTTTTGAAGACTTGTTCGGTTAGGGCCTCGTAGGCCTCACCTGAATTAGTCATGCAGCATCCTCGTCCGGTTGAACTCGAACCTCACCGGTGAGCAAGACGGACATGAGGGCAGTTTTGGTGTCCACCAGCGCTCGTTGAAACTCCATTTCACTTCTAAGCCTCGAATCGACTAAAGTCAGCAGTTGATTGATTTCTGCCTGTTCCGACAGTGGTGGCACGGGCATCTTCATTGCCCCAAATCGTTTTAAGCCCAAGTGAGCAATTGAAGTTGTCTGAGTAGCAATCTCAGCGAAGAGCCCAGAATACTGGCACCATCGGAAATACTGCTCCGCAAAGTCCCCGGTAACCAAACCAGTCAACCTAAACCGAAGTAGCGCATTCTGGATTGCACAGGGCTTTTCGACTTCATCTCTATACAGACTGCATCGTCCAACCAATTGAATGCTCTGGCCTTCGTTGAGGAGGACGTCACCAAACTTAAGAGAAAACCGTTCAAACTCGGAGTCAGTAAAGGGCATCTCGAGAACATCGTGCGTACGGATCTCGCCGTCGAACACGTTTGCCACACGCAGGTACGGACGAGGAATTCCCATTGCTCTAGGATCTCGAGCTTTTCCGCAGTCCACTTGCCCCGCGTCCTCCACCCGCTTGACTCCCCAACTCTCGGGCACCTCCCCAATCTCAGTCTGTTTGAACTTCGTGTGCCGGCCAGGAATGCCCCTCGTGAGCAGCGCGGCCATCATTGCCTTCCTCACCACCCCAAGCTGATCAATGACGGCCTGGGTACCTTCGATGGCTTCATCAACAGAGGTGAGAATGGCTGCTATTTTCCGTTGTTCGGGGAGAGGTGGGTAAGTGAGTAGCAACTCTCGAAGGGAAGCCTGTGAGACATTTCGCATATGGCTGCCTCCCGTCACCGTCATGAGCGCATCCCGAACAGGAGCAAACGAGAGTACCATGTGAAGGAACTCTGGCAGTACAACACCCCGGGCTGGACGAAGTCGAAGGATCTTGTCTGAGAGCATCAATCTCGGACGGGTCTCGCGGACAAAAGCCGTTCTGCCAACGAGTTCTAAGACTCCATTCGCCCTTGCCAGAAGCACGTCTCCCCCTCGAACCTCAAGTTCTGGCCGTGGGCTAAGCAATGCTGGTAGAGCCTTATTCTCCTGGGAAATGTACGTGCCGGATGTCACGGCACTGACTTTGAGAACACCCCATTCGTTCATTGCTGCTGGCCGAGTTTCACATTGAGGGCTCCATCCAGCGTCAATGCTCTCGAGAATTGTATGAAGTGGGCCTCCACTCCACCCTTTAGGAATCATACCCCAGCTCCTTAAGGTAACCGTTCATCCTGGCTTCGGCCTCTGATCGTTTCTGTTCGAGTTCTCTGAGCTTGGCAATGGCCTGGCCAACATCAACCTTCTCAACGGCCTCAGCTGTCTCAACGTACCGGCTGATGTTCAGATTGAAGTCGTTCTTCTCAATCTCATCGACCGGAACTACCCGGGCATATTTCTCAACGTCCTTGAAGGCATGGAAAGTGGCAGCAATCTTCTTGACGTCCTCGTCTCGAAGGTGGTTCTGGGCCGAACCCTCACGGAATTCCCTGGAAGCCTCGATGAACATCACCTTCTTGCGGCGAGTGGGTTTCTTGTCCCGGTTGAGCACCAGTACCGCAGCAGGGATGCCCGTACCGTAGAAGAGGGTCGTCGGTAGCCCCACAACAGCTTCAACGAGATCTTCCTGCAAGATGCCTTTCCGGATCTCGCCCTCGGCCGCCCCTCTGAAGAGAACCCCATGGGGCATGACCACACCCACCATGCCTGTCTTATTCGTCGTCGAGATCATGTGCTGGACGAATGCAAGATCCCCCTTTGTCTTCGGCGGTACCCCAAATCGGAACCGACCATAGGAATCATTCTCGGCGACCTCTCTTCCCCAGTCATCCAGTGAGAAGGGTGGATTGGCTATCACCCGGTCAAAGAGCATCAACTCACCTCTCTCGATGAGACGAGGCTCCCTGATCGTGTCTCCCTTCTCGATTCGAGCACCGGGTAGGTTGTGCAAGAGTAGATTCATCTTGCTCAGAGCCCAAGTTCCCAGATTCTTCTCTTGGCCGAAGAGGCCTAGATTCTTGGGGTTGCCCTTATGCTCCTCGAGGTAGTGAGCACAGGCGATGAGCATACCGGCTGAGCCGGCTGTTGGATCACAAATCCGCATTCCCTCTTTGGGCACGAGAAGCTCAACGATAAGTCGAACCACCATCTTGGGTGTGTAGAACTCACCACCTTTTTTGCCCGCATCATCAGCGAACTTCTCGATCAAATACTCGTAAGCCCTGCCAAGAATGTCGGGCTCAGATAGGTTCGAGTTCCGCAAGTTTACTTTCGAAAAGTGCTGAACCAGTCGTGCAAGTACGTTATCCCGGTTCCTTGCATCCCCGAGCTTCCTGTCATCGTTGTAGTCGATTCCGCCGAGCACCCCCTCCAAGGTTTTGGGGTTCGAGTTTTCCAGGGCTTGGCAGGCTTTGTTCAACAAATCCCCGATGTTTGTGGCTGACTTCTGAATTGAGGCCCATCGAGCCCTCGGGGGCACGAAGAAGTCATGCTCGTCAGGATCTTCTGGATCTGCACCCCGAACACCTGCAAGTGCCTCACATTCCTCCTCGAATCGATCGGAAAGCCGCTTGAGGAACAACAGTCCGAGGATGTAGTTCTTGTAGTCACTCGAATCGATGGAAACCCCTCAAGATGTCGGCCGCGCTCCAGAGGTAGCCTTCGAGCTTTTCACGGGTGAGCAACTCACCCGGCTCAACCTCGATCGATACCTGTGCAGGTGGCTTTGACTGACGGCCGTTCTTCTTGGACGGTGGCGGAGCCGAATCTGCCCGAGTGACTTTTGCTGAGACGAGACGGTCTATCAGAGACGCCTTGTCACGGCCCGAGTCATCGAGACCCAGCCTCTGGCAAAGAGCTTTCAAACTGTCGCGGGTGAGTCCTGGAAGCAGTTCGGGCAGGGTGGCCTTCTTCGAGGCAGCAATGGCATCAACGAGGCCGTCCTTTGCCCGCCGATTGGGCACTTGAAGTTCGAACTGGTCGAACAGTCCCCAGAAGTTCATCGCGGTTGAGCAGGGCCAGGATTTCTCGCTTCGAAGGCATTGGGCAGCACGGTACACGGGCCAAACAGAGCGATCAAGGCTGTCCATAGGCAATTGCAGGCTTTGGATGGTTTTCTTCCGGTAGAAATGGAAATGTCGGGATGACTAGGGCGGAAAAATTTCTGTCATCTGTCGTGCTGGTTAGGCCCGTTTCTACTACCCGAGCCAAAACGAGTGAGGTTTATCTGAGCGCTCTGAGCAGTGATCCAGCTTCAACTAGCGATTGAATGGACGGTTACTTCAACCTGCAGTTGCAAGTTTTGACGGAAACGGTTGGAATCTAGTTTAGCATACCCATTGACTCAGCTCCTTTGCCCCAATTGGTGTAGCCGTGTTCAACATTCTCGTTATCGTCGTTTCGGCCGTTGTTGTTGTAGTGCTTATATCGAAGTTTCTCTCGTTGAGTTGGATGGAGGCCCACATATCTGACGCATACCTAGAGTCCTGTAGGCGCACTCCTAATAGAAAAAGGGGCTGGGCTCCTCTGAAGGTCGAGCTTTCTCACCCTAGGAAGCTTGCAAGGGGGCATTCCGCCCGATTTCTTGTCCAGATATACCCACCTGCCCTCGAAGCATTGGCAACTAGGATACGTAGACGCGGATTTTTCAAAGAGGAGCCCACGAGAGCCGACATAGAAAGCGCTGAGTTGCATCAAGGGATGACAGTTGAGATCGTCCTCACCTCGCAGAGCATCGGGTTCGATCAAGCAGGAGTCAAGAAGATGATCGGAAAGGACGTGACGCATGTATGGCTAAATGGCAGGCCAATAGACAATGTCGTTCCTGGTACCCATGAAGGGATCTTGCGCATCAAGGAGCCCACGAAACAGGTTGAACTCGTATCCCTGCCATTTAGCGTTGAAATCTCTGATTATGCGTTTGATCATGTGTCTCAACCTGTAGTTGGTAGAATAGCTGCAAGTATCACCGGCTTAGGCTCGTTAGCCATCTGGTTCCTAACAGCCATGGGACACCTCGACAAAGCCCTTGGGTGGACTTCTGGTTCCGTAGCACTAGCAGTCGCTGGATTGCTGCTGCGACACTTGTCAGTCAGTTACAAGCGACCGGACATTTCAGCGGTAGGTACCTTGACAAGTTGAGAGGTCATTGGCGATAGGACATCTTCCGCCAAACTTGGCTGGTGATAAGGACATACTACGAGTGGCACGGAACCGCTCCTAACCCTACCTTCAGTCTCCGTCCACAAACAAGCGACCCAACCTTTGAGTCATGGAGACCGTCTACTGCGGATACTGAGGCTTCTTCGAGGAATTCGGTGAGATCTCACAGGCTCATGCGTAATACTGTACATGAAGTCCGATAAAAATCATTTACTGGACACCACCGGTAGTTCCACCAGCAACGCAAGTATCTCCCTCTCTATCACCAGCCCTCACAGCTTAGTTACCTTTCAGAATCTAGTTGATACGGCAAAGGGGTATGCCCGGAACGCCAAGTCTGCCAACACCAAGAAAGCCTACAGGTCTGACTGGCGGATGTTTGAGGCATGGTGTCTCTTTTCCGGAGTTGTGGCTCTACCCGCCCAACCCGAAGTGGTGGCTCTATACATCTCGGCGCTGGCAAAGTTGGGCAAAAGAGTGTCGACCATCACACGTATACTAGTCTCCATTAGTCAGGCCCACAAGCTGGCGGAATACCCATCCCCTACCTCATCAGCTCAAGTACATGAAATCATGAAAGGCATCCGACGCACTCTGGGCATCTCTCAAAGACAGAAGTCCGCGGTCGAGACTGCCAATCTTCGAGCCATGGTGGGAGAGCTTGGGGACGACCTCTTATCTCTCCGTGATCGTGCACTGTTACTGATTGGGTTCGCGGGTGCGTTCCGACGGTCTGAGTTGGTGGGTCTCAACGTCAGAGATGTCGAGTTCACTGCTGATGGTCTCATCATCACCTTAGAGCAATCAAAGACTGATCAGGAAAGTAAGGGTCACCAGATCGGTATTCCCCATGGCAGCTGTCCCCTGGCGTGTCCGGTTCGAGCACTAAAGGCCTGGCTTGATGCTGCCAACATCACTGAAGGCCCTGTATTTCGCGGCGTTGGCCGGTGGAATCGGGTGGGGAGTCGAAGGCTCAATGATCGAGCGGTTGCTCGGATAGTCAAGAAGTACACTGCATTGATAGGGCTCAATTCCAGTAGCTATTCGGGACACTCTCTTCGATCCGGCTTTGCAACTTCGGCGGCGAGAGCAGGCAAGTCTGAGAGATCCATCATGAATCAGACCGGCCACCGTTCCGTGACGATGGTGAGGAGGTACATCCGGCAGGGCAGCTTGTTCTCCGACAACGCGGCAGACGGGTTGTTGTAAGGTGTTGGCCCTAGGCATTGATCAATTTCGATGTCGAGCTGGCGTAGCTCTTGAGAGATTCTACTTGGACAACGCGAGTGCTCCACGGGGCCTAGCGTAGGGAATCAAGGCTGCCCAGAAAATCACAAGCCGCCTAATTGTTCAGGACTCGCGAGATCAAGACCTCGCCCAGATATTAGCCAACACAATCAGTAGCAGCACCGACAGGGCTCAGGGAAGCTCCAAGAACGCAAGCTAGGTCGTGTTCGAGGTGGGGTTGTCCCTGTCCAAACAGCCGCTGCTGGCTTGTGTTCGGTACGTGACCAGAAACCCCTCCCCGCCAAGCCCAGAGTGTCAGTACGATTGAAGAACCTTGCCGCTCAAATTCAACGAGGAGTTGCGCAAAATCTTGGCTTACGACATCACCGTGGTGATCCATGGGATGTCAGGCTGGGATTGAGCCGGAGATCTCTTGCTGACGGCAAGGTGGGTTCTTCAAAATCGAGACCGCGTTAGGTCATGCCTGAGTATCGACAATTCCGGGTCTGCATCAAATGTACGACTGATGTAGTGGGCTATGCGGCGCGAAGGAAATCCACATCTTGTCTGGAGATTCTCGAAGACTACGCTCCTATCTTTTTGGAACAAGAAAACTACAGCCGCTAGGGTTCGGCTCCGACGCAGGAGGCCATGTTGACTCTGTTCTGCTACTTCATGTCCCTTTCCGTCACCGGATTCGTCTTGGAAAATATAATCTCCCTTTTTGCCCATAGGTTGCCGCATATCCTATACCACTAAACATCGACCCTTTGACTCTGCGGATTACGGCACATTCCATGGATGGGAAGTTCCACTGGTGTCGCGCGGAAATTACAAGTACGGGGCATGGACGGCCTTGGAGTTGAGAAGTATCCTTTAGTTGAATCAGCCTATCGATCTTTCTGACACTAGGGCCGTCGCCAAGTACAGAACTAGTCATTGAGAGCATTCTCAATCCAGGGCCGCAATCGCGAGCATGTCCGAGAATGTCAGACGGAGGGGTCTTTCCCCGTGCCCATCTATGAAATTTGTACAATAAGTTGTTGTTCGCTCTTTCACACCTTTCCGTAGCGTTCAGCGAAACGACCTCGAATGTTGCTAGTTCATCTTCGTACCTAAGCGTCAGATCGGGCTTCTTTCCGTAACCATGAGGCTGTTCAAGCTCAATACTCCCACCACTGTTCGTTGCGTGGGCTGCCACCCAAAGTTCGTTGGCGGCCCCACGCGCTTCGCGGAAATCTTTAGGTTCCGTGAGTCTCTTAAGATGGGTGGTAAGGTCATTGCCCTGTTTTCGAATTAGCTCAAGGCCGCAATTAAGCTGACGGATAAGTCCGATATCGATCTGTTTGCCGAGCAATATGTCAATTGCGGCGCTACTTGAAGAGGACACCGTGCCACGATTCCGAGCCTCAATGAGTCGTTTGATGTGTTCAGTGCCAAGAAGGTCATAAACAGAAGGGAGACGATCTTGAATTGCTGCTCGCAGTTGATCTTCGGATGTGACCTTGTCATCCTCTGCCTGCATTGCACGACCTCATGTCAGGTTAACGAACGAATGGGGCACCATTGCTGCTCACTTCTTCCTGGGCCTTCCTCGGTACCGTTCCTTGGCCGCTGGTACATCCAGCAGTGTCCGAGTAGGCAACCCAAACCCATTGGCCAACCGAACAAGAGTCCGTACGGTCAGGTTGCTTCCACGCTCAATCTTCTGCAGATTCTTGGTGGGCATGTTGAGAATTTCGGCGGCCTCTTGCTGAGTCCAGCCGAGTTCTTCCCTGATTTCCGCGATTCGACGCCCCAAGTTCTGGATAACCCGCTCGGCCCGTTCCTTTTCCACGAGGCACAGGGTTGTTTGTCGGGTCTCTCAGAAACACCATATTTTACTGACCCCTTTTAAAGGGAGTAATATAGTATCCCCTTTAAGAGGGATGAGATGACACACCACAAGATCCCGAAATCGAGAAAGAAGCCAACCGCATCAAAGAGAACCCGTCGAGAGTTAGTAGTCACATCACTACCGGACGATCCTGTTGATCGGTTGCTCGTCACCGATCCCGTGTTGGCCAGATCGGGCCGCGAAATTCGGAAGTACCAGCAGCAGCTGAGAGGAGCCTGCTCCGAAGAAGCCTGGCGGATCTATCTCCGGATTGAGGAGTTAACGAACGAGCGTCTATTCACATTTGTCGATAGATGGGCTGAAAAGCATCCAAGCATCAATGGTGTCAACCACGGCCATCTAATGAATCTTCCCTTTGCATCGAAGGAGGCCGAATGATCATGTTTCGCGTAATCTTGATTGTAATTGGGATCATCATGCTCGCGGGCTGCGAAGACAAAGCCAAAGCTGAGTACGAGCACTGCCTCCAACTCGAACAGGCGAATGATATCGAAGAGGCTTGGAGAGCCTGCAGCACGGCCGAGTACTCAGACCCTAATAGCAAGTCAGGGAAGGCTGCTGCTGAGAAGTACAAACAGCTCGATCCCGTGGCTCGCAAGATCATCATGGATCGAAGTGCACGAGAGTCTGCAGCAAAGGAGGCGGCACAGGCCAAGGCACTGGAAGCACTGCGGATGAAGATTCATCGAACCCCTACCTTTTCTACTGAGGACGATCATTGTGCGGGTGAAGGCAAACCTGGTCACTCATATCGATACGGTGGTGGCACGTACGATCAGAACGAAGCTGTTGCCTATGCTGACCACTGCGTGGCCTACAGCCAGGATTCGGTGACCGTCTCCGGACATGCCCAGAACCACTTCTGCTGCCCGTAGTTACCAGCCATCAGACTCAACTTACTAGTTGCGGCTCCATATTGTAGCCAGTTTCCGATGGTTTCATTTTGTAGAGCTGTACACTTGTTCCACTATCTTGGATGAAACTGTCCTTAATGTTTCGGATACGCTGTTCGTCTTCGTGGCTAATCTTTGCACCCATGTAGATCGCCACGGGACAGGGCATCCGAATTTCGAGAGCATTCTCTATCCCTGTCGGGTTGATCATTCTCCATTCCTGTTCATAAGCCCAATTTGGCCCCTTATGAATTGCAGCCAGGGTTGGCCAATGAATCAAGGAAGCTGGCTTTCGAGACATGCGGAAGACCTTAGTCATGCGGAACCTACTCCGTGTGTAAACGACGGGGTACAGCCACCGACATTGAAGGTCACTCATCGTCATTGCACTCAGTGGGTACTCAATGCAGAACCCCTTGTGCTGGTCAGCGTAGTGAGCCCACATGAGGTTGTGGCAAGCATTCGTAGTGAAGCACGTCACCTTGAGAAGATGAGATGGGGTACTTGCCAGCAATCTGAATCGCGGGAATAGATCTTGGTGACATAGGACAGCAAATGCGAGCATGACTTGTTTGAGAGGTCTCTTGTCGATATCCTTGTCCTTAATTCGCAAGAGCTCCGCACACCGGCCTCCAAAGTCGGAAGAGCTAGCCGCATCCTGTATTTCCAAACGGGTCAATCCTATGACTCTGGGCCATATAGCCCACGCGATGGCAGATGCGAACTTACCCATAAGGCTTACCTGGGCATCGTGAAGGTCGTTGAAGTTGGCCGGCGAGGACATCCAGACGGTGCCCCGCTCCAATGCGGAGAAGTTATCATTCGAACAGCTTCGGTACCTAAAGATAGATCTTGGTAGATGCTGTTGTCGGAGAGCAATGGCTTAGTCATTCTTGCCTCGACACAGGAGGTCAATTAGTTCATTCTTCCAATCCGACATAACCATAGGATACTCCAGTTTTGGCGTATTTCACCTTAGCTCAATTCTCGAGGGTCGTTCTGGTGTATACTCTACCATGCCAACTTTCATGGAAGAGCATCGTGAGATGCAAGAGCTTGCCCGAGAATGGAATATAGTTCGCCAGCACAACCTACGCTGTGAAACGGATCGGACATTCGAGAACTTACTCTTCTTGGCCGAAGGCCTGCTGGTGCTTACAAGTTTCGAGAGGTTCTTCAGGATTATCGTTCCCAATGCCCGAGATAACGACACCTTGTACAACTTGATGCAACGTGCTGTCTCCCTCGGCCTCGTGACAATGCCTCATGATTCACAACAGGAAGCTATTCGAATCGTTGCCAGTCTTCGCAATCAGATAATGCACGCCAACTACGAGCAGGCGGCGAGGGAAGCTGGGAACGCGACGATAGAAGAATACTTTGGGTCTTCGAGTCGATACGCCGGAACCGTGGAGAGGCTAACGATGATACTCAACAATATCATAGCTCAAATCAATCCAACCACTGGGCTTCCAAATGTTCACGACTGACCGAGTTGCAACCGATCTCGTGAGTGACAAACCATGCGTGCCGGTGAATTAATGGCGTCCAAGAAAGGCAAGACCAAGCGTCAGCACTACGCACATCCGACCCGAGTTGCGGGTGAAGGAACCTAAGCCGGAGAAGAGGTAGTCGAGATAGATTGTGCTCCCTGGAGCGACACGATGACATTCTAGCGGAACATCGTTTGAAGAAGGACTCGACCAAGGGTGCCTCCAACCCAACTTCGAGCGGTTTTGGATCAAATTGCACTTTTTTCGACGACTTCCAGGCCATTGTCGTAGTCTAGATTCTCGGAATGAAGAACTCACTCGTTGAATTTTGGACACCTCTCGCCACGATAGCTGTTGCCGCTGTTGCCGTCTGCACGTTCATTTGGTCAGTTTGGGTGAGATGGCTCGAATTGCGGTGGAAAATGGCCAATACATCGAAAGGACTACTAGACGAACTAGTGAATGATGCTCGAGCAACGTTGGCTTTGAGAGTCCTTGATGGTGCTCCGCTTGCTGACAGTCAACGATTTCCTGGGGAAAGCTGCACCGCTTTTTGCAATTGTTCAGGCCCATATTTGGCAGGAGGATGAGTTTTCTCTTTGGGTACGAGAGTGTTTCGATGCCCTTTTCTACAGGTTGGACAGAGTTGCTTGTTATCACGAGCTAGGGATAATCAGGCGTCGGGATCTGCATGACGCGCTAGAGCACTTCGTTGAAAGACTTGCTGAACACAAGAAGTATTGGTTACGGTACTTAGACGAACGGAGGCTCCCTACGCTTGTGCGCTTTCTAGATCTCTTTGAAGCGTGGCGTCGGATTGAAGTAAAATAGTCGGTTCCGAAACTCCTCCAGCTTCCCTACTCTGACTCGGATGCCAAGATTAACCGCAGTTCCTTGGCCCTCAGAGATATGAGACGTCGGTTCCAGGCAGGGGTGACCGCAACCAAGCCAGCTTCGAGAAGTCGTGCAACGTGGTGAGTAGCGGTTGCCGGACTTACGCCTCCCGCCCGGGCCAAGGCTGTCATCGACATTGGGCCAGATCCTAATGCGTGCAACATATCAACACGAACCGAGCTACTTAACGCAGCACCGACATTGGTTAGTTCGAGCGCCATGCAATTTGAGTAGTATCAAACGATAATTGGCCCGTTCGGGCTGCCGGACTTGAAGTTCGATTCCGGCCATAAAGGCATCGGAATCATCGCCGCCGGCCGCGTGGGAGCCGAGATGTCGGCCTCCTTTGGACAAGGTTTCTCTTCAATTTCACCAATCTGTGAAGGGTACAAGTCGATTGAAGCCGGCCCTCTAGAGTTTCCCTTTTCGGAATTTTGGATTTCCGCACTGGAATTTTTGTGACTCGGGTCAACGAATCCAAATTCGAATTTACCCCTTCGGTCGAGTTTCGAGTTTCGCTGGAGCCGATGAACAGGTAGATCTTGTACATTAGGTAAGCCCCACGGTGCTCTTGTGCCGATTTGGAATCGTAATGGTGCGAATCCAGGGGAATGTAGATATTTGAAACCCCAAGCCGGAACTTCTTCATCGGCGTGTTGAAGTTGGAAATTCATGCACTTTAGCCATGACCTCTTGCGTCACCGCCGGAGGCTCATCTAGAGCAAACCCGATTAGAGCCAGCACAGGAACCTCCACAGCCAGTGCGAGGGCAGTGGGCAGTGGTGTCGAACTCAAGTGTTGATTGAGAACTTCTCAAAGGCCTGTACGCGAGCAAGGGAGAGAGCCCTCGTTCTCAGTGGATATATGACCGAGGAAGAGTTCACTTGCGTGGAGGAAGCCTTAGATGGGCCGAAATACTCAAGCCCGAAAATCCTCAAGATGGGGAAGATTCAAAGGCACTAACGTGGATCAGCCGCGCAACGCAGCCAAGGATGTTGCGCTCTGCGGCGACGAGTGCCGGGGCCGGCCGAACTGAGAAGTGTACGTTTGTCTTGCAAATTCTCGTTTGGAGTACTGGCCGTCGCCGGACGGGCACGGGGGGTTTGACATACCGCAATCTTCGGTCACCATTTGTTTGTCCCATGTTGGGATGTGAGGGGTGAGTGACCAAGTTAGAATGGCAATTGCATTCGAACGGCAGGAGGTCACTCAGATGTCAGCACTTCAGATCTTGTTGTCGGGAGCAGCCGGTGCTTGGTTCACCCTAATGTTGCTCATCGTTTGGGAGGATCGGCGACATAAGAGACTGAGCGCAAAGTCACGTCATCGAAAGCCGCACAAGCAACTTCGTGGGGAAACCTCAAGGACAGGGGTTGTCTTGCCAGAGGTAATAAGGCCCAAAACTAGAAAGAGGGCTTCCAACGATACCAGTAATGCAAAGCATGGACGGGCCACACCGTCCGCTCGCATCCCGCCCTTAGAATAGCTGAGCCCGGGCGATGACGGCTTTGATTAGCTTGGTACCTGCTCTTGGGGTCAGATGGGGTGGTCATTTTGTGCTATCTTACCGTTTGGAGGTTCAACTATGTTTGGAAGGATATTCAGGGCGGCCTACGATAGTTTGAGCTACACGCCTCCTAGGGAGGACTCTCCGACGGTCGCTGCTCGTCGAAGTCGGCAAGAGGATTATGCTCGTGAAGCTGCTCGGGCTTCTGAGCCTGAAGAGCCTGAGAGGGTTTCATACGTTTCGAGCTCCAATTGCTCCGACTGCGGTGGCATGGGGCGGACAGGTGGGGAGGCTTCCTATAGTACAATTGGAGGCTCCTGTACCACCTGTGGTGGGACGGGTAAGGTTTGATCGGCGGGTGGCTTAGAAGGAGGGTTCAGCCTTTGCTCCGCCATCTGAACCAGTGATGCTCAACCGTTCCGGGCCAACAGCTCTTCGGCTGTTGATGGAGGACAGAGATTCTCCACAACATGACCTTCAGTGCCGCAATGTCCTCGGCAATTTCGACGTCCCGCACTTCAATTTCTGCAAGGATCTCGAGTGGTGGACGAAGATCCTCCACGGGTGTTGGTTTGGGGCGGGCTCTTCGAGCCATCAGGCGGGGACTTCTACGAGCTTGGCAACCGAATCACTTCCTATCTCGAACGCATGGATCTCGGCTTTGGGTTCCTTGGTTAGGATCGCCGATAAGAGAGAGCCCGAGGTTCCAAAACCAGGTCACCCTGAGTAAGATCCACCAAGTTCATCACCTGGGCCGCAAGCTCTGGTGGTGTATAGAAACACTCAAAATCCCGCTTGGAAGTGATTCTAGCCTGATTACCGTCGATTTGCATCGAGGCAAGAACTTCAATAGCAGCGGGGGAGAGCTTCTTCGGAACGTGGACTACACCAGAAGAGGATCACCAACCGGATTGATCCGGCCCACGGATCTTAATGCTCTCCGTCCCATTCTTCGTCCTTTGACGAAACCAACAAAGTCCGATGATTTACGGCCCTGTTGGTCTTTCTACGTCCTCTAACAAAGTCTCACAAAGTCGACAATTAAGGTCACCGTGATTTGTTGAGTAATAGTGAGAACCTTAATCAACTTCTACAGTGAGGGAGTTAGCTTTTCTGTGAACTACTTACAAGAACTAACGTCCATTGCAAGGGAGGCCGATTTCGTATAGACTTCTGAGAAGTGCCTCACCCTTCCCTGGAAAGAACTCCGGATAGCTGGCCCCAATATCGGGACGGCGTGCTCCTCTATTGCCGGTGGAATCCAAGGTTTCCGGCCTTGGCCCGTGCTGCCCTGGCCTCCCAGGCCGCGGCGGAAGCCAGCTACAAGCCCCAAAAGCCAAGGGCTGAGAAGAACCTCAAGGCCCTAACCCGAGTCCAACTCTGCGAAGAGATGGGCATCAGCCTGTCAACTTTGGTGAGGTGGATGCAGGAGCCAGACTTCCCAGTGAAGAGAAAACCCTATCGATTTGATTTGGAGGTAATAAGAGCATGGGCCGCCACGCAACAGGGTGGAAAATCCGTCTTAGGGAGGGTGCAAAGACCTGGACGGTCTACTGGTGGAGTGTCGAAGGACAACGCCAAATCGAGCTATCAACCGGTGAGACTGACTCTCAAAGAGCAGCGGTTGCAGCGGCGAAGATCTATACAGACTTCACCCAAGGGAAGCTAAAGAGCCGTGGCGTGAGGCCAGGGCCGTCAGTTGTCCTAACTGAAGTAGCTGTTGACTGGATAGCTTCAATGGAGGGGCAAATGTCCCAGGACACCTTGGACACCTATTCAATTTATTTCGAAACTCACTTAGGGCCGTACTTCCAGACGTTGAGTTCAGAGACATTGAGCACAGCTAACCAAAAGAGCTATATGTCCTCAAGACTCAAGGTGGTACAGGGGAGCACTCTGCGGCATGAGATGTCAGCCCTTCGGGTACTTGCCCAGTGGGCGGAGGATCAACAGTTAGTGTCTGACCTCCCGCTTATCCTGTCAGTTCCTCGGGGAGCGCTAGGAACCCCAGCTGAGGGTAAGCATCGGCAGAAACCAGGCGAGCTTTACCAAGAAGAGATTGAAGCCTTCCTAGGGGCCCTCCCCGTCTTCAAGAAGAAGCTAGGGTTCGTACGGGCTCGCTTTACGGTTGGGTTCGAGATGTTCCTGAGGTGGTCAACTCTGAACCGCCTTGACGTCCCGACGCATTGGTCACCGGGTGAGGACTATCTAACCATCGATGCTCGCACGATGAAGGGCAAACGAGAGAGTCGGAAGCTGCTCACTGACCGGGCCAAAGAGTCACTTGAGTCAGCCTACGAAAAGCCTGGACTCATCTTTGGGAAGCATGACTATCGGCTAGTAGTTCAGGAAGCGGCTAAAGCCTTACCAGAACACAAGCGGTCTTGGTTCATTGGCAGTCACGTCAGGTCAGCCGGAGCTACCGATTTCCTTGCTGATGGGGCTTCCCTCCCTGCAGCTCAGTACGGGTTGGATCATACATTGGCAACGACAACTGACCGCTATGCACGCTCACTGCAGAGAAGCTATGAGGCCGAGCTAATCCGCCAAGGGAAGGTCAAGAGACCGCTCAAGGGTTCCAAACCTGGGTAATAGTCTGGATACTCAGAGGCCCACGGCTCTAAGTAGTTAGATCTACTACTGAACTCGTGGGCCTTTTTGTGTTGAAAGCAGCACCTCAAGCTAGCGCGTCTGCCAGTTCCGCCACCCTCGCATTATTAGTGATTTCAAATATTTACATCTGAAACGGCTGTCGATGTCTGCCTCTAGAACCTGCTCAGCACCGCAGCAGCCACCAAACCAGCCGGGGCGTGCTTCTTGTACACATTTGACGGTTTGGGCTGGCATTGGGGAGGCCGTAACTAGCCCATTTGCCGAAGCGGAGCAAGCAGATTTTGAGCCACTGGCCTATTCATGGGGGGACTAGTGGACAGGGCTCAGGCGTCGTGGCGCAGGACCTCCTGGGGGCGGCCAACGAGGGCTAGTTTGCGCTAACCACCACCGAAGAGCCGTTATACGTCACGGCCTTATCCGGCGTGGCAGTGACGCTCAACCCGTTGCCATGGCTCGCTCCCACCCACACGATGTTGAACGTTCTGCTCGCGAGCATGCCTGTGAAGGAGCCCGTTCTTGCGCCGATGCTTAGCTGCCCGGCGGTGTCGTTCCAGTCGAACGTGATTTGGGCGTACTTGCCAGTTTCGTAGTTGTACGTATCACCCTCATCCTCATAAAGGGTAAACGACCCATTTTGGCCCTTGTAGATCCGGATTTCGAGTGGGTCGGCGCTTTGCGTTGCGTACTCAATCATGGGACCCATGGGAACAATCGAGCCGGCTCTCACATACAGCGGTATCTGGCTTAGTGGCGCATTCGCCGTAGCGGTGGTGCCACCGGTTGCAGTCGAACCTGTCCAGAAGTCGTACCAGGTCCCTGCCGGTAGATAGACGGAGCGGCTGGTGGCCCCTGTGGTGATGATCGGGTTAACCAGCAGGGCCGGACCATACATGAACTGATCAGCAATGCCGTAGACCTTGGTGTCCTTCGGATAGTCGAAAACCAGGTGTCGCATGATGGTGTAGCCCTCGTTGGTCGTCTTCCACGCCAGCGAGTAAATGTAGGGCATCAAGCGATAATGCAGTTGGTCGACCGCAAGCATGTTCGCCTTGCCGGTGGCGCTCCACTGGCTCCCATACAGTTCCTTGGGGGCTTGGCCATGGATGCGGAAAACGCTGCAGAAAGCCCCGAACTGGAACCAGCGGGTGAACATCTCCTCCGTGGGCGTGCCGAAGTAGCCGCCAATGTCGGTGGTCCAGTAGGGCATGCCCGGAGAGACCGTAGCTCGAGACCAGCAGGAATCTGGTTGACGAAGACACTCCAAGGTCGGCGTTGATGTCACCCGACCATTCCGAGGCGGAGTAGCGCTGGATACCCGCCCAGGCGCTGCGGGTCAGGATATAGACGCGCTTGGTGCTCGGCCCGACCTTGCGCCACCCTTCGTACAGTGCCTTAGAGTGTTGCAAGGGATAGGCATTGATGAAGAGCGCTCCCTTGCCGAGCGCTGTGTCTTGCGAGTTCACGTCAACGCTGTCCGGATACGCCTGCGGCTCGGTATTGTCCGCCCAAATCGCGTCCCAGCCGTACTTTCCGATCAGACGATCATAGATCTGCTGGTACACTAGCGTTCTGGCCGCGGCGTTGAAGGTGTCGTAGAAGTGGTGCGTGCCACCGCTGGAATAGAGCGCCTTGGTTGGGCTTGTCATGGCGTTGAGCGCGTTGAAGTTGTCCTGATCATTCTCACCATCGACGGCCGCGGGCGGGTTGGACATCTGTTGATACTCCGGCCAGATCGAGATCATTCCGTGGACGTTGTTGGTGTGCATCGTGCTCACCATGGTCGCCGGATTCGCATAGCGGGAAGGATCCATGATATGGGAGCCCCAGGAATAGGGGTCCCAATAGTCCCAGTCTTGAACGACGACGTCGACCGGGATCTTGGCGTTACGATAACCGCTCACGACGTTCAAGACTTCGGTTTGACTGCCGTAGTGGTCTTTGGACTGAAAGAGCCCATAGGCCCACTTGGGGAACAACGGCGCGGGGCCAGTGGTCGTGCGGTATCCAGCGATGACTTGGTCGATGGTGGGACCATAGAAGAAGTAGTAGTCCACCATCTCGCCGGCTGCGGATGTGTAACTGGTCGTGGTGCCCGTGCTACTGAAGTCTCCGGCAGAGGGGTTATCCCAGAAGAGCCCGTAACCCTTGTTGGAGACCAACATCGGAATGAAAATATTCCCATTTGAGTTGGCTAGGTGTAGGGTCGAGTTCTTTCGGTTAGACGTGCTGCTCGGCTGTTGCCCGAGACCAAAGAGGGCCTCGTCCGAGGTTGAAGTGAACGCGGTCGTAATCTTGTAAGTGCTCGTGCCTTGGACGGTAGTGGCCGTGGTGGACTTGCTGGATTCCGCCACGAGTGCCGTGTCGCTCAGGTCGGTGTAGCTGACCACACCCGTGCTTTCGACAACCTTGGTCTTCATTCGGGCGGTGGTGATGGTTACCGTTCCCGCGGCCTCGGTAACACAGAAAGGTACGGTGCCCCACGTAGCGGATACAGATAGTGACGTCTTAGTGGGAAGCGTCGAAGTACTCGTGTACTGAACCCTGAATATGTCTTCCTTGCAGACCTGCACTCGCATGCGGCCGGTGCCAACCGTGAAGGTCACGCCAGTCGGAATCGACCGTAAACGCAGTGCTGGTTGGCGGCGTCGCGCAGTTGAGCGAAGTTGATCCCCCTGTGGTGCTGGCTTGACCACCGGTTGCTTGCCCCCCAACACCGGTTGCGCCACCCGCCTTGGCACCGCCAGTGATGGCTGAACCGCCGCCCGCATTGGTACCGCCTGTGCGGGCTGAATTGCCGCCCGCATTGGTGCCACCGGTGCGGGCTGAACTGCCGCCCGCATTGGCGCCGCCGGTATTGCCTGGAATGCCGCCCATGGCGTTGCCTACGGTTCCTCCCGTTTCCAATCGTCCACCCGTTCCAGCGCCTCCAGCACCCACCGTGCCGCCCGTACTTGGGGTGGCGGACAAGCCTCCGACCCCGGAACCACCGGTGCTGTTGCTTGTGGCGCCGCTTCCTCCGGTTTGGGCTGGGCCACTAACGCCCCCCGTCCCCACGGCTCCACCTAGCCCAGAGCTACCTCCGTCAACGGTTGAACTAGTACCGCCTGACTCGCTGACGGGGGTTTCCGTCCCACTGCAGGCGGCTAGGAGCAGTGCTCCGGTTGGAAATACGGCGAGAACAGATCCTCAGTCCAGTTGGCTTCATGGACTGGTATTGTCTTGAGGGTGCCGTTGTTGTAACGAAAAATTGAGTTCGACAAGAATTGAGATCCTGACCGACATCGAGCCCGAGGCGCGCGTCGGGCCGGATACGCCGACGAGGAACGGCTCACCGCCCTGTGATCCGTCGCACCGCGGCGATCAGTTCGCCCGCTTCAAACGGCTTTCTCACCCAGGCGGAGAAGGCCGTCTCGGCGCCTTCGGGAAGTCCCGCGGCCGAGCCGGTTATTAGGATCATCGGCATCGTCTGTGCGCCTTCCCGCACCAACTCCAACCCGGCCTCAATATCCTGCCCCAGCGGGCTCAAGTCAACGAGCGCAAGGTCGAAGTACTTCTCGCGCTGCTTGACTTGCCTAACATCGGACAAGCTCCGAGCGCTAATCACCTTCGACCCGTGGCATTCGAAGGCCAACTCTACCAAAGAGCAGATGGACGTGTCATCCTCGACAAGCAAGATCCGAAGACCATCCAAGTTCCGCGCAACAGGAGCGGCCACCGGTACTTCTGCCTCAGACTCGGCCTTTGGCCAGTCAAGTTCGAATGCAGCTCCCGCTTGATTGCGGATCAGCCGCAAGTCCCCTTCGTGCTGCTGCGCCAGGCGGCGACAATACGTGAGTCCAATACCTGCGCCACCGCGGCGCGTGGAAATGGGTGCATCCCAAATGGTCGCCGCGCGGTTGGCGTCGATACCGGGGCCTTCATCACGCACGTCGATCAAAACACGTTCACCAGCGACGCGGCTTTCAATCGTCACCGCTTTGCCTTCAGGGCTAAATGCAATGGCATTGAGGAGCAAATTGATCAGGACTTGACTCGCGATGTCGGGCATCGGCAAATAGACGCTTGACAACGGGAAACCGGTCGATATCAACCGCACCTGGCGTTGCTCCGCAAGCGGTCTAACCGCGAGGATTGCGTCGGACACAATCGCTTCCAATGCGCCGGATCCATTTTCATTGGATGTCGTGGCCCCAATTGCCCGGCGCGCTACTCGATGCCCGAGACGAGCCTGGCGCAGTGCGACGTCGAGGGCTTCACGCGCGCGCTCACCTTCGACGTGTTGCCGCGCGACCTCCAACCACCCCAGTACGACTGTCAAAGCGTTGGAAACTTCGTGCAGGGCGCCCGCGAGTTCTTGCGAGCCCACGCGCAGCTCGGTACTTGCCGAGGGGGGAATCGAACCGCCTGTGTCTCGGTTTTCAATGGGCTTCACTTGAGCGCAAGCTCCAACCAGCAACCAACAGCATTCTTATGACACAGCGCCAGCAAATCCGCTCGCGATTTGCCAGAAAGCCCATTTTTTCGGTCCAGGCGCCTACCGGCCCGTTTGGTTAACGCCGCTACAGCTGGAATTGGTCGGGCAACTCAAGCTGAAAACTGCCGTCTGTCAGTGTGCGCGTCTCCGCTATCTGAACGATGGCCGTAGCACGACTCGGCGCCGATACGGGCGTGTACGCATTGTCAGTTGTGGCGTAAAGTGCGTACACACGCAAGACTGCCAACGGAAGCGCGTCGGCGTTCGGGCTGGCCGTGGGGTCTTGCGACACGATGCGAAGGGTTCCAGACCAGGGCACGGACCGCGGCATAGTCCAGGTCCCCATTGAATTGTTACCCGAGGACACTTGCCGACCCGGCGAAACCAGCCAAGGTGAACCCTCGGGCGGCTGCAGACTCACGTCAAAATATCCCGTGTCCGAGGGCAGCGCGAAAGAGCGGCTAT
Source organism: uncultured delta proteobacterium (assembly GCA_963811985.1). Taxonomy (GTDB): domain Bacteria; phylum Myxococcota_A; class Polyangia; order Polyangiales; family Polyangiaceae; genus FEN-1139. Next base: position 281,663 of record CAWEUH010000040.1, read on the forward strand.
CCGCCGATTGCGGTTGAAACAGCATTGACGCCGTGCGAGCCCCGAGACTCATCGTGCGAACGGCAGCGACACCTGATGCGTTGTCGTAGTGTATGGTTTCCGACGGCATTGCTTGAATCGTGGCTGACGTGCCTGGTGCCAACTGCAATGTGCTGTCGATGGTGCCCTGAATCTGAGAACAAACCGGCACTTGAAGCAGCCTGCCAGCTTGGTTGCTGGGAGTGGCCTGCACCGTCCATTGTGTGTCCAAGACCGCGTGCATTCCGTCCCCCGGCGGCACGACGAGCACTCTGTATTGTCCTGCAGGCAGCGTCACTTGAAATTGTCCGCTTGTGTCACTTTGGGCCGTTGTCGAATACTCAGCCCAAGTGCCGCTGTTGCTGACACTGAACCCCGTGCTGATGAATGCGATGGGGGCGGAAAGCGGCTTCGCCTCGTCGAGAGTTTCGACCCGGCCGCTGACTGAAACGACGGAGGGCACGGCCCCAATGGGAAGCGGGATCTCGCCATTGCTGGAGAACAACGTGAGCCCTGATATTGACGCGTAGTAGGTTGGCAGAGCGGCGTTTTTCGGCGGCTGCAGGCGAACCACTTCGGTGCCGGCAGGTGGGCTTAAGTCGGCCGACATGATCGGGTTGTAGCTGAGCATCGCTTTGTAGTCATTCAACGTATTGTCGCTAGAATCGTCGCTCGGCGAGCCCAACGTTGCAGGATTGGCCAATGATCGGCCCTGAACTGGATCTACTATGTCCAGTTGCCAACCATCCAGGTCTGATCCCGCGCTCTTCCGAATTTGAACGCTAATCGCGATCGATTTCGGCTGAGGCCATGACAGCGTCAATGTACGATTGCCGGCAACACGCACATCGCGAACAAGCACCGGCGGCAACTGACAATTCGGGTCGTTAGTTGTGATTGAATAATAGGCTTCGTAGTAATAGCTTGAGTCCGACGGTATGGCGGCAAATAGCGCCGGCAGCGACTTGGCTGTAAATACAGTGGTCTCGAGGCCATCGACGGGCCAACGATGGGCCACGGTGACCTGTTGTGCCGAAAAGTCGTCAGGCGTGTAGCTACATCCAGAACCGGCGCTGGGGATCCCTCCGAAATCAGCGTCGAGCAATAGCGTAGCAAGAGCCGGCAGCAAGATATCGGCTTTACCCTGTGTCGGCACATCCAACGGCAGGACGAAACCCATGCCTGAGTACTGACCGACGTTCTCAGATGAAGGCAGCGATACGTCGAGGAGCACGTTAGGAATCGAAAGATCGCTGACCAGGCATTGATGAGCTGTGCACACCATGCCCTCGTCGCAATCTGCTGTGCTGTTACATGGCCTCACGGCACTCGTACTTGCACTGTCAAACGAGACTCCAATCGAACAAGCAACGCCACTATACGAGGCAACGGCAATCAGCGGAGCCAACAGGGCTGGCCTCCTGCTTCGTGCGCCAAACCGGCTTTCAATTCTGCATCGGGCAGGCATTGACTTCGTTGGGGCTTCCGGAGTTGTCATTGATGTCCAACCACCAAGTGACCGAATCGGTGTCGTTAGGATCGGTTGGGTGATGGTCGGGCTCGTTGCTGTCGTTCTCGACGTGCGTCACCAAAATCGTAAATGGGATGCATCCTGAAACACCAATGGGTCCATAGGTAACCGAAATGGGTTTGGGATCATCGAGATGACCGGGAGGGATGTCCTTGAAGTTGATGTACTGCTGCAAGCTGGGCAAGCCGTAGTTCAAGTACCATAGCGCCCGCAGCGTGTGCCCTTCGTCCTCTGATACCTCGTAGACCTGAAACGTCTCATTTTGTTTGGGGCTTGTCCCGCCAAGCGCGATGAACTTCGTCGGCGATGGGTTTGGATCGATCAATTGGGGCCGCGTGGGTTTCCCTGCATCCCAAGTGGGGGGATCTGGAATCAAGCACCCGCTCGTCAGCAATGCCAACACGACACCCGCGAACCCGTGCGAGGACCGTACCAAGCCTGATATTCGCCCGAATGTCCCAGCTGCAGCCGACCCACACCGCGACACAAATGTCAGGGTTGGTCGTGGGACTGGATCGGAGCCGTTGGGCATGGCGTCTATCTTTGAAGGTTCGGGATTCGGCGCTCGGATCCGCGGGACGGCTGCCAACGAATTGCCGCGTATTCGGCGCTCGTCGCCAACCGCAGCAGGTCCGCGGCACTGGGGTCGTTCTCACCCACCTCCGGATCGGCGATGGTCGCCATTACGTCGCGCCCTTCGACCTGCGACAATTGCGCAATGGACCACCCAAGATCACCGGTCGCATAAAGTCCTGCGCGATGCTTTGCCCGCCGGGCAAAATCCAATGCATGATCGTAGTCGAGAGACTCCATACACAGATCGCGCAGCCGACGCTGCGCCGCGCTTGGAATGCTTTCCCAGAGCTTTTCGGCCAAACGCAGCGCTTGACCGAGGTTGCTCGGCGGGTGGCGCTGCGGCGGACCAAACGCCAATCGCAACGCACTCAACGTCACTTTGACGTCAGCAGCCGAGGCGGCCGTTACCAACGCGTATTCCGGCTGAGAAACCCAAAGGGCACCCGCGATGAGCCCCATCAATTCATTGAAGTCCCTGGGTAGTTCACCGTCCACGAGCAGAGACGCAGGCACCGTGAGAGCAACCGTTGCGTTGGCGCGCTGCGCGCCACGCTTGTGAAACAAGGGCGTGCGCAACAGCCCAAAACGGGCAGAGACCTCCGAAAAGGCCTGTCCGAGCGGATTCGCTGAATTCAAGACAACTCGGTCCAATCCAGTGACTCCGTAATCGGTCAGGTCGCGTTGCAGGAGGTGTTCTGCGCCCTCCCAAAGCAGACCCAAAGCGTCGGTTACCGACGTCGTAATGTCCCGAGACAACAAGGCTCGCACGGCTTCCGGTACGATCGGCTGCGCTCCAAGATCCGGTGGTTCCACGCGCTCAGCCATTCCCAGCAGGACGTCGCGAGCGTGTTCCACCGCCCGCGAGAGCGGGAGATCCCGTTCCATGAAAGCTGCATCTCGAACGAACTCCATCAATCGGGCAGAACTCGGCCAGCGACGTAACCAGCGACGCAGCAAGGTCAATGTTTGGTACGACGGAGACGCGTGGTGCACCATGAAAGCGGCACGCTCGATGGCCTTTTCGACTGATTCAGGGTCAGTTTCCGGAGAGATTAGCGCCTGATCGATGGCTGCCGGGGGCTGCGAGGCATTGGCGGGCTGATCGCTACGTCGCCGAACCAACGGAATCTCCAATCCCTCTTCGATACCGGAATCGCGCAACGCCGTGACGGCGGGTGCCGGTGATTCCGCGGAAGTCACCGCAACGGGCAACGTGGAGGAAGCCCCTGCGAATGGTGGACCTGCCGCGGGGCCTAGCTGCTCGCGCGACGCCTCTTCATGCGCGGCCATGTCACAGTGAATTTCGCTGATCAGGGTCGTCGCGTAAGCTGGGCAATTCGGCTCGGACAACGCCATTTCGAGCCAGCCAAGCGCCAACTGCAACTGCCCCTGGCTGCGCGCCACACGCGCGCCTTCGATACCGACGTCAGCCAATGAACGCAATCCGTGCAAGTTGCCCGCAACCGCGTCCCCGAAGAGCGTCAGGGCGCGCGCTGCGTCCCCGGCTCGGTCGAAGCGCTCGGCTAGCCCCAAGGCAATCAGTGGCCGCAATCCAATCATGTCCTGCGCTCGTACCAGTTCATCAATTCCCGATCCCAAGCCAGCGTGAGCATCAAGAATCTCCGCCAGCAAGAACGCCTTGAGCTCTTCTTCTTCGACAGGGAGCTGCGCCGGTAATTGCCGCAGCCTCGCCGCCGTTTCCTCAGGGTTTTCGTAGCCGCGCGGCCCCTTTGTTCGGTAGATAAGCGACACCAGTTTCAGTTGGGCTCCGGCGTGGTTCGGGTCCCACTTGACGGCAGACTGTGCGCATTCGAGGGCTGCTTCGCTCTCACCCAACCGATCCGCCAATTCCGTGGCCTCAATGAGAAACTCCACGCCTTCAGCGGGAGACCCAGGGTCCGAGTATGCACGGTGGGCGAGTGCTCGCACCAAATCCAACGTCTCGCCTGTCATTCGCGCGAGTTCCAACTCGATGGTTGCCGCGTTGACCGGCGTGAGAAACTCTCTGACTGATTGAATCCATTGCTGCGCACTCGACAGGCTATCGTGCTTGAGCAGAATTGCGACGGCCTGCATTGCGCAATCGTAGGCCACCCGCGTGCGTGAGTGAGCCGCGACTATCGAGCGCAGGAGCTTCACTGCATCGCTGGCTCTGTCTTGCTGAATTCGCAACGCTACGAGTTTTTTGACAACGGGAAGTGACCCCTCCGAATCTTTAGCGGTTCTTTCGAGAATCTCGGCCATCCACTCCAGGAACGTCTCACTCTCGCCAGTGCGCATCACCACCGCATCGAGCCTCGCTTGAGTGTCCGTGTCCCCCACATAGTACTGTAAGTAGCCGAGAGCCTTGAGCGCTCCCATCCCAATATTCACGTAGGGCTGTTCCAGAACCGCCAGCGCGTCCGTGAGCAATTCCCGTGTTTTGCCGGGCTGCTCGCTGAGCCATGCGACCATCGGTTCAACGCCTTCGTACTCGTCAATTGCGGCATCGCAACGCATGGCCCGCACCAGTGCGTGGCAGCAGAATTCCAAGTCAAGCAGTCGGACTGCGGCGTGAGACACGGACAATGCCATTCGTGCGCCGCTCGGGCCTTCGATGGGGTCCAGAATTGCCCTAAGCGTCTGCTCCAGTTGCTGTCGCAGTGACTCGTAAACATCCGGGAAACCGCCTTTCAGCGAAAGGACGGCTTCAGTTGCCTGCAATACCATTGACGCATCCGGACCTGATGCCAGCGCTTCTAGCAGCAGTGTGACACGTGCCGGTAGGAAATCTGCCCGATCCAAGAGTTCGCGTTGCGCCAAATCAAGCCATCGCGCTGCATCTTGCACAAATTGTCGGCGCTTGACGAGCGTCAGAATCGCATCCACAAACGGCTTTGCGTCGCCCATTTCGCGCGTAAATTTGGCGGCCAAGCGCATCGTTGTGCACTCACTGGGCAACGCGACAAGTGCGGCACACGCATGGCTCAATGCACGGCTGAAATCACCCATCCGTTCGAAGTTCTTGGCGGCGCGGTAGCGTAGCGCCCGTTCCCCGTATGAACCCAACACCGATTGTACCACTAGCTCGTAGAGACCATCGAGCCAGGCGCGTTCAGTTTCCTGTTCAACCAGCGATTCGGCAACAAAGAGGGCCTTCATGTTCGAAGGATCGGTTGATAGCGCGTGCCCGAGGCTGAGGCGCGCTCGTTCCTTGTCTCCCAATTGCGCAGCGAGCATTGCGGAGGCGGTGTGGGAACGGCTCTTGTGGCGCGGGGCCGCTGGCCCTTCACATAATCGCAGCAGATAGCCGTCGGCGCTGTGCAGCCCGAGATGCTGTGTCAGGTCGTTGACCACCCAATCAATGACGTCGGAATGTTCGTTCTGCAGTAGGTCTGACCATAACGACAACGCCGAGGTTTCATCGCTTGCCAGTACCAGACGATCCGCTGCAAGCCGACGCGCTGCTTGGATTGACGCGACGAGACTATCGTCGGTCCGGCACAACTCGTGATTCAGTTCGGCGGCCGCAAGTTCTGTATCGGGCACCTCATAGGACTTGCCATCCAATAGATTCGGTATCCAACCGCGAACCGCCGAGGGAGGCACACCCGCTTTCAGTGCCCGAAGCGACGCATCGAAGGCTGCCTCGAAATCGCCGAGCGACAAGCGGCGTCGGACGATGTCCCTTAGAACATCAGGTAGATCCGCTCCAGCCGCAACGGCTCGCTCGAGGATTTCCAACGCCAGTTTTGCGTCCGATACCGCATCGGCACACGAAAGGAGCACCGCGCGCCAACCGGTATCGGAGGCCCCAAGTGCAGCCAACAGCCGACGAGTGGTTTCGGCAGCGCGGGGCGCGTCGATTTCAATCAGCGCTCGTAGGACGGTCGTGGCGGTGGGCAACCACAACGACACGGCCATTGGCAACTCGACGACGCCGATTAGCCAATCCGTCATCTTGCCTGCATCGCGAGCAAGTAGAGCGAGCCGCGCCACATGCGATTGTGGCGCAGGCGCAGCCGGACACAAGGCTACGGCGCGTTGGGCCCAAGCGAGCGATAGCTCAAGGTTTCCGAGTTTTTCATGAGCTTCAGCGAGCTGAAGAGCGAGATGCGCCCGCGGCGGGATAACGCCCAGCGCGCGCTCAAGCGTCTCAGCCACGCATCGCGGATCATCTCGGTCTTGCAGAATGACCTCGACGCCAATCAGACGCGCCGAATTCGGGGCAACGGCAAGCCCGGCCTCAACGACGACTCGGGCGGCTTCGCGTTCCTCGAGCTCAACGTAGACTTCCGCCGCTTGCGCGAGCAACACCGCGCCCATGGCAGATTCCGTCGTCTTCGCCAGCAGCGCCATGGAATCGGCACACAGCCGCTTGTTGACAAGCCGCCGAGCCAGCGTGACAACCCAACCCAGAAGTCTCTGACTGGGGGGGTCGGCGAGGATGCCACGCACAGCGGCCAAGGCTTCGTTGGGGCGCCCCTGACTCAGCCAGAACCCCGCAACCGCCAAACAGCCTCGCTCACCACCCTGTTTGGCGAGCAGGTCAAAAGCGGTCCGCCACTGTGTCGCAACATCCTCGGCAACGCCTTTTCGAGCCAGTGCATCGACCAACTGAGCAAGGTACGCCATGGCCTGTGGTGCACCCTCTTCAAGGCTTAGCCAGTCAGTCAGAACGTTGCGCCAACTTTCGAATGCGTCCGGATCCAAAGCCATCGCCGCAGCCACGCGCCGCAAATCGGCAACCCTTTCGGGTTGGGGTTTTTCTCGCGAATCGTTGAGCAGCGTTTGCCAGTGCTCGTGTTCGGCCGCGCTTCGTGCCTGCCATTCGGCAAGCGTCGTGGAATCGATCGAGCCAGCCAAGGATTCGCGCCGCTTGGTCTGCAAAGCCCACGACACAAGGCTTGGCGCATTCAGCCCCTGTTTTTTGAACTCCATGAATTCGTTGGCAAGCCAGAGCTTCGAATCGGTTGAAGTGGCAACTCGAGCGGCGTTCACGAGCGAGCGCAACAACAAACTCGAACCTTCTTCGTCGACGGCAATTGCCTCGAACATGCGGCGCAATTCAGTGGATTTAGGATCGATGAGAAGACCTCGCGTGAGAGACTCTACTGCTAACTCAGGCCTTCCCATTGCGGTTGCCAGCAACCGCGTCAAGACAACGAACGATCGAGAGTGGCGAAGCGATTTTTCTTCGCCAAGAGCGATTTCAAACCGCGCCGCAAGCCAACCAAACAGTCGCGCGCTCGCCAAAATTCCATCAAAGGTCTTTGGCGCGGGACCTGTTGGATTGATTGCGTATTCGCTGGCGCTGTTCGCGGCGTCAATCTCGAGCAGCGTGTCGTCCAAAGCGTCAAGCCCAGCGCTTAGTGCACGATCGTGCTGCTCGCGACCGAGCGCCCTGTCAATCTGTTGCCGATACAGGCTCCGATCATGCGCGAGCTTGGCACATTCTCGCCAAACGTCTTCAGCGGCCTCTGCTCGACCCAACCGGGTCAGTGAAATGGCTAACTGTTCCGTGGCTGTCACCGAACCTGGATCGATCTCGAATGCGCGCAGTTCAGCTTCAAAGGCCAAAAGGCGTGCCCCGTGGTGCAAATGGCGGCGTGCGGCTTCCAGCTGCGCTAGGACCGCCCGTTGCGCACTCACGATCTCGGGGGCGTTGGTGTGAAGTGCCGCCAGCCACTCGAGCGGTTCGGTGCTTTCAACGTCAATACGGGCAATCTCGGCCAGCGCCCGCGCCGCTGATTCCGTTTGCCCAGAACGCCAATATAGGCTCGCGACGCGCCGATGTTGGCGAACCCGATCCGCACTCGTTTGCGGCTCTTGTACCGAAGCCAGCACGCCAGCGGCCTTCGACCACTCACCAATGCCCTCCAACCAGGCAGCGAGCTCGTCACGCAACGTCGGATCGTCTTTGAGCTCCAGCGCACGACGGGCATAGCGAATCGCCGAGTCGTGGCGCGAGCGACGGAACAAACAACCGCGCGCAAGTTCGGCCCAACAGGCGTGCGCGAGATCTAGTTCGGCTTTGGCCTCATGCGCCTTGGCTCGCGCTTCGAGGACGGCAAGCTCAGCGCGCAGTGCGCTCGAACGCCGCAGCACCGCGTCACGAAACCCGACAGACAATGGCGGGATGGAATCTTCTGAGCGCACCCACCACGACACGAGGGGAGTTTGGACGCGGGATTGGAAGCGTTCGGAGTGATGGGAACTGGACGAGCCGGACACGGGAAACCAAACACCAGACTACATGCAAAAAACCGGACTTCTAACGCCGGACTGCTAAAATACTGAGCGCGAAGTCAACGCCCCACCCGGTGAACCCCGGGCCAGGTACCGCTGACTGTAGCTTTTTCGGATACCCTGCCGGCAGGTTTGATTCGCTATTTGGCAATTTCTAGTACGACTTGGCGCCTCTTCGTACTAGCCTGTGCGTAGCCGTCCGCCGTGGCGGGCTCTGGAGGCTTCCGATGCGATCCCTTCGCCCAATGATGTCTATGCTGAACTCGTCTTCTGTTGCTCTGATTGCTGGTTTTCTCAGCGGCGTCTGCTGGCTTGGCTCTGCGCAAGCGCAGACAGGCATGCCGAACGCGCCAGCCCAACCCGCAGCTCCAAAGGCCGCCCCCACAGGCGCGAAACCGGCGCCAAATAGCGCCGCGGAAGCTCCCAAGTCCGGCTCGGTAGCTGTTTCTCCGGCCAAGGCGGAGCCAACCAAACCAGATGTCAGCAAGGCTCCAGCTGCTGGCAAGACTCACGAGTCCGGCGCACCGGCCAAAGTCCCAGCAGCCACCGGCTCCACCGACAATGCCAACTTGGCAGCCGCCGCGCCGAAACCGCCTGACGCGAAAACCCAAAGGGCATCCAAGAAGGCAAGTGCGGATGGCGAGAAAGCCTACAAGGCTGCCGATTACGCGACGGCCCTCACCCACTTCGAAGAGTCCGAAGCTTTGGTGCCCAATGCGGCCGCCGAGTATTGGGTCGCAGACTGCCTGGACAAGCTCGGGCGGTTAGATGAAGCGCTCCCGGCCTACGGCCGATTCTTGGCGAACCCTTCCACGGACAAGGCGCTGGCTGACAAACGGGCCGTTGCCGAAGCACGCCAGACGCAGCTCAACGCCACTGTGCCCGGCGAAATCACGTTGATCACAACGCCGGAACACGCCTCGGTCGTGGTCGATGGCCAACAACAGGCAGGCCAGACACCTCTTGCACTCAAGTTAGCGCCGGGTGAGCACAAGGTCGTCGTGACGGCGCCGGGTTTCGAGCCCTCAACCCTTACGGTCGTCGCGAAGGCGGCCATCAAAGGCGAGCAGAAGGTGGACCTGGTCGCCATTCCGCCACCGCCACCACCACCGCCGCCACCGCCACCGCCGCCACCGCCACCGCCACCCCCGCCGCCACCCCCACCACCCAGCATGACGCCCGCGTACGTAACACTTGGGGTGGCTGGCGTAGCCACGGTGGTTGGCACGTACTTTGGCATTCGGGCGCTAAGCGCAAAGAGTGATTACAACGATCATCCAACCTCGAAAAAGGCCGACAAGGTCGAGAACAGCGCGCTCGTGGCCGACATGGCTTTCGGCGTCGCCATCACGTTGGGCGTCACGGGTATCGTCCTTTTGACATCACCGGACGAGCCTGCCGCAACCACTTCGACCGCGAAGTTGGAGAAGAAGCCCACGTTACAGCTGACGCCATGGGCAAGTCCGAAGGCTGCCGGGTTCGGGGCCAACCTGACGTTCTGATCAGATCCGGGCATCCACTTGGCGAGTCGCCGTCGCCGGGCAGCTGCCCGCTGACTCATGTGATCAGGCGAACTGAATTCGCTACCGCTGCGGATCCCCGCCACCCGTGCGAGCATCATTGGGCAAGGCGAATGAACGGGCCGCGGCGGCATGATTTTAATCATGCATGACTGGCGGCCTGTCCTGCATGATGGCTATTGTCGTTTTGGGGCCCGCATTACCTTTATGTATTGACGGCACGCGTGGCCACGTGACGATGTGACCAAAGAAAAGACAAGTACTTGAGTCTCGCAATCACAAATAGGCATTGGTCCCCCAAGTTCCTGCTGGGGGGTGCCGTCGCCGTGGGCGTCATGCTCGGCCTGGGGCTGTTCACGTTCGTGTACGCGGAGGGCTTCTCGTACTTCACGACGGATCCGAAGGCATGCGCGAACTGTCACATCATGAATGACCAGTACGACTCGTGGGTCAAGTCAAGTCACCACATCGTGGCAACATGTTCGGATTGCCACTTGCCCCACACGCTAATCGACAAACTGGTTGCCAAAGCGGTCAACGGTTACCACCACTCCAAGGGGTTCACATTCCAAGACTTTCACGAACCCATTCTGATAAAGCCCCGTAATTCGCAGATTCTGCAGGATGCATGCCTAGGTTGCCATGGCGACTTCGTGCACCAAATTGTTGCGGGAAGCACTTCGGATAAGAACGCCATCCGCTGCGTGCATTGTCACGCGTCCGTCGGTCACGGACCTGTCAGGTAAAGCCATGCCAACCGATTCAACTCAGCGACAGCTCGAACGATCAAGGCAACCCCGTGTCGTCGTCATTGCCATCATTGCGGTGATCTTCGCTGCGACGACCGCGGTGCTGGCAAGCCTGCTCGTGAATATCCTGCAGCGCAAGCAGGAGGCGAAGAACCCGTACCTGAGGTTCGTGAACGTGACCGACGATACGACAGACCCCGCCGAATGGGGCAAGAATTGGCCCCGCGAGTACGACGGTTACTCAAGAACCGTGAATCCAACGCGCACCAAATACGGTGGGGGGTCACCGTCGGAAAGTATGTTGCCGCCGGAAAAAGCAGAAGCCAACCCGTGGCTAACGCGCATGTTCGCGGGTTACGCGTTTGCCATCGATTATCGGGATCGGCGCGGCCACGCTTTCATGTTGACCGACCAGGAGCAAACCAAACGAACCAAAGAGCGGCCACAGCCGGGTTCTTGCCTTCACTGCCACGCCTCGGTAATACCACTTTACCAAAAGACGGGCGCCGAACTGTCGCCGCAAGCCTCGCGCGACGAACAGATACAGCTGGGGTTCGTCGCTATTGGGAAACTCGACTATTGGGAGGCAAGCGCGCGTCTGCAAAAGTCGGGCAATTATCATCCGGTTTCCTGTGTGGACTGCCACGACCCAAAGACAATGCAGCTGCGCGTTACGCGCCCGGGGTTCATCAACGGAATCAAGGCGCTCAAAGCGCACGAGGGCATCAGCAATTACGACCCGAATCGCGACGCGACACGACAACAAATGCGTTCATTCGTCTGCGGTCAGTGTCACGTTGAGTACTATTGCGGTCCCAAGACGACGCTGTTCTTTCCGTGGAACAACGGGTTGAAAGTCGAGGAAATCGAGTCGTATTATGCTGAGTACAAGTTCGCAGACGGCCACCGCTTCTACGATTGGAAACACGCGGACACCGGTGCTGAAGTACTCAAGGCGCAACATCCCGAGTTTGAAGTATGGAACCAAGGGACGCACGGCAAGGCCGGCGTTGCCTGCGCTGATTGTCACATGCCTTACATGCGCGAGGGCGCACTGAAGGTTTCCGACCACTGGGTTCGCTCGCCGCTATTGAATCTCAACCGCGCTTGCCAGCAATGCCATCACTACCCCGAAGATGAACTCAAGAAGCGAGTCGAGACGATTCAGGATCGTCACTATGCACTGTTGAAACGGTCGGGGGCAGCGCTATCCGACATGATCGATGCGATCAAGGCCGCCAAGGTCGCCGGCGCGAGCGACGAGCAACTCAAACCGATCCTAGAGCTTCAGCGCAAGGCGCAGTGGCGCCTCGATTTCGTGGCCGCCGAGAACTCGATGGGCTTTCACGCTTCGCAAGAACTAGCGCGCATCTTGGGCGAATCGATCGATTACTCGCGCCAGGCGCAATTGGCGGCAAGCAATCTCCGGGCGGGCGTCGCGCCGCCCGCCAGCGCTCCGAGCAAAACCAGTACCGCCGTCCCTAGCGCATCGGCCCCCGCGGCGTCAGCCATGTAGAAGCAAGGATCACTTCGCGCCGGGCGTCATTGCAAACGAAATTTCTTTCTCCGATCCATCAATGACAAGTCGGCGAGTCACGTAGCCGGGATAGCCCACCTCGAAGACGCGACGCTCGTCACGCAGCAACTCCAACGTGAACGGAGTGCGGCCGATTTCCTTGCCCCGATAGAAAACTCGAGCCCCTTCGGGACGTATGTTCACGGCAACGCGCACCGTATCTTCGCTTGAAGGCACGGCAGGCGCAGCACCAGTGGCGGTTGTGCTGGCAGCGGGGGGCGCCGACCTGTGCGTCGCAATTGCCGGCTCCACCGGTTGCGCGACCGCGCTTGGTTGTTGGCTCGGCTGCGCAGCAACCAACGTTCTCTTCGAACCCGCTGAGTTCGGGCGCAACGCGAACAGGCCGATGCCAACGATTCCAATGGCGCCGAACGACCAGAGTAGCCTGCTTCGACGACTGTTCCGCGGTAATGCCGCGGGCACAGCGCGCGCGCGCCGGCGTGGCACATCGGAACGCGTCGGGGGTGCGTCGTCAGATTCGGCAGCTTGATGGGTGTCGCGACGATTCTCATCGTGTCGATCAGGTGGCTCGGTTGGGCTTGAGTCCTGTACTGCATTGGGCCGAGTTGACGGGGAGTCGGCGGTGATAGGTTCCAGCGTGCCCTGACCGAGGCTCTCGATCTTCAGGGTATCTTCCTGATCGGGGGTCACTTCATTAGCTGCCGTCGTGGTGTCACCTTCGGTGGCGCGCACTTGCGAGTATTCAGTGACTACAGGAATTAGCGCAGATCCATCCGCGCTCGCCTGCGGCACCGACTTGTCGATGGCGGTCGAGCCGGTATCAGGTCGTGCCAATGCACTCACGCGCGCAGCGGGCGGGCGCTGAGAGGCAGAAGATTCCGCGGTCGCACCCGGTGGGGGCACAGAACTGCTCGTTCGCACGAGGGGTGGGCGCGAGGGCAGCGGCGTTGCGGAACGAGCTAGGTTAGCTTGCACTGGTTCGGCTGTGGCGGGGGGCACGGCGGATTTCAGTGGTGGAGGTGGCGGCGACAGGTGTCGGATACTTGGTCGCACCGCCGGGGGTGGTCTCGATGGCGCCGGCACCGAAGGATGGGTCGAAGTGACTGCTGGTGGCGGATGACTAGACCGAAGACTGGAAGGCATCGGCGGCGTCAAACCGGGACGCGACCAAGCAACATGTGTAGGGGGGGGTGGCGAGCTTAAGCGCAGCGCCGCTGCGCGTGGTCTGGGGCTTTCGCTCGCCGCGGCGGCTGCGGGTGGGCCAGACTCGCTGGTCGCAGTTCCGTGTTCCGCAGGCAGTGCGGCCACACTGTCTTTGGCCTGTTGCAATGCGTCAGTCGAGCCGCCGTCAGCCGGCGCACCAACGACCGCAGCGGGCGACTCACCGCTGAACCAGTCGGAATCTAGCGACTCAGTGCTCGGGCGAATGGATTGGGCGTTCGATGGCGCTTCTGGCACCGAATCCGACGCGGCCGGCTGCGCGTCTATCGCTGCGGTTGCGGGCGCATCGGTGTTGTCCACCGTAGCTGACGGCGAGGAGTTCGCATCGGTCGCGGGCGCGACGGATTTGTCGGACTTCTGCCCTTCAAGATGAGCACTTCGAGGAGCACGACGTTTTCTTGTTCTGGGGCTCATCGCCTTGCCGTCACTGAACTCTACCTCGAAAACTGGAGCCTACGCTACCGGCTTGAACCCGCCTCATTGCACGATTTCACGTCGGTTCCTCTTATTTGCAGCGCCGGTCCCATCTTTCAAGGCCGTACTGGCTTTGGTTCGACTCGTAAGCCAAAAGGCGGCGCTCAGGCCGCTTTTGGCTCTACTTGGTCCGCGCCGTTGGCCTTGATGCCGAGCGCGGCGTTCGTTTCGCTAGATGCTTCGCCAGCGCTTGCCCTGTGTAACTTTGGCGTAGTGCCGCGATGTGCTCGGGCGTGCCCGAAGCCAGAAGCTCACCGCCGCCCGCCCCGCCTTCTGGACCCAAGTCGATGACCCAGTCAGCGCTTCGAATCACGTCGAGATCATGTTCGATCACAACGACCGTATTGCCAGCTCCCACGAGTTTGATGAGAACTCTCAGTAGTTTGTTGATGTCGTCGAAGTGAAGCCCAGTGGTGGGCTCGTCGAGCACGTACAGCGTACGTCCGGTTTCACGCCGAGACAGTTCCCGGCTCAATTTCACGCGTTGAGCCTCGCCACCCGAAAGCGTCGGCGCCGGCTGTCCAAGGTGCACATAGCCGAGGCCCACTTCGCTCAGTGTTTCGAGCGTCGCGCACAAGGCGGGGTGCGCCTGAAACAGGGTTTTTGCATCATCAACGCTCATTTCCAGCACCTCCGCTATGTTCTTGCCTCTGTAGCGCACGCTCAGAGTCGCCTCGTCATAGCGATGCCCTCGACAGACTTCGCAAGTGATGTAAACGTCTGCCAAAAAATGCATCTCGATCTTGCGTAGACCATCGCCTTGGCACGCTTCGCAGCGCCCACCCGGCACATTGAAGCTGAAACGTCCCGGCGCGAAGCCCAGCGCGCGCGCCTCGGGCGTTTGGGCAAAGATAGCTCGGACTTCATCAAACGCTTTGGTGTACGTGGCAGGGTTCGAGCGCGGCGTTCTACCAATCGGCGATTGATCGACGAGCACCACTTTGTCAATCGAGTCAAGTCCCTCGATGACGCGATGCGACCCGACTCGCACTTTGGTTCCGTGCAATCGGCGAGCCAACGCAGGGTGCAATATGTCCGAAATAAGCGAGCTTTTACCCGCTCCCGACACGCCGGTTACAGCGACAAGCACTCCGAGCGGGATCGGCACGTCGATGTTCTTCAGGTTGTTCTCCGTCGCACCTCGGATTGTGAGCCACCCCTTGGGCTTCAATCTCTCCGAACGAGAGACGACACGGCGTTTGCCCGAAAGATACAGGCCGGTAAGCGTGTCAGCGGTACGAAGACGCTGTGGCGTTCCCTCAAACACAACACGGCCGCCCTGTCTGCCAGCGCCAGGCCCAAAATCGACTACGTGATCGGCGGCTTCGATGGTGCCTCTCTCGTGTTCGACGACAATGATCGTGTTTCCGTGATTGCGTAGTCAACGGAGCGTATCAACCAGTTTGGCGGTATCGCGTGCATGTAGTCCAATGGAGGGTTCGTCGAGCACATAAAGCACGCCGGACAACTCGCACCCCAGCTGCGCCGCCAAGCGAATCCTCTGCGACTCACCGCCCGATAGTGACGTTGCCGAACGATCGAGCGTCAGATATCCGAGACCAACCGCCTGCAGGAATTCCAGTCTTCCGTTGATTTCGTGCAGATCTCACGGGCAATCGCGGCATGCGTGTCGGAAAGCCGCAACTCCGTAAAGTGACGGCGCAAGTCCGTTACCGACAATGAACTCAACTGCGCCAGGCTATACGATGCCACTCGCACGGAGCGCCCAAGTGGGCCCAAGCGTGTGCCAGCACAGGTGCCACAGGCGGCCTCCGCCATGAATTGTGTGTAGTACTGGCGCATCTCCTCGCTCTTGGTCTCGCGGTACCGCCTGAGCAGGATGGGTATGACACCCTCGAATTGCATGGGCCAACTCACACGACCGTGGCTCCCAACCCAGCTAACTTCCACGCGCTTGTCCCCCGTGCCGTACAGCACCAGATCGCGGTGTTTCTTCGACAAGCTCGACCATGGGCGATCCAGCGGAAGGTCAAACTCCCGTTTGAGAGCGTCGAACAGTCCGAAGTTGATGCCGCTGCCCCGAGCCATGACGTTGGCATACGGAATGAGGGCTCCATCGCGAATGCTTTTTGTTCGGTCCGGTATGATCAGATCAACATCGATATCCATCCGGCGCCCGAGTCCGTTGCAGTCCGGGCACATGCCAAGCGGTGAGTTGAACGAGAAATGTTGCGGCGACGGCTCCGGGACGGACAGGGCGCAGCGAGCGCAAGCTCGTTCACGGCCAAGGTGAGTCACCTGACGTTGCGCGATCGCATAGACTAGTAATCGGTTGCGCCCCTCGCGCAAAGCAACCTCGATTGAATCTGCCAAGCGTTGTCGCGAACAGCGTTTGGGCTCGAGACGATCCACGACAAGTTCGACGGTGTGTTTCCGCTTCTTATCGATCTTGGGGCCGTCCGCCAGCGCTACAACTTCGCCGTTGATTCGAACGCGTGCGAACCCCCTTGACTGCAGTGATTGAAACAGGTCTTTGAGCTCGCCCTTTCGATTTTCCACAAGCGGTGCCAAAAGTAGGCACTGTCCATCTATGGCCAACACACGCCGAACGATTTCGTCGGTGGATAGAGCCTGCACCGGGTCGCCGCATTGCGGGCACAATAACTCACCGAGTCGGGCGTAGAAGACCCGCAGATAGTCGTGTATCTCCGTGATAGTTCCTACGGTCGACCGGGGATTAGAGGAGGCCGCCTTTTGCTCGATGGCAATCGTTGGACTCAAGCCCTTTATGTGGTCGAAGGCCGGTCTCTCGAGCTGCCCCAAGAACTGCCTTGCATAACTCGACAAAGACTCCACGTAGCGGCGTTGGCCTTCTGCATACAACGTGTCAAACGCCAATGATGACTTCCCCGAGCCGCTGGGGCCCGAGAACACAACGAGTTTCTGCTTTGGAATGCAGAGTTCATTGACGTGAAGGTTGTGCTCTCGCGCACCCTTGATTCGAATGACAGCGCTCTTGTCCATGCGCGCAAACACCGTAGGCTACTTGCAGTGACATTAACACGGACGCCGTTCCGTAGTCACGCAGCAAATGCCAACGTTGCCGCTTTCTCCTATTTGTCGAGCACGGCACGCACGCGCTTAGCCAGTTGTTCCAGAGAATAGGGCTTCGCGATGAACTCGATGCCTTTTTCGAGCACACCGTGGTGAACAATCACATCGCCCGTGTAGCCCGAGGTAAACAGGACCTTGAGACCGGGGCGCAGTGAACGCAGATTCTGCGCCAGAACGCGGCCATTAACGCCGGGCATCACGACATCCGTGAGCAGCAGATGCACGTCACCGGCGATGTCTGCCACAGCCATCAGGGCTTCACCACCATTGGAAAACGCGAACGTCCTATAGCCTTGCCGCTTGAGCAGCCTAGCGGCCAGATCACGAACCATGTCATCGTCCTCAACAAGGAATATCGTCTCAGCGCCTTTTGGCAGTGCTGCGCTAGATGGGGCGCCGAGTTGTTCGGGCTGCTCGTCCACTCGCGGCAGCAGTATCTTGAACGTCGTGCCGCAGCCAAGCTCAGAGTAGACTTCAATGGTTCCCTTGTGCTGCGTAACTGCGCCGTACACCGTGGCAAGGCCCAGGCCCGTCCCCTTCCCCTGCTCCTTCGTGGTAAAGAAAGGTTCGAACAGATGCGCCTTGACGTCGGCGCTGATGCCTGAACCGCTGTCAGACACGGCCAGCATCACGTAGTTGCCGGGTTGAACATTCCCGTACTTTGGACAATAGCTCTCGTCCAGCGTCACGTTGGCAGTTTCCAGCGTCAGTACTCCCCCATCGGGCATGGCGTCTCGAGCATTGACCGCCAAGTTGACGACAATCTGTTCGACTTGTCCCGGATCAATCCTCACTTGACCCAGTTCCTGCGATAGCACCGATCTGAGCTCTACGTCTTCACCCAAAAGACGGCGCAACAGCTTCTGTAGGTGTTCAACAACCGAATTGAGATTCAAGACCTTGGGATCAATGACTTGCTTGCGCGAAAACGCCAGCAACTGTCGGGTCAAGTTGGCGGCAGACTCGACCGCCTTGACCACTTCTATCATTGACTCATGCAACGGATCATTCGACTGCAGTTCCATCATTGCCAGAGACACATTTCCGCTGATCACCGTCAGCAGATTGTTGAAATCGTGAGCCACGCCGCCCGCGAGGCGCCCAATCGATTCCATTTTCTGCGCCTGACGCAGGCTCTCAGCCAGCCTTGCGTTCTCCTCGTCAGCCTTCTTGCGCGCGGTGATGTCAACCAACACACCGATGAACCGTTCGACATTGCCATCTTCATCGAAGTACGGGTAGCCCGTGTCCTCCACCAGTACATAGTGGCCGTCTCGGTCAACATGCCGATACTCCGCCTTGAAGACTGTTCCGTTCGCCTCCGTTGCAGCAAAACTTCTTTGAACCCGCTCCCTGTCGTCGGGGTGGATTCGTTCGATCCACTGCGAAAAGCCGCCGAGCATTGCTTCCGGTTCAAAACCAAACATGCCCTTGAATCCCCCGCCCCAGACGACGTTGCCGCCCGCCTGGTAGTCATACACCACATTGCCGGCCGCTGCCGCGAGTAGATCGTAGCGATGCTTCCATTCTGTTGTCTCAACCTCCGATTGGCGCCGTTGCGTGATGTCGCGCACGACCAATACGAAGCCTCCGATGGCGGGATCGTCAACGAGATTGGTTCCCGAAGCTTCGAGCCAACGATATGAGCCGTCGCAGTGAATGTGCCTGAACTCGATAACGATGGTTCTGTCTTTGCTAGAAATCAAGCTGTCCATCGACTCATTCACCCGCGCAACGTCTTCGGGGTGAATCAGTGAATACACGCTCTGGCCCACCAGATTTCGCGGGAGCATTCCGAGAATCCGTTCACAAGCGGGGCTGACGAAACGCTCGGTGCCTTCCCGATCCAGAATCAATAGCATGTCGTTGAAATTCTGGATCATGAGTCGAAACCGATGCTCGTTTTCGGCCAGAGCTTCCTCGGCCCGCTTGCGCTCGGTGACGTCGGTGTTCGTTCCGCTAAGGACAAGGGGCTTACCTTCGTCGTCCCATTCAACGACGTTGCCGCGCCCGAGTATCCACACCCAAGAACCGTTCGCCGCGCGCATCCGATACTCTGCCTCGTATCCGTTGCTCTGGGGCGAGCTGAGCGTGGTCTGAATGCAATCAAGTGCGGGTCGCAGGTCTTCAGGATGGCAAAGCATCTTCCAGGTATGGTGATTCATTGGAAACTGCTGATCCTGATAACCGAGCATTTCGTACCAGCGTGGGCTGTAGTAGGTTTCATCGGTTAGCAGATTGCGTTCCCATATCGCGTCGGCGGTCGCCGTCACCGCCAATGCAAGACGTCGCTCGTTGCGCTTGAGTTCAGCTTCAGCACGCCTGCGTTCCGTGATGTCACGCATGTACACAAGTCGCGCGGGCTGGCCCCTGAATATCGTGTTCCGGCTCCAAGTTTCCGCTGGGATCTTGGAGCCGTCGGGCCTTTCGATTTCAACATCAATGGTCTCGTCGGAACCTGCCCGTACCTTTTGGATAATGATCTCCCGTGACTTCGGCGTAAATCCAATGACGTCCACCCCAGCCTTTCCGATCAATTCGTGCGGGCTCAATACCCCAATCAGGTTTGCGAAGGCCTGATTGGCATCAACAATGACTCCATTGCGGTGGATCATGACGCCTTCGGTGGCAATCGACGACAACATAGAAAGCCGCTCTTCGCTCGCACGCAATGCCGCTTCTGTCGCCTTGCGAGCGCTAATGTCGCGCATCGACGCAACGAAGAGATTCTGACCCGCAATCTGCGCCGTGCGCAACGCCACCTCAGCCCAAAACAGCTGACCATCGTGTCTGCGGCACTGCCATTCGAAAACCTGGGGGACATCTTCTGCGGCGAGCTGCATTTTCTGCATCAGTTCGACGCTCGCATGGGGGCTTGAACCGGAGCTCAGATCCTCGATCTGCTGACCGATGATGGCCTGGCGGTTCGGGCCAAACATCTCATACGCTTGATCGTTGACATCCACGATTCGCCCGTCACCATCCAACAAGAGCAGGGCATCGTTGATTGCATTGAAGATGTCGCGGTATGTCTGTTCGCCGGTGATGAGCAGTGTCTCACTGGCAATGCCAGATAGAGGTAGATCCGCGTCATCAAGACTCGTCATTCGAACTGTGCCCGCCATCACGGCGCCATCACGCGCCCAGCTCAATGATACATCGTGTGCCTGCCTGTCGATATACGATCATTGCTATCAATGATTTAAGTGGCCGTAACTGCTATTGTTCTCGTTACGCTGAAACCCAATTGCAGCGCCTCGTATCATCGATTTCCCGATCCATGCAACCCTGCGGAACAACGTAGCTAGCGCTTCGTGCGCGGCCGTTTTTGCCGTCACCAATTGCGTGCTCGCACGCAGACCGAACTATCCATGGGTAGCCTCAAATGGCCGCGCGCCAGGGCCTTCGAATGGCGACAAGCGAGGAGATACCGCTACGCTGGAATCGACGTGACGCGCGGCCACGTGCCGATGTTCCATAAGAACTAGTCCCGACCCAAACCACGGCAACCTAAAGCGCTTGACTCAAGATTACTGAGTTTCGTGCCTCACGGTCCCCAACGGAGTCAACGAACCGACATCGACTTACCGCGCAGGATTTCAGCGACTCAAGCAACCAATTTCGCCGTCCACCGTGTAACATTGTGACGGTACCGTTCAATGGTCGCCAATCCCGCCTTTTCCAAAGAATGTGCGATGCCCAGGGTTCCTGAGATTCATCCGGCACTGTTGGAGAACTGCATCGCGGGCGACCCCGTCGCGATTCAAGCGTTTGTCCAGCACCATCAACGGTTGGTGTTTGCGTTTCTCACAAGGCTACTCGGGCCGGCTGCCGTCATTGAAGACCTCGCGCAAGAGGTGTTCGTTCGCGCACTGCGCGCATTGCCGCGGTTCGACATTCACGGCCCGGCTCGCGTATCCACCTGGCTTATGACCATCGCCTCGCGGTTGGTCCTGGATGAGAAACGTCGCGCCCCCCAGATCTCGATGATAGTGGAATTGGATTTGAGGTCCGCAGTGCCCGTTCAACTCGCCGGAACGAATTCAGCACCGTCGAGAGCTCGCCGAAGCGCTCGCCAAAGCCGTGGATTCTCTGTCGCATGATCAGCGCGAGGCCTTTGTCTTGGCCGAGATCCACGGCCTTACAATGGATGAACTGGCTGAGGTGACTCGCGTCGCCGTCGGCACGGCCAAGGCTCGGCTATCACGCGCTCGCGAGCGGCTGCGCGAAGCGCTGGGGCCGTTGTGGGAGGAGATGCAATGACCCCGTCGTGGGAGAGCATTTGGCCAGTCGCCGAGCCTCCTGACGGTTTTGCGGTACGCGTCTTGGTCAAGTCCGTCGAGCAGCGGCTGAAACTGCGTCGGCAAAGGAAGTGGCTGCTGGCAGCGTTGGTTCCTTGCCTGTGCCTCGGGTTGGCTTTCGCGATTGGGTTGCGTCAGCACCGGGTGCAGGCCTCGAGAAAGGCTCAGGTTCTCGAAGCGCAACGGCGCGACACGGAAGCTCGTTTGCGACAGCTGCAAAGTGATTGTGAGATTGCCAATCGGCGAGAGCGAGAGCTAGAGGGTCTGCTTGCCGATGCCAAAGATCAAGTCCAACGTTCGAAGCTGCGAGCGGAGGTCAACCTGACGCGTGCGGAGCTCGACTCAACCCGCAAGGCAACGGTCGCAGCGGGACGTACCGCAAGATATCGCGCTTCCGCTGCAGCGGCCAAGGTGAGTTCAGCCGGGCACTGCGCACCCGGCGATGCCTTGTGCGACTAACGTGCTTTTCAGCTTATCTTAGAGTCTAACTCGTGCTGCAACGTTGTGCCAAAAGGCTAAGTCCATCGACATTCAGCCGTGGGCGCGGCGCGCGGCACAAGGTGATTGTTGGAACTAGGTGACGTGGTGTCTGTGACCTCGATGCGACTGGAGGTGCGCTATGGCTTTGTCTGAAGTGAGTTCGGTGGTGTTCTCCGTGCAACAACTACTGGACGCCGAAACTGATCGCGTTTTGGCTGAGCAGGCTGAACACGAAGCGAGGCTGGCGCAAGAGCGCGAGACGTACCTGCGCCGGTTGGAACAAGAGCGGCTAGAAGCCGCGAACGATACGGCGCAGCGTCATGAGTACGAATGGCATCAGCGCTTATCACAAGAGGCCAACCTCTTGAAGGCGCGGTTGGTCGAGCAAAGCGAGCTGGCGCTTGACGCAACCCGCAGCAAACTTGAACAGGAGTATCAAATGCGAGCGGCGCAAAGAGAGCTAGTTCCCGGCGAAAAATGCGAATCGAGCAGGAAAGAAGCTGAATTATCTTGGCGCGGCATGGAAATAAGTAGGTCGGGGTAACTGTTTTCTCGGTGAATTCGCAAAAACCACTGAAAAAGCAGAACCCCGATGCGCGAGAAGATAACCCAACAGCAACCCTTGATGCCAGCCCCAATCAACCACAGGCATACCGAGGAATTGCGCCGGATAAGTCTGGTGCTCGACCAGCTCTCGGATGTGACCGAGTTGGTTCACGGAGACTTGGTGCGGCCCGGAACCAAACCGCACAAGGGACGTCGGGGCATGAGCGCCGAGCAGGTTTTGCGAGCCTTGATTGTCAAGCTCATGAATGGCTGGAGCTACGCGCAGCTGGCTTTTCACTTGGCCGATTCCAGTTGTTATCGTTGGTTCTGTCGCTTGGCCATGGGCGATACGACGCCGGACAGGTCAACGCTCCAAAAAGCCATCAAGCACCTTCGCGCCAAAACTCTGGAGACCATCAATCGTAAGCTCGTGACCTTCGCCGTGGAGCAACGCATCGAATCGGGAGACAAGGTGCGCACGGATTGCACCGTGGTCGAGTCGAACATTCATCATCCCACCGACTCGTCGCTACTGTTCGATTGCGTTCGGGTTATGGCGCGACTGATGAGTCACGCGCAAGAGGCTTTTGCAATCAACTACGCTGACCGCACTCGTCGTGCCAAGCGGCGGGCCTTGGGAATTCTCAACGCCAAGACGGCATCCCAAAGGCAGGGCCTTTATCGTGACCTGCTCAAGGTCACTCAAGAGACCGTCGTGCAAGCGCAGCGGATTGCCGAGCGACTCGATACGATTGAGGTCGGCGACATCATGCAACTTGCAAGAGCCCAATCGCTTGCATTTGAACTGCGCCGCTTGGTGGAGCTGACGGGGCACGTGGTTTCGCAAACTGAGCGACGGGTGCTACGAGACGAAACGGTACCGGCATCGGAGAAGATAGTCTCGATCTTTGAACCGCATACGGACATCATCGTCAAGGACCGACGCGACGTGTTGTATGGGCACAAGATATGTCTGACTGCTGGGGCTTCTGGAATTGTTACAGATGTAGTGGTGGAGCAAGGTAACCCTGCCGACTCGACGTTGGCAGTCAAGATGGTCGAGCGACAGTGCGCGATATTCGGTAAGCCGCCTCTACAAGCGACTTTCGATGGGGGCTTTGTATCTCGCGCCAACCTTGAAGACATCAAGAAGCTTGGCATAAAGGACGTGGCATTCGCAAAGAAGTGCCACCTTGCAATCTCCGACATGGTCAAGTCCACCTGGGTCTACCGATGCTTGCGCAACTTCCGAGCGGGCATCGAAGGTATAATTTCTTTTCTCAAACGAAGCTTTGACCTGACGCGATGCCGGTTGAGTGGGTTGGCGTCATTCAAAGCTCATGTCTCGGCATCCGTACTTGCGTGCAATCTACTCGTCGTCGCTCGGCATTTGATTGCCCGCGACGCCTGAGCGGCAACTCTCCAAGTAGCTGCAGCCCAACCGGTGACAATCATCAGCCGTACGGCGCAGCTGTGCCCGGTAGTGCCGAAATTCACCTGCGCTGACTTCCCTGAGGCAACGACCACCTGCCGAGCCAGCAATTCCTCAGCTGCAAAGGTGCGGCCGCTCCCTGCTTCTTGAACTATTATGCGTTTTTTCGCCGGGAACGAGCTAGCGGTTTCAGCGCTCGCCGGAAGGCACCGGATGCTCGTGGCGGCCCTGCTCACACTGGTGATCGGCGCGGGCCTCGTTTGGGTGTTTGTCGTCCTGCCCGGCCAACGGCGCGCCAGTGACTCGTACACCTCGCTGAGCAACCTCTACACAAGACTGTTGAGCGCGCAGCAAGAGCAAGCGGATGCGTGGAGTCGTGAACGACGCCAACTCAAGACGCAAATCGAGTCGATCTTGAGCCAACCCAAGCCCACACCGCAACCCGATAACTCGCGCAACAAGACGGCTCCGTCGCACGTAAAACCCCCTTCCCATTCGCGCCCCGGGGTAAGCTTGCTACCTTGCACCTGCCTGCACGACGATCCGCTTCGCGCCTGTTGAATCAGCGCGCGGCCGTAGCAACTGATGTCGATTCTTCGTCGCCGACCGGCGCAGTTTGGATGCGCGCTGCCCTGTTGCAACGGGACCGCGGTCGTGCAAGGCTCCGACATGACTCTTGGCGTGCTGGCACTGGCCGGGCTCATGTGGGACTACCTCAAAGGGGCGAGGGGGCCAAGGCTACAGGTTGGCGAAACCGTGCTCGACCGCTCCGAAGGGGGTTACCCCCTGATCCTTTACGTCAACAAGGCCAAGGTTCGGTCTACGGTGGTGCTCGTGCATGGGGTGACGGCATGCGGCAGTGAAGATCCCAATCTGGTCCACCTGGCTCGCTGTATCGCGACCAAGGGCTATCAATGTCTCACGCCGTCACTGACAGGACTCGCAACGTTCAGGCACACGGCTTCTGATATTGACATTGTGACGTCTGCGTTTCGCAAAGCGTGTGACATGTCAGGTGGGCCTGTTGGTGTCTTGGCATTCAGCTACGGCGCAAGCTATGCCCTTAGTGCGGCGGCTCAGCCTGCTGCGCGCGGCTGCTGCCGGGCCATCTTGGCGTTTGGCGCATACTACTTGCTTTCCGAAGCGTTGGAGCATCAACGGCTTCTGCTTGCTCAGAACCGCAATCCAAGTCTAGATGATACGGATCTACTGTACTTGCGCTACACTTTGCTTGCCTGCTATCTGTCAGAACTTGGCCTAAGCGAACGCGCTAAGCTGGAGATTGAGGCCGCCTTGGCCGATTTCATGTCGCCAGCCCCACTCGAAGACAAGAAACGCGCATTGTTGGAACATGCGCGGGAATTCGACTACGTGGAGTTGATGCAACGCTACCAGCGTACAAACTTACCCTCGGTTTTATCGCCGGCAGGCCAACTCCATGAGATTGCCTGTCCGGTGGCTTTGCTCCACGACCCCGGTGACCGCTTCGTTCCCGCCGACCACGTCAACCGCATTGGCCGCGACCTGGACCAGCGCGTCGGGTTTGCTCCAACTTTGGCACTCAAGACCCCCATGCTCTCACATGTTCGTGTCGATCCCGTCCGCAACCTGAGGGATGCTTGGCAGTTGATTCGGTTACTAAAGCCTGTCTTTGACCCGGCACTTGACGGCTGACGGGACTTGACCCAAATTGGGACTCTAGGCTCTGCTGGAGGCAATCCGGCACGGCCTTTTTACCTTTGTGCATCGTTTGACTGCGATGGAGCGGCAGATCGCAAATGGAACCGCGCAAATGGTCCGGCCGCGGTGTCAATGCAAATCGAGACATACAATTCTGCAAATCTTCGCTGTCATTGTATGTTGGAGGTGGAATCCGTAGGTTTCCGCTGTATCCTTGGGAACGCTGCCTGCGAAACCAGTTTCCGAGTGCTATGTTGATCCGTTGGGAACCGCGTAGTTGTGACTCGAAGCACCGCCTCTGCTGGATCGTCAAGCGCCGAGAACTGGTTCGTCGCGACAGCAGACAACGGAACAATCGAGTATGAACTGGACGATCTAGTCGCGGCGCTTCAATCGGGACGGGTACGGTCGCACGATCTGGTCTGGCGTCAGGGCATGAGCGACTGGCTCGAAATGGACCGCGTGCCATTGCTTCGGATGATTGCGGGGCTATCGGCTGCCCCAACGGAGCCGTCGCCGGCTACCCCGACTGAACCCCCATTGGCCGTCTCGCTTGAACCGGCAGCTGCGCCAATTGCTGAGCTACCACCAACGGCCTCAAGTGAAACCGTGCAGGCAGCTCTGCCAACTGAGCCACCACTCGCTGTCCCGACTGAGCCGCCGCCAGCTACTCCAACTGAACTTCCCCCGCCCGAGAAGCCAGCACAGGCTCAATCGATCGACGATGCGGACGTGACTACCGTTCAACCGCTGATCGATTTGCCGGAAAACAATGAATGGGCAAGCGAGCCAGACGCGGCTCCAAAACCGGAGCTCCAACTTGCGTCGCCAAAGTTCGCCGTTGCAAAGCTGTCATCACCGCCGTTGCTAGCACCAGCGACGGCAACGCAAGACGAGGATCGTAAGGCGCCTTCTCGCTTGTCCGAACGAGCGCCACGCAAACCCCTTGCGAGCGTGGCGCCAAAACCCTCCCCGCCAATCATGGTGGATCGAACTAGATTGCCGGAGCGGGTTGCGGTCAAACCTGTCGCCACGCCTCGCGTACCGGCACCGGAATTCTGGATGGCGAGCGGCGAACGCGTCCCTCTCGCGTCTGCGCCGGCACCCAAGCCCGCCGAGTCCGCTCAATCTCTGTCGCCCACAGCAACCGCGAACCCCATCGCCCGTGCACCGACACCGTCCGTGTCGTCCAACCCCGTGGAGCTCGCACAACTTGCGCCGCCTGAGCCTGCCGCGACTGCGGCCACCGCGACGTTGCCGCTGTCAGTGTTGCCCAAGTCCGCGGAGCCCGCTCAACTTCTGGCAACTGCGCCTAACTCGACTGCGGCCACCGCGACGTTGCCACTGTCCCTGTCGCCCAAGTCCGCGGAACCCGCTCAACCTCTGGCAACTGCGCCTAACTCGACTGCGGCCACCGCGACGTTGCCACTGTCCCTGTCGCCCAAGTCCGCGGAACCCGCTCAACCTCTGGCAACTGCGCCTAACTCGACTGCGGCCACCGCGACGTTGCCACTGTCCCTGTCGCCCAAGTCCGCGGAACCCGCTCAACCTCTGGCAACTGCGCCTGCCGTGAACGCGGTCACCGTGACGCAGAAGCCGTCAATGCGGCCCAAACCTGCGAAACCCATCCGTTCTCAAGCGCCCCCGCCAGCAGGCAAGGCCGTCGCAGCTGTACCGACATCGCCAGCGCCGGCAAGCAACACGCTCGCCGTTGTGTCGGCGGTCTCGGTGACGCCAGTCGCTCAGATCAACGCACCCGTCGCAGCAGCGTCCGCGGATGTGCCGCAACAAGCAAAGGCGGAAGTGGCGCAGCCTAGCCTCAGCGCGATTGCGGCAAGTCCGGTCGTTACACAGACTCCCGTCGTGGAAGAGCCTGTCGGATCAGTGCTCCCATCAGTCACCTCGCTTTACCCTGATGAGCCGCACTGGCGCAAACCGCGACGACAACTGTACTATGTGTCAGGCGGGATCATTGCCGCAGCGGTTGCCATCTTCTTATCAGTGGGCTCAAGACCCTCCCAAAAAGCCAAGCGGCACGCCGCTGCGGCAAGTTCCCTGGTGACGGCAGTTGCTGAGCCAAAGGATAGCCAACCCGTTTCCACCATGGCCGCGCAGAGTGTCTCGCCTGCAAGCACTGCACAAGATATAACCACCCTACCTACGACCGCCGAGTTGACCGCGTCTAAACCGACCAAGAAATCGGCGGCAGCTCGGCCAAGCGCTCCTCGCTCGGCGGTGGCAACTCGTCCGTCGAGCAGGCAGGTAAGCGAGCTCGATGACACAACGCCTGCCGCGAATCGTTCGACTCAAAAGGCCAAGACTGAGTCTGCAGTGCCTGCTAGCACCGCCGAAGCGTCCTGGGATCAAGGCACCGTAGAGCATCGTTCTTGGATGAGTCCAGGTTTTTGATTGCTGCTACCAGCCCGGCGCGGCGGTCTTGTTCGGCAAGAGCTGTCGAATACCGTCGTACAGTCGCCGTGTTTCCACCGGATCGCCGAAATTGACGATGACAAAGCTGTCCTTCAGGAAAATGCCGATGTAGGGCGGTTGCCGCGCTTCAACAAACAGCTTGCCTTGTCCCAACTGATCCAGTGCGAACCAACCACGTAGCGTGCCGCCGGCAGCGTAGCCGTTAGTCCGAACTCGAATCCGTGGGAGTGATGGCATTAGCTCCACCCGTGAGATGTCAGACAGGCGGTATGATTGGCCGTAGAACAGGTTATCGATAGTAATCGAGCTGGACGTCAGAGACACGACGGGCGCTCGTGATTGATAATGTAGGAGAACCGGCAATGCGAGGAGCACCAAGACGACGAGCGATATCGCCGCCAGCCGAACTCTGCGCGAGCCTCGCGGCGCCTGCGATACATCGGACATGGGAAGCGGTGTTCCCAAGACACTTTCCAGCACCAAGAATAGCTTGGCGGGTTCGTCGGTGCCGACGCGAACCCTTCGGCCATCGTTTAGCCACAGTTCAACGGCGGAAAGACCGGACACGTTGTAGAGCGTGCCACCGGGGTAATATCGAATACCCCAACCGTAGTACCAGGGGTTCATTACTTCGGCGAACGAACGGACGTCCGACAAGCTGAAGCGGCGCCGAATCAACCCAATCCCGAACCGAAGCGAAATCGATGACTCGTCCACGGTTACCCTGAGCGAAGGAAACAACAGCACCGACACCAAAAGTATTGCGGCTGCCGCCAGCCATGTCGCATTGGAGCCAACCGACGCCGCCGCAACGGCAACGATCGGGATTGGAAGTGCTGACACGCCTAGCACGACCCACCCAATCTGGACGTGCTCGTAAGGCAATCGCATTTTCATGCCGTCGCATCATCGCAGCCCCCACTGGCCAAGTCACGCTGCGAAACGCCGAGCGTACCCGTTGCCCTCAAGCCCTTCGCGGGCAAGTACCCCCCCCGCCGCAATCGACACGCCGGGGCTACGAATTCTGAATGGCGGTCGATTTCCTCGGGTCGCGGACCTCGATTACAGCCTGGCCGAAGCCAGACATGAAGGAATAATCTTGCGCAATACGGCAGTTTCCAGGGTGCCTAAGGGCCGACTTTCCCTTGCGGCCTGAAGAAGTCTAGACTAGATATGGCTTATTAATCAGTAGTTTGCCTGCGGACAATCATGGTGGGTCTGCCGCGCAAGGTTCGATGGTCAGCAGCGATTCTCCAAAGTCGACTCGAGACGTCACGGAACGCAGCACAAGCAGTCCGGTGGCGGGGCGCTATCGTCTCTCGCACAAGATCGGCGAGGGAGGCATGGGTTCGGTATGGTTCGCACACGACCTGTTGTTGGACGCGACCTGCGCGGTGAAGCTCATCGACAAAGACAAGGCCGCCGACGCAGAGATCCTAACGCGCTTCGCCAGAGAAGCCAAGGCGTCTGCACAGCTGCGTAGCCCGCACGTCGTCAACGTGTTCGACTACGGTGAGTGGGAAGGTTCACACTACATCGCCATGGAGTACTTGGAGGGCGAGGACCTAGCAACCCGGCTGAGTCGCCTAGGCCGGCTCGAACCGGAACCAACGTATCGAATAGTAGCGCATGTAGCGCGCGCGCTGATGAGCGCTCACTCACTTGGAATCGTCCACCGCGATCTCAAGCCCGAGAATATCTTCCTTGTACAGCGCTACGATGAAGAAATCGCCAAAGTATTGGACTTTGGAATCGCGCAAAATCAGGCATATTCCCTCGAAAATCGCGCTACACGCGAAGGCACGTTCCTAGGCACGCCGTGCTACATGAGCCCCGAACAGGTGCGGGGCAAACCGGTAGACCATCGGTCCGATATATGGTCCCTTGGCGTGATTGTGTTTCAGTGTTTGACAGGTCGATTGCCTTTCGAAAGTGACGCCCTCGGCGAGCTAATGGGAATGATTCTCTACGAGCCACTGCCAAAGATCACGACCTTCAACGGTGAATTGCCGCCAGGGATCGACTTTTGGTGGGAACGCGCTACGGCACGCGATCGAGAATTGCGTTTCTTTTCGGCCAAAGAACAGGCCGACGAACTCGGGGTACTTCTTGGAATCGGATCGGTTGTGAACGTTCCGTCAGGTCGCCCCCGGCACATCAGTTCGTTCCCACCAGGCAACGAGAAGTCGGGAGTGATCACAGCGCCCAACGTGCGAAGGGCAGACGCTGCCGTCGTAACGCAAGAGCCTCGTGCGGGTCTATCGTCTTTGGTGCATGCCATGTCGGCAATGGCGGGCACAATGGACGAAGTAGTCTCTGAGAAGACCTCACAAGCATCGCGGACGCAAGGTCTTCAGAATCTACTCACCGCGTCGGTCAGACGCTTTCATAGCCTTGGAACGTACGCCAAGTGGGCAGTCCTTGCTATTCCCGCCGTGGTCTTGTTCTTGGTTTTGGGGATTGTTTTGGGTTTGTCAATCAAGGGTAAGACGACCAGTCAAACCCAGCCATTAGCCGCGCCGGCAGACTCAGCCAGTCGTGCGCCAGCAAGTAGGCATGCGGACCCTCAATCATCGCCGGTGCGAATGCCAGACACGCTCACGGTCAACATGCTGCCGCTCGTGTCACCCTCGGGCCAGCCCGGCCGCAGCAACGTCGGCGACGGCGCCCGAAAGTCGGAGCCGGGGTCCAACCGGCCGCCAACGGCTCCGCGTACGCCCGCCAGAGACTACGGCATTTGACTGGCCTTGCGAGGCCGAAAGGGTCGGCGTATAAGTTGCAGCGTTCACTGGTTGCGCAAAACTGCATGGCAGTCACCAAAGGTCGTGGGTCATGATCGCGGATCACATCTCGAGATTTGAGCGGGCGATGCTTGCGGTGCGCGTTTCTGTCTGCAGCGCCCTAGCAATCGGAGTTGTTCCTTCGTCAGCCATGGCGCAGAGCGATTCCGATCGGGCCACCGCAAGAGCCTTGGCCGAAGAGGGCTACAACGCCCTCAAGGTCCAGAAATACCAGATTGCCGACGATCGTTTTCGACGCGCTAACGCGTTGGTGCACGCGCCAACCTTGGTGGTGGATGACGGCCGCGCGTTGATGGGGTTGGGGCGTTACGTAGAAGCGCAGGAACGATTTGAATTGGTGTTGCGGGAGGGTGTAGCGGACAACGCCCCCGCGGTTTGGAAGGCGGCCGTCGTAGAGGCTGGCAAGCTCCTCGAGGAAGTGAAGCCGAAAATCGCGTGGCTTACGATCGTCGTTCCGGACGTGAAGCATCCCCACGTCATCGTTGATGGCCGCCCCATATCCGAAGCCGCTCTAGGAGTTAAAGTTGCCGCCAATCCCGGGACGCAGAACGTCGAGGTCGGGGCAGCGGGGTATGAAACGAAATCTCAATCAGTAACGCTCAGCGAGGGCGGCGAGCAGACGCTTGAAGTCACGCTAACGGCATTGCCAGCACAACCGGCGACCCCAGGCACCACCCAGTCAGCTCGCGTGGCGTCGGATACTAAGGATACGGGCTCTCCCAATCGAACGCCCGCCTATGTTGCATTGGGTGTCGGCGGAGTGGGTGTGGTGGTCGGCGCCGTAACCGGGATCATTGCGCTGCAAAAGCGCTCGGATCTTAGCCGTACCTGCAATGGCAGCTCGTGCCCGAGAAGCGAAGAATCCACGTTGAATAGTTATCACTCGATGGGACTTGTCTCGGGCATTGGCTTTGGCGTGGGTCTAGCGGGCGCAGCCACTGGACTGGTCCTTTTGAGCTTTGGTGGGGGCCAAGACGACTCGAAGGACGCTTCGGCGAATTCACTTCGAGTCCAAGTGGTTCCCGGTGGGTTGCGGTTTGGTGGTGCTTTCTAGCTAAATGCCGTAGTCACGTGTCGCGGTTTGGGCCTTTGGTCTTGAAGGCTTTGGTGCTACGCTTGTTGGCGGTTCAGAAACACCATTTGATTGGGGCGAAGCCACCGGGCCTGACGCAGGCGCCACTGCCTTCCGGGTGCGAGGCGCCACGGCGGCCTTTGCGCGTGGAGCCTTGGAGTGCGCCGCGCCGCTCGGAGCTGGTTCCACGCTCCGTGCATTTTGCGTGTCGGAAGCCGCTTCAGGAGCCGCTGCCAGGGCGCTCGGACGAGGTTCAGCGCTGAGCGGAGGTGGAATATCAGAAGCCCGATCGGGAGCCGCCACCGCGGCGCTGGGACGAGATTCAGCGCTGGGCCGAGGAGGAATGTCAGACGCTCGATCGGGAGACGCTGCCGCTGCGCTTACAGTAAATTCGTGTGACGCAGTCGAGGCAATGTCTTGAGCTTGTGACTGGGCGACATTCGATGGGGTTGACACAACTGGCGTGGGGGCTGCTGCCTTCTTGTGCTTTGACGCCAGACTCGTCCCCATCAAAGGCAGCGCGATGATTGCCACCAATGCGGCAAGCACCCCAAAGACCATCTTGCGCAATGACTTCCTTCGTTTCAATTGCTCGGCGACGCGATCCGGATTGAACTCATCGTCAACCGTGCCCAACGACCCCACTTGCCGCAGCGAAAAGGTTGGCGCTTCCGCTGCCTGGAAGTCGGCAAACAGGTCATCGGCCAAGTCACTCTCCTCGGGTCCTGGAGCATGCGATGGCGCCTCAATGAAGGACGGTTCCAGAACGGCGGGTTTCGGAGGCTCTTGTACACCGGTGCCGGTATGTTCCTCGACGGCAGGCTTCGAAGGCTCGTCAACGGCAGGTTTCGAAGGCTCGTCAACGGCAGGTTTCGAAGGCTCGTCAACGGCAGGAACCGGCGGCGGAGACTTGGAAGCTCTGCCTGCTAGACCAATCTGTGCCTTGAGCCGAGCGATTCTAGATTTCGATTTGCTGCGGATCTTCACGCGCGACTCGTCCGGCGTGTTGGGTACTGGCATCGACGATGCGGCAGCCGCTGCCCCTGCGCCGAAGGCCCCGTCCGGCACAAACACGATTGGCAATTCGAACGCTTGCCCAAGAGCATCACTCAACTCCTTGGCGGACTGGAAGCGCTTGTCCGGGTCGCGCGTGCAGGCCTTCTGCCACCAAAGACGAATCGCTGCGGGCGTCTCACCCTCTGGCAGCTTGAGTTCGGGTACTGGATCGCAGAGTATCTGCGCAACAAGATCCCCGAATACATTGCTGTCGAACGGCTTTTTGCCCGTAAGGCATTCGTAGCAAAGCACGCCTAAAGACCAGAGATCTGAACGCCAATCGATTGCCTTGCCCGCAACCTGCTCTGGGCTTGAGTAGTGCGGTAGCCGAAGAAACGTCCCGATTTTGGTCACCGTGCCAACGTTGATTTCGGCGCCCCTCTGCGTGAGGCTGAAATTGTAAACCTTTGCGACAGACTGCATGCCCTCCTCGGCAATCAGGATGTGCTCCGGCGTCACATCGCCGTGCACAATGCCGACGGCGTGCGCACGCGCCAACGCGCGCGCCGCTTGCGCTAAGAGCCGATACGCCAGCTCGGGCAACAGACGACCTTCACGTCGCAGCCGCGCCGCCAGGTCCTCGCCTTCCAGGTGCTCAACGACGAGATAGGGCATCTCGTTCCAGTCGCCATAGTCCAGGATGTCCAAGACATTTTCGCAGCGAATTCGTTCGATGATGTCGACCTCGGCGCGATAGCGAGCCGCCAACTCAAAAACGTTGTGACCGGTACCGTCCGCCAGGCGCATGGCGCATGAACGCCCCGTCTGCTCGTCGCGGGCAAGCCACAGAGAACCGATGCCGCCCGTGTTGATGCACCGCTCAAGCGTATATCGCCCAGCGACGATCGAATCTGCTCCAACTTGGCTCAGCATAGGCTCAACCCGATCGCCGGTCAGCTCTCCGTTTTCGCGCCTCGGACGCAAAGCACCACAGTAATACACTCAAGGCCCCCGAATATCAAGACAGTGGGCGCCCATTTCCTACCTCGACTCACAGCGGTTGCGCAGAGCAGGCGGGATTAGGCGTCAAAATGCTTCGCTATGGCGTCGGCAACGTCGCCGTACTTCGCCTTTAACATAACCGGGGGATTTGCCAGGCGGCTCTCTACGCCTTCAACGGTGCCTTCGTGATACTTCACTTTGAACTCGGTGAATTTCAAGCCAGCCGCCGTCGAAACAACGACGGTCCTGTGTTGCTTTTGAATGACGCCGCGCGACACGAGTTTCTCGAGCGCGGCCAACGCCACCGCTGTATGGGGGCAGCAGTATAGGCCGGTCTTGTCGGCGCGCGCAGCCGCTTCACACAGCTCTTGTTCGCTCGCTTGTTCGACGATGCCATCCATCTCTTGTAGCGCGCGAATCGCTCGAGGCGCGCTTACCGGGTTGCCGATTTGGATTGCAGAAGCCTCGGTCTTTTTGGCAGTAACCGGAGCTACCACCCTTCTTCCCGCGTTCCAAGCCAAATACAACGGATTGGCATTTTGCGCCTGGGCCGCGACGAGCCGAGGAAACCGATCGATCAGACCCAAATCCTTCATCATCTTGAACCCCGCATAGAGCGCCGCCGCGTTGCCCAAGTTGCCGCTTGGCAAGATGATAAAATCGGGCATTTGCCAGCCGAATTGCTGGACAATTTCAATGCCGACCGTCTTTTGCCCCTCGATGCGCAGCGGATTCATCGAATTCGCAAGATAGATGAGGCCTTCTTCGGCAAGCTGTTTCACGATGGCCATGCAACCGTCGAAGTCCGTATCGAGACCGAGCACCAGAGCCCCATGGGCGATGGGCTGAACCAACTGTCCCGTCGAGATTTTTCCTCGGGGCAACAGAACCACCACGGGCAGCCCCGCGGCGGCTCCGTAGGCGGCCAGCGCCGCGCTCGTGTCGCCCGTCGATGCGCAGGCAATGGCGCGCACCTTGAGCCCCTGGCGCAACGCCCACCGCACAACGCTCACGAGCACCGTCATCCCCAAGTCCTTGAATGATCCGCTGTGGCTATTGCCGCACAACTTTACCCACACATCGTCCAGGCCTAACTGCTTGCCGTAGCGCTCCGCCCAAAACAGATTCGTGCCGCCTTCATACATGCTGACGACACAGTCGTCGGGCAGCTCGGGCATGACCCATTCTTTCTTGCCCCACACGCCCGACCCATAGGGCCAAGTATGTGCGTGATAACGACTGTCGAACAGACGCCCCCAGTACGCCGCGTTTTGCGTTTGCAGTGCTGCAATGTCGTGCGCAACCTCAAGCAGTCCACCACAGGTTGGACAGCGATAGATGGCAGTAGTTACGGGCCAAGCTCCAGGACAACCCGCGAAGCATCGAAATTCAGCTCGGTATGACACGGGCGGACTATAGCCCAGGGGCCGCTTACAGCCCGATTGCTGCGCTCTACCGTGGATGATCGGCTCAGCGGCTGCGGCAGGGCGGCTGACCATCGGCCAGCCGCCTGGTACCCGAGACTTGCCAATATCGCCCCGCGTTGCATCCTCGGCCGAGCATGACAGCCAATTGGGTGCTTCGTCTTTTGCCATCCGAGGTTGACGCCTCGCGTAAAGTCGGGGGGCTAGCCGTGCCACTGCGCCTCGCGCTCGATGCGCAGGCCGCGGGCTTTGTCGCCGTCGTCGATGCAACCGGGGATGCTGCCGTAGCGGAATCCTTGTCTGACAAACGGTTGCGCATCGCACGGCCGCAAGATCCGCCGCCCGCATCACGCACGGTGGCTGTGCCGTCGAATTGGCTCATGCATCGTTCGACGTTTTGCGCGCTCGTCGCCGACCCTCCCTGTGACGATTTGCTGATTGACATCACGACACTGAACCTGCGCTGTGACGCGCCTTGGGGGTTCGATCCAATGCGCATCATTGATGACGCCACAGCGCGCCTCGCCGAGCAGCGGCTGTTCCGCTCGCTGCGCAAAGCTCAAGACGGTTGGACTTCGCGCTGGCTGAACCGGTACATCTCACTTTTCATATCGCGATGGCTGGTAAAGACCCCTCTTTCTCCGAACCAGATTTCCGTGGCCATTCTGGCGGTGGGCCTGTTCGGCGCGTGCCTTGCCAGCCGCGGCACGTATTTAACGCTAGCGCTCGGGGCAGTCCTGTTCCAGATGCAAAGCATCCTCGACGGCTGCGACGGCGAAGTGAGCCGCATCACGTATCGAGGGTCCAAAGCCGGGGAGTGGTTCGACACCATCGGCGACGATTTGACCAACTACAGCTTTTTCGCGGCCGCAGCGATCGGGCTGTACCGACACACCCATCATCTGACTTATGTCTTGGCCGGCACGGTTACGGTTCTGTGCGGCGTGTTGGCGAGCGGCCTCGAGTACCGCTATCTGGTCCAAATCGGCTCCGGAGATCTTCTCAAGTATCCGTTGTCCGAGGCAACAACGGCCCCTTCTCGCGGATTTTCACGTTTGATGCCACTGTTCAAGCGCGACACGTTTGTGTTCTTGACGATGCTCGCCGCGCTATTCAATCGCGTCAACGTCGCGCTCATCGTCTTTGCGTTGGGTGCCATCGGCATCACCGTCGCCGTATTGAAAACTGAGCTACGTCTGGCCCATCCGTCCACGGGGAAAGGGTGAAGGCGCGCTGCCGGCTTGTCGCGGGCTGCGTCGGGTCAATTTGCCTGCACGCGATGGCCGCGAACGCTCAGATCGGCCCGAACGGCAGCGCCATTTCGACGAGCCAGTACGCCGTGGACCTCTACCAGGGCCCCGTGACAACGAGCACGCGAGTCATCGGGCTCGGCGGAGCCTACGATGCTATCGCAGAAGGCTCCGAGGGCAACTTCGTCAACCCAGCCGCAGCGGCGATTCGCACGCCTTGGTCTTACACCCACTTGGACTATGACCTCGGCGCCGGCGTCGCTCTGCCAATCACGCGCAGCAATTCGGATTTTTTCAATTCGGGTTCCAATCGCAACAATCTGTTGACGAGCGCGCAGAATGACTTCATCTTTCTAGACGTTGAAGGGGATCTGCAGCTGGGGCCCTGGGCGTTGGGAACGGCTGTCACGCTGCAGCAGTACGGGTTGAGCCGCGACAACCGCGCGAGCACCGGAGCGTCGAACCAGCAAATCCGAGCGCAATTCGCGGTTGGGCTGTTGCACTTGGCACGCAGCTTCGTGCACGGCCAATTGCTGTTCGGGGCGGGCATTCGCTACACGGCCCTCAATATCGTCAACCAAAACACGCAGAAGTACAACAGTGAGACGCTATTTGCGACGCAGGGCATTGGCTATGAATTCGGCTGGCTATGGCGCCCCTACAACCAAATGTTCCGGGTTGGCGCCAGTGCGCGCTCGGCCGTGACGACCAAGGCCGAATCGGCAAGCAACGTCACCACGGATAGTCAGGGCAACCACGTGCTGTTCTCGGGCACGGCTGATCAGATGTACCTGCCCGACAAAGTGGCTTTGCCCTGGGAATGGTCGTTAGGCTTTGCCGTGCAACTGGGCTCGCGGCCATTCAACCCCCGCTGGACCGATCCGGACGAAATCATGGCCGATGTCCGGCAGACCTTGCGCGACAACGAATTTGAGCGTGAACAACGACAAGAGCAATTGGAGGCAGCCATCCCCGAAGACGCGCCAGACAAGGAAGCGCGCAAAGCCAAGATCTTGGCCGATCTCAAAGCCGAGCGCGACCGG
The DNA here is from genome assembly GCA_963811985.1 of uncultured delta proteobacterium. Lineage (GTDB taxonomy): Bacteria > Myxococcota_A > Polyangia > Polyangiales > Polyangiaceae > FEN-1139. The sequence goes on from CAWEUH010000040.1 coordinate 319,049, forward strand.
GACGAGGAATTGCTCGATCAACGAAAGCGCCGTACGCGCGAAATCCTCAAAGCCCGCGAACGAGCGCTTGGGCGTTGGTATCTGCTAATGGCAACCTCTCTGAAGGTGAGCGGCCCCGTGAAAGACGCGGTAGGCGTCGAGTCATTCTTGCAGCGGATCGTTGATCACTCAGGCGACCGCGTCGTGGCTTCTCCGCACCTCGGCGTCGAAAGCGAGGTCGTACCCCAGTGGCTGAAACTGCGCGCCGGCCTATACGGTGAGCCCACGCGCTTTAGCAACAATCGCGCAGGGCCGCGTATGCACACGACATTTGGCTTTGAAACGAAGCTGTTTGGGTGGTCCGTGCTCGGCACCTACGATCGAGATACTCAGTGGCGAGTCCAGGCCGCTCTTGACAGTGCTGAACGCTACTTTGCGTGGAGCGCGTCGATTGGGGTTTGGCATTGACGCGTAGCGCGTCTCACGGATGCACGTTGACAATCGTGGCGTCCTTGTGGGCTACGACACCGTGCCATGATTGAGGGACGGCAGGAGCCGTGAAATGAAACAGCCAACGCGCGTCGAGCGGTGAAAGATTGACGCAGCCGTGCGAGTGCGGGCGGCCGAAGTCGTCGTGCCAATAAGCCGCATGCAGCGCGTAGCCGTCCGTAAAGTATTGAACCCAAGGCACGTCGCGTAAATCAAATTCATGACCCGGTTCGTTGCCGTCCATCGTCGCCGTCACGTGCTTGGCGTGGATCTGAAACGTGCCGCGCTTGGTCGCCGTCGTCGTGTGCGGATCGTCTAGTCCCGCCGCGCCAGTGAACACCAAGGTCACGTAAACGGGCTTTGTGCCGTCGTAGGCAATGAGAGTCTGCGAGCCGATTGACACGTCCACCCAAGTTCGACCAGCCACCGCCCAGGTGGGCCAGTTGGCGGGCGCTTCGACGTGCAGCAGCTTCTCGTCACGCAGCCATTCGCCCGAGCGAAGCTCGACCCAACGCGAACCCATGGCAACGACCTTCCTGCCCGTGATCGAGAACGCGTCGCGGTAGTTCGCCTGCTTCACGAGCGTGAGCTTTCCTTCCGACGGGTTGCCGGCAAAGATCCCCGCATGTGAATTGAACACGAACACGACTGGCAACCCCTGCTGCTCGTCCAATGCAAGCCCGTGAAAGCGGCTTGACTCAATGGGACGCAACCGCCCTAGGGGTACCAACGCCAAGTCCGCCGTCAATCCAAAGGCGCGTCCTTCGTCCTCAAATAGTCCCAGCAGTGAGAAGGCGCTCTTGGGCACGGTGCTGCCCAAGAGCAGCGCGCCTTTCTCTCGGGGGAAACCGAAGACATTGGCGGTCTGTCGCAGCCAATTGGGCACGGGCTGCAACGCATACGGTTGCCATTCGCGACCCAACTTCGTGTTCACGGTTGCGGCTTCGACGCCGCGTTGCTCGTCCAGCGTGGGAAGTCTTGCATAGAGTGGCGGCGCGATGCCCCTTGGCGCGCCGTACACGTAGGGCAAGCCCGATAGTCTATCGGGACGCTGCCGTCCAATCGGAACCAGTTTGTGTTCTAGGTCGAGCGTCGCAGTCCGACCGTTGTTGCACACGAATCCGTCGGGCGAAATTCGAAACCAGCCTTGTGCGCAGTCTTCGCGGCTTGCGGGTTGGTTCGCGCGACCGACGACCGCCCCGAATCGCAAGTAGCCTAGGCGGCGAGCACCGGATTTTGGTTCAGCGTATATCCAGGTTTCGCGACCTATCGAAACGAGCACGCGTTCGGCATCTTCCTCAAGCGGTTCATTATCGACGGACGCTTCGAGCGTTCCCGCGGCCGTAGCTGACGCGGCCGCAACGGGCTCGGTCCGTGCGCTCGCGGCCGCAACCGGCTCCGTGCGTGAGTCAGTCGCACCCGCCGCGACAGAAACCCTGAGGCTCGTCACGTCACGCGATTGCCGGACACCGCGCAGCAACGCGGCCAACTGGCCTCGCGAAGCGATCAAGGACTCCCAGCTGACAAATCCACCGCCGTCGCCCGCCGGGCAGCTTGTCAGGCTGATCGAGACCAGTGACAGCGAGATCCAGCCAACAACGCCAAGTCTGGCGCGTGGGCGACGAGTGGCAGTCATCCTCGCGCGCGTACACGAGATAGGGCGTCCGGGACAAGAAATTGGCGGTTCGTGTGCTAGCCGCCGGTCTCGCCTTCTTCTGAACCCGATGTCAGTTGGCCGGCGAGACAGGCTCGCTTCCGCGGGTCGAATTCTAGCGCAATTTGGCCCACAGCTTGCGTATTCCTCGGGCCCAGGCATCCACTTTGCCCTACTCTGGCATGTTGAGGCGTTCTATTTTCTGACGTCCGCGACGGTCGATTTGAGCCATTTGGCTGTCTGGACGATGCTGCGATTTAGCGCCGTGGTCAGCAGCCGCCGTTTATTTGCGGTTGAGTTGCCGCAATTTCCGACGGAATCTCGTCTAGCATCCACTGCTTGTGTGGTGTCCTTTGGCGGTACATTCTTTCTGGAATTTTGAACAAATACGCCACCACAATTCTCGGATCGGCGAATGATTGCAAGGGCAACAAGGAGCGCTCATGAAAATCGGAAAATAGTGTTGGCATGGTCGCATTCGCGCTTCTGTGCGGTGCATGTTCTGGCAGCTCGAGTCCCTCGACAGAAACATCGGGGGGATCCACGGGCACATCAAGCCAGGTCGGCGGCTCAACCTCCAACGGAACGGGAGCGAACTGCACAAGCGTGACACCCTGTGGGGGCGACGTTGTCGGATCCTGGGACGTCACGTCTTCGTGCCTGAATGTTTCTGGCGATTTCTCGACAATGGGAACCGGAATGGGCTGCGATACAGTGAAGCTCACGGGCGCTCTTCAAGTGAAAGGATCACTTGCTTCTCACTGCAGACAAGCAATTTGAGGACGATACGACCACTACAGGTGACGCGACGATCATCTTGGATCACCAATGCCTCTTCATGTCGGGGACCTGGACCACGTGCGATTTGATGTCCTCTGGCGTCGAGGGCTTGGGGTTCACGGGTGCCAACTGCGTGAACGCTGCGGGGGGGAGCTGCACTTGCTCGGTCAAGGTTAACCAGTCAGGCACTATGGGTCTGATTGTGGCTGCTGGGGAAAACAGCGGCCAGTACACGGTCTCGGGCAACACAATCGGGACCGGTCAAAATCCGCTCACCGCAGCTGACCTCGCGTACACGTACTGTGTGGCCAACGGCAACTTGACTATGACCCCGAAGACCACGTCAATAACGGCAACGGGCTCGGTCGTGTTCCAGAAGAGGGGCGGTTCGGGTGGTAGCGGCGGTTCGAGTGGTAGCGGAGGTAGCGTTGGCACTGGCGGAGTAGTCGGCACCGGCGGAATCACGACCTCGGGCGGCGTCACCGGTGCGGGTGGTAACATTGACACGGGCGGCATAGTCGGCACTACTGGCACTGGCGGCAAAGTTGGCGGTGGTGGTAGCCCGACCACTGGTGGCATCACCGGCCTAGGTGGTATCACCGGCGTAGGTGGCATCACCGGCCTAGGCGGTGGCGGTGCCACTGGCGGTAGAGTCGGCACCGGTGGTGCCACTACGGCCGGCGGCGCCACGGGCGCAGGCGGCAGCAGTAGCACCGGCGGCAAAGTCGGCACTACTAGCACTGGCGGTGCCACTACGGCCGGCGGCGCCACGGGCGCAGGCGGCAGCGCGGTCGGCGGCTCTAGCGCGGCCAACGCGCCCTGCGACATCCTTGCGGCTGCCAACACGCCGTGCGTGGCAGCCTACGGCGTGGTTAGGGCAATCTACAAAGATTACAGCGGCCCACTCTACCAAGTCCGGAGCAAAACGAACACGAGCTCCGTCAAGGATATTCCGGTTCTCACGCCAGGTGGCTACGCCGATTCGACGGTGCAAGATACCTTCTGTGCCACCAGCGGTTGCACGCTCTCGAAGATTTACGACCAGTCCCCCAAGGGCAACCATCTGGCCCTAAGCCCAGACACCTACTGGCTGACCCTCACGGGTACGCCCAAGAGTGGCGGCGGTCTCAACCAGAAGGAGTCAGACGTCAGTAAGAATCCCAAGATCAACGTCGGCGGTCACCCGGTTTACGGTCTCAGGTTCACGGGAGGCCAGGGGAACGCCTATCGCGTCATGAAGCCCACCGGCACGGCGTCCGGAGACAACCCAGAATACATCTACTCGGTTTTTGACTCGACCGTCTACAATGGACAGTGCTGCAACGACTTCGGGAATGCCGAGACCGACGGGAACCCGGATGGCTTGCTCTCGATGGAGGCGATCTACTACGGCAATGCCACGACGTGGGGCAAAGGCGGTGGTAACGGGCCCTGGTTCAGCTGCGATTATGAAGCCACGATTTCCCCGGGCGCGAGCAAGGTCGACACAAGCATACCTTCCATAAACATCAGCAAATTCGCCACGTTCATGCTCAAGGGCTTCTCGGGAAATCGCATCGCACTCAAGTTCGGCGATGCGCAGCAGGGCGCACTCACGACCCAATATGACGGGCACCGCGCGGACAATGGCACGCCCATGAAGAAGCAAGGCTCCATCATATTGGGGTCGGGCGGTGACGGTAGTTGCTGGTCAAACGGTGTCTGGTACGAAGGCGCCCTGACCGCGGGTTGTGCAGACGACAAGACGGTCGACGACGCCATCCAGGCCAACATCGTCGCCGCGGGATACGGAAAATAAAGGCGACTACTGGTTCATGTTCTTGCGCTGCACCTGCAGCGCCGTGTTCTGGCAAAGTTGGCAGCTCGTACCATAGAACATGTCGCGAAGACCGGTGTCGCCCATCAAGTGAACGCGCATCCAGGCCGTGACGGCGACCTGGTAAGGGTCCTTGATCGAACCGATCCAGCTGCCATGACTGGCGGTGGGATTCTCCTCCAACATGACGGGCGTCGTGGTGATGGCGTCGAACGCTTTCTGGATAGTGCTGCACGGAACCACAGTGTCCTGTCCCCCGCACAGAAAAAGCGCCGGCTCGTGCAAGTTCGGTGTCGCCGTCGCACCCGCCATCGTCGCGATCGCGATGATGTGAGGGTCGGAACCAACTTCGCTCGTCGCGAACGCGCCCTCAGAGTGCCCAGTCGCGCCGATGTGGGCCGTGTCGAGGTGATGATAGTACGGGCTCGTCGGATCGTCGTTTTGCTGAACGATCCAGTTCATGCCCACAAGCTGCGGCAGCAGCCCGGTGGCTGGGTCGGCTTGAGAGACGATCGTGCTGAGCGACGCGATCACCACGAACCCATGCGAGGCGAGCTGATCGAGTATCGTCTTGTAGTCGCCGCAGTAGTTCGCGGCCAAGCACGATGGAGGATTCGGTTCTGGGTTGTCCGTATGACCATTGCCCCACAGGATGATGGGGTGGCAGTACCCTCCCTGCGAGAGATCCGATGGCCGATAGACATTGAATCGCTGCTGTGTGCTGCCGTAGACGGGATCAGGAGTCGCTCCAGCCAACGGCCCGACATTCTTATCCGCCGTGACCTGAAACGGTCCCGCGACTGTCGGGTCAACGCCAGTGGGCCACGGATTACCCGTGCAGCTACTCGTGAAACCGCCCGCGTTCGACTGCCCGCCGCCCGCGCTCCCGCCTCCGCTGCCGCCTGTGTTCGTACCTCCGGTTCAACTCGGCGTTACTGCTGCCACCCGACGAGCTTGTACCGCCCGCGGCAACCTTTCCGCCGGTTGCAGCACCGCCAGGCGCTGATCCGCCATTGGCTCTGCCGCCTGTGGGCGCAGGCGCGGTGCCGCCCATCGCTGCTCCAGCTGTGCCTGCTCCACCCGTCGCTTTGCCGCCGGTGGCGGGGTTGTTGCCACCGGTTGCGGCACCACCCGTTGCCGGGCTACCGCCAGTGGGCTGGGGTGACGTGGCTCCAGCGCCGCCGGTTGCCGGTGCGCCTCCGGCAGGACTTGCCATTGTGCTTCCACCGGTCGCTGCTCCCCCAACCGAGCTGGCACCGCCCGCACTGTTATTGCCACCGCCTGATCCCGATACCGTTGTGTCGTTGCTACCGCTACACCCGACCATGATGCTCACGCCGCATGAAGCGAGCGCGAGCACCCAAAAACGTGATTTACCGAAAACGCCCCTGTTAGATCCTGTGTTGTTCAATCGGCTCATATCGAAAAGCAGTGCCCGTACGTGCTATTTCCGTCATCAAATCTAACCCATGGCGGCCAATTCGTGTCGCGGGCCGCCTCGAGAGAACCCAGCGACGGAGAACTCAGGCGTCAGTATTGGAAGCACGAAATTGTCTCCGACTTCAAGCCGGGCTCGCGTTTCAATTCTCGAGCAATTCTTTCCGAGCCTGGCAAATGCAACACTCGAGGGACTCGTGCCATGGACGCAACCAACCTTTACGTGATCGACGGCTATGGGCGGCCTGCACCACCGCTACGTGAGGGAAGCAGCATGAATTTCACCGCGGATGGGTTTTTGTTAAGCACAGGGGAGAACGGCTACTCATGACCAACGCTAGGGAGCACCTTGCGCCAAACACCCTCCTTGCGCAGCGATATGACAAAGCACGAGCCGTGGCCTTCTGCGTCTTGTACCCACGCTTCGCCGCCGTGAGCCTCCGCAATATGCTTGACGAGCGCTAGCCCAATGCCGCTGCCGCGCACTCTTTGATTGCGCGTGTTCTTGCCGCGAACGAAGCGTTCGAACACGCGGCGCTTCTCGTCGGCCGCAATGCCAGGCCCCCAATCGGTAACGCGGATCTCCACGTACGACCCCGTCGTGCCCAATTGCACGAGCACGCACCGACCGCTCGCCGCATACTTGACGGCGTTGTCGACGAGATTGATGACGGCAATTTCTATGGCGCGCTCGTCGATTTCAAGTTGAATCGTCGAAGTATTGCATGAGAATTCTAACTCGACGCCTTCGCGCTCCGCGCGAAGGCGACATGCCTCGACCGCTCGGTTTACCACTTCGACGACGTTGCTCCGCGTGAACTCGTAGGCAGCTTTACCGCGTTCGACCTTGGCAAAGTCGAGGACATTCTCGATGAGCGCCGCGAGGCGCTCGCTTTCGCTAACGATGATTTGCAGGTACTGTCGCTTCTTTTCATCGCTGTCAACGCGGCCGCTTTGGAGCAGCTCGCCAAACATGCGTACGAGCGACAGCGGGGTCTTAAGTTCATGCGAGACATTCGCAACGAAATCGCTCTTTAGGTTCGAAAGCTTTCTTTCCCGTGCCGCGGCGACCAAAATAACAATCGACCCAGCAATCACCACAAGGCCACTGAGCCCCACCATGACCATTTCGAGCACGTGCCGCCTGGCGACTGCAGCCGCCAAATCGGACGCCGCCGTCATCGTTACGTTCAGACGCCATTTGTAGAGCGTCGTGCCAAACTGGCGCCCCAGAATTGGGCCCATCGAATTGAGCACCTCGCCGTAGACGATGTGACCTTGATCATCCACGACGTTGATACGGCTAGTCTTGTCGGCGCTTGGGTAAAGCTCTGGGAAAATGTAGCGGATGATGGCGCCCACATCGTGCCAAACGACCACCCAGTAGCGCCTGCCTTGCGATTCGCGCTGCCAGAAGCTGACTAGGTAATTGACGCCGTCCACCGAGCGGTGTAGGTGGCGAAGCTCATCGCTAATGCGCTCGTCGCGACGCATTTCGGGCAAGAACACGTAGTGAAGCAACGCGCGAAAGTGCTCGTCTTCGAGACCTGGAAACCGCGTGGCCATTGCCAGCACTTCGTGAGCCGGGGAACTGTAGTCGAGCAGGAACACGGCACGCGCCGTGGGCGTCTGAACGCGCGCCGATTCCAACCAGTCCGCGCCGAAGCCGCTTCGGTTCTCGACGTCGATCGTCGAGGCCACTACGTTGTCTTGGTCGATGATGCGCTTTTCGAGCCGGTCAGCCTTTTCTCCCGCGAGAAGCAGGGTCGCCTCGATGACGGACTGCTCGCGCAGTTTCTCAAGCTGAAAGCTATTGCGAAACGTGATGCCATCGAGCACGAGCACGGCGATGACAAAGGCCGGCAGAATCAGGCTCGTCACAAGACGCTGTTGCGGAGAAGTCTCGGCCATCTGACTTTGCTCGAAGGGCCAAGCATGACGCAAGGCCAGGCAAAACGGAAGAAATGCCGCCGTGGCAAAGGCCGGTCAGGCTTCCGGCTGGTCAGACGCGTCGATCGCGAATAAGACTTTGACGTCCGGGCTGTCAACTCATTAGGTGACAGCGGCACGAGCATGGCGCACATGGAATCACCGGCTGGAAGAGAGTTCCTCTAGTATGGCACGGGCGATGCCAGTCCGATTCATGAGCAGCATTGCAACGCGAGCCAAGCGCCTGAGCAGTTTGGAGCCGCTCGTTTACGGCGGCGTCGCGTTGGCCTGGACATTGTTCATGGCATGGTGGTTCTACGGTTCCATGCGCTGGCAGCTGTACAATTCGATCGCTTGGGCGCGCGGCAGCGAATACGATCTATCGCCTCATCGTCCGGAATTTTTTCCCTGGCCGTCCGATGACGTCTACGTTCACATCGGCAAGGGTCTTTGGTCCGCGCCGCTCGATGACGTCTTCATTCACTTCGATTTTGCCCGCTCGACCGCCCGTGGATTCCCTCTTCAGTGGATCGACGGTAACGGCTATTCGAGCGGCGGCACGAGCCTGCTTTACCCCTTCGTGCTCGCCGTCGGTTTCATCATCGGGTTTCGGGGTTTGGCCCTTATGCTTTGGGCAGCAATTATCGCAGCTACGTGCGTAGCCGCAACCATGCTCGCGCTACGCCGCGCATTCGATGGGTTGCCCAGAATCACGAGTTACTTGCTGCCATTTGCCTATCTTGGCGTCGGGGCGCTGAGTTGGTCGCTGTTCAGCGGCATGGAAGTCGCGCTATTTATGGCCATTGGGGGCGCCGCTATCGTCGCCGAAGACAATCTGGTTCGCCACGTGCGACAGGCTGAGCAGTTCTCGTCGCTCGTTTACCTTCCGCTAGCTCTTTGGAATTTCGCCATTGTGGCGACGCGCCCCGAAGCGGTCTCGATCGTTGCAGTGCTGTCAATTGCCGCGGCTTGGCATGTCTCCAAGCGCCGTGGACGCGCTGCGGCGTTGAGCGGATTGCTCGCAGTTTCCGGTCCAGCGGCATGCCTAATTCTGGCACAGGCCATTGCCAACAAATGGTTGACGGGCGACTTTGCGGCGGCCGGCGCCCGAGTGAAACTGGAGTTTTACAATCCGCATTTAACGTTCGGCCAAGCCTTCAGGTGGTATTTCTTTTACCTCAAGTATCAGATACTGCGCGTCACGGACTGGCACTTCAGTGATATCCCCCACTTTGGCTGGGTCGTCTGGGCGCTTGGCGCGGTAGCATTGTTGCCAAGGCAAACACGTGCATGGGCGCAGCTTCTGTGGGCACTGCTCTTAAGCTGGATTGCAACGGTTGCCTTCAACGGCCAGGTGCGTTGGCAAAACGAACGCTACACGATGCCAGCGGTCGCGTTTCTGCTCGTCGCCGCCGCGCTCGGCGCCGGCTATCTGCTCACGTGGCCTTTTCGCGCTGAGCATCGGAGACGACCGATCGCCTGGGCGTGCTGCCTGTTGGCGGCATCCACACTCGTGGTCTATACGAAGTCGCAAGCGCGCTGCACGGCGCGTCAAGTTTGGTTCTTCGGGCGTGCGGCGCGCAACATCTTCGATCAACAGCTTCAGGTTGGGCATCGCTTGCGTCATCTGCTCGATGCAGAGCCCCACCGGATTGCCATGGGCGATGCCGGCGCCATTCCCTACGCGGCGGACCTGCCAGGTCTCGACTTGATTGGGCTCGGCGGTACGAACAACCTTCCATTCGCGCGTGCCGCGGGCTGGGGCATTGGCGCCACCCTCGAATTGATCCAACGCATGCGCCGCGAGGATCGTCCAGATGTATTTGCCATCTACCCGAGCTGGTGGCGCGAATTTCCGTTGTGGTTTTCCGACGGCGTCATCGAAAAAGCCACGCTGACGGCGCGCGGCAACGTCATTTGCGGCGGCACCACCAAAGTGAGCTATCACGCCGACTTCCGGTCGCTGGATGATGCCGAAACGCCGTTGACGATTCGACCCAACGAACGCGTTCAAGCGGCCCTCGATTTCGGCGACGTCGTCAGCGAAGGCGCGCACGGCTACCGCATCTCGAAGCCCTGGCTCACCCGCGTGGGCATGAAGAAGCTGCCCGACCCACGCAATCCCAACCGCGATTTGTGGGACGCCTCGCGCATGGTCCAAGCCCCGCTCACGCAAACCTTCGAGCTGAGCCATCTCAAGGCGGGTCAACCCTTGCGGCTTCTGTTTCGGGTAGCACCCCCAAGTCCTTCTCGAGTTCGAATCGTAGTCGCCACCAAGGCAATCGGAGAGCTAACCTTGGTCCCGAGCGACCAATGGGAGGAACTGTCCGCAACGGTGAACGCGGCCGATGTGACAGCGACCTTGTCCGTGACGCTCACAACAATAGGCCCAACGCCTGCAGATCTTTATCATTTGTGGGCTGTTCAACTTGAAGAGGATCCTTCCAAAGAGTGAAGCCGTGCTGACATGACTGAAATCTTCGGTCACTTCGGGCTTCCGCCGGACGCGGTTGCGGCATGCGCCGGCGGCATTGCCGTCGCCCTTTGGCTTGGGCATCGGCGCGCAATACGGGTTTGGCAACGCGCATCGAGTGCGCCCGCCAGCGTGGGGATACTGGCTCTCGTCGCGGCGGCGTTGTCCGTCGGCTATTACTACTACTACCTGCGCGGTGGACCGCGCATCGTCGATGCCACGTACTATTGGCTGCAGGCAAAGACGTTCGCCAGCGGGCACCTCACCTTGCCGGTCTTGCACCCTTCCGCTGCGCTGCGGGGACGCTTTCTCTACTTTGACGCGGCGCGCGAGCGTCTTTCCGTGCTATTTCCGCCTGGCTATGCCGCGATCCTGTCGCTCGGCATGTTGCTGCATGTGCCCCAATTGATGGGCCCGTGCATGGCCGCGTGTCTTGTTTTTGTCACGGCGGCACTCGCACGTCGCGTTTTCGCAGACTCGCGAATCGCCGTTGCGGCGGCGCTCTTGAGCGTGCTGTGCGCCGCGCTTCGCTACCACACCGCCGACACGCTTTCGCACGGCTGCGCCGCGCTGCTGTTTGCGACCTCGCTCTGGGGTGCGCTTGGCACATCCTACCGCGATTGGGCCGTGGCGGGATTGAGCGCGGGGTGGCTGCTCGCCACGCGACCCGTGAGCGCCATCGCGTTGCTTTTCGTCATCGTGGTCATGCTTCGTCCAACGTCCAGACGACTCTGGTTTACATTCGGGGCGGCGTTACTGCCGGGTGTTGCGGCTTGGCTTCTGTATCAACGAGTAACGACCGGCAGTTGGTTCGATTCGACTCAGATGGCGTATTATGCGGTAGCCGACGGCCCTCCGGGTTGTTTTCGCTACGGGTTTGGCTCGAATGTGGGCTGCCAATTCGAACATGGCACTTATGTCGGCAAACGATTGTCGCACGGATACGGCCTGTTGCAAGCACTCGTCGTCAGCGGCGTCCGGTTACGGTGGCATCTGCTGGACACGTTCAACTTCGAGCCCCTCGCCTTGTTACTGTGGTTCGCTGCCAAGAGCGCCTACCGCAACCGCGGCGCGTGCGCGTTGATTGGGTCACCGCTACTGCTGCTCGTCGTGTACGCGCCCTTCTACTTCGATGGCAATTTTCCCGGTGGCGGCGCGCGCATGCTTGCTGACGCCATGCCACTCGAACACGTGCTTGTGTCAGGTTGGCTAGTGACGCACGGCCGCTTAATCCCGGCAGTCATCGTTTCCTTGTTCGGGTTTGCGTTGCACGGCGCCTTCGAACACGTTCAGCTGCAGCATCGAGAAGGCGGTCATCCAATGTTCGAGCCAAGTGTGTTAGCTCGAGCCGGCGTGAGTCACGGCTTGATCTTGGTCGATACGGACAACGGCTTTGCCTTGGGGCATGAACCAGGAAAAAGCGATGCGATTCATTCGATTGTCGTCGCGCGCATGCACGGCGATGCGCACGACTGGATGCTCTGGAAGAACCTTGGCTCGCCTTTGACCTACCGCTACCTCTACCGAACCGACCAAGTCAACAGTAGGCCGCGACTAGAATCTGTTGCGTACTCTCCAGTTACGACCCTGCGGTTCGAAACGGAGGCACAGTGGCCTGTGCTTTCGGTACGCGACGCCTGGGCAATCCCGACTTATCCACCAACCCCATGTGTGTCAAAGTATCGAGCACTGATTGTGCACCCGAGCGGCCGACACCCTGCTATCGTGGTTGCGCTGTCGGTTCCCCACGCCGGCCGCTATCGCGTGGGTCTCGGTTGGGTCGTGTACGACACCAGTCCCATGGCACTGTCGGCGATATTGGGGCCAAACACTTGGCAAACGACGGTGAAAGAGTCGCGTTTCGAATGCGGATCGAGCTTTGGGCCGCCAATCGACTTGGCCGAAGGCGAGCAACCCCTGACAATCGCCCTCGAAAGCGGCCCGCTCGCTATCGACTGGGTCGAACTCGAACCGGCCAACTAGCCTATATCCCTTCAACCTGCACTTGGCCTTGGACTCGATTTGGGATAGAGTGCAATGAAGTCAAGTGGTTGGAGGAGGCGCCCTATGACGAAGAGTGAGCTCATCGAGGCAATAGCCGCGCGCGGCGAGCTGACGAAAGCGCGAGCGGAGGCTCTGGTTAGCTGCATTTTCGACTCGATGACGGCGGCCCTTCAGAAAACCGACGGCATCGAAATCCGTGGCTTCGGTAGTTTCACCGTTCGGCCCTATAAGCCATACGACGGAAGAAACCCTCGCACAGGCAAGCCCGTGCCTGTCCCAGCCAAGCGCCTGCCCTTCTTCAAAGTTGGCAAGGAATTGAAGGAACTCGTCAACGATAGTCGTCACCTGGCAATTACCGGTGGCGACGACGATGAGCACGACTGACGGCAATAGAACTCCAACACTTTGCTCCGAGCCGATCCAGCCAGTTTGAGGCACGAAACTCGACGACGTTGCGTTGTCGCGTGCTAGCGTGCACCGCGTGATTGATCCGAATAGTCAACTCTCAGAGCTCACGCGAGGCGTCGTTGAAGTGCACCAGTTGGACGAGCTCAAGGTGCGCCTTCTGCAAGAATCGTCCGCTCCGCGTCAAGGCGGGTTTTGACCCCACGCGGCCCGATCTGCACTTGGGTCACACGGTGCTGCTGCGGAAATTGCGACAATTTCAGGATTTTGGGCACGAGATCATTTTCTTGATCGGGGATTTCACGGCTATGCTAGGCGATCCAACGGGTCAAAATGAAGCGCGTCCGCGTTTGACCAGGGCGCAGGTATTGCAGGCTGCGCAAAGCTACCAAGAACAGGCTTTTACCATTCTGGACCACGAGAAAACCACCGTGGTCCACAACAGCGACTGGTTAGCGAAGTTGAGCCTGGAACAAGTTCTTGAACTTGCCGCAAAGCGAACGCTGGCGCGCACGCTAGAGCGTCGCGATTTTCGCGAACGCTTCGAGTCGCAGCGCGACGTTTACTTGCACGAACTGTTCTACCCATTACTGCAAGGTTTCGATTCGGTCCAAATCAAAGCCGATATCGAATTGGGCGGCACGGATCAGTTGTTCAATCTCATGGTCGGTCGCGACCTACAGCAGCGTTTCGGTCAACCACCGCAGATCGTCATGACGCTGCCACTTCTCGAGGGCCTTGATGCCAAAGTCGTGGACGGCCAAATCATTGGCAAGAAGATGAGCAAATCCGCCGACAACTACATCGGCGTGCAGGAGCCGGGCCTAGTGCAATATCGCAAATGCATGCAAGTGGATGACAGCGTCATCTGGCGTTTCTTCGAATTGCTATCGGCGCGCAGCCAACCGGAGATTGACGAGTTGAAGCGCAACGCGGATCCGCTGGCGGCCAAGGCGTCTTTCGCCTTCGAGATCGTCGAGCGGTTTCATGATCGGGCCACGGCCGAGACCGCTGAACGCGGTTTTCGCGAAGCCTACCTTGCCGACGGGTTGCCCGACAATGTGCCCGAGTGCGAGCTGACGAGCGAAGGCGAGACGCTCTGGTTACCAAAGGCTCTTGCCGTCGCCAAGCTCGTGTCATCCTCGAGCGAAGGCAAACGATTGGTGTTGCAAGGTGGGGTCGAAGTGGACGGGCAACGCGTCACCGACGAGCGATTTGCACTGCCCAAGGGGCAAAGGTTCCTTGTGCGAGTCGGCTCGAAGAATCGAAGGTTTTGCTTCATCTCGGTTCGTTGATGCCTGCCCGTGACCTTAAGGAACGAAACTCATCGATCTTGAGTCGAGTCTCGGGTGCGCCGTCGTTTGGGTTGGGACCCAAACGACCAATACGATCAAGAAAATCCCGGTTGGGCATGGTGTGCCGGACATGCGCGGTCCTAGTGCTCTCGGCAGCCATGGCCGGCTGTCGCGGACAGCCCAACGCGCCCAAATCGCCATCGAGTACCGAGGGCGTGCCGCTGCACAAAGGCCCTTTGACGGACTACGTGCCGGCTGCAGGCTTGCGCTGGATGCTTGCCGGCAGCCCGCGGGTCTTCGCTGAGAACCCGCGGTTCTTGGCCGCGTTTCAGCACTTGATTCCAGAAGAACGGCTCGCCACGTTCGCCAGCGGTAGCGGCGTGGACCTGCGCACGCTACCGGAAGGTTGCATCGCAGGCTTTGACTACGGCACGTTGTATCTCGCAAGGGTAGGGCAAGGCACACGTCGCGTGCAGGAGCGGTTCGAGGCCCGATTAGTGTCCGAACCCATAAAGCGATCGCCACAGCCGGGCGTTTGGCGCACAACCGGGTTGATTGCCAACACACCCGAATCATTGCTAACGGTCGATGGCGATTTCTCGGCTGTGTCGCTTGCGGATCCACTGCTAATTCGCATCGTCGAGGGGTTTGCCTTAGGTAAGTTCAAAAAGACGAGCCCGGCTCTGCGCGGTGCGGCACTCTCCACGTTGCCAAGCGAACTGCAGTCTGCGCCCCTGCGGTTCTACGCTCCGGGACCCTTTTCGGAAGCCTTGGCCAAAGGGGTTCAAGGTCTGTTGGCGCGCGCATTCGCCGTGGGCGCGGCTGCTTCACTCAACCAAGATGGCCAGCTCAAAGTGCGGGTTGTCATCACGGGCACATTCGGTCCGGATCTCGCTGAGTCCCGCGCCCGGCTAATGAGAACTTGGGATGCAATTCTCACCAGCACGGTCGGGCATGTGCTCGGCCTCGAACAAACGGTTGTACCGGGCACATTCGACCTCAATGTCCACGATGACCAGGCGGTGCTCGATTTCGCATTGAATACGGAATTGTTGATGCGAGGACTCTCAGCAGCCGTGCAGGATGACGTGAAGAGCATCCTCGAGTTGTGAGGATACGATCATCCAGGCCAATTGGCCAATGTGACAATCCTTCGCGCTCGAACCGTTGTCCGTATGGTGTGCGATGCAGGCGCCGTACAGCATCGCAGGCACTAATGGCACCCAGCCACGCGTGCAACGTTGAGCGGCGACTGACGTTATGACTTCCTGTACACTCAAGGCTCCGAGCTCTTTCGGCCTCCGGCGTCGCTGATGTCGCTACCCCGATTTCCACTCAGTCACGAGAATTGGACCGACACTCTGGAGGAGCTCGGACCCGTGTATTCAAAGGCGTCTTGGTCTGGGTACCCCTCGCCCAATTCCGACGATCCTTTGGTCGGACAAGTCCTCAACGGCACCTATGTCGTGGAGTCGGTGCTCGGAGAAGGCGGCATGGGGCGCGTCTACCGCGCGCATCACACGAGAATCTCCAACAAGAGTTTCGCGATTAAGGTTCTTCGACCCGAGTTTAGCCAAAACGCAGAAATGGTGGCTCGCTTTCGCCGTGAGGCCGAGGCAGCTGCGTGCATCGAACACGCTAACGTCGTCGAGGTGTTCGACGTTGACGAAACCCCCGAGCGTTGCTCCTATTTGGTCTGCGAATTCCTGGAGGGCATCGACCTTTCAGAGCATCTTGTGCGCTGCGGCCGCCTGACGATTCAAACTGCCATTCACATCGCGCGCCAGCTATGCCGCGCCTTGGAGTCGGCGCACGCGGCGGGCGTCATGCATCGCGACGTCAAACCCCAGAACATTTTCCTGCTGACCGGCACGGATCAGGTAGTTGCCTCGCTGCCTACCATCAAAGTCCTCGATTTTGGACTGTCGAGGTTCATGGATGCGGTCGGTACTCAGTTGACGCGCGCAGGCGTGATCATGGGGACGCCGGCCTACATGGCTCCGGAGCAAGCGGGGGGTGGCGCCGTCAACCACCGCACGGATATCTACGGCCTCGGAGCTGTGATCTACGCCGCCGTCACTGGCAGCCCTCCTTTCGAGGGGGAGACATTGCAGGACTTGGTACTAGCGGTGCTCAACCAAGACCCGCCGCTGCCGTGCTCGATCAATCCGGAGATCCCAGCCAACCTTGAGCTTTTGATCCAACGCGCGATGGCGCGCAACCCCGACGAGCGTTATCAGAGCATGGCGGAGCTTGGGCAAGCGCTCGATGCTTTTGTAGAACCCAATTCATCGAGTGCGCCGTCTCCCACTGTCGCGGCGCTTTCAGGGTCCCGCTTGTTTCTAGAGGCTGACGCGCGTGAAGTAACCACGGCTCGTCCCCGCTTGATAGGGTATGCCGCAGCGTCACTGCTATTGCTGATAGTTGGCCTTTCGAGCGTAGTGCCCAGCATCGAATTGGTCACGGGCAAGCTGCGATTTACTCGAGTTGAAATCGCTCTGATCTTGGTGGGTATTGCCGGGACGCTGCTCACTCCGGCATTGCTCTTCTTACGGCATTTACGCAGATCAGTCTGGGGCAACCACGCCCGTGTGCTCGACCATTTGCGTACGATACAGCAATGCCTGCTTTGGTCGTTGGCCGCCTATGGAACGGTGGCGGTGTCCGTAAAGTTTCTGGACGATGTGCTGGGCCGGTTCGGAGCGTCCTTTGTGTTCGGTCGCAGTCCCGGCGCCAGCTTTCGCGGCTGGAATCTCGTTTTTGTTGTTGTCGCGCTCGCTGCGGCATCCGTATCCGTGCTGCATCGTCGTATGGCAAAGACACAAGCAAGCCGCGCCATGCGGTGGATGCGCGCCAGTCTTCCAACGATCGGCGTCTTGGTTGCGACAGCCAGCGTTAGCCTGGGGTTCATGTGGCGCCTGCACTTGGCGCGAACCGAGGCGGTCCAGGCCACCGCCACTGCTGCTGCAACCGCAAAAAACCCGATCATCGAGGCTGAACCCGAAACCCAAACAGCCTTGCCCGAGCCGACCGCCACATCACAGGCGCCAGAGGCTACGCGCGCCGAACGCGCGCCAACGGACGAATTGGCTCAGGCCTCTGCAAAAGGCGCCCACGGGTTGATCCCACTTGCAGAACGGTATCCAAAGGACCCCTATGTTCTAAAGCCGCTGCTGCTTGCGTTTGCGAGCCGCTCGACGGGGCTCGCCGACGCCATGGCCATTGCGCAGCGGCTTTTCGACATCTCGCCCGAGGAAACGCGTGATCCGGATCTGCGATTTCTGGTGCGCAAGGCGGCCAATACTCCCGGTGAAACGTCCATCATGGCCTTCTCGATCATGGTCGAGCACATGGGGACAGCCGGACCAGATCTTCTCTATGACATCATGCTTAACAATTCGAGATTGAGCAAACATGCTGACGAATTGCTGGCATCCGACAGTGTCCGTGCCATCTCCAGCCCAGCTCTTCGCATCGCCTACGAACTGCGCAAAGCCGACTCTTGCGCGGCGCGGCTGCCGCTGTTGGACCGCGCCGCTGAATTAGGCGATCTTCGGAGCGTATCCATTCTGTCGCCGCTTACCGTGGGCCCGAAACACGGCTGCGGCCGATGGAAACGCGGCCCCTGCCCGCCCCTGTGCGCCGCCGAAGCACGACACTATACGGAAGCCATCATGCGCATCATGGCGCGTCAACCCAGTAGCCGCTAGGGAGAAACTAAACCTTTCCGCGGCGCGCCTCCAGCTGACTGCGAATCTCGAACATTTTCGCCTGCGTCAACGGGAAACGTGACAGTGCCAACATCGACAACACGAGCCCAATGACGGGTATGACTGCCAGCAGCAACCGCATCATGAACAGCGCGTGGGGGCTCTGAGCTCCCTCCAATTTGGCGTCAAAGCCCGTGGCAGACAGGATGAACCCCGAAGCGCCCACACCGAGCGCCATGCCCGCTTTCATAATCCATGAAATGCAGGAATAGAAAGCGCCCTCACGCCGTTTGCCAGTGCTCAATTCGTCGTAGTCGATGACGTCCACACCGATTGAACCCTCCAAAGTCCAGAAACCAGCGCCCGTAAACGCGATAAGCCCCGAGGCAAAGATTTGCAGCCAGGGCACCGCCGGATTGTAGAACCACCAGGTGCCGATGAACGCCAGGATGGCACTGCCGAGTACACACATAAGGCCCGCGCGTTTGCCAAAGTGCCGTGCGAGCAACGTAAATGTCGGTATCCCTACGAAATCCAAAGACCATCCCGGAAATGCCCATGACCGTATTCCATTTCGTTGCGGTTACGAGGTTTCCGTGACACACGTAGTAGACGGTATCGTAGTATCCCAGCGTGCCGACCATGCTGGTGCCAATTGCGTAGGCAAGCCGCATCAGCAACTGGATACGAAACGGCCCGCATTTTAAGGTCTTGTACAGCGTCTCGGTGATTGAGATCTTGCTCTGCTGGCGTGCCGTAACGCTACGGTAGTAGCGCTCTCTGACAAGTGAAAATACCGCGATGCCAACGAGAACCATGATGGCGCCCAGAATCACGCAGTATGCCTGAGCGCCCTTGAGCAGATTGGGCTTGCCGGTGCTCTTGTCGATGAACCAGTGCAGCGTCGTGAATTGCAGCGCAAAGAACATCGCCACCTCTGGCAGCTTCTGAACGCCGTTCCTGAACGACATGACAAGCGTTCGCTCGTGGTAGTCCGGCGTCAGTTCAGCACCCAGGCTCTGGTAAGGCATGTTAAAGCAGCTCATGATGGGGATGTACAGAGCCGATGAGCCAAGCATGAACCAGAAGTAGTTCGACACGTCGAATCGAACAAACCCGAGTCGCACATGCGACTGACCCCATCCAGGCGTCACGAAGAACAACAGAGGAAGACCTAGCCCAGCCAACACGGAGCCAACGAGGATGTATGGGCGGCGGCGCCCAAAGCGGGTCCGCGTGTTGTCCGACAGCCAGCCAAATATTGGATCGGAAACGGCGTCGATGAGTCTATTGATCATCAACGCCAGACCCACCAGAGCTGGCGACATGCCAAGGTATATGTTGAATACTTGATTGGCTAGCCCCGGGTAGAGCCAGTGTCCCCACATGTCGATGAAAGTACCAAGGCCGTAGCCAATCTTTTGCACGACGGGAACGCGATCCTCAGACGCCGTCCCGTCCGCGCGCTTCGGTGTCGTCATACCAGGGCCGGCACTATCTCATTTGCAGCGAGGCCATGCGAGGTCCAAGTACGCCGTCGTTTGGGCCGGGGCCGCCAATGAGAAGCCAACGCATGGGCCATCGGCGTTTCAGGATGGCATGGCAAACATGACTTCAGAGGCTGGGAGAAACTCCCATTACTGCTCAGCCGCCCTGCTTGCACGCTCTAGTTACGAGTGCGCCGGTGGCCGGACAGGTGCACAAATACGTAATAGTGACGCTTGATGAGTACTGATAAACGTAGGTGCAGGGGGCTGAGCCAGCGTTGCATATGGACGCTGCGGGCGGATTAACTGACGGGCTGTCGGAACATTCGGGTATCGTGCCCGAAGACCCGCCGGTCCCCGAATCGCCGCCCTGAGTTGCAGTCAACCCACCCGTCGCGGGCGATGCTCCGCCAGTCGCGGGCGGTGCTCCGCCAGTTGCAGGCGGTGCTCCGCCAGTTGCGGGCGGTGCTCCGCCAGTCGCGGGCGGTGCTCCGCCAGTCGCCGCGACAGCGCTTGCTCCGCCGGTTGCCGGGGGTGCTCCGCCGGTCGCCTTGGTACTGCTTGCGCCACCGGTTGCGGACGACGCCCCCGCGGTGGACGTGCCACCCGCTACCGCGGACGTGCCGCCGTTGACTGCCCCCGCTGATCCACCATTTGTCGAGGCCCCAGCTGTGGCAGCGCCACCCGTAGCGCTCGCACCACCGTTTGGCTTGCCGCCAGTAGCGTTGGTGGCTTTTCCACCCGTAGCAACTGCTCCGCCCGTTCCCGCTCTGCCGCCTGTAGCACCGGGCGTCCCCTGACTGCAGTCATTAGTAGCAGTCACACAGCAAATGCCATTCATGCAAGAAAGCACATCGGGGCTGGCGCATAGGTCAGCCGAGTAGCACGGGCAACCCTGTGAGCCCGTGACGCAGCCGCTTGCCGCGCCGCCCGTACCCACTCCAACGTTCCCTCGACCGCCGGTGGGTCCTCCGAAGTTTCTGCCTCCGGTAGCTCCCACGTTGCCGATTCTGCCTCCGGTAGCTTTGGTCCCGTTTCCGCCCTGATCATTGGGTGTCACGACAGATCCACCCGTGGCTACGTCCGCGCCACTATCACTGTTGCTGCCGCAACCAACGACGAGCGCGACCAGCGCGCTCAAGTAAATCGCGCCAAGGTGAGTGCCGTTGCGAAGTCTGGCGGACAGTGTTCGAGACATTTCATTCTACCTTTCTCAATCAATTAGCCGGTGGGCGAGTGCCTCTCCCCCTATACAGACACGTACGCGCTTGGCTCGGATCGCTGTGTACCGCTCCGTGAACTTAAGCTCACTGGCGGGTCCTGGTTCCGACCCGGCCATTGGCACCAATCGGGAACGATGGAGCGGACCCGTCCAAAACCCATAGACGCCAATTATCAAGCGTGTTTTGGCCTGTGTCCAGCGGCAATTTGGCAGGCCTCGGCGATGCTCCCAGCATGCAAACGTTACAGGCGCGGGAAAAGTGGCGGGTTTGTCCCATGCGAGTCGCACTCACTATCACGGTAAAATTCCGCCGTTGAAACCCTAAAGCCTTCGAGAAACTTGGTGTCACGCCGTGGTAATTTGGGCCGCCATGGGGTGCCGGCTGCGATACCTGCTTCTATTGGGATTGCTGGGCCTCATTGTTCTGATTCTCTTCGCCCAGCGCATTCCGCGAAATCTCGCAACGAACGATCCATCGCCTATGCAGTTCTCGACGGTTCGCGCCAAGGCCATCGCCGATGCGATTGCGCGCGAGCCCCACCCTGTGGGCTCCCATCAACACGAGATCATTCGAGACTTCATTCGCTCCGAATTGAAGCGAATCGGACTCACCGTAAGCGAACAGCGTTCAACGGCGACGCTGCGCATGGCGGGCACCGAGCAAAGCGCCGTCGTTCAAAATATCCTGGGGATTATTCCAGGGAACGACATGAGCGCAAAAGCCATTTTGTTGGCAGCGCACTACGACAGCGTACCGGGCGGTCGAGGCGCCGGCGACGACGGCGCGGCAGTCGCGGCATTGCTCGAAACGGCGAGGGCGCTGACCGCGGGTCCCAAGCTGCATCGCAGCCTCTACTTTCTGTTCACGGACGCCGAAGAAGTCGGGCTGCTCGGCGCCCAAATCTTCGTGCAGGAACACCCGCTTGCGCACCGAGTCGCTCTGGCCTTGAACTTCGAAGCCCGGGGTACGAGCGGTCCGGAGCTGATGTACCAGACATCGGCCAACAACGGCGAATTGATCGCTGCGTTCGCGCGCCTGGCGCCCTACCCGCATGCCAATTCACTCATCAGTCAGCTTGCGCGCCTATTGCCCAATGACACGGACGCGAGCCTCTTTGTGCGCGCCGGCTACGCCGTGCTCGCATTCGCTTTCGTCGAAGGCTTCGAGAACTACCACAAGGCCACCGACTCTCCGCAGAATCTCGACCTCGGAAGCCTGGCTCATTGCGGGTCGTTGGCTCTCAATCTTGCGCGAGGTTTCGGCCAGATGCAACAACTGCCGGCAAGCGCTTCGGATGCCGTCTACTTCGAAGTGTTCGGTCGCGCTTTGGTCCATTACCCGCTGTTGTTGGCAAGGTTGCTCGGCACACTGGCGGCGGTCGCATGGACTTTGCTGCTCTACCGGGAGTTGTCCGCTCGACGCGTTACGTCAAGCGGCATCGCGCGAGGCGTGAAACTTCAAGTCTTATCCGTCGTGCTCGCGCTGTGTGTGCCCGTCATGCTGCACCTGCTGCGAATCCTCATGATCGACTCCATGAGCCTGAGCAAGTACTCGGCGGTCTATGGCTTTTGCGACCTTCTTGTCGTGACGGCACTGAATCTCCTGTTTTATGGCAGCGCGATCCGACAGATCGCGTTGCGCGAGCTCGTGCTCGGCGGCCTATCATTGTGCGCCGCCCTGTCGCTCTTGCTCGGCTGGTTCTTCCCGACTGCGAGCGCGCCTTGGCAATGGATACTGGTCATCTCGCTGCTGGTCTGGAGGCTAGGGCCGCAATGGCCACCCCATCGAGAATCAGCATGGGTCGCCCTTCAACACGCGCCCCTATTCTTCGCGATTCTTGTCTTGACCCCCGTCGTCAGCTCCGCCATCGCTGAAGCCGGCCCCGATCTGATGCCGATTCCGCTCGTGATAGCCGCCACGGTCACGGGGTTATTTTTGCCGACACTGCTTCAGCGCGAATTTCCAAAGTTGTATCTCCTCGCAGGCGGTGCGGGCGCTGCGGGCTTCGCTTTGATGTTGGTCGTCACGTTGTACGCCTATGTTTCTCACGCTGACCCCCCGTCGCGTTCACGGGTGTACGCGTACGACGCTCAATCGAACAAGGCGGTGCTAGCCAGCGACCTAGTCGGGAAAGATGCTTGGGGCGACAAGTTGATGCTGAACGGCAGCGTTGTGGGTCCGCTTCGCGGCTTCTCTCTGACACCGGAATCATGGAAACAGGCCGCCGCACCTGTGGTTCCACTGCAGGCCGCTCGCGTCGCGTGGCAAGAATTGAACGCAACATCCCAGCAACGGCTGGTCGAGCTTCGAGTCGACCCCCTTGAATCGGTCCGATGCCTCAGGCTCTGGCAACAGTCAGGCCCCGGCGTTTCGACCGTTAGTATCAATCAGAAACCAGTCGAACAGTTCGTGCGCTTTTCGCCTGAACTCGACGAATTGGGCATGCAGTTATACGCTGGGCAGCGCATGGGACACGTGTGGAACGTGCGTTACTGCGGACCGGGGTCACTCGTCATGCGATTGAGAGCGGCAAAGGCCCCAGGGGTCCGGCTGCGACTTGTCGAAGAGAGCGACTCGTTTCCCCCATTCCTGCCGCAGGGTACCGTCGCGGCGCAAGCCAGCGGGCAAACGTGGATCGGGCAAGATATTGAGCTCCAATAGCCGCATGGCAACGTGCACAGTCACGGTCTCAGCAGGCCCACAATTAGGGCTTCGTCGGTGGCATGGGCCACCATTTCGAGCCAGCTCGACTCCTCCGCTGGCGTCCAGTTGCGAATGTAACCCCAATCCAGGGCACTTTGGTTGGCATCAATGACCGCACGAATATCGGCCAGATCCTGTATCATTCTCTTTCGATCAAATCGCAGTTTCTTCATCTTGTGTACAAGAAGATCCTCGGCGGTAACGACGCGCACAGTTACGTCGTCAACTTCAGCAGTCACCGCCCGCCGCAGGCTCTCGAAGTCGTACGGCCCCTTGCTAACGAAGAGGTCCACGTCCCAGTCACCGACGCGGAAGCGCACAATGTCGGGCAACGCTTCCGAGCCAGAGCGAATGCCATCTCGCAGCGCCAGCAACCGATCAACCTCTTTTAGCGGCAGCGTGCCGCAAATGTCCAGATCTTTGGTCTGGCGCGGCGAGGACCAAATCCCAACAGCAAGACCCCCAGCAAAGGCAAATTCCACGACTTGGTGACTCGCTAGCACGGCCACGATGCGCTTCAAGACCAAGCTGACGGGTTCGGGAGTATCGCTCGTCATGGAGCGGATCGCTTGAACAGTAGTGAAAGCGCGCGAATCAATCGTTCATCTACCGGAAGAGCCAGATGCGCACGAAGGGACTCTTCTCGCCAACGTGCCTTGTGTTCCGAGGGGTTACCCCACGCCAGCCGCAACCCGTCGATCTCCACAGATTCGAACGGTCGCTCCAAGCTCGATTTCGTGTTTGCACTGTCCACGCAATCCAAGTCTAACGCAATTCATGTGCAAGCACCATCATGGCAGTGCCGGTCGTGGCTTATCACAAGATAATGCCATTTTTGGCTGCCCGTTACTTCACATGCACCGCCAGCCAAACCGCCCCGACGGACGTGCTTAGCACCTCATGCTCTACATTCCCCGGCAAATGCAGCGTATCGCCCGCCTTGAGCGACACCGGTTGCCCGCCGAGTGTCATTTCAGCTTCGCCCACGACGAGCATCACCCACTCGTCGTGATCTTGAAGGTACCTAGCGGGTGGCTGACTACCCGAGCTGACAATGCGTTCGATGGTGACGTTCTTGTGCGCCCACAGCACGGTGAACCGCTCGCCGTCCGCAACACATTCCGATGTTGGGTCGGCTATCGAAGTGCCCGCGAGGATTTCCATTTGCAACCTTAAGGCAAAAAACTCATCGATCTTGAGTCAAGTTTTCAGGTTGCCGCGTTCGGGGTCGGGGCCCCGAACGCAAAGACGATAAAGACGTCGGAACGTACGAACAGGCAGCGTAGGTAGCGCTAAGGTACAGGTACACCGACGCGTCAGGTTGATACGGCGAGCATGGTTCATCGGCTGGGAGGATTCCCGCTAGTTAATAATTACGGGCGTGACCGTCGGTTCGTTGATCGTGAAGCACTTGGCGACGACCGGCTGGCACCAGCTAATTGAATTGAACCAGAACTGTGGAATCTGGAAGACTTGACTCGGCTTTTGATTGTAACAGGGATTGTTGGGATCCGTGTAGGCTGAATCAGGTTGATCGAGGCTCGTATCATTCCATTGGCTGTTGTACGTAACCCATTCATCGGCAAAGGCGAAGACTCGACCGGTGCCGATCTTCACTCCCACCGCCACGTTCTTGCCGCTGAATGTTGCGAAAATGGAGGCCCCCGAAGGTGCGTTAATTGACCGACCGCGGAACGCGCCAACCGCCGTTATGTCTTGCGTCATTTGCTCACTTGTGTTCCAATTTGTAATTGGAATGGAGTTTCCCCAGCAATAGCAGGTGGGGGAATTGTGGGCACTCGGGCTTGGGTTGTTGGGACAGTCTGATTGCTCGATGATGTCGTCACCGTTGTAACTGATGCCCGAGAATGCGAGCAGTTGATTTGCGGGAATGATCTCGTACGAATTGTCGCTGAAGTAGCCAGTCAACGAGATAATGGAGCCGCCCTTGTTCTGCACCCAGTCGGATAGGGCCGCCACTTCGTCGTCGCTGTACGTCCAATAGTCACTTTGCTGACCGTATGCGACAACGTCGGTCAGGTCCTGCAGGATGATGACTTGATATTTCGCGAGCAGATCCGGAGTAATCGTCGTGCGTGTATCGTAGACATCCACCTGCGCGGTGCTCTTGCTGTTCAGCCACTGTTGAAACGCGGTGGTCCCATCTTGCCCTTGAACGGCACCAAAGGTCCCTGTCTTGCCGAATTCCGCGATGTTGATACAGGTGCACTTGCCGGTGTTGTCGCAGACCATGCCGCTGTCTGGGTCCATGCCTTGTGCACCACCGGTGCCGGGAGGAACGTAGCCATTGCCGCCATTGCTGCCGTCGCCCCCATTGCTTCCCGATCCGCCCACTCCATGGTTACTACCCGTTGACGTGGGCGCGGCTGCGCAAGCGGCCAATCCAAGAAAAGTGGCAAGCAGCGAGACGTTCTCAAGCGGGCGACTTTAACATACTCCAAGTGAACCTAACCCTCGGGCGTGCGTCAAGCCAAAGGGGGCACTCCGACCCTCGACCGGCTGAGCATCCCACGGCGGCCCCTTTGCGCCGCAGGTGTGTGCAAAAGATTCCCGTCAATGTCCCCAGTGCCGTCACGACAAAAAAAGAAAGCGACGCCGTGGTTGTTTCTGCAATCGCCAGTGATTATTGGGGGGATTGTGCCAGGCGCTTCTGAAGCTGGTTGCCGTGATGGCTTCAGAGAAACATGACGCCGCCGTAATGGTCTTAGAGACCATGTCCGAACCCCGCCATGTGCTGGCCGTTGGTGCGTTTGCTGCGCCGGAGCGCGATGCGCTCGCGGAGATGGCGCACGCGAGCGCTATGGATGTTCATGTCGAGGCGGAGGCGAGCGCCGCGGCAACTTGGCTCGATACGCGCCGGGCCGTGGCCATGCTGATCGACGGCGAGATGCCTGGCGGCGAGGCGTTCGCCGTCGAGCGGCGCGCCGAGTCGCAGCACGCAATGCTACCGGTTCTGACGTTGAATCGTGGCGTCAACGATTTGAGTTTTGCCGAAGCTTTCTCTTGGGGCGCGGACGATGTCGTCAATCGAGATGACCCGCACGCGCTGGTTTCGAGGCTACGCCACCTGCCGAAGGATCCTTGTCCAATGGCGGATGCCAAACGCGGCATGGCACTCGTGGCGGACCGCGATCGCAATCGTCGCATCGTCGTGGGACGAGTCCTACGCAATGCGGGCTATGCGGTCACGTTCGCGGTAAGCGGCGATGATGTCGAGAAATTCGTGAAGGAACAGCCCGTGGAACTGGTCGTCACCAATGCGGGTCTACATAGCTCGCCACTCGATACGGTACGCAGGGCGCGCGAAGAAGGTAGCCACGCGCTATTCGTCGTGAATTGTCCGCCTCGGGATCTAAAGCATGCGCGAAAGGCGTTCGCGGCGGTCGAGCGCGCGACACCGACCGACGGGTTTGCCCCCGCCGAGAATGTGCTGTTCGTGTCCAATGAACTTGGCAGGGGGTTTGGCACGGACAAGCGCACGAGCCCGCGACTACTCTTTGGCACAACGGTGAATTTCCGGGGCGCCGGCCGCGACTCCGATGACTGGGGCTATTCGTACAACATCAGCGAAAATGGACTCTACGTGAGGACACTCGCCCCGCCCGACGACGAACTTGTGTGGCTTGAGCTCTGCCCGCCCCGCGGCGATCGGCGCGTACGATTGGTCGGCAAAGTGGCTTGGCGACGCGGCCTTGGCAAGGGTGAGTTTGCCACGGTACCGCCGGGCTTTGGCGTGCAGATCGTGGACGGCGCCAAGATGGATCTTGAGTACTGGCTCGATCGCTATCGGGCATTCGCGGAAATACTTGGCGTTTCGCTGATGCCAGCAGCCAAGGTCGCGCATTGAGGCCTGGCAAGCGGCTCGATCAACGGCTATGTCGGTAGCCGGATGCAATGAAGATCTACACGAGAACCGGCGACGACGGCAAAACTGGGCTCTTCGGGGGGCAGCGAGTTGACAAGGATGACATTCGCGTCGAGGCGTACGGAACCGTCGATGAGCTCAATGCAGCGCTAGGCTTGGCGCAGTCGCTCGGCGCCGACGCGCGCGAACGCTCACTGATTGAAGAACTGCAGCGGGATCTATTCGTCTTGGGTGCCGAGTTGGCAAGTGTGCCCGAGAAGCGCGACAAGCTCAAACTGAGATTGCTCGACGCAACCGATGTCACGCGACTCGAGAACCACATTGATGCTCTGGACGCGGAACTGCAGCCTCTGAAGAGCTTCATAGTCCCCGGCGGACACCCAGTGGCCGCCGCGCTACATCTGGCGCGGTCGATTTGTCGCCGCGGCGAGAGGCGAATCCTACCGCTGGTAAATGCTCATAGGGCGGCACCCCACTTGCTGGTCTATTTGAACCGGCTCAGCGATTTGCTGTTCGTCATGGCGCGACACGCGCAGTCCGGACGCAAGATCGAGGATTTGCCGTGGGTCCCGCAATAAGACCTCCGCGAAAACTGGCGGAAACATAACAATGGGTTAGATGAGGCGTCCTGTGCGGCCTTCCCCCTTGCACCTGCAGCAGTTCGCGGAAACCCTGCCCGACTCCTACCGGGCAAGTTTCTCGTGGCCGACTATTCGCGAACACACGGCGTTGAGTGAGTCGCGTGCGCCAGGAAAGCCGGCAGTGGGCCCCTGCTCGGCGCCTCGCTTGCCGGGAACGGCCCTGTGCGTCGTCGCCGACGACCGCCCCGGCTTGCTAGCGACGATTAGCGCTGCTTTCATCAAAGAACAGCTGGACATAATAGCGGCTGAAGCCTTCACAAGGACCTTGCCCAATCACCACCGCGAGGCACTGGACATCTTCTGGGTGCAGCGCCTGGGTGCCGATGACCCACGGCGGCCGCTGTCGGCGGGCGACATCAAGCGCCTGGAGCAAACGCTGACTCAGATGCTGGAAGACCAGCTCCAGCCTTTCAACCGAGGCTCAACGCAACCGCCAGCGCGCCCTGGGGGCCCCGCCGAAGCGAACGTGCGATTCGTCGAGGACAAGGAGGGACAGCTAAGTTGGCTAGAGGTCGAAACGGGTGACCGCGCTGGCTTGTTGTTGACGCTATCACGGGCGTTGTTCGAACAGAAGGTGCAGATTGTATCGTCGCACGTGCGAACCGAAGCCGGCAAAGTGCACGACAAGTTCGAGATCACCGAGCTCAATGATGACCCCATCAGTAGTGAGCGACGGTTACAGGTTCAAGTGGCTGTCTTGTCGGCGATTCAGCGAATCCTGGGCGGATGATTCTCCCCTCCCTAAATCCCTCCCCGCTGGGGAGGGACTTTGAACCCCCCAAATCCCCCTGCTAAGGGGATATCTCGTCGCAATCTCTTCGCGTTACATGTTTGAGCCCAAGCGAGAAGAGTGGCGGCGCGTGTGCGTCGAGTGGGCTCGTGCGAGAATGGCCAGCCGTCCCTTGGACCCTTCGCTACGTGGTACAGGGTGGCAGGAGAGTCGGCAGTGGCAGAGGCACTATTCTTTGATCTTGATGACACGTTGGTGGCCTATGACGCCGTGAGTACGATCTCCTGGCAGCAGGCTTGCGCTTGTTTGCCCACCGAGATCTGCGCCGTAAGCACGGAAAGGGTATCCGAGACGGTGCAGAAGCATTCCAGGATCTATTGGAGCGATGAACAGCGTGCGCGCGATGGCCGCCAAGACATGATCTCGGCCCGCAGAGCCCTCGTTCGTGCCGCTTTTGACGAATTGGGACTGCCGAGCCACGAAGCCATGCGGATCGCGGATTTGTTCTCTGAAGATCAGGGTTGACAACATGTACCTCCTGCCAAACGCCGCGGACACTCTTGCCTACTTCCAGGCGCGGAAGTTCAGGCTGGCGCTCGTCACCAACGGAGATTCTGAAGGACAACGTGCCAAAGTTGCCAGGTTCGGCTTGGCGAAGTTCTTCGATCTTATCCTGGTTGAAGGAGAACTCGGCATCGGCAAACCCGATCGACGAATCTTCAGCAAAGCACTCGAACTGATAGGCTCCACACCCGAACAAACGTTGATGATTGGAGACAACTTGGTTTGGGACATCCTGGGAGCCCATACAGCGGGGATCAAGGGGATTTGGCTTGACTGGAAGAAAGCGGGGCTCCCGCAAGACACCCCAGTCAAACCATTCGCTCGGATAACCGATCTATCTCAACTTCCGGAACTGGTAACCGCCACTTGATGCCACTCGTACAACGGGTTCTGTTGATAGTGCGACCTGTTGGAGGCAGGGCGCGCAGGGCCCCTTATCGCAGCCACTCACGTAACACCGACGCGGTCGAGGTCTTCTTTCTCGCGACCTCCCTCGGCGTTCCTTGTGCTACGATTCTCCCGCCATGTTCGCCGCCGCGCGGGCCTAGTTCGACTAGGTAATCGGCGCCGGCAATCACGACCGGGTGATGTTCGATGACGATGAGGGTGTCGCCGCGCTCCACGAGGCGTCCAAGAACGTTCATCAACCGTTCAACGTCCGCCAGATGCAGCCCAGTCGTTGGCTCGTCCAAGACGTATAACGTTCTTTCATGTCGTTTCGTCGCGGTCAATTCGGTTGCTAGCTTGAGCCGCTGAGCCTCGCCACCCGACAGCGTATGCGAGCCTTGACCAAGATGAACGTAGCCCGCGCCCAAATCGACGAGAGTCTTCAAGGGTGCGACGATTTGCGGGTGGTGCGCGAACGCCTCGACCGCTTGCTCTACTGTGAGATCCAAAACATCCCCAATACTCAATCCAAGATACCGAATCGACAAGGTCTGCGGTTCGAAGCGTTGCCCATTGCACGCGGCGCAAGGCGTCACGACATCCGGCAAGAAACTCATCTCTTGCGTGATAACACCCTGGCCTTCGCAGGCCGCGCAGCGCCCGCCCTTGGCCGCATTGAACGAGAAGCGCGTCGCAGAAAACCCGGCCACCTTGGCGTCAGGGCTCGCTGCGAACAGCGCGCGAATTAGATCCCAAATCCCGAGAAACGTAGCGGGCACCGAGCGCGGCGTGCGCCCGATGGGCGATTGATCGACGGCGAGCGCGCGCTTGAGGCCCGCGGCGCCCGTCAGGCTTTCGTAAGCACCGGGTGGTTCGGTTTCCAACCCAAGGCTCTCGCGCAGCGCCGGCAACAGCACCTTTCGCACGAGCGTGCTCTTTCCGGAACCGCTGACGCCCGCGACAACCGTCATGCGCCCGTGCGGCAGCGCAAGTTCGACGTCCTTCAAGTTGTGTTCGCTTGCGCCACTTAGCTTGAGCTGCGGATGAGACTTTGTGGTCGGGATGGTTTCGCGCACAGCGGGTCGCTCGCGCAGCGCCTTGGCCGTCGGCGACTTGTCGTACTCGAGCACGGACTTTGCAGTGCCCTGCGCAATCAGCTGCCCGCCATGAGTGCCGCCAGCAGGACCGAGATCGATGAGATAATCCGCAGCGCGGATCGTATCGACGTCATGTTCGACGACGAGTACGGTCGAGCCCAGATCGACCAAGCGCCTTAGATTACCGAGCAGCCGCGCCGTGTCGGTTGGATGAAGCCCAATCGTCGGCTCGTCGAGCACGTAAAGCGCGCCGGTCAAGCCCGCGCCGAGCTGCGCCGCCAAGCGGAGCCGCTGCATTTCACCACCGGACAGCGAAGCCGCGGGCCTGTCGAGCGCCAAGTAATCGAGACCCACTTCGTTCATGAAGACGAGCCTGCGCAAAAGCTCCGCAACGACGGGTTCCGCGATGGTTCGGTCCCTGCCCGCGAATCGATAGGCTTTGACGCGTGCGAGCGCCTGGCTCACACTGCGGCTCACGAACTGCGGGTATGTCTCGCCGAGCACGCGCACATGGCGCGCAATCGGTGAAAGGCGGGAACCGTTGCAAGCGTCGCACTCTTGTTCGTACACGACTGCGGATTTGCCGCGACCGCGCGTCACTTCGATGACGCCGCGGCCTTCGCACTTGTTGCATCGACCCTGGCGCGTTGCAAACGAGAACCAGCGCGGATCAAGTTCCGGAATACTAAAGCCACAGCTTGGGCACGCGCGCCGCGTCGAGAGCAGCGTCAGTGAGCCGTTCTTGGCACGCAGCTTCAATTCCCCGTTGCCCCAGCGCAGGGCGGATTGCACGAGTTGTTCGTCCACGTCTTTGGCCGAACGGGCGCGCGCCAGCACCAAGTCGATGTCGTGTTCGCGGTTGCGCGCGAGCCGCGGCGGGTCGTCCGTAGCCACCCAAGTGCCGTCGCACAACGCCTCGGAAATCCCCGCGCGCGCCGCGTTCGTGAATACGTCAAGGTACGTGCCCTTACGGCCGCGAACCACGGGCGCAAGCACATCGACTTTCCCACCCCGCTCGCGGATCACCGGCAAGAACTCCACGGCCCGCATTGCAACGATCGGCTCGTCGTGTTCGGGGCAATGCGGCACGCCGATGCGCGCGTAAAGCAGCCGCGCGAAGTGCGCAACGTCCGTCACGGTGGCCACCGTCGATGAACCGCCAGCGCGTGCGCGGCGTTGCTCGAGCGCAATCGCGGGTGGCACACCGGTAATCGAGTCAACGTCTGGGCGCGGCAACGTCGGCATGAACTGCCGCGCGTACGGCGTCAGCGTTTGCAAAAACCGCCGTTGCCCTTCGGCGAACACGACATCGAACGCGAGGCTGCTCTTTCCAGAGCCACTCGGCCCGGTCAGCACGGTCAATTGCCCATGCGGAATGCGGCAAGACAAGTCCTTCAAATTGTGCTCGCGCGCCCGCTCGACGAGCAGCGCGCCGTTTTCGGAATTGGCCACTTTGGTGGCAGCTTTTTTGATTTTGTCATTGCCGGCACGTGCCCGCGCGTCCACCCGCAACCCCGCCCGCTCGCGGTGCGCGACGAGCGCCTCGGCCGTTCGCGAACCGGATTTCATCACGTCCGCGAGCGTGCCGGAGGCAACGACCAACCCGCCGTCATTGCCCGCGCCGGGCCCCAAGTCGACGATCCAATCCGCAGCGGCAATCAGGTCGAGATCGTGCTCGACCACGATGACACTCGCACCAGCATCGACAAGCTGATTGAGCGCGTCGACGACGCAGCCCACTTCGTCAATGTGCAGGCCCGCGCTCGGTTCGTCCAAAACGAGCAACGTGCCGGGCTTGACTTGGCTCAAGGCCCTTGCAAGCTTCAAGCGTTGCGCTTCGCCACCGGAAAGCGTTGACAGGGGTTGACCCAGGCGCAGATAGCCGAGCCCGAGGTTCTTGACAGGAATCAACGCGCGTAGAATGGCCGTCACGTCAGAAAGAAGATCAAGAACTTCGGTGATGCTGGTTTGCAACCACTGTGCAACCGAACGACCCTTGTGCTCAATCCGGCAGATTTGCTCTTGAAAACGCTTGCCACCGCACTCGGGGCACACCAGGCGAACATCCGCGAGAAACTGCATCTCGACCGTTTCGGAGCCTTCGCCCGCACAGGCTTCGCAGCGCCCGCCCGCAACGTTGAATGAAAACGAAGACGCCGTGAGGTTTGCGGCAGCCGCAGCCGGCTCAGCCGCAAGTCGTTGACGGATGATGTCCCAAGCCTTCGTGTACGTCGCCGGGTTGCCACGCGACGTGCGACCAAGCGGCGCCTGATCGACGACGACCACTTGCTCGACGGCGTCCGCCCCAAGCAACTCGCGATGCGCGCCCGGCGATTCCGCATCGGCTTGACCCAAGCGGCGCCCGAGCGCGTTGGCCACGATGTCGATTGCAATCGTGCTCTTGCCCGAACCGCTGGGGCCGCTTATCGCGCAAATGACGTCGAGCGGCAACGCGACGTCGATGTCACGCAGGTTGTTTGCGGTTGCGCCGCGGATCTTCAGCCAAGACTTCGGCTTGCGGCTTTCTTTGCGTGCCGAAAGCCGCGCCGAGAGTGCGCGACCGGTGGCTCCGTTCGTACCCAGAAATTCGCTTGGCGCGCCGTCCGCAACGAGGGTGCCGCCCTCGTGACCCGCGCCAGGCCCGAGTTCTACGACGCGATCCGCAGCGGCAATCACCTGCGGATCGTGCTCGATGACGATCACCTGATTGCCGCGCGACGAAAGCTCGCCGATCATCGCGACCAACGGCCGCACGTCGCTTGGATGAAGGCCCACGGTCGGTTCGTCCAAAACGAACAACGCGTGATGCAACGACGTTCCGAGAGCGGCCGTGAGCGCAACGCGCTGCGCCTCCCCGCCGGACAGCGTGCGCGCCTGCCGATCCAACTGCAGATACCCGAGGCCCGCACGATCCAAGTACGAAAGCCGCGACATCAACTCCTGGCGCACGAGCGTACCCTGCGGCGAAGTGTGCGCAAGGTCGCCAAGCGCTTTGAGTGCAGCGCGAATTTCCAGGCCGTGCCAATCCGCAATTGAACGCCCTTGGACGCGGTAACCCAAAGCCACGTCATTGAGCCGCCGCCCGTTGCACGCGGGGCAAGGATCGTAGGCGCGGTAGCGCGCTAGCAGCACGCGCACGTGCATCTTGTACGTGCGCGTTTCGAGCCAGCGAAACCACCCAAGCACGCCCGGAAAGGCCCCGGATTCCCACGAGCCGTCGCCTTCGAGGACCCACTTTTTCTGTCGCGCCGACAGGTCACGAAATGGTGAGTCCATTGGGATTGAATGGCGCCTGCAGAGTTTCGCGAGTTCGCCGCGTTCCCACCGCGTTGAAGTGCCGCGCCAGGGGCGAATTGCCCCGTCGGCTAAGCTACGACTCGTATCTGGGATGATCTTGTCCCAATCAAAGCCGAGCATGCGCCCAAAGCCGCGGCACGTCGCGCAAGCGCCGACGGCGGATTCGTACGAGAACAACCCGGGAGTGGCTGCAGCAAAGTGGCGTCCGCACTTCGGACAGGCAAGCCCCCGCTCGACCCGACTGTGCGTCTCCAGCGTGTGCACCCAACATGAACCTTGACTGCGTTGCCAGGCCTGCTCGATCGCGGCGGCCAGCCTTGCTTTTGATTGAGCTGAAATC
Source organism: uncultured delta proteobacterium (assembly GCA_963811985.1). Classification (GTDB taxonomy): domain Bacteria; phylum Myxococcota_A; class Polyangia; order Polyangiales; family Polyangiaceae; genus FEN-1139. The sequence goes on from CAWEUH010000040.1 coordinate 353,375, forward strand.
TCGACCCGATCAATCACGACCTCGAGCCCCGATGCCGCACCAAGGGCCTGCGAAGGAGCAAGCTTTTCGACATCATTGAGCTCGCCGTTGACCCAAAGGCGTCGATAGCCGTCACTTGCAAGGCGCTCGCGCAAGTCAAGATAGCCTTCGAGGCTCTTGACCGTCACTGGATAGGTGACAACCCCGCGTTGCCCGGCTGCATCGCTCGTCACCCTTTGCGCGGCGTCCTCGACGTCGAGCCACTCGGCTAATTCTTGATGTTCGGGGCACAGCGGGCGAGCTTCACGCAGAAAGAGCGCCGCCAGGTACGGTTCGACGTCCGCGAGCGTAGCCACGGTCGAGCGCGACCCTTTGATCGGCGCGCGTCGATCAACCGCAATCCCGGCAGCCACCGGATCGAGGCTTTCCATCGGAGGCCGCTCGAGGCGCTCCAAAAACTGGCGCACGTACGGGCTAAAACTCTCGATGAATCGCCGTTGCCCTTCGGCATAAAGCGTTTCAAGTGCAAGGCTGCTCTTACCCGACCCGGACACGCCGGTGAGTGCAATGACCTGACCCGGCCTGACCTCTAGATCAACGCCGCGCAGGTTGTGCGTTCGGGCACCCACAAGCCGCGACGCCTTCATTGCCGTCATGATGCTATCAGCCGAGTGAATGCGGAACGAACCATTGCACCGACCTAGCTCGGTTATTGGGGATGGCAAGTGGGGAAGTCCCATTCTTTCGGCTAGCCCAACGCGCCGTGCAGCCGTATGGTCGGGCGCTCTGCCCATGGCAACTGCTTCCTCCAGTGACAGACTCGTTTCGAAGAATCGACGGGCTCAGTTCGATTATGAATTGGGCGATCGTTACGAAGCGGGCCTGGTGCTGATTGGCAGCGAGGCCCGGAGCCTGCGCGAGCACGCAGCCGATTTGCGTGATGCCTGGGTAGACATTGATGCGCGCAATGAAGCTTGGGTCAAGGGCCTCAAAATCCCAGAAATGTCGCATGCGGCATTCGGCCACAACGAGAAGCGGCCGCGAAAACTGCTGTTGCACGCCGATCAAATTCGTAGGCTTCGCGCCAAGCTTGAAGCGGAAGGGATGACGCTGGTTGTTACGCAGTGCTACTTCAAGCAGGGTCGAGTGAAATTGGAGATTGCGGTGGCACGCGGTAAAAAGAAGTACGACAAACGGCGCACCGTCAAGGAGCGTGAAGCAACGCGGGAGGCACAGGCTGCCATCCGTCGGGTGCATCGGTCATGACTCTATCGATTCAATTCGATCACCAGGGACCTGCGACGTTGATTGACACCGACGGTCAGCAAGCGACATTGCAGTCTGAATTCTCTGCACCGCCCGGTTCACCCTTGGTGGGATTCATCGTTGGCAGCCGTCAACGCGTGCAGTTGAAAGTTCGCGATTGTCGGCGCAATTCAGGTGACGCAGTTCAGTATCAACTGCGGGGCCGTTGGGTGAGTTTGTCGCGCACGGCGAGAGAGGAACTTCTTGGCTCACTGGCTGACAAGGTGGGGCCGTGAATTGCTCCAAATACGCCCAGCTCCTCTGATTTTCAGTCCCCAATAGCCAACGGGGACGCGAGTAGCCGGTTCTGTAACTTATTGAAATTACGAAACAAATTTTCTGAGCTCGAAAAAAGTGCTCATTTTGGTTGAGTTATCCACTTGGTTTCGGGCATCCATCGCTCTGTCCCGAGCGCTTTTGTGTATGCTCGGTTTCTGTCATCTGTCAGGAGGATCCTCTAAATGACCATTCGTAACCTGCTCGCATTGGCTGCCGTGTCCGTTGCCTTCGCCGCATGCGGCGGCTCCACGCCTCCCGCTGAGGCGCCTGCCGCTTCCGCAGCACCGGCAGCCGACACTGCCGCTGCGCCTGCCAAGGACACCGCGGCACCCGCCGACGAAAAAAAGGACGAAGCGCCCGCCGCCGACTCCGCCAAGTAATTGGAACAACCCCGCAGGCGGCTGGTTGGGACAAGTGCCCATCCAGCCGTTGCGCTTTTTGTAGCCTGCTATTTTTGTAGTTACGGCACGTGGCTACGCGTGCTCTCGCATTGTAAGCACAACATCGTGCTTGCTGGCAATTCGCGCCTGGGCGCGTTTGTGTTTTCTCCCTAATCCCTGCAAGGGACTCTGTTCTCCTCTCCCTAAATCCCTCCCCGCTGGGGAGGGACTTCAAACCCCCCAACCCCCCATCCTTGCTCAGCACTGGTTCCATCGCACTTTGTGATTCCATGTAGGTGAATTTTTTGGACCGACAACTCGTCGGTTTGCGCATGCAGCAATTCAAAGGCGAGCAGGCGGCGTGGGCTCAGGATCAGTTCGGACAGGTTCGTGTGGGAGATAGTCGGCGGACGACCCGGCTCGTCGCGATGGCGACTCGAGCGGCTCAGTCGCCTTCAGGCAAGGTTTCTGACGTGTTTTGTCGGGATAAGGAACGGCAGGGTGCCTACGACTTGCTCGAAAGCGGTCAGGTGGATCCCGTGGCGTTGGTCGTGGCGCAGGCAGAGGCAACGGCTCGACAGTGCGCCAATGAACCGTTCGTGTTTGTGCCAATTGATGGCTCTAGTGTGACACTGGCTGACCGTACTGCGGGCAAAGACTTCGGTAGTGTGGGGACTCTGAGCGACGGCAACCGCGGGTTGAAGGTAATCAGCGCACTGGCGATTAGCCCCAAAGGGATGCCGCTGGGTCTGTTCACGCAAGTCTGGTGGGCTCGCACGCAGGCCAGGAGACAAAGTAAAAAGCAGAAACGTAAACGCAACCTCAAGCGTGACGTCCAAGAGAAGGAGACGCGATACTGGTTGGAAGCGATCCAAGACGCCTGCGCCCACGCAAAGGCAACGAATGCGAAGCTTTGGTTGCAACTCGACCGCGAAGCTGACAACAAGCATATCCTGCTCGAACTTGCCGACTGCGGACAACAATTCACGGTCCGTGGGTCGTGGGACCGATTGATTGACGCAACCGGCAACGATAAGCAGTACTTGCGGCAATGGCTGGACCGAGAGGCTCCAGGAGGCGAATATAGGCTCGAAATTAGCGCTGCACCCAAGCGAACTGCGCGCTTGGCGCGCATCGTGGTGCGTTGGGCCTGTGTGACACTGCGACTGCGCAATGTGCCACGTTATGGTGAATGCTGGCTCGACGTTACTGTCGTATGGGCACGCGAAGAGGGTACATGTCCAGCGGGTGAGAAGCCTGTGGACTGGCTACTGCTGACGAACGCTCCGGTGGGGAATTTCCAGCAGGCGCAATCTGTCATTCATGGCTACACGCAACGCTGGCGGATCGAAGAATTCCACAGAACCTGGAAGACCGGCAGCTGCAACGTGGAGCAGACACAGCTAAGAAGTCAGCAGGCAGTGCGCATTTGGGCTACTCTACTTGCTGCCGTGGCCGTACGCATCGAACGTCTAAAGATCCTGGCGCGAACTGAACCCCAACAACCAGCGGACATTGAGCTGACACGCCACGAGATCAGAGCACTCATTGTGCTCAAACGTCAGCAGAAAAAACGAACTGAAGTCATTACTGACGCCATGCCCACAATCGGGCAGGCCACGTTGTGGATAGCTGAACTAGGCGGCTACACTGGCAAATCATCCGGCGGACCACCGGGTTCCATCACGATCCGCAGGGGGCTAGACAGGCTGCTACCCGCTGCCCAGCTGCTCCAGGCCCTAGAAGACCAGGAAAGATCAGACCAATGCTGAGCCATCCTTGGGGGGTATCTCGGCGCGATTTCTTCGTGTCACATTTTTGAGCGCAATCAGAAGATTTCCTCCCCTCCCTAAATCCCTCCCCGCTGAGGAGGGACTTCTCCCCCCAAATCCCCCGCTAGGGGGATATCTAGGCGCGATTCCTTCGCGTGACATATTTGAGCTCATTCGAGAAGCGTTACGGCGTGGGGCTGACTTTGAGCTCATTGTGAAGCGTTGCGGTGGGTGCGCGGCGCGTCCTTCCGCCCTTCCTGTGCAATCCAAATGAGCCGATGGCTCCGGAGAAACTCCGGACAGCCCCTAGAGCGCTTCGGTCGTGCGCGGGCTCAATTTCATCGCTTGGATAGGTCCACGACGAGGCGCGTGCGGCCGATGAGTAACTCGTCGCCGTGCAGCAGTTCTTGTTGACCGCGGATACGCACAAATACGCCGGTGCGCGACGATAAGTCCGTCAACACGACGGTGCCCGCCTGCTCTTCGACGAGGCAGTGTTGCTCGGCCACGAGCGGATCATCCGGGAATATTAGATCGCCAATAGCTGAACCAACCTGCAGCGTGTTGCCGCGTGCGACGACCGATGCGCCGTTGGCACCCCCTTCGAATACTTGGACGATTCGAAATGCCGTCGGCCATTTCGGGGATGAATAGAAATAGGTCGGGTCTGGGTCAGGGCCGTCATCCGGCACAGGATTGGCCTCGACGCGCAGCAGTTGGTCGCCGACAACGAATTCGTCACCCAGGCCTAATTCAACCGGGGAACGAATCCGAAGGAACACTCCGTTGCCACCCTCGAGATCCTCGAGCCAGAGTCGGCCGCCTTCGAAGGTCAATTGGGCCTCTCTCGAGTGCGCGAAGTGTTCGCCCGGCAAGTTGATGGCACCCGCCGACCCAATGACGGCCTGCGTCCCTGTGGGTTCGTAACGGTCAGGACCGCCTGTCAGACACCGCAACACGTGCAGGGTGAAGAGCCGCTCTTGCGCCGCAGCCGGCTGGGGCGCAGGCGCCGCTGCTGCGGGCGGCTGCGGCGCTACAACGGACGTAGCCTCCGCCCGCGCTTTCTTCTGACTGGCAAGCTTTCGAATATCCACGCTGGGCAAATCGGCAAGCACCTGCAACCCGCCCACTTCGCGGCCGTCGAGGATCGCGTCAAAGCGTCCTTCACGAAGCATCGCCACCATTTCGAGGTGCTGCGCCTTCATCAGACCACGAACGTATTCGGAGATGTCGTCCCGACGGACTTCATCCGCATAGGAGCGCTTATGACTCTTGACGACACGCCCGCCGTCCGCGAAAAGATGCGTCACAATATGCGGCTGATCTAGGCCTGAGTCTTCCGTTTGAACGTGGAATACCTGTTCTCGAAACTTGATGTTGTTGTTGAACCCCATTTGCGCCCGGCGAAAGCTCGGGCGCCGCATCTCGGCTTCAAGCCTTGCGAGTTCAGACTCCGAGTACTTTGCGATGGCGCTGTGCAATGCCTCGTGATCCCCGGCGATCCCTTCCATCCGCTCGAACGCGAACTGTGCGACTTTGGCGCCCGGATCGATGCGCAAGGCTCCGGCCAGAAGTGTTTGCCCCTCGACATCGTTGGGCCCCTGCGCAGCCCAAGCGCACAATACGGCGACGGCTTCATCGGGACGTCCTTTGTCGACGAGCCATTTCGCCACACGGCCCGCGCTGGCCCGAACGCCCGACACAACGTCGCTCATCGCTGCAATGATTGTGCGTTCCTTCTCGCGGAAGCAAGTGCCTCGTGGCGCGACCCAACCGCCAGCCTGATTTTCCGGGCAGAACGAGCTGAGGCGAGCCTATGCAGGCCGATTATTCGGTTAGTGACTCTTCCTACAGACTAGTCGCTCCGCCTTGAGCCGCGGTGGGAACGATCACGCCCGAGTCGCCTGGGTAGATGACGATGCCCGTGGAACCAGCATAGCTAGCGCCGGCCACGCTGGAAGCCCCGCCCACGCTCGAGGTGCCACCGGCGCCCACCAGGTTGATGCGGCAGTCCGCGCAGCACAGTGCTATCCCCTGCAAGCAGCCAACAACGTCGTTAATCTCGCAGATCTTGTTGCCGCATTGGCCCCCATAGCAGTCATTCGGACAAGACTGCACTTCGCCCGTCTGGCACACGCCATCGCCGCATTGGCGACAGTCAAGGGTGCAGTTCGCGGAATTCTCACCATAATCGCAGATACCGTTGCCACACGTAGGCACGCATTCCCATGGGCAGCTCGCCGCGTCGGTGGGGTCGCAAACACCGTTGCCGCAGATGCTCTGGCATTCGTAAGGACATTCAAATGTGTCGTACTTGTCGCACTTGCCGTTGCCACACGTGCAGTCCTGCGGACAGGTATTGTACTCGTTGGTTTCACAAATGAAGTTGCCGCATGTCGCGGTGCACTCCCACGGGCAGGCCACCTTGTCGTACGGGTCGCAGATGCCGTTGTTGCAGGTGCAGTCCTGCGGGCAAGAGCTGTACTCGCCCGTCTCGCAAACGTAGTTGCCGCACGTCGTGTCACACTCCCAGGGGCACTCTACATAGTCGTAATAGTCACACATCGCGTTATTGCACGTGCAATCTTGCGGACACGTTTGGTACTCATTGCCTTCGCATCGGTAGTTGCCGCATGTCGCGTTGCACTCCCACGGGCACTGGATGTAGTCGTATGGGTCGCAGATGCCGTTGTTGCAGGTGCAGTCCTGCGGACAAGTGATATACTCATTGCTCTCGCAGACATAGTTGCCGCACATGATGCCGCATTCCCAGGGGCAACTCTGATAGTCGGTGTAGTCGCAAACGCCGTTGCCGCACAGGCTTTGGCACTCTTGCGGACAATACACATAGTCATACGAATCGCAATGCCCGTTGCCGCACGTGCAGTCTTGCGGGCAGAAGCTGGTTTCGCCGCTTTCGCAGATATAGTTGCCGCAAGTCGAATTGCACTCCCACGGGCAATTCTGATAGTCGCTGCTGTCGCAGCGACCGTTGCCGCACAAATTTTGGCATTCCCACCAGCAGTTGACTTGATCGGCGGGTTCACAGATGCCGTTGCCGCAGGTGCAGTCCTGGGGACAGGTCATGATTTCATTGCCCTCGCACACGTAGTTGCCACACCAGGCGTTGCACTCCCACGGGCAATTCTGATAGTCGCTCATGTCGCAAACGCCGTTGCCGCACAGTCTTTGGCATTCCCAGGGACAAGCCAGATAGTCGTAGGGGTCACAACTGTAGTTGCCACACGAGCAATCTTGCGGACAATAGCTGGGCTCATTGCCTTCACACACGTAGTTGCCACACGTCCCGTAGCACTCCCAGGGACACTCCTTGTAGTCGGACGAATCGCACCAGCCATTACCGCAGCTGCAATCCTGGGGGCAGGTCTGATACTCGTTGCCCTCGCACACATAGTTACCGCAATTGGCGTAGCATTCCCAAGGGCACTCAACGAAGTCGTACGGGTCACATCGCCCGTTGTTGCATGAGCAATCCTGCGGGCAGGTCTGGTACTCGTTGTTCTCACAGGTATAGTTGCCGCACGTTGCGTTGCACTCCCACGGACACTCTATGTAGTCGTACGAATCACACGAGCCGTTGCCACACGTGCAATCCTGGGGGCACGTCTGACGCTCGTTGCCCTCGCATGCGTAGTTGCCGCATGAAGGGCAATCTCGCGGGCAGCTTGCCATTTCGCCTTTGGAGCAGACGCCATCGCCACACACGATGGCCGGGCAGTCTTGCGGACATATAGCCGCGTTTTCCGAGGGATCGCAAACCCCATTGGGGCAGGTGACCACCGTGCAATCTTGCGGGCAAATTTGGAGTTCTCTCCGGGTTCACAGACATGATTGCCGCAATTGGACGTTTTGCAGTCCGCCGGGCAATTAGCCGCTGTTTCTCCGTAGGCGCTTTCGCAATAACCACTGCCGCAGTGACAATCCGCCATGCAAACGGAAGCGTTCTCGGTGGCCTCGCAAATGCCGTTGTTGCAGGTATCGCGTCTGCAGTCGCTCGGACAACCCTCCACCGTTTCTGTCTTCCCGCAGACGCCGTCGCCACATTTGTCACTCACGCAATCTTTGGGGCACGTCGCAGGGGTCTCGGTCGCACTGCAGACTCCGTCGCCGCAACTCTTGTTGGAACAGTCTTGCGGACACGAAGCAGCGTTCTCCTGAGCGCTGCAGGTGCCGTCACCACAGTTGGCTGTGGTGCAGTCGCTCGGGCATGAACTGACTGATTCCTGTACGCTGCAGATCCCGTCACCGCAGTGGTTATTGGAGCAGTCACGGGGACACGAAGTGGGTGTCTCCGTCGAGGCACAGATGTGATCGCCACAAGCAATTGCAGCATATTGGCCCGATTCCAGTTCCGCTCTGCCGCATCCGATAGCTATCAGCGCCCCCAGACAAAAAAGACGCTTCACCCAACGACCCACGACGTTGTTCCGAGCCATAGTCTCTCCGCAAGAAGCAATGAATAGACTTCCGGCGCTGAAAGGCCGGATCGCCAATATTCTGATTGAAGTCAGGACTATTATGCCAACTTCATCGAGAATTTCATGTGCGACAGGTCACTTTTCCCCGCCGAGACAGTGATTTTACTGAACAGACGCTCATTAATCTGGCTTTGGTCACCGTTTCCGCGCACGGGACGCCGGGTCCCAGCCCCGCCACGCCCACGTAACGAAGCAAAAGGTCACTAACCGGGCCGCGTGTAGCTTGTGTTCTCGAGCAGGATGACGTTGGTCCTCGACCGAGTTTCACCGGCGTTGGTTACATACACGGCGGGCTTGTCGACTATTGGGCAGGCCTTCTCGCACGCGCCGCATCCGATACACAATGAAGGATCGACGTGAGGTCGTTGCAACTTGACGGACGTCATACTCGCCTGTTCGCCCTTACCTTGGTAGCGGTCATCGCGCTTGGGCACCGTCACTTCCTCAACCCAGATTGCTTTGGGTGACGTCGGACAGAATTCCTCGCAGACGATACAGGGAGTGGCCATCGCCCAAGGCAAGCAGCGGCCTTGATCGTACATTGCCGTGCCGATTTGAATCGGTTTCTGTCCTATTCCAAGTTTTTGTTTCTCCGTGATTTTCTGGATCGCACCAGTGGGACACACTTGCCCGCATAGCACACACGAGTACTCGCAGTAACCAATGCGAGGGATGAGGATCGGGGTCCACAACCCCTCGATGCCAGCCTCGAAAAATGCCGGATGTAGCGCGTTGTTCGGGCAGACTTTCATGCATTCCGCGCAGCGAATGCAGCGGTTGAGGAAGTCGCGCTCCTCAACAGCCCCGGGCGGTCGAATGACCTTTTCGCTGTAGGCCTTGTCCGGCCAATTGGCGATACGCATCCCGGGCAATGCGACCGCACCGGCGGTCGCCGACGCGACGAGAGTCCTTCGTTGCCAGTTGGGAACCTGAACCGACGAAGCCCGATTGGGCAAAAATCCCCATTTGATTACATCTTCTGGGCACGCCGACTCGCAATTCAGGCATACGTGGCACTCGTCCTGACGGTGTTTGACGCCGCCCTGCGGGCTGTCTGCAGCCTGACAGTGCACAAGACACAAGTTGCAGTCCGTGCATTTGGCATGGTCTTTCTTCATACCAAATAGCGCGAAACGCGACACGACGCCGAGCAACGCTCCTAGCGGGCAGAGCGCGCGGCACCAGAAACGAGGGATGATGCGATTCATGAATAGAATCGCGATCAGCAAAAATAGAATGAGCCAAGCCTGGTGGTAGTAGACCTGATTACTGGTCCAAACGCTCCGCGCAAGCTGCTCTTGGATGGTATCGCTCGTGGTCTGAACGGCGCGAACATGAGTTGCCGCCGCAATGTCACTGGTGCGGATGGATATGTACTGCAAGACGGGAATCACGCCGAGTCCAATCGCACGCACGGCAACGCAAATGGGGTCTAGCAAGCCGCCGATGGCACTTCCAAACAGCGCAGCCCCAAGAAAAGCTAGCAGAAGATAGTACTTGGTGATTTGCCACGCGTGAGTCTTGTTGGCAGCAACGCGTTTGCCGCCGCGCAGGTAGCGATTGGGGAAAATCCAACCAAAAAGGTGGTGCAGCGTGCCAAATGGGCAAATCCAACCGCAAAAGACGCGACCGAACACCAGCGTGATACCCACGACGACGCCGGCCAGCGCAAGACCACGATAGACCGCGTGCGTGCTGAGCAAGGTCATTAGGGCGACATAGGGATCGGCCAGAAGGAACCCTTCCACAGGCAGAGGCAGCCGCACCGGCTCAGTCGCCTTGGCACTGAACGTCCCCCGAAATGCAGTAGCGGCCAGAAACCAGAGGAACAGCGACAGGAACAAAAACTGCGAGATACGTCGCACCCAAACTAACCATCGAATCACGGTTCTGGCAGCAATGCCGCTGCCTGGACGTTTCGTAGAGCGACGTTGAAAGAGCCGCGTCACCGATTGGGCAGCGCTGAGCGACACGCTCGAAGAGGTTGCCTTGGGCAGCGCGGTGGCTGCTGGACTCACCGACGGCGCGGGCGCACTCGGAGCCTGCGTGCCAACGCTGGACACGGCCGCTTGTGACCGACTGGCATCGGTCGCATCGTTGCCGTGCCGGCCGCTTGCGTCCAAGTGAGTCACAGGCCCAATGGAACCACGCCACGCAATGGGTTGCGGCCAGGGTTCGGCGTTTGCCAATGGCGCCGCGGCAGGACTGAGCACCTTCTCGCTCCGGCGTAGAGTGCTGGTTGCGCCGTTCACTCAGACCTCCACGTGCGGCACGTTTTGCCAATCAACGTTGCCGAGACCGCGTTCAGCGCCCATGCGCAGGTAGTCCACGGCGCTTGGCTGGACACCAATCAGCGTCGCGCCGTAGGCATCAGCCGCGACGGGGTCCAGGCTGGCAATGACTTGGAACGTATCCTTGGCATCATCGATGTTGCCGCCCTGCGGCCCATTGCGAAGCAGCACGCGCGTTGCATCCAGGACCGTCAGTGTTGGCCGCATGAATGTGGCCAAATCCGCAATCGAGACGTTGATGTTCTGATGCAAGCGGTTTCTTCTGCCGCCGAGCAGGCCGTACCAGTTCTTCATGCCGCCGGTGAATTTCGAGAGATTGTGATGTTTGGCAATCGGGACATTGATGACCTTGTCCGCTTCCACCAATGGCGTGTAGATGGGCCAAACGTCGAGCACGTCTCCGCGCAAGCGAAGTTCACGAAACCGATGCGCGGACGGCAATAGGACCGAGGCACCTGCCGCGTGCGCGGCTCGCCAGATCCCAGAGCGTTGAAAGCAGCGGTTGGGTTCGTTGCACGATGCGTCAGTAACAACGACTTGTTTGGCACCCGCCTCGAGCACCAAGCGCACTAGCTCCGCCACCACGAGCGGATTCGTATTCGCCGCATGCACGGGCAACCGATCCCAGCCAATGTTGGGCTTGATGGCAACAATATCGCCGCGACTCACGAATCGTTGCATGCCTCCAAGAGCTTCTACGGCGCGCTTTACGAGCGTCTCAGGTTCCTGACTCGTCTTGGAGATAGCCAACTGCGGCGTCTGCGATGGCTTCGAAACGGTGAAGTCGCGAACCTGGCGCTCACCGCCATGGCGACTGAGGTCGTAGCCACCACGGTCGCGAGCCGCTCGGCCAATCAGCCCAACTGCTGCAATCGCGGCACCTGTCGCACCGATGCGCGAAAGGGCTTCACGGCGGCTCACGCTCTGCGGCATATCAAAACTCATGTGCCCGAAAAGCATCCTTCAGTCAACTTTGCCTAAAGACCCCACTTTTGCTGAAAAAGTGCTGGCGACCCCGTATTCGGGGCGTGCGGGCCGCGTTGAGCCAACGCGAACGGCGACCTTGTCACGCTTGCTGCAGCCCCACCCTGGCGCTAAGGTCCGCCTCCCCTGGCCTAGAACGGAAGGGCGAAAAGGCGTCATGAAGGACGACATTCATCCGCAGTATCAAGTTGTCACAGTGCAATGCGCCTGTGGTAACTCGTTTCAGACGCGCTCGACGCGCAAAGAGCTAACCGTTGACATCTGCAATCAATGTCATCCGTTTTACACCGGTAAGCAGCGGCTGGTCAACACCGCGGGCCGCATCGATCGCTTCCGCAAGAAGTACGGTCAAACAACCAAGAGCGCCTAGAGTCTTCGGCGGTAGGACTAGCGCAGTGCGGTTGATTGCTGGCGTGCACGGGTGCACGTTGGGAGCTGAAACTTTGCATGGTTCCGGTTGAAAAGTTGCAGAGTCTTGCGCGTCGCTTGGAGGAAGTGGAGGCACTTCTATGCGACATGTCCGTAGTCTCGAACCCCGCACGCCTCCGAGAATTGGGGCGCGAGCGCAGCTCGATTCAAGGCATCGTTGACGCGTTTCGAAAGTGGCAAGACGTGTCCAAACGCGTCAACGAGGACCGCGCCGCGCTGAATGACCCAGAACTGGGCGAGCTTGCCCGCGAAGAATTGCCCGACCTCGAAGCGCAGCAGACAACGCTCGAAGAAGAATTGTCCTTGCTGTTGCTGCCCAAAGACCCCAATGACGATCGCAACACGCTGTTGGAAGTGCGCGCCGGAACCGGCGGCGAAGAAGCCGCGCTGTTCGCTGCCGATCTATTGCGAATGTACACCCGCTACGCGGAACGCCGCGGTTGGCGCGTCGAGATCCTCAGTTCGAGTGAGGCTAGCGCCGGCGGCCTCAAGGAGGTGATTGCCCTTGTTACCGGTGAACGCGTATTTTCCTCTCTTAAACACGAGGCGGGGGTTCACCGCGTGCAACGAGTCCCCACGACCGAAGCTCAGGGCCGTATCCACACCTCGACAGCCACGGTGGCAGTATTGCCCGAAGCCGATGAGGTAGAAATCGACATTGATGAGAAGGATTTCGAGGATTGATATCGCGGCGGCCGGTGGTCCGGGGGGTCAGGGCGTCAACACAACCAACAGCGCCGTTCAAGTGACCCACCTGCCGACGGGACTCATCGTCAAATGTCAAGACGAAAGAAGCCAGCTCAAGAACAAGTCGCGCGCGCTGAAGATATTGCGTAGCAGGCTCCTCGATCTCGAGCAGCAAAAGCAAGCCAATTCCGTGCGCGACGAACGCCGCACAATGGTCGGTTCCGCGGAGCGCTCAGAGAAGATTCGTACCTACAATTTCCCTCAGAATCGGGTATCCGATCATCGAATTGGATTGACACTCTACGAACTCGACCGTGTAATCGAGGGTGAATTGGATACCCTCATCAACGCATTGGTCGGTTGGCATCAGGCCCGGTTACTTGAAGCCAGCAAGGAAGCCGATTGAGGTGCGTGATGGCCTCACCGGCGCTGTCCGTTGATGGCTTGCTTTGCGCGCTAGTTGTAGCGCCGCAGGTGTATGCTAGAAACCGGTTCTTCGACATCTTCGAGCAGCCCCCTTTGCGCAAGGCTCGGCGTCGCGCCAAACTCGTCCGTGGCATTATTCGGCAATTGGTGGGTATTTCCGGTCGGCGGGGTCAAGTCGTCGGCGAACAGGTCTTGGCAGACGGCCGCGTTCTCATTCGCTACATTGTGCCAGAGTTGAATTTCTCCCGAACGACGGCACTCTCCAGCCTGGAGGCGACCCTCGTCCGCTATGTGGTGGCGCGCGCGCGGCATCAGGCGCCGAATTCTGAAGACCGCGCGCGCATTGAGCAGGCGCTCGGAGGGCTGGCCGCCGGGCTTCCCAGGCCGAATCTTGACGCCGACTCAACGCTCGAAAAGTTGGTTTGAGACAGCCATCGGTGTTGGGCCATACTACGCCTTACCCGCCATGACGCACACGCATCAACAACTGTTGCCAGTCTTGCTTTTCGCTAGCCTCATGCAACTTGGTTGTGGGGGTTCCAAAGGAGTAGTCTCAAAATCAACGACGACCGAGAAGAGCAAGCCCGCGGTTGCTGATGAAGCAAGCAACGACGAAACCCCCGGGCCAGACTGCAGCAATGGGAGTTGTTTCCTATGCGGGTCCGGAATCTGCATTTCGGGGTTCTTCTGCGATGAATCGTCGAAACAGCCCACTTGCCAATCGCTTTCCAAGTGTACCCACACCGCCAGTTGTGCATGCCTGAATGAGATGTTGGGCGGCGGTTGCAAGTGCTCGGAAAAAAGCGGCGGCATGTACGTCAAGTGTTCCACGTAGTGCACGCCACTGGCGTGAACTCGCAGAGAGTCACACGCCCCGATGGACGAGTGACGCTACAGGCCATCACGGCGCCGCAAGCTGCACGGTACTTGCGTTGTTTGCGTTGACGCCATCGGCAGGAACCACCGCGCCGTGGGCAACCAGCATGAAGTTCAGTATGGACCAGTATTCCTCGGGCTTCAGGCTCCCCGCCGCCTTGAGCGGCATGCGTTTGCTGATGTAGTTATAAACATCCTGCGCCGTATTGAATGGCTCCCGTTTCGGCGCGCCAGCGGTACGCGTTGCCTCGCGAAGCTGTAATTCCGATGGGTCCGCTAATGCCGCATTATTTCCCAAGCTCGATTGCTTGGGATAGGTGGGCAACGCACCAGAACCCATGATCTCAGGGGCCTTCGACCCTTCCCCACGCTGCCCGTGGCAGCCGGCGCATTGCTGCGCAAACAGCTTTGCACCGTCGGCAGCCTTTGCATTTGCACTGGCCATGTTGGCATCCGAAGCACCTCGCTGTGTGGCAGCGCAGGCTACGATTGCCGCAATTGCGGATAGAACGGTGACTGTGTGCCAACCGCGTAGGGCCGTGAATCGAACGAACATGGTGGGTCCTTTCTTGGTTTTGCAACCCCATGTTAGCCCAATGCAATTGCGATCCCGACCAAAGAATCACGCCTTGCGTCTTGGTAGAGCCCCGTGCTGCCCAAACTCGAGCGAAACGGCCAACAGGCCTAAAGGCCAATCGCCCGCATATTTGCCCTGGGCTACGCGACCACTGCATCCTTTAAGGCAACGGGTTCCCTAAGTGCGCGGATTCTCCTCGTGAAGACAGCGACCACCAGCGTGTAGAGAGTTCCAAGAATGATGTCGATAACCCAGTGGTGGTCCAAATAGACGGCAGCCATACACATCCACAAATAGAACGCAACTAGACCGATGCGACGGATCCAATTGCGGCCGGTCCAACCCTCGATGATCATCAAGAGGGGATACGCAACGTGCAGCGACGGCACAGCCCCAAAGACGTCGCTGGATCGGCCGTAAAACCCGGTGAAATAGGCAACCCCCATCATTTGATCGACGCGCAGTAGATTCGCGCCAGGACTTGCGTGCGCATTCAGGTTCACGAGGCAACCATACTGATGATAGTACCAAGGGGGAGCCGCCGGGTACACGTGGTAGGTGATAAACCCGAGGACATTCAAGAGGAAGAAGCCCCAGGCAAATCGCAGCGCGCCGCGATAGTTCTTTACAAACAGGAATATCTCGAAGCCAAACACGACGTACAAGAAGACTCCGTAGGGTATCGCAAAGAAAATATCGAAGCCTGCCGTTGCGTGGGCCTGCAACCAATCGTGCCACGTCTGACGCACGCCCGCTGAGGTCATCCCGAACAGGGACATCTCGAGCGCGCGCAGATCACAGTCGTGTACGGTCTGCTCGGACAAGCCCACATTTTTCACGAAGCGCATCGCGTCATAGAGAAGACCCACAAGTCCAATTGGAAGCGCGCCAAAATACAAACGTTTGGCCGTCTTCCCTCCGTAAGCCGTGATCACGGCAATGAGGAACACGGCCATATGATCCCAGCGCAGCTGGCCACGCCCCAGCCAAAACAGAGTCCATAGACCGAACGGGGCCACGGGCAGTAGCGTGTACCGAGGCCACAACGCCCGCATGTGACGCCAGAGTCTCATGATGATTTTGCTTTGAAAACCCAAACGTGCTGCAAGGGAAAACTGACCAAGAGGAAGGCGAGGATTTTGGCAGGAATCCAAGCGATTCGCATCCCGACTGACCCTATTTCGATGAACAGCCAGAGAAGAAATCGCAGGCAACCAAACGTCGCCAACGATACGATGGCGTAGCGGCTGGCTTGCCAAAACACCGATTGCCCCGTGGCCGCGAATGTCCAGTGCCGGTTGACGAGAAAGTTAGTCACCGCGCCTGCGACAGCGGCGATTGCCGCGCACGCGCCATATCTGCCCACCAACACGAATAGGCCCAATTGATAGACCAAAGCGTCCACCAACGTGGCAAGCAACGAGGAGGCCGCCGCGCGCGCGAGCGTCCGCTCGACTCGATTCGACTGTTTGATGCCCATCGCTGCTACTCGGACGCCGACCGTCATAGCGGACTTACCTCAAGCTGGCTAGTCATCAGAACCGGCTGCTACACTGCCGCGACTTCCGCTAGGGCGCTTTCGAATATGGCTAGCGCTTCCTTTGCCTGTTCGAGGTTCAAGACGAGCGGTGGATTGATGCGAACGCGCGGGGCATAAGCCATGGTTATCAGGCCGCGCCGAAGCAGCGCCTGAAACAGGGTTTGACACCGCGATGCGTCCCAGAACGTCTTTGTCTTCGGTTCGACAAGGTCGAAGCCAACTAAGAGGCCTTCGCCGCGAACATCGGCTACGACAGGGAAACGCTGGCTGATTGCCGTAAAGCCGTTCTTCAGTAAATCGCCAACCCGTCGAGCATTTTCGACAAGGCCCTCGTCGCGAATGATTCCAACACTAGCGGCAACGGCGGCGGCCGCCAGCGGATTGCCCCCGTAGCTCGACGACGAGAAGCTGGGGTTCGACCAAGGCTTGGCCTGCGTAATGTCGTCCCGCGCGACAAGTCCCGATACCGGAAACCCTGCGCCGAGGCTCTTTCCAACCGTCATGATATCGGGAGCTACACCGGTATGTTCAACCCCGAAGAAACGCCCGGTGCGTCCAAAGCCAGTGATCATTTCGTCGGCAATAAGCAGGGCGCCGCGTTCGCGAGCCAACTCCGCAACCGCCGGAAGAAACTCAGGCGGAGGCACGATATTCCCGGCTGTGCCTTGCATGGGCTCAATCAAGACGGCAGCAAGGCTACCCGTCGATTCAGCCTTGAGCTTGTCCCGAACGAACTCGACGCAAAGAAGCCCGCACTCTGGATAAGTCGCGCGAAACGGACACCGTGAACAATCCGCGTAGGGCGCCAGGTACGCGGCCGGAGCCAGCGGCCCCAGCCCCCATTTGAACGAACTGCCCATTTGTGCCAGCGTCCCGGCAGTCTTGCCGTGAAAGCCTCCCCAAAATGACAGGATTTCCGTCTTGCCCGTGTACGCGCGTGCCAACCGGATAGCACTTTCGATGGCCTCTGACCCGCCCGAATAGAACTGCACGCGGTCGAGGCCCTTTGGCAGGACTGACGCTATGTTCTCAAGTGCCGAAACGCGCGCTTGACTGGTCAATGATCCTGCGTGAATCAAGCGAACCTGGGCCGTAATTGCGTCCACGTAGCGCGGGTGCGCGTAACCGAGCGCCGCAACGCATATCCCAGCCGCAAGGTCCAAGAACACGTTACCGTCAACGTCGCGAATTTCGCACCCTTGGCCAGACTCGACAGCAATGCCGGCATACGCAGCGATCGCTTGGGAGCCAGGGGCAAGGACCTTTGCTTCACGTGCCCTTAATGCCTTCGAACGTGGGCCTGGGACGTCACCCACGACACGAAGATGCTTCTTGGTTTGCGCTTTTATGCCTTCGACCTGTGCTACCAAAGCAAGTTACCTTGTCTTTCTACTTTTGTGGGCCTCGGCCGGACTTCGCCAATAGCACGCGCGTGTTTCGGGTCAGTAAAGCGGCCGCAACATTGGAGACAATCGCCACCAGAGCAATGATGGCAACCGTAAATGGCCGGTCGAAGGGCAGTTGCGGCAGCCGCAAATAGGGACCAAGTGCCAAGGCAACGCCGATATAGACCAGCCGTTCCTGACGCCGCATCAGTCCACCTGGTAGCGACAACTGCATGGCCTCGGCTTTGGCCCGAACGTAGCTGACAAGTGCGCTGCCGAGCATGGCGCCGAGCATGACCCCAAGCCCTATCAGATTCGTTCGATAGTAGAAGGCTAGGCCGACCAGGGGCATCGCGTCGGCATAACGGTCCACGACGGCATCGAACACCTCGCCGCTATCCGAGGAGAGCCGGCGACGCCGGGCCACAATTCCGTCAAGCGCATCCCCGGCAGCGCCTAGCGCAAGCGCGAGCGCGGCCCAATCGAAATGGCCGGTCGCCGCCAAGGGCACGGTCGTGACCGACAGCACCAAGGAGGCCCAGGTTATAGAATCCGGTGATACGCCCAGTTTCGCAATTCCGGAGCCCACTCCGCGCAGCGCCCAGTGCATGGCCTCCATGGGAAACGTCCCGAGCAGCAGCGTTGCGCGCTCACGTTGAACGCGCGGATCGGTGGCTCGCCCCAATAGCAGAACACGGGCGGCGTAGGCGGCAAACACCGCAAACACCGCAGCCCCAAGTATCCAAAGCGGGAGCAACTCGAATAGCGACAGGGCCGTCATGGCCGCGATGCGCAATCATTGAAGACCACGCTCGGACTTCTGTGTGCGCGCTCCACGTCGGACGACTTCATGAGAGAGGCTGCGTCCTTGATTGGCAACTCGCGCGCACCCTGCTGAGCCGAAGCGTAGGCCGTGTTGATCGTAGCCATGCACATGACCGAATCAATGGTGTCCGCGCTGACCCATTGATTCGACTCAATGGCACTCCTGAAGTCGTCGAGCAGACTGCTGAACCATTCGCGATGGCTGGCATCCATCCAATGCGACGGAACCAGCTGCGAACCCCAATTGCCGATATCGCTGGGTTGCGCCGTCAAAACCTTGACTTCGTCATCATCGACGGTGATGGCTCCCCGATCGCCGTGAAGCGTGTAGAGTACCTTACGTGCGCCGGCGGTCCAAGTGAGGTGGGCGACCGCAATACCGGTTGGGAACGTGAGCGAACAGCTGAAATTGTCTTCCGTATCGAAATCGCCAATGGTCGTGGCTTTTGCCGTTACGCTCGTTGGGTACGAACGCAGCCACTCAAATGCGAGATACAACGTGTGACTTCCGTGATCCATTGCAATGCCGCCGGCGGAGTACTTGCGTTCACGCCTCCAGTCAGGTCGCCATTCAGCGACTCCTTTGGCGTGCGTCGGGCGGAATGTCTGCAATGTAACAAGTTGGACTTTACCAATAATGCCCTGTAGAAGAATGGATCGTACGGCCTTGACCACCGGCGCATGGCGATAGTTGTGACAGGGGAAGAGGACCCGGTGTGCGCGCGCGGCATGCGCCGCCATCAGCTGTGCCTGTTTCGCGCTGGCGGCTAGTGGCTTTTCGCAAAGTACGTGCAGCCGACAATCCAACGCGGCATGTGCGATCTCCGCGTGCGCGTAGGGGGGCGTCGTGATGTCGACGAAATCAAGGTTTCTCGACTCCTCGTCAAGCAGACGTTCCCAACTGTCATACAGCTTTGCCTTTGGATAAGCCTTCGCGGCGGCGGCACGACGCGCCGGCGTGATGTCCGCTACCGCGACAATCGCGAAGTCCCCGGGGTTTTGGGCCCGAAGTCGGTAGCTCGGAGAGTGCCCTCCTTCCGATATAAACCCATAGCCGATACAAGCGCCTCGAAGCGTTCGTGTCACAGCAATACCTCTATAAAGGCCGGCCTCCCAAAGCAACCCCCCCGAACCATAATTTGTCGGGGAAACTCGGTTTTGGGACGCAAACTCATTGAACTCCCATCCGAACTCCAGAAACCCGGAGCTTTGGCTGTTTCAGTTGCCCCGAGCAAATAGATCTCGCGGTCACCGATGTCAAATCCAACATGGCACTTGAATCAATGGGTCCAATAGTGATGCAACCCCCCAAAGAAGGCTTGCCCCGCACTGGTGATCGAAGTTAACGCGGCGAACATTGGCGACCAGCTCTCAATTCCCGTGAATAACAGCATCCGACAGCCCCTTCGCGGTGTATCCGATGGAATTCACTTTCATGCCAGCTGAAAACGAGAAATCCCGTCTAGCTTCTCTGGAATGTCTATGAAGCCATGGCTTGCTACCACCGATGCCGCTTCGTTCCCCGGCGTGTTCGGGTCGTTCACGATGAATGTCTCTCGGAACAATTCAGTCAATTGAAACACCGAATTCGTGGGCTGGAGGCGCCATTCGGCCCTATGTACTAATCAAAAGCCGGCCTGTCGTTCATCGACCTTCGGGCAGCGCCACCACGTCAGACAGTTCCAGCTACGATAGACAACAAAGTGCAAATGTTGCGCATGCGGCGCATTGCTTGTGTGGAACGCGATTCCACTTAGCCCAGGATCGGACGATTCGGGGCCGCCAAGCGACGCAATGGTCAAGGCGGGTGGGCGTTTTGCACTCGATTGGCCCAGAACGTAAGTTCGGCGCGGTCGAACCGAATCGACGACGTCATGGGTTTGTCGTCAAACGCTGGTAAAGGAATCGACATGACAAAGGTTCTAATCATCGGGGCCGGTGGTGTTGGAAATGTCGTTGTGCACAAGTGCGCCCAGTTGCCCGATGTGTTCCAGCAGGTTGTGCTTGCAAGCCGCACTCTTTCACGTTGCGAACGCATCGCCAAAGATGTCGCCACGCTTCAAGGGCGTTCAATCGAAATCGCCCAAGTTGATGCCGACGATTCAGCGCAAATGCTGGGTTTGCTACAGCGGCACAAGCCCGACATTGTCATCAATGTAGCGCTGCCTTACCAAGATCTTCACATCATGGACGCTTGCCTGGCGGCTCGGGTCCCTTACGTGGATACGGCCAACTACGAGCCGAAAGACGTCGCAAAATTCGAGTACAAATGGCAATGGGCGTACCACGACCGCTTTCGCGACGCTGGGCTCATGGCACTTCTCGGGTCGGGTTTTGATCCGGGAGTCACGAACGTCTACTGCGCGTACGCGCAGAAACACCTTTTCGATGAGATCGAAACCATTGACATCCTCGACTGCAACGGCGGCGATCATGGCCATGCATTCGCAACGAACTTCAATCCCGAGATCAATATTCGTGAGATCACTCAAAGAGGCCGCTACTGGGAAGGCGGCGCGTGGCATGAGACGGAACCGCTCAGCGTCAAGATGGACTACGACTTTCCAGGGGTTGGTGTCCGCAAAGCCTATTTGCTCTATCACGAAGAACTCGAGAGTCTGGTCCTGAATATTCGAGGTTTGAAGAGGATCAGATTTTGGATGACCTTTGGTGAACAGTACTTGACTCACCTGCGTGTGCTTCAAAACGTGGGCATGACACGCATCGATCCAGTCGAATTTCAGGGTCGCAAAATCGTACCCGTTGAATTTCTAAAAGCGCTGTTGCCGGACCCTGCCAGCCTCGGTTCTGGGTACACCGGAAAGACCAGTATCGGCTGCGAAATTATAGGAACGAAGTCCGGAAAGCCCCGCAGGGTGTTCATCTACAATGTCTGCGACCATGCGCAGTGCTGGAAGGAAGTGCGCGCACAGGCCGTTTCGTACACGACCGGAGTGCCGGCAATGATCGGCGCCCTGATGATGCTGACCGGCAAGTGGAGCGGCCACGGGGTGTTCAATATGGAACAGCTCGACCCCGATCCCTTCATGGACGCACTGAACCGTTACGGCCTACCTTGGGATATTCGCGAGGGCTAACCGGAGCATGCTGTCGTTCAACCCAGCCGACATAGAGACACCCGCCTACGTCATTGATCAGGGACTCTTGCGAGAGAATCTGGCACTGCTGGGCTCGGTGCAAGAGCGGGCGGATTGCAGAATACTCCTTGCACTCAAGGGGTTTGCAGCACACAGCACGTTCTCACTAGTTGAGGCCGTTTTGAGCGGCGCTGCTGCCAGCTCGGTCGCAGAAGCTCGGCTAGCTCGAGAATTCATTGGCAAGGAAGTTCATGCCTATGCGCCTGCGTTTTCGGCCGCGGACATTGAAGAACTCGCGACACTGGCTGACCATATCGTGTTCAATTCAGTGTCTCAACTCGAGCGGTTCCTGCCCAGCCTGGGCGGTCCCAACCGAACCATGCAGGTGGGCTTACGCATCAACCCCGAGCACCGCGAGACTGCGGTCGATTTGTACGATCCATGTGCACCCGGTTCACGGCTTGGCGTGCCTCGTCGCGCGATGATCGGCGGCGTCTTGAAGGAGTTGAACGGGCTGCACTTTCACAACCTCTGTGAAAAAGACAGTGATGCCCTGGAACGCACGTTGGAATCGGTCGAACACAATTTCGCACCGTTCATTGAACGTGTACAGTGGGTCAACTTCGGTGGGGGTCATTTGATAACGCGTCCTGGCTATGATGTGGAACGCCTGGTGCGCGTTATTCGCAGCTTTCGCGAGAAATGGAAAAAGCGCGTCTACCTCGAGCCGGGCGAAGCCATTGGGTTGAACGCTGGTTGGCTCGTATCCACGGTTCTCGACGTCGTCAACTACGGGCAACCGATCGCAATCCTTGACACTTCGGCAACTGCACACATGCCCGACGTTCTGGAAATGCCATACCGACCGAGAATCGTGGGCGGTGCCGACCCCGGAGTGAAGCCGTACACGGTTCGGCTTGGCGGCCTCACTTGCCTCGCGGGCGACGTCATAGGAGATTATTCATTCGACAAGCCGTTGCAGATCGGCGATCGCCTCATATTCGAAGACATGGCCCACTACACCATGGTCAAGACCACGACCTTCAACGGCGTAAGACTGCCGTCCATTGTCTTGTTCGAGCCAAAAACCGGAAAGCAACAAGTAGTGCGGCGATTCGGCTATGACGACTACAAAAGCCGCCTGTCTTAGCAACCTTGACGCATGAAACTCATCGAGCTTTGAATCAAGTTTTGGATACGCCGTCGTTTGGGCCGGAAATGGCAGAAGACACTGACGATTTTTGGGTTGCAGCGAGGCTTGCCCCAAAATCACGACGACCGAAGACGTCCCGCACCAAGAACCTGTTTCGCGGAACGCTGCAATACGACAAGGCGACGGTTGCCGGCGTTCCCCTTTACAGAATGACGGTGGTACCACGGGGCGCGAAACCACCGACGAGCCACGCGGTCGATGAAAAGGCAGAACTCCAATGGAAGCGCCTCGGCCTAGCCCCCTCTCAAGTTCCCGTCCAATGGCAACAGCAGACAGAAAGTCGCTGGTCTTTGGAGTGGAAGCTTCATCCCCAAGAATTGTGCTGGGGGCTTGGCGAGCGGTATAGCGGGTTGAATCTGCGCGGCAGGATACACACGCTATTTGCCACTGACGACGATCTGCACCTCGAATCGAGCGATTCACTGTATAAGTGCATTCCGCTGCTATTGGTTCTCGGAAAGTCTGCTGCCTATGGAGCATTTCTCGACAGCCCTGCGCCTCAGAGCTGGGATTTGGATTCCGAGAGAAGCGGGCAGGTCAGGGTGCGGCTGTTGACTCGCCGAGCGTGGAGTTTCTACTGGTTCGCTCGGTCGCCCTTGACGCGCGTCGTTGAAGCGTTTACTCGTTTGACGGGGCGCGGTAACTTGCCCCCCCTCTGGAGCCTTGGACACCACCAGAGTCGTTGGAGCTATCCGACGGAAACTGCCGTACGCGACGTGGCAAAGCAATTCCGGCGTCGGAGTATCCCGTGTGACGCGGTCGTTCTCGATATCGATTACATGGAGGACTACCGTGTTTTTACCGTCAGCCGGAAGCGATTTCCTCACTTTGAACGGTTAATCGCCGATTTATCCCGAATCGGATTTCGAACCGTGACAATCGTTGACCCCGGAGTAAGCCATTCGACCAAGGATGCAACCTTCCGAGAGGGCCGCCGGCTCAATACGTTCTGCACGACCTCCGACGGTTCATTGTTCGTAGGCAAGGTCTGGCCGGGGCCCGCGTGCTTGCCGGACTTCATGCAAAGCAAGGTCCGACAATGGTGGGGCAGCAAACTCGAGTTCTTGCTGTCGCGCGGCGTAGCTGGCATCTGGAATGACATGAACGAGCCGGCGTTGTTTGGGAACCAGCGGCCTTTGAGGACCAATGCCCAGGACTTACCAACAGACGAAAATCAATTGTTTCTTCAGAACGACGGCGACGGCAAGATTGGCCATTTCGAAGTTCGCGGCGTTTACGGCCAGCAGATGGCAAGGGCAACGCACGAGGCCGCGCGCAGGGTTCATCCAGACAGGCGGCCATTTATCCTGAGTCGGTCTGGCTATGCAGGCATTCAACGCTACGCGGCCGTTTGGCTAGGGGACAATACGTCCTGGTTCGAACACCTGCGTCTCAGCATTCCCATGCTCCTCAACGTCAGCCTTTGCGGTGTGGCGTTCTGCGGAGTGGACATTGGAGGATTCGGCGGAAGCGCTGACGCCGAGCTTTTGATTCGATGGTATCAAGCGGGCATTTTTTACCCATTCTGCCGCAACCACTGTGCTCTCAATGGCAGGCGTCAAGAACCCTGGACATTCGGGGCCGAGGCGGAAAATGCAATTCGGCGGCTGCTCAACGTTCGATACCAGCTTCTACCGTATTTCGAACGGCTGTTCGTCGAGTATCGCGAAAGCGGAGCACCCCTCATGCGCCCGATGGCTTGGCACTATCCGGGTGACCCGACGGCACGTCAGTTGGACGATCAATTCATGCTTGGCTCCGATTTGTTGGTGGCTCCCATCGTTCAGCGCGGCAAGAGTCGTCAACCTGTCTACTTGCCGGATGGGCTTTGGTACGGGTTCGACGGGGGCCCTGCCGTCACGGGCGGGCAGTTTCACGAGGTAGAGTACCGCGTGGACAGCACGCCAGCCTTCGTGAGATCCGGCGCCATACTGCCACTCGCGGGCTCCGTGCAACACACGGAGCAACTAGCCGACGCCCCCATCACATTTCGCTGCTATGGCAGCCGCGCGCGCGGCCGCTATTGGCAGGATGATGGGTCGTCATTCGGCTACGAACGCGGACAATACAATGACTGGTCTCTTGGCTTCAGTCGCGGTCGTTTCTCCGCAAACTGCACACATCACGGGTTCTCCGCTACGCCGCGCCACTACTACTATGAGGTCGCGGGACGCTAGTGGGACTCCCACCCGTGGCATTCGTGAAGTCTGGTTGGTCTTATGGCCGCTCTATAATTTCAGGCCTTCCCTAGTCGCACACACGGCCGTCATTTGCGTTTCCGGCTGGCGGCGCGCGCAATGGTCGGGCGTGTTCGAAAGCCGCATGTTACGACCGGCTCCATGCCAACGTCAGCCAGCCTAGTCAACTGGATAGTATTCGCTGGCGGCATTGTTGGCGCAATGGTTGTAGACCGTCTCATTTGCCGAAGCGCGAGTGGCGTGATGGGCTTTCGGCAGGCACTTACGCGAAGCGGCCTTTGGATCGCGCTCGGGCTTGCGTTCGCTGTCTGGGTTACGTACCGATTCGGGACCACCAGCGGCGTCACTTTTGTAACGGCCTACCTTGTCGAAGAGTCTCTGTCCGTAGATAACCTTTTCGTGTTCTTGGTGATTTTCCGGCACTTCCGTGTGCTGGACGCGATGCAGACCCGTGTGTTGTTCTGGGGGGTGTTCGGCGCGATTGTGTTGCGCGGCATCTTTATTTTCACGGGTGCCGCGCTCTTGCACCACTTTAGCGCGACGGCCTACGTGTTTGGAGCAATCCTTGTGTTCAGCGGTGTCAAACTGCTCAAGAAAGACAAGGAATTCAGCGACCCGGAAAACAGCTTGGTCTTTCGAATGGCTCGCAAGTACTTGCGGACGACCCATGAATTCGACGGCGACCGATTCTTCACAATGCGTCCCGGTGCCCGTTATGCGACGCCGCTCTTGCTGGTGCTGATTGCTATTGAGTTCACCGACATCATCTTTGCTGTTGATTCCGTCCCAGCGGTGTTGGCAATTTCCCAGGACATGTACATCGTCTACACCTCAAATATCCTGGCGATACTGGGGCTGCGCGCCCTGTTCTTCTTGCTCTCCGGCATGATCGATCGTTTTCACAAGTTGGATTTCGCCCTGTCGCTGGTGCTCATATTCATTGGGTTCAAGATTGGACTGCACCGTATTTGGCACATTCCCAACGCAATAAGCCTGGGTGTCGTTCTGGGCTTGCTCTCACTTGGCATCGCGCTGTCACTGTTGCTGCCAGCGAAACCAGATCCGTCGAATCAAGGCTAAGTCCATACCGGACGTCGGCGGGGGGGCGAAGCGACTACCGCGCAAACCGGATCGCCCAAGTCAACCGAGCGAGGTTTCTGACGACTTGCGGCACGCGACGCAACAGGTTGATTGACGGAGGCCGCTTTTCAATGACTCGAACCGGAATTTCCAGCATGCGAAGGCCAGAGCGATCGGCGCGTATCACCAATTCACTCGAGAAGACGTCCCGGTTAACCACACAGGCCTTGACCACCGGCACAATAAGATCGCGTCGCAGCGCCTTGAGACCATGCGTATCCGTGCCGCGAAAACCCAATAAAAGACGCAGCAATTGGGTGTAGAGTTGGCTGGCCATGTGACGGAACATGGGGCGCTCGTCTTTGGCACCTCCAATCAGCTTGGAGCCAATAACGAAGTCCGCTTGCTTCGACTGCAACAATTCGACGGCGCGACGTTGAAATATCACGTCACAAAGGTCGATCTCGTCGCAAAGTACATACTCACCCCGCGCCGCCTCAATGCCTTCGCGCAGTGCCCGGCCGTAGTTGGGCTCGCCAACGGAAATGTACCTGACCTGCCCGTACTTCTGGGCCAGCGATTGGGCGATTTGCAGCGTACTGTCGCGCGACCCATTTTCGGCGATCACAATCTCATAGGTCCACGGAACATCCACCAAGCGTTCGCGCAAATCGACAATGGCTGCATGCAGGATGGCTTCTTCGTTGTAGACGGGAATAACGATGGATACGTCCACGACGTCAGACGTCACGTTCAGTCCTTTCGCACGCTGCACGTCGCCAACGCTGCGGTTTGTGTTGTCACTCGCTCCGACAGGCTCATGCAGCGGCGAGTCGTTGGGCGCATCGTGGGAGCCAAATGGAGTCACGGCCGGCGGACCTTATGCAACTCGATAGACTTTGTAAAGCCATTCGGGTCACAAATGTGGGCGAATCATCCACGTGATTGCGTCAGAGCGACCGGCCCACCACGAATGATTTGGCTGATTTGGGCTGGGGCGCGTCGGGGCGCGCTAGCCTGTCGCAAGGTGTGTCGGCCGATGACGGGCGACATGGCGTGGCGCTAACTGCCCCGCCCAACTCGAGCGACGACCGAGGCACAGCGACCCGTGTCTTGATAGTGCACGCTGGTCGAAAACAGAATCTGATACACGAAATCCTCCAGTGTGCTGACAGTTGTCACACCCCCATCGGCCGCCACGTAGTCGTTTACGGACGCGTCCAAGGCATCACCGGGCAACAACGACGTGCTGATGTCACCCGCATCGAGCACTGCCAAGAGGACATTCGGACCACCGTCAGAGACAACGCCGGTGGGACTGACCTGCTCCGAAATACGAACCAGGCCCAATTCATCCAACGTTACATCGCCGTCATTATTGCCAAGCAGCGTATCGGCCTCCGCCATCGGCTCAAAATGCAATTTCGCGCGAGTCGCATCGACATCCGTCTGAAACAACGTTTCCCCCCGAACCAAGAGATCGACCAGGTCCGAATCGTTGCTGCGCAAGTTGAGTCCTTGCGAGACTCCAGCGTCCGTCAGAGAAAGGCAGGTTTGATATGCATAATCTTGCCGGAACGACCATGCAAAGGTCTTGCGCTCGCTGCCGCGGGTTGCGACGCCCACAACGTACGTATTGATTCCGGTAAGCTGCCCCGATGGCGCCGTATACCTATCGGAGCCTGCGGTTTGCATCATCTGCGCCTCTTGCTGTGTCACCCCAATGCCGACAATCGAGTCTGCATTCGGGTGAACCACGCCGAAAGAAAAGCCGCATTGGCCCAGGCCGTAGATTAGACTGACCTTTTGCGGCGCCGATTGCTGCAAATCAAGTATTCGCGAATAGTGCGCGTCCGAGTAGGGGGTGCATGAGCCGCTTTCAAGCAGCGCTGAATACCCCAGTGACATCAGGAATCGGGAAAACTCGATGTACCAACCGTCATCCGTCGTGAAGCCATTGCGAAGTGCGTCGTTGGGGGATGCCTGAACGAACACGCTCGCTGGTGGTGGCCTCGTGTCCGTCGGCAAGCACCCCATGTGTGCAACAATCAAACTACAGATCCATGTGTTCGGCAAACTCAGGTGTGGCAATCTCATGGCTAGCACCCCCACTTCTGCACCAACGCTAGAAACTGTGACAGCGCCACGGGCTCGACGAACGAAATGTGAATTCGACTCGCGAGGTTAGAGGACGAAAACTACTCAGCGGGTAATGACCAACGCTCACGTGAGGTACCCGCACGATACATTACTTGTACGCGCCGCGGGCCGCCTCGGTTTCTTGACCTTGTCGTTGCGGCACGTGGCCACTGGCGGCGTCGGACTCGCGACCGCCGACGGGATGATTAGCCGTTCACCATTGCGTTACCCAGCCGCCATTTTCCGCAGGGAGCGCCATGGCGAGGCGCATGGCAACAGCTTCCGTTCCCGGCAAGTGGCGCACGCGAGCAAACGGGCTTGGCGCACCGGATGCCGCGGGGGCGAGCAGGCAGGCCCGCGCTGAGGTAGCGAATTTCTCCGCGTATTGCTTGATCAAGTCGCCGCTCTTCTCGCCTTCGTAGACGGTGAAATGGTCGTAGTCGGGGTAGATGTCTCCATTTTCCATCTTGCCAACGAGGATCCAGAACATGGAACCTGCCCCACCTTCCTCTAGCATCATGTCGTTCCAGCGTTGATACGTCACGAGCCGCTTCTCTTCGCCATAGTTGGGCTTGCCTGGGTCGAGCCCTTTGCCCGTTTCACGTTTAACGATGATGCCGTACTCTTCCATGACCGTGGGCTTCTTGGCGGCCAATGCCGCTTTGATGTGGTCGTGGACCCACTCGTAACTCCACTTGATCCCTGTGCCCCACGTTTCGGGGTACTGATGAAATGTCCCGAAATCAATGCCCCTCAACGCCAAAAGGGCCTTGTGATCCACGCCGTCTTTGCCTGAGTAAAAATCGTGTTTCTTCCCTTCGGCGAATTGCCCCTCATCGCCGACGGCCACCATGTGGTTCGGGTCGAGCGCGTGAATAGCGCGACTCATCTCGTCCGCCCAGCGCGGGATCATACTGATGTCCCAGCCTTCGGGCGCGTCAAACCTAGTGTAGTTGCGGGTGCGGGGCTCATTGGCGAGTTCCCAGGCGAAAATCGTCGGGTCATCGCGATAGAGCATGCCGTCGATCGTATTCTTGTGATTGATGAGGTGCGCCGCCCAATCCTTGAACGCGCCCTTGACCCGTTCATCCGTATAGAACTGCCAGTGTTTCTTCAGCCCGTACCAGGTCAGGTACTGATCCATGCCGCCAAAGTCTTTCCAGTTATTGGTAAGCACGAGGATGACCTTGATGCCGGCTTGGCGCGCCGCATGTAGGGCGTAGTCGACCATTTCTAGGCCCGTGGGGCCATCGTTGTAAGCGGGTCGCTGGGCAGCGGTGTCCCAGTACTGCGTATAGTACCCTCCCTTGGTTCCGTCGTGGTGGTCACCCGGGTTAACGGGTGGGACCGTATTATCCAGCGATCCGCGATCGATGTACGCCCACATGCGCATGACGCGCAAGTTGAGGCGCTTGGCGCGAGCAAAGACATCATTGACCATCTCGCGATTCTTGAAATTCAGGTAGTAGTTATTGGTGCCTTGAAAGCAGAACGCCTTCCCGTCAACCTCGAAGACGGCATTCGGTTGATTCGTTGGAACAATGGTCGGTGCAGTGTTCTTGTCCGACATGTCCATGTACTTGACGGGTGTCGAACTGCTCGACGCGGACTGCGGCTGCTTGAACCGCAAGCAACCCGTGGCCGCCAATGTCACTACTGCTGCGCTCAGCAGTAGCGGGAGTCCCGGGGCCCGACCCGGCACACGGTGACCTGAAAACTTGACGCGGGTGCAACACTTGTTTCGTTTTGGGGTCGCCGGCACTCCGATCCTGGGTTGCTGCAAGCTTTGAACTCGAATTTCCATGGGGCACCCTCGAGACTTCGACTCCGGTAGACTAAAACGTTTTACTATCGTAATAATTGGTATTTCGCAATCCTTCCCACCGTCAGCGGACTCGGGACCCTCTGACCCACGAGATGAAGCTGCCCAAGACCGCAAGCCTCCGATTGCGGGCAAAAGCGTGATTTGGGCCGGAACTCAGTCACTGCCGATCAGACGGACACAATGGCTGGATTTTGGGGGTAAACCGGCTATCGTGGCGGGCGCCGCCTTGTGCCAGACGTGCCGTCACGACAAAAGAAGCCGTCGAAAGCCGACCTATGCCAGCCACCGCTAGCACAACCACTGAAGCGAATCGCAAACAAGAATTGGCGCTGGCTGAGCGAATGAATCGCGTCGCCGAGCCATACGTCGAGTATTGGCTGAAGCACGGACCCGACCAACAATTCGGCGGATTTTATGGTTACCTCGACCGCCGCGGCCAGCCTGCAGCCCCGACCGAGAAATGGCTGACCCAGCAATCTCGCCATTTGTGGACATTTTCAACCTGGTACGAGCGGCGCGAGAAGAGCGCTCGAATCGAAGCCGTCGCCCGTGATTTGTACAAATTCATCATCGCGCACTTCAGTGACGAGGCGGGCGTCGGTTTCTGCCGCATTGTCAGCCGAGCCGGCGACGTCGTTGATCCGGTGCATCAGGTGTACCCCCAAGCGTTTGCAGTCTATGCGCTGTCAACGTTCGGACGGGTTTTCAATGAACCGGCGGCCATCGAACGCGCATTGGCCTGCTTCAAAGCCTTTGACCAGCGAGTCTATGAACCGCGATTTGGTGGGTACGACTTGACGAATGATCCGCCTTGGCAGACGCCCGGCGCCAACAAGGAAACGAACACGCATATCCACGTGATGGAGGCGCTAACCGCTCTTGGCGAGGTGTCCAAAAACGAGCTCTTGCACCAACGGCTGCGTGAATTCACCGAACTTACGATCACGCGACATCGACAGCCGTTGAACTACGCGCACCTTGAGTTTCTCATGGACTACACGCCATTGGGCGAGCCGCGCGTAAGCTACGGTCACGACATGGAGACTTCGTGGCTCGTTCTGGAGGCGATGCGCGTGGTCAATGCTCAGCGCGTCGCCGAGGCGCTGGCACAATCCTTTGCGAACTCCGCACTTGACATGGGCAAGGCTTCCGCACAATGGGGGTTCGACACGGAAAAGGGGGGCTACTTCAATGCGGGCATTCCTGCCGTGCGCGTGCTCGACCATGAAAAGGTTTGGTGGGTGCAATTCGAGGCGCTGCCCGCGCTGGTCCGGCTGCATCGAGCCGCCGTCCTACCGGACGCGCTGGATCGACTAGAACGCACACTCGATTGGATCGAAGACGGCCAGCGCGACAAGGACTTCGGCGGCTACTATTGGGGCGTGCTTCCCGACGGAACACTCGGGTCATACGGGGATCGCAAGGGCGACCCGTGGAAGGCGTCGTACCACGAGATGCGCGGCCTGATGTTTGCGGCGGATTGGCTCGCTCAATCGACCTACGGCCGCGGTTCGACCTGAATCTGATCGATGTACGCGGTGGTCGTCTGCGGCGAACCAAAGGCTGCGCCGTAGTTGCCAGCGCAGTACGGGTTTTCCCCTCCCCCACCCGTATTCAACGTAATGCCAAGTTGCACTGGCTGGGTGGGGTCAAAGGTCGATCCGGCGGGCACGCCGACTGGGTTCGCTGTGTCGAGCGCCAACCGAACCCAAGTGTTGGTTGCCATGATGTTCGTCCATTTCGAGGCGCCCCAGACATAGGAGCCACCAGTCTTGATGAATATCTGCGCCCCATACGGATAGCTGGCGTTGGGCGAAACGTGGTCTGATATCCTAATCTCGGCTGTTACCAGCTTGTTCGTCAAATCGAGCGGGTTGCCCTGCTTGTCAGTAGGGCCAGTCATGTTGACCTCCCACTTCTGATCCCAATTGGTGAACGTGGTAGTAAGTTTCATCGAACCTGGAGTCGTTGAGTCTGCATTGACGTTGACACTTCCGGACCAGTCAACTGAAAGTGAAGTACCCGAGTCCTTGGGGACTTCGACATTCAGGGAACAATCCGTTGGAGCGTAATTGCTCGGTGTGAATAGCTGTTGCTGCGTTAGATTGTCGAATGAGTCGATCACCGTAGTGGCCCCGGCGTTCGTGGTACCGCCCGTCCCAGGGCTATTGGAAGTGCCCGTACCCGTACCTGTGGTTCCACCCGTGTCCGCTATGCTGGTATCTCCACCGGCGCCGGCTCCGCCGGTCCCCTCAATGTTGTTGTGACCTGCATCCGTGGTGGGGGTGCCTGAACCCGACGAGCAAGCGCCGAACACCGAGAGAGCAGCAATTCCTGCGCCCAGGCTCAAGAATCTAACGAAATGCATCATGCGATCATCCTCCGGTCGAACCAGCTGGACCATACCTCACTAAAACGCTTTAGCCAATGTTTTGCGGGGAAGTTAGCCAATTTCCAGTGGGCCGACATGCGGGGATGCGTACCTGGCCCGCGCAAGTTGCGAGGTTTTGGTCGCGCCGTGGCCCACCCCGACTGGAACCAGATCTAACTGCTTTCGGCGCGGCCTTGAGGGTAGCGAGGCCCGCGGCGACGGTATTCAGCCTTAATGGGTGCGCTCAGTGCCTGCATTGCCCTTACGGCGCCATCTTCATGATTGGCTTGGCTATGGACGCCGTAGGGGTGTTTCGGTAAAAGAGCTCCATGCAAGTGGATTTCGAGAGTTGACTCCGGTTCTTGGTGCAAAGGCATAATGAGTTAGTCGAACGCAAGAACCCGGTTGATGAGACCCACAACAACGGGATATTTGACCGCTTCATCCACCCAGTCCTGACAGCCGAGCACATCCCCCTCTTGTGGCGTTACGATCTGGACCGGCGCACCAATCCGTTTCTGCTCGAGCGGATGGGCATCAATGCAGTCTTTAATCCAGGCGCCATTGAACTGTCGGGAAGAGTTCTCCTGGTCTGCCGCGTCGAGGGTGCCGACCGAAAATCCTTCTTTGCCGTGGCGGAAAGCAGTAACGGCATCGACGCTTTCAGATTCTGGGATCGCCCGCTAGTAATGCCGGAAACCAGCGATCCCGACGTCAACGTCTACGACATGCGGTTGACTCGGCACGCTGACGGTTTCATCTACGGACTGTTCTGCACCGAACGAAAGGATCCCACGGCATCCAAGGGCGATCTCTCCTCGGCCATCGCTCAGTGCGGTATCGCGCGCACGAAGGATCTCGTTACTTGGGAGCGTCTGCCGGATCTGAAGTCCAAATCTCCGCAACAACGTAACGTTGTGTTGCACCCAGAATTCGTTGACGGAAAATATGCCTTCTACACGCGACCCCAAGACGGCTTTATCGACGCGGGCAGCGGCGGCGGCATCGGCTGGGCATGGTCCGATTCGATGGATCCGGCTGTCATTGGGGCCGAAACAATCATCGACGATCGGCAGTATCACACCATCAAAGAGTCCAAAAATGGCCAGGGGCCCCACCCCTTCAAGACGGATTGTGGCTGGCTTCACATCGCGCACGGCGTACGCGGCTGCGCCGCGGGGCTGCGGTACGTGCTCTACGTGTTCATGACTGACCTGGAGAAACCTTGGATTGTGACGCATCGCCCGGGGGGCTATTTCATTGCCCCGGTCGGCGAAGAGCGTATCGGCGATGTCTCGAATGTCGTTTTTTGTAATGGGGCGGTTGCCCGTGGCAAAGGCGAGTTGCTCATCTATTACGCGTCTAGCGACACTCGAGTGCACGTCGCGCGCACCTCAATCGACAAACTGGTCGATTACGCGAAGAACACCCCGCCCGATCCGCTACGC
Organism: uncultured delta proteobacterium; assembly: GCA_963811985.1. Taxonomy (GTDB): domain Bacteria; phylum Myxococcota_A; class Polyangia; order Polyangiales; family Polyangiaceae; genus FEN-1139. Next base: position 386,981 of record CAWEUH010000040.1, read on the forward strand.
TCGGCCGCATGCGTAGAGCAACGGCTGATGCTAATCGAACGCAATCTATCGCTCATTCAGGACGGATCGGATCCTCTGCTCGGCAGAGTGCGCTAGAACCTGTTGGACCGCAACGCAATCGCGGTCGTGCGAAGGTCAAGGTGACCTGAGTCATTTTCGGAAGCCGCCAAGACGCCACGAACCGCCAAGGGTCGCCAAGATGTTTGGGGACTTATCTTGGAAATCTCCCTATGGCGAAATCTTGGCGCGCTTGGCGTCGTGGCGGTGTCGCAAACCAGTACTGTCGCTAGAGGTGCTTGCACGCGTGCAGCAGTTCGTCAATGCTCGTCGTGGCAATGCATTGAACGGTATCCGCCCCGCCGTAGTAGACTTTGACTTCGCCGTTGTCCTCGACGACTGCGCCTGACGTAAAGACGACGCTTGGAGTCTGCCCGACGAGTTCGTATAGTTCCTCGGGTTCCAGAATAGCGCCTTTGGCCTGGGCGATTACTTTCGACGGATCTTCGAGGTCGAGCAGCGAAACGCCGAGCTGATACACGTAATGCTGGACGCATTGCGTGCGCACGCCGTGGAAGATGTTGAGCCAGCCTTCCCGGGTCTTGATCGGGACCGCGCCGGGCCCAATCTTGGACCAGGCCCAGTGAACCTGCGAATTGCGCATCACGCAACGCGACCGCCCCCAGTGGATGAGATCCGGTGAATAGGAGATCCAGATATCACCGAGTTTTTCGCCGGTATTGGGTCGATCGAGGCGGGCATAACTCCCCTTGATCTTCTCGGGAAAGAGCACGCCGTTGCGATTGTCGGGTTCAGAAACAAATCCGACCCAGGTGAATTTCTCGAAGTCCTTGGTGGCCATCAGGCTAAGGCGGCACGTGTGGCTGCTGTGCGCCGCGTGCATCAGGTAGAACGTGCCTTCAAGTTCCGTGACCCGGGGGTCGTAGTACATTCCCGCTGTGTACTCGGCGAATTCTGGGTTATCGTCCGGTACTGGAACCGGCTTTGGCCGCGGCACGAAGTGATAGCCGTCGTCGCTTTCCGCGACCCACATTTTGGGGCACAGGGCCGCGTCTTCGACACGGCAGACCATGATATATTTCTTGCCCCACTTCACTGCCCCTGAATTGAACACATGTTTGATGCCGGCCTCCGGAGGGAAGTCCTTGGCGGTTACGATGGGGTTACCTGCATAGCGGCGCAAGACGGCTTTCATGGCAATTTCCCAGCGGATTTATGCGCCTTCGAGGTTGCCAGCGCGACCGCGTCCAACTACACTGCTTACGCAGTTTGGCCTGCAAGCGCAAGGGAGTTTCAAGGGATATGTCTCGACTTTGGGCAAGCATTTCGGCAAGGCCGACGGCCGTAAGTTCCATGGCTCTTGCGTTGGCGTTGTCAGGCACGCTCGGTTGCGGAGGCACGGGTGAAAGGCTCAAGCCCGGTGGCGCTGCGACCGCTGATGCCGGTTTGACCGTTGACCCTTGTAATCTGTCGGCGACGCTCAACACTCATCAGTTTGGTTGCACGCCAGGACCTGGCGTTTCTTGCTTTGATTTTGAAGGTTATCCTGTTGGAAGCGGCAGCCTACCAACGGGATGGTTTGCCTATATAGATCAAATAGCGACGAATCCGGAATTCATTGACCCCAACGATGGCACCGTTATTACGACTGATGCGACTCCCTACAACTGGTACACAAAACTGGCCGCCGAGAATAATCACTGCGGCGACAGTAAGGTCGCATATCATATGTTGGCGAAGAACCAGAACGTGTGGGGGCCTCAATTCGGCGCGAAATTCGACGGTCAGGGTAGCGATCTGCCCCCCGTAAATGTATCCGATTGGGAAGGCATGGCGTTTTGGATCAAGAAAGGAACCGACCAAGCAAACGACCATATGGGACCTGAGCTTGAGCCAACCGGAACGAGCTTGTTTGTTTCGTTGAGGGACCCGAACACAACTTCAAACTCGAGTCATAAAGACTCGGATCCACCCTGTAATGATGCCTCAAACATTGATTCCAATAAATGTGACCCGTTTGGTGCCGGCGTTGGGTTCGATACTACTTGGCATTACGTCATGATTCCGTTCGATGCCATGAAGCAACGCGGCTACGGCGTTCACGAGGACGAATTGGACAGAACCCAGATAGAGAGCCTTTATTTCAGCATGGATATCGGGGATGCCGCGAACGGGAATTGGAACGTGTGGATCGACGACGTTGTTTTGTACAACTACAAGTGAGCTCGCCAGGCTAGCCGTCTCCTCACAGGCGACTGACCCTGCGATTACATCGACATAGTGGGCAGATGCGTCAGCGCTACCACCACATCGAAGCCGTGAGACTCACGACATCCGCATCAGGTATCGTGTAGAGATCCGGCGCCGGTGGGTAGCCCGTGATCACGGGCACGCCTGAGCCCACCATGTAGCGCGAATACTGCAAGACCACCTGATCCTGCGAATCCCAATCACTGTGGAAGATCAATCGCGGGCTGATGACAGCATACGTTTGATGAGAATCATCTGTGTTGGCCATCACGCGGTCGTACCTGCCGGATGCGGCAAACCAACTAGTAATCGAATACGTCGCTTCAGCGCCGTACTTCAACTTCTTGACGCCGTCATAGCCCAGCTGATCACTCCCAACTTTCGTATAGATTCCAAACAGGGCAAGCACCACGTCTGGAGAATTGCCGTCGTGCGGCGTTAGGTAGCTCAGTAGATTGCCGAGGCTGAGATCGTATTGCGCACCGAGCGTGGTCAGCGTCCCATTGCCCAACCCGTTCGGTCCAAAATACGTGCGCATCAAGCCCGGGCCACCGGGTGCTTCGAGGATTCGCACAACAGGCGAGATGGATCGGGCATTGGTGGCGTTGGTTCGCGCCAGCCCCAAGTAAAGGTGCCCGAGGTAACCGGCTGACACGTGACCGTCAACGCCCAACACGCTCAAGCTGCCGTCAGGCTGATCCGTCGGGTTGGCGCGGTCGTCCTGCTCGAACGCGTAAATCGCATGACCCACGATTTCGGCTTTCTTCGCAAACCTTGCCCCGACATGGCCGTGAACCGCATACGTGCTGCCCAAGTTTGCATCAGCAAAGTTGTTCCAACCAGCGGGTTCAACGCCCAGTGGCGCCTTGCCGATTTGGCCCATGACGCCAGTTTCAATCAATAACTGTACGTCCCCAGCTGGGATTGCCGCGCGAACATTGGTGCCAACGCCGGACAACCGAGCAATCAGCGACTGACCATAGCGGCCCGTATCGTATTCGCCCATGTGGCCGTAGCGGTCCGTGAGAGCCCCGACGTCGATTGTGAGATTGATGGGTCGAGCCAGTGGCGGACGATACGTCAAGAACGCGTCTGCTATGCCCTGATAATCCGGCGGATTGAAGTACGCATTGGCGTTCGTCACCGTGCGCGCCGCAACAATGACATTGGCCGTCACGTCACGGTTGCCGTAGCTGAAGTTCATCTGCACCCAAGGTTGGGGCGTGACACCGGTCCAATTGAACCCTTCGCGGTCCTCCGGCGTAACCGGCGGCGAATGCAACGTCGTCTTCTTCTGGCCCGCCCAGGGGTTTTCGCGACTGTTGATTCCAATTGCGAGCGGAAGAAGAAACAGCCCGTGCACGTCGAACTTCCAATCGCCGGGACTGACCGAAGCTGCTTGTTCGAAGCCCGGCGTCACGGAACCCGGCAACGTCGATACCTGAGGAGCCGTCGGCGATAGGCTGATGCTAGCGGCGTTGGACTCGGCAGCACGTGATGCGGACTTCTTCTTCGCTGGCTTGGTTTGACTGGCATCCGCGTCCGAACCACTTTTTTGCGAAGCTGGCTTTGAAGGCTCAACAGCCGCTGGCGCGGGCGTTGTTACCTGCGCTGCCGCCGGTGGCGCCGCTGCCGCAGTATCGGCCGGAGCTAGCCCGGGCGGAGCAGCTGACGGCGCGGGAGGCACTGAGTCGGGCGCAGTCGGCATGGGCGCGGGCGCCGCCGTGGGCGCTGCAGAGGGCGTGGGCGCTGGTGCCGCGGGTGTTGACGCAGTCGGCAGGATCCCAGCGGGAGGGTTGGCGGGGTTGCTCGTGCCTTGGGCAAATACAGAGCCACCCAGCACAAGCGGAATAAGTCCAATTGCGGTACATAGCTGGCACTTCATGGGACAAGCCTCGTTTGCAACCTTTGGGCGAAAAAAAGCGTCATGACCATGCTCCCCATGTGCTCACCACCACATCGTTCCGTAGATGGCCAGCATGTGCTGGTCGGGTTTTGCCGATGTGTAATTCATGAGTCGATTGTCACCATTAACCTTGACGTTATTACCGAGTATCCAGCCGGAATATTGCAAGACCAGCGTCTCGCGCGACGTCCAGTCCGAGCGAATCACCAGCTTCTGAGTCAGCACTTCGTAAGACTTGCTGGAGTCACCTAGCTGGGGTGCAACCCAATCGAAACGGTCGCCGATGGCAAGCCAAGGCGCCACGGAGTAGAGCGTCTCGACGCCGGCCTTAATCATATCTCGATTGCCGAGACCATAGTAGAGTGCGTTTCCTGCAACTGGAATGAGTCCTGCGGGCATTGGCGGGGCGCTCGTCGAATGCCCATATATGCCAAACACGCTGATGTTCAGATCCGGTGCCTCACCCCAGAACTCTTCGGGATAACGGAGCAACGTGCCGAGACTCACCGTGTACTGCAGCGCCGCAAACGTTAGAGTCCCAGTGCCATTACTGTAATAGCCCCAGTAACGTTCGTTGAAGTCGCGTCCCGTTCCCGACCAGAGGATCTGAACAAGGTTCGACATGGACGTCATGTTCTTGCCAACCACATGCTCGGTAGACGCAACGAGATGGCCGTATCTGCCGCCCGCGTACTTCACATCGACGCCCAGCACATCCAACGTGCCGTCTTTTCGCGTCAATCGATCGTCCGTAGGGGTAGATGTGTCATCGTAGTTGTCAGAACGATCATCCTGACTGAACGCGTGAATGATATGAAAGGTGGGCCAGATATCCTTGTAACCAAACCCAAGGTGACCATGCGCGGCATACGTTGAGCCCTCAACGGGCCGGGCATTTTCGTTGGACCCGTCCGGCACTAGTCCGGGCATGGCCCGGTTGAATGTACCCTTGAATCCCGCTTCGGCGCGAACCGTGAAGTCCCCCTCGAACGGCAATTCAACCGTTGTGGTGCTGCCAACACCATTGATGACGCCAATCGTAGGAACGCCGTAGATTCCGTCTGTATACTGCCCCATCGAACCATAGCGTTCGCGGTACACCCCCGCCTTTATGGTCATCAGTACCGGCGCAACCTTGGGAGTGTACGCTAGGTAGGCGTCAGTGAACCACTGCTCGACATTGGGCATGAAATTGCCGCCAGCGTTCATGGCTTCGGTTGTACCCCAAGCGCCAATGACCGCATTGGCAGACACTACGTCGTTGCCGTACTTGAAATTCAGCTGCGCCCAAGGCCCAGGCACGATATTGGTGTGGTCGAACCAACCGTAGGAAGCCCCAGCGACGACTGGATCGGCATGCAATGTCATTGAGTGCTGGTGGCTGTTTGCGTTGTCGCGGTGACCAATTCCAGCGCGCAGACCCCCTTGGAGGTAGCCGCTGAATTGCATCTTGAAGTCGTGCGAGGAAGGACTTACCGCGGTCGATTGGGGCGTAATCCCGGTCGGCAAAATCGAAGCGAACTGAAGGGCTGTGGCGGGCAGACCAATTTGAGCTTCACGAGCATAACCCGGCATGTAACCTGGTTCTTTGCGTTCATCGTCCGCCGGAACCGTTGCCTTTGGCTTGCGCAGCGCTTCAACGGGGGTGTCACGAAACTCTTCGCCGGTGGTATCAGGTGGGGGTGCCGCATGGGCATTGTGCGCCAGGCTGGCCGCAGCCACCGAGCAGAACGCCACACTCAACCTTACGCTGAGGCGCATTACTGAGAACCCCGCCTGTAGAAGGAAATGTCGTCAATCCAAATATCCCAAACACCCTGCGAGTAGAAGAACGTAACGTTTGAGATGTGCTGGACATCAAAGAACGGAGCGCGTTTGCCCCAACCCGCCTGCCGCATCTCTTCGAACGGCATAATGAAGTACTGCCAGTTCGTGTTCAGTGGGGTAAATGATCCGAAGCTATCGCAACCTTGACTCGTATCATTGGGACTTACGAGACCCACGTTGTTGAACGCACGGCGGTCCTGCGTCGCCGGGTTCTGGATATTTGACATCCGTATGACTTTCGCCCACCTGGACACGCATGCTCGTTCCTGAGCCCGGCGCAACCCGCGCCCAGAACGCGATACCGTCATAAGGTCCCCCGGGGATCGGGTCACTGTCAGCCGGGCAATCCTCAGTGACGCACTTTGGCCTGCTGCCAAAAGTAATTCCAAGTTGTCCACCCCACCTAAGCAAGGGACCGGCTCTCACGTGAAATGCATATTGGCTGCCGCAGCGACCGCCCGGGATCTTGTCCGCGGGAACAGGCTTGGCGAAGTAACTAGGGACCTGAGAGGCAAGGCAGTCGGGTACACAGGCTGCCCGTTGAGCGAGGCCAGCGTCTAGTGTGTCGCGATCCACTTCAACGCCAGCATCGATGGTGCCATTGATGATGTCCGCAGCCGTCTGGCAGGCCTCGCAGCGGTCGTTGTTGGTATAAAAATTGCGACTGGCGGCGCCGGTTTCCCAGTCTTCCAAAATGTAAGTGATGATACCGCTCGACGGCTTGTCAGCTTCGCACGAATAGTTCGGGAGGCTCCCGGGATCGTTGAACTCGGGCGGGCCTTGCGTCCCCGCGTCCTTGCGACGATCCGCATTGGAACCCGTCCCGCCACAAGCTACGGCAGCAAGACCAAGCAAAGCCAGCAAGGGCACGAACCCGTGAATCCGCTTGAAGAATATCACTCGCAACCTACCAGCACGATGTCGTCGAACCAAATGTCGTAGGTTGCACCGAGCGTAGAGAATTGCCATTGTACGGCGAAAACGTGGTGCGAATCGACCGAGGGCGCGCGGTCGCCCCAGCCGGGCTGTTGCGCCATTTTCTCGAACGGTACGGTGTAACGCTGCCAACTATCCTGCAACGTGATGTCCACACCAAAATCATTGTAACAGTCCGAACAACGGTCGCCTTCGGGTGTTGTGTTGACGTCCGGCGTCTTGAAGCGCACTCGACCAGGGCCTTTGGCCCAAAATTGAATGCCCTTAGCGGTCTTGAAGTCGTAAGGGGTTTTCGGGTTCGTCAGCGCAAACCCGACACCGGCGTATGGGGAGTTGGACTTGGGAGTCATCGTTCCCCAAGCATGCCCGGCAAACTTGCTGCCGTTGGCACCGCCGGGTGAAGGTTTATACTCGCCGCGCGGCTCTATCGTCGAACCGTCTTGATCGACGAACGTGAACCAGTAGCCGTCACGACCATTGATCTTTGCAGCCTGGCCGTCGCCGTCTTCCAAGTCGTCGAGCAGGCCATCGCGGCACGCGGGCATCGTCGTCTTTTTGGCCTCTGCCGTGGGCCCGTACTCGTAGGTGGGGCTTGTGATGCAACCCGGAACCAACCCGATTGAACCGATAATCACGTATTTCGCTCGACCCGGCATTTTTTGCCCAAATTCCCCGACGCGCTCTGCAACCGGAGCGCCGGCTAAAACGTTTTAGTCGGCGAAGTTAGGCATAATCGTCGCCCTGCTGTCAAGGGTCCGAAGCGCCGAAACGCGAGCTACGAGCCATTCTTGACGGCCGCCTACCCATCGGCCAAAGTTGCGTTGGCGTCTTCTGCCGCCAACGCGACGATGAGGAAACGAGTCATGTACAGAAACCTGCGTGCGTCTTTGCTTCTTTTGTGGATTGCCGGCACTTGTACTGCCGGTTGCTCCAGTAGCAAGTCACCGGCTGCAAGCACCTCAGCTTCGGGCGGCTCGGGTGGCGGTGGCGGCGTCACATCAGGCAGTGGCGGCGTCACATCGACCAGTGGCGGTGACCAAGCTACGGGTGGCGATACGAGTACGCAAAGCACCACGCCAGCCGATGCCGACACGACAATTCACACAATTGCTCCCGACGACACGGATCACTTGCTCTACTCGGGCAGAATCGATTTCAGCGATCCGACAAAGCCCGTGTACTCGGCGCCCGGCGTCACGGTGACCGCGAAGTTCACCGGCGTCTCCGTATCGGTAATGTTCCAAGACGGTCAAATGGGACAGAACTTCTACAACGTAATTATCGACGAGGGGCAGCCTGATGCGCGGACTATCCTAATTACTCCGACTGTCGGCAAGACGAAGTACAGTGTCGTTACTGACCTTCCGTACGGCGAGCACACGGTCGTGTTCGCGAAACGCACCGAAGCCAGCCAAGGGCCGGTGACGTTCTTGGGGTTTGAATTCGGCGGTACACCACTGCCAGCTCCGGAAAGGCCCACGCGCAAGATCGAGGTCATTGGCGATTCAATCAGCGCGGGCGAAGGCGCTGAGCCCGGCTTGAACGGGGTTAACTGCACCGACACTACCGGCGGTAACGATGCCGAAAACGCCTTCCTTTCTTATGGTGCAGTCTTGGCTCGAAATCTGAACGCGGAATACCACATTACAGCCGCTGCCGGCCGCGGTGCCATGCGCAACTACGAATGCAACCGCAATGACACCTTACCGGCCGTTTACGATCACATAAACATCGCGGATATGACGTCGCCGCTCTGGGATCACACGAAGTTCGTCCCCGACGCGATTATAATCGAACTCGGGACCAATGACTTCGCTCCAGGCCTGTGCAGCAGGCCACCGCTCAGCCCGCAATGCGACCCGACCAACTACCGACTGTTCATCACGGTCATGGAGCAATTCATCGAGAAGCTGCGCGGCTATTATAACGACGTACAAATCTTCATGATCTCAAGCACGTTGTTAGGCGATGGGTGGCCAGACCCTGTCACAATCGGCGACTCGGGAGTGCCGTGCCCCTATACGTCGCGCACAAGTCACATCGCGGCAATGACCACGATCCTCCAGGAAATGCAGGCCATGGACGGCGGTGCCGCATATCTACACTTGGTGGCCTCTATTCCAAAGATAGGTAGCACTGGCTGCGGGGGTCATCCCACCGACGCCGTGCAAGCAGAAATCGGCGGGACCCCGGATCAATACAATGCCAGCCCACAGTCCATGCTGCTGGACCCGGTCAAAAGCGTCATGGGTTGGTAGCGCGCGCGGCTTTTGGCTTTCGCGTTGGCTTGGGGCCTGTCGAGCCTCGAACGATCAACCTGCCTTCGATGGTTTCGTCGCGAACGTTCTTGGTTCGTCCTTCGATGAGATCAATGAGCTGGCTCATGGCTTTACGTCCAAGCTCCAGCTTGTCAACTCCGATCGTCGTTAGCGGAGGATCGATGTAGCGGGCCATGTCGATGTCATCGAACCCGATTACCGAGAGCTGCTGCGGCACGCGAACTCCCAACTCATGCGCCGCGCGAATGGCGCCCGCTGCCATCTCGTCGTTGACGCAAAACACGCCCGTTACTTCGGGATTTTTGCGCAAGCCCTTGGCCGCCGCCGCATACCCCCCCTCGAATGTGAGCGACGAACTCTTCCACAGACAGCGACGCTTGGCAGCTGGCAGCCCAAGCTTAGAGAGAGACTCCAAGAAGCCCGTGGCGCGGTCGGCAATGCTGGTGCGTTCGAGACCCCCGGCAATGACCGCCAAACGACTGTGCCCGAGGTTGCACAAGTGCTCAGCGGCGGTCGCGCCTCCATCATAATTCTCCATCGAGACCGACCCCACCGATGGCACCGGCGGGTAATGGTCAATCGCGACCATTGGCATGCCAATGGCCGAGATATCGGCGATCATTGCGGGAATGAGTCGCTTGATGAAGAGGACTCCTTCCGTGTTGCGCTGCGTGATGACCGTGGGCAAATCATTGCGCCCGCGGTAGTCAGTGTTCAGGTAGGAAAACAGCAAGTGGTAGTTTCGATCGAGCGCTTGCTTGAGCGCGCCTTCGACAACGCGGGAATAGAACGTGTTCGAGAGCAGACTCTCCTCTTGGTAGAGGATAATGGCTACGTGGCGGGTGCGACGCCGCGCCAGATGCGCCGCCGATGCATTAGGTTGGTAGTTCAATCGCTGTGCCGCCCTTCGGACCCGGTCCCTAACCGCTTTGCCGATGGGTTGACCCGAAGCATTGTTCAGCACAAACGAAACGGTCGCTACGGACACCCCGGCCTTCGTAGCGACGTCTTTGATTGTGGGCTGTTTCGCCATCCGAAACCGAGGGGCTCCTTTGCCCAATGCGGCCCCGGGGTTAGCTGACCCTAGCCAAGAGATCAAGAAAATAAAGAAACCCCAAACGCGCACACCGGGGTCAACGGGAATTGGGAGGTCCAGTGCGCGCGCTTGGGGTTAAAGGACACTGCGGCTGAGAATCCTGGGAAGACGCATTGTCCGCTGAGAACTAGTCTAGGCTTTGGAGGTGCCTCCGGAGTGCTCATGATGACCGCGGTGCATTGGCCCGAGTTTGCCGGCGGCAATCGCCGCATCGATTTCGGCGCGCGTGACCTTGTTGTCGTTATTGGCGTCGGCAACCTTGATGTGGTCCCACATTCTAGCCGGCACTTCGTCTGCAGTTAGGGCGCCGTCTTTGTTCTTGTCGAATTCAGCGAAGCGCTTGTCCCAAAATGCGGCGCGCGCTTTGGCGCGTTCTTCATCGGAGATGACGCCGTCACCATTGGTGTCGATCTTCTTCTTCATTTCGGCGGCTGACGCTTGCCAGGCTTGTGTGAGTTCATCGCGAGTCACAAAACCATCATGATTGACGTCGGCGCGAGCTAAGCGCGCTTGCAATCGATCCGGGAGATCTTTCAACGCAATCTTGCCGTCGTGATCCTTATCGAATCGTTCGAACAGTCTATCGATTCGTTCCTTCACCCACGCGCCCCTGCCCTCGCCTTGGTGCCCCGAGTCCCCAGTCAGCACCACGGGCAATTGGGCTGAGTCCGAGCTGGTGGTGAGGCTTGCCGATGAACTCGTCATTGGACCATCGACCGGAGCATCTTGGCACGCCAACGACATTGCCGGCGAAAGACCGAGAGTGGAATACACAAGTAGATACCAGAAGTTACGTCTAGAAGCGGTTGTCATTTTGGGCTGTCTCCTCACTGTGGTCTCCGAGTAGTCGCTCCTGGCATTGGTAACGAACCAAAGTCTTACCTCCCTACGCCGCTCGTCGCGACGCCCCGCACGGATGGCGAGCCAGGGCCAGGGAACGGGTGGACAGTTGCGGTCATGACTTGCCGCTGTATGGGGGCGAAATGGACCGCCATGCGCCCCGCGTCTCCCTGCAAGCTCCACGCAGCTTTTCCCCGAAGATTCGCGTTGTCGGGCAGAAGCGATCGATCGCCGGCGACTCTTACCACTTCGTACTTGGGCGCAGCTGGTTCGAAATATCGATCCTTGTTCTCGGCGCGTTCCTGGCTGCCAACACCTTGTTCAGCTTCGCCTACGTGGCGGTGCCCGGTTCGATCACGCACGCCACGCCGGGTTCCTTCAGGGATGCGTTCTTCTTCAGCGTGCAGACCATTGCGACGATTGGTTATGGCGAAATGGCGCCCGCCAATACGTACGCCCACATTCTTGTTACCTTGGAGGCACTTTCAGGCGTCGTTGGATTTGCCCTCGTTGCTGGCATCACATTTGCGAAGTTCTCGCGACCGACTGCCAAGGTCCTGTTCGGCAATCGTGCCGTCATCGCCCGCCGCGACGGCGTGCCTCACCTGATGTTTCGCATGGCCAACTGGCGTCACAATGAAATCGTACAGGCGCAGCTATCCGCGGTCTTGATGGTGAGCGAGACAACGGCGGAAGGCGAGTTCATGAGGCGCTTGATCGATATTTCGCTCGTTCGCGATCACACTCCCCTATTTTCGCTGACGTGGACTGCCATGCACCGAATTGACGAGAGTAGCCCATTCTTCGGCTCAGACGCGCTCAATCGACTAAACGAGAAAGACTGCGAAATATTCCTTTCGCTGCATGGAATCGACGAGAGGCTCGCTCAGCCGATTCATGCTCGCTATTCGTACAGGATGGATGAGATTGTCGTTGGGGCAAGATTTGCGGACATATTGACGATTTTGCCCAACGGAATTAGGGTCGTCGACTATCGGAGTTTTCATGGCCTTGTCCCCCAAGATCCAGCTCAGGGCGAATCCATTGCTGTACCCGGACTGAGGCGAACATGACGCTCAGCTGCCATTGGCCGAGGCAGAGTCCAACAGGACGCCTTCTGGACCCGAGATTTCACCCAGAGCCGACTCATCGCCGACTGAGTGCGCGCGGTGCGGCGTTGCCCAACCACGGCGTTCGAGCCGCCAGAAGTACAACATTGACGCAACCGACACTTCAACCGAGATCCCGCACCAGCCTCCGACCACGCCGTAGCCGAAGTATCGCCCGAGGATCAGGCCCAGTGATGGCGTACAGATCCACGCGACGCCCACGGTGACGCACGCCGTGTAGCGAAGATCTCCAAGGCCCCGAAGCACGGCACGCCCGACGGCATAGAGAACGAACCCCATCTGAAAGCCGGCGACCATTTGCACCAGCAGCGCCACGAGTCGGCGGACAGCGGCGTCATTTGCGAAGAACGCTGCAACGGCAAGCGGGCAGAAGACCAGCACGGTTCCCAGTGCGGCGGCAAACGTTAGCCCAGTGGCCAAGCTCGCACGCACGATGGGACGAATGTCCTCAAATCGTCCGCCACCCGCAGCCTGCCCCGCGAGAACACTGGCGGCTTCGGCCAGAGCCAATATCGGCAGCAGGGTCAAATGGGACACCTGCAGAGCAATCTGGTGCGCTGCCAATTCAGCGGCTCCGAATTGGGCGATGATGAATGCCAGAGCCGAAAATGAACTAACGTCGAGGAACATCTCGACCCCAAGCGGCCAGCCCAGACGAATGATGCGGCGCACCGTAGTCCCATCGGCGCGCGCAATGTTGATCCAGCCTTTTCTTTGGTTGCACAACCAAAAAAGATCAATGACCTGCGCTAGCACGTTGGCAATTGCCGAACCGACGACACCGAAGTCCAGCACGACGACGAGCAGTGCATTGAGCGGAATGTTGGCCAAATTGGCCGCCAGCGCGGCTAGCATGGGCCTGCGGCTGTCGCCGAGGGCCTGGCTCGATTCGCGAATCGCAGCGGCCATCAAGAAGAAGGGGATCGCTAGGGCGCGAACCGCGACGTACGACACGACTAGCTGACCCGCGCGAGGCTCGGCGAACGCATGGCGTAGCAAGGGAGCCACGGCCAACGTTGCAGCCAGAGACGCGACGGAAAGCGCTATCGAGAGGGCAACGTTGGCCCGCGCAAGCGCGTCGATTTTCGAAGTGTGGCCAGCACCATAAGCATGGGCAACCAGCACTTTTCCGCCGCGCAGCAGCCCCATGGCAAACGTCAACAGCGTGAACGAAACCAACCCGCCGAGGCCCACGGCGGCGATGGGCTCGGCGCCCTTTCGACCCACGAACAGCGTGTCGATCGCCGTCATGAGGCTGTACGACAACATCGAGACCGCGATGGGCCAGGTAAGCTGAAGCAAAGGTCCCAGGTGGGGCCAACGCCGTGCGACTATTTTCGACTGCCAGCTAAGCATAATGCCTCTAATTGGCGTTTGAGGCCCCGGCCCCAAACGCGGCGTTCTAATAGACTTGACTCAAGATCAATGGATTTCGTGCCTCAAGGTCACAAAGCAGCAACGCCGCGAGTCTCATCGGGAGAGTCGCGGCGCCGGTTGCCTTGTGAGAAGCTTGTCTTACTCCTCTTTGCTGCGATTCCGAGCCGCGCCGCGTCTCTTCATATTGCCTACAGTCGGGCGATAACCGCGACCGAGGTGAATAGACGTAAACGGGCTTCGGAACATGATGCGCTGAGTTTACGTGATTTGTCTGAAAACGCAAGCGCGTCGAGCCGACCTCGGCGGATGTCGTTGAGGCCCGCGCACCGTGCTTCACTGAAACTGGAATTCATGTCGTCCGTTCCTGCTCGACGGCCATGCAACAAAAGGGTAAACGATTGACGGTCTTGTCACTTGCGTCGCGACCACGCAATTTCAATCAGGATTCTCAATCGATGAAGCTCGAATTATCCAAGCAGTTCAAACCCTGTGCGGGCCCGGTAGTCACCATCGTTCTTGACGGCGTGGGCATCTCGCCGAGGGAGGACGGTGACGCCGTAAAGACTGCTCGCACGCCGACGCTGCACAGGCTATATCGAGATTTTCCTTGGATCCAACTGCGGGCGCACGGCACCGCCGTCGGCATGCCGAGTGACGACGACATGGGAAATTCCGAGGTTGGTCACAACGCTATGGGCGCCGGGCGGGTCTTCGAGCAGGGGGCAAAACTCGTCAATAAGTCCATCGCGTCAGGCGCGCTCTGGCAAGGCACGGCGTGGCAAGAAGTCATCGCCGCCGCCAAGGGTCACGCACTGCATTTCATCGGATTGTTCTCCGACGGCAACGTGCATTCCCACATGGATCACCTAAAGGCGATGATTTTGCGCGCCAAGCAGGAGGGCGTCAAGAACGTTCGAATTCACATATTACTAGATGGGCGTGACGTCGGGGAAACGTCGGCGTTGGAGTATGTCGATCCGTTCGAGTCGTTCCTTGCCGAATTGAACAACGGCGGGTTCGACGCAGCCATAGCCTCCGGTGGCGGTCGCATGTTCGTAACGATGGACCGCTACGAAGCCGATTGGCGGATAGTCGCGCGCGGTTGGGCGCTTCACGTGCGAGGCGATGGCCGGCGATTTGCAAGCGCACGGCAAGCCATCGAAACGTACCGCGGCGAAAATCCCGTCGTCATCGATCAGGACCTGCCCGGCTTCGTCATCGAGAGGAACGGGACACCAGTGGGCCCGATCGTCGACGGCGACGCCGTCGTTTTCTATAATTTCAGGGGCGACCGTGCGATTGAGATAACTCGCGCTTTCACGGAAGACCCTTTCGACAAGTTCGATCGCGGCCCCCTGCCAGCCGTGACATACGCCGGAATGATGCAATATGACGGCGACCTGAAGCTACCCAAGCGGTTCCTCGTGGAGCCGCCGGCAATCGATCGCACCCTCGGTGAGTTTTTGGCGCGCACCGGTGTGACGCAATATGCCATCAGTGAAACGCAAAAGTACGGACACGTGACATACTTCTGGAACGGCAACCGCAGTGGAAAATTCGATGCCAAACTGGAAACGTACGTCGAGATACCGAGTGACATCGTGCCGTTCGAGCAGCGTCCCTGGATGAAGTGCGCGGAGATTACCGACACGTTGATGCAGGCTGTCAAGAGCGGAAAGTACAAGTACTTGCGCGTGAACTACGCCAACGGCGACATGGTCGGGCACACAGGGAACTTCGAGGCTGCCGTTACTGCGATTCAGGCGCTTGACTTGCAGTTGGCGCGTTTGATTCCTGTAATCCTAGATGTCAAAGGCACCGTCATGGTGACGGCCGATCATGGCAACGCTGACGAGATGTACGAGCTGGACAAGAAGGGCAATGTCAAACGCGACAAGAATGGCCAGACGAAGGCCAAAACCTCGCACACGCTCAACCCCGTGCCTTTCATTCTGGTTGGCGATTCAGCTGCCGGAGGCTGGTCGTTGCGCAAGGACGCCCCGCACCCCGGTCTTTCGAATATTGCAGCAACCGTGTTGAATCTTCTAGGCTACGAGCCTCCGTCAGATTATGATCCGAGCCTAATAGTCGCCGAACGCTGACAATACTCGCCTCAAAGAACCACTCATTCGTGCCCGAGCTCTTGATCGAGAAGAGCTGCGGAACTTGCACGACCTTGCGCTAAACCCCTAGTCGCTTACGGTGATCGATATCATCTTCACGGGGGTTTTCGGGCGGTCGTTGCCGTCGGTTGGCGTGGTTTCGATCTTCTTCAGCACGTCCATCCCCGCAATGACTTTGGCAAACACTGGATGCTTGGACTGGCCAGTCGTGAACCAATCGAGATACGCGTTGTGAACCGTGTTGAAGAAGAACTGGCAGCTGCCTGAATTCGGTTGTCCTGTGTTCGCCATCGACAATGTGCCAGGTTCATTCGAGAGCTTGGCATCCGGCGGATGCTCATCGGGAATGCAACCTTTGGGGCCATTGCCCGTGCCGGCGCGATTGTTCTTGGGGTCGCGACTGTGAGGACAACCGAATTGCGCCATGAAACCGTTGATCACCCGGTGAAAGTGTAGGCCGTCGTAGAAGCCGCTCTTGGCAAGCTCTATGAAGTTGCCTGCGGTCTTGGGCATCTTGTTAACGAACAACTCAACTTGCATGTCACCGAGCGAGGTCTTGAGCGTTGCGGTTGGATTGGGCATGGTGAAGCGACATTACCTCAACGCCGCACGTCGGCGCCACACGGACGGCGAGTGGCTTTGCAGTGGGGCCACGACCGAAGAGCCAGAAAGGGCAGCACCCATCCATAGCTGAATAATTTCAGGCAGTTACCTATCCGTCAGGCGCGTCCTAGTGCCCCGTGGCCTCGGTGGAATTTGCGGGCGGGTGGTCCCTCGAGAACGTGCGGTTCGGCTGGGCAGGGCTGTTGCGCTATTGTCCGGGCATGGCGCTGTGCAAAGCATGTGGTGAGGAAGTCGAGAGCCTAGTCGCTGTCAAAGTGGACGGACGAACGAAGAAGGTTTGCCAGGATTGCGCGGATCAACTCTCTGAGCAAGCCGGTATCGCCGAGCAGAGTGAGGCCGCGGTGCAAAGCATGATGGGCTTCAAGGGGCGTCGCTAGGCGGCCGCCATGGCGAAGAAGCCGGCCAATCCAACCGCCGAAGCACCCGCGGCGCGCGTCCTCGATGCGCAGCTTGGAACCGACGATGAACGCTTCGACCGGGTCTTTCGGCCCTCGAAGCTTGATGACTTCGTTGGGCAGAACAAGCACAAGGAGAACCTGCGGGTTTACGTAGAAGCCGCTCGGCGACGCAACGAGCCGCTCGATCACATTCTGCTGTGCGGTCCGCCCGGCCTCGGCAAAACTACGCTGGCGCACATTTTGGCGAATGAAATGGGCGTGCACCTGCATGTGACGAGCGGCCCTGTCATCGAACACAAAGGCGTCTTGACGGGCCTGCTCACAAAACTCGAGCGAAAGGACATTCTCTTCATCGATGAGATTCACAGGCTAAATGTGACGGTCGAGGAGACGCTCTATCCGGCGATCGAGGACTTCCGAATCGATGTCATGATGGGCGATGGCGCGTACGCCGAGAGTCTCTCGCTCGATATCAGGCCGTTCACGTTGGTGGGAGCTACCACGCGAACGGGCCTTTTGACGAAACCTTTGCAGGAACGGTTCGGCGTGTCGCTGCGGCTCGATTATTATCCGGTCGAGGACTTAACGCTGATTGTCCAACGAAGCGCGCAATTGCTCGGCGTGCCTTGTGACGCAGACGGCGCGCAGGCGCTTGCCGCAAGAAGCCGTGGAACGCCTCGCGTTGCCAATCGGCTCCTGCGTCGTGCTCGTGATTTCGCAGACGTCGAGGGCAAGGGCCGCATCACGAAGGCAATCGTTGAACTGACCGCCGAGCGTCTTGATGTCGATCCGCAGGGCCTTGACGAAATGGACCGGCGCTTGCTTCGGTTGCTCATCGAAGCCTACGACGGTGGCCCCGTCGGCATCGAAACCATCGCTGCAGCGCTGTCTGAGCCGCGCGACACGCTCGAAGACGTATACGAGCCCTACCTTCTTCAGCAAGGGCTGCTCGCGCGCACGCCTCGCGGTCGGGTCGCCACGCGCAAGGCATACGAACACTTGGGGCAAAGCTATCCCAATGTCGCCCGGCAGAAGTCGTTGTTCTAGTCGCAACTAGCGGTTATTGACGATGCGAGTCCGCGCCATAGCCATTGCCTCCGAGCGCTCGAACACGGTTGGCACCGTGGAACTCGACTGCACCGCTCAAGGCTTGTCGCTTACGTATGTCGATGCCGCGCGCGTCGGGGACGACGGCGCGCCAGTCGCCTTTGAACGCTGGCAACAAGTCGTGGTCGCCTGGTCCAACGTGCACCAAGCTAAACAGCTTGGGTCGGGGCTATACATTGAGTTCGAAGTGCCTCCGACAGGCGTGCAACGTTGCTTTTTGGTTCACTTCTCGACGGGTCACGACGATACGTTGCAGCACATCCAGCAACGGCGATTGTTGATGCGTTTTTGGACCATTGGCGTCAGCGTCATTGTCGCTTCCGCGACGGCGTTGGCCGCGCCACGACTGTCCCCGAATGTGGGGCCATGGTTGGGTCTTATGGCAGGGCTGATGTTTGCCGCCGTCCTAGTGGCCATTGGCCTCAAGGCGGAGAGGTTCCTGGCCGACGGCGGCCGCAAATCGGCATCGTATGGCGAGTTGCTGGTCAACGACCTCATCGCGTATGTTCCGAACATCCCGCGTGAGCCGCTTGTTGCCTCGCCCAAGCGTTTCGTGTGGCCGCGCTTTGACGGAATACTGCCACGCACAACACTGGCAGTCTCATTGACATTGGCTGGTGCGCTGCTCGCGGCGCTTATCATGTTCCGCTGGATCGTGACAGGTCGCGACGAGTCTTCGGATCGGAATGATCAACCCGACATCAAGGACGCCCCAGCTGTCGCAAGCGCATATCAACAACCGGTTGAGCCCAATCCTGTCGCGCCAGTGACGACACCCTTGCCGCAGCCGTCCGCAACGGCCCGCACACCGGTGCCTTCGCAGACAAGAAGTACGAATAGTGGGCAAGCGCGCACCACGGGACCTTGTGAATGCCAGCGTTCCGACAGTCTGCTTTGGAGCCAGCCGCTGCCCAGGGTCAGCTTGATTGTCCTGTCTTCTCGCAGGTACAAGCGGCACGAGCACGAGCACGTCGAGCTCGAGTTTGCCGCCGTCAACAATTCCGACCACGAGGTAAACGAGCTTACGTCAATGGCGGAGTTCTTCGAGCAAGATCCGCCACCGTCTTCCAAACTGGTGAGCGTGTTGACGAGGGCCGTATACTACCAAGGTCCGCTACTGCCAGGCGAGGCGATTAAGTGGCACGTCGATGCGGAGGGCACTACGTTTCGCGTTCACCCGCCGCAAGAGCGGGGCAACCCGATTGCGGGCACTCTCGACGAGAACGGGGGCAATGCGGCGCCTACCAACGCCATCGCCAAGCTGCTAAAGGCCCACAACCGCCCCGTGCGGCTTCACGGTGCGATGCTGCTGGCATTCTTGCGCGACCCCCGCGCCAGGGAAGCAGCCGTAGAACTGGGCGACTCGCTCAGAGAGAGCGAAAGCAGCTATCTTCGTCGCTTGCTCGAAGCGCTCGGCGAGCTGCGTATGTGCCAAGTTCAGATTGCCGGCAATGGGAACCAGCGGCGAGTCATCGCCTGCGTGTTCAACAATACCGACACGCCGCGCACGCCCGTAGAGGTTGTCGTTCGCGCGCTCGACGCGACCGTAAGCCCCGCTGACCCCGTCGGCGCCCCGCCGCAGATTATGGCCGAAAATCGGTGATTTTACCGGGCGCGATCCCCGCCAAAGCCGGCGTATTCACTCAGATTGACGTCAACTTCTCGAACCTCGATCGGCCCGCTGCTGCGTTTGAGACAATGGCGCAGGTGGCCGCCGCGCACTAGACGGAATCCGAGGGCGGATGCCGAAGCGGATTCAGCGGCGGCTCCTGCAGCGGCGGCGGCGGCAGTGACGGCTGGCCATTTCGGGCAAGATCCCGACCCGTCGCTACAGCACGTCCTTGCAGCAACGAAAGCCCAGCTGGTAGTTGTGATGGCTGGTCGGCGAGTCAATTGGTGTATCGTGCCAAGCAGGCGCGCGCCACCGGCAGTCATCGGGGTGCGGAACGAGGCCGTCGTACGCAAACCAACTGCCTTTCATCTCAGTTTGGCCCAGGCCTCCGCGGCTCGCTAGTTGCTCAGCGCTCAACGGCAAGTTCATGTGCTCGGCAACGTTGCCGAGCATGTCGTAGGCACCGAATGAACTCACGCAATCTGGGAACGAACCCGCTGGATAGGTATTTGAGCCGCACTGCTCCCAGGTGACATCCCAGCAACTGACATTCTTGGCAGCCATGGTCCCGCAGACGTCCAAAAGCGGCGTCAGCGAGCCCAACCACGTGCGCACCCGGCGTCGATTGTGCGACTCAGTCGATTCCTCGCGCGTCAATCCGAAGGCATATTCTTCGCTTGCAGGCAGAACAGCGCCGGCGCACGCACCTTCCCACTCGTGAGCATCACAAAGCCGTTTGCCAAGAACCTTACAGATTCGAAGCGCTTCACTGGCGCGCACCCAAACCAACGGGTATTCGCAAGGAATGTTCGGAAACTCGTACTGGTCAATGCAGACTTTTGAACGCAGAACGTCCTCCGACTTGGGGTCGAAGATGGCGACCATGTTTGGCGCGCCGCAGATGGCCGCATCGTCGGCCTGCAGCCTGGAGTGCCTACGGCGCGCCTCGCATTGCGACGGCGTCAGCGGATGGGTGGTCGCGTCCGGGTTTCCGGTACCCGCATACGGCGACTGCTCGATGATGTTCGCAATCTGATCGACGGTTATTGGGTCAACGTTCAGGCGCGTGGCGAGCGCGCCGTACAAGTGATCCCGTTGCTCGCGAAGCCCTGCGGTTTCCACGTCGGCATCGGGGCGCTCGGTTGCCGTCTCAATCGAGTCCGTGCGCTGCGCTGCGGCGGACAACAAGTGTGCATCGACCCACGCCGCCACGCGCAACGCGTCGGCATTGAGCGGTGCCGCTTGAATCCGGCCTTCGACGCCCGTCACGCTAGTTAAGCGAACATAGGCGACGGCGGTACCAATCCCCAAGAGGCCGCCTAGAACGCTTAGCAACCAGGCGCTCTTCACTGACCTCGTTGCTGCTGCGCGAACGCCTCGAGGTCCGCGCTGCCGATGGCAACTGATACATTGCTTGGCACCTGGCGCAACTTCCAGCGCACGGTCCATGGCAATGGGGTATTGGGTGTAACCAGGGCCGAGGCGCCCTGGGGCTCAATCTCTACGTAGTTGCCGTCGCTCTGGTTGTTGTAAAATTCGACTTCAGCCTCTCCAGTTGCTGCCTGGCTAGGCTGAATGTCGGGGTACGTGAGCAAGAACAGAATATTATCAGCGGTCACGTGCGCAATCCAACCGGCGCCATCTGCAAAACACTTTGAAGCGGTCGTGGCCAATGTGGTGCATTGGTACCAGTAGATTCCATCGGCCTCAGACACGACAAAGTTCGTCGTGTCCGTGCCCGACGCAAACCTGGGCGTATCGCTGCCTTTGCCGAAAAACGTCAACCCCCCAGTGCCCTTGACGCGACTCACTTCCCAGGGTGCAACCGTAATCGAGACGCTACTGGACGTGTTGGTAATCGTATACGTGACGTCAATCGCGCCACTGGATGGAACGGGTGTGAATTGCTTGGTTACGGTGAATTGCGAGTTAGCGACCGAACCTAATGTCGCCGCAGGGCTCGTCAGCGTGATGACATTGTTGGCGTCCACACTGCCAGTGTAGGCCGCGGTATCAATGGCTGCAATCGGGGGCCACGTTGAGCCGGAATACCAGCTAGACTGTGGACTGGGCCAAAACGTGCTGCCGTAATTGGTACTATTGACATCAGGGCCCGTCAGCACATTCGAGCCGTTGTACGAGTACTCGACGATGCGCGCACCTTTGCCACCATTGATGACCATCTTGATCGGACCCATCTGCAATGTGTACGTGTTACTGCCGCTGTCGTACGTAGCCGAAACAGGTTGATAGTCGTTGCTCACGTTGCCTCCCGTGCCACCCGTTGCATGGGTTGAGCCGCCAACGCCCGGCATGCTTGTACTGCCATCTGCAGAACAGCCGCAGAATAACGCATAGGCGAACCCAGCGGCCAGACTGAAATTGCAGACCATTGAATTGAAGGACATGGCAGCCACCTCTTCAAAGCCGCCAACCCGGGCGACCTTCAAGCCAAAGCGGTATCATCGCCGATCTGATAGATCAAGCGAGAATGCTGAGACTTACGGCATAAGCGCCAAGCTACCGCAATTTGCGTTTCCGTGCCGTATAGGCAAAGAAAGACAGCCCGCTCATCCGCTCATTTGAGCACACGTTCTCGCCGAGACTGCCCGCCACGTACAGGCTACTCGACAGTGACGGTTTTGGCCAGATTGCGCGGCTGATCCACGTCGGTGCCTTTGAGATCGGCAATGTAGTAGGCCAAGAGTTGCAGCGGGATAATCGTTACCAGCGGCAACACGACGTCGGCGACGTTCGGCACGGATAGCGTTGCCTGCGCCAGCGCCGCAGCTTCGGAGTCGCCGTCGTTGATGATGGCGATGACCTGGCCCTCCCGCGCGCGCACTTCCTGGACGTTGGACAACGTCTTCTCGAATTGCCCGTCGCGCGGCATGACGACGACGACCGGCATCTCTTCGTCGATCAACGCGATGGGGCCGTGTTTCATCTCGCCGGCGGCATAACCTTCGGCATGGGCGTATGAGATTTCCTTGAGTTTGAGCGCGCCTTCGAGCGCCACCGGGTAGCCAAGGCCGCGGCCCAAGAACAGCATGTGATCCGCGTGCATCCAACGGCGCGCCACGGCCAGCACGCTGTCCTTGCGATCGAGCGTGAGCCGCATCGCATGCGGGATTTCAACGAGAGCCTGCAGCAAGGTGGCGGCGCGGTGAGAGCTCAACGTATTGCGCCGCCGCCCAAGCCAGATCGAAAGCAGCAATAGCGCGACGAGCTGCGCGGTGAAACACTTGGTCAACGCAACGCCAATCTCCGGCCCCGCGTGCGTGTAAAATGCGCCGTGGCTCATTCGAGGGATGGCGCTGTCGAGCACGTTGCACACGGCGAGCACACGCGCACCGCCTTCTTTGGCGGTCTTGGCCGCAGCCCACGTGTCCAACGTCTCGCCGGATTGGCTGATCGCAACCACCAGGTCACGTGACGTGAAAACGGGCTCGCGATACCGTGTTTCGCTGGCGAGTTCCGTGTGCGCCGGCACGCGCGAAAGCTGCTCGATCCAAACCCTGCCGCAGAGCGCCGCATGGTAACTTGTGCCGCAAGCAAGGAGAACGACGCGGTCAATCTGTCGCGCGACGTCCCCGTCGAGCCCTAGTTCGGCGTCGACCACGTCCCCGGTTTCGAGCAGCACGCGGCCGCGCAACGTGTCTTCGATGGCCCGTGGCTGCTCGAAGATCTCTTTGAGCATGAAATGCTTGTAGCCGGATTTCTCGGCCGCCACCGGACTCCAATCGATGGTCTTCGCGGCGCGTTCGACGACTTTGCCCTCGAGTGTTTCGATGCGAGCCTCGCCCGCCTTCAAGCATGCCATCTCGCCGTCTTCGAGGAAAATGACGCGGCGCGTGTGCGCGAGCAGCGCTGGAACATCGCTGGCGCAAAGCATTTCATCGTCGCCGACACCAATAATCAACGGTGATGCCTGTTTGGCGATCACGATGCAGTCGGGTTCCTGGCTCGAAACTATGGCCAGCGCGTACGCACCGCGCAATTTGCCTAGCGCGTCGCGGACGGCGGCCATCAAGGGTACGCCGTTTTTGTGCGCGCGATTGACCAAGTGCGCGACGATTTCCGTGTCCGTGTCGCTGCTGAATTCGACCCCTGAATCGATCAATTGCCGTTTCAGCTCGACGTGGTTCTCGATGATGCCGTTGTGCACGACCGCGACGTCGCCAGCCAAGAGTGGGTGCGCATTTTGCTCGCTGGGTCGGCCATGGGTCGCCCAACGCGTGTGCCCGATGCCGACGGTACCGTTGAGCGGCTTGGCCTCTAGCGCGCGTTCCAGTTGATCCAATTTCCCCGCTGCGCGCACGATCTGGACGCTGCCCGCCTCGTGCACGGCAACGCCCGCCGAATCGTAGCCACGGTACTCAAGACGCCGCAGGCCTTCCAAAAGCACGGGCACCACGCGCGAGGCGCCAACATAACCAACGATTCCACACATATGAGTTGCTTTATGGCCAAGGCAGCGATGTGCCAACTTTTTTTATGTCGTGCGCCCCACTGGGCCGGCAAATGGCTTCATTTCAGCGTACCCGCCGGGCCAAGGTCGCTCGCTGGTCCGTTGGCCGCCAAGCCCATGTTTATTGATTTCTGAAGCAGTGTAGCGGGCTATGGGCCTCGTCGTGTTGTATGGTCGCGCGGCTGCCATGACACGCTACGGATTCTTCGACGACGAACGACGCGAATACGTTGTAACGCGACCGGACACGCCGCGCTCTTGGAGCAACTACCTCGGCTCCACCGAATACGGTGCCATCATCACCAATAATGCCGGTGGCTATAGCTTCTTCCGGTCCGCCGCACAGGGACGTTTTACGCGTCTACGCTTCAACGCGATTCCAATGGATCAACCCGGTCGCTATTTCTACCTACGCGATCGCGAAACGGGTGACTACTGGTCAAGCTCCTGGCAACCCGTAGGCAAACCACTCGAACAGTACGGTTCGACCTGTCGTCACGGTACGGGCTATACGATCATAGAATCCAAGTACTCGGAGATTCGTACCGAAAGCACTTACTTCGTTCCGCTCGGGAAGCACTACGAGGTGTGGCATTTGCGGGTCGAAAACCACGGCAAGCGGCCCCGCACGCTGGATCTATTCACCTACGTCGAGCTGTCCGCCGAATGGCATGTCTGGCATGACACGTTTAACCTTCAGTATTGCCAATATATCATCGACGCGCGCGTCGAGAAAAACGTGTTGTCGTGCTCTCAATCTGGCAATCTACCCGAACATCCGGAGAATTTCGAATTCCGCGATCAGTGCCGCCACAGCTACATGGTGCTGCTCGGAGCGCCAGTTTCAGGGTTTGAGACGGATCGAGAAACATTCCTAGGGCCATACCGTGACTATGCCAATCCGCTGGCGGTCGAACGAGGTACTTGCACCGGGAGTTGCGCGCATGGCGACAACCCGTGCGGCGTGCTTCAAACGAATATCGTGCTGCAACCGGGAGAGTCACGCGAGTTAGCCGTCCTACTCGGCGTCGGCCGCGCCAGTCGCGAAGCTACCGCGGCCATCGCCGAGATGGGAACGCTGAGCCAAATCGCCGCCGCGCTGACGGAGGTGAAGAAGCACTGGCATTCGAGAATTGGCTCGATTGAAGTCAAGACGCCCGATGCTGAATTCGACAGCATGGTCAACGTGTGGAACGCGTACAACTGCTTGATCACGTTCGCCTGGTCGCGCGCCGCAAGTCTCGTGTATTCGGGCGAGCGCGACGGCCTCGGCTACCGCGACACAGTCCAAGATCTCCTAGGCGTTGTCGCGGCAATTCCCGAACAGACGCGCGAGCGACTCGAACTCATGCTCACCGGTCAAGTCGCGACGGGCGGTGCCATGCCGGTTGTCAAACCCTTTGCGCATCGGCCCGGCAATGAAAGCGAGCCCAAGGAAGACGAATATCGTTCGGACGATTGTCTTTGGCTGTTCGACACAGTGCTGGCGTACGTCAAGGAAACGGGCGACATTGCGCTCTTCGACAAGGAGTTGCCCTACGCGGACAAGGGTCGGGCATCCGTCCTGGCTCACTTGCGCCATGCGCTGGAATTCAATCTGGTTCGGCGCGGCGCGCACGGCTTACCCTGTGGGCTGTCCGCCGATTGGAACGACACGCTCAAGCTGGGCTACCACGGCGAGAGTGTGATGGTCGCGTTCCAATTGCGGCATGGCCTCGCCATGTACGACATCATTGCCGAACGTTTGGATCGCAAGGAAGAGGCTGCTTGGGCCAAAAAGCAGCTTGCCGAGTTGGACCAGTCGATTCAAGCGCACACATGGGACGGTGCCTGGTTCGTTCGCGCATTCCGCGAAAACGGAAGCATCATTGGCACCAAGGCCGATCCCGAAGGCTCCATTTTCCTGAATTCGCAGTCTTGGGCAGTCCTAAGCGGGGCTGCCACGAAAGTTCAAGGCGAACAAGCCATGGCATCGGTTAAAGAGCGCCTGGCAACAGAACACGGAATCATCCTCTGCGCGCCGCCGTTCATGAAGACACCATGCAATGAAATACGCGCCGTTTTATTCAACCCGGGGCAAAAGGAGAACAGCGGCATTTTCTGCCACCCGCAAGGCTGGGCCGTCATCGCCGAAACCATGCTCGGGCATGGGAACCGCGCCTACGAATACTATCGCGCGTACATGCCGGCGGCGTACAACGACCGAGCCGAAGTGCGCCAGATCGAACCGTACGTTCATTGCCAGTCCACACATGGCAAGCACAGTCGTCGCTTCGGGGCGTCACGGCTACCGTGGTTGAGCGGCACGGCCACATGGTCCTATGTAGCAGCAACTCAGTACATCTTGGGAGTGCGTCCAGATTGGGACGGGCTTCGCATCGATCCTGTGATCGCTGCTACCTGGGACGGCTTTACAATGACGCGCCATTTCCGGAGCGCTGTCTACAAAATCAACGTCAAGAACCCGAAGCACGTCGAGCGCGGTGTCAAGCGCCTGCTCGTGGATGGGCGCGAAGTGAAC
>CAWEUH010000041.1:0-41719 GCA_963811985.1 uncultured delta proteobacterium
GCCGCTTTCAGAGCGGCAAATCGACCATGCTGAACAACGTGGTCGGTCAGAAGATTTCTCCTGTCGGAGGGGGCGGAGCCTGCACCAGTGTCGTCACTCGACTGATCGTCGGCCCACCGGAGAAGGAAGCGGAGCTCACTCTGGTTTATTTCACGGAAGACGAGTACCGAGATCGACGGAAAATTCTCTGCGAATGGGCCCAACTCCAGAACTCCGCAGGCCGATCGGAAGAACAATTGCTGGAGATGCTCAGAACCCACCGCCCCTCGGTCGGAGTCGCCTGAAGTGCCGCCCGGCCGGTCCGTCAAAAGGATATTCCTTATCTCCGAGCTTTCTTACAGAGCTACGCGGACAATATCCGGAATGAGAATAACCTGGTCCCGGGCCCAGGCGTACAAGGATTACCGGCCGTTCGACCGGGAAAACGCCAAGACGCTCACCCACCCTAGACGAGGATGATTACGACCAGACTGTGAACTGGCCCGTATCTGCTGCTCGCCGAATCGACCATCATGTTCCCGACCGGCCAATGGGATCCGGAGGTGGAGTTGGTGGATTGTCCGGGACTGGGGTCCGGACGGTCCGTGGATGACCTGCTGACCACAAAGTACATCCAAGAAACTCCCAAGGAGCCTTGATGTTCCTGCCGGCCGACTCGCCCGACAGTGCCGAAGTGGGCGAGATCCTGGCCCAGCTGCAAAAACACTTTTCCGAGCATCCTTGGCGTTTCCGGGAACTGGGTGATCGCCAACAAGATGGACGATCCGGAACGGGAAGCGAAACTCGGGATCGATATCCAGGGCGGATCGACGTTTGAAAACATCGTTAAGGTAGCGAACAAGTACAATATTCCCCTGTCCCAGGTGTGCCTGGGGTTGCAATGCCATCTTTGGCCGGGGCGCGGGGCTGGGGCCGTCGAACGACGGGATGCCCTCACAGTCCTCAAGCTGGGCCCCGAGGATGTCTAGCTGGGCGCCCATGGGAGCAGCTGGCCGGGTTGAAATTGGGCCAGGCTTTCGAGGAATTGGTCAAGGACGGGAGCGTGTCGCTTCTGCGCCGTCTTCATCAAAGAAGAGATTGGGCCGTCGGTGGCCCAGGGGATCTCTGGAGCCAGGCCGACGTGGACCTCACCAGGGCCAAGGCCGACCTGGAGGCAACTCTGAAACAGGCCCTGCAAATGGCCGACGAGCCGACGAAAAAAGGCGGCCAGGCAATGGGAGGACACTCTGCTCCTGGCCCTGGCCGACCTGTCCGGCAACTGGCCGGTGGAGGAACTGCCGTCGGCCGTGCCCGGCGCGGGGCCCTGTTCGTCAAGCTGGAAGAAGCCGGCCGAAAGGCCCGCCAACGTCTGCAGGATATTTCCTCGAGGACGCCAAGGACGGAGTCCTTAGAGCCATGGATTCCCCGGCTCTTGAACCGCTTCGGCCGCGATGCCAAGATAATTCAGGAGAAAGTGGATCAAGAATTCGACAACGTGGTCGAGGAGGTCTACAACCAGGCGGCCGTCTGATCAAGCAGAAAAATCTCCCGGCCGTGAACTTGCCCTGTGGCCTGAAAAGCGGCGGCCGTGTGGGCGAATTCCTTCGCCAGGACCGTTCCGCCGGCTCCTGGCGAATCGCCTGCGGCCAAGCTCCTGGATCAGGATTTTATCGATCGTCTGCGCGGTAAAAACCTGGATAAGTTCACCGGCCAGACGTACAAGCGGCTGTTTCTGGACAAGCTGCGGGCCTCGGCCCATCAAATCGCCCTGGCCGTCCGAAGCCCACCGGCGCCGGCTGAAAGACATGCTGGAGGAAGTAAGCCTCATTCTGTGGTCCGGTCCCCAAACCCGCTCTACTCAAGAACCTCGAGCGGAGTGACCTCATGCCCAATGATTTCCCTTTTCCGTTCTAAATTCCGTCTGAGGATGTTCCCGGGCCGGGCGGCCAGGCCTGGCGGCTATTGCCATCCCGTTTCTCGGCGTCCATCCCCGTGTCGGCTATCGCTATCTGTCCGTCAAACCAGGCAACTACCCCATCCATCCTTCTCCGATTTCCCCTCGCACGCTTTTGGCGCCCTGATCTACTGGCCGAACACGATCGGCACTGGTTCTCCGCCCAGGCCGAGTCGGTCATGGGCCCGACCTCGACGCGTTTCGACGACACTCCCTTCGGCCTGGAAAAAGCGATCCAGGATCACCACGCCGAACGCTTGCCGTGGCCCAGGAAGGTGGCAGAGACCAAAGATGGATAAACCAGAACTGGTTCTGGTTGGGTCGGTGAAGCCCGGGCCGACCCTCCGTCTTCGTTTCCGCCTCGACACGAACCACGAGTCTTCGTCCGGTTCATCGAGGATCCGCCTCCGGACGGCGTACCCCTTTCGCTCCTGGTGGTGTTTTCGACGGTTCGGTCAACCAGCCGGAAACCAAGGAGATACGTCTGCTGCTGCAGCCCGCGACGCCCGTTCCACGGACCAAGTATCTGGTCGGGCCTAGACATCGGCAACACCAACACCTGTGCGGCCCTGCTCGATCCCGGCGAACGCGAAAAGGAATCCCCCGATCGGGACCGAGTGTCGAGGCCGTTCACTCAGCGGATCCCCATGCTCGCCATTCGTCCCGCCTCCGGCCCAGCGTCTCCGACGACAGGGACCGGTCGATTGCCTCCGAGATCCGTTTTGATCTTTCCGCACCTGGCTCTCCGAGGGCGATCCGTTGCCGGACCGCCGTCGTTTCCCCGATCTTCTGAAGTATTCGACGACGACGATCGGCCCAACGCGGTCGAATACGTGGTCGGCGACCTTGCACCGTCCCCGGCACTCCGGTGCGAGCGTGGTTCTCGGGGCCAAACGCATGGTGACCACCCGGCCGTTGCCGCGCCAGGCGGGGAAACGGAAGTACGTTTCCCCGTCCGGTCGGTGTCGGCCAGCCATCGAGTCATTCCTGGAAAGGAAGGGGCCCAGATCCTGGAGATAGACAACGCCACCATCGAAGTGGACGTCCGTGCTCCCCTCGAGTTGCTGGCCTGTCGCGTGTTCCAGCATTTCCGGGAAGAGCAGGAAGAATGGCCGGAGAAGATCGCTCTGACCTACCCACCACCTTCTCCCGTTACGCGCTGCAGCGCTGCGGCGAGCAGTCCAAGAAGGCTGGCTGCGGATGCAGGCCGCCCATCAAAGAGTCGGCAGCGAATTTCGTTCGTCCGAACCGAAGCTAACCGAACTCGTCCGCCAGCTCCAGGCCGTGGTTTCCGGCCCGCTCGACCTGAACACGCAGGCCCGCGATCCGGTCATCCAGTTGCTGCTCGACGAGGCGTCGGCCGCGGCCTTCTTTTACCTGTATCGCAGAATCTTCGAGGAGATGGACGGCGGACTCGCCAGCTTCCGTTAGTATACGAACACGGTCTCAATATGCTGTTGTACGACTGTGGCGGCGGAACCACCGACATCGCCCTGGTGCGGGCCAAGGTCGAAGGGGACCGGCGAACGCTGCGAATCACCGTCCTGCGTCGTAGTGGCGTTCGCACTTTCGGCGGCGACGACATCACGCACAGGTGTGCCGTCTGCTCAAGGCCAAAATCGCGTATGCCCTGGCCGTCGACGGAAAAAGGCCCACCTCCCCACGCCGCCGACTTTCCAGGAAAGCCGCCCGAAAAAGGACAGAATGGAGAAAACTGGCCTGCCAGACTGGAAAATTTCATCGAGGACATGGCCGTCCTGGATCCTCAGGATCGGTCCTGTTCCACCCGGACTCTGCCGGGGCAGGATCCCACCGAGGATCGCCTGTCCGCCGCCCTGGCCCTGTGGCGCATGGGAGAAAACCTCAAGCTGGGCCTTGCCTCCGAAAAACCCTCCGAGGAGGCCGCTTCCGGAACTTTTGTGGCCGGTCTGGTCCGCCTGCCGCCGCTGGAAGTCGCCAGCACCCCTGACCCGGGCCATCTTCCCCACAGACACTCAGCAGGTCTCCAAGCTCAAAAGGAAGCTGGAAGCCATTACCATCATGCGCACCGAGATCGATGCTTTGATTTTCGAAGCCGTGATGCGGAGCATCAATAATTGCAATCAATTGATCCGTAGTGTATTTCATGACGCCGACAACGGGGACGTCCCGCAGGAAGTCCACTGGGTGGTCGCGTCGGGAAAAGCAGTCTGTTATCCATTCCTCCAGAGCCTGCTGCGTCAGCATCTCGCGGTGGCTTTCCTCGCGGACGAAAAGGAGTATATTTCGGCTCCGGGAAATGCCAAGGAGGGGACGGTCGAAGCTCACAAACGCGAGACCCGGACTTTTCGCGGTTCACCTTCGATCCGGAAAACGCCAAGGATGCCACGGCCAAGGGGGCGGCCCTGGCCCTGGCGGCGATGGAGGCCCGCGCCGATCAAATCAATCCTCTGTTCGACAGCGATCTGGCCGATCGGCTGCCGTTCAACGTCGGCTATCGCGATCTGACAACGAATCAGGTCCAGAACCTGTATCAGGAATACACCTACTACCGAGCCCTCAAGGCTCTGGAACCGATTCGGATTCCGGTGGCTAAGGCCGCGGTCCAGGAGGGAGGGCAGCCGGTTTCGAGTTGCTTCGGCAGTTCCCGGGCGATCTCAATATCACGTTTTCCTGGCGTATGACTTCCCCAATGGTATTAGCGGTGATTACCTCTGGGTCAGTTACAACGATACTTACGAGTTCGAATTTCGAGTGAAGGATAGCGGGGACAGCGAGGTGATCGTGGAGGATCTGACTGCCAAGGACATTTATCGGGCTTCCGCTCAGCGGGGAGACATTTGAACTGTTTTGTCTTGAGTCCCAAAGGGACGATTGAAAGTAGCCCAGCGATTTATCGCTGGGACCAGCCAAGGCCAACTCAAGATCCAGAGTCCCGGAGGGACGATTGAAGGCTTGCGAGTGAATTCAATCGTCCCTCCGGGACTCCAGGATTTCTCTAACCCATCGCTGACCCAGCGAGAAATCGCTGGGCTATTTTCAGATGTCCCTCCGGGACAAAAAGAGGAAACCAGGATACCGATTTTGGTATTAGAAAAAAGTGTCACATGTCTGCTTATACTGCGGCCGTTGGAATTTCTCCCCTCTCCCCCGCTTCGGGGGAGAGGGGTTGGGGGTGAGGGGGTCTTCTTTTCCTCGCCATACCACCCCCTCACCCCCGACCCCTCTCCCCCGAAGCGGGGGAGAGGGGAGAAAGAAATCGACCGGCGACACTATAGTTTGTTAGGCGGAGTTGGCCATGATTGACGTCGCACAACTGGACCATGACGCCCGGCAAGTGTCCGAGTTTGCCGCCGAGGTGGCTGCCGTCGCTCGCCCGGCGACGGATCCGGCCGGGTTGGTCCGCACCTGGATCAGCCAGGCGGCCCTGGTCCGCCGCTGGCCGGCCGTTCGAGCCCTGGTAAGATGCCGCCGTTCGCCGCCGAAAGCGAACTGCTCACCAAGGCTCGCGACGCCGCCCGACGCTGTCGGCAGCACAGTTCGGGGATGATCGGAAAGGCCGTTCAGATGCTGATTCGTTCAAACCAGGGCCCGGGCAGTCTGCTGGAAGAGGCGGCCGGGCTTCTCGAACAGTCGACCGGTTCGTCGGCGACTCCTCGTTCCCGTGGGGACCTGGTCGCCGGCCTGGACGCGGTGATCGGCGAATGGAGCAAGGCGGAAATCAACGCTCGCCGGGCTCGGCTGGACGAAGACCTGGACGCCCGCACGGCGACCCTGGGAGGACTGCTCAACCGTTTGGTTGTCGCCCTCCTAGTCAACAGTTCTGAGATCGCTAAAAACAATCTCGACGAACTACCCGAAAGGCCCGAGCGGCGATAGGCGTAGTTCGGCGAATCGCTGGCGACCTCGCGGAGTGCTCGGGAGATCCTGACGTCTGGAATCTGGTTGGTCGGTGGTGCGAAGATTGGCTCCGGGCTTTCGAGCTCGCCGGGAGGCTGACGCTCGGAGAGGCGGCGTCTCAGCCGGCTCCAGGAACGATCGAAGAACTGTTTCCCCTTCACGCCTTTGCCCGGTAAATGCGTCGTATTTCAGGTGGGTACGATGCTGATCCCGGCGCCAAGACCCACGGCGACGCCTGAGGAATCTCCTCCTGTCCCGGCGCGGGCTGGCCGCCTTGGACCGAATTACCGCCGCCGCCGGCATGGGAAGGCGTCACAGCACCGGTCCTCGTGGAGTGGGTCAAGGAGACACGCAAGGGCCGTGGTGGGCCGAAACGCCGTGCCGCCGCCGAAGCCAGTGCTCGCACTCGCTTCGCCGCCTGGATTCTAACCAAGTCGGGCGGAGAATGGTTCGACCGCTGGTTGACCGAGGTGGGACGAGATGCCGGCAGTCCGGCCGCGGACTGGTGGCGTGTGCTCCGGGCCAACGGCTGGTGTCGAGCGTACCCCGATCTCAACCTCGACGCCCCAATGCCTACCCTGGAGTGGCCCTCAGACACTCCGCGGCTATGGCCGGCAGTATCGTACGTTCCTTCAGATATCCCAATTGAGCAAATTGTGGAGGTCCGTGGCTATTCGCCTGTCCCCAACGCAGCCCGGGTCATCCTCA
Source organism: uncultured delta proteobacterium (assembly GCA_963811985.1). GTDB lineage: Bacteria > Myxococcota_A > Polyangia > Polyangiales > Polyangiaceae > FEN-1139. The sequence continues at coordinate 6,521 of CAWEUH010000041.1, forward strand.
GCGACGGCCGCCCCAGCTTGGGCTCGCTGCTCGCTCGCTTCCACGAACTGTACTCTGCCGTCGGGGAGGCGAACGCCCTGTGGTGGGCGAACAGCCGCCACGATGAAGCTCGGACTCTTTCCCTGGGCTTCTTCTCCAGGGACCGAGAAGCTCGCGGCTTTGATAGGCCGCTGGCTTAAACGTCCTGGGCGATAATATCGATCCGAAAGTGGAACAAACGCTGCGGGCCTGGGCGGAAGGATTTGGTCTGAGCCTGATTTCCGCGGCGAATTCCGGTACGGGGGAAACCCCTGGCATCGTGATGACCGGCGTTTTTTCTGACCAGCCGCGCGGGACCGTGGTGCGGACCCGGGGCAGGGCCCTCACGGCCGGGGAGTGGAGTGTTTCGGGCGGGGCAGGAGTAGAGGTGCTCCGGGGACGCCCCCCGCCGGCTTCCTCGAACTTGAAGCGGCGGCCGAAGAACTGCCGGCGGACAATCCCTTGCGGAAGCTGGTGGCCGGTCTTCGGCAAGCTCTTGGCGGCGACTACTTGCGCGAGGCCTCGATTGAATTGTACGTCGGATACTGGGGCGAACTGGGAACGTCCCTGCGGACCGCCAATCCGACCCTGGCGAGTCGTTTCGCCGATCAGTTGATTCGATTCCTGAACGCGGCCTATGTGCTGTCAACCTTCGTACCGGTCCGCATTGATGATCATCCGGCACGGATGGTTGGTAGTCGTGCCCGGCGGACGAGTGATGACCGGCCTGGTGGTCGCCGCGTTCACCGTCCCGGCCTGCACGACTGGCACGGCAACCTATGTATTCCGGCTCTGGTGGAGGTTGAGTAACATGACCGACCCAAATTATATAAAACAGGTTTCGCTTGCCGGCAGTCCGGCCCAGGAAAACTCGGCCTCGTGGGGCCAGCTGGCGGTGAGCCTCGTCATCGGAGGGGCCTCGGCCGTCGTTTGGCTGGCTATCGTGCAAGACCGTAGGCCGGCGGCCCTGGTGGCTGCTTTCGCCTTCGGCGGCTACCCTGGGACTCGGAGCCTGGCTGATCGCCGATGCCCTGGACGACCAGCGACGCCGGGGCCGGGTGTCGACCGAGTTGAAGGAACTCGGGCAGTCCCAGGGCTGGCCTGCGGAGGCTGCCGCCCAGTGCCGAAGCGATGGGGATCCTTACTAAAGTGCCGCGAACGACTGGGCCGCCGACCTGGAGCGGCGCCTTTGGATCCGCTACGCCGGGGGTGCCGGGCCGCCGTGTGCGGTGCCGTCGCCACCTTTCTGTTCCTGACCCCGGAGCGCGTACTCCAGCACGACATTCTGACCCTCGGCCTGGCGTCGCTCCTCGGACTGGTCATTTCGCTGGTCGGGGCCGTGGCAACGTGGAAGCGGACGGAAGCCTGGGAAGCCCTGTTCGCCCAATGGGTTCGGCAGGCCGGAGAATGGAAAGTCCGAGTCGCCACCGCCGCCTTTGAGGGAGCCGAAATTCAAGCCTCCTGAGGATGAGGGAGGAGAAAGGATTCCCCAGACCCCGGACAAAGAACCTGAGTTGCCGGAAACAACTGGTTGGCCGTGGAGCCCTCCGGACCGAAGAAACGCAGCAACGGGCACTGGTCGTTGATGAACCAGAGTGCTATACTGCGGCCGTTGGAATTTCTCCCCTCTCCCCCGCTTCGGGGGAGAGGGGTTGGGGGTGAGGGGGTCTTCTTTTCCTCGCAAACCACCCCCTCACCCCCAACCCCTCTCCCCCGAAGCGGGGGAGAGGGGAGGAAGAAATCGACCGGCGACACTATACCCTGTCCTTTTTTTCACCAGGAGTCCACGCCGTGATCAAGCCACTGCTTCCTTTTCTGCTGACCGTGGCGGTCGGATGGTTGTCGTCCGCTCGGCGTCGTGACGGCCCGGTACATCGCGGTCGTCCACGAGGTCCGGTTGCCGTCACATCCGGAAATCGTTCAGGTCCCGACCGACCCGGTCCCTCTAACTACCGCGAGGAATTCGCCCCCGCCGCCGGAAATTTCTGTGCAGCCGGGGGGCGTGGTCACGACGTTGCCCGTGACGGCGAAAAAGGTGTCCGTCATGGGTCTTCCGGAGGGCGTGACCTGGACCACAGGCCAAGTGCTGATTCTGATCCCGGTGTCTCCTTTGGAGAGTGGAGAACGCTCTCAACTCTCCCTGCAGGTCGGCTACATCATCCAGGGCCATAAGCACGACCTGGTGGGCGAAGACATCTTTGTCGGCAGATCCAGCTTGTATCGGTCGCAGGAGTTGCGGAATGGGCTGCCTTCCCTGGAGACGTTCGAGCCCATGACCGGGGAGTGGTCGAAACGTTCGCGGCGGTTCGCAAGAGCCAGCAGGTCATTGAGCGGACGAGGAGCCTCTCGCACACCCTCGTCCTGTGGCACAGCACGCCACCGGCAGGGACTGTTCGCCCAGAATGTGCGCGACAACCTGAGAAAGAGTCGAGGCCACATGGACGGTTAGGTTACGAACTAACCCAGCTTCCGCCGAATTGGATTCAGGGACAATGGCCCCGCGAATGCCCCATCGCTTGGCGCCTTCTAAGAGCGGTAACAGGCCCCGCATCGGCAGGAGTACACCTTGCAACGACAGTTCGCCGCAGAACTGGACGCCTTCAAAACTAGCAGCGCTCACTTTGCCAAGAGCCGCCAGCGTTGCCACGGCAATCGCCAAGTCGAGTGATGCACCCGATTTTCGAAGATCGCCCGGCGCAAGATTGACGGTCACGGCAAACTCGTCCAAAAGCACCCCAAGACTCGCAAGGGCGCTCGCGACACGGACGCGCGATTCACGCACGGCCGCCTCGGCAAGCCCAACCATTTGAAAGAATGCCGGACCTCGAGTCGTTGTGACTTCGACACGGACCGAATGCGCATCCAGGCCGAGCAAGACGAACGCTTGCGTGATACCCAGACCAAGCACGCGCCCTCGAATAACTGGAGGTGGATTGGTAATCATTTCAGCGCGGCATCAGTGCAATTCGCGGACCTTGCTCCACGCGTGCACGTTCGAAGCGGATTTTAGAGACGCGAGCCTGGCGATGGTCGGCCAAAGCCGGCACGTCCAGCGCATCGAACCTAGCGGCCAGTGAGCCTACCACTCTGTCATCCCTCTTTTCCTGCGGTGTCTTTTCGGCGAAGCTGGCGCATTACTTCGACTGCCCAGCTCACCGGAACGCCCTCCAAGATTGGACACCATGACAGCTATCAATAAAGGTCTCTGGGTCGCATTATCTCGTGGGTCAGCGGGTCCCTGGCCCGCTGACGGTGACACGCGAAGCCGGTGTTTGAATATGACGGGATTTGGTAAAGCCAACCGAATACGTAGGCAGTTGAAATCTTTGGCCGGCACCGCAACAATGGCGCAAGTTCCAATGGTGGATTCCCCCGCATGACCACGCTCGCCGCCGAACTACTTCGAAACCGCGCCGCGCCAATCGAAGCGGTGGAAAACGCAATGTTGAGGCAATCCCTGTACGGTGGGGACCTCGCAACCAATTTGCTTGAGCTGGCAGCCATTGACGAGGGCGTTCTATTGGGACAGCTCGCTCTCACTTTTGAGTTGGAAATGGTGCCTACCGGGCCACTGCCCGTGGCTACCGATGAACTAAGGAAAGCGCTGCCTGGCGACGTCGGCTCTCGTCACGGAATATTCCCATTGGGCATTGAGGAAGAGGAACTGGTCGTTGCGGTTAGCGTACCTTTGACGGCCAACACGCTCGAGGACTTGGCATTTTCGCTAGGACGCGAATTGAGGCAACGCATTGGTTTGGAGGTTCGAATTCGCCAAGCCTTGAGTCGCGACTACCGTCTGCCACTCTCAGAACGATTCGTGAGATTGTCGCTGGCGTTGGATTCGGGGCAGCCCCTCAGCCTGTCGATTCCGCCACCGAGAGCCGTCGCACGATCGGCGGCGCGCGAGCCCGGCGCATTGTCGGGCGACACTAATTCGGGAAACGTGCCCACACTGGTCTCGTCAAGGGCCAATCTTCTGCCTCATCTCGCACCCTCTGCCGCCCCCGCCGTCGCAGATAAGCCAATTCGAAGGTTCGGCCCATTCACGACGTCGATGATGGAAGCCGAGTTACAGAACGCCAAATCTGCGAAGGAAGTGCTTCACATATGGCTGGACTATTGCGCGCAGTATTTCGACTACGGCGCCGTCTTCACTATTCAGGGTGATCTCGCCTGCGGTCTGGAATCGCGAGGCCTTAGCTCCGCGTCTGAATCGCTGACCCATGTGGGGATCCCGTTGGAGTTTCCAAGCGTCCTGGCGGATGCCCGCCGCTCGGCACGCTGGATCATAACGGCGCTCTCGTCGGAGGGTATCGACGTGACTCTAGCGCGTGATTTGAAACGGGTTGCGGGACGACAAGTCATGGTCGCTCCCATCACGCTCAAAGGGCGCGCGCTCGCCCTGCTTTACGGCGACCACGGTGAAGCGGACGTGCAACTGAGCCAGGTCGGCGAAGTGATTTCCGCCATCCCCTTGGTTGAACGAGCCATGGCCAAGGTTTTGTTGATTCGAAAGCGAGGTCACGCTAGCGAATCACTTGAAATGCCGTTGTCCTTGGCACCGGTGTCCAAGAATCTCGACCAAGCGAGCAATGCGGTGGAAGCGGCGGCCGCAGTGGCCAAGCCTCAGTCCGTGACAAGCAACGCGACGTCAACCGTACAGCACGATGGCGCAAGTCAGTCGAGGCCATGGAGTTTGGCTCGGCGAATTGTAACAATCGAACCAGCCGCACCTCCCAAAGGCGAGCCGATTGCTGGAGATAATCCCGATTCGCTCCCCGGCCAACATCGGCAATTCTCGTTGCCCAGAGTCCCTGTCACAGAAGCACATTCGGTCCCACCGAAGGCGGACACTGGTGACCAGCCGGTGCACCCTTCGGGACCCCAACCGGATATCTCGCTGCCTCGCATAGATACTGACTATGAACGCAAGAGTCTGGCCATCATACAGCGCCTGTTGAATGGCGAATCCGAGGCTGTTTCAGAACTCTTGGCATTTGGAGACGCTGGCGCAAGCGTTTTGGTTCGAGAATTGCCGGGTCCCGTAGTCGTTCCGACGCGAGCGGTCAGGCCAGATCTCGGTCCAATCCGAGCCTCAGAGTGCGGTCCGCTTCTGCAGGCCATGGCCGCCTTTGGTCTGACAGCGCGACCGTACGTCATTGCGCGCACCGCGGATGCGGATCCCCGCGTTCGCCAATGGACAACACGATTGCTCGGTGAGTTGCCTGGTCGGCAGTCTGCCATGGCCGTCGCCCAGCGGCTAATGCACGATCGCGACGCGGAAGTCCGGCGCGCCGCATTTGCGGCCGGGCAAATGCTAGCGCATGATGCCGATTCGGCACTTGCGCTGCGCAATGCGCTTTCGGGAGCAGCCCGGAACGAAACATTGGCCGTGACGCAACGTTTGTCTGCGTTGGACGCCCTGAGCGATCTACGCGATGGATTGGCAACACCGTCGCTTTGGAGATTGCTGCAGGACGTCAACCCCAGCATTGCGGCTGCTGCGCAACAGGCGTTGGTAGTCTTAGCGTGCCGCGATTTCGGACATGATGTCGAGGCTTGGTCACACTGGTGGCAACGCAATAGCCAGCGACATCGCATAGAATGGCTCATTGATGCGTTAACCGACGACTCGCCCAATGTTCGCCAGTCAGCGATGGAACAGTTGCGGCAAGTCTCTCGGCTCTACGTTGGCTACTACGACGACGGCCTAATGGGGGAGCGCTCGCGGGTTCAGGAGCGGTACCGAATCTGGTGGGAAACTATCGGCCGACCTGCACATTCCGCTCGTCAGTCCACAGCCGAGGGAACCTGACCGTGTCGGCGCAATACCCGCTGTGATTGCTGCGCACTCATCTCGTCACCTCGCTGGGGAAAGCAGCAGTTCAGGGCCGCATATGTCCTTTTTGCTCGACAGCTTGGCCCGGGCCATGCGAAACGGATCGTCCCCTTGATGGAAGTTGAGATTCTCGATCCAGCGCTGCGAGCGGCCAATGCCGCACTGCTAGGGCGAAGCCAACGCGAGACAGGCCGTTTTGCGGCAATCGAACTGCGCTTCTCGAACAATCGATCGGGACCGTGGGAGGCCGCGGCCATGTTCTCCGTGGCTCTGATGGCCCTTCTAGCCGTCGCGGGTCTGTGGTTTCTCTAACGAGATTATTTCTGACGCAGGCTAGTTCTCGGCGACCAGTACGTCTTGGCCCGCGTGAAATTTCTTCTTTTGTTTGTTGCGTCACTCGCACGTCGTGGTGTGCGCTAAGGGCTCGACTACGGGCTGGGGCCGCCTGAGGGAGCAGGCGCTGGATTCGCTTGCTGGTTGCCGAAAATCGGGGGGATGGGAATTCCGGCAATCGACGAGGGAAGTGGCGGCAAACTCGTGGGAAGTCCGCTGATGATTGGAGGCCAAGTTAGCCCACCGGGAGCCGCTGACGACGAAGGCGTCGGCGAGGCCGTGCTCGATGGCGGAACTGACGACGGATTGGGCTGAGGCTTAGCGCTCGAGTTGGACGAAGGGATTTTTGCCGGATGATTCCTGTTTTCTGCTGGGGTCTGCGCCAGCACCGGCGCTTGAGCAACGGGCGCCAATTCGACCCCCGCTTGAGGCAGCACCGTTGTCACCTCTCCGGGCGCCGCGCTCAGTCCATGCGTCGTGGAAGTTGGCCAGGAATTAGCAGTCGCACTTTGCTGAAAGGGAAGATCAATCCAATCAAACCAATATGCCAAAGCAAGACCGCCCAATCCTACAACGAGAAGACTCGCGACCACGACGCCAAGCCGTGTTGATCGGCGCGTGGTCTTGGTCGGTGCGCGTGGCAACTCCGCAGTGGGTGGAACGTAGTAGCCTAATTCGGGTTTGACCTGCGGCTCATAGTGCTGCAGTGGCAGCACGTTGGAGAACACAGGCGTTCCATTGGTCATTATGGGTGCACCGGCTGGGTCGGTGCGTTCAGTCGGAGCCGTTCTCCCAGGCGGTTCAGTCGCAGCAATTCCGGGCACATCAGGCTGAGTCGACGGCGGCGTTCGTGCCGATGATCCGCAGGCATCCGACGGCACCACGGGTTGCTGAGCCTCGACGCCCGACGTCCCTCGTAGCATCTGGTACATTTCGAGGGCTGTTCGCGGGCGCAGCGCCGGATCCTTGGCTAGAGCAGCACGGACCGTTGCCACCACGGCAGGCGGAAATGCATTCGGTAGCTCGGGAGGAATCGAGGTTAGGTGCCGTTGCGCCCAAAGCCAAGGGTTGTCGGCAGTGAAGGGCAACTGCCCGGTAAGTGCCTCGTACAGTATGATGCCGAGCGAGTAGATGTCGCTCTGCCGAGTGACAGCAGAGCCGGTGAATTGTTCGGGGCTCATGTAGGGCGGCGTGCCAAGAATGATTCCCTGCTGGGTCAACTTTGTTTCATGTTGTCCGCCCGCGCTCAGCCGAATGGCGATTCCGAAGTCCAACAACTTGACGAAATCCGTGTCTGAGCCAAGTTGTGTCAGAATCACGTTGTCCGGCTTCAAATCCCGATGAACAATGCCAAGTTCATGTGCTTCGTGCAGGCCGTGACACATCTGCTCGATGACATGCAATGCACGCTCAACTGGGAGTGCCCCGTCGGCGATAATCGCGGCTAGCGACTTCCCCCGCACGTACTCCATAGCGATGTAGAGCGTTCCGTCGTCGGTCGCGCCATAGTCAAAGAGTCGAACGATGTTCTGGTGCGTGAGTTGGGCTACAATTCCACACTCACGATTGAACCGCGATACAACGATTTGATCTTGAGACAGTTCAGGTCTCAACATCTTTACGGCGACAGTTCGATGGTATTCGGCAAATGTCTGGTCCGCCTCGTAAACCACCCCCATGCCGCCGGCAGCAATGACTCTTCGGATGATGTATTTCTCAACGATAGTCGATCCGATCAGCCCTGCTCCGGCGGATCGAGCAAATAGATCGCGACCGCAGCTTCCACAGAACTTGGCGGATTGTTCGTTTTCTGATCCGCAATCGGGGCACTTGTAAGCGGACATATGGGAATGGGGGTCAAAGGCTAGAGCCACTGGTCGAGAAGCAATGTAATGATACCTCAGCTTACGCACTTCGGTCATCCATCCAAAGGAGGTCCTGCTTGGAAACGGCCAGAAAGGACCTATCGCGCGCCATCGGCTGAGCCGTAGTGACTAGTAGTGAATTGGCCAAAGCACACTGACCGAGGCCACGAAGTACTGGACCCGCCGGTCGTTTTCAGCAAGGAGACGTTGGTTTCGACGCCAAACTCCCCTCGACTGAGCATGAGGCGCACTCTGTGGGCATTGGCCTCGCTTTTGCTTGCGAGCTTCGTAACCCAACGGAGTGCCGCAACCATGCAACTCACACCGTTCGAGGGTTCGGCTACTATCGTTGCCGGCCGAGATGTCGCTGGGAGGGAAGGCGCACGTTACCGTCTGCCTGAAGGCATCCAGATAGCTTTAGGCCCCAACACAGCAGCCAGTATCGCTTCGCAACCCCAAATGCTTGCATTGAAGGCGGGCAAGCGAACCCAAACTTACAGCGTGTTTTTGAGCTCCGGTAGCGTCAACGTGGACATACCCGAAGCAAGTGGCAGTGCCGTTGCCGTCGCGGGACCTGCCGATGTACGAGTGATCGCCCAACGTGGCCGCGTGTCGACTCTTGCGTCGGGACATGACCTGTACGCATTGAGCGCAAAGTATCCGCTACTTGTCTCCCAAAAGGATCGGCTGTCCACACTACCTCCCGGTGTCGTTCGTCAATTTTCGGCCTCAGCCCCACCCTCGGATCATCCAGCCTTGAAAGCACCCCAATGGTTGGCCGGTCGCCCCATCTGGCTGGCTTTGCCCACAGCAGCTCGACTATCCAATTTCGCGTGGTCGGCGGTTCCGGGCGCTGAGGCGTACACCGTGGTGCTGAGCCGCGAAAACAGTGGACAGACAGTGAGTCGATTGGTTGCCAAATCCACCCGACTGGGCGACGAGCTGCCACCCCTCCCCGTTGGCAACTATCATCTTGTGGTTCGCGCGACGGACCGACTCGGGCTGCCAGGCCTTGAATCCTCGCCCTTTCGAGTTCAAGTTGTGGGCGTAGAAATGCCGCCCGGCGCGCAGCTAAAACCTGACGCTAGAATTGAACTGGCGCCCACGCAAACAATTCAATTGAACAACGCCGAGGGACTGTCCCTGACTCGTTCGCGGGAACGGGCAAAGCGACCGGCGTCGGCACCGGTGGGCATAGTGGATGGACAGCCCACACCTCTCGTCATTCACGGGGAAGATTCGTCCTCCCCTTGCCTGGTTTGGCTCCTGCCCAGTAGGACACCGGTGACTGCACACGCAGGCCCCAAGTGGGCGATATGGCCCCAACAGACGGTTGCCCTTGAAGTGCGGTGGACGGACGGTTTGGGAAATCGTTTGGCAGTAGAAGTGGAGCCTGTCGTAAGCGTCTTTGTCGGCATCGAACCCGTCGATGTGGTTTGGCGCAAAGAACCTGACTATTGGCGAGCGGTTCTGCCTCCACAGCCTGGACATGGCCCTTGGGTGGTCAGACTTGAAGTGCGAGACCAACAAGGGGGGCTGCTGGCACGCGACTTTGTCGAGGTGACAGAGCGCCCACGCCACCACGCCTACGCGGCTTCTGCGAGCCTGGACGAACTTCCGTCGGGTCGTTAGACGCGCGCTATTTCTTGCCCTTCGCAGGCTCAGCAAGCTTGATTTTCAATTGCTTGGTGACAGGGGCTCCAACATACGATGGCACAATAATGGCGTTCATGGCCCGTAGCACGCAATCCCCAATGGGCTTGTCCGTAAACTGCGAGTCAATTGATGACTTGTCTGCGATGACGTGCCCCTCGTTGTTGAATGTAATGGACACATTGGCCTCACCGTAGGGTCCTGCGCTGACGACTCCGGGACAGGTTTCAGCAGATCTTACAGCTCGATTGATTTCGATGTCCGCCTGCCGATTGTCGAACTTTTTTCGCTTCTCCGAATCAAGCTCGCCAGTATCGGTACCCGTGTCATACGCGTTCTTGTTCTTCTCATGCTCCGCGCCGAGTTGTTCCTGTTCGGCGATGATTTCGTCCGGGGTTTTGACTGTCTGCGTGTAAGAGGGCCCGCAACCAACAGCAACAGTCGAAATCAGCAAGATAGCCTTTCGCATGGGGGGCATCCTAGCGGAAGTGTAGGCCATTCTCCAGAGTCAACCTTTAAATCTGATAGGACGCCCTCCCAGCCGGTGGGGCCAAGCGGGTCTTGGTTGCGCCACCCCGAGCCGAAAGGTCGACTACCCGTGCGTGACGGTCTCATTCGCAATCGACACGTTCGTTCTAGGTTTTTCTTGTCCCGTGGTGTTCCGGGGCCCGACCCGGAACACGGCGTCCGGAAACTTGACTCAAGATTAATGAGTTTTTCGCCTTAGGGTCGCTAACGGGACCTCCCAGCCGGTGAGACCGTCGAGTCTTGGCTGTGCCGTGCTAGCGCCCCGGGCCAGTCCTGTCGCCTGCTGCGGCTTCTTGCGAGTGCCGTCGGCCATAGGTGAAATAAATCAACAATCCTATGGCAAGCCAGACGGCCAGGCGCACCCACGTATCGGCTGGAAGCAACACCATCATGAACAAGCAAATCACCATGCCCAGTATTGGAACCACTGGAACCCAGGGCGCCCGAAACGGTCGTGGAATGTCGCTCGCCGTGTGACGCAGCCGCCAAACTCCAGCACATACGATCACGAACGCAAAAAGCGTCCCGATTGATACCAATTCTCCGAGCAAGCCAATCGGGAATAGCCCCGCAATGAGCGCACACACAATGCCTGTCAGCGAGGTGGTCACGTAAGGCGTTCGAAATCGGGCGTGCACCTTACCAAACACTGATGGCAAGAGGCCGTCACGCGCCATCGAAAAGAAGATTCGCGGTTGACCCATAAGAAGAACCAATACGACCGATGCTAGGCCCGCCACCGCCCCGACATTGATCAGGTACCCTAGCCAAGCTAGCGATGGGCCGGCCTTGTTTATGGCAACGAAGACGGGATGCGGTACGTTTAGATCGCTGTAGTGGGCTAGGCCTGTCATGACCAGGGCCATCAACACGTAGAGCACCGTACACACTCCGAGGCTCCCCAAAATGCCAATCGGCATGTCCCGCTGCGGATTGCGCGCTTCCTGCGCTGCGGTGGATACCGCGTCAAAACCTATGTACGCGAAGAACACGACCCCTGCGCCACGGACGATTCCGGAAACCCCGAAGTGACCAAGAGCCCCCGTGTTCTGGGGTATAAATGGCTTCCAATTGCCGGTATCAACGTAGGCGAAGCCAAACCCTATTACCGCCAAGACAACCAGCAGTTTGATGATAACAATGAGGTTATTGAATCGCGAGGATTCGTGGATTCCAATGATAAGAAGCCCCGTCATCGACAGAACGATGAACATTGCCGGGATATTCAAGATGCCCCCACCCGGATTGGCAACCAAATGGTGTGAACCCTGCAGCAACAGCGGGGCTTGAGTCCAGCGCGGCGGCAAATGAATTCCCAACTGTTCCCCCAGCAGTGCATTGAGGTACCCACTCCAACCAACAGCCACGGTGGCGGCACCGAACAGGTATTCCAAGATCAGGTCCCAACCGATGATCCACGCGGCTAGTTCCCCCAGCGTCGCGTACGCGTAGGTATAGGCACTGCCAGCCACCGGAATCATGCTGGCTAGCTCGGCATAACAAAGTCCCGCGAACAAGCAGCCCAATCCGGCAAGCACGAATGACAGCACAATGGCGGGCCCCGCGTATTGTGCGGCCGCCGTGCCCGTCAAGACGAATATGCCGGCCCCAATAATGCCCCCGATGCCGAGCAACGTCAGATTCGTGGCGCCGAGCACTCGCCGCAAGGTCCCATGACCTTCAGCGGTGGACTCGTCCTGCAACTGGCTTAGGTTTTTCCTAGACCAAAGTCCCATAACGGCTCCTCGGTAACATGAAATCGATCGTGGGGTTTCGACTCAGCGGGTAGGATGAAATGGCGCATCAAATGTCGGTAATTTCGTAATCCTTGATCTTGTAGAGAAGGGCGCGGTGGCTGATTTCCAATAGTTCGGCGGCACGGGTCCGATTGCCCCGCGTTTTTTGAAGCGCACGTCGAATCAAGATCGCCTCGATACTTCGCATCGTCTTTTTGATGCTGAGCTCGTCACCGTCCAGCTTGGTCTGAACTTTGTCCCTGGCATCTCGAATTCGTTCCGGAAGATCGGCAGACTGGATTCGCTCTCCCTCGGCCAAAACCATGGCACGCTCGATTGTGTTTTCCAGTTCCCGAACATTGCCTGGCCAGAGGTACTCGAACAGGAGGCGGCGACATTCTGGGTCGGGGCCGCGGATGTGTGTCCCCATTCGGGCGTTGTTCCTTGCCACGAAGTGCTCCACCAGCAGGGGGATGTCTTCGCGGCGTTCGCGCAAAGCCGGCACATGAAGCGTTAGAACGTTCAATCGATAGAACAGATCCTCGCGGAACCGGCCTGCCTGAGTCTCAGTTGTCAAGTCGCGGTGCGTCGCCGCCACGATGCGAACGTCAACCTGAATGTCGCGGGCTTCGCCTAGGCGCCGAATTCGTTCGTCCTGCAATACCCTCAGAAGCTTGACCTGCAACCCGAGCGGCAATTCGCCGATCTCGTCCAAAAACAGGGTGCCGCCGTTGGCCTCCTCGAAAAGACCGCGGCGGTCTTGAGTCGCATCGGTAAATGCGCCGCGCTTGTGTCCGAACAACTCGCTTTCCAAGAGATTCTCGGGAATAGCGCCGCAGTTGACGGCAGTGAATGGGCCCGCGCGGCGGCTGCGGCGATGTAGCGCTCTGGCGATGAGTTCCTTGCCTACGCCGCTCTCTCCTGTGATCAGCGCCGTTGTCTTATACTCAGCGATTTTGGCGACAGTTCGAAACAATTCTTGCATGCTCGGTGATTTGGCTAAAATGTCCTCGAACTGGTACTCTTTACGAATCTCGTCTCTTAGTGCGCGGTTCTCCCGTCGCAAGACCTCGCGCTCCTCGGCCTTGCGTAGCGCCAGAACGATCTCGTCGGGCTTGAAGGGCTTATGCACGTAGTCATAGGCGCCCGCTTTGATGGCATCAATCGCTAGGTCCAGGTTTCCGTACGCGCTCATCACGATGACCGTCGTTTGATCGCCTTTCGCTTTGAGCGTCGCTAGCAGATCGAGCCCGCCCATCTTGGGCATTTTTACGTCGGTGATTAAGAAGTCAGGACCAAACCGGTCCATCAGAGCCAAGGCTTCCTCGCCACCTTGAGCCGTTTCAACTTCGTAGCCGTGCCGACGCAGCAAAGTCCGCAGCACAACTCGCAGGTTCTCTTCGTCGTCAACAACTAGAACGCGTCTCACTACGCAACTTGGTAAGACAGTTGTGCCTGACTTCGCAACTCATTGCGTAGATGTGCAGTAACTGTCTGTAATTGCTTGGTTAATTCGACGATGCGCGCTCGGCCAGCGGATTGACTCGAATTGTTGAGTTTTCGGCGGGCTCAGGTTCTGGTACGCCGCTGCGCAGCATGTTTTGCGGGATCGACCTACTATTTGCCGGCCAAGCAGCAGCTCTGCGCCGACGGATTCGAAACAGCAAAGTCGGGTGCCTCACTCACGCGGCCGCCGTGGATCGTCGTGGCGTTCGAACGCTCGACGTGCTCGAGGAACTTGGCGCCAGCTACTCGGTGGTTTTCTCGCCCGAGCACGGGCTTGACGGCGTGGCCCAGGCTCAGCAGGCGGTCGCTCACGGCACAAGCGAGATCACCGCTCGGTTGGGGTCCCGCGTCGTGAGCCTATACGGCAAAGAACCCGAATCGCTGTCACCTACCAACGAAATGTTGCGTGAAACGGACTTGCTCCTCATCGATCTCGTCGATGTTGGATCGCGATTCTACACCTACGTTTGGTCTGCCTGGATGGCGTTGCAAACTGCTGCACGTCACGGAATTCACACGGTCGTTCTCGATCGACCGAATCCTGTTTCCGGCGACCCTGCAACACTGGAGGGTAAGCCTCAAGAGAAGGAATTTCTGTCTTTTGTAGGCCTTGAACCCTTGCCGATACGGCACGCTCTGACAATTGGGGAACTGCTCTGCTACCTCGCGGACAGAGCGGGACTGCCCCTCGGCGCTCAGGGTGCTCTCAGCGTGGTGCGACCTGCTGGGTGGGAACGGCACCGAACGGCGCAAGCCTGGGGCAGACCGTTCGTAAGCCCTTCGCCCAACATGCCGACACTCGAGACTGCGCTCGTATATCCGGGAGCCTGCCTGGTAGAAGGCACCAATCTCTCCGAGGGTAGAGGCACGACATTGCCGTTTCAGTCGATTGGCGCGCCATTCCTCGACGGCGAGCGATTAACCAGTGATCTATTGGCCCAAGGCGTACCGGGCGCATGGGTTAGGCCTGTGTCATTTCGACCAACGTTCGACAAGCACGCCAACGAGGTCTGTCATGGGGTGATGGTTCACGTGACCGATCCTGGGATTTTCCGACCTGTCGCAACGTACGTTGCCCTGATTGCTCTAGCTCACGCCCAAGATCCTGAGCGCTTCAAGTTCGTGTCCGACGTCTACGAATTCGAATCGACGCGGTTGGCGTTTGACTTGCTCACAGGATCATCAAGCGCGCGCCTTGCCATCGAACAGACCACCCGAGTAGACGACATTGTTCAAATGGTCGCTCCCGTGGACGCAAGCTGGCGTAATGTCGTCACGGATGCGGAGAAACGAGCCGACACCGCTTTGGCATGAATGCGGGTCAACAGCGCGCCGGCGTCACTATTGTCACAACTCACATCCGGAAAGTCCCGCCCGTCAAGCTCGTTTACCAGCGAACCGTCACGGTTGGCGGCTGAGTCTCGACTTCAGCTTGCGCCAGGTCAACCGTCACCTTGACAGAAATAGAGCCATGCTTCTCGGACTTTACGGACCCTACCTGGGAAACGTCGGCGCGCGCGACAATCTGCTCCGACCGCAAGGCGTGAACGACCTCCGGCGGACCTACGACCGATACATCGACGCTGCGGGGCACCGTGTATGCCCCAACCAGCCCAATAACTTCGACGGGCCGATTGGCAAACCGCGATTCGCTCACTCTGCGGGCTATCGTCAAGGTCATCGTGGCCGCGCGAGCGCCCAGAATGCTGACTCTCGAAGGCGGCGTATCCAGCGCGATGCGCCGTCGATACGTCCCGTCTGTGAGTCCCGATACGTCAAATGACGCAAGGCGGACGAACTGCATGACTTCGACCAGTTCTTCTGGACCACGAACCGTCACTTGATTGGGGTCAACCGTGGATTCGCCCTTGACCACGTATCCCTCGGCAGGCTTGCCCGTGACCGAAGCCTGAACCGGCACTCGCCGAGTGATCACATTCTGCCATTCGAGCGGAATGCTCGGCGGCTGGATGATGGTGATCTCCACGCCGTGCGGCAGCGAAAATGCCTTTGGGTCAAAGACTAGCGTGTCGAGTGTGCCCGCGCGCAGATCGACCTCGATAGGCGGGATCCCCGCTTGCAACAGGCTGTCAATGGCGCGGGTGGAGCCGCGCAGCGTGACCTGGATGCTCGCGGGAATTGGCGTCATTATTTCACGTTCTGCGCTTTCGGGCGGCAGCCGCAAGATGACGCCCACCGGCACGGTGCGCTGCTGCCGGTCCTCTTGGGCATGCAAGAAAGCGAAAAGCCCAAAGGCAAAGATCAAGCTCAACACCTTCAGACCCACGTTTTGTGTCAGAGCGTCGCGCACGGCGGCAAGCGCTGCAACAAGCGTGCGCTTGCCACTGATCACGGCTCGTCCTCCCTACTACCAGGAACTGAATCAGCCTTCTCCCTCTGAGTGGAACCGGGGTCAGCCACCAACATTTCATTGGAACCGTTGCCTCGAATGTCTGCCGCCAGCGCCTGCAGCGCAGTCATGTCGTTGCCGGGTGGCGTGTTCAGTGCGTCCGCACCTCGGGCGGGCATGGCGACGCGTGGCAGCATGAGCGGCACCTTGGGAGGTTTGGGAATCCTAGCGACCACGTCGTCAACGCCGGGTCGCGTTCTGAGCGGGGCCGGATGTTCACTCTCCCCCATCTTGCGCGCCCGCGGGGGTTCGCTTTCGCGCGTGCGCATCGTGTCCTCGCCAGTTTCAACCAAAGGTTTCGGCCGAACCAGCGCCGCGGCGTCGGCGTCCGCGATTGGGCGAACTCTCCCCAAGTTCAGGGGCGTCACTTCGACTCGCGTGACGGCAACCGGCGTTTCTTCGCTATCCCGGCGGTTTTCAGCCGTGGGAAGCGGCAGCGGTGTGGCTGCAGCCGCCACACGCCGCGCCTTAGCAGCACGCTTGCGCACGCTCTTCGGACTAAATACGGCCTCCAGCATGGTCCGGAGCTTCGGGCCATCAAGGTTCGAGGCAATGTTGCCGTTGAAGCAGAAGCTTATGTTGCCCCTCTCTTCACTGACAACGACCACCACCGCGTCGGTCTCCTCGGTAATACCAAGGGCCGCGCGATGTCTGGACCCAAAGCTGCTATCCACGACTCGTTGCTCGGGCATGGGGAAGAACACGCCGGCCTTGGCGATCCTGAGATTGCGGATGATGACGGCGCCATCGTGAAGCTTGTTAATGGCTTCGGGGACGAAGAGTGAAACCAGCAGCTCGCGAGTTACCGCTGCATCGACGACATGGCCCCGATGGGTCCCGACGAATTCGTCGAGGTTGGCTTCCTGCTCGAAGGCAATCAAAGCGCCGATGCGGTGTCGAGCCAATTCCGTAGACGCTTCGATGACCTCGTCAAGTTCCTTCTGGCCGTAGCCGCGCCCGAAAGTGCCGAAAAATGCTTGGCTCCCGATGCGTTGCAAGCCTCGGCGAATGTCATTTTGAAACACAACAACGATGATCAAGAGCAGGCTGCTAAACAGCGTGCCCAAAATGCTAGTCACCGTGGTGAGCTCCAACATCCTAGCCCCGGCAAACAGCGCGAGTAGAATCAGCAGCCCGGCTCCCACTTGCATGGCACGCGTGCCGCGCAGCACCAACAGACCCCGGTAGCATGCGTAGTAGACGATGGCGATATCGAGCGCATCGCGCAGCAGCCCTCCGAGGCTCCTTTCCGCAAGGTACGTGTAGAAGCTGCTCAGCATGCGCCACCCGCTGTTTGCTCTACCAGGGGTTCGCGAGCGCCCGTGGCTCCGTTCAACATCTTGCCAAGCGACAGCGCCTGGCGCGTGGCAAGCACGTCATGAACCCGCACGGCATACACACCGGCACGTGCACAATGCAGACACGCCGCGATGCTGCCGCCCAAACGCAACTCGGGCGGCGCCGCATCGACGAGCGCCAAGAAGGACTTGCGACTGGGACCGACGACGACGGGCGCCTGCAACGTGCAAAATTCGCTGATTCTCTGCAGCAGCGTAAGGGAATGGCGGGCACTTTTCCAGAATCCGATGCCCGGATCGAACAGGATGTCATCGGGCGGCAGCCCTTCGGCGATTGCATGGTCCCGGGCGATCGTCCATTCGCGTTTGACGTCGGCGATAACGTCACCGTACGATTGCTCCGGCACTTTCGAGAAACCTTGCATCGCGCTCATGGGCCCCCGCGCGTGCATCAGGATCAGGCTTGCAGAAAACCTCGCCACCAGTCGAGCAAGCCTACGATCCGCGAGACATGAAACGTCGTTGATCGCATGAGCGCCCGATCTCAGGGCAAACTCGGCGACTTCCACGTTCGTGGTATCGACGCTCACCAGGGTCTGCGGGTACGCCGTAGCATGCCTCAACACTGGCCCAATTCGTTTGATCTGCTCGTACGCCGGCACCGTGGCAGCGCCCGGCCGGGTAGACTCGCCGCCGATGTCAACAATGGCAGCTCCCTCGTTGACCAGTTCGTCGAAGCGGCGCAGGCCAGCGTCGCCCAGCCAACGACCACCGTCGAAGAACGAGTCCGGCGTCACATTCAGCACCCCCATCACGACCGTGCCGTTGCGATCATACAAAGCATCGAGGGTGCGCCGGAAATGCCCCACCGGAGGATATTAGCAAGAACTGGGCCGAATCTCAATCAAACGGCCCATTTTTGAGCCAGCGGCAACCAATCACGTCGCGATGCGATTTTTTTGCTTGCCATGCAACCACTGGCAAGCCTGCTTACAACCGTAAAAACCTGCCAAGACCCGGGTGAGCGGCCGCCAATCCGCTTCATTTTGTGGTGCCGTGAATCACCGATTCGTCGCTGGGCTTGACGAGCAGCGCCAAAACGACGCGCTGACGCGCGTTGGAGAAGTACTGCTCGACGGCATCGGCCAGTCGATGCCCGATCCACCAGCTCCGCAGCATGGGCTCAACCTCTTCGAATGGCGACTGCGTAAAGGGATGCCGCTCTACTGCGTACACTTGTCTCAGCTCGGTGCGAGTCGGCGCCAGCATCGGGGCCACCATGCGGTCGAGGTAGATTCCGGCTCGGGCTTGACGCCGCAACAAGATCGTCACTTCGCGCTCGGTGATTCCTTCGGCTCGAGCCGCTGCGGCCAATGCGGCGTCTCCGCCGACGCGATCGCTTAGGATCCTGCGAGCGGCGTCGGACTGGCGATCGATTTCTTGGTCGCTCGCAGACGGATCGATGCGCAGATTGGCCAAGAGCGACTCCGCGATGTGGCGCTCGATCGCGCTTCGAACGTGCCGATCAAGATAAGGCCGAACCGCGTCCTTGGGTTGGTCGGGATCAGCCAATGCCTGCAACCTTGCCTCGAACGACAGTTCTCGTTCGAAAATGAATTGAGGCGTGGGCGCTCCACCAAGGTCAGGCGCAAAGAAGCGAATGACGGCGCGGTCAGCTAGGCGCTGCGCGGTTTGCGCATGCGCCGACCGATAGACGCATGCTAGCCCGAGCGCGATTGCCAAGCATACCAGCCGTCGGCGCAGACTCATAAGCTCGATGTTTAGCCCGCAACACGACACGGCCAAGCGGCGCATGACCTAGCTACCCGCCAGGTCGTCCTCGACCTCCGAGGCGCTTGCCGAGCCGCTCAATTCGTCCAGCTCGCCTTCCGTTGTGCCGTTTTCGGCTCGAACGCCGTACGTCCTCGTCGCGCGACGCGCCTTGATGAATTCGGCAAATGCGACGACTTTCTCCAAATCTCGCCCCCCAAGATTCTCGGCAATGTCTCGCAATTGCTTGCGCATCGCTTCCAAGCCTTTGCCCCTACGCAATGCCAGTTGGTCTTGCGACGCAGGCACGGGCGTGGGCTTGACCGGAGGAACTTCCGGCGTGTACGCGGGCCGCGGGACAGGTTTGAACGCGTGAGCGGCCAACCAAGCTTCCATGAACACGCGCAGCCGCTCGCTGCGGAAGACGAACCATTGTTCGCGTTCCTGAACGTAACCCATCAATACGTCCTTGAAGCGACGAAAGGCGCCCTTGCCGTCAATGGCGCGCATCAGCTTTTGCTTGAGCTCTTCATTTTCCACCATGGGAATGAAGCGCTCCATCCACCGATATTGCTCGCGTGAACTGACCGGCTCGACGCGCACGTATTCTGCATCGGAAGCGATGCGAGCATGCATTTCTGGGTCAGCGATGCCGTCGACAACGCGCAGAACCTCACCGGTACTCAAATGAAGGTAGCTATGCACTTCGGGAGCATTATTTTCGAACGCGTCCTCAAGTGCTTCCCAATCGACCGGTATATCGCGCTGCGGCACAGACGCGACAGTGACCGTTTGATTCTCCTCAGCCTCTGACATATAGCCTCGATCCATTCCAAGCTTTTCGATTACCGTTCTCGTTAATACTGGTGCCGTTCTCACCAGTCCGGACATGAGTACCGCCCCCTGCCGTACAGGCGGGTGTGCTCAGCACCGGCATAGTAGAATAGTCCGAGTGGCGCCCTTGGTCACCCTGCTTCGATACTGGCTTTTCGTGCCGGCAATCCAAAAAAACCTAGAGATTATGCCGAGTGGCAAGCTAGACAGATTTTTCGCGCTGAATGAAACTGAAGGCACGAAACCGGCCTGTCCGCCGCCTGATCTCGTTGGGGGCCAGGTCAACGCATGAAAAAAACCCCAAACTCGGGGCTTCTATTTGGCCGACTGCGCGTCAGAACCCAAGTTTCTGAATCAGCGGCGGGGCACAAGGCATAGCGGACGCATAGTGGCTTGTCTGGTCTCGCAGCGCAGACTAGCCTAGTTTCTGCGACTATGTCCCGACTTCTGCTTGCAACGCCCGAAGGTCAACAAGTGGCCGAGTTGCAAGCGCACAACACGCTCGGCAGGCACCCAAGCAACACGATTCAGCTTTTGGACCGAATCGTTTCCAAGGAACACTGTGTCATCGAGCAGCGCGGGGATTGCTTCGTCCTAAGAGACTTCGGCAGCCTCAACGGAACCTTTGTGAACAATGAACGCGTAGTCGGCGAAAGAATGCTGCGACACGGGGACGAAATCGCGCTCGGCAGCACCAAGGCGCGTTTCGACGACGGTAAGAGTCCGCCCGTCGAATCCCCGGTTCCTGTGGTTCCATTTTCGCCCGTCCAAACGAGGATCGGCGATGAACCTGCCACTTCGCAAATCATCGCCGCAGCGCCGACCGCCTCCGACGTGCTGGCTTCTGAGACCGCAACGTTTTCATCGTACGGAGTTCCTTCGTCGGTACCCTCCAATCGGGGTTTTGCGCCCTATCTTGAGTCAGCCACGGGCCCACTGACGGGGCAAAGGCCGACGATGGGCATCAATCGTGTCGATGTCACCAACGATCCAAGGCGCATCGGTACGCAAATTGCGGCGACCCAAAAGGGCTTCTTGCCGATCGATCAAGTCGCTGATAACCCGCAGCAGCTGGCGGCCGACTATGAACGATTGCGGCTAAGCCATGAGCTGTCGCGCGAGATTGCCTTGGAGCGCGACTTGCCGACGTTGCTTGACAAAATCCTGCTCACGATCTTCAAGTTCATTCGCGCTGACCGCGGCGCAATTTTTCTGATGGATACTCGCGGTGATTTGATCCCGGCGGCGGGTCAACGGCGTGACGGCACGGATCAACCGATCAGTGTCTCTTCCACGATCATGAATCACGTCATTCATGAGCGAGCCACCGTGTTGACTCACGACGCTGCAATGGACTTTGCGGCGTCCAAGGGCAAGAGCATGATACTGAATCGAATCAGCTCGGCGATTGTGGCGCCGCTCTTGCACAACGACGAGATCTTGGGGGTTCTGTGGCTAGACAGTGAGTCATTGGCTCAGTTTCAGCCGAAGGACATGGAAATCGCGACGGCGATAGCCGCGCAGGCCGCAATGTTCATCGAAATCAATATCCTCGGCAAGAAGATTGAACAGGAGATCGTCAACCGGGAGCGGTTCAGCCGGCTGCTGTCGCCCAATGTCGCCGAGCGCGTCATGTCCGGTGAACTCGAGGTCAAAAAGGGTGGACAGTTGGTTACCGATTGCACGGTGTTCAATTCGGACATCCGTGGCTTTACTCCCATGAGCGAGGGCGCACCTCCGGAGAGCATTGTCGAGATGCTCAACGAGTACTTCGAACAAATGGTGGAGGTGATCTTCAAGTACGAAGGGACGCTCGACAAGTTCATGGGCGACGGTATCATGGCGTTGTGGGGGGCTCCCGTAATGCACCCGGACGATCCGGTTCGGGCTGTGAACTGTGCTTTGGAGCAGTTCGAAGTCCTGTCACGGTTCAATCAGCAACGGGCGGGCCTCGGGCGGCCTCCACTTCAGATCGGCATCGGAATTCACTCTGGGCCGCTGGTTGCTGGATACATCGGCAGCTCGAAATCGCTCTCGTACACGGTAATCGGTGACACCGCGAATACGGGCGCGCGCTTGTGCGGCGTGGCTCAAAGTGGGCAGATCCTAGTGAGCGAGTCAACGCTGACGCGCCTCGGCACGAGGTTCCGTTTTCAGGAGCTTGCGCCAGCTCAACTCAAAGGCAAAGAAAAACCGTTCCGAGTATTCAGTGTTTTGGGACATTCGGTGTCTGGCCAAGTGCCAGCCGCGTTTGGGCCCACCGTCAACAGCTAGTCGAACCCGAAATCGCGTACTTTTTGCTGCGCGCTTGGTTACGCAGCACAAAAAGCGCTGGCCTGAGGCAGACGGCGCGCTAGGAGGACGCAGCAACTGAATGGCCCACGTTCCGTCTTTTGAGCGACCCGTCACTTACCTGCTCGATCGAATTCGCGAGCTGCGACAGCTCGTGGGCACTGACCCTCACACAGCGCCTGAATTGGGTCAGCTTGAACAGAACGTGTCTCACTTGGCACGCCAAGTCTACAGCGCCATTACCCCGATCGAGCGTGTTGCGATATCCAGACAGGCGGGTCGCCCTTACACACTTGACTTCATTCAACGCCTTTGCACGGACTGGATTGAGCTGAGCGGCGACCGCTTATTCGCCGACGACGCCGCCATTGTTGGTGGCGTCGCGCGCTATCGCGATCGAAGTGTCGTCATCGTCGGACATCAGAAGGGACGTTCGACCAAAGACAACGTCCGCCGAAACTTCGGCATGCCCAATCCCGAGGGATACCGCAAGGCACAGCGGCTCTATCGACTCGCAGAGCGATTCAGACTGCCCGTGCTCACCTTCATCGACAGCCCGGGCGCCTTTCCCGGGATCGGAGCGGAAGAACGGGGGCAAGCTGAAGCCATTGCCAATTGCATTGAGCTATTGGCGACGCTCACCGTGCCGGTTATCGCCACCGTAGTGGGCGAAGGCGGGTCGGGCGGCGCGTTGGCGCTTGCCGTAGCCAATCGGGTGCTTATGCTCGAGTACACGTACTACTCAGTGATAACGCCCGAAGGCTGCGCGTCGATCCTGTGGAAGGACGGCCAGAAGGCAGCCGAGGCAGCAGCTCAACTGCGATTGTCGGCACCGGAACTCTATGAACTCGGCGCAGTGGACGAAATCGTTGCCGAACCTGCAGGCGGAGCGCACTGCGACAAGGAGCTGGCTATACAGAACGTCAACCAAGCGCTCTCCCGAACTCTCAATGAACTGCTGCAGTTGTCCCCGGCCGAGCTGCGCGCTGAGCGGTACCGCCGTTTTCGCAAACTCGGCGCGTTTGCTGAGTAGCGCTCGGTGAACGATCGTCTAGCCAAGCCTTATGACGTTATTGTCCGAATTGCGTACGGTTGAAGAACTCGAATTGGAGAACCGCCGTGTCTTTTTTCGGCTCGACCTCGACGTGACCGTCGATGCAGACAGTATTTCGCCGTCCGATCTTGGGAAGGTCCAAGCGGCACTGCCCAGCCTGCGGTACGCGGCCGAAGCGGGCGCGCGGCTCATCATTGGGTCGCACCGTGGACAGCCGAAGGGGCGCCATCAGCCCGAGCTTACGCTCGAACCGGTGGGTTCGAAGCTGGCTGAACTCGCGGGCTGGGACATCCTGCTGCCGGACGAATGTGTCGGAGACGCCGCTAGAAAGGCAATCGCAGACATGCGGCAGGGCCAAGCGGTGCTGCTTGAGAATCTGCGCTTCCACGCGGGCGAGGAGTCGGATGACGACGCCTTCGCTCGCGAGTTGGCCGCGATGACTGACGTCTACGTGAACGACGCATTGGCGGCTTCGAACCGCGAACATGCGTCGCTGCACGCATTGCCTAGGCTACTGCGAGAACGAGGCATCGGAATGTCGATGCAAGCCGAACTCAAAGCGCTTTCACGCGTGCTCGAGCCTGAGCTGCCGCTTGTTGCGGTCCTCGGTGGCACGCGACTAAACGAGCGGTCTGAACTGATTATGTCCTTGCTGCGCCCTGAGAGGACTCTGTGCTTTGGCGGCGCGCTCGCGTGCATCTTCCTCAGCGCCAAGGGCTACAGCGTAGGAGGCATGAAAGTCGACCCGCATGACCAAGCCCGCGCGCGAACGCTCCTGGAACAGGCAATGAATCGGGACACGCAGATTGTGTTGCCCGAAGATTTCGTCGTTACGACGCGCGGTGAGAGTTCGACGGCTCGGATCACCCCGTCGGACAGCATCTCGCCGGAAGAAGAGGTTGTGGACATAGGTCCCGCCACGTTGAAACAAATCGGTTCGGCTCTAAGTCCGGCAAGTACAGTGCTCTGGGTTGGAGCCATGGGGATGGCAGGGCATCCCATCTATTCGGCAGGTACGATCAACGTGGCGCGCGCAATCGCCGATTGCGCTGCTTACACGACGGTGATAGGCGCCGCCCCGTTGGCAGCACTGAGACAGGCTGGTGAAGACGTAGCGCGAAAGATCGACTGCATCTGCGCGGGCGGTGGGGCCGCGCTGGAGCTGTTGGAGGGGCGAAGGCTTCCCGGCCTGGAAGCATTGAGACACTCGTAATTGCATCGGCTATCCCACTCTTCACGTCGCTGGAGCACGACTGGAAGCCGCGGTATTTAGGGCTGGCGACGACAGTCGCAGGCGGTAGTAATTTGCCCCGGAAGGAAGATAACGTGATTCACAAGCGCATTCAACTCATCGCAGGCAATTGGAAGATGTACCAAGGCGGCAAATCGGCAGTCGAACTTGCCAAGGGCGTCGCCGAGCGCTGTGGCGGCCTCGCCGGAGTCGAAGTGGTCGTCGCGCCACCCGCAACGGCTTTGCGCAACGTGGCGCAAGCCGTTGCCGGCAGCCATGTTGAAGTCGCGGCACAGAATCTGTACCCCAAAAACGAAGGGGCTTATACGGGTGAAATCAGCGCGCCCATGATCCTGGATGCCGGCTGCAAATGGGTCATCATCGGGCATAGTGAACGCCGGCAGTACTTCGGTGAAACGGACGAAAGCGTGAAGCAAAAGACAGCGGCGGCGCTCGCTGCGGGCCTAAAGCCCATCGTCTGCATCGGGGAGACACTCGAAGAACGCGAAGCCCGTAAGACCATGCAAGTCGTCTTCCGGCAAATGGACGCCTTCATCGACGAGTTGGCGAGCAAATCCGGTGTTGGCGTCATTGCCTACGAGCCCGTGTGGGCGATTGGCACTGGCAAGGTCGCCACGGTCGAACAAGCCCAAGAGGTCCACGCCGCGATTCGTCAGCGCTTAGCGCAGAAGTCGCAGGGGCTCGCAGACGTCACGCGCATCCTGTACGGAGGCAGCGTCAAGCCGGACAACGCAAAGGGCCTGCTCGAAAGCGCCGACATCGACGGCGCACTCGTGGGAGGCGCTTCGCTCAAGGCCGATGGCTTTGCCACCATCGTGGCGGCCGCTCCGCGACCCTAAGGGCAACAAGCGCCTGACCGAGACACTTCAATCCGCTTGAACCGGCGAAGAACCGCCACAATTTGGCTCCGGGCAACCATCCGAACCTCTCGACTGGCATCCGCTTCGCTCGGGTGCCAGGCTTGGCCGCGCCGTGAGTGAGTTTCTCGAAACCCCCCTTATTGTCGTGCACGTGATTGCGTGCCTGTTCCTGATTCTCGTTGTGTTGTTGCAGCCGGGCAAGAGCGGCGGCCTTGGGGCTTTCACCGGGGCGGCGGCGCAGCAAGTATTCGGCGGGCGTGGCGCCGGCAATTTCCTGACGAAGACCACTTGGGTTACGGCAACCGTGTTCTTCATGACGGCGATGACGCTAGCCTACCTTTCGTCCTCGACGGATGATTCATTGAAGAAACGCGGCGACAGCTACGACTACAAGGGCCGAGGCACCTTGCACACGCCAGCACCACCCAAACCGGCGCCCCCTAAATGAACTCTTGACTCCCTTCGGTCACAGAGCTCTGTTCGTCGCACGCAACTTCGCCACGCCCGCGCACCGTGGCCATTCGAGGCCGACCGCGAGGAGGCGACTCGGTGGTTAGACTAGCTCGCGCCAAGTTGAGGCTCACGGCATTTTCATTGCTGTGGGTTCTGCTCGTGCGCATCGCCGCCTCTGCGTGGGCCTTTCGTTCCGGGTTTAGGGCGTTGAGCGATGATGACTTTTCGCGCGTCGTGATTGCGCAGGGGTTCGCCGTTCACCCAAGTTGGGATCCCAGCGGAACAAGCTGGTTGCCTTTTCCTTTTTGGCTTTACGGCACGTGCCTGTCACTTTTCGGCACGGCATTAGTCAACGCCCGAGCAATCGCGTTTACGCTAGGACTGCTCGGCGCGTTGGGAACGTGGTTGGCTGGACGCTGGCTGGGGTTGTCACGTAGCGCAAGCTTACTCGGAGTGACCATCGCTTGCTCGATTCCGTATGCTGCATGGCTCGGCGTCGCCACAACGCCGGACTATCTCAATGCGGTCTTGCTATTGCTCGCTTGCAGCGGCCTGGCTCGGGGAAGACTCACGCTCAGAATCCTGGGTGTCGCGGCCCTTTGTGCTGCCACGTTGAGCCGCTACGAGGCCTGGGCTGTCGCAATCACTTGGGCGCTGCTGCTCTCGACGGAGTCACTTAGGCGCAAGGACTGGCGATTGTTCCTATTGGCGGCCGTTACGCTTGCCGCGCCAACTGCATGGGTCTTGTATAGCGCATGGCACCACCACGACGCCTTCTTCTTCATCAAGCGCGTCGTAAGCTACAGGCGTGCGCTCGGCATTGCGGAGGGTGGCAGCGCATCACGCCTGCTATCGACGCCAAGCCATCTGCTGTTGGATGCGCCCGAGATCTGGTTGCTGGCAGCGGTCTGTGCGATGGGCAGCTGGCTGCTCGCCACGCGGCCGCTGCGGCGGCGCTGGTTCAAGCCGTTTCTCGGTATGACAAGCATTGTCGCGTTCCTCATGATCGGAGACTGGCGCGATGGCTCCGCGACGCACCACTTGGGGCGAACGCTGTTGCCGTTCTGGATGTTCACGTCTCTCGTCTTGGCCAAATCGTTGGTTGACGGCACTCGGACGCTCGCACGGCATTTGAAGTGGTTCCCCGTTGCGGCAGTTGGAGTGGTGTACGCGCTGGCGTGGGGCGCGCTGCGGCCGGCATTGACAAAGGTTGATAGTCTTAGCCCGAGGATCGAGGAAACCGAGATTGGGATCTTGGCCTCAACAAGGTTGCAGCCCGGTCAACGTTTGGCCATCCTCACGAATGATTACGGCTACTTCGCGATTCAGGCAGCCTTTGCTCGGCCGTGGGATACCGACATTCTCGATTCACATGATCCACGGCACCCCGCCGCGACGAACGTCGTGGCTTCGCGATTGAGTCTTTGTGAGGCAATGGACACGCGCAAAGCCCAATGGCTCGTCGTGCCAAGAGACCAAGAGCCATTGCTGTCCAACCTGGCTCATGTTCGATTCCGAGGAGCAGCGCTGCTGCTGGCTGAATGGCAGGGGAAGCATTAGGGGGCGTCCCGGGTTTCCCAGCACTTCCTGTGCAATCATCCGAGTTCAGTTCCCGTCCACCTGCGGCATCGCGCGACCGGTCTGCGGGCTGCGGCCTTGGGTGGCCCGCGACGGGCATTTTGGCCCGGTGTGGCGCGGCGAGTTACCATCATCGCGTGTTCTTGCGACTTGGACGCCGAGTCATCTACAGCGGGGTAGTGTTCTTCGCTCTGCTTGGATTTGTTTCGGTCCCTCTGGGACAGAAGACGGGCTGGGCCCACATTCAAGCCATCGCCGCGACACCGGCGGCAACGCGAGCCGTAGATGAGTTCAAGTCGAGCGTCGCAGAATGGGAACACCGTTTGGTTGGCTGGTTGACTTCTCGCTTGCACTCGACACCTGACACAGCACCCGTTGCGTCTGCCCGCGAGGGTGCGGCTGAAGATTCCGTGCCGCGGTTGCCCCAAAAACACACACACCTGGGCTCCGTTCCAGTTCCCAAACCCCCGTCATTGATTCATTAGTGGAACGCCTCCCAGCCGCCGAGCGGGTCTTGGTGACGTGTCTGTGCGCGACTAACCCAACTTCCGCAGTTGGAGGGGTCTGATCAAGTAAATTCAATGGGTTAGCCGCCAAAGTTGTCACTACATCCGCGTGGCCGAAATCGCAGGGCGCACCCGCTCTGGCAGGCGTAACCCCATGCGATCCAGCAAGTGACACGCGGCATCGTCGGGCTTGACGACACAACGTATTCGCAGCTCGCGAACTGGATCTGTAGCGATTGGCAAGACCACATCGGTGCTTTGAATAGCGCTCAATTCATCGAGAATCGTTCGGGGGCTGTTGCCGAGTCCTGCGCGCTTCTGCCATTGCTCCAATGTCTTCCACATGACGTACGCCAGAAAGCAGACAAAGATGTGCGCAAGGACCCGGTTGGTCATCTGATGCCAGACGGGTCGGATCGACAGATCAGTCTTGTGGATTCGAAAGGCCGCTTCGGCACGTCTCGGTGCCATCCGGTCCGGTGCAGAGTTTGGCCTCCACGTCGTCTCGCACCTTCATCCAATCCCGGGTGTCAATCAACTCGCGCTCGAATTTCTTCAGTTCTTGCTTGCTGGCTCCGATCAGGTAGCGACGCTCGGTTCTCTGCAACCACCGGATATTAGATGCACTGCTCATTCCACGGTCCATCACCCAGACCCTTCCGGCCTTGCCGTAGCGCCCCTCCATCGTGTCCACGATCTGTTCGACGGTCGTCACGTCCACTCGATTGCCGTCAAATACCTCGTAGCCGACTGGCATGCCTTCACGTGTGACCACCAATGCGATACAGACTTGCTTGCAGTCGGGACGATGATCTCGACTGTACCCTCGCTTGGCCATTGTGTTGCCGTTGGCTTGCCCCTCGAAGTAGGTGCTCGTTACGTCATAGAGCATCAAGTCGTAGTCGAGCTCGAAGAGCTCGCCGAGCCGATTCTTGAGATGCACCTGAAGCGCATCGCGATGCGGCAAAAGCTGGTCCAATGAGCGATAAAGGCGGTCATCGTTGACCTGGTCGCTTCCAACGCCCAGCAGGTCTTCCAGTGCGCATTTGCGGTACCAGTCCTCCGCGATGTGCAGTTCGCTGGATGGCTCGCACAACCGAGCAATCACCAGGATCGCCGCCATGGTCGCCCATGGCACAACCTCGCGCCCCCGGGGCATGTGCTCCTGGCAGAACTGCTCCAGCCCCAGCGCCTGCCACAACTTCAGGCCTAACCATACGTCTCCGAAGCGTCGCCCTCGTTCCGTGCGCACCTGCTCGACGCGCACAGGTATCGCGTCGGCCTCTCCCTTCGGCGTTTCGAATAGATCGACCTGCTCCGCTTCTCCCATCATCTCGCGCGCCAATGCTGCGGCTTGGGCGCGACCTTCGGCATCGAGCTCTCCCAGATGAGCCACGACCTGCTGTTTGACCTTCCGACCCTGACGCACCGAGCGCACGAGACGCCAATAGGTGTGAACCTTTCCCCCTTTCTTGACCGTCGTGTGCCGCAGATACATGCCGTGAGCTCCGACATGGAAATCTCACACCGCGCGTTCTACGACAACCCACTTGGTTGGCACTACACGGCCTCTCGCGCTCCAATCGCCATCCACGTCGATCTGATTCTCGACACTTAGCCTTTGTCGCGACGTCCAAACCACCCGAAAAAAGTTACTTGGCCCGCCTAACTGCGGAAGTTGGGCTAGAACCTGCCCGAGAGGAAACCTCGGCCCCTGTCATTCCCGGGCGCAAATCAAATGACTTCAGCAGGTTGAACTGGATGCGGCCGATCTTCATCGTCGCCAATTGGCCAGTTGCGTAGCACGGGTTGCGGATCGCGTGGGCCGACACTAGGTTGGTGGCCACTCGGAGGTACCGGATGAGCTTTGCATTTACCTCGATCCTGCAAATGAAGAAGATGTTACTTGCCCTGGACAAGTGGCTGGAAAAGTCGATTGACTATGCAAAAGCCAAGTCCTTTGAACCGGCTGTTTTGCTCAATTGCAGGTTGATTGCCGACATGTACCCGTTGCAGCGTCAGGTGCAGAGTTGTTGTGACACGGCCAAGTTTGCCGCGGCGCGGCTTTCGGGGAAGGAAGCACCCAAGCATCCGGACACGGAGCAGACAATGGACGAAATCCGCGCACGGATTCGAAAGTGCGTGGACTATTTGGAGACATTCAAGGAGTCCGACTTCGCCGGTGCGGATGCGCAACTCGTCAGCCTTTCATACTTGCCCGACAAGGTATTGCTCGGCAGTGACTACTTGGTCGAATTGGCACTTCCAAACTTCTACTTTCACGTCACCACGGCCTACGACATTCTACGCCACAACGGTGTCGAAATAGGCAAAATAGATTACATCGGGTCACTCACCCTGCGCGACAAGTGACGCGCGTCGGTCGCGCGGTAGCCGGAACCGGACCCGCGAAGATTCGTTACGGAAGCTTGGTCGCAACGATCGTCACCTCATCGAGCCGAACGGACTTGGAAGACGTGCCACGAGTACCTCTAGCGGTTCTGCGTTTTCTTTGCTACAGCGGCACGTGGACATGCGCCACGCAGCTTTCGAACGAACGCCAATCCGCAAAAGCGGTCGAGTCGAGTTAGGGTCAAGGCGAGGAGCAGCAGCGGAAGCCGACGACGTCGAGCACCTCGTTGCGGAAGAGGTAGCGGTACCCGTCACAGGTGAGCATGTTGCCGCCGTAGAAGCCAAAGGAGCCACCACGGCCGAGACAGCCCGCCGATTCGCCGGTCCCGTTACAGCTGTCCTCCCACTCAAAGACATTTCCGCTCAGGTCGTAGGCGCCTGCATAGCCCGAGGTTGACGTCACACAGTTCGCCAGCGAGCCAACCGCCACTGTCTGCCAGGAAGAAAACCCGTCACAATACGTTTCTTGGTATGTATTGCCATACGGGTACGTATCGGCGCCCCCAGAGCTGCACACTCGGTACCATTGGCTTTGAGTCGCGTCATCATATCCTGCAGAAAGATCAACTGACCCTCCGCCTATCGCTCCGCATAGGCGCTTGCCGACTCCCTGGCAGTACGCATACGCGTCACACCAGTCCACATCTGCAACGGGGTGGTGAGCAGCGTCTGTGCCCGTATGTAGGGTACCGCCACTCGCCTGCTCGGCATAGGTCGTGACGTACCCGCAGTTTGCATCTGTGCTCGCCGGCAGCGCCGGACTTGTGCCAAGCCATAAGTCGTATTGGCCCTTGGTCACTTCTGTTGCATCGATATTGTAGCTGTTGGCCGCAGTGGGCGCGGTTATCGGAGCCATCTTGGCCACGCATAACCCCGTGCTGCTTTGGACGACTTCAAGACTTCCCGTGCATCCGCAAACTGTTCCATCAGACGTCCAAGTCGTGGTTGATGCCGTTGGCTGACAGCTCTGGCAGAGCCCATCTGGGTTGGCCGCTCCCGAAGCATAGAATCTAGACCCAATCCAGCAGCCCAATTCACAAGTTCCGCTGTGACACACGGCGCCAGTTCCACAGCTGGTTCCCTCTTGTTCACCAGCCGTGCACACTGGGCCACCACTGTTGATGCAATAAAGGCTCCGCGTGAGGTTGCACGGACCGTTGCTGCTTCCCAAAAGCCATGCCGTCAGATTCGTGGAAACCGCTTGCGTACCCGAGCTGCTGTTCGCCGCCGTGCTCCAGTTCAAACAGTTGTCGGTCGTGCTACCAACCCACGCTATCGTATCCGCTGGATCACCCGCCTTCTCTGTTTTCGGCGCGGTCGCTGTCGTCCCCGACCAGAAAACAGCGGCGTTCGCGGCTATCAGCGCACCGGTCGTCGTGTAGACGGCACTCGTCACGGAAACGTGGTTCTGCGCCGTCGTGGTGGCATCACTGAGCACAGCTTTCCAAGTTCCGTCCAGGCCCGCCGCGGCCGCAAATTGCTGGCATTGGGCGTCAGCACCGCTTACGCCGCCCAAGTTGGGCGAAACCGTCGTTGAAGTGATGAACAGTGTCTGCCCAGTGACACTCTGCGCCCCGCCCGTTGCTGCACCCCCGGTTGCCGCGCCGCCAGTTGACGCTGCCCCGCCCGTCGGAAGGCGGATAATGATGCGCGAGCCGCCAGTCGCCGACGAGCCGCCGGTTGCTGCGCCACCCGTAACCGCGGTCCCACCGGTTGCAATCGTGCCACCGGTTGCTGCAGTTCCACCGGTCGAAACGCTGCCGCCCGTTGTCACTGTTCCACCGGTGCTGATGGTTCCACCTGTGCTCGCACCACCGGTCGAAGTGACGCCACCTGTCGCACAGGAATCTGATCCGCCGTCCACGCTGTTGCCGTTGCAAGTGGAGGGAGGCGTGCCGCTGCAACCAAACAGTAATGAGCACAACCCACTGAGAGCTAGTGCGCGCAAATGCTGCAGTCTAACTAGTGTAGTATCGCTTGAGACTGAGAAACTTGGTCGTGTCATTGCTGTTACCCTTTGTGCGCTAGTGCGCGAATTTGCCGTCAACTATTGCCAGAGCACCGGCACCTTCGATGTCCTTCTACGGAAACTGAACCTGAACCGGTACAGAACTGTCGGTTGTCGAGTTGTTACCGAGCTGGCCGTACTTGTTATAGCCCCAGCATTGAACCCCGCCGTTGACTACGGCGCAACTTTGATTGTTGCCGGCGGCGACCGCTGTGACACCTGTCGTGAGATCCTGAACCTGGACCGGCACGGAGCTGTTAGTTGCCGAGTTGTTACCAAGCTGGCCACTGTAGTTGTAGCCCCAGCATTGAACCCCGCCGCTGACCACGGCACAGGTGTGTTCGTAGCCGTTCGCGATCGCTGTGACACCCGTTGTTAGACCCTGAACCTGAATCGGCACGGAGCTGTTGGTCGTCGAGTTGTTACCAAGCTGGCCGTAGATGTTGTAGCCCCAACATTGAACCCCGCCGCTGACCACGGTGCAGCTGTGAGAATTACCAGCCGCAACTGCTGTGACGCCTGTCGTGAGACCCTGGACCTGAACCGGCGTGTAGCTATTTGTCGTTGAGTTGTTGCCAAGTTCGCCGTAGGCGTTGGAACCCCAGCATTGAACCGCACGATTGACCACAGCACAGCTGTGAGACATGCCGGCGGCGATTGCTGTGACACCTGTTGTGAGGCCTTGAACTTGCACCGGCACGGAGCTGTTGGTTGTCGAATTATTCCCAAGCTGGCCTTTGAAGTTGTAGCCCCAACATTGAACCCCGCCGTTGACCAAGGCGCAAGTGTGCGCGAAGCCGCCCGCAACAGCTGTGACGCCCGTTGTGAGGCCTTGAACCTGAACCGGCACGGAGCTGTTGGTCGTCGAGCTATTGCCAAGCTGCCCGTAGCTGTTGTAGCCCCAGCATTGAACCCCGCCATTGAGGACGGCGCAGTTGTGCCACGAGCCGGCATCTCCGGCGACTGCTTCAACTCCGGTTGTGAGGCCTTGAACCTGAACCGGCACGGAGCTGTCGGTCGTCGAGCTATTGCCGAGCTGGCCGTAGCTGTTGGAACCCCAGCATTGAACCCCGCCGTTGACCAAGGCGCAACTCTTACTGTTGCCGGCAGCGATGGCCTGAACGCAGTGAGCGGTTGGTACGTTGGACCAGCTTGTCGTTGACTGCGACGGCTGGCAGCTTTGACAAGGGTTCCCCGGGTTGGCAATGCCGCTTGCATAGTAAGCCCCGGCCATGACGCAGCCGGCCTGACACGTGCCGCTGTGACACACTTGACCCGCGGCGCAAATGGCACCTTCGTTCGCGCTCGACCAGGCTGTGGTGGACGTTACAGGCTGGCAGCTCTGACAAGAGTTGTTCGGATTGGCTGCGTCCGGCGCATATAGCGTGGAGCCAATCCAACAGAGCGATTGACAAGAGCCTGTGTGGCAAACCTTCCCGCTCGCGCAGCCCGTACCGTCCGCTACTGGCACCCAGGCCGCCGTAGTAACTGCGGGCTGGCAGCTCAAACAAACGTTGTCCGGGTCAAAGGTTCCGCTCGGGTAGAACACGGAGTTGATTACGCAACTTGCAGGGGCACTGCTGGTTCCGCCCGTAGCCATGCTGCCGCCCGTTGCTGCGCCGCCGCTCGACGTTGCGCCGCCCGTCGGAAGGCGGATGAT
Organism: uncultured delta proteobacterium; assembly: GCA_963811985.1. Taxonomy (GTDB): domain Bacteria; phylum Myxococcota_A; class Polyangia; order Polyangiales; family Polyangiaceae; genus FEN-1139. The sequence goes on from CAWEUH010000041.1 coordinate 40,386, forward strand.
CATGCGCGTGCCGCCGGTTGCTGACGAGCCGCCGGTTGCTGCGCCACCCGTAGTCGTGGTCCCACCGGTTGCAATCGTGCCACCGGTTGCTGCAGTTCCACCGGTCGAAACGCTGCCGCCAGTTGTCACTGTTCCACCGGTGCTGATGGTTCCACCTGTGCTCGCACCGCCGGTCGAAGTGACGCCACCTGTTGCACAGGAATCAGGTCCGCCGTCCACGCTGTTGCTGTTGCAAGTGGAGGGAGGCGTGCCGCTGCAACCAAACAGTAATGAGCACAACCCACCAAAAGCCAGCGTGCGCAAATGCCGTTGCCTGACCCGTGTGATATCGCCTGAGACTGAGAAACTTGGTTGTGTCATTGCTGTTACCCTTTGTGCGCTAGTGCGCGAATTTGCTGTCGAGCATCCACCGAGCACCCGCAGCTTCGAGGTCATGCGACAATGCGACATCGCTTACCAGACTTCAATCTTGGTGAGTATCATCCAAACGGAGTAGATCAATGCCAAGCGCCGGTTTCTTGCCGGCAATATTTGCGCGGGCAAGTTAGGTGCATACACTGCACAGATTGGGCGCTTATGCCTGACTTAGGCTAGGTCCGTGCAACAAGTTGGCTTTCCTAGCCGCGAGGTCATTAGGCAGGATGTGCAGGCGCTCTTGCGCAATCGACGGCCTGAGCGCGTAGCGCACGAGAGCCTCACAGCCTTTGACATCGTTTGCGCTGGCGGTCGTGGCGGGCTCTTGTCACTTTACACGCATCACATCGCAGTAGTCGAGGTTCGATGAGCGGCCTGCGGGCATAATGATCTGTACCGAGAGATTGGTCGCATTCTTGGCTGTTTGATAGACAACGCTGAACATACTCGTGTTGCCCGTCACGGGATTTTCATCCACCAGCTGTGTTGAGACAAGCTGATTGTTCAGCGCAGTGGAATCATCCCATACGGAGTACAGCTGCTGCTGGATCCAAGTGGTGCCGTCGTCGGATTTACCCCACTGTCTCACATAACAAGTCAACAGTAACATCGCCTGGCCCACTGTGGGCACTTGCGCATATACGTACGTCGGTAAGCCGGTATTGGAATCAAGACTAAATATCGAGTGTACCCCGGCGTCATCGGCAGAGGTAACTTGCGCGTAGAATACCGACATAAGACCGCCCTGTGGATGCTGGTCGAGGGAAATGCGCAGCTGTCACCTGGTTGGTTGACTGCCCGCGCTTGTACCGGTGTTGGGATAGAGGACTCGGACACCGATAACAGTTTCGCCAAACCCGGCCGAATCAGAGAGAATCCAGCAGGTTTCACTGGGGAGACTTTCGGCAGTTTCGCAGACA
>CAWEUH010000042.1:0-92098 GCA_963811985.1 uncultured delta proteobacterium
GCGCAGGGAAATATCGGCGAGCGCGCGATTGGTCGTGGCGGCGCCATGGCGAAGTGCAGATTCTGCTCCTCGCCGCCGCAAATCGCGATCTCGCAGGCGTCGGCGCGCGAACGGGCCAACAGCCGCCGGGCGATCGATTGAATGTCTTGCTCGGAAAGAAACACGCGGCCTCGGATGTCATGGACGCCCAACGCTCGACGATGGGCCTCGCCAATATGACTCACGGCCAAGCCAAGGGCCAACACCCATAGGCGCGCCAAGAAAGCCCGCCCGAAACATCAACAAAAATTCATTTGAAACAACCGCCTTCCGCCCCAACTAACGAGGCATGACCCATGGAAAACGCCGGGCGAGCGCGGGCGGCCCTCGCCGCCAGTCGTCTCCGGGGAACGCCGGCCGCATCTGAACGTCGCTCGCGCCCTCCGGCGTTACGGGTGTCGCGAGGCGACGAAATCGAAAGGAACCTCGCAATGATCGAGAGACATTGGAACGCCGATCTGCTGGCGAAAATTTCGGCTTCGCCTTTATCCTGGTCGGGATCGTCGGCTTCATCCCCAATCCGCTCGTCTGGAAAGGGGCATCTTCCGGGTGAACAAGGCCCATAATCTCATCCACATCGTCACGGGCGTCTTGTTCTTCGCCGCCGCCTTCATGGACGCCTCGGCGCGGGCGATCCGAGGAATTGCGGTGCTTTACGCGATTGTCGCGATTTCGGCTTCGTGTTCCCCGACAATACGCTGTTCGGCGACCGTCGCGATGAACATGGCCGACCGCTGGCTTCATGCCGCTCTCGCGGCGGTCCTGCTGCTGGTCGGATTCGTGCGCCCGCGCATGAGCCAATGGCCAGGCGCCAGGCGCAGAGAGCTTTGAGCGCGACAGGCCGACGGAGGGGCGAGTTCCGATAGGGCTCGCCCCTTCCCCTTTGGAAACCAATCGTTAGCCATAAGGATTTAGGATCGGGCTCAAGGCGAATAGGGCCGAACGCGCGGTTGATCGGAGCGGGCGGCGATTTCCCGCTTCAGCCGGCAGTCGCGCGAGAATCGATTATCCTGGCGGACCCGAAGTCCGCGTTCGGCCTTGTTCGATCGCCGCGAGTTCGCCGAACCCTCGAACCGTGACCGCAGGCACCGTCCCAACGAACCCGTCAACTTGGATACGAGCCGCCGCGCGCGAGGAAAGCGACATGACGAAATCCCGGGGTGCAAATTTATTTATTCTTGTCTATATCGTCGCCGCCTCTGCTTCCTCTCTATGGAATGGAACAGTTTGGTGGATACGAATCTGAGCCCTGTCATAGATCTCCAGTCAAGGCTCGCGCGCGGCGAAATACCAGGCGTCGATTTCATCAATACAATTCCGTTGACCATGGTGCTTATATTAAAGATATATGGAGCCCTGTTCGCGGCGTCATGGGTTTCGCTCATGTGGTTAGATCTTATCTTCTCCGCGCTTTGCGCCTTTATTGTCGTGATATATTGGCCGGCAGCATTTCAAGATGGAAAGAAGATTGCCACCATCATCATGATGTATTTACCAATGCTGGTGACCAACCATATCTGGCACTCAACAATTTCTCAGCTTCTTAGCGATTGAATATATCATCTTGTCTCTACATTTCTTCATGACGTATGATATAAAGTTTAAATACATCAGAAACATCATGTTAGCTCTTTGCGCCGGATTTTTCTTCTACTCCAAACAGAATATCGGTTTGCCGCTGATCGGCGTGATCTGCGCCGCCGTCCTTTGTCTCGCGCTGCTCACGAACGAGGCGAAGCGCCCGATCCTTGAATTCGTTGCATGGAACATCACAGGAGTTTTCGCGGCGAGCATGATTCTGATCATTGTGCTGCATGTCGATTTTCCCACGCTAATTCACACCTTCACCGCCGTTCTAAGCCGCGCTAAAATATCTCAAGAGCAGTATAAGGCAATAACTTTCGACCTGTTTCTAACTTAAAACATGGCGGATTTTTCTTCTTGCTTTCCATTGCACTTTCCCTTGGAGGAATTATTTGGGAAGGCCTGAACTGGCGATTATTTGCTCCAGTCTGGTCCTAAGCATTCTACCTCTCGCAACGGACTGGGACACAAAATTCAACGACGCGCCACTATTCCTCTTCTCCCTTGTGCTTTTGACGAACGCAAAGTCCTCGTTCACCAGAAACGCCATTTTGGTGTTGACCGCCTTGCCGCTCGGGGCCGCCGCGCGCGAGGGCGTCATTCGCAGGCGAATGCATGACGTCGGGCCAGGAAACTTCTGGGAGCCCGGGCCACTGACCCGCGTCGAAGATGGCTATTTTTGCGGTCTCCTCGCGGACACACTTTCCATGAAGTCCGACGCGAAATACGGACGACGCTGAAGGACTGGGGACAGAACTCTCGCGGTCTTTTGCGGCCCGCGCATCGAGTTCTGCTACATGGACAACGCCATCCAATCTCCACGCGAATTGCCGCTCCTAAGGTGGCATCCGGGATCGTCCTACCCCCTCTTTGCCGAAGGCGATGTCATCGAGAACTTCAAGGCCAATAAGTTCACGCTATTGATTTTCCTGCACGGCGACCGCACCCGCATGCCGCGGCCCATCCTCGATTACATCGCGAAAACCTATACGCGCACGGAAGGCTACGATCTCATGGACGTGTATCGCATTCGCCAATGATCCGGGGGTGTCGCCTGGCGGATGGCCCGTTCACGCCGCCGCGTCGGTGTGGAGAACCCTAACGCCGCGAAAGCGCGCGGCGGGCGCGCCATGCGAGACCGGAGCGAGTTGCATTGGCTCCGCCTTGCCGCAGGTGAAGACGCCGTGAAGTTCATATGTCGAGGCGTCGCCGAGCCCGTCGAGCCCGCGCCAAAAATCGAGCGTGCGGCCCTGATAGGCGGCGCCCCGAACCATGTCGCCTAGCGCGCCGTTCTTGATCTCGAAGAATAGCTGGCCGCCGAACTGGAAGTTGTCGCGTTGCTGGTCGATGCTCCAACTTCCGGCCCCCACGATATAAAGCCCGTCCTCGACGCCTGCGATAAGATCGTCGCGCGAGCAGGGCTCTGGATTTGGCGCCAGCGAAATATTCGGCATGCGCTGAATCGGAAACGCGGGGACTGTCCGCATAGGCGCAACCATTGGACCGCGGAAGGCCGATCAGATGAGCTTGTCCAGCGCCATCTGGAAATTCTCGAACACGCCCTTTTCGATAATGGCGAAATCGGCCGAAGCCGCGGCGCGCCGTCATCATCGTAGCCGATGGTGGAAAGCCCGCCGTCCTGCGCTCGGTCGGCACGTATCGTCATCAGTTCCGACCCAAAGCGCAGGTCTCCGAGCATGTCGGGTTTGACAAAGGTCGTGCCCGCGAAATTTGCCTCCCAGCCGAGAGAGCGGTCAAGCTCAGTGGCGTGTCGACGGTCTCATGAATGGTCAGGAACAAATTGCTGGGGGCGATCACCACATCGCGCACGCCAGCGCTAACGGGCTTCGCCCGCAGCTTTCGCCGGGCTTCCTCGGCGCCCCGCCGCGCCTCCTCGATCAAGCCGCAACCCGCAGCGTAATAGGTAGGGATCGCTGGATTTCGGATGGTCATCCAGATCTTGCCCGTGCCGCCATCAGGCAGCCCCAGGAAGAGAATGTTCTCCGGCGCCACGCCCAGATGGCCCATTGCCGCGCGCGCTTCTTGCATGCGAACGGCTCCAAAATTCAGCGCCTCGGCCGGTCCGCATGAATGCTGAAAGTACCGGTCGCAAGAGCCCGCATCGCCGCTGGTGAAGTAAACCATGTGAAGTGGAACCTGATTCTCCACCGGGAACGAATGAAACCCATCTGGGTTCCGTCGTCATCCTCGTGGGCGCAGAACACCAAAACGGATTTGGGGAGAGGATTAATCCGACCCAATGGTTTCATTTCGAGCGTGCAAAAGGCCGAGCCAGTCTAAGGAAGGTCGGCCAGGATCTCGAACGGTGACAGCAAATATCATGAAAACGAAACTGTACGTGGGACAATCGAGCCTACGCGGAACGTTGGGGAAGTACAAGAGCCGATTCAACCTGTTGGAGCTCAGAGCTGAGCCGGGGCGCGTCCCGCGAAGGGGGTTACTGCAGCGCTGGTCTGAGGAAGCAGGCGAGGATTTTGCATTTTCGGTAATGCTGTCGCGTCACGTTGGGCAATTGGACAAGGATTGCGCGGCGGCAATACAGCTCGGACAGGACGCAGCGGATGCTCTGAACGCCAGGTGGATTGTCGTCCAGACGGATCCAACGGTTGGACCGTCACAGCGCAGTCGTCGACGCCTTTCCGAGCTGTTTTCACGCTTGATGGGGAGTGGACGCAAGGTAGCCTGGGAGCCGCATGGAGTCTGGCAAGATGAAGACGCACTTGCGTGGACCAGCAGACTCGGAGTGTATCTGGTCAGGGACATCTCGCGTGGAGATTTGGCCACTGATCCGATTATATATACGAGGCTGTTGGGCTTGGGCACTGCGGCGCGAATGAGTGCGGGCGCACTAGAAAACGCAGCAGCTAGTCTCCTGCAGGCTTCGGAGGCCTACGTTGTAGTCTGTGGTGATTCTGCGGGCAGAGTCTCACAGACACTTCGGGGGATTGTTGCGGGTACTACTGACACGAACAGCTTTGCCTTGGGTTTGCTGGAGTTGCCCGACGTATTCGATGATTCTCGCGGGCAACTTGGAGTCCGACGAAAGTGCGGACGACTTCGATGATGGGGAAGGTTCCGAAGACGATGCGGAAGTTGGTGAAGGGTCGTCCCTTGCGGCTAAAGTGCCCGATGATGGCGGCACTGCGAGCGGGCCAAGCTTATTGAAGAAACCAAGCGGGGCCAAGCGACGATGAACGGGCATTTTGGAGCCGTGGGCAATCAGCCTGTCGCGGTGCAGGCTGCACAAGAGTTTCTTCTATCCGGTGGCTCGGCGGTGGGAGCAGTCCTAGCTGGCTTCTTCGCGGCTTGTGGTGCGCATGCCGGAGTTCTGCTGGGACCGCTCTCATTGATCGTTGCAGGTGTTGGGTCCGGAGTTCGCGCATTCGACGGGCGTTTGAGGCAGCCTGGTTTGGGGACCAAACGGCCTCGCGGTTTCCTAAACGACGACGAAGTTCCTCCGGCGGCGCGCGTGGCCGTGCCACAATCGATCGCCGCGGCGGTTGTTGCCCATGCCTACGACAGAGGCGGCCCGATCTCAGAAGTAGTCAAACGAGGTGTTCGTCAAGCCAAGCAAGTCGGTTCGCAGGCGCGTGCTGAAGTGCTGCAGAGCATTCGCGCACAGGGAGCGCGTGCCTTGAGTTCACCTGGCCTTGCGAGACCGCTGTTGCATGCTGCTGGCATTAGTGAGGGGGGGCTTGTCACTTCCGCGGACCTGGCAACTGTTGCAGCAATTGATGTTGCAGCGACGTCGCATCCTTCTGCAAACGATTGGATGCAAGTGCCCTGGGCCACAGGAAACGACAATGATGGTGGCAAGTTCTTGAGCAACTCATTGCCAATGGCACTGGCTGCAGTGGATAGTCGCGGTGTGTTCGCCGCTGCAGCATACGCCTGGACGACCAACGGGATTGTAATCGAGGAACTTGAGCTCGAGGCCCCCCCTTGTGCCATGCCCGTGATGCGTGGCATCACGCGTATTGCGCCCGGCTGCCCGATCCCTACGGCCGCGCCGTTGGCGATTAAAATACTCGCGGGCAGACCGATCTCGGTTGCGTGCGATCCGCGTGCAACCCGCCTGGACTCTCAAAGCATCGAGCAGGCGCCTTTGCGAATTGTTCGAGATCCTGATTCACGGATCGTCAAGACGATTTCGTGAGCTAAACGACCTTTGCACCATGGCGCTTGGCATAGGCCAAAAAGCCAATCTTGTTAACCGTTCGCAGGTCGCGTGTTGTCAGTTGTGCAACGACGAAGCGCCCGAGCTCGGGGATCCAGAGCCGCCTCTTTTGTACGTTCACATTCTGCCAGCGAATGGTCTTGATATTCGAATGTGAGACGTTGTTGGCTCGCAGTCGACGCTTACCGGTGATTTCGCTTCGTGCCATCGGGACGCGCGTGTCTAGCTCAGCTGGCCAATATGTTCAAGCGAGTCGGGCGACTTTTCATTAGCTTTGTGCGCTGGTCCGCGCGGGCTGGCACTTCCGGTTCGGGTCGTTCCACTCCGGACCGCACATCCTCTTGAGGCATTTCCCGACGGCCGGGTGAACAGCCGAGTGCGCTTGTGACAACCCGCTGAGGTGCGCACAGCGGCTGGCGAGTGACGCAACAACAAAAAGAATCTCGCGGCTAGAGCAGGCGCCGTTCCGTCCTTGTAAAACCCCGTCATCTCGCCGGCAATGAGTATGCACCAAGACTCACTGCATCGGCAAAGAGCCGAGCTTCATCATGAGTTGATCGCAAAACTCCTTGGTCTGCGCAAACCCGGAGTGCGGCAGCAACGATACTTCGTCCATGTAGCGCGCGCGCGAAATCTCTATTTGCAGTGCGTGCCAACCTTGGCCGGGCTGGCCGTAGTGCATGGTTGAAAAACCGCCCCGATAGGGGTCATCGTGTGCCACCGTCCAACCCAATTCCTTCGCAAGTGCTTCCGCCGCATCAATGATGATGGCTGCAGCCGTCGTTCGTCCGCGAGATCCCGGTACGATGTCAGCGCGCCTGCGGCCAACGTCAGTACTTCCGAGGCGCCCGCAGCTTGGCATCGAATGGGCGCACAACAAGATCGCGTACCCAAATTCTCGACGGCGATCGTCCAATAGTTGGCGAATTGCGCGATGATATGGGTAGTAATAGTCGTCGAGTCGCCGTTGCAGTTCGTGGGCGGGCAGAGGGCACGGTAGAATCTTGTGCCCGTCTGTCGAACGATGCCAAACCAACCCGTGCGGCGAATCTGCACCTGGCGCTCCCTCAACAGATGAAGCGTCAACGTCGTCAATATCGCGATTCAAGTCACATACGTACCGGCTGTGCTCAGCCACGACCAACGTTGCGCCGAGTTGGGGTGCGCCTTCGAAGAGGCGGTCAACGTACAAGTCAGCATCACGAGCAACAGAGCGCACGGGCGCAACCAGCCAAGACATGCACGCGGGATCGACGGCCGTGCCAGCGTGAGGTACCTCAACGACTAGTGGGGACTTGGCACCTCTGGCTTCGATGACGCGCAGACTCACGTCTTATTGATAACATCTTCACCTGGATTTGGCACCTGTTCGTCCACGACTGGCGAGCGCGACGGCCCCCAGCTATTGTCGCATGCTTGCCGTGCCCGCACTCATGTCCGCGTGCGTGCCCGAAATTCGTTCCGGCCTGCCGCGGACGCCCCGTTCGCCTACGCCGATCCCGGATTTTCTTGATAGTGTGGTGTGCTGGGGCCTGACCCGGCACACGGCACCGGGATTGCTTGACTCATCGGACGCCCTCCAGCAGTCGAGGGTCAGGCGCGAGGATGGGAGCGCTGATGTGCCCGGTGTACGTGGTCTCGGGTTACGTGGGTGTATATCTCTGTCGTGGAAATGTCGGCGTGACCCAGGAGCATTTGCACGCTTCGCAAGTCGGCCCCCCCCAACAACAGGTGCGTAGCGAACGAGTGCCGCAGTCGATGAGGGTACGTATTTCCGCGTATGTCGGCACCCAACGCGTGTCCGCGAACAATCTTCCAGAAGCCTTGCCTTGTCAGTCGGCCCCCTCGCGGTGATAAGAACAGATACGGCTTGCTCGCCCCTCTCTTGGATTGCCGTGTCTTGGGTTCGTTCAAGGCACTCAGATATTCCGTGATCCTTTCGAGAGCGCTATCGGCGATGGGGACGAGTCGGCGTTTCTGACCCTTGCCCAGCACGGTCAATATGCCCCGCTGCAGGTCGATATCACCGCGTTCCAATTCCACGATCTCGGTGACGCGCAGTCCGCAAGCGTACATCAGTGTTAGCATGGCGCGGTCCCTCAGCCCGCGAAGCGTGTCGGTGCTAGGAACGTCGAGCAGCCTGAGAACCTCTTGTTCGCTGAGTGTCTTTGGCAAGCGGCGTCCCACGTGAGGGCGCGCGGCACGGTCCGTCGGGTCCTGGCGGATGACGCCTTCCCGAATCAGAAAGCGGAGCAGCCCTCGAACTGCCGACAAGTGTCGAGCGAGGCTTCGCGCTTTGAGGCCACCGCGACTTAGTTCTGTCATCCAGCTGCTAATGACTCCAAGATCGATGGCCGATCCCAATCCCCCGTGCATTTCAACGTGCGCGGCGAATTTCGACAAGTCGCGCGAATAGGCCAAAAGCGTGTTGTCGGACAGCGCCCGCTCGACGCGGAGATGGTCCAGGTATGAATCGATGGCCGAGTCGAGCACGCCGTTCGAAATATACCCAGCTGACCGGCTCGCGGACAAGTTCGACTCGTTTTTTTTCCGGGCCAACGGGTCACGCGCCCGGCGCGAACGCGCCAGCCGCTTGCACCAGCGAGCGGAGCAATGGCTCCGGGTCGGGTTGCCGCATCAGTACTTCGCCGATCAATGCAGCGTCCACGCCCGACCGAGCTACCGCGAGCACGTCGTCGGGCGTTTTCAGCCCCGACAGACGAACTCGGATCCGCGAACGGCCCACGCGGTCCAGAACCACTTGCGCGAGACCGGAGTCCATCTGAAGAGAATCGAGATCCCGTGCGTTGACGCCTACCATGGCACAGTCCAGGTCTTGTACCCAGTTGGCTTCGTCCAAAGTTGCGACTTCTACCAGCGGGAGCAGCCCCCGATCAATGGCAGCTTGGTGCAGGCGTTGCAGCGCGAATCGAGTCAGACACCGGGCGATAATGAGTACCATGTCGGCGCCGAATGCACGCGCCCAGTCGAGTTGAACCTCATCAAGAATGAACTCTTTGCAGAGGATGGGAAGCTTGCATGCTTGTTTGGCAACCGCCAAATGCTCGTACGAGCCGCCAAAGAACGGCGCGTCACACAGGACGCTCACGACCGAAGCGCCGGCGCGCTCGTAGCAGGCGGCCCGCTCAGCGACGGACAGTTGCGTCGATAGGTTGCCGGCTGACGGTGACTTGAACTTGATCTCCCCCAAGATTCGCAGCGGTTGATTCGCAGTTCGCTTCAAGTTGCAGGGACGGAGCTCCGGGGGGATCGGCAGCGGCTGTCCGCGCAACGAAGCAATCTCGTCGCGTTTCGATGCGAGGATTTTCGCTAGCTCAGCTGGCATTACTGGCACTCGCACTGTGACGCTTGGCGGCGTCTCGCCAAGCAGTGAGTTTGTCGAATGCCGCACCCGAATCGAGCACCTGCTGCATTTGGATTGCGGCGTCTCGCAATGGAACCGACTCTGCGATGGCGAGCGCCGCAGCGGCATTCATGACGAACGCGTTTCTCGACGGATGCGGGTGGCCGGACAACACGTCGCTCAGCACGCGTGCATTGTAGTCGGGTCCTGCTCCGGCGATAGCACCTGGGGCACTTCGTTCGAGGCCGAAATCCTCGGGGGCAATTTCGAACTCGGACAATGTTCCATCGACCAGTTGCGTGACTCGAGTGGGTGCGAAGGGACTGACTTCATCGAGGCCATCGAGCGAGTGCACTACCCAAGCACGCACCGAACCTAGCCGTCGGAGTGATTCAGCTAGAACAGGCCGAATCATGTCCGAGAATGCACCGAGCAATTGGTAGTTGGCACTCGCTGGGTTTGCCAGCGGACCCAGGCAGTTGAACAATGTCCGCACACCCAGCTCTCGACGCACTGGGGCCGCAAATCTCATGGCAGGATGGTGCGTTGGAGCCAAGAGAAACGTGATCCCAACGTCCTTTAGCAGTTCTCCCGCAATGCTTGGCGCAATGGTCACTGGGATCCCCAATTGTTCGAGAACGTCGGCAGCGCCCGTGCGGCTCGACATGGCACGATTGCCGTGTTTGGCAACTTTGATGCCGGTTGCTGCCAGCATGATAGCGGCACCCGTTGACAGATTGAGCGTTCCTTGGCCGTCGCCACCCGTCCCACACGTATCAACGAGTTTTGGATGCTGATGCGTGACAGCGACCATGGCGGCACGCAAGGATTGGGCGGCCGCGGTCACAACGGTCGGCGAGTCCGGTTTGGCTCGCAGCCCAATGAGTAGCCCGGCGATCTGAGCCTGTGTCCATTGTCCTTGCAGAATCTCGTCGAAAGCCCGTCGTGCCATGTCGGCCGACAACCCTTCGCTTGATTCGAGCTCCGCAAAAACCTTCGGAAATAGCAGGGTGTCAGTCATATCGAGTCTAGCCAGTTGCTGACGAGGCGCGCACCTTCCTTGGTCAAGAAAGATTCGGGGTGGAATTGGACGCCTTCAATGGCAAGCGTCCTATGGCGCAGCCCCATGATTTCCTCTTGGTCTGTCCAAGCACTCACGACAAGACAGTCGGGAAGCCCCGACGATTCGACGACGAGCGAATGATAGCGCGTGGCCTCAAAGGGCTGTGGCATACCGGTGAAGATTGTTGTTCCGTCGTGGTGAATGAGTGAGGTCTTGCCATGCATCAGTCGATCTGCCCTCACGACTTTTCCGCCAAAGGCCTGCCCAATCGATTGATGTCCTAGGCACACGCCGAAAATCGGAACCTTACCCGCAAACTCAGCGATCACCGCCAGCGTGACGCCGGCGTCGTCAGGCGTTCCCGGCCCGGGCGAAAGCAAAATCGCTGCCGGTTGCTCCCGGCCGATTTCGCCACAATCCGTCTTGTCGTTCAGAAAGACGCGCGTTTGAGCACCGAGAGTCTCGACATACTGCACGAGGTTGTACGTGAAGGAGTCGTAGTTATCCACGACCACTACCTTCTTTTTCACGCGCAAAGACTCGCAGAACCAGGGGCGCCGGTCAATCTCACGACCCGCGTTTCAGAAGGCACCCGCGCGATGGCAAGCGGCCCCGCCGGTTCCGCCAGAAATTTCTGATATTTCGAAGCAAGACAGTACGATCCGTACCATGAACGAGCGTCGGAATTGTCGTCGAAAGACTCTGGACCTGTTTTTCAATAAGTTCTTGAACGGGCATCCCTATCTGTGTCGGACCATTGACGTCTCCCCCAAGGGAGTATTGGCCGTCACATACACGGAACCCGATACACAGGCAGAGTCCTTTCCAGTTGAACTGAGGCTGCCGAATTCCCATGAGAGTCTGTGGCTGTGGGCCAAAACCGTCCGTTGGACCGGCCGCCAGCAGGCGATGAAGTTCGTACGTGTTGGTCGTCGTGACCGCGCCCGTCTGAATGCGGAGCTATCTTTGGGTGCCTCGGGCAAGGTCTCGGTGCAATCCCGGGCGAACTCGTGATTTGAGTCTTGCCGGAACTGCTCCGGCTCGGTAACGTCCCCGCACTCTCTCCCTGCGACGGTAGCCGCGCGCGACCGAGCGAATTTGGACTATCGCGATGAACGACCAGAAAAAGCCTAAGATCGACCTCAAGGCACGTCTTGGAAAAAAGAGTGTCAGCTCGCCTAGTGGACCTTCCATCCCTCCGCCCATGGCGGATCTCGGCCCGGAGCCATTCCGGCCCCCCCGTTCAGCAGTGCGCCCAAGACCGATGCATACGGGATGGGCAGCCAAGCCCCGCCGCCACCCAAGGCTCAAGCCATCAAAGTCGAGATGAGCGAAGAGGTGGTGCAGGAGCAAAAGAAGCAAAAGAAGAAGGGTTATGCCTTGGCGGGAATCACCTTCCTTATCGGCGGCGTTGTCGGGATCATGTTGGGTCGCAGCATCGAAGCGAGCAGCCAGCAAGGGGTCGCAGCGCGAGACGCTGGCGATCTTGCCAAAGAGGTTACGACCGCGACTGACACGGCGGAGCAACTTGCGGATCTCGTCAAGGCGGTCAAGGACAAGCTTGCGTCCAACAAGTACCCCGAAGACGAGGCCAAGAAGCTGGGCGGTCTGCGCGTTCCGTTCGAAGGCGCCAACATCGGGCTTCGAGTCATCGGGCGATTCAATAAGGATATCAACCATGGGTTGGTGAACTTCGCCGGCATGTCAGAGAAGGCCAATGATCTGACCGAGGACGTGCAAAGGATGCTCGCGGGTTCGAAGAAGACGCTGGACGACGCTTTTGCGCTGAAGGACAAGCCCAAAGTGCAGTGGTCCGCGATCGTGAGCGGTGGCCCGGCAGGGCCCTGGGCCATGATGGTCACGATTCCCGAGCCATTTCTCGCGAAGTCCGAAGACAGTAAGTGGCCCGACAGTATGAAGATGAAGCTTGGTGGCAAGGAAACGACCGTCAAGCGCTACGCCAAAGGCGACCCAGGTGGTGGGGATCCCCAGTTCATACCGGTCGAGCCGAACTCGCAGAATACGGTGTGCCCCAACATCAACCTGGCCCGCATCCTTCGCGGTGTTCAAGATCTCGAAGATTCACTGCGCGGCATCAAGGACCCGGGGGGTCACGAGGAAACGGGTCTGATTGAAACCGGGCGCAATTTGAGCGAGAAGCTCAAGCAGATCGGCTCGCATTAGCCCTTGGGCAAGCCTTGTTTTTTTGGCGTGACGGCACGCTGCGCGCCGAGGGACCCCTGTGAGCGCATGGCTGCAGCTGAGGCCCAATGCGACGCTTCGTTCAATTGACGCAGTCGAAGGCCATGTGAGAATGCGACCATCAAATCTCAAAGTCGATCAGGACTTCGCTGCGCACGAGCAACGAAGCGATCTGCTCAGCGCATTCGGATAGCTGCGCGGTCTTGTCCAACGTCAGCGCTGGTTGAAGCCCAAGCGGCAAATCGTCGGCCACGCCCACGACAATGACTTCAGACGGCGCAGCCAGTTTGCGTATCAGGGAGACTTCGGCTTCGTCGAACGTCCGGCAGAGTTGCCAGCAGCAGGCAGCCAGCGTGGGCAAACAGCCGCGCAATTTCAGACAGCCTGCGTACGTGCTCGTCGCGTGCTGAGGCGACAAGCGCAAGGTCGTCTGCGAGCCCCTGTAGGAACTCGGCGCCCGACAAGTGGTAGACATAGCGACCCGCCTCGAATAGGCGACGCTCCAACGCGCCTGCGATTCGTTCGATAGGGTTGCTGTCACTTCCGGTTATCAGGACCAGCTTCGGTTGTTGGTGATACCGCGCGTACCGTTCTTGTGAAGACACGCCACCGTACAACGTGCCTCTCGGAACGCGCTGCGCCAGCGTGTCACGCGCGGGATCTCGATGTGTGGTAGCGGTGATGATGCCGCCGCCCGCGATTCGATAGTCATCGACGAGCACGAACCTGCCCATTTCAGGGTTTTCGTCGGCCATATCAAAGGCAAGAGGCCGCGCGGTTTCGAGAATGCACTCGGCGACTTCGTGGCGCTCAACGCGTTGACGCGGCCCTTGGGACTCCAGGTTGGAGGCGTCGATGACCTTCAGGATCTCTGTGACGGTGGCGGTTGTGCTTGCATTGCCGTGTTTCAGCTTGTAGCGCTTGGCGCGCACAAGGGGTTGCCTGCCGAGCCAGAACACACTGGCCTTGATGACAGTACCCGTGGTGGGTGCGGCCTGGCGGGCAAGGCACATGACCTCACCTGGCCGCACGTAAACCTGCGTGGTCAACGTCACGCCAGTGGCTTGACCCGCAAACATTTCAGATTGCGTCTGCTGCGCAAAGCCCTCGACGGTCTTGATCGACGAACATTTCCCCGAAGGCCAAAACACGATGGCGTCTCCAACACGCGCCGAGCCGGAAAGGACCGTGCCGGCGATGATTCGACGGTCGTCCCCGTTCTCCGTGAACTTGTAGATGTCTTGAACGGGCATGCGAAACGCCCGTTCGCCGGACACGCGACGCTTGTCCAATTGATCGATTGTTTCGAGCATGCTTGTGCCCTCATACCAAGACATCTTTGCGGAGGGTTTGATCAAGTTCTCGCCCTCGAATGCCGATATTGGCACGAATGCTCTGGGGGCTATGCCCGTCGACTCCAAGAACGTCGAGAAATCGCGGACCATAGCGGCGAACGTTCGCTGATCGTACCGAACCAGATCCATCTTGTTGACCAGGACCACGACTTGGCTGATGCCAAGAAGTGATAGCAAGTATCCGTGTCGGCGAGAGTTCTCTTGAATGCCTTCTTTGGCGTCAATGACCAAGAGCGCAGCCTCGGCACGGGCCGCGCCGGTCACCATGTTCTTCAGGAACTCAACATGACCCGGCGCGTCGATGATGATGTAATCACGCCTGCGGGTCTTGAAGAAACACCTAGCCGAATCGATAGTGATCCCCTGAGACTGCTCGTCTTTCAGGGCATCGAGCAGAAAGGCGTATTCGAACGGTTTGGCATTTCGCTCGCAATTCAGTCGAACTTGCTCCAGCTTTCCCTTGGGCAATGATCCCGTGTCTGCCAGTAGCCGCCCGATCACCGTGCTCTTTCCGTGATCGACATGGCCGACGATTACGACATCCATACGTTCGCGGGCCAACGTCGCATCTTCAGGTTTCGCGTCAGTTTCAAGGGTTGCCATCATGTCACATGTAACCGTCACGGCGCAGTTCTTCGAGAGTGCCTCCACCCGCCTTGTCCTGCTCACGACCTGAACGTTCGGCGATATTCACCAATTGCCCCGAACTCAGTTCGGCGACAATCTCGGCGACGTTCTTCGCCGTTGACTGAATGGGGCTCGTGCACGGCCAGCAACCGAGGGATCGGTAGCGTGTTCCATCGCCCTGATCGAAATACAGAGGCACGACGGGGATAGCTTCGCGCTCGATGTACTCCCATATGTTCAGTTCAGTCCAATCCAATAGCGGATGGATTCGGACGTGCGTTCCAGGCGCAAAATCCGTCGTGTATTGATTCCAGAACTCAGGCGGCTGTTCGCCGATATCCCAATCATTCTCGCGCGTTCTTGGCGAGAAATAGCGTTCTTTGGAACGGCTGCCTTCCTCATCGGCGCGCACGCCTGCAATGACGCCAGTGTAGGGCGCCGTCTGCGTATCGCGAACGTACTCGTTCAAAGAATGGTCATATCGATAGCGCGGCCAGGAGCCGTCGAGTGTGTGCCGCAATGCCTCGGTTTTGAGTGACTTACAGCAAGCAATCCGATCCAACTTGCCATCAGGATAGGTTTGCCCTTGTTCGAGGGCAGTATTATTGCGGCCAAATATGAGGTTCAGTTTCCATTCTCGCACGAGCCGATCCCGATAGCTTATCATCTCAGGGATCTTGTAGCCGGTGTCGATGTGTACCAAAGGAAAGGGAACGTGCCCAAAGAAGGCCTTTCTCGCCAACCACAACAGCACGGTGCTGTCCTTGCCGATGGACCAGAGCATCGCCAGCTTTTGAAATTCACGGTACCCCTCCCTTAGAATGTAGATACTCTGAGACTCCAATTGGACAAGACGATCGAGGTGTGTAGAGTGGCGACGCATCAGAGTGACTCGAATGCTTTGCTCAACGTACTGCGGTGCACGCCCGCTGTCCAGTAAACAAGATGCCTGTCTTAGATAACGGACAGAAGGTTGCGGCCCAAGACCCCCGAACCCGGGCCGCTCGAGCGCTGCCCCATGCGGCTCAGTCGTCACTGGAGGGACGCGAAGGTCTCGAGCTGGCTGACGCCGGAGGCGGTTTCTCAACGATTTCCACCCGCGAGACGTGCCGTTCATCGGCCTCACGGACAATGAATTCATGGCCGGACTCGACGAGCCTCGCTCCCACGGGTGGCACTCTGCCCATCCGCGCAACCAACAAGCCACCCAGCGAATTGTATGACTCATCCTCAGGTAGATCGGCATTGAGACGCCGATTGAGATCCACAATGGACAATGCGGCGTCTACGGATAGACGGCCATCGTTCAATTCGACGATTGACGGCGCGTCTTCGTCGTGTTCGTCACGAATGTCACCAACGATTCGCTCAATGAGATCCTCGAAAGTGATGATTCCATTCATGCTGCCAAATTCGTCGATGACGATCGCTAGGTGCTGCCTTTTTTGCCGCATTTCGTGCAATACACTGATAGCGGACTGACCATCTGAAACGTACAGCGCGGGCCGTCGCAGTAGGGGTTCAATTTCTGTCAATGGTGGAAACTTGTCCATCTCGACGACGGATATCAGATCCTTGACATGTAACACTCCAACAACATTGTCGATGCGCTCGGCGTACACGGGAAATCGGGAGTGTTCATCGCGTCGAACGCGCTCCAGCACCGCCGCGAGAGGTGTGTCGATTTCCAGGGCGTCAACGTGCGTGCGGGGAACCATCATTTCGCCGACCGTATGATCGCCGAACTCAAGAACATTCTTGATGAGTTCAGCCTCATCGTGCGCAAAATGTCCACTCTTCTCGCCTTCTTCGACGATGATGCCCATTTCGTCGCCCGTGAGATCTGGCGGTTGAGACGCCTCGTTGGGCAAGGCGTGGCTCACGGCCTTCCTGATGTTCGTCAAGGGGCTTGCGACGGGCACAACAATCCATTCCAACGGCCGCAGCGCACGCAAGAACAAGGGCGCCGACTTTTCGGCGGAATGGGATGCTAGAGCTCGAATGACCTCAGCTGGCACGCCGAATGCGGCAAGCGTCCCGCCAATCGCTGCGAGCATGGCGGTTGTCGAAGACCAGACCGTGCGGAGGGCAAGAAACCAAAGCAAAGTCGAAATACTGATTCCGATAACCCGAAGCACCATCCACCGAGTTTCGATGATGGGACCGTAGTCGAGATAGCGATCGAGTGCCTTGGCGGTTGCTGGGGGCGACGCGTCGCGAAGGGCGCGTTTCCTCGCCTCAGAGAGAGCACCCAGAGCGCTCGTGGCGCCCGACAAGAACGAGGCGACGATCGCCGGCAATGATGCAGCCGCGAGGCGAACAACAATTGATGATTGGGGTTCCAAAGTCCAGAAATCCTCCCGTCCGCGCCTCGTCAAAAATCTAGCGGAGCCATGGGTGCCTAGGCAACCAGGTTCCTGGGCCAAACTGTTAACTCGGCAATGTTGGCTGAAATCAGGTGTCACAAACCTGCGTCGAGACGAGCGGCACGGGCGCCCAGCGCAACCGCGTCAGCCAAGTGGACTGCCTAGGACATTTCCTGAACCGCACGAAAGCCCCGCGCCACGCAAAGCGTCGAGTTGTCGCGAAAACGCCCCAACGCAACCAACTGGTTCCTGTAGATCCAGGCCGAAATGCTCTCACGTTCGACTCTGCTTGGTCGCTGCACGAAGTCATCGAGCCCCAGCGTTTGTCCGCAGCGCGCACGCTTCAAGCCCAACTCTGTCAGTTCCAACGTTTGGACTGCCAAACCAACGGCATCGACCATAGACATCAACTCAAGGGGAGCCGTCAGTGGCCAAGGAACAGCACTTTCTATTCCAAATCCCCCGTTGCGTACGCGCCGGAGCGAACCTAGATGCGCGGGGCACTGCATTGCTCCGCCAATGTCGCGCGCTAGTGCTCGAACGTAATAGCCCTTGGTGCACCGCACTTCTATGTCCAAGTATCCGCAACCCAAGCCGAGCATTCTCAGTTCATGGACTTTGACGGGGCGCGGTTGAATAGAAACTTCTGAACCGCTTCGCGCGATTTGATACAGACGCCGGCCATTGTGCCGAATGGCGCTAATACGAGGCGGAACCTGTAGAACGCGTTCGCGTTCTGCGCACAGTACAGAGCTCAGGCGATCCGTCTTGGAAAAATCAGGCAACGTTGACGCGAATGCAATGGGATTGCCCAGGGCATCGTCCGTGTCGGTGGAATAGCCGAACACGACGCGCGCCTGGTATGTTTTGTCCGTCGAGCAGAGAACAGCGCTAAGCTTTGTAGCTTCTCCAAAAAGTAA
The DNA here is from genome assembly GCA_963811985.1 of uncultured delta proteobacterium. Lineage (GTDB taxonomy): Bacteria > Myxococcota_A > Polyangia > Polyangiales > Polyangiaceae > FEN-1139. Next base: position 17,719 of record CAWEUH010000042.1, read on the forward strand.
TACCAAGAGGCCAGTAGCCATTGGGTCGAGCGTTCCCGTGTGTCCCACCCGCCGCGTTCCAGCCACTTTTCTTGCCTGAGCCACAACGTCATGACTTGTCGGTCCTGGTGGCTTGTTGACAACCAAAACACCGCTGACATCGTGACGTGTGTGCATGCTGCAAAGGTGAGAATGTGGCCGACCCCTCAGGTCAGTAATGCCATTATAACAGGTTTGGTGAATGCCTATTCGGGGCGACTTTGCGTTCAGATTCCGCTTCTGTGGGGTCCGGAGGCCGGTGAGTATCATTGTCACTGTAAATGGCGATTGGTCTTGGCCCAACAAGGTACTATCGGCGCGTGCGACACTAGTCGTTAAGCCTACCAGGCTCTTGGTGTTTGGATGCTTGACGCCCATGGGGCATAACGCAGAAACTTGTGTTCGAATGCTACCGCAAGAATTTATACCCGCTGTCGTGCCGACGCTGTATGCTAGGTTAAACATGGGCTCACTGCGAGCAATGGTTGAAAATAGAGTAGGGCCATACCTACTTGCCGATCGCTTGGGCAGCGGTGGAATGGCGGAAGTCTGGGTGGGGCAAAATGTCGAAACCGACTCCCCGTCACGTTTCGCGATAAAGCGAATTTTGCCCCAGCTGTCGAAGGACTCGCGGTTCGTTGCTATGTTTTGCGACGAAGCGAGAATCTGCGCGGCTCTGCACCATCCCAACATAGTCCGCGTTCTGGATTTCGGTGAACATCATGGCGAACTCTTTATGGCCATGGAATATGTCGAGGGTACCTCGTGCGCACGATTGCTGCGTAACGTCGCCGCCAAAGGTCGCCGTTTTCCGTTGAATGTGGCGCTATTCATCGCGCGCGAAGTGCTAGAGGCACTGGCGTACGCGCACGACGCCCAAGACGAGAAGGGGCGCTCGCTTGGAATTGTTCATCGCGATGTGTCGCCCGGCAATATCTTGGTGAGCAACAGCGGTGAAGTGAAACTGACCGACTTTGGGATTGTGCGCAGTGAGTTCATAGCGCGCAGGACCTACCCCGGGGAACTCAAGGGCAAGATCGGCTACATGTCTCCGGAACAAGTGGTCGGCGGTGATGTCGATCCGCGCAGCGATTTGTTTGCGTTGGGTATTGTTTTCGCCGAGATGTTGCTTACACGGCCACTGTTCCCTGGTCGCAGCGAAATGGAAACATTGACGCGGATTTACGAGGCAGATTTACGCACGCTCGACCAGCATGGCGACGATTTGCCGCACGAGCTAGTGGAGATTCTGCGTTGGACGTTGCAGAGACGCCCGAACGAACGCCCCCGTTCGGCGCGTGAATTGGCGCAAGCGTTGGACAGGTTCGCGATTCAGGAATCTGTCGAACCGGCCTCTGCTAATCTTGTCAACTGGCTACGTGAACTGGGCTTACTGGGCAGCCGCAGCGGGGTCCGGGCCGCTACTCCAAATCCCGATGAAAGGGGTGAGCCTCGGGCCATGCAATTGCGCGACAGCTCGCCCGAAGCTTTGAAGAGGCGATCGAGTTTGCCGCCGCGAATTGCCTCGCAAGCTGGAGGCCATCTCAGCGGTGCAGTCTACGAGATACGGCTATCGAACGGGGAGGTGCTCTCGCCGTTGGGGTCCTACGAGTTTCTCGAGAGCTACGCCACGCGACGTGTTTCGTTGAACGCTGTCATTGTGAAGAACAATGGACGCCCTCGCTCAGCGCGACAGTTTGCGTGCTTGTCCAATATCATTGCGACCGAGGATTGGTTGGAGAGTGTGCTTCAGTCGCGCATGGCCTTTCATCATGCGTTGGATCGTTCCCGCTTTCCAACATTCCTATTTGGGCTTGTAAGTCGCGAGGAAACCGCCACCATTGTGGCGCGAGACGGCTCGCGAGTGACAGCTATTGCTTGGGAAAGAGGCGCACCCGTGTATGCGCTCTCATCCGACAGGGAAATGCTGCTTGGCAACCACTTGGTAAGGAGCGGAATCATTTCCGAAGAGCAACTGCTTGGCGCCGTGGAGACGTTGGCAGAAAGTGACAGTGGCAGACTTGGTGACGTCCTCGTTGACCAACGATCGATACTTCCCGCCGACTTGTTGAGAGCATTGGTTGATCAACTCAGAAGTCGCATCCTGAGTCTCGGAAGTTGGGAGTCTGGCGAGTTCTGGTATGTGCCTGGCATCTCGGCTCCGTTTGTTGGCGTTCGTGTCAATGAGTCGAGCCTAGGCTTGCTCGCGTCCATGATTCGCACGGCCTTTTCCGGTAGAGAGCTGGCCCGAGTCCTAGCGGTCCTAGGGGACGGACCCATCGCTGCAAGTCCGGTGCAGCGTATCGATTCGAACAGTCTTGGGCTAACGCTGCAGGAAGGCGCGGCACTCAAGTCGGTTGCGGGCACACGTTCATTGAGCCGATTCATGACAGAAGCGGTCGGTCGCAGCGCGATGCGTCCTGATGACATATTGCGCGCGGTATTCATCGGCCTCAGTGCAGGTCTGCTGGTGAGTCCGGGCTGGCCCTGGCGTTGACGAATGAACAGGTAGCTCACCATTGCTGGAGCGACTCTGCAGTTTCAATGGTTGCGAATTGTCGGATGAAGTGCGCGCAAGGCGTCGCTTTGAAGCGTCTTGCGAAGATTTGCGGTAGCCAGATCAGCGGTACAACGTGACAACTGTCAACGCAGGCGAGTAAAATCAATGGGTTTCTGTAATGCGAGGCAACCTGAGGTGCGAATATAGTCGGCAGTAGTTTTACTCAAGGTTCCACCGGTCACGAAAAGGAACCTCGACGCGATTTCCGGCCGTGCTTCGCGGATACGCGCGTGTAGTTCCGTCCCATCAGTCCCTGGAAGCATCAGGTCGCAGACAACTATGCTTGGCACGTACTGGTCCTCGAGCAATTGTAGCTCAGCCTCTGACGCGGTAGCGGATTCTCGAACCCGATGTGGGCGCAGCGCCCGCCGAGCGGCGCGCGAGAAAACGGGGTCGTCGTCAATGACGAGCACTTCGTGCACATTGGCATTAGAGAGTTCGACGCCCGAGCTGACCAGTGAAAAACTGTTTGATGCGACGGTGGTAGAATTGATAGAAGGGATCACCAGACGGTACGAACTCCCGCCACCATCGCGCGTCAATACTTCCACGTGGCCACCGTGTGCTGCCGCAACGTCCCCGGCGAGGCGGAGCACGAGCCGTCAACGTTCGTCCGGTATGTTGCCTGAGAACGGACTCCGATGGATATCTCGCATCGCTCCGCCGTCCAACGCGGGACCGACGTCATCGACGCTCAGTACGGCCCGATCGCCTTCTTGGTTTGTATGAACCACGACTCGCGGCGAAGTGGTCGCCCTCTCACCAAGTTCGGCGGCAATTGTGATGATGTCCAGAACGACTTGCATGATGGCGTCGCGTTTAGCTGACACGAAGCCACCGGGGTTGAGCTGAGTTTCCAGTGCTATTCCTCGCTCCTCGAGCCATGGTCTCACGACGGCGACCGCTTCGCGGGCGATGTTTGCGAGATTGATCGACTCAGGTACTCGCTGGCGGTCGCCGAGCTGCGTCAATTGCTGAGTGGTGTCACGAAGGCGCGAAACAGCGGCCGTTATTTCGTCGGTAAGCTCTGCCAGCTCTGCCACAGTCCCACCTAAGGCCGTGTCGCCGTCGTCGGCGAACAGGCGCAACTCCGACAGCAACCGACGCTGTTCGTCCAGCTGAAGATCCAAGGCGCTGACCGGCCCCTCAAGTTGGTGTGCGACGCTGGCGCCAAGCAGGACAATTCCCGTCGTACTTGCTTGATTCGGCTTGGCGTGTGCTGAAACCGGCGCTTCCTCCAAGAACTCTGTCAGGTATGCGTCCGCCAGCAACGAACAGACGGTTTCCAGGAAAGCGACGGCGCCGTCGTTCAACTTTTTCGTGCGCTGCAAACAGCAGAACGACCGCTCCGAGAGTCCGACGGTTTCGCACGATTGGCACTGCCAGAGCCGCGGTGCAACCCAGGGCCGCGATCTCCCCTACATGCTGCAGATTGCGGCGATCGGATCGCACGTCAAGCAGTCGAAATGCTTTGCGCTCGCCAACGGCCCTCTCGGCGATTGAGGTCAAAGCCAGATGGAGCCCGGGCGATGAAGCTCCCGGACCCATGACCCCGCTTGTGGCAAGCAGTTGCAGGCCGTCGCGCATCACGTAAGCGGCTCCGGCGCGCGCGCGGACAGGCCCAAAACAATGGTCCAGAGCGTCCGAGATTGGAAATTCACCCGGGTTCTGAACGAGTCGAATTGCGAGGCTGTGCAGGGCCTTGAGTCTTTGTTGGTATATCGAGGCAGCCAATCTGTTCAGCAGGTTATGCCGGCTGCAGTCAGAATGCCAGGGTTGGTTTCAGCAGGACCTGCCTGGCGCAGGAAACCCACCGCAAATATTCTCCCAGGCAGAAGCCACGACAAACACAGTCTCTTCGCCGAACGGAGGCCCAAGAATTTGCAAACCAACTGGTAGCGATGGCCGATCGCTGCGCGACCCAGTAGGCCGAGCCGGTACGCTGATACCGCATAGACCTGCAAGGTTGCAGGGAAGCGTGTATACGTCGCTGAGGTACATCGCAAGCGGGTCGTTGCTGTGCTGTCCGAGTTTGAACGGCAGCGTAGGACTTATGGGCGCAACAATCGCGTCAACAGTTTCGAACGCTTTCTCGAAATCGCGTCGAATTAGCGTGCGGACTTGTTGCGCCCGCCGGTAGTACGCGTCGTAGTAGCCCGCACTGAGCACGTATGTGCCCAACAGTATTCGACGCTTGACCTCTCGCCCAAAGCCGGCGTCACGCGTCGCACCGTAGAGGTCATGAATATCGCCGCCGGGTTCCTCTACACGGAGACCGAATCGCACGCCGTCGAAACGGGCCAAGTTGCTTGACGCTTCGGCGGTTGCCACGATGTAGTACGTGGCCACGCCGTAGCTTGTATGAGGCAAATTCACCCGTCGAACATCACAGCCAGCAGCCTCCAGCGACGATATGGCGTCACGGACATTGACTTCTACCTCTGGGTCAATGCCCTCTGCAAAGTATTCTTCAGGAACACCCAGTCTAATGCCGGCGACAGGATGGCTGCAGACCGATTCGAAGTCGGGCACCGCGCGGGACGCCGTCGTCGAGTCATGAGTGTCGTGTCCGGCGATGACACTTAGGACTCGCGCGGCGCTTCTTACGTCATTGGCGAAGGGACCGATCTGTTCGAGACTTGACCCGAACGCGACCAGACCGAACCGCGACACGCGTCCGTAGCTAGGCCGGACGCCTACGACGCCGCACAAGCCAGCTGGTTGGCGAATCGAGCCGCCCGTGTCACTGCCTAGCGCAACGGGTGTCATTCGCGCGGCGACGGCCACTGCGCTGCCGCCACTCGAGCCGCCAGGAATTCGGCTTGTATCCCAAGGGTTCAGCGTGGGTCCGTAGACGCTTGTTTCTGTTGACGAACCCATCGCAAATTCATCCATGTTCGTCTTTCCGACGATCAATGCATCTTCATTCCTTAACCTACTCACAACGGTCGCATCGAAGGGAGAGCACCAACCTGAGGTGGATGAGTTTTTGTTGCGCCACAAGATACGAGAACCGCACGTGGTCGGTGAGTCAATCGTACAAATTGCATCTTTGATGCCAATTGGAACCCCCGCCAGCTTGCCGAGGGTCTGGCCGTGGTTTCGCTTTTGATCAATCGCTCGTGCGGATTCAAGCACCTCGTCGTGCGAGACGTGGACGAAGGCATTCAGCGCCTTGCCATTTGATATCGCCTCCAGGCACGCGGTGGCTACGGATTCCGCAGTGATGTCTCCGCGACGCACATGTTCTGCCAAATCCGAGATTGGCATGTCCAAAACCCATTGCATTTTGGTCATCCCTCGTCCACAAAAGCTGGCACGGCAAATCCACCATCGCGAGGGCGAGGAGCTTCGGCGATGGCAATCTCGTTGCTTAGACCCTGAACGACCGCGTCGCCCCGCATCGGAGCCGCGTCTACGGCCACATGCGACGTTGGCGGAATGCCAGCAATGTCCAGTTCTTGCAACTTTTCAATGTAGCCCACGATCCTCCCCAAGTCCGCCTGCAATGAAGAGACTTCTTCTTCTTCAAGCTGTAGACGAGCTAGTTTTGCAACATGCAAGACGTCCTTGTGTGTTATTGACATGATAGATGTCCTCGGCAAGAGCGGCGGCCAAACTAGCGCAAAACGCAGACTTTACGATACGAACACCCAAGGTCCAGCCTGCAACAATTGTGCGATGAATCTCGGCACGATCTGTCAAGGCCGCTGTTGCGGTATCGAGCGAACAGCCGGTCCGGGCATCATTGAGGGTGATTCGTGGTGCTGCGCGTTGATATTCCGCAACTGGAACCCAGCGAAGACCGACACCAGCGTTGGAGATTGGCCCCGATCCGTATCTAGTTTGACATGGAGCACGAGTGAGTTTACCGCGGCACAGATTCAAGCCTGGTTCGATCGTACCAGGAACCAACTACCGAGTCTTGCGTCCCATTGGCTCGGGCGCAATGGGTGCCGTTTACGAAGTCATGCATGGCGAACTGGACAAGGTATTCGTCATGAAGGTCTTGCACCGCGACCTGGTGGAACATGAAGACCCGGTGCGTCGCTTGCGACGCGAGTGCCGACTGCTAGCGCGGTTGCATCACCCCAATGTCGTTTCGGTGACGGATGCGGGGATGACCCATGACGGCATTCCGTATTTCATAATGGAGCGACTAGAGGGAGAAACGCTCTACGCGCGCATGCGCCGCCGATCAGATTGGCGAGTGGCTGATGTTCTCTGGCTTGTCCTCGAGATCGTGGAGGGGCTCATGGCGGCCCATGAAGCGGGAATTGTTCATCGAGACATCAAGCCATCGAACATCTTTTTGACGAACCCCTCGGGCGTCAAGCTCTTAGACTTTGGAATTGCGAAGATGCTTGGCATGGACGCTGCATTGACTGCCCGAGGCGTGACACTGGGAACACCCAGATACATGTCGCCCGAACAGGCGTGCGGCAACGTTGCCGAGTTCAGGTCGGACCTGTACTCGCTCGGAATTATCATGTTCGAGCTCATCGCTGGGACTCACCCGTTTGAACAAGCGCAGAGCCCCGCGGAGATGTTGATTGCCCAAGCTTCATGGAAGGCTCCCCCGCTGCCGCTTGGAAAAGTGGGAAGAGCCAAGGATGTTGTGGGGTTGGTTGCAGAACTACTGTCCAAGGTTCCCAGTGAAAGGCCCGCCACAGCGGCGAACGTACGGGAACGGATCCGAAGCATCGCAGAACTAACCGGTGGGCCCCGGGGTGCCAGACGTCATGACCCCATTTCGAGGTTTCTGCGTGTGCGCGGACGGTTGGAGCAAAGTTGGCTCCCATCACGTCTGGCTGTAGCGTTGGCGTTGGCGCTGTGCGCCCTGAGCGCAAGCAGCGTGGCGATATTGCAGCCGATTCGACGCATCATTCCATTTGGTTGGCAGCCGGCTTGGGGCTCAACCGCACGCGCAACTCTGTTTGATCATCAACGGTCGGGACAACGTTCCAATAGGACTGAGTCGCCGAGTTAACCTGCAACAGCGGCCGTGTCTGCGAGAAACGTGGAACAGTCACCGCAAGTTGATGCGGTGCGCATCGGGCTACCGACCGGGCAGATAAGTCAAACACCAGCGCATGCCGAGCGAACGCTGGCAGCCAGGCGAAATAGAAAATCCCAAGATGCTTCGGGCACGGGTTCATCTGAAAGCCGTCCGTCGGCCGTCACCACAAGCAAGTCAGAGAATTCTTCGAACTCCGCCAATGGTCGAATCCAGGAAGAACTTGTCGAGCTGACGCGGCGCTAGTCTCGCTGTAGCCTGCATGCAACGGTCTGCGAGGTCGTTGCCAACCGGGCGCTCGGCATCTACTCAATTTCCTCCAGGATCTATGAAGTGGGCCGTTCTCTGCGATTGTGCCGCATCGCGTTTGTTGTGCAATCGTGGGGTTGGTCGTCACCGGTTGCACACTGTCCCTGTTGAAGAAGCTGCCGGAAGCGTCAAATGACGCAGGCGCCTCGTCTGACTTGGACGGACCGACTTGCGTGTCGTCGAAACAGATTTGTTTCAAGGCACCCGTGCAGACAAGCGTCTCCTGGGGACTTACATCGGTGACCGTAACCCACTCGAGTTCGACCGAGGCTCATCCATCCGTCGTTGTGGCGGCTTACGGTTCTTCTGAGGTCGTGCAGATGCGGGTTGACGTCACACCCTTTGAGGAGTTGTTCCGGCTTGATGTTGGCCAGGCGCCATGGCGGGCAGAAGTGGGTGATTTCGCTTTTGATGGAAGCGAGGACTGTCTGGTGGCTGCTCCGGGCTCGGCTACCCAACTTGGCACGATGGGCCTGTGGAACCGAAAATCGGGGCAGCAATGGTCAAGCTTGGTAAGTCAGACTGTGGGCGCTGGAACCTATGCCCTTTCAGTTCGGACCGATCCGGTTGCGAAGACCACATTTGCCATCGCTGCGAGCTATGACGCACAGACGTTGCTCCCACTTTCGTCCTACGCTGGGGCCGCTCTGACCGTGGGGCAGTCGATGACCGTGGATTTGAAACCCACTGCGACGGCATTCGGCGATGGCGACAGCGGTGCGAATCGAGTCTTCGTCGTTGGCACCAACACGGGCGGGGGAGGGCTTCGAGTCTATAACATGTCCGCAAACCAACTGGCGCTGGCGGCAAGCAGTCAGTCGTTCGGAAGCTCACCTAACGACGTGGAAGTGGGGGATATCAACGGTGATTCACGTCTTGACGCAATCGTCGTGGATGACTCTGACACCTCAGCGCTTTACTCATTGCTTGACGATGGCAGGGGCAATTGGACCGTAGCGGCCAAGCTGGACTTGCCTGCCCATTCGCATGCAGCGGCCCTCGCCGATTATGACCGCGACGGTCGTCTCGATGTGGCTTCAATCAGCGGATCGACCGTGTCAATCGAGGTGTGCTTTGGCGATGGATCGGGCGCGTTCGGAAACTGCACGGCAGTACCTCATGCGCTGCAACAACCTTCCGACATCGCCGCCCTCGATATCGATTCCGACGGCTGGACGGATCTGGTCGCGATCGGATATGAAGGGGAAATCTCCGGCATTCACGTGTCGCCAACCGCAAAACAATAGTTCGCGCGCCAATGCTCCGATCGTTCTACGATTCGGAATGCCGTCCCAGTGCCGCCACGAACAATTCGTAAGCAATGATCTGAGTCGCCTGGGCTAAATTAATTGACGGTTGGTCGGCGGCCATCGGAATGCGGATTCTGCAGTTTGAAGATTCCACAAAGTCGGCGCCAAGACCCGTCTTTTCGTTTCCGAACAGAATAGCAATTTTCTTGCCGGCATCGGCGGCATCGATGGCAAGATTGGCGAAGGTTCTGGGACTCACGATTCCAGAAACACCACGGCGGGCCGTCGTAACCGCGACTAGATCCGCATCAGCGGTTGCATCACCTACGCAATCGTACACTCGTGATGCTGCGAGAACATCCCATGACTTGACCGCCATCTTGTGCGCCATCTCATGGACCGGGACAGCAAGTCGGCTGGGTTTTACGATTGCCATGTTGTAGAAGCCCATCGTCTTGATGGCCCGCGCGACGGCGCCTACGTTTTCAGGGTAATGCGGGTACACTAAGACGAAGACCGTCGCTGGATGAATGGCGAGCGTCAGCACAGAGACGCACCAAGATGGGTTCGCATGGCGTCGCGGAAGTAGCCGATGGTTGTGGAGAGCTTCAAGGGCGCCGCGGCGAAGCGACTTGTGCGAAATCTAGGGTGAGGGTGCGACGACGTCATTCGGACCACCGGCATCGATTGGACCATTCGGCGAAGGTCCGGATGTGCGCTGTTGGACTGAGACGGAAGGTGGGACGGGCGGAGAGGAGACACGTGAATTGCCGCGCGGGCGCGTACCGACGCGACGACTCGTGTCAACCGGCGCCCGTACGCGGTCGGAAGCGCTGGCCCCCGCGTCGAGAACATTGACCGCGGGTTCCGCTTGAAGGTTTCTGACAACGTGCGCCAACGCAAGAGTCAACAAGCCGCCAAGAATCGCTGCGACGACGGCGACTTGGGTGTTGCGAGTGGCATTGACGGCCGGCGGCTCTGGTGCTTTCTGTATCTCGGAAAACGTTGGCACCGAGCGGCGGCCGGGCAGCTCGAGGGCATCGGCAAGTGCCTGCGAGAAGATTTCGCAAGAATCGAATCTCGCACGCGGGTTCTTCGACAAGGCGCGAGCGAAGACTGTGTCAACTCGAGTGTCGAGGCCGCAGACGGCTGCGATCCCCGGCGGCTCTTCATACGTAATGCGTGCCGCCACTGCGACTGCGTCATCCCCTGGAAATGCTCGGTGCAAAGACAATGCTTCGTAGAGCGTGGCCGCAAGAGAAAACTGGTCGCTAGCCGGTGAAAAGGTACCATGCGAGATGGCCTCGGGCGCACTGTATGCGGGAGTGCCGAGCAGTCTGCCGTCACGCGTGAGCGTCGAGTCCGGGACCCGGGCAATGCCGAAGTCTGCGATCTTTGCGCCTGAACGAGCAAGCATTACATTTTCTGGCTTGATGTCGCGATGTAGCACACCGGCTTCATGAGCTACGGCCAGTGCGCTACCAAGTTCGAGCGCGAGTCGCTTGACCACACTTGGTCCAAGTGGCCCCTGCGCGATTCTCTGTTTGAGAGTCAAACCTTCGACGTACTCGAAGACCAAGAATAGGCCGACACGGCTGTCTTCTCCCATGTCGTACAAGGCCACAATATGAGGATGGCTGACACGCGCTGAGGCCCGGGCCTCCTGCCGCATGCGCTCGTACAGAGTATGTAGGTGTTCGGGAGGCAGGCCCAAGTCATCTCTGAGGAGTTTTATGGCGACCTGGCGATCCAACACGCCGTCATGGGCTAACAACACTCGACCCATGGCACCCTGCCCAATCATTCGTACGACTGCATATCGTCCGATTTGCTCAATCAGGCGTGCTTCGTCCGTCAACATGCTAAGCCTTGCTTCAAACCGAGCGCACTAGCTTATGACACGAGCCCGGGATTCGACAAATACTGATCGCGGATGATGTTTAGCAGACCTCAAAAATACAGGCAGGTTCCCTATTTGGGACTCGAGTCGGCCCCGGCATCCGGACCCGTGCTCTTCGGCTTCTCGGGTGCGGGGCGGACGGCTTCCCCGTATTCTTGCGCGAGTTTTCGCAACAAGCCGTCACGCATCAGTTGCTCGTGCATTTGCGGCATTTGCGGGATCTTTACAAAGATTCTCACCCGTTTGTCAATTCTGACAAGTTCGATCGCGCCGGATACTTCTCGTTTGGGGTCGCCGGGTACTCGATACTTGAACAGAAGATATGCGGCTTCCGAATCCTTCTCCGTTACCTCGAAACCCAAGTCAACGCGCAGGTACCTAAGTGCTGCTCCAAACGTTTGAGGCAGCGTGCAGTAGGTGTCTGCATCGGCTCGCGCTAGCGCAGGAGCTGACGCCAACGCATACCCGACCCAAATCGACACGATCAAGGCGCAGACCCGGACGATTGCACGCATGGCCTGACATTTGGCCACAAAAGAAACGTCTTCGCACGCAGAATTGAGTTGCAGGCGATTTCCGTGCCCCGCCAAAGAGGTTTCAAGTGAACAATACGCGCTCAGACTTTGTTCCCAGGGTCCAACCCTGCAAGAATGGCCTCAGGACCGATAAGAAACAACTCGTTTGCTTCATCTTGGCCGTATTCATGGGTGATCCACGCGATGCTGCGAGCCGTGGCTTGCACATCCGTGAGTCGGTGAGCGTCGCTACATGCGGCTCGATATAGTCCCCGTTCGAGTAGCTCACGAGCGCAGCGCTGGGGCTTACGGCCGTAGCGACCAACGAGCGCCCCGGCGTCGAGAAGCGCCACGCAACCCACGTCCAGCAATCGTTCCAAGATATCGGGTGACTTCCATAGAGGTTCGTAACGTTCGGGATGGGCAATTACCGGAAGATAGTCGCGACGCCGGAGGTCTGCCAAACGATGATCGATGGTGAGCGGGAAGTCCGACGTATAGAACTCAAGCAATACGGAGCCTCCGCCGGGATAGGGTAGTCCGCTGCCTTCGAGCAGTGCGCGAAACACAACGTCGTCGAAGAAATGTTCACACGAGAGTTCTACTTCAGGAAGGTCGGGACGGGACGCCAATGGCTGCCGAAATTCGTCGAATGCTTCCCTGAGCGTTGCGCAGGTGTTGTCGAACATTCCGGGACGCATATGCGGCGTCGCTACGACGCGCGTGAAGCCCAGGGCTGCTAACGCGCCGAGGATTTCGAACGACTCTTCGACGCTTCGAGCTCCATCGTCGATTCCAGGAACGCAATGGCAGTGCAGATCGATAAAGCCACTCATAGTTCAATTGTAGTGGCGAAGACTGTCAATGCCAATCTCGACCCGCCACGAAATGCGGCGAGGTTTCCTGGCTCACCCGCATTGGTGGCGCTCTATAGTTCGAGGATTCGTGCGCAGCCATCGGCCAGGTATGACAACGCCTCTTGCTCCAATAGTCCTGATTGGGCGCACAAGTAGGCGCGGCCGTGCGCTAGTGCTAATGAGTTTATACTGACGGCCGCAGGTGCTGTGACGAGAGACGACGGGGCTAGCGCTGCCAGCTCGTCGCACAGTCGTGACAGTCCCGCGCCGGCAATCAGACATCCCTGGTCGTCGGAGAGCGCCAGGGCCTGCAGGCACGCACTGCGGCGAGCGGCTTCCAACCAATGCTGCACGGACGCAAGCTTGTCGTCTCGTGGAGCGGCTCTGCGTTCGAACCGGCAGGACTCGGGGCGGGAGGCCGACATTTGGTCGAAGCAACTATACGCGCGCCCCGACCGTGTTGGCCAATATTTGGCTCATTTGGCGTGTCGGTCGCGGCTCCGGAACTTGACAATGAGTGGGGTGCCTTCGAAACCAAAGTTCTTGCGAATTTGATTCGAAACATAGCGTGCATAGGCCGGCGAGATGTGCTCGGGTGCATTGGATATCCCAACGAAGTGCGGCGGGCCGCTGCTGACCTGGGTGATGTAATAGACGCGGGGAGCGCGCCCCTGGCGCGTGGGGGGCGAGTGTTTGGCAATGACTTGTTCCATGAACCGATTGAGTTCAGCGGTGCCAATTCTTCGATGAAAATGCTCCGCCGCTCGCATGGCTTGCGCCACCAATTCGTCGATACCCTTACCGGTGAGCGCGCTAACAGGGAGCACCGGAACCCACGGCGCAAAATGCAACGCTGTCCTGCAACTTTCAAGAACCGTTTTTCGCGCAGTGCGTTCGACAAGGTCCCACTTGTTCACGCCGAGAAGCACCGCGCGGCCGCGGTCGACGCACAACCCGAGCAGTCGCGCATCCTGTTCCTTCACCCCTTCGGTCGCGTCGCACATGACGATCGCGACATCCGACCGTTCCATCGCTCGAATTGCCCGCACGACACTGACGGCTTCGATACTCGTGCGATCGATATGGCTCTTGCGGCGAATTCCCGCGGTATCGACAATGCGAAAAATGTGCCCCCCGTAGTCACACCGCACATCCACTGGGTCGCGCGTTGTGCCCGGTGCCCCATCGACGAGGCTGCGCTCGGCTCCTGCCAAGCAATTGCACAGGGAGGATTTTCCGGCATTCGGCCGTCCAAATATCGCCAGACTTGGGATGTCTTCCGCGCCGGCTGTTTCCGCGGACTCCGGATTGTCTGGCAATGCATCGACCAACGCGGACTCCAATTCACCGATTCCTCGACCATGAAGAGCGGAAATGAAGAACAGTGACGGTAGCCCCAGACCGTACATGTCATAGGCGCCCTCGGATTGGCGTGGACCGTCAATTTTGTTGACGACGTACACGACGGGCTTGTTGACTTTCCGAAGCATCTGTACCACCCGACTGTCAGGCTCTGACGTGGCGGTCTGAGCGTCGAGGACGCAAAGCACGACATCGGCCTCGTCAATAGCTGCCGACACGTGCGTCAAGATGCCCTGCGCAATTGATGTCTCGGACTCCGGGTCCAACCCGCCGGTGTTGACGATTGTGATGCGCCGTCCGTGGAGGAAGGCATCGCCATAATTCCGGTCACGGGTGACTCCGGGTGTCTTGTCAACGATGGCGATTGATGCACCAACCAATCGATTGAACAGCGTACTCTTGCCGACGCTTGGCCGGCCGACAATTACGATAATAGGGGTCAAGTTCGACCTCGTCTGGTTGGCAATTTCGAGCAATCCCAAACTGCGGAATCCAATTCGCCATATCCTAGTTCATCTAGGTCGGTTTTGGTGTCTCGCCAGTGCGTTTGAGTTCTAACGAACAATTCGAGTTGAACCTTCTGACATAGCAGTTGTTCAATACGCTTTCGCGCGCGAATTCCGATCTCACGGATCTGCCGGCCGCCGCGACCGATGAGAATCACGCGCTGGCCGTCTTTCTCGACGCAAAGGGTGGCTTTGACGAGCGTGATCGAAGGATATTCGACGAATTCGTCCACTCTTACCGCGACGGCAAACGGTATTTCACCAAATGTCATTTGCATCACTTGTTCGCGGATGTATTCAGCCACGAAGTACTTGACGGGACGATTCGTCAGAGTGTCCGGTGAGAACCGGCGCGAACCCGCCGGCAAGAGGTGCGCGATTTCATCCAGAACGCGCTCCACATCGTCTCGCCGTAGGCAACACACTGGTATGATGGGAGTTGATGCGCGCCACGTGTCAAACTCGCAGAGCAATGGAAGAAGCAACTGCTTGTCAACGAGTTTGTCGATCTTATTCAGGACCAATATGCACGGCGTTGTCTGCGGAATGGCAGATACCAGGTGACGCTCTTCGATCGAGGCGGACGCCGCATGCAATCTTTCTGACCTTGACCCGCGGAGCAACTTTGCTGCATCCAAGAACATGACCACCAGATCGGCACTTCGTAGGCTTGCCATTGCGGCGGCATTCATGCGCTGTCCCAACTTGTTGCGAGGATTGTGAATGCCAGGGGTGTCGATTAGGGCAATCTCCGCATCTTTCCAATTGACGATCCCAAGCAACGTGTCCCTCGTCGTCTGCGGGCGCGAGGATACAGCGGCCAGGGGTTCACCGAGCGCCGCGTTCAAGAACGTCGACTTGCCTACGTTCGCTCGGCCAACAAGAGCAACGCTGCCTGTTCGATTCATGGGAGGCCAAAGATAGACGCTTCGGACCGGGTTGCAGCCCAAATCGACCGTTACGTTGCAGACAATGGCAAACCGGGTTAGCACCGACGCCGCCCATGGCATCGGTCACCAAACGGTCAACGTCCGCCACGCGGGTTGCCGACAACCCAAGAAGCGATTTGAGGGGTTCCGCATGTGAAGACAATGTGTCGCTGTTGAGGACTGGGCCCATTGATATCGGGTTGCGCGGACTCGTGTTGGCCACTGTTGTCGGTGTGCTCATGCTGCTCGTGCCCATGGCTACCACCGGCATATGGGATCCTGTCGAGCTCCGCGTCGCCGATGCGGCCTCGCGTGTCGCGGCGGCGCTGATGCATGCAAAGCTACCCGTAGCGCCTGAAGGTGTCCCCGTTGTCTTGCCAACGTTGGGAGAGATTGGACGCGGCGAACTTCCCTATACGTCCATTGCTCTTGGCTTTCGCGTCTTCGGACTGCACGACTGGGCCGGACGCTTGCCGTTGGCGTTGTGGGTCATCGTTGCTCTTGTTGCCACCGTCGCGTGGGTGCATCGATATGTCAACACGAGGGCCGCTGTCTGGGCGGCGCTCATATTTCCAACGATACCAATCATCTTCTTTCAGGCTCGCTTTATGTTAGGAGATGCAACGACGATTGGGACGCTGACCGCGAGCTTTGCATGTCTATGTTTTGGCTGCATTGACCCTCCGCGAGCAGGTATCATGGCGGTGCGAGCACGCGTATCCTGGATACTCTTGGGCGCTGTCATGTCTGCGGCGGGTGTACTGTCACGCGGCTTGTTGATTGCCGTGGCCGTCCCTTTCTTGGCGGTGGGGGCCACGGTCGTAGTTGCGATGCCGCGTCGGATTCCCAAGCAAGGCAGCGCCACGGCCGCAACCATTGTCACATGGGTTGTCCTCGCTGTCGGAATCGTGGCTTCAGGGGTTGGTGTTTGGATTACATCGAGAATTGCTCCACAGCGTGGTGCCAGTTTGATCCTGCAGGGTACCAGCCTGCAGCGTGGGTTCCACCCGCATGCTTTTGATTCCATCGTTTCCCAGATAGGTCACGGACTTTTTCCGTGGAGCGGAGCGCTCGTATTTGCAATAGCTGCCCTGCTCAGGCAATTGTTGCGTGGCATGGCGACTGACGCACACCAACGTGCGACCTCGGGCCTGCTCATGCTGATGTTCCTCGCTGCCGCTGCGCAGACTTGGCTTGGTTCGTTCGGGGCAACGTTCCCGTTTGCGGCGAGCGCTGCAGTTGCTGCCATCAGTGGCATCTGGCTGGATGGAATCTCCCAGCGGGGCCTTGGTTTGCGGATTGTGTCGATTGGCGTGATTGCGTTGCTGGTAGTTCTGGTGGCGGACTATGAGAACATACCCGACAAGATTCTAGCGGCGACGGCCAGCGCCGACGCGCATCTGCCGGCAAGCTTCAAGAAAGAGAGCACCCAGTGGGCACAAGGCTGTTGCGGGGTCATCTTCTGTATCGTGGCTTGCTTTTGGCTTCGGTTTCGGCGACGGCACACGCCGCTTCTGGTGCAAGGAAGAACGTCGATCATTGATTGCACGCGGTAGGAAGCTCTGGCGAGGGCAGCTTGGTTTCTACGTGCTTTTGATTGAAACGGCATTGGTGACAGGAGCCATCTTGTTGCTGGCGACGCGCCTCGGACTTCCGCTTCGGCGGCTCAGGGACGTAGGCTCGCCCAGCCGTGAATTGTTGTTCTGGTCCTGGCTCGCGATACCGGGCTTGGTCGTTCTTTTGTGGCTGGCAAGTCCGTGCTTGCCGCTGTCGATTTGGTTTCTTCCAGTGGACTTGGGTTACCGCAAATCGCCGAGTCCGAAGGCGTATTGGGACGACTCGCGTCGCGATGCTTGGCACGGTATCCGGTTTTCAGACGGGTTGTCCTCAAGCGCGGCTTTGTTTGCGCGATCGGGCTTTTGATTGCATCCGCCGTACTTAGTCTTGGCTGGGCGGTGCGACTGGGTGAGCACCTTTCTCCGCGACGCGCGCTTGGTCGATTCGAGCATTTGTCGAAACCCGGTGAGGCACTGGGTTTGCTGGGCGTTCGTCCACAGATTACGCAATACTATTCAGCGCAGCGACCTGAAGTGCTTCTCGATGCGGACGAAGCGGCCGATTGGCTTTCGTATGGCAGGCAGGCCACGCGGTGGATGATTGTGAAGGGTGACCAGTTCCCGCGGTTGAATGCGGCGTTCCGTGAACGTTGCCATTGCCTGCAAAACGTACCCGTCATGGACGCCCGGTCCAGCGACATGCTGCTAGCAGCCAATCGCCGCATCCAAGGCGTTCCAGACGAAAACCCTCTTAACGACATACTGCTCGACCGTATCCCAACTCCCGAGCAAGTGCTCGACGCTGACCTTGGGGGACAGGTTGATGTCTTGGGTTGGGAACTGGTTACGAGTGTAGGAAAGGCAATTGCCGAACTCGTCGTTGGCCACAAGTACGAGCTAAGAATATACTACAGAGTCACGGCGCGCCCGACACTCGACTGGGAGACATTTGTGCACATTGATGGGCATGGGCGCAGATACAATGGCGACCACGAGACGACACAAAGCCGATACCCGATGACCAATTGGCGACCCGGTGATCTCATTGTTGACACACAGACGATAGTACTCGACCCTGGCTTTTCGCAAGGGAACTACGACCTCTACTTCGGATTGTTCAAAGGAAGCCGACGGTTGGAAGTTCGCCGCGGCCGGCAAGATGACAACAGACTGATTGCGGGTACGGTCCATGTTCGATGAGTGCACCCAAGGGATTCGATCGCCTAGAATTCTTCGCTCAAATGGTCGAAGGTTGCGCAGGGTAGTGACATCTCGTTCATTCGGGGCTATGGCGACAGGGTGAGCTCGAAAGAACGAGGGAAGGATGGCTCCGAGGCCGAAAACGGCGTCGAACGGCGAAGCGCGGAGCGCATCGACGTCACATGGTCCGTGGATTGTGAAACGGATGACACGTTTCTCTACGCATCAATCGCCAACATATCGGAACTTGGCATATTCGTGATGACGCGCGAACCGCTCGAGGTCGGAACCTTCCTCACGTTGCGGTTTGCGCCGCCCGGTCACCCGGCGTTTGTGTTGCGTGGAATTGTCCAATGGGTAAATGCAGTTCGCGCATTGGCCGTTTGCCCCAACCCCGGCATGGGTGTCCGATTCGTTGACCTGACCCCGGAGGACAGGGAGCGGCTCGTAGAGGCCATTCACACTATCGCGTATGTTCCTTACTCTACGAGCAACTAGCACTGCTGCCGTGAAGTTTCCTTGCACGACGCCCGCAGATCCTGGCTGGGGCCTGCGTCTTGGCCGTGAGACATCCACCGCTGACTTAGTGGAGGTGGGGCCGGGGCCCTGCCGCAGGTACCGATTTGCTTGGATTTGCGCTAGAGTTGACCCGGTCTGCTCGGTTAGCTTCATTGCACTTCAAACGTTTGAGGCGTGACATGTCGTCGTTGGCCAAGCCTGCCGTCTCCCCCGCGTCCAGTCCGCAATCATGATTCGAGGATGCGGCCAAAGACGCAATCGGAACGACCGGATAGTTTGCCAACGTAGCGTTCTTGTCGCCTCTTGCTTCCAGGTCAACTTCCGGAACACCACGTTCCGTCACCTGGACCAGATCTCGTTCTGCTGGCCGCGCGCGCACTAGGAACAGACTGGCCCCAATCATCAAGAGCAACAGCGCTGCCATGGTTGGCTGCGGCCGCATCGCGTAGGAGGCGAGAACCGAGACCGCACGATTGACTCGTTGCCTTAGCGGCAAACCTGCGTGAATTTGACGTTCGCGAGCCACCACGCACTCCGCAAACCCCTCCATTGGGACAACTTGCGGCAAGCGACAAACATCGCGAGTGGCTCGAAGGCCAACTTCGATGGTACGACAGCGCGAACAATGTGCGACATGACGTTGTGCCGCACCCGTTGTGAGGTCGTCCAGTTCGAGAAATACTCGATCAAGTACGATACGCTCGAATGTCTCGCAGTCCATGAAATGCGCCGCCTACCTCAGTGCTCGGGCGTATTCTTCCGTGTCCGCCACACTGTCTTGAATTCGGTCAAAAGCCCCACGCAACATCTGACGAACGGTGTCCAGGTCATTTCCGGTAGCCGTGGCAATGCCAGACATGCTCAGCTGGCCTGCCTGCTTGAAAAGAAAAATCTCTCGCATCGCGAACGGTAACGACGTCACACGATTCACAACGCGACGTGCCAGAATCTGGGATCGATACGAACGTGATGATGCTGGAAGCGTGGAATCCGGCGCGTGTTCTGTGTCGCTGCCAAGTGGCGAACCCTGTTGAGAGTCTGGGCTGTCTTCGCAAAAAGCCTGGTATTCGCCAGCCACTCGGTGCAAGTGTCCGAATAGCCAGGTTCGGAAATTGGCTTCAAGATGAAATGTCGGGGTTTCATGGACGACCTGCAAAAATGTCTCTTGAGCCAGCTTGTCCGCGTGTGATTCGCTGCCCAGCAGGTAGTAGCCAATCGAAAATACCGTTGACGCGTAGCGAGAGACCAACGCACCAAATGCGTCGCGGTGACCGCGCTGATAGCGTACCATCAGCATCTCATCAGTCGCTTGCTTCTGGTACTCCGCAAGTCTAGTCATCATTTCCGTCGCATGAACGCGGACGAACCGTACCGCCGCAGCGCTTTGCCGGCACGCCTGCGAACACGGCTAAATGCCAGATTGCTTCGAGTCCGACGGTCGCTCAAATAGTTGCCGCGCTTCGACCAAGTCGGTCAAACGCTCGGCCTGTTAGCTTGGCTTGGTGACTTATTTCGAGCCTCCCAAGGCCCAATTCGACACAGGGCACAGTCGGCTCGCTTACTAGGCTGGGGCTTTGAGGTGTGGCTTGCATCCAACTGCGCATAAGGATCATGCCCGGCCGCGTTTCGCAGCGGCATCGACGGAGATTCCGACTTGTTTGCTCTCGTGCCAATCCCAATTTCCGGGTTCGAGCGGAAACGTCTTGCGGGATCGCATCCGTTGAAGGCGGAATTCCGGTCAACAGAACCGTCGGCCCGGGAGGCGATGTCAAGTCACATCGGGGGTCCAAAGCTGGCCGCCGTGGCTCAAAAGTCCTTGCGATTTCCTGGTGATTGGAGTTTGCTCGAGGCGAATTGCGCGGCGCAGCGGTCGAGTAACTTACATTCAAAGCGTCCTGCAAGCTCCAGAGGGTCAAAGATGCGATTTTGGAACGTCTTGTTCTTGGGGTTGTCTCTGTGGTTACTGTGTGAAGGCTCGGCGATTGCTCAAGCGTCCGCCAACAAGCCACCGACACCATCAGCTGCGACGGCGAGTGGGCGCCAGACTGCCACGCCGGCCGTCGGTGTGACTGATGGGTTGACGTCGGCAAAACCTGACTTGGACGCCAAGAACAAGCCGGATGCCTCGACAACGAAGAGGGACGCGGCAGGTGCTGTGCCGCCGCCAGCTGCGCCGAGCGCTGGGGCGCCAGCTCCAACGCGAGCCACGGCGGCTTCCGGCGACGCAAATGCTGGGGCCGTGGACGGCGCCACTTACCTAGTTCGGCTTCGTGATCTCGAACAGCGTGTTAACGAACTCAAGGAACAAATACGGCGCAGTCATACGCGTCTAAGTCTGCTGAGCGACACCATTCTTGCCGGCGGCGTGGGCGGAGCTCGAGCCGAAGTCACGTTCGTTAATGACATGTCAAACGTCTTTCAACTGACTCGCGCCCTCTTCTTGCTGGACGGCGCAGTCCAGAGCAACAAGCAGGATGAGACAGGCGTTCTGGCAGAGCAGAAGGAGATTCCCGTCTTCAGCGGTTCAATCCCGCCAGGAGATCACACGCTTCAAGTTCTGGTCCAGCTAAGGGGCCACGGTTTCGGAGTGTTTTCATACCTTCAAGGCTATCGTTTCGAAATTAGGTCTAGTCATTCGTTTACGGTGACCGAGGGCAAGACCATTGAAGTACGAGCGATAGCGTACGAGAAGGGCGGCGTGACTGTTCCGTTGGAGCAACGGCCTGCGATGAGGTACTTTGAGCGCGTCAAAGCCAACGTTCAGGGCGAGAAGAATCCTGTGGCCACACCGAGCAAGACGGACAAGGCCGTGTCTGGCAACATATCCGTAGGTGTGGGGAGTGAGTGATGTTTCGTTGCTTAGCGTCTGCAACACTGGCCGTTTTGCTTGGCCTGTCGGTGTTGATCGAGCCAACGCCGGTCCGTGCAGCCGATCCAAGGGCTGATGCAGAACGTGCGGTGGACCAAGTCCAGGCGTCGATAGGCGACATTCGGGCCCACTCGGCGGCGGTCCTGTCGCCATCAACCTCAGCCGAAGAGCGGATTGCCGCTGGCGAGATCCTGTTGCGAAATCGCGACTGGGAACGTGCAATCCAGACGTTCTGCCAGGTGAAAGAACTCTACACGCAAGGAAAAGCAGCCGAGCCTGCCAGGGCTGACGCGGAATTCATGTTGGGCGAGGCCTACCTAAGGTCAGAGCAACACCTTTCGGCCCAGCGCGAGTTCTTGGACATAGCGCGTAGTGGCGCCCGAGCACCGTACGACGCGTACGCGGGTCGTTCGTTGTCTCGTCTCGTTGACATTTCACTGCGGACCAACATGGCGGGTGGCACTAGCGCAATTGACGCTATTTTGCCGGGACTGCCCGCTGCGGATACTTCCGGGTCCATGCAATATGCTAGAGCAAAGTACTATTACGCCAAGTCAGACTATGGCAAGGCTCGCGAAGCCGTAGCGCAGGTCCCAACCAATTCGAACTACCTGCACCAGGCTCAGTACTTGCTTGGTGTGGTCATGACCAAGGAGGCCAAGGCAACGTCGTCGCGTGAGCAGGGAAATGCTGCGGCCCAAAAGACGGCCGCTTCCACAAATGCAACGCGGACGCCGGGCGCCTATTCGGCCGCCATAGAACAGTTTAGGGCAGTCACCAGACTCTCTTCCGACACGGCCGATCGACGGCACGTAGTGGACTTAGCCTGGATGGCCGTTGGCCGCCTGCAATATGAGAGCGGCAACATGCTGGATTCCGTCGATGCCTATTCCCACATTGGTCGAACATCTCCCGAGTTCTCGACAATGTTGTACGAATTGGCGTGGGTCTACGCACAACTAGGCGACTATCAGCGCGCTCAAAGGGCTCTGGAGGTGCTCTCGATTACGGACCCTCAGAAACTGGATCTCTCCGACGGTTCGCTGCTTCGGGCTGACCTAATGCTTCGATCCGGCCAATTCGAAAAAGCGTTGGCTCTCTATCAGGGAGTCAAAGATCGCTTTGAGCCAATGCGAGAAGAAATGGACCAGTTCCTCCGTGTCAATTCGGATGCGGCGGCCTACTACGATCAATTGGTGGCTGATGTTCCTGAGGTTGGCCAGGCTCACAGCTCGAAGCTTTCGCCAATTGTGGTCACGTGGGTTCGCGAGGAAGCTGAGCACAATCGCACGCTGAGTGTCATCGACGATGTGGCGCGCTCTCGAGATTTGGTCAAGCGTTCACGGCGACTGGTTTCTCGACTGACAGCACTGCTAGCTTCACCGACCCGTGCCAACGCATTCCCTGAACTGAAGAGCATCATTGAAACTGCATTGGTGGCGACGAATCGAATATCGGGTGCCCGGCTCATACTGGCTAATGGGCTTGACAATGTTGCCCGTGAAGAGGTTCCTGCGGATCTGAAGCGAGTTAGGACGGAACGAAGATCTCTAATGAAGCGGCTCGCCCAGCTGCCGGTGCTGCCAGGCGATTTCATGCGCCGCACGGCCGCCGGCGAAAACCAATGGAATCTATTGTCGCAGCAACTGCAGAGATTGACTCTGGAAGTCGATCGGCTGCAAGCGATCATCAATGGCCTGAGTCGCGTTATGAGGGAGACGGACCAACACGGGGTCCAAGTCGATCCCGCTACCCGGCAGCGATTCCTCGCTGAAATTCAAGCCAATGAGCAAGACCTGAATGGCTATCGCGAGCGCGTCGCCGGCTATAGGGACGCCGTTGACATGGGCCGTGTGCAAAATGGCCTAGGCGATGCTCAATACATCGACGATGCACGGGTTAGAGTTCGATTCCGCGAGCTCATTGCGCAGGAGATGAACCTCGTGGCGAGAGGCGGCGACTCCGCTGAAGCGACCGCATTTGCGCGTTCGGCGCAACCCGTTCTGGCGCGGGCGGCAAGTGTTGACGAACAACTGGATAACATCTTGCAGGGCCTCGAACTGGAGACCGGTCAGCGTGCCCAGAAGCTGCAGGCAACCGTGGTTCAGGAGAGTGAATCCATAGAGCAGAACGCCCGACAACTGGAGGATCTGGATCAGCAAGCCCGTCTGTTGGTTGGCGTCGTGGCGATTCGCAACTTTGCTCAGGTCAGCGATCGTCTCAAAGGGGTTGTGCTCAAGGCCGATGTGGGAATCGTTCAACAGGCGTGGGAGGTGCGCGAGGAGCAACGAACCAGGGTGGTCAATTTGCAGCGCGAGCGCGCCCGCGAGGAGCAGAGCTTGAACGATGAACTCAGAGAAGTGCTCGATGACGCGGAGGGGGCGCTGTGAGACGCCAAAAATCGCGTCAGCTGGGAGCATGCCTGGCAATCGTTGTTTGGATCTTGGCAATCGGAGTGGCCGTCAATCCGGCGCGTGCCGCCAAGTCACCCGACGTTACGCGTGTTTCTGCTCCGCCGGCTTCCGCGTCAGCGCCAGCGTCTGCTCAGCCCGCACCTTTGGCAAGCGTGCCAACGGCTTCGTCGTCAACTGCTTCGCTGCCGGGAGTGGGTCCCCGCCGAGACGCACCGAAGCCGAAGCCCCCGTCAGCTCAACAGGTTCAAGCATTCAATAAGTTGACAGACGAAGCCAAAGTCTACGCGGAAAGTGCCAAGAGTTTTCGACGCGCGCTGACCATGATTGTGCGGCACCATTACGAAGAGCACCGGCGGCGAGTGCTCTCCATACTCGATCAGGAAATTGGCGCGGAACAGAAGAGTTTGACTCAAGCGCGTGATAATGCCATTCGCAGATTGGAAGCATTCGTTCAGCGCTACAGCGGCCCCAACGCGGATCCTTCTGCCACGCCTGACGCCATGTTTAAGTTGGCGGCCCTCTACGAGGAACGCGCCCGATCCGGCGCCGAGGGTGATGTGGCCCAAACGATCAAGCCCGCGATTGCACTCTACAGGAAGATCGCTAAGGAATATCCGAAGTATGAGGAAATAGCGGCGGTACACTACTATCTCGGGCATGCGTTGACGGACGCCGGGCGCATAGATGAGGGGCAACAGGCATGGCGAACGCTCGTTTGCGGCAATAGATTCCAAATCATTGATGACCCGAGTGATCCAGAAAAGATCTTGGTTCAGCCAAGCAAACAAGATCACGATCAGAAGTTCTGGGATCGTTGGTACAATAAGAATCCTATCCCGCTCGACCAAGTTGGAGGCAAGAAAGGCGCTCTTCTAGCACGGAGCGCCGACAAGGAGGAGGAGACGGTCTACGTCAACCCCTATTCGGATTGCGCGGCGCTTCCTCAACATGTCGAGGACGGTGACGAACCGCGGTACCTCGCCGAAATATGGTGGCAGTTGGGAAACTACCACTTTGATCAAATCGATCCCAAAGCTGGCCCATACAATCTAAACCGTGCAGTCAGCGCCTACGATCAAGGCTTGAAATTCAAGAAGCCCCCGCTCTACGGAGTGACACTCTATAAGCAAGCTTGGACTTACTTCAAGCAACAACGGTACCGCACTGCGACCGAGTGGTTTGTAAAGTTACTGGCCTACACCGATGAGATGGAGGCAAAGACAGGTGACCCGGGGGCGGATTTCCGAGCGGAGGCTTACACGTACATTGCTGGGTCTCTTACCTACGTAGATTTTGCGGGACCCCCGCCGTCTGACCCGTACATTCCTAGAAACGACGTTTTGGATATAGAAACCGACCCGGTCAAAGCGGAACAAAAAATGGCGATTGCCATTGAACGCGTTCAAGATCCCAAGTTGATTCCGCAAGACAAGAAGTGGTCAGTGGAGATTTACAAGGCCATCGCTCAAGAATTCACCGACATATCGCAAATCCGTAATGCAATTGCGACCATGGAGTTGACGCTTCGAAAATTCCCGTTGGACCGAGATGCTCCTCTTATCCAACATAAGGTCGCGGAACTCTATGATCAGCTCTCCCGCTTGGCCCCCGAGGGTTCGGCGACGCGCACGGAGTACTCAGGGAAGGCTCTGGAGGCCAGAAGTCGCTTGGTTGCGTACGTGGGAACCACACCGTGGACCGATGCAAACAAGGACGATCCGGAGGCTCTGCAACAGGCGGAACAGCTGGTTCGTTCGGGGCTAAAGCGGGCAGCCGCAGATCACACGAACTTTGCGCGTGCCTATTACGATCGGGCGTTGGAGCTCAACGACGCCAACGAGCAACGCGCGCTTATTGAGAAGTCAGTTGCTGAATATCGCCTTGCGGAGCAAGGATGGAATGCCGATCTGGAGCAAGAACCGACCGCAATGGATGCCTATGAGACGCGCTTCTGGTTGGCCGATGCGCGGTACTGGGTCGTCGTGTTGCAGGTGGTACTTGAGCGTACGCCGTCTGCTCAGGAAGTTGGTCAGGCGCGCGAAGCGGCAGCAACTGTGCGCGACTCCAACGAAGACGACAAATATCTTCAGCCAGCCGCCTATTATGTAGTCGCAATTGCGGAAAAGATTCTCGAGGACGCGTACCGACAATACGAGAAGAGCGGCGGCGCGCACGGCATCGCCAAGCGTGTCGAACTTGAAATGGAAGGCGAGGGCGATTCCGCGCGAGTCAAACAGGTTGAGGTTCCGCAGTCGGTTTTGGACAGCATTCGAGCTCGCGATGAGTACAACGCACGAGTTCCGCTGGATCGTGACCCTCAAAAGAACGGTCTGCTCTATGCATTTCAGTCCGCCGACTACTATTTCGTATATGGCCAATTCGCGGACGCGCGCGCCCGATTCACGCCCATCTTCGAGCAGTACTGCGGGAAAAATGAGTGGGGCTACAAGGCATGGGAGAAGCTCATCAGCATGAGCGCCAAACAAGGCGATGTCGAAGGCGCCCGCAAGTTGGCGGAAGCCAAGAGTTGCGCGTTCGATACGGAGAGCAAGAAAGCGGAAGAGGCTTTGCGCAAACCCGTTATCCAGGGCGTAGCCTACGTAGACGCTCGCAAGATCTTCGAAGAAGCGGAAAAGATGCAACCCGGACCTGAACGCGACAAGAAATGGCGAGAAGCGGCTGCCGCGTACAAAGTCGCACTTGATGCTGGGCCGGACCGTGACGAGGCGCCAGAAGCCGTGATGAACGGCGCGTACGCGTTCAAACAAGTCGGCGAGTATGACAAAGCGATCGAGATGTACGAATTGTTCATTTCTCGCTATGGCAATGAAGCGAAACTCGCGAAGCTTCACAACGGCGATCCGAAGGCCACGCCGCCTGTCGCAGCCGATGCCAAACGGTATCAGGAGCGCGTCAAGTTTTTGAAAGACGCCTATGACGCGCTGGCTGCGTCATACGTGCTCTTCTTCAACTATCCGCGCGCCGCGGACACGTTCGAAAAGATCGCGTCGACGGAGCATTTTGAAGTGGCAGCCCGCCGCGACGCGGCCCACCAAGCATTGTCGCTCTACGCAAGCCTGGGTGACCGCGGGGGAATGGACCGCGAGCGCAAGCGCTTTAGCACGTTGGGCGCGTCGCCAAAGGAAGCAGCCGAGGCTGACTTCATTGTGGCGACGTCTGATCTGAAACGCTGGGATGAATTCAGTCCGGACGAAGGCGCCAACCAAGACGCTCGCAAGCGGGCGCAGAAAGCCATGGCTGACTACTACGACACGGAAAAGGGTCGTGACGTGTCCGCGCAATACGTGGTGCAGGCAGCCTACTGGGTGGCCAAGATGAAGGTTGCCTCAGGAGCCTACGACGCCAACGATTGGTGGAAGAACGCCATTGCTGCTTTTTCGCGATACAAGCGATCGGCTCCGCAGAAAGACGGCAGAAACACGGCGCTCGGGTCGCGCGAAGCGGGAATGGCAGCCGAAGCAGAATTTACGTTGATTGACCAAGACCTTGCCAAGAAATTCGACTATGAGGCTGGATTCCACAGGTACAAGGGGACACCGACGGAAGTCGTCGCCACCTATCGCAAGGAGGCTGTGCAGGCGAAGACTTGGTTCGACAAACTGCAGGGCGTAATAGACAGCTATCTGTCGCCGGAATGGACCACGGTTGCGATGGCCCGACAGGGGTCGCTGTACGACTCGCTGCGGACTGGCCTGTACAACACACGGCCACCCGCTTTGCAGATGTACACGAAGAAACAAGAAGAGGCCCTCAAGCAAGCCGAAAAGAGCGACGTGCCCGAACTGCAGGAACGTGCAGATGCCATGCGGACGTCGATTCAACAGGCCTGGCGTGACGCGCGCGATAAGGAACTCGACAGCGCAGACACGATTTTGGTTGACCGATACGCTTCATCAACGGTTCTGGCGAAACGCTACAATGCGTCCAATCCAGCGATTACTCGGGCGATTCGTCGCTTGGCCTACGTAACGGACGTCATCGGAGAGGCGAAGATGCAGTCGCACGCTACGAAGGTCACGGACCTGAATTATCAGCCGGGCATGTTCCAGCGTATGCGTCCAGGGCTTGTAACGACACCCAAGCCCGTCGGCATGCCAAGGCCACTGCCAGTGCTCGTTCAATGAGGAGCGCATGATGGCACGATTTACTGACCGCAGAGTCGCCGAACTTGAGTCTGGATTGGATTGCCGCTGGGCCTATTGCCTAGCAGTGGTCTGTTCTCTTGGTGTCGTGTCGGCTTGCGCCGAAACTCCGAGCGCCAAGGCGCCCGCGGCCGCAAGTGCGTCGAGCAGTGTTGTGCCGAACACAACGGTACCGGCTGGCGCGCAGCGACCCATGGGGATCTCTGATGCCCCTTCAGGTGGGCAAACGAGTACTCGGCCTGCACTCAATCCTCAAGCGATGCAGCAGTACATGGCTGGTATGCAGGCATTCCAAGCGGGCACCTTGGACGTAGCGGAGGGACTGTTTGAGAAGGCCATCGAACTGGACTCGAAAGCCTACCAAGCGTACTATTCACTTGGCGTCATTCGCGAGCGCAAGAACAACAGTTCTGGTGCCCTATCCGCGTACGCCAAAGCCATTGGAATCGTGCCGGGCTATGAGCCCGCCATCGTTGCATACGGTGTTCTGACTGCCAGGGAAGGCAACGTGGACGAGGCAGAACAGTACTTGAATGGCCGCCTCGCGAAGCTTGAGAAGAGCGCCGCGGTAACGTCGGCATTGGCCGAAGTCAAGTCTCTGCGCGGCGAATCAGGTGCGGCTCAGAAACTGGCGCAGGATGCCCTCAAGATCAATCCCGACTATCGTCCAGCGATGGTGGTGTTGGCTCGCGATCACTATCGCAATCGACGTCTCGATCTCGCCCTCTACGCCCTTCAAGGCATATTGGACGGTTACGGGCCCGAAAACCCGCCCAGGGACAAGGATAATCCGGAAGCATTGTTGATTAGAGCGCTCATACACAAGGAACGCAATGAGCGCGCGGCAGCCATGGACGATTTTCGTCGTGCACTAGAGCTGAGGCCCGACCTCGTCGAGGCGCGCATTCACCTTGCTGGATATCTACTTGAGTCGGGCAACGCGGTTGAAGCCGCGCCCCACTTAGAGTGGGCGCTGCGTTACGACCGCGACAATACGCTGGCGCGTTTGAACTTGGGGGATGCCTATCGACTACTTGGCAAGACAACCGAGGCCAAGCAGCAACTTGAATGGGTCATCGCCAAGGAACCCAAGCTACCTCAAGCTCAATACTCACTAGGACTACTGTATCTATTCAGCGATTCAATGCCGGGGGTGTCTCCAAAAGATGCCGCCACCAAAGCTATTGCAGCGTTTGAGGAGTACAAGCGTCTCAAACCGCGTTCCACGGCAGGCCAGGCTGACGACTCCGATGAACTCATAACCGCGGCCAAGTCCAAGAAGGCCGTGATTGAATCGCAGGAGGAAGAGGCCGCTTCGGCGAAGGCACAAGCGGCGCCACCAAAAGCTGAAACACCAGCGACCGCGCCTATTGAGTCCAAGGACACGAAGGCAGGCAATGCCACACAAGCTGCCCCCGCCGACGATGGAGGTCAGAAATGATTCACGCATCTGGTTGTCATTGGCGAACGGTCGCTACGCTGGTCTTATGGACGCTTACTGGGTATGCGCAACCCAAACAAAGGGTCGTGACGATTAGCGAAGTGACAATCGTCGGGCGCGTGCAAAAACCCATAGCGGCCGTCGATGTAAGCAGGCTTCAGCCGAAGCTGACGCTTGGAGCGAAGAAGCAGCCATTTGTTGACAGGATAGAAAAGGCACTCCAGGAGGCGCCATTTTGAGCATGCTGGGAGTTATTTTGGGGCTCGGTACTTCAGCGGTCGTGGCGGCTCTTGGTATTCGTACATATCGGAAGTTGGCCGATCCGAATGAATGCAGACTCATTGAGTCTTATTTGGCTGCTGGTGGTAATGTCCGCGGTGAGACTTTTCGACGTTCGCGACCTGGTGCTCTCTTGAGTGAACTAGCGGACGTGTGTGAGCACCCTGAACTGATGGTGGCCGCATTTAATGACGCCTTGTCGGAAGTGGACACCACAAGCCGCACAGGGCGACAAGCTGCGAAACTCTTGGCCCGGTCTGCCTTGGTGGCTGGGGCTGCCGGCGCATGCGCTGAGCTGGCCCTGAATATTCACGTGTCCGCGCTCTATGCATCGGGCTGGAGCCTGGCTGCCTTGTTCGCAGGTCTCGTGGGCGCTGCTAGCTGTACTGTAATTGGCCAGAGGGCCTCAGTAGGTTTGTTGAGGCGACGCCAATTGTGGGATGACTTCGTCCAATGGATACTTAACTCTCGATTATCGCGGTCCGAATTGATCGTGCCCGTCAAGAGCGGAGAAACGGACGGCGGTGTTCGAAAATCGCACCAATCGTAACCAATGTAGGCGGGTTTGCATTTTGAAGAATGGGGAACACTTTGGGAAATTAGGTTTCACTTGCGGAGACCACGCCTAACCGTGCAGGATTCAATTCCATGACTCAACAGCCATATTCGCAATCGCAGACGTCGCGCCCGGGCCAGATGACCGCTGTCATGCGAGCGGTGGCCGCAACAGGACCCAAGGTATTGCGAATTGGAGTCGTGCAGAGTGGTCGCGTTGTCGAAGAGAGAATCATAAAACAACGAACGCACGTGACGGTGGGACCGAACGAAAAGAGCATGTTCGTCATTGCATCTACGGCAATCCCGCCCAGCTTTCGGCTCTTTGAGCTCGTCGATTCGGACTACCACTTGAATTTCGTGGACGGAATGTCGGGTCGCGTCGCGCTGCCGACCGGAATTTCCGACTTGTCGATGCTCAAGGGCCAAGCAAAGCGTACCCAGCAGGGCGCCTTTCAATTGAAACTTAGCGAGGAGTCTCGCGGCAAGCTGGTAATTGGCGACACGACTTTCCTATTCCAATTTGTGGCGCCGCCGCCGATGCAGCCGAAGCCCCAACTGCCTGTCGCAGTAATGCGTGGAGCGACTTCCATCGACTGGCCCACGACAATGATCGCGGCGTTCTCCTTCTTGCTGCACTTCTTGGGGATTGGCTCACTGTATTCTGATTGGCTCGATCCGGTGATCAATGAAGAAGCCAACCTTGCTAGCCTAGTTGACTCCGTAAGGAGCCTTCCGCCACCGCCCGTCGTGGAGCAGCAAGCCACTGAACGCGATAAATCCGCCAAAGAGTCTGACGAGAAGCAGGAGAGCCAGAAATCATCCGGTAGTCAGAAGTCGGGCGGAGCTGCTGGAACAGCGGGAAAGATGTCGGCCCGCCAAGTGGCCGCGCTGACCAAAGAATTGGACTCGTTGGAAATGGCGACCATAGGGGCGTTGTCCGCGCAGGGGCCGGCAACAGCGGGCGTGCTTGCGGGCGGCGAAGTCGCAACGAGTGCGCTCGATGAAGCCGCGAAAACTGGCGCAGGAGTGTCGTCAGGAATGGGAGATCTTCGATTGGGCGGAGGTGGGGGGGCAATCCGCCCCGGCGCCGCCGGCGGTGGTCTTGGTGCTCTTGGAGCAAGCGGCCGAAGTGAAGGAACACAAGGGACGGGTGCCGCTCAGAAAGTTTCCGGGCCGAAAGGCAACGCGAACGTCGGGGGTGCTGCGGTCAGCGGCGGCGACGTTGCTAACGCGAGCAGGGTGGTTGCTGGGATGCGTGCTGGTTTTCGAAATTGCTTTAATCGCGAACTGGCCCAAAATCCGGACGCACAAGGCAAGATTGACTTGAGCATCAAAGTGGGCCCCGGTGGTGAAGTCCAAAGTGTTTCAGCCGCTGCCTCGGGCAACCTTGGTTCAGCGGTCGAATGCGTGAAAGCCAGGGCGCGCAGCGCCCAGTTTGATCCGCCGTCGGGCGGCAGTGCCGTGATCAAGGTCCCGGTCACCTTTGTGAAGCAATAGAAGCGAAAATGCACTCACAACGGACCAGCCGAGGGTGAATGATGCCGGTCCGTCGGGCAACAGAATCGGAGATGCTTGAAATGCGCCGTTTGGGAATATTGAATCCTTTGCAGCACTGGCCGCTGGCCGGCATTGACAGGCATTTTTCTGCTTTCTATAGTCTTTGCGCAGTTGGCTGTTCCGAGGGAGGCCAAAATCGATGACCAAACCGTCGACCAATAAAATCTTGCCCGCAGGGCTGTTCGTTCTGATGCTTGGCGGGCTAAGTGTTGCTTTCGCGCAGACTGCTGCGACAACGCGAGCCACCGAAGTTGCGCCGGGTGGAAACGCTGGTGAGGCAACTACACCGCAACAGATGCGTGTCCAAGCACAGACGTTTCTACCTCAAATGGATCAGTCGGCGCAAACCGTGCGGCGACAACTGGAACAGTCGCGAGAAGCACGCGACGTGGTTAAGGTTCTTTGCCTCAACGACAAGTTGAATCAGATCGATGTGGCCATTCGGGCTGCTCGCGATCGCATGCCGATACTCACATCCGCGCTCGACAAGAATGACGTTGAAAACTCCCGGCATGAATTCGCCGTGTTGCAGGTGCTCCGCGATCGCGTTCGCACGCTCGTTCAGGAGTCCAATCAGTGCATTGGCGAGGAGGCAGGTTTTGTTGGTGAGTCCAAAGTTATCGTAACCATCGACCCGGGAATTCCAGCGAATGATCCGACTGTGTTTCCTTCGGATACGACCGTGATTTTCGTTCCTCCTCAAGTTTCCAGCATCAACAGATAATCGAGCCTTTGAAATCTATGGAGACGTGCTTGCGGTTTGCGTGAACGGGCTTTGCCAGGGAAGGGACCGCGAAGATATCCGATGAAAACGCATTCCGCTTGGTTAACGGTCCTTGTTCTGTCCCTGCTGCCGGCGACGGCTGTCGCGCAATCGCGTCCTTGGATTGCCGATCGTGCGATTGGAGAGGGAATGGGCGTCCGCACGGGCGACTTTGAGTTGCATCCCGGTCTGGCCGGCGAGATAGGTTTCGACTCGAACTACTTTCAGCGGGCAGGGACTACCCCAGGCGCGCTCAATGGCGTTAACTATCAAGGTGTCGACACGCCAATTCTCGCCGCGTACCGGTTGCGGATAACGCCTTCGTTGACATTGTCAACCCTCGGCCCTCAGCGTCGTACCGGCGACACGCAATCAGCGCCCCCACCACAATTTACATTTCGTTCATCGCTGTACGCTTCGTACAATGAGCTATTTGCTGCTGGCAACAGTTATGATTTCTCGAATCAACGCCACATTGATGGCGGCGCCAAGCTGAACTTCGAAGCGCTTCCGGAGCGGCCTTTTAGCTTTGATGGCAACGGTGACTTTACGCGAATGGTGTCGCCATCAAATGATCCCGCCATCGTCAATTCGTGGAACCGAGACATCATTGGCGGTGGTGCCGGCGTCACTTGGCGCCCGGGCGGCGGCATGTTCGATTGGCGCTTGGGCTATGATCTGCGATACACCTATTTCGAGGCTGACACGTACCGAGGCCTTACCAACACGAATCACATACTGGGGACTCGCGGGCGCTTCAAGTTCCTGCCGCGCACTGCCCTTATTTATGACGGCACTGCCACATTCATCCGGTACAAGTTTGCTAACGCGTTTCGGAATGACGGCGACATCGTTCAAGCACGGCTTGGCGTGAACGGGTTGGTCACCAATCGCTTTTCCGTGTTGGCACTATTTGGGTGGGCCGACACATTTTTTGCGCCGACCGTGACACCTGTCCGGTCCAACTATAATTCTGTGGTTGGCCAGGCTGAGCTCGATTGGTACGTGCTGCCGCAACCAAAGCTGCAGCCCGGAGATGCAACCGTTGGTCTGTCCGTGATTGGACTTGGTTACGTTCGCGACGTATCGCTTAGCTACCTCGCGGACTACTACCGACGTGATCGCGGCTATGCGAAAGTGTCGTATTTCATCGGTGGGCGTTTCTTGGTCGATTTGCAGGGTGGCTATTCTCGAATCACACACCCGCCGTTCACTTCCCAAGGTCAGGCCTTCAACCAGATTTCCGAAGACCGCGTGGATGCGCAGCTGTTCACGGAGTACAGGACTAGCGACTCGCTAGGCCTCAACGCGACACTTCGGTACGACGCGAGCCTTACCAAAGCGACGTTGTATTACCAGGCGATAGGAGGTAATACTCCCATTGCCGATAATCTTGCCTTTTCTCGATTTCAAGCGTGGCTGGGCGTACGTTGGTTCATGTGAGAAGCCTAGCCGAACGGACGCGGACCTTGCGCAGCCTGATCTTTCGCGTACTTGGGCTAGTCTTCGTGGTTGCATCTTGGTGTTGCGCGTCTCGCGTGGACAACGCTCGCGTCGTTTTGGCGCCGCCAATCGAGAGTTCGACGATTGGTCCTGATGACGTATTTCGGATGCAAATCGTCGGAGAGAAGGACCTACCAGAGGAATATCAAGTGTCATCGGATGGCAGCGTGGATATCCCGTACATTCACCGGATCCAAGCGGCGGGGCTCGAGCCGCAAGGATTGGCCAAGCTAGTTCGGGACAAACTGATCGCGGACCAAATACTCAAAGATCCGAGCGTTATCGTCACCATCAAGGAATACCGGAGCAAGAAAGTCACCGTGCTCGGACAAGTCCAAAAGCCCGGCAGCTTTCCGTTTGCAACGGGCATGACGTTGTTGCAGGCGGTGTCCGTGTCTGGGGGATTTACGTCGATTGCAAAGACGGATCGGGTCAATCTTACTAGGAAGACTAGATCCGGCAGCAAGACGGTCGTGTTGAGCGTGGACTCGATCACCGACGGACGCTCGCCCGATGTCCCGCTTCAAGCTGGCGACGTCATCTATGTAAGCGAACGCGTGTTCTGAGCAACATGGCCCGTAGGAGTCGCGCCACGCAGACCCATGCTTGACGAGCGTCCGGGTATGCGTATGCTCCGCGGCCGTCAGTTCAACCACTGAGCAATGCCCCAGCTGACATTGGAGAACCCATGGGAATACTAAGCGGTAAGGTTGCAGTCATCACCGGAGGCGCCCGCGGTATAGGCGCCAAGATAGCCGAACGCTTCGCTGAGGAAGGGGCCAGCGTCGTCATCGTCGATATCGATCAGGCACTTGCGGAAGAACGAGCCAAGGCGATTGGTCAAAGCGGAGGCGAGGCAGCTGCCTACATCGTGGACGTTTCCAACACCGATGCGGTAAAGGATCTTGTTGCAGAAGTCGTGAAACGCTTTGGTCGGGTTGACATCCTCGTGAACAACGCCGGCATTACTCGCGATGGCCTGCTATTGACAATGACCGAGCGCGATTGGGACGCGGTGATTGCCGTCAACCTCAAGAGCGTTTTCAATTTCATCAAAGCCATTGCACGGCCCATGATCAAACAGAAGGGCGGCACGATCATAAACATATCGAGCGTAGTGGGCCTCTTCGGAAACGCGGGTCAGATCAACTACGCGTCGAGCAAAGCCGGGGTGATCGGCGCCACCAAGAGTGCCGCCAAGGAACTGGCCTCACGTAACATCCGAGTGAACGCTATTGCGCCAGGTTATATCCAGACGGCGATGACCGACAAACTAGACGAGAAAGCCAAAAATGCCCTATTGGAACTCATTCCGGCCAAGACTCTAGGTCAGCCGGGGGATGTCGCCAATGCAGCCTTGTTCTTGGCCAGTGATTGGTCGTCCTACGTCACAGGAGAGGTGCTGAGAGTTCAACGGCGGCATGGCGATGTAATAATCGACAAAAACCGATGCGGACGTCGAAATCGTGCACGGATTGCGCCGTGACACCCCCTCACATTGCGAAGCCACCATCGACGCGAAGAACATGGCCGGTAATGTAGCTAGCTTGGTCGGAAACCAAGAACCGCACGGCTTCGGCAACTTCCTGAGCGCTGCCGATGCGGCCGAGCGGAATTGTCTTGAGCATGGGCGCTGCGTTAACGTTGGCCAGCATGTCCGTATCGATCAATCCCGGACAGACTGCATTCACGGTGACGCCACGCGCCGCGACTTCCTTGGCCAAGGCCTTGGTTGCGGCAATCAGGCCGCCCTTCGCCGCAGAGTAGTTCACCTGGCCCCGATTGCCAGACAAGCCGGCGGGCGACACGATGTTGACAATTCGTCCCCATCTCTGTCTGACCATGGGTAACGTAAGCGGCTGCGTGAGATTGAAGAAGCCGTCGAGGACCGTATCGAGCACCGCGCGCCAACTAGCCATCGGCATGGCAGCGAACAACGAGTCGCGAATCACGGCCGCGTTGTTGACAACGATATCGAACGGATCTCTCTGAAAGTCGAGGCCCTGCAACGCATCTTTGACGCTCGCGGCGTCGCCGACGTCGAATTGAGCGGCCGTTGCGGTGCCGCCAGCAACCCGAATTGAACGCACGACTTGCTCCGCCGCATCAGCCTGATTGCGGTAGCCAACTACGACACGGCAATCATGTGTGCCGAGTGATTGGGCAATGGCTGCTCCAATACCTCTGCTGGCCCCTGAGATGATCGCGCGTCGGGTTTGCGAGGTACTCAATGCAGGTTTCGGTCCTTATTGCGGTCGTTGAGCCCGCCCGGTAGGACTTCAAATCGACGTTTGGCCTCTGTGAGACGTCGGTTGCGTTCAGCAGCTGTCTCAGACTCCAATCTCTGTAATCTCCATCGAAGCCACCAGCGCCTGGCAGGGGAAGGCGTGCCGCCGCCGAACAGCCAACCTGCAGCCATGCCAGCGAATGGAGCAATGGCTCCTGAGGGTCCAATTGCGTCCGCCGCAACCAGAGCAATGCTGATACCGACGGTCGCGATCAGAAGGCCCCGACTACCAATGGGCAGCACGAAGAAAAGCAAGACGTTGTTTGCGCGCAGGCTAAGCGCAAAGGCAATAGCCACGGCTTCCAGCGCAGGCAT
Source organism: uncultured delta proteobacterium (assembly GCA_963811985.1). Classification (GTDB taxonomy): domain Bacteria; phylum Myxococcota_A; class Polyangia; order Polyangiales; family Polyangiaceae; genus FEN-1139. The sequence continues at coordinate 54,366 of CAWEUH010000042.1, forward strand.
GGCCCCGTACCAATACACGGGCACCAACCGGTGCGACGCGCTCGTCGGTAGGACTAGCGTCAGCAACCATTGAACGGCATACGCGAACACGCTACTGACAGCTAGAAACCGCAACAGCCGTCGTGTGCCCCAGGCCGATTCCAATGCCGGGGCGAGAAAGAACAACCCAACCACGGTTGACAAGATGTGATTGACGCCTGCCGACCCTTCGGGGTGGTGCATTAGCGGGGCTGTGAACAGTCTCCAGATTTCCCCCTTGTTCAGTCCGCTCGAACTGCCAACTAGCAGGAGAAACAGGTCCGAGGATGACGAACCCCAATTGATGGCTACGGCAAAGGCCAACCACAATCCCACTAGGCCAAGAAGAACCATGCCCAGAGCCCGGCTGGGGCGCTGAATTGAAGGACCAGGACTGCCGTTGTCGCGTTGGCGCATCGTTGTGGTTTACTCGGGCGCGCCGAGCTTGGTGCAGCGCCTCAGCATTACCGTCATGTTTGGATATGAAAGTCCGGGCTGAGCGCCACCATCACTTTCAGTCCACCCGCTGCAGGACGCGGTCCACCGCGGGGCCACATAGGCCGACCCAGCAAGCATGGCGGAGGACCCCGAATACACCGGTACAATGTCCGACCGGTCATAGCCATCGAGCGTTGCCTGGTAGGCGTGGTATGCGACCACATTCCCAAATACGATGGATTCATCGCAGGGTGTAGGAGATGAGCTGGTCACGTAAAACGGCGCGCTGGACACACCACCATCGTAGATCTTGTCAGTTCCAGTCACATCGTGAAGTGTCGCTACATACCGCTGCACGCTGTTGCCGCATGAGCCCGCGACCATGAAGTCGGCCGGGTCAACGCCGACCAATGTCATCGCTTCCGGCGGAAGCGCGTTGCTGTTCGTTGACGAGCAACCTGACAGAGCCGAAAGCATGAATATGACGCGGCGGAATGGCATGATGACTTCTGCGACTCAGCCGGTTTAGCGCGTCTCTACCCCTCGGCGCCAGTGTATGCGCCCTAGTGGCGCGTCGGCAGGCCGCCGGGCTGGTGGTAGCAAAAAACCCTCGCGGGGAGCGAGTTTATCAGTAGATAGATTCGGATGACCGCTGTCATGCTGCTGGGCGCGGGACACGGCACGAGACTGAGGCCTTTGACGGACGAGCGCCCCAAGGCGTTGGTCCCAATTGGCGACCGACCCGTGATAGCTCACCAACTCGAAGGACTGCAAGCCACACTGGTCAAGCCGAACATCGTCGTGAACGCTCATCATTTGGCAGAACAAATAGTTGAGTTTCTGAGAGTTTACGATCCGCGTGTTCAAGTAATCGTTGAGACGGAGCTGCTTGGAACTGCGGGTGGTGTGAAAGGGGCCGCAAAGTTGCTCGGCCACGACGCTCTGATCATCGTGAATGCGGATGTATTGTCTGTTGTCAATTACTCGGAATTGCTCAGCAACTTGTCCACGTGCTCGATAGTGCTGTGTATGGCACCCAAGCCCGCGGGGCACGGCACCGTTGGTGTAGACGAGAAATGCCGAATCGTGCGCTTGCGTTCAGAGACGTTTGGCCGAGAAGCCTTCGGTGGCGACTACATTGGTGTCGCTGCGATCAATCCAGACACGTTCTGTTTGTTGCCTGAGCGAGGTTGTCTCGTCGGTGATTTCATCCTGCCCCTGCTTCGCTCCGGAATCGAGATACACGCGCATGTTGTGCGAACCGGCTGGATGGACATTGGAACGATTGCCAGTTATGCGACTGCAAATTTCAACTGGCTTCGAGAGCAGGAACTGACGATCTGGTCCGATTCTGAAACGCGCATCTCAAGTGGAGTCAGCCCAAGCGAAGTCATTGTGGGTCGTTATGCCCAGATTTCTGGCACGGGTCCACTAAGGAGGGTGATCATTTGGCCTTACGCCCACTTGGACGCGCCGTTGTCCAATGCAATCGTCACATCGTCCGGTTCAATTGTGCCAATTCCAAGTTGAGCATCCCGTGGATGACCGGCACGAGCATACCCGGAAAACTGGGCCTTCCGAGACCAAGTGGCTATGAAGACTGTAAATCCGCCGCGGCGGAACGACGATCTGCCGAATATTCGCGAGAAATCTCACAACAGGCGATAGTAGCGTCATGGATGCTGTCCACGTCCGCAATCTCGAACAAATCCGAGAGCAAGACTCGAGACGAATTGGGTCAAGGCTGGGAACTTTGCTCTTAGCATTGCTAGGGGGTGCGGGTATCGTTGCGGCAGTGATGCTCGGCGGAAACCATTCCCAAACGCCGCAAGCCGCACCTAGCGACGCCCTTGCCAAGCTGGCGGCCCGTCAGCGAAATCAATCTGGCCCCGCGGCGCGTGTTGACAGCCAAAACGTCAGCTTCCCCAATGTGCTTAGCGATTCCGAGAATCCGACGACTGCGCTTGCAGCGGTGAAGGATGAACAAGGAAGGCTCTTGGCTGCCGAACCGGCAACGGCTAGTCAGCCTGAATTGCCGACCGGCTCCGACAAGATCCAGGGGACCCCGCTACCTGCAGCTGACCTGCTCAATTCAAATACGGCTGCGTCGCAGCCGAAAGACCCGCTATCAAGGATGGCAACGGCAGCAGCTCAGGTCCCTGACGATGCTGAGCTGGCTAGCGAAGGACACGAGGGCGGAATACAGATCCAAGTTGCGAGTTTTCGCACAATTGAAGACGCCGAAGCGCTAGTGCGCGACTTGAGGCACAAGGGGCATCACGCCTTCCGGCAACCCGCGTACGTGCCGGATCGTGGATTGTGGCAGCGGGTTCGGATTGGTCCGTTCAAGACCAAGATTGAAGCGATAGGCTACCGAAGCAAGCTCGAGCAAACCGAAAAGATTCTAGCGTTCGTCGTCGATCCCGATCGAAAGAAGCGGGCAACATCGGACCGGGAGTCCGTTTTGTCTAGTCGAGAGAAGAAATCGAATCCCTCGGGAACCTGAGAAGGTCTAGCTCTTTTTCTTGCGCTCCAATTGCTGACGAACCGCCTGAACCACGGAGCTCGTAACGTTCTTGCTCTTGACCAGGCTTTTCAGGTCGGCTTCGCGCAAATGCGGAATCAAGCGTGAGACGAAAGTGAAAGGCGTACGCGGATTGACAACCAAGTTGTACTTGATTTGATAGCTTCGAGTGAACTCGCGATTGGTGGCAATGACGCGAAGAACATCGTCGGACACGGCCCGACTGGCCGAGATGAGAACGGCCTCGTTCTCCCGAAACAATGGACTTTTTGCCACGGCGGTGGAAACCAGTCGGTTAGAATCCCGAATCAGCAGGAGCCGTTCGGCGGCGGTTCCGAGCATTGCTCGCCGAATCTTCTGAGTGACTGTCATCTGCGCGATTTGTTGATAGAGTGGCACGTATCGCTCCTTGACGACTTCTTCCCCCTCGTCGTCCGCTTCATGCGTGTCTTCTTCCATGACGCGAGGCGACAGGTGGACCGCGAATCGATCAACATCAGCAAAGAGCATGTCATCGAATGTAGGTTCTGAAGTGGGCTCAGGGACAAGTTCGTTTCTAATAGCCGCGGCGACTTCCTTGAACGCCGGTATGTCGAGTTCAATTTGGTTGCGAACTGCTAGTTCGATGAGGCGATCCGCCGTAGACATTCTGACACTCTTGTTCATGTAGAGTCTCTCGATCACACGCGGATTGGCGAGCATCTGCTTTTCGTTGGTGGCGATGATTTCACCGATTCGCTCGGTCGCACGCTCAGCCAAGAGTTCAAGGCTTTCGCTGGGAATCTTTGGCTGCCGCAACAGCCTTTCCACGATATCGGGGCTGTCATAGAAGAGGGCCGCTAGCACGCCCAGCACGGTCGGTGGCAATTGATTGCCGAAGGCTCCGTCCAGCACGGCCTTCGGAAAATTCTTCAGCGTTGCCTTGGCGGTGAGCGCCACATCTTCGATGTCCGATTGCGAAAGTATCGCAACTACCGTGACGACGTCCGACGGTTTGGCGCCCGGCAGCACCCCCTTGGCGGCCATCATCTTCATCCCCAGAGGGGAATCGGGGGCGATGGCCTTTTGCGCCATGGGGGGGAGCTGAGTCAGGTCAATCTCGGGGTTCATCGAGCCGCCAGATTACTCGAAACGAGCGCGCTGGTGTATGGGTGGGAGAAGTGATAAACGAACGACTCGTGGCCCAGTGAGTCTGGCCGAGCGACGTGTTTCTCAGAAGGTTGATAGCTATGGGTATTGTCGATTTCGTGACGGGTGGTGCCAAGCGAATGATGATAGCGCGTCCGGACGCCGCCAAGAGCCAAGTGGTTTACAAACATCCGGACCAGACATTCCCTTTTTGGAGCCAGCTGACCGTAGATTCGGATGAAGTCTGCTTGTTCTTCAAAGACGGCCAATTCAAAGGGTTGCTGAGCGCCGGCCGCCATACGTTGGATACACAGAACATCCCTTTTCTGAACAATATCGTCGACCGATTTACCGGTGGCAATGTCTTCATCAGCGAACTCTTCTTCGTTACCGTAAGTCCCATCTATAACGAGGGTTTTGGTGGGCCGCTGGGGTCGATGCGCGATCCGGAACTAGATTTGCGCGTAAATCCCAGGGTTTTTGGGACGTATTCATTTCGCGTCGCCGATCCTACACGATTCGTCATCGAGTTCTGGCGCCAGCGCGGTGGGGATTCCGATGCCGCTTTGCAGTGGGTACGCGACGAAATAGTCATGGGTGTCAAGACGACTTTGACGAACCTGATCAAGTCCGGCGACTTAACAATGATGGATTTGGGAACGGCGGGGCCTGACGTCGCGCGCGCAGTGGTCCAGAAATCGCCTGATTTGGGGGGGATTGGCGTTCAACTCCTAGAAATTGCCAAGCTAAATATCAACTTATCGGAGGAGGATCAGGCGCGAATCGACGAGTTTCAGGACCAAATCGTCCAAGCAAAGATTGACGCTCGCAAAGCCAAAATCAGCGTGGCGCGCGCGGAGGCTGAAGCTCAGGCTCGCCAGTACTCGTTGGACCAGGATTTCGCTATCCGCGCGCGTTACGTGAATCAAATGGATATGGGGCGATACCAACAATACGCCGGTGCCGAGGCTACGCTCGGTCTTGGCCAAGGGCTTGCGGATGCTGGCGGCACGGGCGGGGCTGCGGGTGCGCAGATGATGGCCGGCATGGGGTTGGCAGCGGGGCTCGCGGCCGGAAGTCGCTCACTGCCGCAGCCATATCCACAGGGCTATCCAGCCCAAGCGTACCAGGCCCCAGGGCCGCCCGCTGCAGCTGGCTATGCGCCAGTGCCGGTTGCTGCGGGCGCTTCGCCTGACGCTCCACCCCAAGTTATGGCCCAGCCGGTTGCCCGGGCGCCTGCATTCTGTTCCCAGTGCGGCACCCCCGCTTCAGGGGGCAAGTTCTGCTCGAATTGTGGACAGCCCTTGGGTGGGTGAGGCGGGCCTGAGGAATTCAGCGCGGGTTTGGTCGTGCCCGCGTAAAGCGATCGAGTGAGGCGGGGAGAGTGAGATTGGCAGCGACGACGATCCTATTCGGTGGCGGATCCAAGGAGACGACGAAGGCGCAGGCGGATTCGGACGCACGCGCCACGGCTTGTCCGGCATGCCAGAGGAATTTCTCCCCTGACTCCCAATTCTGCCCGTACGACGGCGAGCGGCTCGAACTGCAGGAACGGCAGACAGCAACGCGTGACAACCTACTTGGCTCAATTGTTGATGATCGCTACGAGGTGTTAGCCGTCATCGGGGAAGGTGGAATGGGCAGGGTCTACCGCGTCCGCCACCGTCGCCTGGGGCGCTCGTTCGCAATGAAAGCGTTGCGACTCGATCTTGCGAGAGAATCAGTTCTTACGGAAAGGTTCATTCAAGAGGCCCGCGCCGCAGCGGTGCTCACGCACCCCAATGTTGTGCAGATCAATGATTTTGGCACGCTGGCTTCGGGCCAGCCCTACTTTGTCATGGAACTGCTGGAAGGTCGTACCTTGACGCGTATCTTGCGCGAAGAAGGTCCAATTGACCCGCTGCGGTGCCTGACCATTGCGCGGCAGATCGCTGAAGCGTTGGCTGCAGCGCATTCAATGGGAGTCATACACCGAGATCTAAAGCCGGATAACGTCATCTTGATTCGACCAACGGGCGCGCACATGACGGTCAAAGTACTGGATTTTGGCCTGGCCAAAGTGGCTGTGTCGAGCCGATTGACACGGCCCGGAGTTGTCTTCGGAACGCCGCACTACATGAGCCCCGAACAAGCGAGCGGGGAGCCGTTCGATCACCGTGTGGATATCTATGCCCTGGGGATCATGATGTTCGAGATGGTGACGGGTCGGGTTCCATTTGAAGCCGACACGTACATGGGAGTGTTGTCGAAGCACATGTACGCCGCACCTCCCAAACCACGCGAATATCACGCCCCAGCCGGAGCTCTTTCTGGCTTCGAAGAGATTATTGCAGGATGTCTGGCCAAGAACCCCGTCGAGCGCTGGCCGAGCATGACGGATCTGGCGCGCAGGCTCAACGCACTAGCCAATTCATCTGTCGGTGGAAGCGAGGTGGCTGTCAATGGTCGGACGCCCACCAAATCGCACGGCGATATTGTGAACGCACCGACCGCGCAACCTCTACTTTGGTATGCTGTTGCCGTGAGTGTCTACTTCATGCTTGGCATTGGTTTGCTTGGGTTTGTTCTAACAAAGAAGAGTCCGCCACTGCCTGGACCTATGACAGTTTCCAGAGTCAAGATGGAAGACACTCGCAAGTCCAACCCGACAAAGGCGGGTCCGGTCCCCGACGGGCAGGGGACGGCGAAGCCAGCGCCTGCTCTGTCCGCCCTCTCTATAGCCGAGCCGGCTGCAGAAGCCGCACCGGATGCAAATCCGGCCTCGGCGGTACGGCGGCCCCCCGCGTTGAAGCGCGTTCGCGCGGAAAACAAGGCCCCCGGAAAAAAGGGGAAGATTCCTTCGATAGGTAGTGGCGATATTGCAGACCCTTGGGCAAAATGACCGTTGCGCCGCCGATGGATGCGCTAGACTCGCACAATCATTGTGGTGTTGGTGCTTGCTTAGGCACTTTGCAATAAGAGTACGAACGTGGCCAAACAACAGCTACTCCTCGTCGATGCCGACCCCCGCAGCGTGAGGGTTCTTGAAGTCAGTCTTCGCAAGTCGGGTTTCAGCGTCACGACCGCGACCGACGGCGTTGACGCATTCTCGAAGATCCAATTCTCCGCGCCCGATCTAATCCTGGCCGATACGCGACTGCCTCGGATGGATGGTTTCGAGTTCGTAAAACGACTCAAGGAGAATCCGGAACTGATGAACGTTCCGGTAGTGTTCTTGACTAGCCAGCGTTCGATCGAAGACAAGATCCGCGGCCTTGAGCTCGGTGTGGAAGACTATCTGACAAAGCCAATATTCGTCCGGGAGCTGACGGCGCGTGTCAACCTGCTCTTGGCTCGGCGGACGCAGGAACGAATGGCGACGACCGTCACAGGCGGACCGCGTACCCGGCTATCCGGATCGCTTGAAGACATGGGCCTTGTCGATTTGCTCCAAACCTTCGAGGTGAGCCGCAAGAGCGGCATTGCGCGCGTTCACGAGCCCCGCGGTGTTGAGATTGTCATCTATTTTCGAGATGGCAAAGTTGTAGACGCGGAACTGGGGCGACTCCGTGGGGAAGAAGCTGTCTACCGGGCGCTTATTTGGAGCGTCGGCACATTTGAAGTCCAGTTCAAACCCGTCACCAACGAAGACATCATTCCTACCTCTACGCAAGGCCTGCTGATGGAGGGCATGCGTCGTGTGAACGAATGGGGCAGACTTCTGGAGCAGTCACCGCCGTTGGAGACAGTGTTTGAGATTGATCGTGATCAGCTCATCGAGCGACTCAATGAGATTCCGGATGAATTGAACGGCATTCTTCGCCTGTTGGACGGTCGCCGTACGTTACTTCAGGTTGTTGATGAGTCGCCGTTCGAAGACCTGTCAACGCTATCGACAATTACCAAGCTGTATTTCGAGGGTCTCTTGGTTATTCGCGACAAGCCTCTCGAAGCGCCGGCGGCGGATGACGACGACGGTGTCGTCCCCAGCGTGGACGGCGAGAGCATGCCTCGGCTGGACCGCGCAATTCGTGACCCAGACGACGAAATTGTGCCCGGCCGCGAACCGAGCGAGCCGCGAATGCCTGCTCGATCGCCGCTTCGGTCATGGCGACCATCGGCACCGCCTGTCATGGAGTCATCGCTCTTGCCAAGTTTGGGGTCGGAACAACCGATCGCGATCGCCCCTGCCATCATTTTGACGGCGACTGACGAAAGGCCAAGAGCCACCGAGCAACAATCGGAAGTGAAGCATACGCGGCAAGACTCGCAGAGTGCTTTGGGCCGCGTCCGTGAATTGCCCTCGATCGAGCCGACAATGCCGATGGGCATGCCGCCGCGGGAAGTTCAAGATGTGCTGCGGTCGATGGAATCGACCGAGCAGACCAAACCTTTGGAGTGGTCGATTGCATCGCCACCGGCGGCAACGACAGCGGAGCCGCTCGAAAAGAAGCCGAGGTACGAGCCAGCACACGCGCCGCCTCGGGCACATGAGTCCAACGAATTGCCGGGACCCACGGTGCGTTTCAGGTCGGAATCGACAAAGCCCGGTTCCTCGAAGGCGGCGGCCACTGCCGACGGCGAGGCCCCTCGGGCGCCTGTGACGCCGAGAAAAGACGAACTCGCGGAGCGAAGGGCTCAGAACCGTCGTGACGAGCTTGTCAACGCATTCTTCGACACAGACGAGTTGGATTCGCCGCGCGACGGAACTGCTGAGCTGCCGCCGCTTTCGGAACGGGGCGGACCTGCCCTTGCTGAAGTGTGGTCACCGCAGCAGGCGCGTCGAAGAAAACGCGCCTCGGCGGCAGTAATAGTCGTCGTGGCGGCGGGGATATCATTGCTTGGCGCCGGCCTGGCGCTCCGGGGTAGCAAGACGTCCGCAGTCGCGTCCGTGTCTCTGCACGTGGATGGTGGGGTGGCGACGGCCCCGTCTGCACCGGCGGAAGTGCCGCTGATCTCGCCTCCACCAGCTCCTGCTGCGTCGGAGCCGACCCCGACGCAGCAGCAAAGCCACGAAGGCACAAAGACGCGAGCAGATGCCAGTGCCGCGCCCAAGGCAGGCCTTGTCACCTCGGGCAGCATCCCCAAGGTCTCAACCATATACGTACAACCTACAACGACGAAATCGCAGGCACCGGTGCCCGGCTCCGATCTCAGTGGCCAGAGTCGCCGACCAAAGGACTCAAGCCAGCCTAGTCATCAGCCTCCGACGGCAGCTTTCCCCGTGGATTGAATTGTCAGTACCCGCTTGGGCGTTCGTCTCGCAAGAATCGACGGACCACGGCAGCTAGCTGTTCAGGACATTCTTCTTGAGGACAGTGACCGGAATCGAGCACCTCGAACCCGGCTCCCCGCATCGCACGCGCGATCTGTTGACCTATACCTGCTTTCTGCAGTTTGTCATTGCGGCCCCACACAACCAATGTCGGCGTTGACAAGCGAGCGGTGTTTGCCGCAACAGGGCGGACATCCATGGTTGCTCGCAATGTGGCAAGCAGACTACTGCGCGCCGCGGGTGCTCCTAGAGGTTCGAAGAATGAGTTGATTCTTGACGGTGCGATCTGCGCCCGCGGTGATACCAAATACTCAAAGAAGAAGCGTTGAAAGACACGCAATCCGAGCATCTGTTTGATCAGTATTCCGCCTAAGAGCGGCCATTGCAGCATGCGCTGGATTTTGCCCAGTGGAGGGGAGTTGCAGACAGCGTCGACGAGAATCAGACGGGAAACGAGCTCAGGATGTCGTGCGCCCAATGCGATGGCGACGGCCCCTCCCAAGCCGTGTCCGACCAACGTGGCGCGCGCGAGGCCCAGACCCCCATATAGATCAACGAGTGTATCAGCGAATGCGTCAATGTCGTAGGCGTAGCGTCGAGGAGATGGCTTCTCGCTGTTGCCAAAGCCGGGCAAATCCGGGGCTACTACATAGTATTCGGCACCCAGTTCCTGAGCCACCGCGTCCCAGGTTTGAGAATTCAGAAACACATCATGGATCAGAAGCACGGCGGGATTCGCTCGCTCTCCCCATTCCGTGACACGAATCCGCACGCCGGCACCTAGCAGGTCACGTGACATCGACGGCATCTGCGAACTCGGATAGCACGAACCTTCCCGCTATGATGAAAGACAGACCCACAACACTGATCACAGGTTCAGCGATCCAGCTTTTCCAGCTCCATTTGCAGGAGAACTGCTGCGTTCGCAGGATCGAATCGACATCGGTCCATGAATTGCAGAAGCGCCGACCTTGCTATGACACAAAATGTCCTATCGAAATGATCGCGAAGCGTCCATGGAGCTGTTTGCGTTTCACCGCAAAAAAAAGGGATCAATTCGCTTTTGGTGATCCATTGAGTGGAATATATTCGGTTGTACTTCGACACCCTCCGTCACGAAATGGACTGTGTGCATGCCCCCAACGCTTGATGATTCGGCGCTGAGCCAGTTGGAAAAAAGCCATGCTCGCGGACTGACTTCAGCCGAGATCCTGGCGGTATTTGCTCAGCATGACGTGCTCCTGAGCGAAGCCTCGTTGCGGAAATACGTGCAGTTGGGTTTGCTGCCAAGGAGCGTTCGAGTCGGACGCAAGGGCAAGCACCAAGGCTCGCAGGGTATCTACCCGGTGACGGTGGTCCGGCAGATACTGCGTATCAAAGCCATGATGGCCCAGAATCTAACCATTGAGCAGATACGGCGAGAGTTTCTGTTCGTGCGGGCCGATTTGCAATTATTGGAGCAAACTCTGGGCCAGATTTTCCTCACGTTCGATCGCGTCATCAAAGAGCGCAAGGGCGTATCGATTACGCAGGCGATGTCGCGAAACATATCGGACGCACGCGCGCTGAGCCGCGAGCTAGTTGCGCGACTGCGCTCGATCGAATCTCGATTGACGACTCCCAGACATCTTGATCGCGTCGCAGCGTCGTAAGTCAATGAAACATCAGGATATTTCGCATCGAAACCGAGAGATCGGAGGCGGACCATGAGTTCGAAAGCAGCAGTCAACACGATGTCACAAGGCTCCGTTGCGGATTCCTCGCTGCCCACGGACGGCGCCACGGCGCTGCGGCCGGATGAAGATGGGATCACTCGCGAACAACGACGTTCCCGCAGAAAGCGCGAAATCCGAGCGCGCACGATCAGCGTCAAGCGCATGACCAAACGCGAGCTCGAAATCGGACGCCTGCTGTACCCAGAAAATGGGTATTGGAGGCCGCGCACACGCGCCGAATGCGCAGGCGGACCACGCCCGTGTCCTTTCGTCTCCTGCAAACATCATCTGTTCGTGGATGTCTCGGCTCGGACTGGCGCCATCAAACTCAATTTCCCTGATCTCGACGTTTGGGACATGAATGAGTCGTGTGCACTCGATGTGGCAGACCGCGGTGGAACCACGTTGGAGGACGTGGGAGCGATCATGAATCTGACGCGCGAACGTATCCGACAAGTCGAAGTGAAGGCGTTGGCGAAGTTGGAAGCATTGCGTGACATGATGGCGCTACGCGACTACATTGACGAGGGCCCCGTGGGCAAACGGCGCCTGCCCAAACTGACTCCCAGCGACGTGGCTGTCGACACTGATGAGGAAGAGGAAGCAGACGACGAGCTCGATCTGAAGCTCAAGCCGTCATGCGGCGTCGTCAACTTCGAGCCAGAGCCGTTCGATTCCTGAGTTGCAGCTAGTCAGGGACGGCTGTCCTGTGCGCCCGGCACGCTGTCTGGGTGCGCGATGTCACTGTATCGCGCGCGATGCAAACGTTCTTGCCGCCGTTTCGTTCAGTCCCCTGGCTAATTTGTCTTCAACGATCGTACAAGCGTCACTGGGATTTGCTCATCATGTTGGTCGCCGGGGCCCCGACCCCGGCGAACGCGTGTCGTTGAGCACAGGGTGAGTTGGTGCCTCACTCAGGCCCTTTAATTCGAAAAACGCCCGCTCAAATTCCTGGACCAATTGCCTGGGCACGGCGCTGTTGCGGAACACTCCAACCAACTCGCCAAAGTACCACAGCATGCCATCATGGCCAGAGCGAAAGTGGCTCCAGAACGTTTCGCCTTGCGCAGCGTACTCGCGCAATGTCGATCTGAGATTGTGCAATTTGTCAGCAATTGCCACCAATTGCACCGAGCGACTCGCTGTTTGCAGGTGGCGAAGGTACTGCTCTTTGCGTGCGCGCCAAGGTGGCTTTGGACTAAGGGTAGTATCACTGCATCCAAGTACAATGGCCGCCACGTTGGCCCCAAATTCGCGGGCAATGCGTTCGAGCATCGCTTCACCGCCGCAGTCTTCGGCCGCATCGTGCAAGAGTGCAGCGATGGCTTCGTCCTCGTTGCCGCCGTATTCGATGACAATGCTCGCGACAGCCAGGACATGCGACACATAAGGCACACCGGTCGATTTTCGGCGTTGCGAGGCGTGAAGTTCCGCTGCCAGACACAAGGCCTCGGTGAATTTACGCCCAAGCATGAGCCAACACTGAGAGTAACCTGCATCTCGTCGCCATGGAAGTCTGCGAATGTCCAGAGCAGGCCTTGAGTGTGCTCAGCATGCTCGAATTGCAGAATCGGTGAAGGAGCAAACGGCGTTTCCTTGACATCAGTGAAGTCATCCGTCGCGGAACGTCAACGGCAATTGCAATGGGTTTCCAGCTGCCGAGAAGACTTCTCACGAGTGTCGTTGTATCGAATTCACGACCCCCCTGGGAAAACAAGGTAGGCAAGCCGGCCGGTCGAGTCAATTGTTTCCACGTCGTCAGATTGAAATACGCGCGGTAAGAACAGGCGTCGGCCGTGCCGCATATGGCCTGCCGACGATCTCCAAGGAGGACGAGCGATGCGAAAGTGGATGTTGGCAGGTTCGGTCGTGGGTGTCTGCACGATCTGCGGCGGCGCAGCAGCGCAAGTGGCCACGGGATTTGGCGCGCAAGGACAACTGGCGATCTCGGCGGAGCGGTTGTTCGGCGTTGAATACGCGCGTGCCAGCAACTGCCCCGGTGGGAATGACAATTGCAGTGCGACAGTCATCGGATTTGGCTGGTCGTATGCCGGCGCGGCGTCGTCATTCGTCTGGCCAAGAGCTGGTTTGGACTATTTTGTTGCCAACAATCTAAGTTTGGGTGGAGCCATTGGCCTCTACAGTGGTGCCGGACACAATGCCCTTGTAAACGACACGGGATTCATATTCGCGCCGCGCGTTGGCTACGCGATAGATCTCGGCTCCGTCGCTTCGTTTTGGCCGCGGGGTGGCATCACGTACTACAGTCATGCCGACTATCACAATGTAGGAATAACGGGCGAAGCGAACTTTGCCCTGTTTCCAAGAGCAAATTGGGCATTCCTAGTTCAGCCACATTTCGACATCGGCCCGTTTGGCGGTAGGCCGAACAATTCAAGTTTCACGGAGCTTGCGCTGGGGGTCTCATTGGGTCTGATGGGCGTAATCTAAGCGCTACAGTCCACAAACGCGACAAGGGCGCACCTCACAGGGCTGCGCCCTTTGTTGTCACAGGTCCATCGCATTGATGGGCACTAGCCTTATGCTTGAACGGAGCTAACCACCGTTGTCGATGCACACCTTGATACGCGGGCTTACTTCGGGGTCCTTTCCACAGTAGAAACCCTGACAGCAGTCTTCGTCGCTCATGCACTCTTTTGCTTTCTTGTTCTCGCCGAGGCATTGGCGACGCGCAATGACATCCTTGTCTTCCTGTTCGCCCTTTTCGTCGATCAGCGAACTTAGGCTCGTACCCTCTGCATCGCCACCGCTCTTGGCGGAGCGTGACTTATTCGAACCACCGCATCCTGCTGCCACGATGATCGCCGCGACAGCCACCCAGCGATACCACATGCTGACCTCCTAACCGGACGACCGAACCACCAATGGAACCTTTGAGGACTCCACTAATTTACTCCAATTTTGTGGCGGCAGAACAACAGTTTGCACTTTATGTCGGTACGGCACGTGGCTGCGACTGACGAAAGTATCATTGCCGTGAAATCGTGTAATCAGCATAAAACATGTAGTCCTTGTTAGGTGACTGACACCTCCGTCATAGGCTAAACCTCACCCATGAGCGCGGTAGGCCTAGGCTTGGACATAGGTACGGACTCGATCAAGGTTGCCCTGGTTCAAGACGCGGCGGTTGGCTTCCGAATACTGACCGTTGCGGAGCGAAGTCATGGGAAGAACCCCCCGTTCGCACTTCGCTCGCTATTGTCGGATATCAATCTCGCGCAGGTGAAAGCCGTTGCGGTCACCGGCAGACTCGGCGCGCTCGTGGACGCTGCGCGAATTCCTTCGAAGGCGGCGATGCGCAAAGGCTTTGCGGCAACGTATCCGGAGCTTCAAGAAGCAACGGTACTGAATGTCGGGGCTCATCGATTTTATGTTCTCGAATTGCACCAAAATGGCCAAGACTATTTCTGTCAGAACGCGAAGTGTTCGCAAGGGACGGGGAACTTCCTAAGTCAACTTGTCGAACGCTTTGGCTTGACTGTGAGCGAGGCGAGCGACCTCTGCGATTCGGTGAGCGAGCCTTGCGCGCTCTCGGGTCGTTGTCCTGTCATTCTCAAGACGGACATGACCCATCTGGCCAACAAGGGAGAAGACCGCGCCCGAATTCTGGCGGGCTTGTTCGATGCAGTGTGTGAGAACGTGACTGGCTTGATTCGGCCGCGCTGTGCGCCAAGAGATGTCGTCCTAGCGGGCGGGGTTGCACGGTCCACTCGGGTTCGACACCGTATCAGCGATTGGCTGCAGCAACGCCAGATGCGCTTGCATGCTGGCAAGACGCATGATTTTGCGATGGAGGCGGTGGGAGCCGCACTCTATGCACTCAACGACCCCTCCGCGAAGCGGCGGCTTCACAAGCCAGACGACTTGTTGAAACTAAGTGAACCGTCGAAGATGGAGCATACGCCAGCTCTCTTGATGGCCATGACTTCAGTGCATCGAATGAAGCCGCTCGGGCAAGCGAAAGTATCTGCGGCCTCTCGAGTGGTCCTGGGGATGGATATTGGGTCAACAGGTTCCAAATTGGTGGCACTCGACGTAGAAAGCGCCGCCCCCATTTGGGAGACCTACCTCAACACGCAGGGCGCGCCCGTGCAGGCTGCCCAACGGCTGCTCAAGCGTTGGCTTGAAGCCGCTGGAATTGCGTCGAATGTCATAGCAATTGGGGTGACCGGATCCGGCCGGGAGGTGGTGGGGTCACTGTTGCGAACCTGTTATGGCCCGGAGCGTCTGTTCGTACTGAACGAGATTGCCGCGCACGCAAGGGGCGCAATCTCTCTCGATCCGGATGTCAACACGATATTCGAAATTGGCGGGCAAGACGCGAAGTACATTCGGTTGGAACAGGGGCGAGTTGTGGACGCGGCTATGAATGAAGCCTGTAGCGCCGGCACCGGCTCTTTCATAGCCGAGCAAGGCGCGAAATTCGGGGAATCAGGGCTGAGCGTTGCCGAACTTGGCGTTGCAGCCATGCAGGCGCCACATTGTGTTTCGCTTGGCCAACACTGCAGCGTCTTCATGGCGGAGGTCATCGATGAGGCGACGGCTGCCGGCGAGAACCATTCGGCGGTCATTGCCGGGCTCTACGATTCGGTGATTCAGAACTACCTGAACCGCGTCAAAGGTGCACGAACCATCGGAAATCGTATCTTCTGTCAGGGTATGCCGTTTGCCTCGGATGCTCTAGCAGCCGCCGTTGCAAGACAGACTGAACGCGATGTGATCGTGCCGCCCAATCCCGGGACAATTGGTGCGTTGGGCATCGCGTTGCTAACGCTGGACGAGTGCCGAGATAGACTTCGAGATTCGGGTGTACTCTCCCCTGATCGGTTCTTGGACGCTGCAGTCCTATCAAAAGAAACGTTTCTGTGCCAGTCACGCAAAGGCTGCGGGGAGCCCGGCAACAAGTGCCGAATCGATCGAATCGTGACTCAGGTTGCGGGTGTCCACCAGAAGTTCCTATGGGGAGGCAATTGCAGCCTCTACGATCGAGGCGCAAACCGGAGGAAATTGCCAGATCGCGCACCCAATCCGTTTCTTGAGCGAGAGATGTTCTTAGACGCGCTGCTGAACACCGCGATGGACAATGAACGCTTTCAAACCATCGGTCTACCCGACGAATTCGCGTTCAAGGGTTTAGCACCGCTTTTCGTAGCATTCCTGCAAGGGTTGGGCCTCAACTGTCGCGTGTCACGACGAGCCGACAGCGCGACGTTGCACAAGGGTATCGAAACGGCAGCGAACTCTTACTGTGCCCCGATGCAGCTTGTGCATGGCGCGTACATGGAACTTGTCGACGAGGCCCTTGACTACCTGCTTGTGCCAGTATTTGGTGGGTTGCCTCGAGTGAGCGATGAAGAACATAGCACGCTTTGCCCGATGGTCATTGCGAGCTCCGATCTGATCAGTGCCTTGTTGCCCCCAGGTCGCACCCGGGTACTGCGGCCGGTGATTGACTTCGATGGCACCAATCTGGACGGGCAGAAACTTCGCGAATGCATGAAAGGCATTGCATCCGATGTCGGGAGACTAGATCGCTTCGATGCCGCAATGCGTGATGCGTTGATCACGCAAAGGCGTTTCGAAGCGTATTGCCTCGAACTTGGCAGTCGCGCAATCGAGTATTGCCAAAAGCACGAGATTGTTCCGATTGCCGTGCTAGGGCGGCCGTACACGATCTACAACGAGGTGCTCAATTCGAACGTACCGAGCATCTTGCGTCAACTGGGGGCGTTGCCGATTCCGGTGGATTGCCTGCCATTGGATGCGGGGACGCCCACTTACCACAGACAGTATTGGAGCTATACGCAACGAAACCTGCGGGCGGCTGAGAATGTCCGCCGCCACCCCTCACTTTACGCTGTTTTCTGCAGTAACTACGCTTGTGGCCCCGACAGTTTTACGCTGCATTTCTTCGCCTACACGATGCAGGGCAAGCCCTACGCGATTGTTGAGACGGACGGTCATTCGGGTGACGCCGGAACAAGAACCCGGATGGAAGCATTTTTGTATTGCGTTGATGCGGACATCAGGACGCGTTCGCGCAATACCCTGCCCGGTCAGGACTTTGCAAAGCTTGAGGAGCGCCGCTGGTCGTGGCAAGAGGCGCGACACCGAGGTGACACGATACTGCTGCCTCGAATGGGGCCTCAGGCAGAGGTGGCCGCTGCCGCATTACGCGCGACGGGTCTCAATGCGCATGCCTTGCCGGCTTCGACACGCGACGACGTGCGGACCGGAAGGCAGCACACGTCGGGCAAAGAATGTCTGCCAATGATCTTGACGCTCGGTGCGCTTCTCAATCGCGTGAAGAGCGCCCGCAGTGATGAGCCGACATTCTCGTTTTTCATGCCCACGGCCTGCGGACCCTGTCGATTCGGCGTCTACAATTCGTTGCACAAGATCGTTCTCGAAAGGCTCAATCTGAGCGACAAAGTTTGTGTGATTTCACCGACCGACGCGGACTATTTCGAGGGCACCCGTCCGGATTTTGCGGCTCGGCTTTGGATTGGCTTTTTGGCCCACGATCTATTGCAATCAATGCGGTTATACGTCAGACCCCTTGAACGAGAGGCGGGGTTGGCCAAGGCTTTGTACGCTGAGCACTTTGCACGGCTGATTCGAACCCTTGAACGTCCCAGCAGCGGAACATTTTTGTCCACGCTGCGGCAGTTGAGCCACGGGATGTGGGGCATGCGCGACATTATCGTTCGGGCTGCAGCAGACTTCGCCCGGGCAATGGGTCCCGAGCGGTCTGTCCCCACCGTCTCAGTCGTGGGTGAAATTTATGTCCGACTGGATCCGTTTGCAAACGACAATGTTGTCGAGCGCTTGGAGAGCAAAGGGCTGCGCGTGCAGTTCGCGCCATTCGTCGAGTGGCTCGAGTACTCAAATCGGCTATCGATGACGCGGCTGCTTGAAGGGAGACCGACTTCCAACGACCGTGCGCTGACTGCGGGTTTTACCGGCCTTGTCCAGCATGTCACGTCAAGGGTGCTTTACGGTATCTGCAGTCGTGCACTTGGTTGGCCGGAACGCACCCCCATTTCGGATATTGTGGCGTCGGGAGAGCGATTCGTTCACCGTGCATTGACGGGGGAAGCGGTGCTGACCGTTGGAGGCCCGGTCCACGATTTCGAGAAGGGTCAAGTTGATGCGGTCGTTGTAGTGGGCCCTCACGAATGCATGCCGTGCAAGATTGCAGAGGCGCGGTTTGCGGGAATCGAAACTAACACCCCGTTGCCGCATCTGGCTCTGTATCTGGGCGGTGAAGGTGTCAACTGCGAGGCAATTGACCGATTTGCCTTCGATATCGTGGAAAGGCACCGCTCGCGTGTTGCAGGTGGCGTTGCGACCGAAGAAGATGATCGAATCACCGAGCCCGGAAGCGGTCGTACCGTATCCGGAATATTCGGGACCTATTCGGACGAATTGCGGGCCAGTCGCGTGCAACCGGATCGGCGTGTGGCATTGCTCGATTGACCGGATCTTTGATCGGCCCGTGCGCCGCGGTAAAGAGTGTGATTTGAGAACCGACCCGGCGAAAGAGAGTGGTAGCCCCAATGACGCAGCACGGCCTGAAACTGATCATGGCTGCATTGCAGCCGTTGTACAAGCTGCTGCGGAAACTTGAAGCTTCGACTGCCGTCCAGACGAATGAGCTCCTGCCATACCTTGTTGTAGTGATCGGCTCGAATGGCTATCGGTCCGATTGGGTAGTATCCGAGACAAATAATGCCCGGCGATTGCTCGGCGCCCCTGAGATCGATGCTGGGTGCTCCGAGTGCAACGCTCGTGCACAGCGTTTTCAATGACTCCCGCACCGAAGCGAGTGCAGCGCGTTGCCCAATTGCTTGTGGTCCTTGAGAACGGCGCAAATGAGATCAATTGCCCACCCATCTGTACTCCGAAACTTGTCAGCAACTCGCGATCTCGGTGTGCTAGTACGTTCAACTGTTGCTGCGCTTGCTCGACGTGAATGGTCCCGAGGTTCTGCTCTAGCTGGTAGACAATGCCCCGACCCGCCGGTGTTAGTTGAGACGCGGCGCGCACTCGCAGAGGCGATGTAATCGATTCAGCCAAGTCGCGGCCAAACGCGAGTAGTCAACGCAGCAAACGTGACCGCATGCCAGGACTCAGATCAACCGGGACCGCCAATCTTATGTTGGGGTGCAGCAGGTCTGGGCCCGCCTCGAATTGGGCGATTCTTTGCCCATTGTGTGAGACCGAGCCCTGTGAATCGACGGTAAGTTGTTCATGCGAGGCGTTGATGACCTGTTCAAGCCATTCGTTCGTGCGATCCACTTCACCCATCGTGATTTGGGGGTTGAGCCGTTCTATCAGCCAGGCAAACGGACTTGCATTTCGATTTGTGGAAGGTGAACGTGGCGGTTGTGATGGGACACTGATGCTTCTTGTTCGTTCGACGAATTGCATCACTAGACGCTCATGCAGCGCGTCGCTCAACCGGTCCTCAATGGCCATGGTTTGTTCCTTGAGCGTCTGACTGTTGGAGATCCATCGAGGATGGGTCGCGACATAGGTCCAAGTTCTGATGTCTGCGATGCGGTCCATGAGCGTCTGTATGTCACCACGGGTGTCGTCTATGCTCCGAAGTCGCTTGGCAATAAAGTCCGAGTCGATCTGCGCGTTGAGTCCTGCCAGCTGAAGGAAGACTTGGCGAAGGAATTGCACGTGTAGTTCGAACCAGAGCTGCCGGTAGTCGGGAATCTTGCAGACGTCCCATAGAAGTTGGATGGATTCCTCGTTCCTTAGGTGCTGGCGAACTTCGATGTCAGCAACTAAGTTCGAAAGCGCACTTTGGTCGGTGGCGGATGTCATCAGCCGCAGGCCCTTGCGCTTGGGCGCCAATCGCAGGCTTTGCAGCAACGAATCCGGGCTCGAAAAGTCGAGATCCGCGTTGCGCCACACCAGATGCGTGTCAGCTGGAAATTGGTGTGTTTCTATTGCACGCACCACTCCTGCTGAGAACTCCGGAGTCGGCAAGAGCGTGCCAAAGGTTCCCGAGTTGAGATAGCGTCCAGCCCGGCCCGCAATTTGCGCGAGTTCGGCGATTTCGAGTGGACGCTCCTCTCTGCCATCGAACTTGCTCTTGCCTGCGAACACAATGTGGTCGATGCTAAGGTTGAGGCCCATCCCGATTGCGTCTGTGGCGACCATGTAGTTGACTTCGCCCGACTGATACATGGCCACTTGTGCATTTCGGGTCCGTGGCGAAAGCGCTCCCAAGACAATTGCGGCACCGCCACGCCTGTGGCGAAGCTGCGCTGCGATTTCGTAGACGCGGTCCGTGGAGAACGCAACTACGGCGGTTCGAGGTGTGAGACGTGAGAGTGTGACTGAAGGAGCCCCGCGCAGCCCTGAGAAGCGCGGGCGCGATGTGATTCTCGCTGTCGGCACGAAGTGTTCGAGGAGCCGGCGGATTGTGGACGACCCGAGCAACCAGGTTTCCTGCCTGCCGCGCGCGTGAAGCATACGTTCGGTAAACACATGACCGCGTTCCGCGTGGGAACACAATTGAACTTCATCAATCGCTATGAAATCTACCTCATGCTCAATGGGCATTGCTTCGACGGTGCAAACGAAGTATCGAGGGTGCGCCGGCACTCGTTTTTCTTCACCGGTGACAAGTGCAACTTCGCGTTCGCCGACCTGGGTCGTCAGGCGGTCATAGACTTCGCGGGCCAACAGTCGCAACGGAAGACCGATCATTCCGGTTCTGTGTTCGAGCATTCGCTGCAACGCTTGATGTGTCTTGCCCGTGTTCGTCGGGCCGAGAAGAGCGGTGATTCCGCGTGGTTCGTCGGCCGAATCTCGCATGCATCGAAGGCTAGCACGAGGCTGAAAATCCTCCCTCATTGCGAATTGGCTAGCGGACCTTACCTGGTTCTTGCCGACAATAACCCACAAACTGAGGCGATCGGTTCACGCGCGGTCTTGAGTTCTGCCAAACTTTGGCGGTACTCATCAAGTTATGCGTGGTTTTCTGATCGGCTTGTCGGTGTCGTTCGCTTTCATCGGAGGCTGTGTTGCCGGGGCGTCTCATTACGTGGTCCAACCAGCGAAAGCTTCCTACGTTGTTGAACAACGCTGGGCGTACTTCTGCTTTCAGGATTCCAATGTCGATGACGTGAACTACAAGGCAAACGCAGCGGGTGCTCGCGGCTGGGAGTTGGTGACCGCCAGCGGGTTTCCTGGCGGCAATGACACAATCTGGTGTTTTCGTCAGCCACGGCCTTGATGAGATGCGTTCGGAATCGAGGAAGGACTATTTTCTGGGTACCCTCCTACGACGTGAATTTGGCGTCAACTCCGGCGTCGCGGAATCTGCCAAAGGTATGGCATAATGGTGCCCCGCTACTAGTTGGTAGCCGCGCATTCGATTTGCGCTGCGGATAGCGGAAATGGTCGTGTGATATCGCCGGGCGAGATTGGCTAGCGTATCGCCAGTGGTTGCGACATGTGTTGTCGTAGTGACCGACACCCGCATCAAGCTATGCGAGTTCATGTAGGGCGCCAGACGTCTGGCAGACTCTTTGGCGACCGCGTTGATGAACCGCAGATGCAAATGTGTCGAATGCCCCGGGCTGTGTCTGATCAGGGCGCGCTTCGTGCCGCTTCCCTGAAACAGACTGTGCACCCATTCGGTATCTTGCTCGATTGAGGCAGCGTACCGCTCGATAGCTTCCTGCAGGTTGCGATCCAGGAGAATCAGTTCGATGTCGGTGTCCGTCGCGAGGGTGCGAATCAAAGTCCAGGTTCTGGGAATGTCGAGTGTATCCCGCGACGCATGGGTGTACCAACGTGTGCCGGCCTGTCTGTAGTAGAGACCCAGATCGACGTCGCGTCCCGATTGGTGGCTGTGATGGGGTCGCAAGGGGCCTCCTCCTTTCGCACTAATGTGGCCAATATCAACAACAGCTGTTCCGGGATTTAACTGGGCGACAACTTGTAGTGCATGACACAGCGCGGTCACGGTCTCGGTCGTACCCCAAGCATAAGATGGGTCCGTTAGATGATACAGGGGCGACGGGGGAGGCCTAACGCCGTTAATGAGTTGACCGGCGTTGGGCTTGCCTACCGATATGGATCCCAATGTCCCCGGGTTAACTTCGAATGTCGTTCGAAGCGATGACTCGGACATTGCATCAAAGGGATGTTGTTGATTCGGGCGCCCAGACTGATGGTCTGAATCATCGAAATCCTCAGCGAGATCATCATCAAGTATCGTATCGGCGGACTGGCCACCGTTCTCGATCCTGCTCTCTTGCTGGCGGTCACTCGGTGAACTACTGACTATTTCCGAGCGTTGACGGGGTAACGTCCCTGGCTGCGCAGGTTGCAGCGTAGGTCGCTTCGAACAACCCGTAATGCAAAGTGCACCGGGCGCGGCGCCAACCAAGACCCAGGTGAGAATTGAGGCGAGAGTCAGTAGTTGCCTCACGGGGGAAGCTCGGCAGCAATCGCTTCGGCAAGTTTCTTGCCATCTTCACGGTCGAGTGACAATGCATTCCAATGCAGGTTCAGGCCTGCACCGTCCGAGTACTTAGGTATGATGTGAAAGTGGACGTGAGCGACGGCCTGATGCGCCAAAGCGCCGTTGTTCTCCAGTACATTGTAGTTGCTGGCACCCGTGGCGTTCAAGACGGCACGACAAAGCCTTGGCAACGCCCGCCCAATCGCGGCGGCGGAGTCATCGGAAAGTTCATGCAGCGTTACCGCCAGTTCCTTCGGAATCAGCAACGTATGACCGCGGCTAAGCGGGCCGATGTCTAGAAATGCAAGCACCTTTTCATCTTCATAGATTTTGTGACATGGAATCTCGCCACGGATTATCTTTGTGAAAATTGTTTCGGTCATCGCGAAGCTCTCCTAAAATACCGGACTGGGCCGGCCTCGTACGGATTCGATTGCCTGGGACAATGCGGCATTGCCGCGTAGACAGCTGTAGCAGTCGCCGAGCCCGAACAGACCGCATCCGCGATCGTATGTGAGCCTGCGGAGTGTGCGGAGACACCGCTCGTCGCCGTCGCTGATCACCTTCGGGAGTGCACGACGGTAGTCGCTGCAGCCGCGTGCATCCATGAGTTCGAAGGCCGCCAACAAAGCTTTGGAAGCCGCCCGTCGCAACACCGAGTCCTCCAACAGCTTCTTGGCGACCTTCGTGTCAACCTGTGTCGAGCGACCGCTGGCGGCAGCCGCCCAGGCGTCGTAGACGATGTCAGCTCCCCTGGACTGCAGGCGTTCGACTGCAAATCGCAACGCACTCGCCGACGCCGTTGCGTCGAGCGCCGCATTATGCACATCGCTAGCGATGTCCCCATCATCGAGCATGGAAGGTTCCTTGTCCAAAGCCCAGGCGTATGCTTCGAGCATTCCGGTCCAATTGTGATTGCGGGCTCGCCCGCGAGCGATTGCGGAACAGTGTTCGGCGTCGAGTGTCGCAAGGGGGCGTTTCTCCAGTTCGCGTAGCGCCGCCAAGTCGCCAAGACGCGCACGTTTGAGCAATGGATCGGGCTGGGCCCGAGATGCTGGTGCCAGCGCGCGGTGAGCACTTGGCGTGCCCGACGGGACCAGAGCATGTGCCGATAGTGCGGTGGATTTAAACAAGGAAATGAAGGACACGAATAGCAACACCACGACCGTGGCACCCAACGACGCAAGTAGCACAAGCACGAGTGGAACACTGCGGCGTCCGATCCGAAGGTTCTTCCTCAACCATGGCGGCAGCGATTGTTTTGAAACGTTTGGCGTGCCCTCTGCCCTAGGCTGATTCCCAAGCACGCCGGTTTTGACAGTCAGTTCATTGCCGTGGCTTGGCTGTTCGCCCATCGCACGTTCAGCCGGAGTCACCTCGCCCGTTAGACCGGCGCCGGGCGAGATTAGTGCCTCAATGCGAGTTACGACTTCGTGCGCTGTCTGGGGCCTTTCACTGGGTCTTTTGGCTAGCAGGCTTTCAATTAGCGCCGAAACCGACGGATCGATATCGGATGGCAGCGGTGGAGGCAAGTCCGTCATTTGACGAGTTAGAACGGCTACAAGCTCCTTGTCTGCAAATGGAGTGCGACCCGTCAGCATTTCGTACATGATGATGCCGAGGCTATATAGGTCTGTTCTGGCGTCGGCGTTCTGACCCAGGGCCTGCTCAGGCGACATGTATTCGGGCGTGCCGAATATCGTCCCCAAGCGAGTCAAGGCCGGTTCGGCCTCCTGATCCGACATGCGGATCTTGGCAATACCGAAATCTAACACTTTCACGAGATCCGGTTCAGACGGGGCCTGTACGAGCATGACGTTCTCGGGCTTCAAGTCGCGATGCACAATGCCTGCCTCGTGGGCCGCGCCAAGCGCTTGTGCGATTTGGCGCGCGACACCCAACACTTGCTCAACTGAAAACGGCGCTGACTGGTTGATGCTTTGACGCAGGCTCTTGCCTTGCACGTATTCGAGGACCAAATAGCAAGCACCGTCAGCAAGCCTTCCAAAATCGGTTGCGCTAGCGACGTTGGGATGAGCAATGCGCGCAGCCGCAATCGCTTCTCGTTCAAATCGAGTCACGACATCAGGCAGATGTGTAAGTTCGCGGTGGAGCACCTTGATGGCCACCGATTTTCGCATGTGCACGTGCTCGGCGCGGTACACGGCACCCATACCACCGGTTCCAAGCAGCTCGAGGATGCGATACCGATCGGCGACCAACTGTCCGAGAAGGGCATCATGACCAGTCGAGTCAAGCGCCGAATGGAAATCGCTGTGTTGCTCGCGATTGGCGACGGACGCCCCGGAGCTCGGCAATTCATCGGATTCGGTCACCATGGACTTCAC
The DNA here is from genome assembly GCA_963811985.1 of uncultured delta proteobacterium. Taxonomy (GTDB): domain Bacteria; phylum Myxococcota_A; class Polyangia; order Polyangiales; family Polyangiaceae; genus FEN-1139. The sequence continues at coordinate 79,306 of CAWEUH010000042.1, forward strand.
GACGGGAGCGTAGGCATCTTATCGAAGGCATTTCGTGTTGTAGTTGCGTATCGTGGACACGGCTCACCGTTTTCAGGTGTTGCATTAGCTTGCCCATGACGATCACCGTGTCCACACGACTTCATTTGAAGCCGGCCGTCCGGCAGCTGTCTGCGTGCCGACGACAGAACGATTATGACAATCGATATGAGTTCTGCTCGAGAAGTATGGGCGCCAAAGTTCAATGTGTGCGGACTCGATTGAACGGAGCGGGCCGCGGCCGGTCGATAAGCCCTTCTGCATTTGGATCGCTTTGAAGTTCACAGGGGCCGACCCTATCGGGACAAGTGCGGCGGAGGAAACAAGATCCGCTGGCATTTTGTGCTCGCGGCAAGGATATCTCCAGGCAAATCGAAAATCGTGCCAATCGGACGTGCCGAGGTCCTGCGGCTTGGGCTATATGGTTCGCGGCGTGACCATAGCCCAAGGCAGTCCGGCATATTCACTATTCCAGAACCTTGCCGCTTTTCGGCAACAGTGGCCAGGGGGTGGCTTCAGTTGGGATTCCCGGCTCATCTGCGTCGCTTCGTCGTTCAGCGTCGACCTTGAAAGTGACGCGCGAGCGGCAGTGATGGGCGTGTTTCGGTTCCAATGGAACTCAAGGACGATACGAACGTCTCCGGAGCCCGTCCAAGAAATTGCGGAAGTCGTTGGGGGGCTCAGGTCCGACCAAATCCTGGTTGCGACTGAACCCAATGAAACACTCATGGCCTACGGTCTGTGGTGGCCGTGGGGAGACGATGTAACGATATCTTTTCGCATCGGACTGTCTGGTCTCTCTGCTTCGCGCTACGAAGACGAGTTTCGCGAGCTTTACGGGGTGTTTGCCTATTGAGAATCTGCCTTGCGTTGCAGCATCTGAGATGTGCACGCATGCAAAGCAGGAAGTGCCGGCCATCGAACAGCGATGGCGTTTGCTGCCAATGACCGCGTTGCGCAGGGCGGTGCACTTCGAAGGTAAGATTCGAGTATTGTTGACCGTACCAACGTCGCGCTGGCAAATTGGCGCGGCGTCCACATGCGCCGCCTCGATGCGAGCGAAGCCGAGCGTAGGTGCGGAATCATCCGACCAATGGTTCAGAAATCGGCTCGACGCCCCAAGTCTGGGATTTGCGAACAAACATCTAGATTTGCAGCGAAGTGTTTGTCGCAACTGGGGTAGTCTAACTTCCCCAATTTTATGGGAGCCCCCGGGGTCATATGCCGTCGATTCCTCCACAAAAGATGCCGAGTCGCCGTCCACCAGTGCTCTTGTCGCTGGAGGAGCTCAACGAACAATTAGCCGTCCGTCTCGAACAGGTCGAGGCTGTTCTTGATACGATGGCGACTTCGCTGGCAAAAGGCGAACCGCCCGGAGATAGTTTTGTTCGATTGCATCTTGCAGCTGTACGCGATGGGCGCCTCGCTGATCTGGCCTTTGCGTATGAACAAGCAACGCAGGAGCGTCGGGTACGGTCTCTAGATCCTGAGGTGCAGAGTGTCCTATTTTGCCATGCGGCAGAGTTCTTTGACGAGTTCTTAGGGGATCGGGAAGCCGCGCTCAATTTGGCTGAAAAGGCCCTGGTTGCGTTGCCAAGCAACCCGTCAAGGTTTGCTCGTTTGGAGCGCTGGCTCTCCGACGCTAACCAACCTATGCGCTTGGCGCGTGCAAGAATCACTGTTGCAAGAAGCATTGAAGAGCCTCAACAGCGATCCGCTTGGATTGCCCAGGCGCTGCGCGAACTCTCGCAAGAGACCAATGCGGTAGCAGCAATCGAGGTACTCGATTCGATTGTCCAGATTGATCCTGACGATTCTGATGCCGCTGCGGCACTGGAGAGTCAACTGTTCGATGCGGGTCGCTATAGAGATGCGGCACGTCGAATGGAGACTCGGCTGGCCACCAATCAGCTGGGCCCCACCGAGACTCACCGCGTGCGAGAGCGGCTGTTGGCGCTCTACACCAACGAGATGGCGGATCCGTTCAAGGCGATCGGGCAAGTCGAGGCGCTTCTTAGTGCCGACCCCGGCAACGCCTCTGCACTCGTGGCCGCCGAGAAGCTTGCTTCCGTAGCCAGCGTCGCTCCCCGGGCGTTGACCGCACTTGCCGACGCCCAGTACGCCGTCGGCAACCTCGACCGGGCTGCCGCGCTGCTTTCACATGAGTTGAAGATTGCGCGTGGCCCTCGTCGCCAAGAGGTGCAGGGCAAACTGGCAATACTTCGGCAAGACATACTCGGCGATGCGGTGGGAGCCATAGAGCTTCTGGGGCCAGTGGTTGCAGTTGACCCGAGTCGCGACGACTTCCGGCAACGATTCGTCGCGCTGAGTCTGCAACTGAACCGAACCAACGACGCTGCCCGGTTGCTGGGGCGTGCACTGCAAACTGCGAAGGAGCCCGTCCTTCGCGCGCGAATTTCTTGCGACCTAGGTACAGTGTTGTTGCAGTCTGGTGAGGTGCGGCGCGCACGCGCTTGCCTGGAGGATGTCGTTCGAGCCAACAATGATCCCCCGAGCGTGCTGCGAGCTGCACGTTTCTTGTCGGAGATTTACCACCAGTCCGGTGAACTCAACTTGCTCGCTGAGGTTCTCGAATTGGTGGTGATTCACGAAACAGAACCTTCAATGCGTGAAGCGGCAGCGTATCACCTCACGCGGCTCTGCCAGCCCGGAACAGAGGATGACCGCAGAGCCATTCTCGCGTGGCGCGCGTTGGTGAATTCGGAACATGCGGACGAAGCCCTGTTACTGTTGAAAGCGCACTACGAGGCCAACAATGAACCACTGGAACTGGCCAATGTTCTCGAGCAAACGGCCGCTCGTTGTGCAGACCCAAGCGAGCAACGCTCGCTGCATTGGCGAGTTGCCGAATTGCGTTCCAATGTAACAAAAGACAAAGGTGCGCTCATCGGCCTTTGGCAAGGCTTGATCAATCAATGCGGAGCAACGATTGAGGCGCTCGATAGGCTGATCCCGCTTCTGGAGGCGGAATCGCGCGGCTACGAACTTGCCGAAGCTCTGGCGAAGAGAATTGAGTTGTGCACTGACTCTGAGCGGGCCGAGTTGTGGGGGCGATTGGGACACGTGCGTTTGTACATGCTTAACGATCCAGAAGGGGCAATGCAGTGTCATGCCAACGCAATCAGTCTTGATGCGTCGGTTCAAATCAGCCGCAGCGACTTGGAAGCTCTGCTTGGTGTTGCCAACTTCAGGGCGGCGGCAGCCATGCTTTTGGAACCGTTGTTGCGTGTGGATGCCCCAAGCATGGCGTTGCTCTCGGTTCTGGCGGCGCGGGCGGAATCCAGTCAAGACATCGAGTCTAGGTTTGCCTACTACGCCGAAGCCGTAAAGCTTGCAGTTGAGCTTCTCGGGCAACCCGAGTGGGGACTGCGGCTTGCCACTCTGGCGCTTCGCGACTCGTTGGCGTTGAATCTTGCATCGGTCGATGATTGGGTCCAGGCGTGCGCCAAGCTACAAGCCTCAGTCATGGCTGCGGAAAGGGTTGCCTGCTTCGAAGCAGTTCTTGGCGATGTTCCGCTTGACCGACCTCAGCTGCGCCAGCTCGCCGTCATGACTTCGGATGCGCTGCTTGAAATGGGTGACGTGAAGAAAGCTGAAACGATACTCAGGCTAGCCCTCGAATATGACTCGTCGTCCCCGGAGTTGATCATGCGGCTTGACGAGATCCTGGCTAGTCAAGCTAGCCCCGAGGAAAGGCTCAGTCTGTACAAGGAAGCCTTGGCACGCAGTGAACTTCCCGAACGCCAACGCGACTTGTATGCCCGCATCGGGGCTCTGCTGCAACGAGAATTAAACCGGCTGGAGGATGCCGTTTGGGCGTGGAATCAGGTTCTGGCACTTGATCCACAACACCTAGGTGCCCATCAGGCGCTGGTGTCCCTATACGCGCAATTGGGTGATACGCAGGCCGTGGTTGGTGAACTTGAACGCAGTCTTTCCGTCGCGTCGGGCGAGCGTTGAACAGAGGATCTTGGAGCGACTTGCCGAGGTGGAAGAGGGGCGCGGCAATATGCCGCAAGCGCTAGCGAGAGCTCAGGAATCGCTGCAACTGGGCCCCACGGACCCGGAACACTTGCTGCGCGTACAGAACTTGGCGGAACGGGTGGGGAATCTCGAGATAGTCCAAGACTTGTTGGAGCAGCGCGTTGCGTTGGCCAGCACGGATTATGACAGAATCAATGTCTTATTGGCCTTGGCAGAAGTCCTGGTCAAGCGCGAGGCACCCGCTTCTGCGACGCAAGTGCTGCATGATGCGGCTGTGTTGGCCGGCAGAATTGGGGACCTTAGTCGCGTCCAGCAATTGTTGGAACGAGCCATCGAGTTGAGTCCTGGGAACCTTGAGACCCTTGAGCGACTGGTCGAATTCTACGCGCGCGACGGTTCAATTGACAAGCTCTCTGACCTAGTTGAGCCTTGGCTCAACGCAGGTGCAGATGAGCGGGATCTTGTTCGCGTGATCATTGAGCTTGAGTCAAGCAATCGCGCATCGGCATCGCCCAAGGCATACGCGTCACTGTGCGACATCGCTGCGATTGTCGTAAAGGATGCGGGGCGGATGCGCGCCATTGGGCTGACGTCCGCACGGGTATTGGCCGCTGCAGGCGAATTGCGGATGAGTGCACAAGCCTACCGCAACCTGATTGCAGCACAGAACACGATCGATCGCGACGTTCTTGCGGCCTATCTCACGCTGTTGGGTAATGTGCCCGACGAGCCGTTTTGGAGGGACGAATGGCGATGGCTATTCGAGCAACGCTACGAGAAATCAACGGACAAAGTAACGATGCTTCTTGAATGGGCGGCGCTTGAGGAACAACGCCATAACGATCTGGTTGCTGCTCTGGCCGTGTACGAACGCTTGCTCAAGCTCGACCCGAATCGCGAAGAAGCACTGGTTGAAGTTGCTCGGTTGAAGGAGAAACAGGGCGATGCGGAGGGCACGTTCGAGGCGATCGAGCAGCTCGTAGAGAATGCGACCAATGACGCGCGCACGGCATTGATTGTGCGCCAGGCTCAATTGTTGGTGGGCCCTCTTGGGCGTACGTCGTCCGCGTTGGACAAGATCGAGCCGCTAATCGCTGAACATCCATCCGATCCCAATGTGCTATCCGTTGTCAGGTCTGCGCTTGAGATCCCAGAGGCAAGGTCCCGTGCGGTGGAGATGATGCGACGAGTTGTCGCTGCCATCGCAGAACCGACTGCGCAAGCTGAAGTCCTTGAGTCGCTGCTCGAAGTTACGACAGGTGCGGTGGGTTTTGACTCCGCGCGTGCGCAGTGGACGCTGATGTTGCTCGATATCCGTCCTGACAGTGACGATCTCTCTTTGACAGTGGTTCTGCGCGAAGCCCTGAAAATGAAAGAACAGGACGACCTCTGGGATCGCGCAGAAAAGATCTCCAGACGGCTTGGTAGCCCCGAAGCCGTAATCTCCTCGTATCAACAAGCGCTTGATGATACGGACTCTGCTGAATCTGCAGAGCGAATTGGGCGTAGACTTGTCGAATTCCAGGAGGAATGGTCGGATGACCCTTCCACAACGTTGCCCCTGCTTCAACGTATATTCGAGCGTTGTGGTGAAGCCGTGTGGGCCTTTGATCGACTCAAGCTGGCGTACAATGCAAATGGCCGTTGGCCCGAACTCTTCAGTCTATATGATCAGGCGATCGAACGGACTTCCACCGACGCAGAGCGAGGCGAATTGTTGCGCGAAGCAGCGATGGCGGCCAAGGACTTCGCCAATGATGCGGAGCGAGCAATCGACTATTTCGGGCGTTTGGACCAGCTGCATCCAAGTGACCTAAGAGTCGAAGCGGCACTGGAACGGCTCTACGAGCGCAAAGAATTAATTCGACCGCTCATCGAGCTCTTGTCGCGTCAAATGAATCGTGCCTCCGACGCCGCGACACAGTTCCCGTTTGCGGTACGAATTACTGGCTACTGGTTGGACTTAGGTGAAGCGATCCCGGCCTTCGAACTGCTCGAAGGGTTGCTTCGCGAATTCTCTGATACTGAAGAAGTCATTGGTCTGTTGGAACGTTTGGTGGCGCTTCCGGCCGCACGAGATTCCTTGGCGCCTCCTACGACTCTGTCGAAGAAAGAGAGGAAGGAAAAAGGGCGGACGCTTACCATACGTGATCGAGCAGCATTGCGCTTGCGGCAGTACTATGAATCGGTGGGGCGCATTGTCGATGTGGTCAGAATGCTCGAGATCGAGGTTGATCTTGCCGCAGACAAGAACGACAGGATTGCTCGACTTCGTCGCATTATCGACGTCCGGCTGTCACAACTGGAGGACGTCGCCGGAGCATTCGAAAACGCGGTAGCACTGGCTAGTCTCGCACCCGACAGGGACGAAATTCGAAACCTACTTGACGACCTGGCTGAGCGCCACGGCGTGCGCGAACGACAAGCTGACTTGCTAGTCAGCATCGCCAACCGCCATTTGGACAAGCCGTTGCGAGTGCTGCTATTGAGAGAGGCTGCGGATATCCATTGTCACAGGATTGACAACGCTGCACGTGCGATAGAACTCTATTCTGAGGTCTTGAATGCGGCGGGCGAAGATCGAGAAAATGCGCGTTTGGCGGCACGCGAACTCGATCGCCTGCTAGCCCAAGTAGGGCGCTCCAGGGAGCGTTGCGATGTACTGGAACGCCTTGCAGATCTGGAGACGGAGGCTGTCGTCCGCCGTCGAGCCCTGGGCGAAGCCGCCATGGTGGCGCTGGACGAGTTGAATGATGCCGATCGCGCCGTGCGGTGTTGGAGGCGAAGGCTTGATGACAACGCGGACGACGCGGTTGCCCTAGATGGTCTGGTCTTGGCTCTGGAGCATACCAATCGAGACGAAGATCTGATTGTGGCGCTTTCGGAACGCGCCGAGCGCGCCGCGGACGCGCAAGCGGCGCGCTCGGACCGGATTACGGTTGCTCAGATATGGCAATCTCGGTTGAACTCACCGCAGAAGTCCATCGCGACCTGGCAATCCGTGAGAGCAATTCATGGCCGCGATGAAGAGAGCTACGAAGCGCTTGTCGCTCTCCTCACGCAGACGGAACGCTGGAGCGACTTGGCGCAATTGGTTCGTGAGGAAGCCGAACTTGCGTCTGATGCGGCCAAGGCCAGGGAACTTCGGCAGATTCTAGGATCAATCTATGCGGATCGGCTCGGCGAGGTGGCGCTTGCCCTAGGGGCATACATTGACGGGCAGGATTGGGAACGGGCCATCAAAGTGACAGCCAGTGTGCGACAGCAAGTCAGCGTGTCGTTGCAGATCGCCAGAGAACTCTTTGAGCGGGCGGTGCTTCAATGGACAACTTCCAATAGTGACGCTAGCTCGCCGGAGGCTCAAGCCGCAGCATGGGCTGTTTCCGAATTGACTACTGCTCTTCGGCAAACGGGCGCCTATGGGGACGTTGTGATTCTTCTGCTTCAGGCTGCTGGCCTGCCCTTCGCAACTGCCGATCGTCGCACGTACAAACGTGATGCTGCCCGCGTGTGCTCCGACCACGTGGACGACTGCCCTCGAGCAATCTCGCTCTATCAAGAAATCCTTAGAGACAGTGCGGCCGACGATATTGCTGCCCAATGTATCTCGCCGCTAGCCGTGTTGCTGGAACAGGCCCAGCGAAACGCAGAACTCGTGGAACTGTGGGAGGGTCAAGCTGAAGTGCGGCTTGGTGCAGCTGACCAAAATGAAGCCGCGGCCCTCTTTGCGCGAGCAGCAGGTCTGGCCGAGGTTCGCCTGAATGATATCGAGCGAGCCCTTCTGGATTACGGCAAGGCTGCTGACCTTGGTCTTGAGTCTGCGCTAGAATCATTGGCAAGGCTCTACGATACTAGGGAGCAATACGACAAGTCTGCCCAGGTACTCGAACGCTATTGTTCTGCGGCCAATCAGGACACATTGGGCGAACGCACTTTGTGGCTCGCAAAGTCCTATGCACATTGTGGTCGCTCAGATTCAGCCCGACGCTGCCTTGAGCATGCCAGCGCCAGCGCGCGCGACGTTGGGCCAGTTCGTGTTCGACTTGCCCAACTCTACGAGGAGGGTGAGCTCTGGCAACCATTGGCAGAACTATTGACAGCTGAAGCCGGACGAAGTTCTAATGCCGGCGAACGGCTGCAGTTGTTAGTGCGTGCCGCACGGGTGCACCGCGACAAGCGTGGGGAACCGGGCGCGGCGGTGCCATTGCTCGAACAAGCGACGCAAATCGGCCCAGAGGATGTCGAACTTCGGCTTGAACTCTCGGATTCACTGTCTAGAGCCGGCAGCCACGCCGAGGCCAGTGCAGTACTGCGAGATCAGATCGACCGATACGGAGCGAGGCGTCCAAAGGAACGTGCCATGGTGCACCATGCGCTTGCCTGTGAGTTGTTGGCCTTAGGTGAGAAGAACGGCGCCCTCGAAGAACTGCGCGCTGCCAGTCGCATCGATCCGACGCGAGCGGAAGTCCTCAACATGACGGCGAAACTCTCGATGGACCTTGGGGACCTTGACGCAGCGGAGAAGACTTTTCGTGCGTTGTTGTTGGTACTTGGGCGCGGCACAGCCACTTCGGACTTGTCGCGAGTCGAAGCGCTCCTGGACCTCAGTGAAATTGCCCTACGGCGTGACGACGCGGTGCGTGCCAGTGAATATGTAGAATCGGCGTTTGAAATTGCACTCGAAACTGATCAGGAGACGGACGCATTCGAGCGAGCAGCACGTGCTCGCGGTAGAAATGACTGGCTTGTTCGGGTGCTGGAGGAGAGGCTAGGCCGTGCCTCGGAACCAGCCGCAGCAGCTTCTGCGCTTCTTGATTATGCACGCCTGCACGCAGAGACGCTCGGCGACTTGACGCAGGTGTCGTCACGTATCGCTGAACGCGCTCGCAAAATTCACAAACAGCTGGAGAAGGCCGCAAGCACTGACGACGCGGCTTGGTCCGCTTTGAGCCGCGTCTACGATCTTCTCGGGGATGAAGCTGCGCAGGCTCGAATACTGGAACTGAGGGTCCAAGCCTGGTTGGACGGGAATGTGCCAATCGACGACCCGAAGCCAGTACTACGCATGGGTGCGCGCAAACTGAAGATGGCGGCAAAGCGGACCGAGGGATTGAAACTTCTGGAGCGCGCGTATGAAGCAGGTGCGACCAGCCAGCAGTTGGAAGAGATTATTGGGCCGGCGCTTGACGACGATCCAAGCTGGGCGGAGGCGATTGATCTGCTCGAAAAGATTGCTCGGGTGGACGGCAATTCCCAATTGTTGTCGCGCAGCCTGTTGTATCGGCTCAATACGCCGGACGCTACGCTGTCACAGTACCTAGAAACCGTCGATTTGCTCAGGAATTCAGGAGACAGGACTGCACTAGTCCAAATTCTTGAGGCGGCGATCAGGGGTGCTCTTGGAGTGAAACTCGACAAACAAACGTTGGCCGCCGCGCAGCTTGAGCTGGCCGACGAAGCTATCAACCGTGGTGACGTAGAGCGGGCGCTGGACCTCCGTGAAAGTGCTAGCCGACTTGTATCACGACAAGACCGTGCGCAGATATTGCTACAGACCGCGGCGCTGGCTGCGCACGGTCCGTCGCCGCGCTACTCGGAGCGGGCTATTCGCTTGTATCAAATACTGTTGAAGGACGATCCCGGCGAGCGATCGTATTGGGAGCCCCTGCTGGAAACACTGCGTCAGATGGGCGACGTAGCGCAGGTGCTGGCAGTTATCAATCTGACAATTCCCGCTGTCAGAAGCCAAGAAGATCGTTCACGATTACGCTTGGAGCAGGCTCGCTACCTGGTGGACTCGGGTGACACAGGAAGTGCCGCGGATGAATTGCGAGAATTGATTGCCGAAGATCCGGGACAAACAGAGGCCGTCACGCTGCTTGTGGGGATTCTGGAACGCAGCGGCCGTCATGACGAACTCGTACAGTTGCTGAAGGTGCAGTTTGAGAATGCGTCGGCGGTCAATGACGACGAGGGCTGCATTAGACTGCTCATTCGAATCGCCGGATTGAGCGAGAAGGGTGGACGAATTGAGGAAGCGCTCGAAGCATTGGACAGGGCGCTGGGTTTTCAGCCGGACAACCGCGAAGTTCTCGAGCGCATCGTTGATTTGAGTCAGCGTTTGGGAGACATCCATCGGGCTGCGGACGCACTATTCAAGCTTCAGGCAGAAGAAGAAGATCAGTCGGTTCGTCTTTCACTCCTGGACAAGCTTTATGGTCTCCATTCTCGCAGCTCAGATGTCCGGGCCGCCTTTCAAGTGGCCAAGCTGGCGTTCGAGTGTGATCCCTCTCGGCAAGACTGGCAGGCCCGGGTCTTCGATTACTTGGATGCCGCCGGCGACCTTAGCAGTTTGGCACAGTGCCTCAACCGGGCAGCTATTGCATCGCCCAACGACTTCAATCTAACGCTTCGCCTGGTCGAAACTCACCGCAGGAGCGGTGACTATGCTCAGGCATTGGAAGTGCTCGATGGTGTCCTGGCTTCCGGTGTGGAGTCCACATCCTTGTCCTGTGAGCGCGGGCGCCTCCTACTAGAGCTCGGCCGCTATGACGAGGCGCTGATTGAGCTCGAGTTGGTAGATGATTCGACGCCGGAGTCTGCGGAAATGCTTCTAACCGCGATTCAGGCTGCGACCCCTCATGACGATTCCGAACGTTCGCGGCAACTGGGAATTAGGCAGGTTTCGCTGCTGGCGCGTCTGGGTCGAGACAACGAAACGCGCGATGTGCTAGCGGATCTCTATCAGCGCTTTCCGGGCGACGTGGCTGTGCTTGAGCTATGGGCACAATGGCTTTGCAGTCATGGAGCGCCAGAACGAGGCATTGGAGGCTCTTGAGCGGCTCGTGTTGAGTGTGCCTGATGCCGACGTTGGCAGAGCGCTTGATAGCTATCTGCAGCTATGCGAGAGTTCGGACACTCAGACTCGCACGCTACCAGCCCTTGAACGTGGTGTGAGCCTACACGCAGAGCGAAGCGATTGGCGACAACGCCTTCTCCAACTATACCGAGAGACGGGGTCACATCGAAAACTTGCGGATTTGCTAGTGGTTCAAGCCTCATTTGAAGCGGAACCACCGACCGCGCATAGCTTGTTGTTGCAGGCAGCGGAACTGCTATTGGGTCCGGTCGGCGATCCGACAGCTGCCCGTGAAGCTCTGATCAAGGCGCGCTCGCTAATACCCGAAAGCCTGGAAATGGTCATCTTGTTGGCGCGACTTCACAGTGCGGAAGGGAATCGCAGCGAGGCGTTGACGTTGCTTCAATCGACAACACAGGCAAACCGTGGACGTCGATCCAAGATACTTGCCAATGTCTATCGCGAACTAAGCCAAGTACTGTTGCAGGATGGGATGCGGAGTGAATCACTAGATGCGCTGCTCCGGGCATTCGAAATGGACAGCAAGAATGGCCAGCTGGCGATGCAAGCCGGACGGCTCGCCATGGACATCGAGAACTATGAAGTCGCTCTTCGCGTATTTGCACGGGTCGCGATGATGAAGCCGGTTGACGCTGATCCAGCCGGGGAGTGCATCACCCACGCAGACCGAGCTGATGCAAACTACTGCCTTGCGTACCTTTCATACAACCAAGGTGACGCCAGAAAGGCGAAGATTCTTGCGCTCAAAGCCCTCTCCGACAATCCCGAGCACGGTGAGGCGCGTCGTTTGGTCGAGCAAGTAAGCTAGCCGATGGATCAGCGCTGTGCAGCAGCGTGTGGTTGCCCGCCGCGATCAAGCCAACGCAACGCATTCTCGTATAGTCCGGGCATGCGCTCCAGTGCCACTTCGTGGGCAAGGTCATCCGGCGTCTGCACCTTGATTGGCACCCGGGCGCGGCTCAACCACTCGGCGACTTTACGGGTATCTTCTACGACTTGATCACGACCGCCAGTGATCAACACGACGCGCCTGACGCGTCCCCGAGCATCTTGAAGCGCTTCCAGACCAGAACCTCCCCAATAGCTTGTGTCTGCGCCCAGAATCAACCAACGATTGAATGTCTTTGGCTCACGCACGCCAACATTCATTGCCACGAATGCGCCCTCACTGAAGCCAATTAACGTGTTGCCAAACAGTTGAATCCGGCGTCCATACTTTTCTCGCAGCGCATGGATTGCACCCATTACAGCATGCTGCCCTGAGGGCCAGCTGTTATTCCAACTGCGTCCGCTATTGTGTGCGACGGGGCCGCTGGGGCACACGAGCCAGCCGAAATGACGAGCTACCGATGACCACCGATGACAGTCCTGTTCTGCGTCACCTCCGCGGCCGTGCAAGTACACGAGAACGGGCTTCATGGTGTTACGTCCGGGCCCAACAGGTTCGTAGTAATAGACGGGCCCCGCTCCAGGTACCTGCAATTCCGACATGCCGTACTTGTCGGTCTCGGTCGCTGTTTTCCGGCCGTTTGACACTGGATCGCGCGTGACACCTTGTACGATGACTGGGTCATCATCGCTGCTGGGGATCACGAGCGTCTGGCCCAATTTGAGATGGTCGGTTCGGCGTAAGCCGTTTGCTCGCAGTATCGACTGTTCCTGCAAATGATATCGATGCGCAAGCTTGCCGATCGTGTTGCCTTGCGCAACGACGTGGGTCTGTCGCTCAATGGTTCCCTTGGACCTATTGTCGTTTGGCGCTATCACCCGAGGGGTTGCCGCTTCGCGCACGACAGGCTTCCCGGTGTCTTCGAGCTTGGAATCAACTGCCGCCGCGACTGGCTCAGTTTGCTCGACGTGATCTTCGCGGCGCTTACTTCCGTCGCTATT
>CAWEUH010000043.1:0-163860 GCA_963811985.1 uncultured delta proteobacterium
GCCTGGGCCGGGGTGAGCAGTTCGAGCCGCCGAACGCCTCGGCGGTCGCGGCCGTCCGGCGCAGTTGCATCATCCGTTCCGGGGTGCGCGCCACGGTCGCACCGCCGCACTCCTTGTAGCCCGACGACAGCCCGGTCTCGGCCTCCAGCCCGGCGTACAGCGCCGCCGAGTACTGGACCAGGCGCGTCCCGCTCTCGGTGGCCCGCAACTGTCCGACCAGGCCGGCGGCGTGCAGGTGGACCCGCGGACAACTGGCCCTGCTCCAGGAGCAGGACGTCGGTCCAGCCGAGCCGCGTCAGGTGGTAGGCCACACAGGTGCCGACGATGCCGCCACCGATGATGACGAGACAGGCCCGGTAGGGCAGCGGGATGGACATCTCAGGTTCCCTGCGTCCGCGCGATCACGAGTACGTCGCGGAAGCGCCTGCCGCCATGGCGTCTCCCGACGTTCGCTGATGACCCGACAGGCCGACGTCCGACGATGCCGGTGCGGCCGATGCAGGCGGTGGCGGTGAACGGACACCAGGACGATAGAAGGGGTGGCAACAAAAGTCTAGCCTGTTGTCGGGCTGGGCCGTCCGCTACGGTCCCCTCGCCGGGACAGCCGGTGCCCACCGGGGCGACCGCGGTCGGCGGCGGCGGGGACGGCTGTGATCGTGCCCCCGCTGGACCGGAGGGTCGCCGGTCAGGCGCACGCCGAGGCCGTGGTGGCCGCGCGGAACTGGTGGACGAGCTCGCCCCCTCGGGTGCCTCGTCGTCGTGCTGCTCGTCGTCCCTGCTGTCATCGTGGTCCAAGACCTGCGCCTGCGGTGCGCGGCCCGCGCAACGACCAGAGCCGATCCGACCAGCGGCACCTGCGAGGCTCGCCGACCGGCGGGCCACGGACCGGCCGCCAGCGCCGGAGGTGTCCGTGCCCGCCGTCCTGGGATTCGTGCTCGCGGCCGTGGCCGTCACCATAGCCGTCCAGCTGATCTCCGATCGGACCGGGCTGCCCGCCGCGGCGCTGCTCACCGTCACGGCGCGGTCTACGCGACGTTGCCGGGCCCCAACGTCGAGCTCGACCCGCAGTTCATCCTCACCTTCGTCATCCCACCGCTGATCTACAGCGCGGCCCTCGACTCCTCGCTGCCGGCCATCCGGGATGTGCTGCGCGTGGTGATCAGCCTGTCGGTGGTCCTCGTACTGCTCACCGCCGTGCTGGTGGGCGTCGGCTTCCAGCTGTTCGTGCCGGGCGTGGGCCTGGCGGCCGGCATCGCCCTGGGCGCGGCGGTCGCCCGCCCGACCCGGTGGCCGCTCTCGCCGTCGGCCACCGGGCCAGCCTGCCGCCCCGTCTGGTCACGCTGATCGAGGGCGAGGGGCTGCTCAACGACGCGACGGCGTTGACCACCCTCACCGTGGCGGTCGCGGCACTCACCAGCGGCGAGTTCTCGATCGGCCGCACGGCGGTCCAGTTCGTGCCTGGCCGCCAGCGGTGGCCTGCTCGTCGGTGCCGCCGTGGCCGTGCTGGTCCGGCTGCTGCGCTCCTGGGTGAGCGATCCGGTGCTGGTCAGCAGCGTCTCGTTGGCGACGCCCTTCGCCGCCTACCTGCTCGGCGAGGAGCTGCACGTGTCGGGGGTCCTCGCGGTCGCGGTGGCCGGTCTGATGGTGGGGCACGACACCGCCCGGGTGACGTCCGGGGCGAGCCGACTGCAGGCCCGGGCGGTGTGGCGGCTGGTCGACTTCCTGCTCGAGGGCTTCGTCTTCCTGCTGATCGGGCAGCAGCTCGCACCCGTCGTCGGCGGCCTGGACCGCTCCCGTTCGGTACGATGGTGACCGCCGCGGTGGTGTGCACCGGGGCCGTCCTGGTGGTGCGCCCGATGTGGCTGGGGCTGACCCAGATCCTGCCGCGCGCCCTGCACACCCGGCTGGGCGGGGCACCGGCGGACCATGACAAGCGGCTTTCCGTGCCGGAGGTGCTCGTGCTGAGCTGGGCGGGCACCCGGGGCATGATCGCTCTGGCGGCGGTGTTCACCCTGCCCCTGGCCCTGGCCGACGGCACCCGTTCGCTGCCCGGGATCTGCTGCTGTTCTGCGCCTTTGTGGTCGTCCTGGTGACACTGATCGGGCAGGGCCTGACCTTCACGCCGATCGTCCGGGCCGCCGGCCCTGCGCGCCGGTCCCGCGGCTGCCGCGGTGACCCGCAACGAGGCCCGGGCCGCCGCCGTCCGTGCGGCCCTGGCTCGACTCGACGAGCTCAGCGGTGACGACGACGTGCCCGCGGAGGCCGTCACCAGGCTCCGGACCGGCCTGGAACAACGGGCACAGCGCTACCGCCGCAGGCTGGACCTGCTGGAGGCCGCGGAGGACGGTAGATCCCCGGCTCGTCCGGCGACGAGGCCTCGGTGCGACTGCGCCGAGCGGTGATCGTGGACCAGCGCGGAGGATGCTGCGCCGGCGCGACGCGGCTACCTGCCCGACGCGGACCTGCGCATCCTGCAGACCGAGCTCGACCACGAGGAGCGCACCCTGCCGGCGATCGGGTAGGTCGTGCGCTGCGTCCGTGGGGCGCGGGGGCCGCTGACGACAGCTGACGCAGTCAGCCCCCGCCGGACCGGCCCGGGAACGCCGGCGCCAGCCGGTGCCGGTAGCCTGACGTGCCGCCATGCCGCCGTCCGGATTCGGGACCCCGGTGACCCGTCCTGCTCTGGCCCTCTTCGAGGGCGGTACCGCCCTTTCCGCCTTCCGCACCGCCGCACTGCTGCAGCGGCTGCGGGCGGTCGCGCCGCGGCTCGACGGTGTGATGGCCCGTCACCTGCGCTGGGTCGCCACCGATGCCCCGCTCGACGACGCGGCGCAGGCCGCCCTGGCCCGGCTGCTGGACGGTGACCGCCCCGCCGCCGAGCATGGTCCGGGTGCCGTGGTCGTGGTCGGCCCTCGCCGGGGCGCGATCTCGCCGTGGGCGTCGAAGGCCACCGACATCGCCCGTAACTGCAGCCTGTCGGTGCGGCGGGTCGAGCGGGTCGTCGAGTACCGCTTTGCGGGTCCCTGGCCTGACGCCGCGGTGTGGGCGGCCTGTGCGGCGCTGCTGCACGACCGGATGACCGAGACCGTGTGGGGGAGCGTCGAGGCGTCCGCCGGCTGTTCGACGAACGCGAGGCCCGGCGCTGCGCCGCATCGCCGGTGCTCGCCGAGGGCGTGAGGCGCTGGAGCGCGCCAACGCGGAGTTGGGCCTGGCGCTGTCGGACGACGAGATCG
Source organism: uncultured delta proteobacterium (assembly GCA_963811985.1). GTDB lineage: Bacteria > Myxococcota_A > Polyangia > Polyangiales > Polyangiaceae > FEN-1139. Next base: position 3,234 of record CAWEUH010000043.1, read on the forward strand.
ACTACCTCGTCGCGTCTTCTGCGGGCTCGGCCGCAACCCCAGCGACGTCGAACTGATGATGTTCGCGCAGGCCAACTCCGAGCACTGCCGCCACAAGATCTTCAACGCCGAGTTCGTGATCGACGGCGAGCCGCAGCACCGGTCCCTGTTCGAGATGATCCGCCACACCGCCGCAGGCCGGCCCGGCAGGGCGTGCTGTCGGCGTACCGGGACAACGCGGCGGTGATCGAGGGGCCGCAGGTCGGCGGGGCGCTGGCTTGCCCGGACGCCGCAGGCGGTATCTACCGCGCCGACGGAGCTCGTCGCACATCCTGATGAAGGTGGAGACGCACAACCACCCCACCGCCATCTCCCCGTTCCCCGGCGCGGCCACCGGCGCCGGCGGCGAAATCCGCGACGAGGGCGCCACCGGCCGCGGCGCCAAGCCCAAGGCGGGCCTGAGCGGCTTCACCGTGTCCAACCTGCGCCTGCCCGGCACCGACGCAGCCCTGGGAGCGCGAGCACCACGGCAGCCCGGCCGCATCGTCTCCCGCTGCAGATCATGATCGACGGCCCGATGGGCGGCGCGGCCTTCAACAACGAATTCGGCCGCCCCAACCTCGGCCGGCTATTTCCGCACCTTCGAACAGGACGGTCGACGGCCGGCGTGCGCGGCTACCACAAGCCGATCATGATCGCCGGCGGCATGGGCAACATCCGGCGCGCGCACGTCGCACAAGGAGCGACTTCCCGCCGGGCGACCCTGCTGATCCAGCTGGGCGGGCCCGGCATGCGGATCGGCCTGGGCGGCGGCGCGGCCTCGCTCGATGGCCACCGGCGCCAACGCCGCAGACCTGGACTTCGACTCCGTGCAGCGCGGCAACCCCGAGATGCAGCGCCGCGCCCAGGAGGTCATCGACCCGCTGCTGGGCGCTCGGGCGAGGAGAACCCCATCCTCTGCATGCACGACGTCGGCGCCGGCGGCCTGTCCAACGCCTTCCCCGAACTGGTGGGCGACGCCGGGCTGGGTGCGCGGTTCGACCTGCGCGACGGTGCCGATCGAAGAGACGGGCATGAGCCCGAGGGAAATCTGGTGCAACGAGAGCGCAGGAGCGCTACGTCCTGGCGATCGCCCCGGAGAGCTGGCGCTGCTTCGGTCGTGTGCGCAGCGGGAGCGCTGCCCGTACGCCGTCGTCGGCGACGCCACCGACGACGGCCGACTGTGCTGGCCGGACCGCCACTTCGCAACAACGCCGATCGACATGCCGATGGAGGTGCTGCTCGGCAAGCCGCCGCGCGATGACGCGCGACGTCGCCCGCTCGGCCGCGCTCCGGGCCGCTTCGACCTGGCCGGCCTGGATCTGCGGGAGGCCGCCTACGCGGTGCTGCGCCACCCAGCGTCGCCAGCAAGCGTTCCTGATCACCATCGGCGACCGCACGGTCGGCGGGCTCTCGCCCGCGACCAGATGGTCGGCCCCTGGCAGGTGCCGGTGGCGGACGTGGCGGTCACGCTCGCCGACCTACGTCGGCCATCGCCGGCGAGGCGATGGCCATGGGCGAGCGCATGCCGTTCGCGCTGATCGACGCTGCCGCCTCCGGCCGCATGGCGGTGGGGGAGGCCTCACCAACCTGCTGGCCGCCGCCGATCGACCTGGCGAGCGTCAAGCTCTCTGCCAACTGGATGGCCGCCTCCGGGGAGCCCGGCGAGGACGCCGATCTGTACGACACCGTGCACGCCGTCGGCGATGGAGTTGTGCCCGGCACTGGGGGTGTCGGTGCCGGTGGGCAAGGACTCGCTGTCGATGCGCACGCGCTGGACGGACGCCGCGGGCGCCGCCCAGCCAGGTCGCCTCACCGGTGTCCCTGGTGGTCTCCGCCTTCGCGGCGCTGAGCGACGTCCGGGGCACCCTCACCCCGCAGCTGCGTGGCGGCCGGGACCTGCCCACCGTGATGCTGCTCGTCGACCTCGGCGCCGGCCGTGACCGGCTCGGTGGATCGGATGATCCTGGCCCAGACCTGTGGCACGTTCGGCGGCCCGGTGCCCGACCTGGACGACCCGGCCCGGCTCGTCGCCCTCGTGACGGCCGTAACCAGCTGCGCGGGCGTGGCCTCGCGTCGGGCTATCCGCGACCGTTCCGACGGCGGGCTGTGGGCCGCCCTCTGCGAGAGCGCCTTCGCCTCCGGGTGCGGCCTGGACGTGGAGCCCCTCACGGCGCGGCAGTTGTTCACGGAGGAACTCGGCGCCGTGAGTGGAGGTGCCGGGCGCCCGGCAGGACGAGGCCTTCGAGGTGCTCGCCGCTCACGGCCTGGCCGCGCTCACCGCGCGCGTCGCCGTCCCCGTCCCCGCAACCGCGGGTGCGGGTGCGCGGACAAGGCCGGCGAGGTGGTGCTCGACGAGCCGGTCCGCGACCTGTTCCGGGCCTGGGACGAGGTGTGCCGTGGCGGATCTGCCGGCTGCGCGACAACCCCGACTGCGCCGACGCCGAGCCCGACGCCGTCGGCGTCGACGACCACCCCGGCCTCGTCGTGGCCCCGGGCTTCGACCCCGACGAGGACGTGGCGCCCCTACGTCGCCCTGGGGCACGCCCCAAGGTGGCGGTCCTGCGAGAACAGGGCGTCAACTCGCACGTCGAGACCACGTACGCCTTCCACCGGGCCGTCAAGACTGCGTTCAACGACCGCGTGTCATTGAACTTCGACAATACATCCGTGAAGAAGGCCGTTGTGTCAAAGCCGAACTTCTCAATGAATGAATGTCGGACATCCAGCGATTGCCAAGTCAGATGCAATGCTCCAATAAACGTGTTCAACAACACCCGTGCCCCTGGTTGCGACAGCCAGGTATACGGGTTCTTTGCCTTGCGCGGCCAAGTCGGACAGCTCGGATTCCGATCGAATACCGGGCAAGTCACGCTTGTTGAATTGCAGAACCAGCGGCATCTGCTTGGTGCTAAGTCCGTTCTGCTTAAGGTTCTCCCTCAAGTCGCGGAATGATTCCGCATTGTGTTCTGACTCGACCTCGCGCGAGTCCCCCACGAAGACGACGCCGTCAGCTCCCTGAAGCACCAGCCTTCGGGTGGACGAGTGAATGACCTGCCCTGGCACGGTGAACACCTTCAGACGCACGCTGAGCCCCCTGTCCGATCCGAACGTAAGCGGCAGTAGATCGAAGAACAGCGTTCGGTCATCACGCGTTTCCAGCGTCATGAGTCGTCCAGTGGCTTCCGGAGAGCTCGCCGCGTGCAATGCCTGCAGATTCGTTGTCTTGCCGCTGAGCGCTGGCCCGTAATAGACGAGCTTGATCGTTAGTTCGCGCGCTGTGAAATCAAGTTGCATGACGCCGCCAACTGCTCGAATTCGTCTCAAGGCGCCAGCAAGCGGAAGTAGACTTATTGAAGACCAGGTACCGCATACACGAACCAAAAAGGTTACTCGAGATCGACCACACGAGTCACGTCGGCCAGGCGACAAATATCGAACGGCAAGGCTTCAGCTGAAATTTAGGCCGAATGCGTCGGCCGAGCGCCCAACATGCTGGTTAGCAGCACCTAGGCTGGTTGCCTCGATGACTGACGCGATGAACCCAAGCCCGTCCCGCCTCAGATGCCACTAGAGTCTTGCATTGAGCGCCTCCGTTGGCTTCTCCACTTCGGTTGTCCACGGGTTCACCCACGACTTGGCGCATCAGTCCCAGAACGAACACGCCCGCGCCCTGAATCGATCGCCTGACAAGTCCGCCCCCGTTGTCCAGCAATTGTTCATTCGACAAGCGGACAATCGGCGTTTCCATGAGCACACTTGGGCGCCGACCCGTGATCAGCATGATCCAATGCCAGACCGAAAGCACGACAATGGCAGCAACGAGCACCAAGAAGAACATTGCGACCACTGCGTCAACGCGCAAATTGAACTGCGTGCGCAACACGACGGTGACACCTGCTTCCGACGACCCATCTTTGCTCAATTGTGCCGCGAGCCCCCTTGCCGCAGCCAAGAACCCGATCTTGGGATCGGTGCTGAACACCTTCTGCAGTGCTGCGGCGAACGTGACGGTGGCCACCCAAGCCAGGGGCACAAGAGACGCGAAGCAGCTTCGAAGCTTGCCCATTTTGAGCAAGACGGTGGTTGCGAAGCACAACGCAATGACTGCGAGGAGTTGATTCGCAATTCCAAACAACGGCCAGAGGCTGTTGATGCCACCGAGAGGATCGACCACCCCCTGATACAGGAAATATCCCCAGCCACCCACCAACAACATGCTTGCGAACAAATTCGAAAGCCACGAGTGCGTCTCACCCAACGATGGATGGATCTGCTTGAGCCCTGCCTGCACAAGGAATCGACCGACGCGCGTCCCCGCATCGACCGTGGTCAATATGAAGAGCGCCTCGAACATGATGGCGAAGTGGTACCAGAGCGCCATGAGATGCCGCCCGCCGATGACTGACGAGAACACTTGCGCCATGCCCACAGCGAGCGTTGGAGCCCCGCCAGCCCGGCCGAGCAATGTCGATTCGCCGAGATCGCTGGCCATGTGAGACAAGGTCGATGCGGTGACGGGAAAGCCCCAGCCGGAAATAACTTGAGCGGCGCGTGCGGCGTTGTTCGACACAATGGCGGCTGGGCTGTTCATTGCGAAATACACGCCCGGCTCGAGCGTGCACGCCGCAATAAGTGCCATGATAGCTACGCTCGATTCGAGCAGCATACTGCCGTAACCAATGGCGCGGGCGTGTGTCTCGCGGGTAATGAGTTTGGGTGTAGTCCCTGAAGCGATCAGAGAATGGAAACCGCTGATGGCCCCGCATGCAATCGTCACGAAGCAGAACGGAAATATCTTCCCGGAAAACACCGGCCCGGATCCATCGACGAACCGGGTAAACGCTGGCATTTTCAGGGGCGGCAATACAATCATGATTCCAATTGCGAGCGCCGCAATAGTCCCCAGCTTCATGAACGTGGACAGGTAGTCGCGCGGCGCCAGCAACAGCCATACCGGTAATATCGATGCGCACAGACCATAGACGATGATTGACCAGGCAAGGGTTGTTGCGTCGAAGGTCAACCAACGCGCCAGCATTGGCACTTCGTGAAAGTAGCGACCGTGCCAGACGCTCAGCAAAAGCAGCGTCACGCCGATTAGCGAAATCTCCAACACTCGACCGGGACGTATGAATCGCAAATAGACGCCCATGAACACCGCAATCGGCAGCGTCATGGCAATTGTGAAGGTTCCCCAAGGGCTGTGCGCTAGCGCCTTTACGACAACTAGGCCAAGCACAGCAATGAGGATGATGAGGATGCTCACGATGGCGATGAGCGAAAGCAACCCCGCCGTGGTCCCGAGCTCGTCCTTGACCATTTCCCCCAAGGATTTTCCGTCACGGCGCATCGATGCGACCAAGACAATGAAATCCTGGACTGAACCCGCTAACACGACGCCGATGAGAAGCCAGAGGATCGACGGCAAATAGCCGAACTGCGCCGCCAGCACGGGCCCGACGAGCGGCCCCGGGCCGCTGATAGCGGCAAAATGGTGACCAAACACGATCCAACGGTTGGTTCGTACGAAGTCGCGGCCGTCTTCATGGATTTCACACGGAGTGGCGCGGCTGTCATCGAGCGCCAGAACTTTTGCGGCAATCCATTTGGAGTAGAAACGATAGCCTGCCGCCAGTGTGCATAGAGCAGCGGTCAGTATCCACGCAGCGCTAAGCGGCTCGCCGCGGTGAATCGCCACGACAAGATAGGCGAGAGCGCCCGCAACTGACACGGCCAACCAGAGAATGATTTGTGCAATGCGCTTCACAGAAAAGGGTCTTTGCGCTCTATTTTTGGCTGAGTCAATATGCTCGGCGTATCCGAACCGCTTTGCCCAAAGCGGGCGGACTGGTAGGCTGATTCTGTGGCCGTCACGTTTGAGCCCAAGCGTCGTTTGCGACTACCTCCAGGTGATCTTCCCGAACCAAAGGTCGCACAGTCGCGCAGCTGGCTTCCATTTGCCGTTGTTGTTTGGGTTGTCTCAGTCGCGGTCGGTCACGGTATTCTCTATGGATGGCTACCTTGGTTCCGAGCCCGTTCCGGGGCGGCGCCAACGTCCGACACGGCACCGGCACGATTGAGGGCGTTGAATTCCGCGCCGACTCCGCCGGCTGCCGCCCCCGTGGACAATATCAACGAACCCGCTGTATCGCAGAATCAGGACGTGACGCCGTTGGTGACCGACGCAGACCGATTACCCGCTTGCGAAAGGGTAGCCGATCCCGATTCCAAGACGGACGAACAGGTCGAGCCATTGCCGGTCGATCTTTCGCGGTCAGCCTTTGGCGCAGTGTTGGACTCGCGTGCCTGGACCAAGCCATGCAGAATGGCGCACTACGTTCGTGTCCACTTGTGTATAGCGGTCAAGGCAGGACGACTATTAGGTGCGACAGCCACCACGGAGCCGAGCGATGCATCGACTTCACGCTGCATCATCCGTGCAGTCTCGAGATTGCCTTTTGAACCCGATTCAGCATTGCGCAAGGTGCACGTGACCATCGACCTGGCGCCCGACCGTTGAAGAGACAGCAAGCCGGTTGGGTGAAAACGGCCAAGCGCCAACCTCCTCACAAACCGTTGCCCTCGGGATCGCCGACCAGCGCGGTGAGTGTCGCGACGAAGCGCCCCGCGTGAAAGCCGTCCACGACCCGGTGATCGAGAGTTGCCGAGAGGGGCAAAATCGTGCGCACGACGATGTCTCCGTCAACGACGACAGCGCGCGGTTCTGCACGGCCAACCCCAATTAGACAGCTTAGCCGCATTGCCGGCACCAGCGGAGCAAAACCGTATTTTATGCCAAACACGCCCATGCTCGAGATGAGGGCGCCACCAAACGTATCTCTTGGCACGCCGAAACTCGACAGGTTGACGTTCAGCCCATACTGCACGAACGTCACAAGGGCCAGTCCAAGCCGAGCTATCGGGCTAGGTAACGCGCAAAGGGCGCGCTTGAGCGGTCCAATAGCCACATCGTTGCCGGACCGCACGGCAGACGCCTTGCACTGCAGTTCCGTTGCGATCGCCGTCAGACTCAATGTGTCTGCGCTTGCCAGCCGCAACCCGGTCAAATCGGCGTCTAGAGAACCTTCCTCACCATCGGGTTTGGTGGTCGTTGCGACAAGTACGAATAGATCAACGTCACGGCGCCGATAGATGCGTCCCCATCTTACGTAAGCATTGCATTCAGGATGTCGCTTGAAAGCCATCGCGACGGCCCGAGTTACCAAGTGAGTTAGCGTCAGGCGCACTCCTGATTCGCGCTCACGCCGTTCGAGGTACGGCAGCGCTTTGGAGATGTCTACGTCGAGAATGCCGTAGATACTTGGATCGCCGGGCTTGCCCCACACCATAGGGGCGATTTCACGCCAGGAACTCGTACGGCGGACGAAGTGACCAGGGACGTTCTGCATTGGCAACGCCGACTCGTCTCATTCGCGGTGGCTTCCGTCAATCCAGAATCGAGCTTCACACCGCTGCAGAGCGATATTTTCGGCGCGAGCGGCAAAATGCGCAACAGCAAGTGGTCCAAGTTATCGCGCGCTTGAGGCCGTCACCGAGTCCGGCGGCGTCGGAGCAATGCGCCCACCCCGAGGAGGACCCAGACTTCCCCCGTACCCTTCGTGTCGCTGAGGAGCGACGTCGGGATCAGGCTGCAGGCGCGCGGGTTAGCTTTTGGCTCAATGAAAATGCGGGCGTGCAGATTTCAGCGGAAGCCATTGAAGACAGGGGGGCCGATCTTGACAAGCCATTGAACGAGGAAGCTGGAACCCAAGTGGGTTGGAGGCACCTCACGTTCAGTTGGCACGGCTTCGGGTGCATCATTCGCTGGGTACCTTTAGCTCGGACCCGCGACGTGGTAGAAGCTCCGCGCGAACGGAGCTTATCGTCCGATGACACAAAAATCAAAAGTTGCAATCCTGCGCACACGCCCCGAGACAGCGTTGGCCGACTATCAGCGGCTCTTTGAACTCGGCGGGGGGCCGCAGGCTCTGGCGCCGAACACTCCCACAATCCTCAAAGACAACATCTCGTGGCACTTCCCGATGCCGAGCGCCAACACGACGCCGTGGCAGCTCGAGGGGACCGTGCTCGCGCTACGGAAAGCCGGGTACACCGATCTGGTGTGCCTTCAAAACAAGACTGTCGTTATCGACGCGTTCAAGGGTGAGGATCTCAACGGTTACCTGCCCATCTTCAAGCACTACGAGATCCCTGTAAAGTATAACTTCAAGCCGGAGGACATGAAGTGGATACCCTACCGTCCGAAGGGTGAGATGCTCGCCTTGCACAAGATCTTTCCCGAGGGGTTGCATATACCCGACTTCTTGGAGGGCAAGAACATCGTCCATCTGCCCACCACCAAGTGCCACCTGTACACGACGACCACAGGCGCCATGAAGAACGCGTTCGGCGGCCTGCTGAACACCCACCGGCACTATACCCACACATGGATACACGAGACACTCGTGGACTTGCTCACTATCCAAAAGGAGATCCACACGGGCCTCTTCGCGTTGATGGATGGTACGACGGCGGGCAATGGTCCCGGTCCCCGCACAATGCGTCCGGAGGTCAAGAATGTCATCTTGGCTTCAGCGGACCAAGTCGCCATCGACGCGGTCGCGGCCAAGATCATGGGCATGGATCCGCTTAGCCTCGCATACATCCGGCTTGCGCACGAGCGGGGCCTCGGTGTGGGCGATCCTCGCGATATCGAGATCGTGGGGGATGTGGATGCCGCCCGAGAGAACTGGGGCTTCAAGGTCGGCAGTAACTTCCACGGTTTCCTTGCCTGGCTGGCGTGGTTTGGGCCCACCAAGTTCCTTCAACCGCTCATCATGCGGACCCCGCTCGTCAAATTCCCGATCTTCGTGTCCGAGTTCAATCACGACTACATCCAATGGCCAGCACGATTCAAGCGCATCGCCGAAGAGTGGCAAGCCGGAACTCCCTGGGGCCAGCTCTTCACGCGCTACCAGAAGGAAGGCCATCTTGGCGGAAGCATCAGTGCCTAGCAGGCGCTCCCCATTAGGCTGACCCAATCCCAGATCCTTTCCCAAAATTGGTTCCGGACCGCGTGTTAGAGGTCGGCCCTGAGTCTACTCTCGCCTGACTATGTCGACCGAGATCTCCACCGCCGGAGTCGTTCCTCTGTTCTCGAGCCAGTGTGTGGTGCTCCTATCCTCGGGCCAGCCCACTCCTGGGCCGTAGTCCGTAGCAACTCCATTTCGGTGGTCAGTGATCGTTCCTTGCAGGATGTAGACGGTGCCTGGCCTGCCTTTATGGTCGTGAATCGGGCCGAAGACGCCTCCAGGCTCGATGGTCACAATTCGCATTCGCAGTTGGCGCCCTGCCATGCCCTCGATCTCAAGGCCAAGGTCAACCGTTGCAAGTAACTTCACCGCAACACCTTTCGTTTCAGGCGCCACCTGTTCGTTGCTCATCGTGGTCTCCTCTCAGCACTTCTAGGGCCGAACGTTCCACTGTCAAGCAGCGGCCGCATCGAGAAATCACCAACGATTTGGGCTTTGGTTCTGGGCTTGATTTGGGCGAGCCAGATGGGCAAGCCAGAAGCCAGATGGGGTTGACGGCGGGCCATTTCGATCTGTGGATCACCAGCTACGGCGTTGGGATAGCCGGAAGCCAGATGGGGTGGAAAAGCGAGGGGCCGCGGCGTGTTCGAGCGGGGCAGTCATTGTTGCGGCCGCACTAGATAGCGCTCGATGAGCGCCACCAGCTCGTCGGACAGCGTTACTGATTGCAGCAGCTCCGGACGTTCCGTAGCAGCATCATGAATGACCGCGTGGACAGCGGATTTCAGAACGAAAGTAGAGATCTCCAGATCGGGGACGTTCTTGGCGAATGGTTCGATGCAGGCACGCCACATACTCTGCACATTTTGCTCAGAGCCGTCCTTCGTCATCTGAATCTTGCGTCGAGTTGACCGGGGGAGTTCTTCGGAAAACACGCGGTGAAGCGCAGGTTGCTCGCTGTGTTCAGCAATCACGTGCTGTATGACAAGTCTCAGTACCGATCGCAAATCGGGCTGATTGCGCAAACACTGAAGCTGGTGTGGCTGGGTTTGACGCGCTCGCGCGATGTGGCGTCGCTGCAGTTCGACCACGATCGCTTGCTTGTTCGGAAAGTACTGATAGAGCGACGCAATGTTGACGCCCGCGCGCTTGGCGATCTTGTTCGTGTTGAGACCTTCCCAGCCATCACGGATCAAAATGTAAGCGGTCGATTGCAGAATGGCATCCACAGTGGCCGCTGCGCGCTCTTGCTTAGGATGTTTTCGGGGGAGGACCTTGTTGCGTCGTGTCGCCATGCGAATAGTCTCGAATGAAAGTGGCAATGCCTTGGGCGAGCATACAGAATTTAGGTATGAATATCGACGACCAAACGCCGAACGTTGCGCCCGTCAATCTGACCGGCATCCCTGAGACCATGTTGTGGACGCTCCACAACCGTGCGAGCGAAGCCCGGCGTTCTGACACGTTTCTGCCCGATCCAGACTGCGTGCGTATCTACGAGTCGATCGCGTACGCCTACGAACGCAGTTTTGGCAAGCCCGACCGGTCGCACCCAATGCGGTCGCGCATCTATGACGACACGGTTCGCCCTTGGATGGCTGCGCATTTGGGCGCAACCGTGGTCGAACTCGGTGCCGGCCTGGAGACGCAGTTCCAACGCTGCGACGACGGCATCGTGCAGTGGCTCTGCGTCGATGTGCCGGAAGCGACCGACGTGCGCTCGCGCTTGATACCCCCCTGCGCACGCTGTCGCGACGTCCCGAAAAGCGCGCTCGACTTCGGCTGGCTCGACGAGGTCAACACGGCACGTGGCGTGTTTGTGACGGCTCAGGGATTACTAGAGTATTTCGAGCAGAGCGATGTCCAGCGTCTCCTTACGACCATCGTAGAGCGCCTTCCCGGGGTTGACGTGATGTTCGATACCATCCCGCGCTGGTTCTCGAACAAAACACTCAGAGGGCTCGCCAAAACGCGCCACTACCGGACCCCTCCGATGCCATGGGGAGTGAACCGCGACGAGATTGAGCCACTGCTTAGGAGCTGGAGCCCGCGCGTCGAGAGGGTTTCCATCGTACCCTACGGCATTGTCACGCGGGGGCTAGCCGAAATCGCGCTCAGGTTAGTAACAAGCTTGCCCGTCCTGCGAAACCTCCCGCCCACGATCGTTCACGTGCAAACTCGGCAAATCTGAGCCTTGTTGAGGCTAGCGATTAAAACCGCTCAACCCGGACCTGACTAATTCCGCAGCGGCAAATGGTCCAAGTTGTAGCGCGCCTGAGTGCGCGTCTCGAATTCTGGCGGCGGATTCGCGGACGCGTCGAAACGACAACTCGCGGACGTAGCATCAACCTTGGACTCGCCGTTCGCGCGTTTGGTGATGAAGATCCAGGCGTGCTGACTGTCTTGCAGCGGCACGACCGCGTGGATCGGCGTCATGCCTGGCAGCGTTTCGGCCCACAACGTATCGACGCAGGCGCGCGTTTGAGAGGCGTACATGACCGCCTGATTTGCCACGAGCCAATGCATCTGATCCTTCGAGTCTCGGTAGCCAACCGCGCGCGCTGCGGCGGGCAATAGCGGGACGACCACGCGAGTGAGTTCGCGCCGGTCGCGCGCCGTGCAAGCGGGTGGTGGCTCGTCCAGGCTTTCCGGCAACGGCAAGTGCAGCGGCGCGTCGAGCGCCCAGCCGCGCACCGGCATTGGGTACGCCTCGAGCGACTGCAATGGGCGTCCACGTGCCGCGGCGCCCAAAACCAAATATGGATGCGTGCCGCCAAAGTATTGCGCGCAGCGCCCGGCCACGGTTTGGGCTGAAAATTCCCATGCGCCGTTGTCGGCGGCCGTGCGCGCGCGCAGCAACACGGAGCCGGACTCATCGAATGCAAACGCGAGCCAAGCGCCGGGGCTGGCCGCCAAGCGTTGATCGCGAACACGATCGAACGGCCACGTAATCCTCGGGACGTTGCGGCTAGCGCCTTGCGTCACGAACGTCGCCCCCAGCGGCTGGCCGTTGTCGGCATGCGGCTGAACGAGAACGCCATTGTCAGACACGGCAAGATGCGCCGGCAGCAGGCGCCGAGCTTTGTTGGAGCCGAGCAGGTAAGTGTCGCGGCTTTGGCTGGGCACGGCGTCACGGAAACGCGCGTGGTACCAAGTCGGAAGCTTGTACGCCGTCCAGGCAAGCTCGAGCTCCCCGAAGGGTTCGCCAGTTTTCGGTACGTTCTTCGACCGCAAAAAGGCAAGGCCGGCATCATCGAAGTTGACGGCGAGCCCAGCCTGCTCGGCGTGCGCTATCGGCTCGAGTGCCGTGGTTGCCTCGATGCGCGTGCTGCCGTAAGGCGCGCGGTAGGCGCCAGCGCTGCCGTTTTGCCAGTTCTGCCAAGGGCTAATCCAAAGCCAATTGGCAAGGCTCGTCAGTTCGGGCACGGGCGCCTGCGTCAGGCCTGAGACAACGTTTTTGGCACTGGCTTGACACACAAGCGCGGTGCGAAAGTTCACTCGATCCGTGGGCGGCTCGAATTCGGGGATCCCAGCCGTGCCCGTGATGTCGAGCGGTCGGGCGCCGTGGCCGCCCCAACTCACGCGCGTGAACCGCTCGCCGATCAGGCACCCGCTCGACGTGCACACGACCGGACAACTGCGCGATGTCAAGCAGGCGGCTGCCGGCAAATGATCGACCAGCTCGAACGAGGCACCCCGGTCCATGCTTTCGTACACGTTGCGCTCGGTCAGAGAGACCGCCAAGATGCGCGAACCCACGGCGTCGGCGCGCGAAACTGCGGGCGGTGGTATTGCCGAGGCCACCAGGCTGCCGCGATCGTCGAAGTTGATGATAACGGGCGCGTCATTGGCTTTGAGTACCAACGATAGACTGCGATCGTCGGCGAAATGCAGCGAGCGTATCTCACGCCGCTCGCGTACGGCCGACGCGGCTGGCGCCCGCGCCGGCGCGCTGGTCACGGGCAGCTCGTCGATCGAGTGCGCCTTGAACGTGTTGCCCGCGTCCATCGAGTAGTATAAGAGCCAAGGCAGACTCGGCCTCGTGCTCGCAACGAATGCAATGCGACTACTTTCTGGCGAGGTAGCAACGACAGGCGGAACTATTTCAACACCCGCCACGACCGAGTGCAACGCGGGCGTGCTGCCAGGCGAAGCAGGCCCCAAGTCAATAATGATGGGGGACTTCGGACGACAACGGGGTTCTGCCTGGACCAAAGGGTAGTTGTCACGCATAGCTGCGCTGGGGCTCTTGGGCGGCGCGCAAAGGCCCGTCGCAATGAATCGATTGGCAACGACGGGCGCAATTCGTACCTCGCTGAAGCAGCCGCTGACAGCGACCGGTAGCTTCTTGAAATCGAGTGCGCCGCTGTCAGAAATTCGCAGGGTCAAAGCGGCGCAGTTGTCTGCGGCGTGACGGCAAATGGCCAATGACGTCTGCGACGACATTGCGAACCTTAGATCGGCGCAATCCTCGAGCCCCGTGGTTTTGGTGAATTGCAGGGGTTTGTCGAGCATGCCGCGCGCAACTTGCCAGCAGTCATCGATTCTGCGGATCTCCACGAATTCGTTGGGCCGTTGCGCTATGCGGCCCTCGACGAAGCCTTCGGTCTGCATGAAAGGTGCCGGCGCATTGCGCAATTTGAAGGGTGCCGTGGCAACACCCCGGGTTCGAATTCGAACGCCCTCGACGGTCATGTCGGGTTGGGACATGAGTGTCTTCAGGCTAATGCCGCCCTGGTCATCGACGCAAACAGACCGGGTTCCAAACGGACCCGCTTTGAGATCTTCCCAGCTTGACCCGAAACTTCGCGTCAGCCAGATCCGTTCAGGGATGCCGACAGCGACGCCGTTGCCGTCGCCCGACATGGCGAAGTCGAGGATTCTATCTGGCACGGCGACACGCGCGCCAACTAGATCGCCGTCGGTGCCGCGCCACAACTCGCCTGCCTCGGTCAAGCCAAACCAATGCCCGGCCGATGCCGCGTAACGCACGTATTGCCGCGGTGAAACGCGCGTCGCGGTAAACGGCCCGAGCGGACTGTCGGCAATAAAGCGGTTGCCGTGCCGTCCAACGAAGATCCAGGACTTCGAATCCGTCCCAATGGCGGCCACGAGAGTTTCCGGCGCTAGGTAGGGTGACGCCAAGGTTTCGCCGGGGCCTTCGAGCCAGCGTTCGCCGAGCGCGCCCACGCACAGCCGCCAAGCCCGTTCAATCTCGAGGCAGTCGGTGAGCTCCGTTGCGTTCGAGAAACGCGCGACCCAACTGGGCGGCGCGAGCTGCGTCTTGATTGGCAAAGGAGCGCTGGGCTTGGTGAACAACGGCGCTGGCGTTTGTCGCGGGGCGCATTGCGTTACCGTGACGAGCAGGCATAAGAACGCTGATCGGAATCTTCCAAACCGGCGACATGGATGATCGGTTCGGGGATTTGACTCGCGCTCGACGAGCGTAGCCACGGCCACAGGCCTACAACGCGTGTTACTGTCCGATCAATTCGACGAGCTTCTGCTTCGTCGTCAGGCCGACGTGTTGCGCGGCGCGCTGGCCCTGTTTGAAAACCATGATGGTCGGCACGCCGCGGATGCCGTATTTGCCCGCCGTGGCCGGCGCATCATCGACGTCAAGCTTGCCGACGCGGGCTTTGCCGTCAAGTTCATTGGCAAGTTGCTCAATGATGGGGGCCAGAGCTTTGCACGGCCCACACCAGGTAGCCGTAAAGTCGACGATCACGGGCACATCCGATTTGAGGACTTCCTGATCGAAGTTATCGTCATTGAACACGCGCACCTTTTCAGAAGCCATATCCATTGCCTCGTTTCTGAGCTTGGCGTCCGTCGAGCGCCAGATTCGGCCAACATAACGCGCCTTGTTTCGCGAGCAAGCCCACGCGTGAGGGCATGCACGACCGCAGGGGCCGGAACCCCTGCGGCCCAAGAGATGAGAGACCTCGTTTTCGCCCCGGGCGAATCGCGGCGCCGACGGAAAACGGGGCATATCGACTCGCGGCCGCAGGCCGACGCCGAAGCACGCCACAGCTACCGGATCGTGTGGTTGCCCCGCCAACCTGGATCTGTTTAATTGGCCGCGTGCGCAGGGAAAGTGACGGCGTTGTGAGTCTTTCGGCCCACCGGGACGGCGACCCTTGGACTCGGGGCTGGAGCGCCGAGGGTTTGATTTCAGTTCTGGAACCGCTGGTCGTCGAACCCCGGCGCGCGCGCATCTTGGATGTGATCAACGGGCGCACGGACAATGTCACTGTAGCGATGGACGCGCCCCACGACCCACACAATGGCGCTGCCGTGATGCGCACATGCGACGCGTTCGGCATTCAGACGCTGCACGTCGTCGAATCCATCGAGTCATTCTTGTTCGTGCGCAAAGTCTCACTCGGCACGGAGCGTTGGGTCGACGTCGAGCGGCATGCGTCGTACGAGGCGGCGATTGCGCGCCTTCGACAACTGGGTTTCACTCTGGTCGCGGCTTGCGCGGACGGCACGCTCGTGCCTGACGACCTCGGGCACATCGAGCGGTTGGCTCTGATCGTGGGCAACGAGCGCGACGGCGTGAGCGAGGCATTCTTGGACGCCGCTTCGCATCGCGTGAAAATCCCGATGCGCGGGTTCGTCGAAAGCCTGAACCTTAGTGTAGCGACCGCAATCTTGCTGCACGCCGCCACGGCGCGGCGCGCCGGCGACTTGAGCGAATCGCGGCGACGAGAGCTCTACGCGCGCGGCCTGATTCGCAGTGTCGTGCGCGTCCGAGACGTGCTTGCGAATGTAAGCCCGCGCTGAAGCATGCGCAACGAACGTTCACGTTCCCGGAGGGCACTTGTAGGCTGTCCCCGTATACTCCTTGAGTGTGCTACTGCCGCCAAGCTTATCCAACCTGACGTAGTTGGCGCCCCTTTCCGCTGCTCGATCGCGCAATTTGTCGCGCGCGCTCTCGTCGTCATTTCCGGTATTCGAAGCGGTCGCAGTTATGACACTGATCTCTTCGCAGTTCTTGGGCGGATCAGCCTTCTGGACTTGCACATTCTTGCCACCAGCCGTGGCCGCGGATGGTGAACATCCAAATGCAAAGAGAGCAAGGGCTACATACAAACATCGTTTCACGTCGATCCTCCGAGGGTGCATTTCACGATACAGGCAGATGCCGCCCTGCGCCAGTCCTCGACCACACCAAGGGGAATTGAACCCCAATACGAGGACGCTGCGGGCCGACCCGCGTGAGGGCTTCGTCAATCGTCAAATGTCCCGGTAGCGTTTGGCCGCCGCGAGATCCCGGCGTAGCTCGCCCGCAGTGCGACGGGGACCATAGCCGGGCGTATCGCGTTGGATGCGCCAACCCTCTTTGAGGGGGCCGGCATCGACCGTGTCGAAGCCGAACTGATCGAGCAGGTGAGCAACTGTGGCTTTTGCCTCCAAATCGTCACCGGCAATGACGAGGGCGCGACGATTCTTCGAGCCTGCCGGTTGCCCGTGCGTTGTCAGCTCCGCGGCATAAATGTGATTGAATGCTTTGACGACTCTGGAGGTAGGCAAGTGTGCCTGCAGCAGCTCGGCCGTCGTTGTCGAACTCGTTGTCGAGTTCAGCAATGTTGCCGTCGCGCTGTGGGTAATAGTTGTTGGTGTCGATTACGATCTTGCCAGCCAAAGGCTCAACAGGGACCGAGCGGTAGTTCCTTAGCGGAACCGTGACCACGACGATGTCACCTGCCTTGGCAGCGTCCAAAGGTGTGGCTGCTCGCGCCCTTGGCCCGAGTTCAGCGACCAGCGCGGAAAGCGTTTCCGGGCCGCGCGAGTTGCTCACCACCACGTCGTAGTCGTTCGCGACCGCGAGTCGCGCAAGTTGGCTTCCAATGTGTCCTGCACCGATAAGTCCGATGGTTGTCATGGCAATGATTTTTGTGGCCCAAATGCAGTTACCGCAAGATGGCGCACCTTCCTAACCGTGGGCCAAATGTCGAGGCCACACTCTTCTTGCAGCGGTCGCATTAAACCTCCTCAGGAATGACGTGCATGACCCGGTCTTGAGGCGCGGATTCGTAGCATGTTGAAGCCCCAAGACCCTGTCCCGCAACGCCGCCGTGCCGCTTGCTAGACATCGCGTCGAGAGCCAACTGCGAGCGATACTGCAAAAGCGCGGCGTCTCTAGCGTTCGGGGTCTCGAATCTGAGTCCGCGAGAACTTAAGGGCCCATGGCGTTTTTTTTGTCACAGCAGCACGGTAAAGCTGGGTCCGTTCATCCAACGCACCCTAGCGCAAACGCGCGGCAATTGCGCACGAACGCAGCGCTTGGAACGGTTGATTGACACAAGTGTTGCCCCATCGATAGACTCAAAATGTTGTGCCAAGGTCTCCAGTCCGGGTCGCCATCTCGACGCGCATGCGTCTCGGCTTCGCGCTCGTTGAGCGTCGCAAGCGATCCGCCGTCGTGGCATTGACGGCACTTGCGTTCTGTGGCTGCAAGAGCGAGTTCAGCGGTCCTTATCCTTGCGAAACCGGTTATGACAACTGCGTCAACCCCGAGCAGAATCAATGCGAGACGGACCTGACTTCCGAAGCACTGCACTGCGGCGCTTGCGGCAGCCCCTGCCAAGTGGGGGCGCTGTGCGTGAGCTCCACGTGCGTGGGCAGCGCGCGCAAGCTTGCCGATGTTTCGAGTGGTCAGGTGCCGAAGCTCTCAGTCAACAGCACGGGCCTGTATTGGTCTTCAAATCAGAATCAGATCATGACCTTGGCGCTTTCGGGAGGTACGCCCAATCCCATGGCGAGCGATGTCAGCGGCTGCGGCAGTTCCGGCGTTCCCTTCGCTTTGAGCGACAGTGCCATCTACTATTGGTCGAATAGTGTGGCGTGTCCTTCTGGGGGAGACTGCAAGACTGCGGGGCTCGTCAGTTCATCGATTCCGGCCGGCGCGGTCACGCTGCTGGTCGAGAACTCGCAATCCCCCAACATCGGCTGCCCCACGGCCTTGGCGCTCGACAATTCCGACGTCTATTGGATGGGAAACCAGAATAGCGACTTGGTTGTCATGAGCTCGTCGCTCACCGGCGCCAATGTCGCGACACTGGGGACACTCGTCGGCACGGGATCGGTTGACAATAACCTGGTCGTCACCAAGTCCCTTGTGCTCTTCGATGCGTCGAAGAACGGGCCTACGCAATTGCAGGCAATTCCGCTCGGGGGCGCGGCGAAGGGGCCCATTGCGATACCGACGAAGATCAACGGGCAAGACATCGGTTTCACGTCGTTTGTTGCCAACGAATCCTATGCGTTCGTGGCCTCGGGGGGCTGCCCCTGCGGCGACAACAAGAGCAACAGTGCGTTTCCGGTTGGAACGATCGCTCGCTTCGCGCTTGACGGTAGCGAAGCGATCAACTTTGCGCAGTTCACCGGTGTTGTGAACAGCATGCAATTGGACGCGGAATATCTCTACTGGGCAACGGACACGACCGTGTACAAGATGGCTACAAAGGGTGGCACGCCCCAAAAACTTGCCGACAACTTGGTAGGAGCCATTTCACCCAACCAATGCAACGGCAATTGCGGCAATTCATTTGCCTTTACCGTCGCGATCGCCGTTGACGCAAACAGCGTGTACATCGTTGACAGCTCACCGAACGTGAACGCCATCCTCAGGGTTGGAAAATGACCGCGATGGCGTTCGAAAATGTTCCAGCGTGCGAGGGCGAAGTCCTCGATGGCAAGTACCGAGTAGACCGAGTTATTGGCGCGGGCGGCATGGGTGTGGTTGTCGCAGCCACCCATGTGCAACTGCAAACGCAGGTGGCCCTTAAGTTTCTGTTGCCCGAGGTCTTGAGCAACCAGCAAGTCGCTGAGCGGTTCGTACGCGAGGCGCGCGCAGCTGTTCGCATTCAGAGCGAACACGTTGCACGCGTCAGTGACGTGGGCAAGCTCTCGAACGGCGCTCCCTATATGGTGATGGAATATCTCGAAGGGCAGGATTTGGCGGACATTCTGGCAAAATCGGGGCCGATGTCCGTGACCCAAGCCGCGGGCTACCTTCTCCAGGCGTGCGAGGCCATTGCCGAAGCTCACGCACTAGGAATCGTGCACCGTGATTTGAAGCCGGCCAATCTGTTCCTGGTAACGCGTGCGCGGCGCGAACCCATCATCAAAGTACTGGACTTTGGAATATCGAAGACGACGGACGCTGAATCCATGGGGCTGACCAACACCTCGGCGCTCATGGGCTCTCCCTACTACATGTCGCCCGAGCAAATGAAGTCGGCGCGTGATGCCGATGCGCGCTCTGACATCTGGGCGCTCGGTATAATCCTATACGAATTGCTCACCGGCGTGCCGCCATTTCTGGGCAGTACCATCACCGAAATCGTGGTTTCGGTGACGCAAGGCAATGTACCGCCGGTTCGCGATGTGCGCCCCGATGTGCCCGCGGCAGTCGAAGCCATCATCGGGCGATGCCTCAAACGCGACCCGCGACAACGGTACGCGGACATCGCCGCATTTGCCAAGGCGCTCGTGCCGTTCGGCCCTCCACGCAGCGACGCAGCCTTGGAGAATATCACGCGCATTCTCGGAGTGGTCGCGTCTCATCGGCCTGCAGCCCCCGATACGCCCGAATCGAACCGTGCAGTCAACGCGCCAATCGCTCAGGCGACCGCAGCGGCATGGAGCAACTCGCACAGTGGAACCCGGGCAAATCTTCGTGGACCCCTCTTGATTGGCGTTTCCGCGGCGGTTATAGCAGCGCTAACGCTGCTGGCATGGCGCTACAGCAGACCCAGTCAACGTGCGGCTGCCGATTGGCCCTCCGTAACTACATCCGCATCGTCAGCCCCTCAATCCAGCGTGGCCGTGCCGAACGCACAACCCGCGGCGCCGTTGGCGTTGGCGGTAACCAGCGCGGAGCCCCCACCGTCTGCGCCGAGCGCACAGCCCGCAGCGCCGTCGGCCTCCGCCGCAACCAGCGTGGAGCCCGTCGCGTCTGCCGCACCCGCCAAGAAGAACCAGGCGCGCGTTACTAGTGCCACAGCGCCGCGGACGAACAAGCCGCCGGTTGCCGCCACACCTGCACCCACCGGCAAGGGCTTGAACATGGGGATGAAGGAATGACCGCGATGCACAATAGAATCTGCACGACGGGCGCCTGGGCGCTTGTCGCGTGGAGTATGCTGTTGGCATTGCCGATCTCGATGGAAAGCACCAGTTCGAATGCCCAGTCGAAGAAAAACGCTCACGGTTCTGCGCGTAAACCGCTGTCGCAGTCGCTGCCAGGGACCGCCAAGGCCGAATTTGACTCGGCGAAGCTGCTTGCCAATGACGGCGACTATGCCGGGGCGCTCATAAAGTTTCAGAACGCCTACGACCAATCGAACGATCCACGGCTGCTCTGGAATGTCGCGTTTTGCCACAAGAACTTGCGACATTACGCCAAAGTGCTCGCGACGCTACGGCGCTATGTGGACGAAGGGGGCACGGTCCTTTCCGCCGACGATAGGAAAGAAGCGCAAGATTTGATGGCGCTGATAGAGCCATTCACGACCAAGGTGACGATTCGAGTCAATGAGCCGGACGCTGCTATCACGGTTGATGACGAGGCAATCGGAAACTCGCCACTCGCATCTCCCGCCGTCCTGGATATCGGTGAGCGACACATTCGAGCTGTCAAGGAGGGTTTTCGGCCCTTCGAGAAAACAATGCCCGTCGGCGGCAGCAGCGAAATCACGCTGGACGTAGTCCTTGAAAAAGAAGTCCACGAAGGCAAGTTGATTGTCAATGCACCCCCGAATGCACTGATTACGCTCGACGACAAGCCTGTCGGCACACAAAAACTGGAGCAGACGCTGGTGAGCGGCGGCCATCAGATTCGCGTTACGGCCCCCGGTATGCAACCATTTCAGACCGAGGTGGTCATCCAAGACAAGGAAACACGCTCGGTCAGCGTGGCACTTGAGCCGCTTGCCCCCGGCGAAAAACCCAAGTTGCAGGTGGCCGTCGGCTGCGCGGATTCCGAGCCCAAGGCACCCGAAGAGGGTCTCATCGTGTACCTCGACGGTCCGGACGTGCTTTCACCCACCCAGGTCAGGCGACAATGGAGCAACGAAAAGAATGGCAATGTGGTGAGGGCAGTCGAGTATTCGGTGCCAGCCGGTGTCCACCGGGTTCGCGTGAGCATTACGGATTGCTACGCCATGGACACAACCGTAAACGTTGACGCAAAGCGCGGTGCCCGCATCGAGGGCGCATTGGAATCTGACAAGTTTCTGCTATTCAAGGGCGCCGCCGGCAGCCCCGGTTCGCTACGGTTTGGGCTTGGGCTGTGGATGCCTGGCGGCGAGGTTAGAGATCAAGTGCCAGAGCGCTACCAAGGCAAAATAGGAGACGTTGTCGGAGCATCCATTGATGCGGGTCTGGTGGCTCGGGGGTTCGCTATTTATGCTAATGGCGCATACGGCAAAGGGTCGTTCAAGCGCCAAACGTTCGACACGCACTACGCGCTGCCCGACACAGCCAATGTTGCGTGGAATCAACTGTCATTGCGACTGGGCCCGAGAATTCCTTTCAACGCGGTGGCGCTTGGTATGGGCATTAGCTTAGGGTTTCAGGAGCTCGACCTTGAGCAGGTTCGCACCGGCAAAAAGACTGGCCTCGGGGGCCTGTACACTCAACTCGACATCCAACCCCTGTGCGATTGGGGGCTGTTCGCGTTGGGCCACTTTCAAAAGCCGTTCTCGGATGATCGTTTGATGGGTGCATTGCAGGCCGGCATTTTCTATCAGCCGAACGCAAAGTGCCGCAGAGAGCGGGCGACCGACATCGGTCTGCGCTCGACGCTGCCGTGAAGTGATTGGCCCGCCGCTATCCTCATCGACAATCTGCAGCTGGCGGCTGAGTGAGCGACGCTAAACTTCGGCGGTGATGTTGAAAGTACTGCGTACGTCAATCCAGGCGCCACTAATGTTCACCAGGTATTCGACAAACATCGAGCGCGGACAAGCGCCTGCCGGCGGTCACGTCGAACGTAAGCCACTTGCCATCCAACTCAACGGCGAGCGCCGCATAGCACGCGTCATAGCCAGTGAGGCGGTACTCGAATGCAATGCGAGCGGCGCGACGGATGAGCTTCTGATCCAAGGCTACGCGTCGCAGTCCCAGCCGCGCAACACGGTCGAGTGCATGAGCGACATCCGAAGCCTGGCGAAGACGGCGGCATAGTACGGCCAGCAGTTCGTGCATGAACAGCTCTGGAACGACGAATCCCTTCGGTTGGGCGACAATTTGGCGCAAGACCGTTTCCGCCGCGGCGTCAGAGGCGTCGCCGTCGGGAGCAAACCACCTGGCTGCGACCGAAACGTCAACGACTTGGATCATGGAAGCGGTCCACGAAGTTCGCGAACGAGCGCCGTAATGGATTTCCCCGATTTGCGCGCTTTACGACGAAGAGCCAGGATTTCGCTGGCCAATTTCTCGCGCTCATCAGCCGCAATTCGATCAACGAAACGCTCGCTAAAGTCCTGCAGTGAAATCAAGACAGCTGCAGGTTCGCGATTCTTCTCGACCAGTACGGGTTCACCATGACGATGGAGTTCCCGCAGAACCTTGCCCAGATTCCTGCGCATTGCCAAGGCATTGGTCTTCTTCATGACACCTACATAACCACATGCATGTACATACGTCAAGGCCGCCAAGAAATCCGTTGCACGGCAAAGTCAGCCAAGATACACGGCGTCCTGTGATTTCTTCGTCGTGACGGCGCGGAACCATGAAGCTCACGGTACGTCCGAGCGTCGCGATGGCGCAGCCTGCAAATTGCGTGGATATCCTGAAAAGCACTCAGCGCCAGTTGGGCGAGCATTACAAGGGCAAGACCCGAAACCGCGCCCTCAGCAGAGGTCAATGCGACGTCTGCGTGATCTACTTGCGCTGGCGCCTACGCCTAGCCGCAAACGCGATACCCAATAGGCCTAGGCTCAACGCGGAACCAGCCCTCTCGTGGTTGCCTACCACGCGGCAACTGCAGCTGCCCGTACCCGAGGTGACCGGTGTCGAGTTGCTGACGGTCTCGCCACCGACTGCCTGGTTGCCACCGACGGCCCCGTTACCGCCGACCGTCGCGTTGCCACCAAGCGCTGCGTTGCCGCCAACTGTCGGACTGCCGCTGCCGCCAGTCCCCGGTTGACCGGTAGTTGTCGCTGTTGTAATGCCGCCTGCCGCCACATTGGTATTAGCGAAGCTGGTACCGCCCGTTGCAACGCTCGCGATTCCTCCGGTGTTGCTGACGGAACCGCCGGTAGCCTTGGAGCCACCTGTTGGCGTGACTAGTGTTCCGCCTGTGCCGGCGGGGGAGCCGCCCGCAGCGGGGGTGCCCCCTGTGTTCGAATTACTGCCGCCCGTTGCTTTGGTGCCGTTGCCGCCAAAACTCGCCGTTCCCCCAGTCGCCTTGGCGCCACCCGCAGCGGATGACGTGCCACCCGCTGCTTTGCTGCCTCCCGCGCTAGTCGTTCCACCGGTGGCCTTGTTGCCACCCGCGCTAGAAGCACCGCCGGTACCCGAAGCACCTCCGGCGCTGGTAAGGCCACAAGCACCCGTGGACTTATCGAGGCCGAGAAAGCTGATGACTTGACCGTTCAGACCCGCCCCAGTCAAGTCGTGCGCCTGGGATGATGGACCGAGATTTGTTTGCAGCATCACGTGCCCGGAGTTGTCTTTGTACTCAGTTCGAGTCCACCCGCTCGGAGCACCGGTTCCTGTGGTGCCACTGCCCAGGTTCCCGAGGATTTGAAACTCCGATGCCACTACGGGGAGCCAGGTGGCAAAGTGGTATTGGTCGCCGCCGCCAACCCATTCCTGGACGCAGGGGCGTGTGCCGCTAAAGGAAAAGACACTATTGACCATGTCGGCATATTTTTGGCCAGTGTCGGAGCTATTCGGCCGTGAAGCGTCACCGCACAGGGTGCAACTGGTGTCGCCAGCAGGCCAAGCGCCGGCGGGATAACCGGGAAGCGCCGCACCTCCGACAAAAACGTCCGGGTAAATGGCAAGGAGCGTATTGGTCATGCACCCGCCCGATGAATATCCAGCGGCGAAGACTCTGGTGCTGTCGGCGTTTTTGTTCGTAATCACGTACTGCACCATCTTGACGATAGCGGCCGGATCACCACTGCGGCTGGCGCTTGAATCAAAACAGTTCTTTCCCGCATTCGGAGCAATGATGTAAAAACCATATTGGTCAGCGGAGGACTGGAACCACCCGTGTGCGTTTGACGAGTTCCCGGAGCAGTAGTGTATCGCGACCATGATCGCAGGCGATGCAGCAGGCGTCGTGGGCGTGTAGAGGTCCCCCTGCAGCGTCGCCCCGAAAGGGGCGTTGCTTTGCCAGCTACCTGCCTGCGCCGACGCAGCCACAAGCAGTCCAACGTTGATCGTTACTAGAGTAGCAACCTGATATCGAGATCGATTCATGGCAGGGGACCTCCGCGTAAAGGGACGCGACGCACATTAGTGTAGTCCCAATTCTAATCCCATTTTCCGATTTGACCGCACCCGATCACAATCGCGCTGCCGAGGCACCCAGCGAAACAGGGCTGAAGGTATTCGGCAGCGCCTCTTTTGAGAACCAGTGTGGAAAATGACAAGCTGTGCGCCTGTGGGGAGCAGGCCTTAGCGTCGTACAAGTGTGGCGTGTTAAACATTGAGCGCTCGGGACCCGTGGCAAACGCACCTATTGGGGGCTTCGGTCGTCGAGCAACGGAGACTGAAGGCATGGTATCTCGTGCGCTGTCCGCCGACCGAGAGCGTGAATCCGTCCCTGCCGTGAGTTGGGTGATCTCGGGGTAAACTACGGCCGCCAAGCGGCGCGTGTCGAGCGAGTGACGCCTTGCCACGCCGGCATTTCGTGTGACAGAGTACTCGAATGACGAGCTTCGCCACGATGCGCATTGGGGTTCTGCTCGTCGTTGGCTGCAATCGTGGGCCGTCACAAGCCCACGGAGTGGGCGCCCAACCGTCCTTGTACACTGCGCCAGCTCGCACGCCAGCATCGGCGGATGCGAGCGCGCTGCCCAAACCGTCAGACTCTCACGCGTTCGCGTTGAGTGTTGTCGAGCCTGCAGCTTTCTATGCAGCGCTTTTCGAGCAGGGCAAGCAATGGTCGTTTTCGGCAGAGGTGAGGCTCCAGTCGCCCAGCACGGAAGGTCAGCGCCCGAAAATTAAGACTCACCATGGCACGCTCGTGTGTGAAGTGAAGCACGTTGAACGGTCATTGCAGGCCCATGTGGCGCTTGTGGAATGCGACGGGCCGTCAATTCCCCAGCATCCTGACACCCCCGCCGGAACTTACGTTGCAACGGCTGACGGGCTGTGGCGTGTCGAGCAAGTGCCCCGCGCACCCGACGATCTGGCGAAGCTTTCGCCCAACGACAGGTTGCTTGCGCGTTGGCCGCGTGCAGGTGAGCGCAAGGTTTCACCCGCAGATTCATCAGATTGCGAGCAGTGGCAGAAGACCCACGTGTTTCGGGATGGCTTCTGCGTAAGCGAGGGAACGGCCTGCGGTGACGAGGGTGGCTTCACGCTTTGCTTCTCGCAATCACGAGGTCTCATCGGTGGCAGTGCGTATTTCGGTGGCGGTTCAACGTACGACCTTCGGTACGGCGATGCCCCGCACGACCCATGAGTTTTGGCGTTACGCCTCGAGAACGTCCCTAGGGTCAAAGTATTCCAAAACGGTGCGTGGCCATCGATACGCCGTCCTTGGGGGCGCGTACACTCAACTCGACACGCAACCCTAGTGCGATTGGGGGCTGTCGCAACGGCGTGCCTCGTGGCGGTTTGTTAGCTATACCTTGACACATGAAAATCGTAGCAATAGCCATCATCGCGTCCGTGTCTTGCATTGGGTTCGCCAGTCAGGCGCGACCGTTGTGCGGAGCTGACAGCAGCCAACGCGCAGATGCCAAGCAGGCGCCCGCCGTATTCGATGCAGCCCAGAAGGTTGGCACCAAGGCCTCGTGCCCTATTTCTGGGGAAGAGTTTACAATCACGGCAGCCACGCTTCATTCCGAATACAAAGGCAAACACGTTTACTTCTGCTGCCCAGGATGCAAAACGCGGTTCGACAAGGATCCCGAAAAGTACTTGGGGCGCAACAGTTAGAGCGTAGGCTTGACATCGCCATGCGTCTTGGGGTCTAATTTGTGGTTCAACCCCAAACGATTTGGTCAAGGCTATGGCAAGTCACCTACATTGGACTTCACTGTTGGCTACGTTGGCTCTAGCTCTGCCTTGTGGCAACGCTTGCAGCGGTACAGCGCCGAGCGTCGGCGCTGGCGGCACGGGTGGTCTTGGAGGTTTGGCCAGTGGGGGCGCTGCCGGAGCGGGCATGAGCGCAACCGGTGGCACGAATGCCGGGGGCGGCACGAGCACGGGCCTATGGTCGATGGGTTACTATGCGAGCTGGCAGCCAGACCAATACCCTATTTCAGCCGTCGAATGGTCCGGACTAACCCACATCGCAATGGCCTTTTACACACCTGACTCAAGCGGCAAGCTCAGCTTGATGGGGGGCAACCCGCAACTGGCGCAAAGCATCGTGACCGCGGCGCACCAGCACGGCGTCAAGGCCATCGCCTCGCTCGGCGGCGCGGATTCCGCAGCGTCTTTCCAAGCAGCGACTGCTTCTGGCACGATCGACACCTTCGTCAACAACCTGGTCGCGCTGATGCAAAGCGTCGGTTACGACGGACTGGACGTAGATTGGGAGCCGCTAGACAAGGCGTACGAACCGGTCGCGATCGACTTGGCCAATCGCGTTCGCGCTTTGGCCCCGAACACGATTTTGACGATTCCGATCGGCTACATCAATGTCAATCTTGGCGCGGACTTGGCGAACTATCCGACTATTGCCGCAGCCTACGATCAACTCAACATCATGTCATACGGAATGTCGGGTGCCTGGCAAGGCTGGAAGAGTTGGCACAGCAGCCCGCTTTATCAGCAGGATTCTGCGACGCCCACGTCGATTGATTCGTCGGTACAGCTATACGTCGCGGCGGGCGTGCCGAAGAAAAAGCTCGGCATCGGCATTGGGTTCTACGGCCTCTGCTACTCACCGCCGGTTACGGGACCTGACCAAGCATTGAACGGCGCCACGGTCGTCGCCAGCGACGGCACTATTTCGTACGCGAATATCATGGCCAATTACTATTCAATAAGCGCCTATCATTGGGATTCGTTCGCGCGCGTGCCGTATCTGTCGTTCGCCACGGCGCATGCGCCTGACGGCTGCGGCTACATTTCGTATGACGACGAGCGGTCGATCGGGGAAAAGGGCAACTACGTCAAGTTGACAGGCCTCGGTGGCGTGATCCAATGGGAGATCAACGAAGGCTACATCAGCAGCGCGGCCAGTGGTCAGCAGAACCCGCTGCTCACTGCCATCGGCGCCACGATCCTGCACTGAGCCCTGTGGGACCGGGCCCCGGCGCAGCCACAGAAAACCTAAGGCAGGCGACCCAAGAGCCTTAGAAACCCGTCGAGCGTCGTCAATGGGTGCGGCGGACAACCGGGGATGAATAGATCGATGGGGATATCCTCAGGCATGCCTGCGACGTGCACGCCTGCGGCAAATGAACCGCCGGATATGGCACATGCGCCAACCGCTATCACTAATTTCGGTGCCGGCACTGCCGCATAGGTTTCGCGCAATGCGTGCTCCATATTCTTGCTCACGGGTCCCGTGATGACGATTCCATCCGCGTGGCGCGGTGAGGCCACGAATTGAATGCCAAAGCGACCAAGGTCGAAGCCCACCGTCGAAAGAACATTGAGATCCGCCTCACAGCCGTTGCAGCCCCCTGCCGAGACCTGCCGCAATTTCAAGGCGCGTCCAAACAGGCGCCGCATTTCGGCACCGAGCGCCGTGGCGTACTTAGATTCGTTCTGCGCCGTGATGACAAGCTCGCTCCGGACACGCGCAGCAAGCCGGTGATCCCTCTCGAATCGGATGCTGCCGTCCGTGCAGGCGCGCTCGCATTCGCCGCAGAACAGGCACGCGCCGATATCCAATTGTAATGGAACCAATTGAATCGCGTCGGTCGGGCAGGCATCGCGGCAGGCGCGGCAGTCAGACGAACGCACGCACGCCGTAAGCGCCGGGCGTCCTCGAAAGCGTTCGGGCAAATCTGGAACAACCTTGGGATAGCGGAGAGTCCGGTGGCCTTGCGACAGCCTTGTGGTGAGTAACTTCAGCATGCGCCCTTGGTAACCATTTCGCCAACTGCGGCGCTACAAGTCATGACCTGCATAGGAAAGGTTGAAACTCTTGTTGCACAACGGAAAATCCGATATCTGCTGCCCGCGCATTGCCATGGCAAGCCCGAACCAATTGTGAAATGACGGGTTGACAATCCGGTAGTCACTGAGCTTGCCGTCGTCGTCGGTCACGGCAATGTGGGCCGCTTCACCCCGCCAAGCTTCGACGAGCGACACCACCAATGA
The DNA here is from genome assembly GCA_963811985.1 of uncultured delta proteobacterium. GTDB lineage: Bacteria > Myxococcota_A > Polyangia > Polyangiales > Polyangiaceae > FEN-1139. The sequence goes on from CAWEUH010000043.1 coordinate 31,766, forward strand.
ACGGGCTCTGAGGGTTCTGCAATCGACGCAGAGCCTTCCCGGCTGCAACTCTTCCAATTCTTCCCGGATGAACTTCGCCGAGCGTTGCGACTCGAGCCAACGCACGAACGCGCGCGCCATGACGTCGCCCGACGTTGCGATGGAAACGGGTATGTGAGAGAACCGGTACACGCCGTAGGCGTGGTCGCAGCGAACGTCGCGCGTGCTGCCGCTGGCTCGTGCCACCGGACCAACCAATCCCAATTCTTCGGCGTACGCGTGGGGCACGGGGCCCGTCTGTTCGAAACGGCTGCACACGGAACCCGCGTCGAACACGAGTTCGGCAACGTCCGTCACCTCGCGCTCGAGGGACCTGAGCCAGTCGAGCAGCTTGGCGGTCTCATTGTTGGATAGCCCAAAGCGAACACCGCCGGTCGTGTTCAGGCCACGACCAAACCGGTTGCCAGATATCGTGCAGAGCATGTTCAGGAACTCGCCGCGCAGTCGTCCCAAGTAGGACGCGCCGGGAAGGTAGCCGACGTCATTGCACAACGCACCCAAATCTCCAACGTGGTTGGCGAGCCGCTCCAGTTCAAGGGCAATGCCTCGGATCTGCTGTGCGCCCAAGGGCACCTCGCAAGCTGCCAGCGCTTCGAGCGAATGGCAGTAGGCAAGCGAATGGCCCACCGCCGTGTCGCCCGCGACGGATTCAGCGATGGACAGCCGGCGTGGTGCACTCGAACGCAGTAGCAACTCGTCCGCTCCGCGCCTCTGATAGCCGAGCTGAATCTCGAGCGATAACACGGTTTCCCCGTGGCACTGAAACCGGAAGTGCCCGGGCTCGATGATGCCGGCGTGCACGGGTCCTACGGCTACTTCGTGAATGTCTTGACCTTGAACGCGGAAAAACTCGTGTTGGTGCCTGGATGCTGGGCTATCGGGTTCCAAGTCCGAGTGCCTGCGTAAGGGCTTGAGCCACGGGTGTCCTTGGGGAACAATACCCGCGCGCTCGAATATCTCGCGCTCGAACGCCTGTGCCTGCGGCAGCCGCGGTGTCAGCGACGCAAACGCAGCTTCTGACGAAACCTCCGAACCGACCAAAGCGATGCGCCCGTCCGAGTCATTTGCCAATACGGCAAGCAGCAACTGTGATCCGTGCGCCGACGAGTTCGGAAGCACGGCCAGCGCCACAATGCGAGAACCCGCGTCGCAGAGTCCTATGCAGGCGTTGTGCCACTCATCAGCCGCCAATCGTGGAATATCGTCGGTCGCTATCGGTTGATTGTTTTTTGTCCACAGCGACACGGGTAAGGTATTGGGCTCGATCACGCCGGCTAGAGCAGTGCTAGACGTGTCCATGCTACCCTCCGAATGTTCCGGCCGTTAGTCGAATGAGCCGCCACAAAAATGGTGGCATATAGACTCCAAGCGCGAATGACGTGACGAGCATTGCGAGCGGGGCCAGCACCGTAAGACGCCGTTCGGTGACGGGCCTTGGAGTTGTCGGCGCGCCTTGCAGCATGGGCAACACGACGGCCGCCATGCCCAAGAAGCAGAGCGCTGCCAACACAATGAACAACGCGGCTGCCAACGGGTGCGCCTGGTTGATCGCGGACTGAAAGATGACCCATTCGCTCACGAACGGGCCAAACGGGGGCGCCCCGCCGATCGCCAACAAAAGAGCCATCAGTATGAACCCCGACTTGGGCAACCGCCGCCACAGGCCATGGATCTGAGTAGCGTCGGTGGTGCCAAACTCACGCAGCACGTTGCCGGCAATCATGAACAAGCCCGCCTTGCAAACAGAGTGATTGACCGTATGAAGCATCGCGCCCTGCGTCGCCGAACCGCCCAAGCCGACTCCAATGGCGATGATGCCCATGTTCTCGATGCTCGAGTATGCGAAGAGCCTCTTATAGTCCTTTTGCCCGAACATGAATGCGCAAGCGACGACCATTGATGCAAAACCCAACGTCAACAGCATGGTTCGCGCGAATTGGGCGTCTCCATTGGCCAGACAGACCTGGTAGAAACGCAGAATCGAGAGCAGCGCGCAGTTGAGCAGTGAACCTGACAGCAAGGCCGAAACCGGCGAGGGCGCCTGACTGTGCGTATCGGGAAGCCAGGTATGCAGCGGTGCCAATCCCATTTTCGTTCCATAGCCGACAAGCGCCAGTACGAAGGCGGCCCTCAACCAGGTGTGTGACATTCCAGGCCCGCTTCGCAGGAGCTCTTGCAACTGCAGGCTTGCACCCGACGACTTGGCGGTCGATGCCCCGATTCCAAGAAAGAATATCCCCAGTAGGGCGACGGCAATCCCGACGGAGCAAATTAGCAGGTATTTCCACGCAGCCTCCAGAGCCTCTTTGCGTTTGTAGAAGTAGACAAGGGGTGCGCTCGCCAAGGTCGTCGCTTCGATGGCCGCCCACTGGATTGCCAGGTTCTGCGTTATGCATACCAGGGTCATAGCCGCCAAGAACCACAACAGACACGGCACGAAATATTGCGGAGCCAACTGTTCGCCGTGTGTTCCGTACAGAATGTATTGAACCGTATAGAGCGACACGACGAGAAACAGGGCGCTCGTGATCGAAAGAAAGAGCAGGGCGCACTGATCCAGTTCCAAGAATTGCCCTAGGCTTGCTGTGTGGCCCAGTCCGAAGATCGTCAATGTGATGCCGGAGTGGGCCACCGCAGCGACCAACAGAAGTGCCAGATCGACTTTCACGCTGTCGATGAGCAGGGCGAGTAGTCCTATCAGGACCGGCAGGGCGATGAGCAATAGAAGGGCCATTGTTCAATCTTTCAAGTTCGCCAGCCGGTCCGTGTCGATGTGATCGAATTCGCGACTGATGTTGTGGATAGCAATTCCCATCACGAAGATTCCACCCAAGACGTCAAGCAATATTCCAAGTTCGACCACGATGGGCAGCGCTTGGGCCAGTGCTTGGCCGAAGATGTAGACACCATTTTCGAGCATGACATACCCAACCACTTGAGTGATGGCTGACCTTCGCGTCACCAACACGAGAAAGCCGACTAAAAGGGTGGAGAATGCCGCGGGTACCAAGTAACGCGTTGGCAGCGGGTACGGCAGTACGAGAACTGTGGCAACCCAAAATGAGGCCAGCACGAGGACTGCGCCAATCAACAGCGACGCATGCATGCTGACGAACGGCTCGACCTCTCTATACACGTCCGCAACGCGAATGGCCCGGTATAGCAACCAGGGGATGATGATGCCCTTGACGACGAGCGACCCGACGCTCATCAAAGCCACGTGAAGCGGCGGTGGAGCATTTTCGGCGGACAGCATGGCCAAAGGCAAGAGCGCCAATAGGACGCCTTGGATTGCGATCGTTCGAACACAGTGGCCAACGCGGCTCGTCACCATGATCGACAAATCGAGGACTATGACGACGAAAAGTATCAGGTTTGTGAGCCCGCTCATGGCGCACCTCGAAGTAATAGGGAGGCAAGTCCCAACGCGGCGATTACGGATGCCGCCAACAGGAACTGAGGCACACGAATGAGCCGCAGCCGAGCGGTTGCAGACTCAACCAACCCCACGATGACCGAAAGCAGACCCTGTCCCAACAAGATGAGGCCAAGTCCTTGCAGTGATAGGTTCGGTGCAAACGGCACTAGGATGTGCACGATAAGGCTATTCATGAGAAACAACTTCATGGCACTTGCGTACACCACGAATGCAAAATCAGGCCCCCCGTGATCGAGGACCATGACTTCGTGCACCATTGTCAGTTCCAGATGTGTGTTCGGATCGTCGACGGGAATTCTCGAGTTCTCGGCTAGCAGCACGATGAAGAGCGCGATAGCGGCGGCGAGCAGTGAAGGTTGGATCGACTCCCAGTTGCCCAGCGGCGCCGTCGCCAGAGCCTGGCCGAACGAGATACTTCGAGTTGGAAAGCAAAGGATCGCGAGCGAAAGAAACAACGCCGGTTCGGCGAGCGCGGAAATGGCGGCCTCACGGCTTGCGCCCATGCCTTCGAAACTCGAACCGGTATCCAACGCGGCAGCAATCGTAAAGAATCGCCCGAGCGCCATTACGTACGCGAAGACGATAATGTCGCCCACAAAACCAAACGGCGATCGCGCGGATGCGAGGGGCAATAGCATCGCGGCAATTAGAACCGTGGCTAGGTTCACCATTGGGCCGGCACGAAATATCCAGCCAGTGGTCGTACTATAGACGGCGCCCTTACCGAACAGCTTGCAAAGATCATAGTACGTCTGCAAGAGGGGCGCGCCCGTGCGCCCCGCAACAACGGCCTTAGTTTTGTTGATGACGCCGAATACAAACGGCGGGACTATCAATAGAAGTGCCAGGTGCACCAGAACTTGAGTCACCGTTATTTTCCTCTGACCGTCAGTTGCCACATCAGCAAACCAATCAACGTACCGAAGATGTACACTAGATAAAGCTGTACCCGCCCGTGCTGGAGCATCCTAATCCTCGCCGTAACGCGAAGAACGGCGTTCGCTACGGGAAGCACTATGCGCGTTTCCGCCAAGTCCGAGGCATGCTCTTCATAGCAGGCCGTTTGAGGGAAATACCCGCGAACGGGTTCTTGATCCACTTTCATGTCCAGCAGAGGGCGAAATATGAACAGGACCGGTGCAGCGAACGAACCCGCCGAGTACTGCATCCGAGGCGTAGGCGCGACGTAGCCACAGCCCCAGGTCGCCGTTGACGCCACGACCCTTCTGCACAGCAACAATCCACGCACCGCCGCTAGCAACAGCACAAGCCCCGCTAAGGTCGCGCCCACTCGCGTTAGCGCGGCGAGCATCGGACCTGCCTCGAGAGGTACCGTTGACGAAGCGGTGAGCTGCCCGACCGCCGGTCTTACGAGCCGCAAAGCTAATGCAGGATAGGTTCCGATCAGCGCGCATAGGAAAGCCGAGACCGTCATTGGCAGCGTCATCAGCGTGTGGACCTCTTGTGCCCGTTGCGCGGGCGCTGAACGAGGCTCACCCAAGAACACGACTCCAAATGCCTTGACGAAGCAGGCCAACGCCAGACCACCAATCAGCGCCAAGGCACACAGAGCAAGGATTGACCCTGCGGCATAGTGAGCAATGAGTTCGCTACTTCCGTGAAATGCCCCAACGTAAATCAGCCATTCACTGACAAAGCCATTGAACGGGGGTAACCCGCAAATTGCCATTGAGCCAAGCAAAAAAAGCGCGCCCGTAAGTGGCATGCGTTTGAACAGTCCCCCCAATGACTGAATGTTGCGTTGCCCCGTTGCCAACACGACATTGCCGGCCGCTTGAAAAAGCAGGCTCTTGAAGAGCGCATGGTTCAGAACGTGCAGAAGCGCGCCGGCAAAGCCAAAAAACGCGATGCTGGGATGCCCCTGGCTTTGGCCAAGGACGCCCACTCCGAGGCCCAACGCGATGATCCCGATGTTCTCCACGCTGTGATACGCGAGCAGGCGCTTCAAGTCATGCTGCGCGAGTGCCAACAGCACGCCGAGGACTCCGGACACCAACCCGATGCCAATCAGTAGCAGTCCCCACCAGGCCGGTGGCGGACCGAGGAATTGCATTGTGCGGAGCAGGCCGTAGATTCCCATTTTGATCATGACACCGGACATCAGCGCCGATACGGGACTCGGCGCAGCAGGGTGCGCGTGAGGCAGCCAGACATGGGTTGGCCAGAATCCAGCTTTCGTTCCGAACCCGACGACGGCGAGCACGAAGCATAGGTCTGACAAATGTCTCGGGCCGCCACGCGAGGCCGTCCAGACATCGAAGTCGAAGCTGCCGAGGGTGCGAGCGAGAACCGCAAACAAGAGAAATAGGCATACGGTGCCTAAGTGCGAAGCCACTAGGTAGAGATAGCCTGCCCGTCTGACTTCGATGTCATCATGGTCCGTTGCAACGAGGAAAAACGAGGCTATCGACATGGCTTCCCACGCCATGATGAACAGCACACCGTCTCTGGCGAGAATGAGAAGAGCCATCGACGAAATCAGCAGATTGTGGAACGCGAATTGCGTCGAGACGGTCTGAGCGCTTGGGCTCGCGTGCGCGCGGAGATACCCCGCGGCAAAGACGCTATTGATTCCCGACACGAGGAAAAGGCACAAAAGAAAGAACGCCGACAGGCTGTCGAGAGCCAGATGGAACGCGCCCATCGGCAGTGTCCACGGAATATTCAGTGATTCTGAACGACCGTTGAATAGGGCGTGGCTGCTAGCTGCAACTCCCGATGCGCAAGCGGCGACGCTGCCGAAACTACCAACGGCGATTGCCAGGCGGTCACGATGGCCGACGGCCGCAGCGATGATTGCACTCAGGGCCAGTGTGGCCACGCAAGCAGCAGTGATGATGAGCGGATTCATGGATGCTCAGCTGAACGGGCCGCCGCAATGCCGCCGGCCATTGTTGGCTTGGTTTCCAACTCATGAAGCCGTTTTGCAATCACTTCGGCGGGAAGCTTGCCTTTGAGAATCTCGCGAAACAAATCATCATGTAACGCAAACATGAGTCGCGACAGCAGCTGCAGGTGGGTTCTGACATTGGGCGACAACAACACGAAAACGACGCGCACCGGTTGGCCGTCAATGGCCTCGAAATCTACTGGATTCTCCAAGAACCCCAGCACCACCACAGGCTCGTCGATTTGAACGACCAAGGGGTCGCGGGGATGAGGAATTGCGACTTGCCCGCCAATCCCCGTTGAAGCCAATGATTCCCGGCTCAATAAAAGCTGATAGAGAAGCTTCCGATCAAGAGCATCCGGAACGCCCGCGAGTTCAGTAACGGCGCGAAGTACATCATTGCGTTTGGTGCCTGGCACGTCAAAGTGAATGCCTCCCCGAACGACGGCATCGTGCAAGCTCGGCAGGTGCTCGACCTGGCCTCCCGGTGCAAATAGTTCCGGCGATACGCGGAGGTTACGAGATTGAGCCCATTCCTGCAGTTCGACTTTGTTGACTCGATATTGGCCGCGAACTTTGAAAGCGGGCAATTCCTTTTGCCGAATCCACCTCGACACTGATTGGCTCGGTACGTTGAGCAACCGAGCCACGTCGCGCAGCGACAGTTCCATGCACAGGCGTCCCTTCTCCCTACCCACCCAGATCGCCAACCATGTTCTGATTTCAGCGACATCGGAATATGGCGCATTTTGACGGATCTTGAACAATAATGCCGACGTACTATTAGGCATTCTAACGCAATCGGACGTAATCAATTGACGAGCGGCGCACTTCTACGTAACTAAGCGGGAGTTGTCAAGCCCAGAGAGCCAACGCGGCGTTGCATCTGGCCCCCGGTCAGTCATTGTCGCCATGCAGCCCCCGCGGGCGACCTTCATCAAGGAGCGCACTGCCTTGGAAGCGTACGGTGACCCACTGCTTACCATCAAACAGCTGGCGAATTACTTGAGCGTCAACGAGCGAACCGTTCTGAAATTGGTTGCTGAGGGCACGTTGCCCGGAGTCAAGGTCGGCAACCAGTGGCGCTTCCGCAAGGCCATGATCGACACGTGGCTCGACGATCAATTGATTGGCGTAACACCTCGCTACATCGAGTCGCCCCACATAAATGATTTGCCTCGCAAAATGTTGGAGCTGGCGAATTGTTTTCAACCGGACCAGATCATTGCCGAAGTCAACGCCAGGTCCAAGACGGGCATCATCGAAGAGCTCGCATCCCGAGCGCACGAACTCACGCTAGTGCGAGACAAGACCTGGTTCATGGGGGCGCTGATTGAGCGGGAAAATGTGATGCCGAGTGCGATTGGAAATGGCATCGCATTTCTGCACACGCTAGAGCGCAGTCCGGAGCAGGTGATTCGTCCATTCATGGTCCTTGGGCGTTCGACCCCCGGAATCGACTTTGACTCGCTTGACGGTGAGCCCACGCATCTTTTCTTCGTCTTGGGGCTAAAATACGCAGAGCTGCATTTGCCTTGGCTCCAAAAGCTGTCGCAAATCCTAATTGATCGCGGGAGAGTCAAGGCGCTGCTCGCAGCGCCCGACGCGCCTGCAATCTACCGCGTGCTCGCCGAGGCCGAGCGTTCGCTTGCGCCGATTGCCCTTGCGAACGCCCCATGACAGCATAGCGAGCTCGCCATGTATTTTGATGTCTTATTCTCACGGAATTCCATTTGACGACCGACTAGGAGACTGAGTCGATTCGAGCCGACTGCGGACGGCGGTCTGCTGATACTGTACACAGACGCCCGCTCGGTGCCGATTCCGCGCCGCGGGGGTCATTTCCGACAGACAGTCTGTAAGATCGAGATTCGGGGAGCGTTGGAGCAGTTATGACTAGGAATTACCGCATTCTGTTACCGGCATATTTGTTGGCCCTTGGGTGCAGCACCAGGGCCAGTTATGTAAAGGCGCCCGAGACGACGTTGGGCCGAGTCGTCGTGTATCGAAATGGAGTGGCCTACTTCGAACGATATGCCGACGTTGAAGGGGATACCCTGCATCTGCAAGTGCCTGCGGACAAGGTCGATGACTTCCTCAAGTCGCTGACCGTGTCCGACGCGCGTACCAACGCACCGGAACCCATTGTTTACCCAACCGATGTCCCCAATTCGGGCACCGGACTCATCGAAATGAAGATACAGCTGGGCGGCCAAAAGCCTCACAAGCTCAAGCTTACCTATGTGACCGAGTCCCCCTCGTGGAAACCCAGCTATCGGGTCACCTTGAGCCAGAGCGGCAAGATTGCACTGCAAGCCTGGGCCATCGTTAACAATACGTCCGGCGAGGACTGGCAGGCTGTGAGGTTGGGCGTCGGCGCCAGTTCGGCCATGTCATTTCGCTTTGATCTTCGTCACATCCGCGTCGTCGAGCGAGAAACTCTGCGTGCAGACGATCTTTTCGCGCAGGCTCCCCCGCTCGGGGGTGCTTCGTATGGGGCTCAACAGGGCCCCGTGATGAAGAACGTACTCGCGGAACTCGACGACTCAACGCTGGGTGCCGAAGATCTGCGCGACCATTCAACGGACACTGAGAAAGAGCGGCCGATCATTGCGGCAGCGGCGGCACCACCGGCCGGAGTAGCACAGCCCAAGGCCGCCCCGGAGAAACGATACAAGACTGCCAAAGCCACGGGACGTTTGACGTCCGCACATCGTCAAGCGCAGCAAGGCATCGACGAGGTGTCCCAGTCGGTTGCACAGGCACGGGGGCAGATTGTGATCGAAGGCTACGCAAACAAGGATGACTCTGACAAGATGGCCGCTTCGCTCGACCGGGCCAATCGAGCCCGCGAAGCCATGATCCGAAACGGCGTTGCTCCCGAACGAATCGTCGCGCTTGGTCGCGGCGAGCAGCCAGGCAAAAACGGCGGGGTGCGGGTCGTAGAGATGCCCATGGTGCCAAACCCCGCCGGGCAGAAGGGTGAGGTTAGCAAGAAAGCCAACGAAGCGGGAACGAGCGAGCCGATTGGTACGTCACATTTCGAGTCCGAATCGCCGATGACCGTACCCCGCGGAACTTCAGCCATGGTGTCGATCCTGAACGCGGCTGCGGAGGGCGAAGTCGTCTACCTGTATGACCCCGAAAGCCCGCGTGGCAATGCCGAGTTTCCATTCCGTTCGGTGCGCTTGCGCAATCCGACCGAATCGGCGCTGGAGAGTGGGCCCGTGACCGTTTTTGGTGATGGCCGATTCATCGGTGAAGGGCTGTCCGAACCCATCCCAGCACACGCGCAGGCATTTATCCCATTCGCGCTCGACCGACAAATCGTCATCGAGCGGAAAAACGAAGAGAGCGACACGATTCGCAGGGTTCTGACAGTGCAGAGAGGCGTGTTCCACACGGAATTGCAGCATTCGCGACACACCCTGTTGATCCTTCACAATCGACTTGCCGACAAAGCCACTGTCTACATCAAGCACACCGTTCCGACCGGGTATGCCTTGGCAAAGTCCGGAACTCCTAACGAAAAGCTGGGCGAAGCCTATCTCTTCAGGGTCGTAATCGACCCCAATTCGAAGTCCGAATTGAAGATCGAGGAATCGACGCCCGTATTCAGTACCACGGATATCCGAACACCCGAAGGCATGGGGCTGATACGCGCCTATTTGTCGGCGGCGGCCGTCGAGGGGCCCCTGAAGAAGCAGGTGGACGACCTGCTGCGCCTCAACACCGAAATGGCGAACATCGAACAACGCATTGCCAGCACGCGCGACCAGATGGCGGAATATCGAACCCGCATGGACGAGCTTCATGCGCAAATCGTCACACTGCGAGCTGTCAAGATGACGAGCGGTAGTCTGCTTTCGAATCTCGAGAAGAAACTCGGAGACATCAGCGACAAGTTGTCTAAAGCGACGGTGACCGTAGTGAGCCTGCAGGAACAATTGATGGTTGCCCGCATTCGCTTTCAAGATGGCGTAGCCGAGTTGTCTTTGGAAACCACCAAGTCCGCGGAAAAGTGACGCCGCAATAACCGGAAGCAAGATTGGCCGCGACTACGCGAAAATTTCACCACAGCTGACCTTCAATTCTCGACGAATGGGTCCCTAACCCGCTGTGGCGACCGAATCTGACGTTCTCGGGTGAAAAGAAGGACACCTTGGTTCAATCATTACGTTCACAGTTTCGCACGTCCCGTGGTACCGTGGACCGGCAATGCGTGTGGTACTTAGACTCGAACCCACGGGAGTGGAAGCTTCTTCGCCAAACGAGGTCGTGGCCCTGTCGAGCAACCTGGCTACGCCCACGGCATTGTCTTCTGCACTCGACATTCCTGAGGAAGACGATCCGGCGACACTTGTCTTGCACGTTAGCGAATATCAGGTGCGCCACGGCGAGGCAGCCGCACAATTGGATGACGCCATCGAAGAGGCGGACCGGTTGGCGCATCAAGCAATCGCCTCGTCGTTCACGTATGCGACCGATCTGTACAACGACGGAAAAATAGCGGAGGCGCGCGTGGCCTTCGGGCGCGCCGAGCGGCTGTTGCGCGGCGATATTGGGCCGCGACAAGTCTTGGTTCTGCTGTCGCTCGCCGAGATTGAGCGGATCCAGGGCCACATCGAGGCAGCCATTGGGTGGCTCGACCGCGCACTGGCGATCGCGCCAACGCACAGGGGTGCGCTTGAGACTCGTATCGCGATCGCACGAGAGAAAGGCGAATCGTCGTTGGCGGCTGCGCTGCTAGAGCGACTCGTCGCACGGCTTGAGACATCCGGCAAGAAAGTGGAAGTTCTGGGCGCCATTGCGGATGAATCACTGCAAGCCGTGCGAGCAGCCATTGCGCATGCAAGCTCGCTCATGCCAGGGGCCGTGCATTTACTCGAACGGCTTCGCGCCGTCAACGAGGCCGCAGGTTTGTGGGACGATGCGGTGTCGGTGCTGGTCCAAATCGCCGAATGCACACAGCAACCCCAACAGCGAGCCAGGGTACTTGTCGATGCAGCGCGACTTTGCAGTGAACGAGCACGACAAACGCCACGCGCTGTCGCGCTATACGAGGCGGCAATCGAAGACGATCCCCATGTCTCGGGCGCCTTTGAGGCCATCGAGGCGGAGTTGGTTCGAGCCTCAGACGCCGAGGGGCTTGCTGCGGCGTACTTGCGCCAGGTTGAGCGCCTTGCCGCCACGGGTGATGTGAGTGAACGGTCCGAACTTCTGCGTCGGCTTGCGCGAGTGCAGCGGCAAGCCCTAGCGAATTCGACGGCCGCCATTGCCAGTCTGCAGCAGTTGCTGGCGCTTCAGCCCTTGGATGTGCCAGCGCTGCTCGAGTTAGCAGAATTGCAAGAAGCGGCCGACAATCACCAGCAGGCTACCCAGCTGCTCGAAACCGTAGTCGCGCTGGATCCATCGCGCGTCGATGTGTTCCGTTCGTTGCTGAGGCTATTCACGAAAGCGGGGGACATTGACCGTTGCTATTGCGCGTGTTCGGCCCTGGTCGCCATAGGCGAAGCGGATCTCGACGAGCAGCTCGTGTTCGCCCAACACAGGCCGGAAACGTTGCCAATTGCCAAGGCCACGATGAATGACAAGACCTGGACGCAACTGCTGCCGGAAGCGCACCCAAGGGTATTGGATGAACTCGCGGTTGCTATTGAAAGCGTGGCTTTTGATGCTTGGTACGGCAATGGTTCCCGTCTGTCGATGCCGCCGATGGGCGAAAAGGTCAATCCGCAGAAAACCACCGTCAGCGCCGCGCGTTGCTTCACCTGGGCCGCGCAGTTGCTTGGACTGCCCGAACCCGACATCTATCTGCAGCCCGCTCAAACGCGCATTGGCATGCGGATTCTTCCGATGCGCAAATTGAGCATCGAATTGGGACACCCCGTATTGTCAGGTTGGGGCATGAGCGAATTGGCATTCCTTGCGGCCCACCATCTTGCGTATGCGCGCGCTGGCTGGCGCGTCATCGCGCTGTTGGGTTCACGCGACGAGGTTCGATCATTTCTGATGGCGGGGATGGCGCTAGCGCGCCCGGACCTTCCCGGACTCGCAGAGATTGGCACGCGATCGCGAGAGTTCGTTCACCAGCTCGAAGGCAGCATGTCGGCGGACGTCCGAGCTATCGTAGGCGCAATCGTCGAGAGGGTGATGGGCGGCGGAGCGCTCGACGTATTTGCGTGGCTTCGCTCGGTCGAAGAGACCGCGGGCCGAGCCGGCCTGCTCGCCTCGGGAAATCTGACGGTCGCCGCTAATGTTCTTGCGATTGCCGGGGCATCGCCCGGCGGTCAATCGGCAGCGGAACGAGCCAAGGGCTTGAACGCGTTCTGCGTTTCTCAACAACACGCCGAACTGAGAAAATGGCTAGGAGTTGCGGCGAGCAAATAGAACCTTGACTTACGGGACCGAGCCGGGTGGGCTCATCATTCATCGCACTTCAGCAGGCCCCGTCCAGGGGCGTCCCAACAAAATGTGACGGATCCCTGGGCCCGGTGGGGAGGCGGGAGAAGCTTGGCGGGCGGGCAATCGGGAGACGACCTTCGCAAAGCGTCCGGCCAGTCCCGGCCGGGCGCGAATGCGCGTGCCCGGAAACCTCTGGAAAAACAGCTTGATTTGAAAGCCAACGCCCAATTCGCCAGGCTATGGCCTTGCCTGGGTGACAGAACGCCGAGCATGTACTACCGTGCCGGCCGCATCAGCGATGTCCCAGAATACCGAAATGAGCATCCTAGGCCCGTCTAGTCGCGTCACCGGCCGCGTCAGCGGAAAGGGCGGCATTCGAATCGAAGGCAAACTCGTCGGCACGGTGGGTGTTTCGGGCCCGGCCGAAGTCGCGGAGGGCGCTAGCGTCGAGGGCGACGTCAATGCCGAATCGCTGGACCTTGGTGGCAATCTCGTCGGCAACGTGACGACAGCCGGCGCGGTGGTGGTTCGAGCGGGCTCGCTGCTGCATGGCGAAGTCAAGGGCGCCGAGGTGGCCATCGAACCCGGAGCGCGGGTTTCGATTCGCCTCGATACGCCTTTCGAATTGAATATTTGATTTGAACGGAATTATTCCAAGTACGACGAGGCAAGATGGCAGGCACGTTGATAGGCGAAGAGCTCACGATTGAAGGTGAAATCACCAGCGAGGAAGAGGTGGTGATTCAAGGAACCGTTCGCGGCTCGCTGAGCAGTACGGATAGCGTACAGATCCTGCCGGGCGCAGTCGTGGAAGCGGACGTCAATGCGGCAAGTCTGAGCGTGGCGGGCGCCGTGACAGGCAATGTAACGGCATCCGATCGAGTGGATCTGCAGGCAGGCGGGCGGCTAGTCGGAGACGTTCGTTCAGCGCGCTTGACCATCGCGGATGGCGCGTCATTCAAGGGCAACGTTGACATGGATGTGTGACGGAGTCATCATGAAGTCACCATCAACCATTTCGGCAAGCACCGTCGTTCGAGGTAATATCGGAGGGGACGGGTCTCTCGAAATACTCGGGCGGGTGGAAGGCAACGTGACGATGACGGGGCAGGTAATCGTTGCGGCCGAAGCCGCAGTGAAGGGCAACGTGAGCGCAACGGAAATTCAGATCGCCGGAAGCATTGCGGGCAATCTCACGGCGTCCGACGTTCTAATGCTCGCCACGGGTGCACGTGTCGTCGGCGACCTTCTCGGTGCTCGCATCGGCATCGCCGAAGGCGCGTTGGTGCGCGGCATGGTCCGCACTGAGGGTGAACCACCGCTAGCAAAGCAGGCGCCCGCCACGGCAACTCGGGCCGCGCTCAGTCCCGCAAAGCCCGGCGCGATCCCCGCTAGACCTGCTTTTTCTGGCACAGCGGCACGTCCGGCACCGGCTGCAGTCGCGCCGCGTCCCGCGCCACTCAAAGTCAATCCAACGAGCACAGTTCACGATAAGCCAACCGAGCACGAGCCAATGCTCGACAGCGAGCCGCCCTCCGAACCGGAGCAGCCCGCGCCTGCAACGCACGACCTGCCGAAGCACGAGCGGTCCGCGGACGGCCCCCCACCGCCAGTGGTGCCTGCCCTAAAGGGTCAGGTTAGGGCAAAGAAGAAGTTCAAAGGCCGCTAATGTGCCACGTGGTCAGTATCCCATTCTTCACGACGGCTGGAGATCCTCGCCGATAGCTTCGTTGTCGCTGCGCTTCCGGTCCTCAAGTACCCTCGTACATTGCGGTCCGGTTCTCGCTCCGCCTTGCTCTCGACGAGGCTTTTCCAGCCGGGCTTTCTGAGAAGTGACCGATTGGCGTCCCAATGCGTTGATCAGAAACATCCTCGGAACGATCGAGTGAGACTAGCCAATGACGACAGACGAAAAACTGAGCCGCCTCATCGAGATCCTTCGCGAACGCAGCTTCGAGCGGCGCCGCGTGATTCTGGCCTCCGGTAAGGAAAGTGATTTCTTCATCGATTGCAAGCAGACAATCTTGACCGCCGAAGGTCATGCATTGGTTGGCGAATTGATGTTCGATGCCTTGGCCCAATTGCCCCGATGTGAAGCTGTTGGCGGCGTCGAGCTTGGGGGCTGCCCCTTGGCGAGCGCCGTTTCACTGGTGAGTTACCAGCGCGGCCGACCGCTGCCAGCCTTGTACGTGAGAAAGAACCAAAAAGATCATGGAACCGCAAAGTTGGTTGAAGGTGACAAGTCGATTCGTCCGAACATGCCCGTTGCATTGCTCGAGGACGTCATAACAACCGGCGGTTCGAGTCTGCGTGCGGTCAAGGCGTTGCAGCAAGTCGGCGTCCGTGTAGTGGGCATTGTTGCCCTCGTGGATCGGCTTGAGGGCGGTCGTGAAACCATCGAGGCCGAGCACCTGCCGCTAGTGAGTTTGGCGACTCGGCGCGATTTCATGGACGAATAGGCGCTCAGACTTCGACATCGGCCTTGCGCTGTCTTATAGGATCGAGGTGCCATCACCAAGCAAGCGCCTCGAACTCTTGGAGAAAATGATTGAGTCCGGCAATGCCGATTCCTTCGCGCACTATGCACTCGCGATGGAGTACCGAAAGGAAAACCGCCCGGATGACGCGCTGCGGATGTTCAGCACGCTACGCGGACGCGACCCTGAGTATCTGCCCATGTACCTCATGACCGGCCAGATTTGCGTTGCAGCGGCACGTTGGAAGGAAGCCGGAGACTGGTTACAAGCCGGCATTGCGCTCGCCAAGGCAAAAGGCAATCACCAAGCGCTGGCTGAATTGGAAGCAGAACTGACGCGCGCGAACGCCGACGGAGTGAGTTCCTGCGACCATTCAGGTGTGTAAAGGTCATCACTTGTTGTACATGGGGCCCAAAACGTTGGCCTGCCGATCCGGTGACGCATTGGCTCGAAATGGCCTGCGGTTTCTGATAAATTGGTTGATTATGGGCCGTGCCAGATCTTGCCGAGCAACTCCAGAAGCCGCCAAGCGCGCGCCGCTCTCTTTTCTGGCATTCGCAGTCCTGTCCCTGACGCTCAACAGCTATTCCTGCTCAAGTCACACGGAAACTCCTGCGCTGGCCGCCCCACAACACGGCTCCGGGGGCCAAGGCAACGAGGGCGGGCTTGGCAGCACCGGGGGTAGTAGCAGCATCCCTGGAGACTCCGGCGACTCTGGGACAAGCAGTGGTCCCTGTACGGTCGGCGACTCGCGGAGCTGTCGGGTGGTTCTCGGCGTATACCTTGGCCAAGAGAGTTGCTTCGTCGGGATGCAATACTGCGACACCGGGACCTGGACTCCTTGCATCGATCCACGCGACGCGGGTTGATTGGTCTGTTGGGTGATCCACATCGGGACTGGCACTGAACACCGCCTAGGTTCTGCGCGATCACTTCGAGTCAATGACGCTTGCAGCCGAGTACTCGAAGCACCACGAACTTGAGGTACCTACCCTCTGGGTGACCCAGGTTGACGGGGTGATCAAAGGCGTGACCCGCTTCATGGACAATTTGCGCAGAAACGCCTGCCCGCTGCGCTGCGCTGGCCAGCGTATGCCGAAATGATTCAGGCGTCACCTGAGCCGTGCAACTGGCAGCGGCGTAGTATCCCCCAGGTCGCACCAGACGAAGTCCCAGTGAATTGAGGCGCGTGTACGCTGTCAACGCATGGTCCAATTGGGCCCGATTTCGCGCTAAGCTCGGGGGATCGCAAACTACGGCGTCGAAACGAGTCTGCGATTGAGACACCTGCCTCAGGTAATCGTAGCAATCAGCTACGGTGAATTCATGGGCCGAGCTATCGACGTCGTTGAGCCTAAAGTTATCGCGCGCACGATCCAACGCTTGTCGAGAACTGTTGACGTTCGTCGTCACGGCGCCGCCCGCCGAGGTCGCCGCCAGCGAGAACCCGCCCGTGTACGAGAACAAATTGAGTACGGCACCAGACGACGCAAACCGAGCGAATGTCTGTCGATTGTCGCGTTGATCCAGGTAGAGCCCGGTCTTGTGACCCTGTAGGATGTCCGCGTAGAAGCGAATCCCGCATTCTGTAACGACGAGATCACAAGGAGGCGCTTCACCCTGTAACAACTCCGGTTTGGATGCCTGTTTCGGTTCACCCGCGACGCGCCGGTGCAGGATACCGCGAGGCGACAGGACATGGTTCAGCGCGTCCACGACCCATGGCAGAACTGTTTGGGTAGCCGACGAGTAGGTTGCGATGACCGCATAGGGGCCATAGACGTCAACAACGATGGCCGGCAATCCATCGCCTTCACCGTTGATTGCCCGGTAGGCCGTCGTGTGCGCAGGTTTCAGAGTTTGCCTGCAGTGAACAGCCTCTTCGACGATTCGCCTGATCAAATCGGCGGTTGGTTGCTGTTCACGCGAGAAAACCCGCAGCGCAATCGGCGACTCGTCGTCCCAAAGTGCCCACAATTGGAGACGTCCCACCTGTGCGCAAATCCACCTGCCCGTCGTCGCTTCAAACTGGGCTGGTACGTGGTTACGGTAAACCCAGGGGTGTCCGGCGCGCAACTCTGACTCGAGAAAGTCTGGAAGCTTGAGGCAGCGGTGGTCCGCGGCGATTTTAGCGTTAGAACCCGTTGCCGGGCGTCGACGATCAGTCCGCCCCATTGAGAAGTCCGCGCAACTGTTCGAAGTCGGAATCCTCGACGGCTCCATTGATGGTGCAACGTATATGGCCACCTGGGTCGAGCAACAACTGCACGGGCAACTCGCTGTCAGGCTTTACGCCCACGGCTTTCAGCCAATCCGTGCGCTTGACGCCGTCCGCAAGCCAGTATGTGCGCCGCAACCCGGACGCGGGCTGCTTGTCTAGAAACGTCGTCAGCTGGCGCTCGTCGTCGTCAAGCGATACGAACACGACCCGTAGACCAGCGCTGCTATCGCCGAGCCTTTTTTCCCAAGCGAAAAGCCTTGGAATCTCCTCCTTGCAAGGCGCACACCAAGCCGCCCAGAAGTTGATCCAAGTAAAATGACCCCGCGTGTGGATCTGCTCTGGTAGATCGCGCTCGCCGGTGGCGGCGCGCCGCGCCGGTTGCTCGGTGGGGAGTTCCAGACCCAACTTGCCTAGGTGACCGCCGCACAATAGCCGAGGCACCCGCGGCTTCGCCGCGGCCTGAGCCGCCGCAATCGAGACGGATGCAAGTGGACTGACTGCGGTCGACGACCCAAAGATTGCTTGACTCCGCTCGTTCGTTACAGTGACTTTGGGCTTGCTATCATCGCAGCCCGTGGCCAGCGTGAGAACAATACAAAAAATGGAAGCCGATAGCATGCTTGTCAACCTGGCAGGCCTGAATTCTCTAGACTGTCGGAGCATTGGGCGACTTGCACGATGAATATTCACGCGTGACCTGCCTAACCTTCACTTTGCCTCACAGACGGCAATCAACCCACGATACGAAAGCACTCCGGTTGATGGCTTCTTCGTTGCATTTGGTTTCAGGTCGTGAGTTGTTCCAATTGCAGTAATCCTTTGAAAGCTGCGCGAACTCATTACCAAGCCATAGTAGGCCCACGGTTTTTTCGATTTCGGGATCCTTGGACGCGTCTTTGAGGTGGAACATGACGGAGTTCGCTCGGCGGTGCGAAAGCGCGCGGTTCTTGTCAACCGTGCCCGTCTTTGAGGCACGGGCAACTATGAAGAAATATCGAGCGCCCTTGCGCTCGAACCACATATCCTCGAGCAGCTTCTTGGCCTTGTCGTCGAGATCGTCTTTGCCTTCATCGTACATGATGACCGCACCCCGATCTTTGAGCGGGGTAAACAATTCATTGAAGTCCGAATCACTGATGGACGCAAATGTCTTGACGTCGGCGGGCTGGCAGCCCCTTCGACCCCCTTCGCCCGATACGAGGCCGCAAGAATGCAGCACGCGTTCAAGCACTTCCTTGAAGCGGGGAGTGCAGTACGCGACTTCTGATTGGTCTGCAATGGCAATTGCGGGCTTGGTGGTTTCGGGCGTTGCAAGCCGCAACTTCGCATCGGCAACCGCTCCGTGAACGCGAATAATCATTCCGAGGGTCAGCAATGCCCCGACCGCAAACCCGATGATCGTTGGCGCAAACATGGGGGGTCGTACATCTGTCATTGGAGCACCTCCGGCGCCATTTGTTTAAGTGTGAAGCGCAATCCCAGATCCGTGTCTTCGTCGCACAAACGTTGCTTGCCCAGGAATACCTGAGGGGTTGAGACGGGCACGTTGTTTTCTGCGGCAAAATGCAGGTGCTTGTTGAGCGTGGCCTTCGCATCGCGACTCTCCGTGCAGTCGATCAACGATTTGCCCCAACGTTGAACAATCTTCGCCTTCAAGGCCTGTTCACCTATTTTCCGGCAGCTGTCAACGATTCTTGTTCTGCGAATGCCCACTCAAGCATTTGCAATTCCTGACCCTTCGCGCAAATAACGGCGCGCGCGACTAGGCACGCGCCCGGATGCAGACTTTGATCGGCGAGCATCCAATTGCATGTATTGTCCAAAGGAAACAGCGAAAGGGTTACGTCCAACCGGTCGAGGACTCCTTCGCCAATTAGCCGCTCGTGCAAGGCTTTACACGTCGGGCACAGCGGATCCTCGAACAACAATGCAGGTTGCACGGCCCGCGCGCCGCGAAACTTGACCAGAGCGCCGGAGGGCTCCTCAGGTTTCTTCAATTCGCCGCATTTGCCCAAATACGGACGCTGATCCGGCGCCGACATTGCGTAGACAAGCGTGGGCAGCAACGTTGCCACACCGAGTGTGATCAGCCAAAATAGCGCGATCGTTGGCACCCCCGCTGGACGCTGGGTGCCGTTGGGCGCTGCGCGAAGCGTGCGCAAGCCCATTAGCCCGCCGGTTGCCAACAAAGCCGATGAGATGTACGTGCCCACGCACGTTTTGCAAAGGGTTCCCAGCTTGGTGACGGAAATCGTGAACATCACGATCGACACAAGCAACGGGGTAACGCTGACGGCCGCAAAGAATACTACATTGGCGCGACTTGCCTTCTCTTTCGCCAGCATAAGGTAGACTGCAAAGCCTGCCAAGAATGCGAATGCCCCCAGTGCGAACAGGGAGATGGGTATTCCGCCCCAGAGCGAATCGCGCATCACAGCGGAATAGGGACTGTACATTGCCGCCCGGCATGCTTCTGCCTCCGATGTCGGTGGCGCGCCTGGAATGAAGCTGCAGTGGACGTCATGCAGCCGGCGATCCAAGTGCGCCGCATAGTCCACCGTGGAGCTGTAGGAGAATACCAATCCCAGCAGCGATCCGATGAGTGCAACCACGGCGGGGCCCTTTGATTGGGATTCGGACATCGGGGCGAAGCGTGGCCCCAAGCGAGGTCTGCTGGCAAGCATTCAGCACATTATGTGGGAAGTTTTCTTCAAATAGCTCGCCAACTGGCGGTCGTCGGGGAGCTACTAGTTTAGTGAGTGTGAAATTCACGCGCAGAGTTGTGCTGGCGATCCTCCGTTTTCTGTTCGGGCAATCGCCAGATGTCTGGGCTACCCACACCGGTCTGCGTCGAGCGCAGCCACGAGACTCGCAGTGCACATTGACGAGGGTTGCGGCCGTATCGACAGGTAGGCGTGGACGTCGCGGCTAGAATGCGTTTTCGCGAACGCGTCGTCCGAAAACGGTCAACCACAGTATCTTCAGGTCCAAACCCAAATGCCAGTTCTGTATGTAATATAGGTCGTGCTCAACGCGCTTCTTCATCTTCTCGGTCGTGTCTGTTTCGCCTCGCCACCCGTTGACTTGAGCCCACCCGGTGATTCCCGGCTTGACCTTGTGTCGAAGCATGTAGTTGTGGACAAGGCTTCGGTATTGCTCATTGTGCGCAACCGCGTGAGGTCTGGGCCCCACCAAAGACATGGTGCCATTGATCACGTTGAATAGCTGCGGCAGTTCATCGAGCGACGTCCGCCTCAAGAAGCCGCCGACGGTGGTAATGCGTTGGTCACCTTTCTTTGCTTGCCGTATTCTCGAACCGTCCTCAGTCACGCTCATGGTTCGAAACTTGAATATGTGGATTTCTCTTCCGCTAAGCCCGTAGCGGCGTTGACGAAACAGAATGGGCCCGCGTGAGTTAAGTTTAATTGCGATGGCGACCACAAGCATCGGAATGCTCGCCACCAACAGTGCCATGAGGCCGAGCACTATGTCTTCGGCGCGTTTCACCCAACCGTTGACACCGTGAAATGGGCTGTCAAACACACTGATGACTGGCACGTCGCCGACACTGGTCATTCGAGCGTGCAGCAAGTCGAATACGAAGAAGTCCGGCACGAAGTAAACGGTAGCTGTCGTGTCGGCGAGGCGATGCAGAATATCAGTCACGCGGGCTTCGGCCCGCAGCGGTAGTGCCAGATAGACATAATCGATCTTGCCGTCCCGCGCGTCGGCTACCAGTTGCTCGACGTTTCCAAGTACCTGAGACGACAACTCAATCGAGCGGACCTGACGTGGCTGGGTTCGGTCGTCGTACACACCAACGACATTCAGCCCTAGCGTTGGGTCGTTCGATATTACATCGATCAGTCGTACTGCAAGGGGCGTACAACCGACAATGGCCGCTCGTCGAGTGTTGTAGCCGCGTTTGCGAAACCGGTATAGAACGAATCGCAGCGCGATACGGGTGCAGCTCAACAATGTCGGGGTTGCAATGATCCATGCAGTGCTTGTGACGCGCGAGAAACGTGCAGATGTCTTGGTGGCGAACGCAACCAGCAACAACATGGCGACGACAACGAGCCACACGACCATCGTGTGCGTAAGTTCGCGCCCCAATTGCTCACCATGGCGAAGACGGTAGAGGGTGCTGATCTCGGCAACGATTCCGTAGAGTGCTACGGTGACGGCACAGGCAAGCGAATTGTTGTCCGTCCACAATTGCCGATATGCGATGCAAGAGGCATATTGGACCGCGACGATGGCCGTGATATCCAAGATTCGCTGGATGAAGGACCACCCTGGTGCACGGTCCCTAACAATTCCGGACTGCGGCACGACCGCATCTCCTTCGCAGTGAAGTCTGACAACTGCGTTGCTTGAGCCCAGTCCCGCTGACTCCTCGCACTCGACACCCCAATTTCGGTCTTCTTTCAATTATAACCGGCACCGTGGCCAATAACCTCCGCTCAAACTTGCTGCAAGCAAAAGTACGATTGTTTGGGTTCGGTTTTGACAATGTTACACCATCACAGGCCGCCGAGCGTGTCATTGAACATACAGCAAGCAGAACGCTGGGACACTATGCGGTCATACGCAATTTGGATCACGCGGTTATACTGCATCGACGTCCCAAGCTCCAACCGCCCTATGCAGCCGCGTCGTTGGCATTGGCCGACGGCCAACCGATCATTTGGGCTTCTCGCTGGCTTGGACGACGATTGGTGGGGTGAGTCGTCGGCAGCGATCTCGTGCCGGAGGTCTCTCGAAGGATGCAGCGTCCGGCTCGCGCGTTCTTGTTGGGCGTCGGTCCGGGAGTCACGCTGCGTGTCGCATAGCGCGTCGAGCAGGAATTCCCTGCATAGCAGCTTAGTTGGGGCCAGTAGTCCCCCGGCCAAAGTCCGCAGTCATTCTTTGAGCGGGGCCCACAATCGACTTCCCAGCTGGTGAACGGGCCCGCGTTCCGGACCGGTGTAGTTCCATGTCCGAGCCTCCCCCATAGCGAGCAAGTCAACCAAGCTTTCTGTTGTGCTCCACGACATCAGCTAATATACGGGCGCAAGATGAGGTACCCATGAAGGGGATAGTCCTTGCCGGCGGAAGCGGAACTCGTTTGGGCCCATTGACGCGCGCGACTTCCAAGCAACTGTTGCCTGTGTACGACAAGCCCATGGTCTATCACCCGCTGACATTGTTGATGCTGGCGGGTGTTCGAGACGTGCTGATCATATCTACGCCGCGGGATGTCACCCTGCTGCGTGAACTCCTGGGAGATGGAGCCTGGCTTGGAATGCGGATTGACTACGCGACTCAGTCGAGTCCAAACGGCATTGCCGAAGCCCTAGTCATCGGGGCCCCGTTCGTAGGTGGCGATTCGATCGGTCTCGTTCTGGGCGACAATCTGTTCTACGGTTCTGGCCTGGCCGCATTAATGAAAGCGTCAGTCCCATCGCTCGATGGTGCCGTGCTGTTCGGACACAGGGTTCTAGACCCACAACGCTATGGCATTGCCGAATTGGACTCCGAAGGTCGGCTGATCGACATCGAAGAAAAGCCGGATCGCCCAAAGTCTAACATCGCCGTCACCGGCTTGTACTTCTACAGCAACGACGTGCTTGAAGTGGCCCGTTGCTTGAAACCATCGGCTCGAGGTGAACTTGAAATCACCGATGTCAATCGTCACTTCGCGCGTCAGCAACGCGCTCGGATCGTCCAACTGGGTCGCGGTATGACTTGGCTCGACATGGGCACGCCGGACAACTTGTTGGAGGCAACCCATTTCGTTGCAACGTTGCAGCGCCGTCAGGGGCAGTACATCGCTTGCCCGGAAGAAGTCGCTTGGCGCATGGGGTTCATTGACACGCGTCAACTGGAAGCCCTGGCTCAAGCATTGGGAAAATCCCCATATGGGAGCTATTTGACTTCGCTCCTCGATGAACCGTAGCTTTCTATGAACGTAGCCGAAGTGGACCTGCCTGGAGCAAAGCTCATTACTCCTTGTGTATTTTGCGACGCTCGCGGCTTCTTCTTGGAAACCTTCCAGAAGCGCCGATACGCGGAACTTGGCATCGACATTGAATTCGTTCAGGACAATCATTCGCGGAGTGTTCAGGGCACGCTGCGAGGTCTTCACTATCAAGCGGATCCGGGTCAAGCCAAGTTGGTAAGTGTCAGTCGCGGGCAGATCTATACGGCTTTGGTCGACATCCGACCGACCTCACCGACATTTGGTCGGCACTTTGCCCACTTGCTCGACGATGAACGCCATCAACAACTGTTCATTCCCATTGGTCTTGCGCATGGTTTCTGTGTGCTCTCCGTGGTTGCTGACGTGTGTTACAAAGCCAGCTCCCCCTACAATGCTGCGACCGAATGCGCTATTTCCTTTGACGATCCAGACTTGGCAATACCCTGGCCAATTGCCAATCCATTGGTGTCCGAGCGAGACCGCAACGCGGAGAGTTTCGCCAGCTATCGCAGCCGCATGTCACCATGACGGTTTGGCTCACCGGCTGTGGAGTACAGCGGGTCGTCACCGTACAGTACTGCACACTTTGGCGCGGTCTGGTCACGCTGGAGGCCTTCGGCCCGGTGAGCGCAAAGGCCTAGCCGGGGCGTGGCGGTTCGTTGGGTTTGGTGTCGCCGGTTGGCGGCAATTTGGGGTGGTCGTCGTCCACGCCAGCGAGGCCCTGTTTGAGGCCGCGAATTGCTTCGCCAACGTTCTTGCCAATGGATGGCAAACGGGAAGGCCCGAACAGGAGCATGATAACTACCAACAATACTAGCCAATGAAACAGGCTGAAGCTTCCCATCAGCGAACGGCTTCCTTTCGACACCTCAGTATGCCCGACGTCGCTCGCCAACGCCCGAGGCATCGACTATGAAAAGGAGGTTGGTAATTTGGCCAACCAGCCAAAGTAATCATTTGATGCGAAGGTGAGGCGCCAGTGAGCCTGCTTACTCAATTCTTGGAGATCGTACTCCACCTCAACAAGTACCTGCCTCAATGGGCGCACACCATGGGGCCGGCGCTGTACGTGGTTCTTTTCATCGTCATCTTCTGTGAGACAGGATTGGTTGTCACACCGTTTTTGCCCGGTGACTCCCTGCTCTTCGCGGTCGGCGCGGTTTGCAGCATGGTTGACGCCAGGACCAATATGGCTGCGCTGGATGTTCGAATCGTCGTTCCGCTGTTGCTCATGGCGGCAATCACCGGTGATCTGACTAACTACACGATCGGGCGGTTTGTTGGTCCGCGCGTTTTTGTGAGCGAGACAAGTAAGCTACTGAACAAGAAGCACTTGTTTCGGACCCGATCGTTTTATGAACGGCATGGTGGCAAAGCGATCATCATCGCAAGATTTGCTCCAATCTTGCGAACGTTTGCGCCGTTCGTTGCTGGAATTGCTCAGATGCGCTTCCGACGATTCATTGGATACAGCGTCACGGGTGGCACCGCGTGGATCACCGCCTTCGTGTTGGCCGGGTACCGTTTCGGCGAAAGTGAAGTAGTGAAGCGAAACTTCCATTTGGTGATTATCGCGATCGTTGGCATCTCATTGCTGCCGGCCATTATCGAATTCATGCGTAGCCGCCAGCACGCGGGCCAATCCGCAGACGCGGGCTAGCCGGGTGGCAGCCAATCTGGGGAATAGCCGGCTCACAAGCGGTGTTGGTAAGGGCGAGCAGCAAGAAGGAGGCTGCCAACAAGCCAACCAAGACCGATCCCTCCCATGATGTGTTCGCGGCACTTGGACTTCTGCCAGCAATTCCCCATAGATACACTCCGATAGGTCCCCCCGACAGCGTATCGTAGCCAAAATACGCCGAACCTAAGTTGGGAGAAGTCGCGCGAAGTAACATCGGCTGGTTCTCACTAGCAATAGTGGGAACCAGTTTTGTTTTGTGTGCGTCTCCAGATGAGCCAGTTTTGCCGGGCCTGGGCTACCGGTCAATGGCGCCGACGGACAATTGTGGACGGCGTTTGCGGGCACGGGTTGCTTTGGGATTGTCGTGGAGTGACAAGGGCGCCCTACCGGGTTGTGAAGCCGGCATTCCGCGGGCAATCGCACGAATCTCCATTACCTGTCGAATCTCGTCCCAAATCGGGGCACGGTTTAGCCTTCCAACTCGGCCCGATTCCAGTCGGGGAATGACGGTCGCAATTCGCCTCATTGAATCGGCGACTCGGCGCGGCACGTTGAGTCGATCGACGATGGGTTCCAGAAACCGTCCGGCTGCGGCCATTCGATCGCGGGAACCGTCGCAAGCTTCGAGTAGAGGCTCAATCAGGAGAGTCGAACACAAGACTACGTCGGACAGCGACTCATTGCGCTCCAGGGTCCATTGGTCCAGAACCGTCAGCATTCGCCATGTCAGCCCGCCGGCATCAGGTTCATCCGCCAGGTAGGATGCGAGCTCCGGCAGAAGCACGTCCAACACACCTGATTCCCAAGCTAACCAGAAGGCGCGGTGCGCCGCGCCAGCCCGCAACAACCGTAAGAGCTCCTCGAACAATCGGGGCCGGGCGGCCATCGCAAGGGCAGAGCGACATTGAACCATTGCGTCATAGACTTCAGGCGACACACCGAAGTCGAGCCGCGCTGCAAACTTTATCGCACGCAGGATGCGCACCGGATCCTCCAAAAAGCGAACAACCGGGGACCCGATTGTATTGATTGTCCTGCACACGATATCCGGCATGCCGGAGACCCAGTCGAGAACTTCGCGCCGATGCAAATCGTAGAACAGCCCATTGATCGTGAAATCTCGCCGCATAGCGTCTTCGTGGGCCTGGCCAAATTCGTTGTCGCTTCGAATCAGCAGATCAACGCTGTCGCCCTCTTCCCCCTGACGCGGCGCTTTACGAAATGTGGCTGTCTCAATGACTTTGCCGCCCCCGAATAGCACATGCGCCAAACGAAAACGCCGACCGATGATGCGCGAATTCTTGAAGAGACGTCGCACGTCATCGGGTAACGCATTCGTCGCCACGTCAAAATCCTTCGGACGCCGACCGAGCAATAAATCGCGAACGCATCCACCCACTAAATAGGCCTCGAATCCGTGTCGCGTGAGCCTTCTCACGACTTTGGCGGCATCATCGTCGAGACGGAGTTCATCGAGATCGACGGGATGTCGCGCTGGTTCAACATGCGGCTCTTGAGACGACATCGCATCATCAACGCTGGGATCCGCGGCGTCACATGCATCATTCGTTACTGGCGGCAACTCGCGCACTTCAAACTGTGGCGGTTCCAGTCCAGTCGCATACTCGGCCCCTCCGCTCTCATCGTAGTATGGGTCCCGTCTCGATCCTTGCCGCCGAGTCCTATGTCGCCGCGCCACTGACGGTGACGCAACAGCCGGTTCCGAGTCGCGGTTGCCGCGGGACTCAGTAGGTTCGGTCAATTGACCGGACTCGGGGGGGGATGACCAACCCATGGGAATCGAGCAGCGGATCGGCTGCTTCGGACAGTTAGGGAGTCTCGCTTAGCAGGAGCCGCGCTATAGCACCAGCTCGATCGCGCCACGCAGGATTTGCAGCTTCGAAAAAACGGCTAGCAATTCTGCTCCATTCGCTGAGAAACTTGGCAAGCAAGGTGCAAACCTACTGGTTACGCTACAGGGGCACGCGATTCCCGGTCCGACGCGGCGAGTACATTCTCGGCCGGAGCCCCTATTGTAGCATCGTCGTGAGCAACGCTTTGGCGTCACGGCAGCATTGTGCGGTGCGTCTCAGCGCATCGGGCCTATCGATAGTCGACCTTGGCAGCCGCAACGGAACCAGTGTGAACGGTGAGCGCCTTCGCGAAGAACGGCTATTGAATCCGGGTGACATCATTCGAGTCGGGTCTGACGGAATTGAAGTGATCCTGACCGAGGGGCAATCAACGCGTCACACGCACCAAACAGATGCCGCCGAGCGCCATGACACTCAACCTCGGCTCGAAGGTGGGTCTTCGCGTCCTCCAGCGGAATCGAAGAACGCGTTCGATCCGTCATACGAAGAATCAAGCACAACCGCTCACGCAACTCTCGATTTGGTGGTTGCATTGGTGGAAGCCTATCAGCAACTGCCGACTCGTTGCGACAATGTGCCGACAGTACGCCGCGCCATCGACATCCTTGTCGAAGCGCGGCTGCATAGTGGCACAGGATTTCAGCCGACTGAGATTGAACAACTTCAACACGCCGTCAATGCGTTGAAATCCTGGTACCCCGATGGCACACTCGATCGATGGGCCAATGACACGCTTGCGGTGCTCGGAGCCTCCACGTGACAGTACTTTTGGTAACGCCTGACGAAGATGCAGGCGAACTGCTGAGTGCCGCACTTGAACGTGCTCATCGGGCCGTGAAATGGGTGGAAACAGTTGACGAAGCGGCCGCTGAGTGCGAAAACGGCACCCCCGCGGTACTGGTAATCGACACAATTTTGGAACGATCCATCGATTTGATACAGGAGGTTCGAACCAGGGCTCCTTGGGTTCGCGCCTATTTGGTCGAGGACTCGCGAGCCCCCGTGTTTCGATCAGGGCTACCAGTTCTTCCCAAGCCTTTCGACGTGGCCGAAGTGGCGCAACTGATAGCACGCGAAGTCGAGGCAGCCGAAATCGATCGTTGACGGCACACTCTGGAAGCGCGCACGGGCGAGCTGGTCAAACAGCAGCAGGGTCTTGAACGCGAACTCGAGCATGCTGAACGTCTTGCCGCACTGGGTCGAATTGCGGCCAGTATGGCTCACGAAATCAACAATCCGTTGGCCGTCGTTCAGTCATCCGCAAGCTACGTGCGCGATGTAGCGGATCGCCTGGGTGACCATGAGCTTAGCGCGTGCGCTTCGGATATTGAGCTAGCCGCCGATCGCATCAGCACGTTTGTCCAACACGTGTGCGGGTTTGCACGACGCGAGCAACTCGTGTTGTCAGACGAGGCGTTGGACAATGCCATAGAAATAGCGCTGCGGCTGGTGAGGCCGCGCGCGAAGAGCCGATCCGTGGCTATCGAAGTCGAATCCACCGTGTCTACTCCGGTTCCGCACGACCCACCGCGGATTGCGCAGGGCCTTCTCAACTTGCTGTCCAATGCGATCGACGCATCCAGCGGTCACGGCAGTCGAGTCACGTTGCGCCAAATCACTGCCGAGGATCGTGTCATCATACAAGTTGACGATACCGGTCAAGGCATCGATCCAACGATTGCAGAGCGACTCTTCGAGCCATTCGCCACGACCAAACCTCCCGGTGAAGGGACCGGCCTGGGCCTTGCGATCACTCGCCGCATTATGCAAGACCACGGCGGCGATGTGACGCTTGTTCCACTCGCTGCCGGCGGTACTCGCGCCGAGCTCAGTCTCCCCTTACTCAATACTCAAGCGATACGGGTTCTTGTCATCGATCCAGATGCGCTAGTTCAGCGCGCGCTAACCAGCGCATTGCGCGCAGAGGGGTTCACGGTTTCAGGCTCGACGAATGTTGCTGAAGCCCGTGGAATTGCGGGACCGGCGCCGAGAATCGTAATCACGGATGCGCGGCTGCCAGAAGCGCAGGGCGCGGAGTTGGTCTCGAAGATTCGCTCGCTTTTCAAGGGTTGCCGCGTACTCGTCATTGCTGAGGCGCGCTCCGACATTCCAGCGGCTGCAGATGGGGCCTTGCGCAAGCCTTGGACACGCGCGGAGTTGGTCGCCGAGGTTCGCAACCTTTCGCTTCATTCGCCGTCGATACGGCCTCCCGCCATGCCCGACGGGCCGCAGGAACCCGCCGGCGCCGTCAATCTCGGCCACGCAGCGAGATGAGAACAACAAGCGTCGGTGCGCCTAGCGCCGCAGTGACTACGCCTACGGGGACCTCGTGCCTCGTCGAGATCAGTCTTCCCAACGCATCACACAAGGACAACAGACCGGCTCCTGTTGCCAGCGAGCCGGGCAAGACTACCCGTTGATTGGCGCCATACGCCAAGCGAACCAGGGCAGGCACGATGAGCCCTATAAACGCAATGGGCCCGCACCAAGCGACGGATACTGCAACAGCCAACGAGCAAGCGCCAAGGCTCGCAATTCGAACCCAACGAACATTCAACCCGCGCGAATGCGCGACGTCTTCGCCCAATACGAACGTCTGCAGCGCTCGTGTTAGTGCTAGTTGAATCGCCCAGCACAACGCCAGAACCGGGCCCGCAAGGCGAATTCGGTCGTACCCGACTTGGCTCAAATGACCCAATGACCAGCGACTTACGGCCACTAGCGCGGGGGTGTCTGCAATGTCTTCGACGACCGTTGCAGCCGAGGTAGCTGCGAGCGTCACGGCTATACCGATCAGCAATAGGTCTTGAGTATGCAAGCGTCCGCTGGCGGCGGCGCTCACCACGAGCAGACTCGCAAGCATGGCGCCTGCAAAAGCACACACTGCGACCGCTGACATGCCGAACGAATTGGCGCTGGCACCGCACACCAACGCTAGCAGCGCGCCCAAGGTGGCCCCTGCTAGCGTGCCAGTCGTACTTGGTGTTGCGAGCGGGTTGCGAAATAGTGCTTGAGTCACGGCGCCGGCAAGCCCCAGACTTCCCCCCACGAGCAGCCCCGCAATGACTCGGGGTACACGCAGCTGCCACAGGACAAAACTTCGCGCTTCTGGCGCATTTTCGGGCCCGAGTAACCCCAAAACTGGGCCAAGCCAAAGCAACGCTACGGCGGCTCGTAGCCACCACCGCGAACGATTATCCGGGCGCGTCACGGCGTAAGCTCCGTTACAGCCGCGGGCACGATGACACGACGCCCCGCTTGGCCAAAAGCCTGCATGCCGATCCCGTAAAGCCTGCCGAGCCGTTCGGGGAGCAATGGATCGCTTGCGGGCACGTCGAATTCCAGGCGGCCGCGGTTGAGCGCCACGATACGCGTCTGAGAGGCATCGCCGAGCAGCGGCACAAGATTGATGTCATGCGTTATTACAACGACCGCGCAGGTGCGGGCTGCCGCGGCGAGAAGCCGCCACGCATCCACTTGTTGAGCTGGATCGAGGTGGTTGGCAGGTTCATCGGCAAGTAGCAAGGCAGCCTCTTGCGCGAAGAGAGCAGCGAGGGCGACACGTTGTTGCTCACCCCCGGAAAGCCGCGTGATCAGTCGGTGCGCCCATTGATCGGCACCGACGCGCTTGAGCACCAACAATGACGCGTCCCGCGTCGCTTGCTCGGACTCCCGAAACCTGTAGCGTGCCGCCTGCACGAAATCGAGCGCGGTGATGGGCTCGTGCGCCAATGCCTGCTGGGGTAACCAAGCAACCATTGCGGCCCGCTGCATTGGGCTGAGCTGCCATGTAGAAACCAAGTCAAGCAGGACGCGGCCGCTCTCAGCGGCAAGCAGCCCGAGAATGGCGCGTAGCAACGTGGTCTTGCCCGCGCCGTTCGGCCCTATTATCGCAACGCGCTCACGGCTACTTACCTTCAACGACACATCGTCGAGCACCCGACGTGAGCCGCGCAATACGGTCAAATGGTTGACGTCCAATTCAGTCACGTGGCTCTGTTCCACGCGCCAACGGCTGACGCAATTTGGTTGACAAGGTCGAGAAGCCGCGGTCCCGGAATTGCTACCTCAGGTGCAGCGATAATCTTGATTTGGTTGGTTTGTACGGCACGCAGGACGACAAGTTTGCGCCAGTCATCGATCAACCGCACATCGGCGTGTGATGCAGACTGCAAGACGACTATCCCATCGGGATTTCGTCGAATCACCTCCTCGAGGCTCAATCGCGGAGCGCCGATGATGTCTTCACTGACGGCATTTTGCGCCCCAGCCGCTTCCAAGACGCGTCCGTGGATCGAGTTGCTGCGTATGAAGACGACCTCCTGCAATTCCCCGGGCGCGTGGGCCATCGTCAGAAGCACCCGCGGCGAGCGGGCCGTTACCCTGGGTTGCAACCGGCGTTCGTAGCCCGCCGCTAGCTGTTCGGCATTGGCAATGTGCCCCGCGATTTTTCCGAGCAAGCGCGTCGAGTCAATCACCTGATTCAACGTGAGCCAAGGCATCGCTTCGATATGTACCACACGAGCGAGCGGCTCCACATTGGCTGAATTGACGGCTTCCACGAATACAACCGTCGGGTAAAGTGCCATGATCGATTCGAAGCGAGGCGTAAATCCGCTCCCAACACGCGGCAACCTGGTGACGCGATTCGGGAAAATGCAGTAATCGCTGACGCCCACCAATTCGGTGTCAGCGCCCAATGCCGCCAAGGTCTCCGTGATAGCGGGGGACAGGCTAACATAACGTTGGCGACCGGCGCCCCGCGCGTGAGGCCCCCAGCAAAGCCACGCCACGACGCAAAGCACGGCTGCGACCACACTTGCCAGAACAGCGCTTCGAATAGACGGTGCCAGAACCCTGCTCATGCCCGAGTTGCCTCTGAAGCTCATGGCAATGGCTCGCGCGCGGTTTGGCAATTCCGTTCGTAGAGCAGGCGCAACCCTTGCAGAGTGAGATTGGGATCGACGCTCTCGACGGTCTCCGCATACTTCGTCACCAAGTGCGACAGACCACCCGTAGCAATCGCACGAGATTCGCAGCCCATCTCAGCACGAAGTCGCCGTACCAGCCCATCCGTCATTGCGGCACACCCGAACACGACGCCCGATTGCAGCGCGTGCGCGGTATTGCGACCCAGGACGCGAGTCGGTTCTGCAAGTTCCACATGTGACAGTTTTGCCGCACGCGCGAACAGCCCGTCCAAACTGACCAAAATGCCTGGAACGATGACGCCTCCCAGGTATTCCCCAGCGTTGGATATACAATCGAATGTCGTGGCCGTGCCGAAATCGACGACGATGACGGACTCGTGAAACCTGTCGAATGCCGCTACTGCGTTGACGATGCGATCGGCGCCGATTTCGCGAGGATTCTCGTACAAAATGGGCATACCGGTCTTGAGTCCAGGCCCTACAATCAACGGTTCGCGGGCAAAGCCCGTACGGATCGCACTGACGAGTGTCTCAGTCAACACGGGCACCACGCTGGCGATGATCGCACCTTCTATGTGGCCGTCGGCCACGCCGTGCAAGGCCAGCATCTGTTTGATCAATATCGCATATTCATCTGCGGTTCGTGTCGAAACGCTGGCAGCACGGAACGTATGAACGAGCCGAGACTTGTCCCAAACTCCAAACGTCACATTGGTGTTCCCGATATCCGCCGCTAGCAACATGGCGCGCAAAGACTACTCCCCGTGACCATAGGGCGCGACCGGTTTTGCGCAAACCTAGGGGTTGGCCTGCTGGCATGACTTTACCGGTTGGAAGGGAGTTCCATCAAAAAACCTGTTCGACGCTCTGAATTGTGTCACCGGCGACCAACCGGTTCCACCCCTCGCCAGCACGACCGACTCGTGTGTATTCGCCGTCCAAGTGGGGATGTGGACCCAAGACTACGAAAAACTGGCTTGAACCCGTGTCAGGCCCTGAAAGCGCGAGACCCACGTCGTTGGTGCGAAATCCAACCGGCGCCAACTCATCGCGCAGCGGATCCTGGTCCGCACCCCCGAAACCGTCGCCAGCGCGATCGCCCAGTTGGACCACAAAGCCCGGCACGACACGATGCACCGAGATTCCGTTGAAGAAGCCGTTCTTCGCCAGATCGAGCAACCTGGCGGTCGCCATAGGAGCGAAGAATGGTTCCAGCCAGAGATCGAGCGGCCCGGCGTCGGAGTGAAATCGCAAATGGATTTCCTCCAAGGCGACGCGAGTCGTTGCTGGCGCGAGCGGTTTGGCGGGAACGCAATGACGCTTGGTGTCGCCAAGATGATGCAATGCCGATTCGGCGTGCGAGCGAAGCACCGATATGGCAGACCGACATTGCTCCTCGACGAATGTCCTCTCGCTGAGGACGCCCAACGCCGATGTCGCGTCGAGCAATTGAACACGCACGTCAATTGCATCGCTCGCCCACCTGCGACGGGTTGCTTTTCCTAGAGCGAGCAACAGCTCAGGCGTCGGATGCGACGCGTACTCGGACTTCCGCGAATCCTGCACGCGAGTGGACGACGCAACTAGCCGCGCAGAGTGGACTTGGCCCTGCGTGCGTTCGGGATGCTCTGCCACGATACCGGCCGCTGTCGCCACGACGCCCGCCGATTCCGACAGCAATGCATCAGCCAGTATGTGCGCTGATTCGCGGATCTCAGGATGCGAATGAAGCCAACGCATGGCGCTCTCACGAACGACGAGATCGTTCGAGTGAGCCAGCTTGTCAAAGAGCAGAGCTCGATGCCCGCGGATTTGACTGCGCCCCAGCACGCGTATGACCGCCAGAGCTCCCTGTCGCCCGTCCTTGGCGGGGTCACAGGCGTCCAACAACGGCGAAGTGACTAGTTTGCCCGCCAAGATCGCCGCAGACTGGCACCGCAGCATTATGACGCGGCGTCTGATCGCCGAAGGACTTGTGTCCATCGGCAACTTGGCAAGGGCTTCGAGGTTCGGCCGTGACTCAGCGTCGGGGGAGTCTAGGTGGTCAAGAAGCTCGGCGATGGGCGACAGCTCGGCCGACATCAGCCAATCCGTGCTTTTGCTGAACTCCCGCGGCAAGAGTCGCGAAAGTGCCCGACTCAGCGATTGCTGACCGGCATCGCCCAACCGTGACAACCCTCGAGCTGCATCGGAGCGCTGCTCGGAATTGTAGCCGGCCTTGTCGCTCAGAATGCGCTCCAACGGCGCAATTGCACTGTCGCCAACCAACTGCAGCGCGCGAACTGCATAGGTTCTGGAGTCACTTCGAGAAAGCAGTGCCTTGTTCGCCACAGACAGGAGGCGTTTTTGAACATTGGCATCGACGGCAGACAGCCGCGAAAATGGGAACAAGGCCGACGATATTGCTGCGGTCTTGGAGTCGGCGGCATCTAGCAAGGCCACGAGGGTGCTGTTGTCGAGTCGATGTTGTCTTGCCGCGATGGTTCCTATTGCTATTGCCGCGCGTTCGGCCAGGTCTGCTTCAAGACGCAACCAGTTGCGCAACGTGGCCTCAGCCAAAAACGTCCCGCATCGCCCCAGGGCGTCGGTGATCGCCGACATGGGATCGACGTCGAAACGGTTGGCGCTGAGTGGTGCACGGTCGGACACAGACCAGGAAGCTCCCCGCAGGGCAAGTTGGGCGACGGCTTGATCCGCGTCCTTTTCGCAGGCGCGTCCCAGGCCGAAGGCAGCCCACGAAACGACCTGCGCGTCTTCGTCGGATAGTCCTGTTTCGAGAGCGGGTCGTGCTGTGGCATCGGCGATTCTCGCCAAAGCCTTCATGGCGCGTCGTCGCACTTCGACGTCACGGTTCATCAAGTCATCGTTGGTGATCTGATGGGCGTCACGATCGACTTCGGCCGACGCGAGAGCGAGCAGCCGTTGTGAATTCTGGCGAACTCTGGGGCTTGTCCTGTCACTCTGGGGCTTCTTGTGACACGCATCAAGCGTCAGCAGTGACACAACAAGCGCCAGCGCTAACCAAGCGCGCGTACGAAACAGCTCAGTCACACGCCGGAACAGTACACCGCGCACGGTTGGCGCCTTGACTGTCCCGGCACTGAACATAAAAGAGTGTGATTCTACTTTTCGTAGATTTGGGCAGCCACGATGCCCTGACCTGAGGGGACCTCCAGAAGCACCCGCATGGGAACCGGAAGCGGGCCGTTCTTCCAACAGGTGGGATTGGGCCCCAGCGTCGCCTGTGGGCCGGTTGTGTTGTCCTGTGCAATCACTGACGGAATCAGCGGTGGCATCAATTTGATGTTCACTTCGCTAACACCGGGAAGCCCTGCCGCAACCACTGTGTAGCACTTGTTCGCCTGCAACTGGACGCTTTGCTCGAAGGTCTGGCCCTGCGCAAAATTCGCCACGATCGGGGCGCCAAACGTCTTTGCCCCTGGAGGCGCTTGGGTTCGTCCCAATTGTTGCAAGGCGGGCATCACGGCTGAAGCCATTGACACATCAACGGGTTGTGCCGAACCACCCGCTGCGCCAGCAGGCGCGGCACCAGGCGTGCCCTGCTGAGGAGGATAACCTGTACTCGCCGGTGCTGTTTGTTGCGGGTAACCCTGCTGAGGTGGGTAGCCTTGTTGTTGAGGATAGCCCTGCTGAGGTGGGTAGCCTTGTTGTTGAGGATTCCCCTGTTGTGGCGGGTACCCCTGTTGTGGCGGGTACCCCTGTTGTGGCGGGTACCCCTGCTGTTGCGGGTACCCTTGTTGTTGAGGATAGGCCTGCTGCTGGCTGTATGCGGTCTGGGTGTCTTCCTTGTTTCCCCCGCAGCTCGCCACGAACATGGCGGACAACAAGCTTAGGCCGACGAAAATATGTGCGGAACGATGCATGAGGTAGCTCCCTATACAAAGAACCGTGACGCACCAAGAGGCGTCTCAGCTCTGAAGAAAAGTAACCTTAGCCTGGATTTCGCGTCAACGTCAGACACGGCTCAACACGCTAACCGGGGGTATTTCGACAATGGGCGCCTAGCGGCTCGTTGACCGGAATGGAGCCTGAGTAGTTTCCGGCGACTAGTTCGCAACTCTTGGAAGGGTCTGCAAATTGCGCGCGCAGGGTCGGGTCCCTGCGCGCCAAGAGCGGGCACTTCGACTCGAGATCCTCGTAGAGGCACGTTGTTGGCTGAGAACACGTTGGCGCGCGGGGCCGTTTATCAGCGCCGCAGCGACGCCGCGCTCCAGACTCCAGCGCCCCGTTGCCACCTTCGCCAGACCAAGGCTGACGTGAGGATGGAGCCAATGGCAAACAGTTGGGAGAAAGACCCAAAGAACCTGACTTCACTTGTGCGGGCCCACGACATAAGTCCACGATCTGGATCACCGCGGAAAAACTCCATCAAGTACCTGCCCGCTGAGAATAAGACCGCGCTTGTCAGAAACACGCTTCCAGCAAATGGCTTCGATTTGCCCAAAGCGAGAACCAAGATGGCCGTAAACAGCACAAATACTGCCTCATATAGCTGGCACGGGTGCGTTGGCAGTGACGCAACGGTGTCGGTTGACAAACCGTACAGGGACACATGGTGCAGCCACGCCGCAGCGCCAAAGAACGAGCCGTCCGCAGCCGGTTTCCACCGCGGAAATGTTCCCAACATGCCAAGCACGCGTGGCGCTCGTGACCCCAACGGACGCCCAAAATCACAACCCTGCAAATAGCATCCAAGCCGAGCCAGTGCGGTGCACACGAGCAAAGTCGGTGCTGCCGTATCAAGCCAATTGCGGAATGTTCGAGCGTTGCCTCGCGCAACAAGAGTCGCGCCCAAGAGCCCTCCTACATAGGCCCCGTAGCCAAACAGGCCTCCCTGCTCGAAGTTCAGGCCCGCGTGCCAATTGGAGCCACTCGTCGAATTGACCCAGTCATATCCCAAACGAGATCCCAGAAATCCTGCAACCAGGCATATTCCTAGCCACCTCATTGACGTTGATCGCGCAACGCCAATTCGAGCGGCCGCTCGTGTGATGAGCCACGAACCCACCGTGATCCCCGCTGCAAGTGAAGCGCCGAACGATGAGATGACGACATGCACGGGTGTCTGGTGGCCAGACCTGTTCGAAAATAGCAACGCGACGGCGCCGCACGCTGTCAAGATACCGAATGTGACGGCGCGCCGCGCTCGAATTAGGGCAGCGAGCCCAAGCACGCACAACGAGACCGCCAGACTGAGCATCCACGAAAAGCGTGCCAAGGTGCCGGGCAGCGTGAATTCAAAGAAAATCGGGTGCATGCGGCTTCAGGAGGAGTTCGATTGCGGCAAAGTGGGGTTCACGGCCCTGCCGTTGCCTGTGGTAGCATTGACTGCCGTGCTTACCGCTCGCTATTCGGTCTTGTTCATGGCGTCCGCCGCTTTGCTCGGTTGTCTACCCAGCGAGCCGGCTCCAAAAGGCGAGAAGTCTAGGGACAGCGACCTATCATTTCGCCCTACCGATTTGTCCTTCAAGCGTCAAACCGTTCGACCCAAGGCTGAACCGGATACCGGCACCGTTCACGCGCCGCCCGTTCACTCGACCCAGACAAGAGCACGACCCGACGCTTCTACGTTGACGCAGGCCTACGAAGAGCATTTTGACGGCAATGCACTGAGTGCAGATTGGCGGCCGACATCGCCTGTCTGGCACGTTGAGAATGGCCGTTTGTGTGGACAGAAGGCCCGCAATCACCCGATCTGGCTTCAGCGTAAGCTGCCCAAGAATGCAAAGATCAGTTTTACGGCTGAGAGTGATTCGACGGAAGGGGATCTGAAAGTCGAGATTTGGGGCGACGGACACAGTGAAGCAACGGCGGCATCCTACACGAATGCCACCAGCTATCTTTTTATTCTCGGAGGGTGGAAGAACCACTTCCATGTCTTGGCGCGTATCGACGAACACGCCCCTGACCGACTTGAACGCCGCGTGAACGCAGATTCCTCTGACGCAAGAGACAAGCCAGTGGTTCCTGGAACAAAGTACCGATTCGGTATCGAAAGGAACGACGGACGAACGGTGCACTGGACTGTCAACGGCCTGGAAATGGCCAAGTTGACTGATCCAATGCCGCTCGTGGGGCCCGGGCACGAGTACTTGGGCTTCAATGACTGGGAAGTTCACGCTTGTTTCGACGATTTGACGATTGTCCCTTTGCCTGACTGATTAATGGGACTCCTTCCCATCCGGTAAGGCCATGCAAGTTCTGGTTATGCCATTCCAACCTAACAAGTCGACAGCCCGTGCGTTGGGATCTCATTCGCTATCGACGTGTCCATTCTCGGGTTTCGCTATCGTGTGGGTGTTCCGGGGCCCGACCCGGCACACGGCATCTCGAAGAGCTTGACTCAAGATCGGTGAGTTTTTGCCCCAAGGTGTAACGTGGAACCTCTCGAACTCGATACGGCGCTCGACGAGCTTGAAACACGAGTCGAGCGTCTGCGATCATTGTACGAGCAGTACTTCATGGGCATTGAGAAGATTCCACCGGCCGTCGTGCACAAGGACGTCGAAAGGCGCATCTATACCCTTCGGCGCGTGCAAATTCGCAACACAGCCAAGCGCTTCAAGCTCCAGACGACAATTCAGCGTTACAATACTTTTCAACAGTATTGGCAACGGATCATGCGTGAGATCGAGAACGGTACGTACAAGCGCCACGTGCTTCGGGCTGAGCGCACTTTGGCGTCCACGAAGGCACCCCTCGTTCCGGGCGCGTCGCCTCGGGAATCCAACGCGGCGGATCTGGAGCCGGACAGCGACAATGTTGTTTCCGGCCGCGCGCGCAAGACCATTGCGCCGAGCTCCCCGCGTCACTCGCTGCCGGCCAACGTGCGGCATTCAACGTTGCCGCCGCCCGACAAGATCGAAGCGTTTACGAAAGCTCTCGAGCGCGATTTGGCAGCGGCTCTCGACGGCGATCTCGACTTTGGACAATTGAGCTTGGGAACGAGTGACGATTCGCTCGACCTGGGCGAACGGTCGCCGCAACCCACAACGCTCAGGAGTCGTGTGCATCGCGACGGTCGCCGATTGATACCGCCACCAAAACCTCCGAATCCCACCGCAACTAACCCATTGCCGCCGGTTCAGCAAACACCGGCTCCCGCCAAAGCGAAGCCTACAAAGTCAGCGACTGCATCCGGACTAACCGACGAAAAAGTGCGACGCTTACATCACGACTTGGTTGAGGCAAAGGCCAAAACTGCCGACACGAAGCCCGTGTCGATCAACGCGCTGACCCGCAAATTAGAAAACACGGTGAAGCAACTGAGCGAAAAGCACGCTGGCAAGCGGATTGATTTCGTCGTAGTCATCAAAGAAGGAAAGGCCGTGGTGAGGCCCATCGTTCGATGAACATGGAGGTTACTCGCGACCCATCGCGGGGCGCAGACTGGGAACTGGGGTCGGCCTGCGTTCTTCGACCTGCACTTCCTCGTCACAATATAGGATTGCGCAGTTGCTGCGTCCCGTCTCTCGCATCCGCCCACAGAGTGATGCAAGATCGCGGTCGGCATCGACAACGTCGCCCTCTTGCGGCCGGCGCGTTTCCTGATCGAAGCGACAATTATCCAATGCGACCCACATGCCGGCGAATCTAGCCGAGCGACAAACTTCAAGCCATGAAAGGGGGCTGCTCATGCGTTGACATTCCTTGCAGTGCGTGTCGCTGCTCTCGATTCGAAAACTCGTTTCTCGGCAATCGACGACGCTTGGCGGCCATCGCGCGGCCCAAATTAGACGCGTCTTTGCAGATTCGTCAAGCCATCGCATGAAGATCGCTTGGTCGAGCAACCGGTCACTTGCAGGCATGAAAGATCCTTCTTCTCGATTCGTGATCCTTCCGGTCATGATTCGCACGACCACACACGAGCAGCGTGTGGTGAGGCTTGAGCAACCTTACAGCTGGCCTGCATCAGTGTCAGCGCACCTCAAGTGACTAATGACGGACGTCAACGGCAGGTCTGGGCAGCATTCGCAAGCGCTGGGGTTGATGCTCCCATTGCATCAGCAGCCGCTTTGATCTGTTGGACTTTGGAGCAATCGTGCGCTCGCATTGCTGGACCCACCGCCTGTATCGCGCCACGTCTTGCTGTGTTCCTGCATTGATCCTTCAGAGTTTGATCGGTGCATTGACTGAGGTAACTCGCCGCTTGAGACAAGTTGCCGCTGGACGCCGCGGCGATGCAATTGGCGCAAGCTGGATTGGGTTGTGCACCCGTGGGCGGTGGTTGCGCACCGGGATTCGTCGCTGGCGGATTGGAGGGCGTTGGCACCGGCTTCGCGGATGGAGTTGCGCTTGTTGACGTGTGTGCACTCGTCGAAGGCTTGGCTGCAGCATGGTGTTGCGCGCTTTGCGGTAGCGTGGGTTCGACGGGTAGCGCCTGCCCCGGCATTTGGGCAGCTGTGTCTTGCGGGATTTCTGCTGACAGCGTTGCCGGTGCCAACTGGGCGGACGCAGCCGCCGACGCGCTTGACAGGGCGATCTTGGACGGGTCGTCCGCAGGTTTGTTCGAACGAACGAACACGACAACTATGACGGCGACGATTGCCAATGCCGCGGTTGAAAGCCCAATGACAAGACCCCCTTTGCCGCCGCTGCGCGGTCCAGCGATCACCGGAGCGGCGCCTGGAAATGCCCCCGGAGCAGCACCTGGAAATGCCCCCCGAGCGGCAACCACCGCCGGTGTGGCAACGGTGGACCCTGCAGCAGCGAGACCAGGTGCTGCGACTACCGGAGCCACCGCGCCAGCGCCAAAGCCTGGCATTTCTGGCATTGCAGCGGTCGCTAGGTAGGGGATTGCGCTTGCAGCTCCGACGTTGGAACTTGGTTCGGGCTGAGACTTGATGCCTGCCGAAAGCTCGGTGAAGAATTGTCCGGCGCTCGCTTGGCGTTGGTTGGCCTCTTTGGAAAGGGCGCGGAGTATCGCTTGGCGCATTCCGTCGGCGATGTGAGCTTGCGGAGCAGCAAGCTCGAATGGCCTTGGCTGCGCCGTCATATGTTGAGTTGCCCATTGCCAAGGCGTATCGGCATCAAATGGAAGTTTGCCGGTCAGCATCTCGTACGCCATGACGCCCAGGGAATAGACGTCACTGCGGCGATCAAGTGTCTTGCCCGTGAATTGCTCAGGACTCATGTAGGGGGGCGTCCCCAGCACCGTGCCCTGCTGCGTCAGTTTTTGCTCGTGGGCTGCGTCAGTCAACTCGGTTCTGGCGGCAATGCCGAAATCAAGCACCTTCACGAAATCTTGCTCACCCGCCCGCGGCGTCAGGATAATGTTGTCCGGCTTTAAGTCGCGGTGAACAATGCCCAATTGGTGAGCTTCGTCAAGGACACCACAGATTTGGCGCACTATTTGGACGACCCGTTCGGAGGGCAACCTACCCTCTTGCAGTAACACGTCGCTCAAGGAGTGACCGGCAACGAACTCCATGGCAATGTAGAGCGTTCCGTCTGGAGTCGAACCGAAGTCATAAACTTTGATTGTGTTGGGATGCTCTAGCTGCGCCACCGTCCCACATTCTCGATGAAAACGCTTCAATACGTTGGCATCTTTTGAAAGATGCGGATGCAAAGTCTTCACCGCCACCTTGCGGACCGTCGAACCCATCTGTTGTTCGCCGACGTAGACGACGCCCATGCCCCCCTCTCCGATCACGCCGGTGATGCGATATCGATTACCAATCACTTGCCCAACCAGGGGGTCGTTTTGCGACTCAACGCGCGTGGGAAGAGCGGCGCCACAAGACGCAC
The DNA here is from genome assembly GCA_963811985.1 of uncultured delta proteobacterium. Taxonomy (GTDB): domain Bacteria; phylum Myxococcota_A; class Polyangia; order Polyangiales; family Polyangiaceae; genus FEN-1139. The sequence continues at coordinate 73,480 of CAWEUH010000043.1, forward strand.
AGAAGCGAGCCCCATCTACATTTTCGTGTCCGCATGCCTGACAGTTCATCGCAAGGTTATCCTTTCACGACTGAGCCTTTCGACGCTACCGTCTCGAGCTTGGGGCTGCCTCGACTCCAAATGGTTGCTCAAGCCAGTGTCACTGCGAACCAGAGGCCGGCACATCCTCAGGCGAATGCATAGCCGGTTTCGGCGACATATCGGGCGGCCAGGCAATTGTTGACCGCGTTCCCGCGCCGCGGTCAACGAGTTCGGCGCGCGTTGCGCGTGGGCTGAACGGCACCCACACAGTGGACGCCAGCCGAGCATTTGCGGTCAACGAGGGCTGTTCGTGCAAGGCGTGACGGGTGCTCAGCACCTTCGGTTCTTCAGCTCCCTGCAGGGGGAAGCTGAATCGAACCCGGTCGATGAGTTCACAACCGATCCATAATTCGACCGCATAGCGGCCGACGACACGCGCCGTGTCACGCGGCTTCGCTGTCCGTTCGCGCCGTTGCGTCTTCAATTCCGCTTTGCCTTTGTTGTACGAAAAATCATAGACGATCCAATCCCGCGTATGAAGGGGTTTGGGATCGGGTGGATCGACAGTGCAGGTGATGGGTTCCGACAGGGTCTGCGCGTCCGAAGATGGCGTTCGAGTCTTGTCTTCCACGACGCTTGGCTGACTAGCGGCTGCCCTGACGGGTACGCTCGACGCAGCTGAGGGCGTGACGCCAGCATCATCGGTCGGCGATGTGTCAAAGGTCAAGGCTTGATTACGATCGGGATCCAACCGCGCACCGGCGCAACTGAATACCGCCAGGATCGATGCACACATTAGAGCCAAGCTCACGTGCTTTGAGCGCATCCCTAGTGGCTGTTTTGCTCGCTGCGGTGCATGCTCTCCAATATTTCGTGTCATCGCGTGTCTTGCTGCTTTCTGCGAATCATCAGGACTTTATCAAATGGCGCTTTGCATCGGTACAAATTGAACGTTGAGAATATGCTTGTGTTCGAAGCAATCGGTGCCAATTCCGGCGGTCCGGCGTGTCCACTTCTCAAGCCGCTGGATGCCATTTGCCGGACCGATTGGGGCGACCAGGCGCCCGTTGATGGCCAGTTGTTCGAGTAGCGCTAGCGGCACGCGCTCGGGCGCTGCCGTGATAAGAATTGCATCGAAGGGCGCCGCCTCAGGCCAGCCTAGATTGCCGTCATCCGTTTTGCAGTGCACCGGCGGATCTTGATAGCCTAGCGTCAGCAACAAAGACTGAGCGCGGGCTGCAAGGTCGCCGCGGATTTCGACGGTGAAGACCGTGGCACCCATTTCTGCCAAAACGGCGGTTTGATAGCCAGAGCCCGTTCCAATCTCTAGGCAGCGTTCGCCCGGCTTGAGCTCGGCCAGCGACGTCATAATGGCCACGATATACGGCTGGCTTATTGTTTGACCATCGCCAATCGGCAGAGGTTGATCGGCATAGGCCAACGCCTGTAGATGAGAAGGCACGAATGCATGACGCGGCACGTTAGCTAGGGCACCTAGTACGCGCACATCATTCACACCACGGTCTCGAATTGTATCGGCGACCATCTGCAGACGTTCCCTGCGCCGACCCGCTAGGTCCGCGTCAACGTCGTCGCGCGCGTCTTCAGAGGTGAGATCCCGCGGTACCTTTCCAAACAGCGTCGAGCAGGACCTCCACATGCATCGAAGTGTATAGAAAAACGGCGCGAATGCCCATGGAGACCCATCTGCATCAAGATTCAGGCCAACCGTGGCGACCGCCCAAGTCGGCCCACAGATCGCGCATGTCGTTGGGTACTGGGCAGACCGTTGTCCATTCAGTCCCCTCCCAACAGATGCGCGACCTCCATGCGTGCAACATCGGGCGGACGATGGCCTGCACGGAGCCATCATTCTTCGTCCATTGCGACGGCCCAGCGTAGCGACGGTCACCTAGCAATGGATGTCCGGCGTTTGAAGCGTGGACGCGAATTTGATGGTGACGCCCAGTGACGGCGTCAATCTGCAGAAGGGATGCAAGTGCGACTACCGCGCCTGCGAACCGAACCGGACTAGATACTGCAAGACGATGGCTCAGGGTCAGTGCGCCTCGCCCGCCGTCAATCGGAGTGTCCCACCGGGCAGATTCGGCAACGCTGCCCATCGCGATTGCTAGATAGTCCTTCTTGATCTGGTGTAGCTTCTGGAGTGATGCGCATTGACGACACGCCGATTGTCCAATCGCCACAATCGCCAAGCCACTGACGCCGCTGTCCAACCGAGTGGCAACGTGCACACTGCTTACATTGAGCAAGCGCGAAACCTGCTCGCGAAGTGACGTTCGATGACCTGATTGATCGGATTCCGACGACCAATGAGCGGGCTTTGCCACGATGACGACATTGTCGCGTCGATCTAGAATGCGAAAGTCCGTGTCAGTCGAAGAACTCGTGGACACACGGGGCGCGTTCCAAGTCACTCGCGATCCAGGAGCGATATTCCGCGACGAAGCGTCCACACGTCGGCCATCCACAAAAATGCGGCCGTCTCGAAGCGCGCCATCGTCGCCGGGCGCTAGCTTCTCGATGAGTGCGGCAAGCTCGACCGGTCGCCCCGAAACGACGAAGTTCCGTTGCCGCGATTCATTGACTTTGCTCATCGATCGCTGGCGGTGGACGTAGCGCGTCGGACCATCGCAATGAGCCATGGATCGGTATTCAGTTGTTCCCTTAGTGCTGCACGAATCACGTCAATCTTTTCGGTTGGCAGTTGCCCTTCCAAATGACGTACGGCTTGCGCGGCGCGCAGATCCAAGTATTCGTCTTTGGTTAGTTGACCCGCCTGCAATCGACTGACGAGATCCCCTTCGCTTGGGGCCACCGAAGACGATGAATTTGGCCCATGAGTCGATTGGATTGTGAATTCGGCGCGTGCACCGACCTCCTGCGCGCCAGTCAACTCGACGGAACCCGCGGTTCCGGAAACTGGGAATTTGCCGATGCCGTCAACTGCCATAGTGCCTCACATTCTAACCTACCTTGAAGTCAGCTACTGCCAACTAGTTTGACGTCGGTCGAGCGATCTGCCCAGTTGCTTGAAATTTTACATTCTAGGAGGTTTGTCTTGCCTCCCACTGGAAAATACCTTGACGAGTGCGCGCAGCAGCTGCCGTCTTTTGCGGTCCGGATGGAAGTAATGTTGCGGAATTTCATCGAAAAACGCGCTTGGGTCGGCAGGAGGGTAACTTGCACGGCTCAGCAACCGGTGCACCGCCAACACCGAATCCAGCGTACCGTCATCTCGAATCAAACCTGACCAGACCGGGTCGTCCGCATTGGACCGCGGGCGTTCGAGAGCGGCCCGAACGTTGTCCTCGAACAACTGCCAATTCTCGGGGCGCCGTGCGTAGTAACCCTTGTCGCGCGGCCGGCGGTGCCACTGGTGAAGCGTAGCGATGCCTTCGAGAAACACCGGCAGACTCAAGAGATTTAGAACCGAACGAAACCCGTTACTAAATGCCGGTGACTGATGTCGGACGTCCGTCAATAGATCGGAGGGGATCGGCAGGGTGCCGTCGCTTAGCGACAATCGTAAGAGGAAGTCCAGATCCTCGAGGCCATGGTCAAGAAAGCGTTCGTCGAAGCCACCCATCGCAGTGAAATACTCACGCTCGATGGCAACCGTTGAGGTATTGAGTGCAAGGTGCGAAACCAATTCTCGGCGATGCCCGTAGAACGCGGACAGACAGCTTTCAATGTCGAAGACGCGACCGCGCGCAAAGCACCGTACGCCCGACGCAGTGGCATAAAGGCAAGGAACAATCGTGAACGGCCGTTGTGAATGGGTCACCCGTCGCTGCAGATCCGTCAGGAATGCCTCCGATGGCAGCAGATCCACGTCCCAGAACAAAACGTAATTGCCCGTCGCAACCTGAGCCCCTCGATTGCGCAACTGTCCCAAAGGAACGTTGTCCGTGGCAAGAATCGTGGTGACGACTCGAGCGCCCGTCGCTGCAAGCGCGCGACAAAAGCGGCCGTTGTCCGAGCGCATCCCATGCGAAAATATCAGTTCATGCTGCGAGAAGTACCCCGAACGGGCCAGGACCAGAGCCCGCTTCTCTATTTCACGACCGCGCACCCGAAACGCGGTGGGGACAACAATGCTCCAAGACTGACCCTTGCCCATACTGGCTTGCACGAACTGTAGCCGAGCTTGATGGCTTGGTGCTAGCGTTACGGCCGCCGCTTGACCTTTGGGTGAAGCGGCGAATCACTCGACGCGGGATGGGAACAGACAAAACGGGCGAACTTGGCGTCAGGCGCCGGCAGCTGTACGTGCCAACCCCGTGATCGTGTCGCTGGACCCCTGGAGGTAGGCCTCAAAGAGGCTGCCCCAGTGAGTCTCCGACTTCCAAGTCTCAAACGTTTGCCGGTCCTTACGCGGCCACCGATAGTAGTCGTGATAAAATTCGCTGCCCAGGATGAAGGCATTGACCAGCGGCGTGTGGAAGAACAACTTCTGGAACCGCTTCATCGGACCGAACCACATTAAGTCACCGATGACACTGGCGCCGTTGTCGCCCACTTGGAACCCCCAGCTCTCGCCAGAAATGTCGGATCCGACGACTTCAATGTCCCTTGGGTCACCAACACCCAGACCGTCATCGTGCGCCACGCGGATGAATTCCAAACTCAGTGGGTCAAACCCCATCATCTTCGCGGCCACGGCATCAATGGCGACTTGGTCGCTGCTGGCGAGCATAGTGTCCTTGATCACCGGTATCATCGTGCGCGGCCCGGGGCCGTTGCCCGCGGTCGTTCCATCCATGATGGCGAAAAGCCCCGTATGGATCTCTTTCTGAATCGCCAGCAGATCGACCAGCGTACGGTGGATCCACGTATGCGTGTAGTGCCGTTTGGTTCCGAGAAGTCCGCCAAATGCGTTCTTCATGGCTCCGGTGGTCGTGGTATAGATGTGACACTTCACGGTTGGCAAGTGCACGATATTCTTGCCCGCAAAATAATCGGGAATTCGTATGCCTTCGGGGTAGATCTTGTGCAAGACGTGAAGCCTTGCCTTGGGGCGATATTCAACCCATTTCATGTCCGATTCTCGGAAATTGTACAGGACTGGAATATCGTACTTCTTGAAAAGAGGGACGTAGTTGTTGAGGTCTTCCCCCTTGAAGGCGTTGGTCACGACCGTCTTATTCTGCACGCAGGCGATCGAGGAATAACCGGCGTTTCTCAACGCAAGAATACTGCCTTCCATCTGCCACGGCGTTGTGTTGGCGCCGGGAAATGGATAGTGCCAAGAGATATTGTCTTTGAGAATCGTGGTAGCGCCCTTATCCAAAGCTTGCGGCATGTTGGCCAGTTCGCAGAGTCTTTCGATGTCAGTTAGAATTGATTCAGGCGTGACTTTGATGACGGCAACTTTCGCCTTGTTCATACGGGCTCCTCGTGTCGTAGGCTTGCAGCCAGTCTCGGCGCTTCGGGTTGGGCTGCAACCCAGCCTCACCGTGTTGGTAGCGAAGTTCCGAAGAGTCAAGTCCGAAGACCCATTTTCCCCAAAATCTCCCGAGAATCCCCGCAAGGACCCACCTGCGTGCGTCAATCACTGGACACCCACTAGCGTTCTTGAACGGTCTAGAACGCCGTTTTGAAGCGCGGAACGGCGCTCTAGACGCCCGTGAAACTGGCGAGGGGGAAGGGCGCGGCGCGGCCGAGGGGCTAGGCGCGGCGGAACACCGCTTTACCCGCGTATTCCTGAGCCTTGCCCAATTCGTCGGCAATTCGAAGCAACTGATTGTACTTCGCGATCCGGTCGCTACGAGACAAGCTGCCAGTCTTGATTTGGCCAGCATTGGTAGCCACGGCAAGGTCTGCGATGAACGCATCTTCCGTTTCACCCGAACGATGCGAAATGACCGACGTGTAGGAAGAACGCTGCGCGAGCCGAATTGTGTCGAGCGTCTCTGTCACGGAGCCAATCTGGTTGACCTTGACCAAAATCGAGTTGGCAATTCCTTTTTCGATACCCACCGCCAGCCGCTCTTTGTTCGTAACGAACAAGTCATCTCCAACTAGTTGGATCTTGGCGCCAAGCTTCTCCGACAAGAGTTTCCAGCCGTCCCAATCATCTTCGGCGATACCGTCCTCGATTGAAATGATTGGATACTTCGCGCACAGACGCTCGTAGATACCAATGAGTTCTTCCTTGGTACGCGTTTGCTTGTCGAACGTATACTTGCCATCTTCGAAGAACTCGCTCGATGCGCAATCAAGACCGAGAGCGATGTGCTCACCCGCCTTGTATCCGGCCTTCTCGATGGCTTGAAGAATCTTCTGCAGCGCTTGCTCGTTGGACTCAAGACGCGGGGCGAAGCCGCCTTCGTCGCCCACGGCCGTCGTCAGTTTCTCGGCCGCAAGGATCTTCTTGAGCGCGTGGAACACTTCTGCCCCCGCACGGAGCGCTTCCGCGAACGTTGGGAGGCCCCAGGGCACGATCATGAATTCCTGAATCTCAAGGCCATTGTCGGCGTGCTTGCCGCCATTCAATATGTTCATTAGAGGCGTGGGCAGCACGCGCGCTTGCACGCCCCCAAGGTACCGCCAAAGGGGCAGCCCCACCGTGTCTGCGGCGGCGCGTGCCGTGGCCATCGAAACGGCGAGTATCGCATTGGCACCCAGCTTGCCTTTGTTGGGCGTGCCATCGAGTTCCAGCAGCCGCTCATCGACCAGGGCCTGATCAAACGCGGTAAGTCCGCACACGGCAGGCCCCAATTTGTCGTTGATGTTGGCGACAGCCTTGGTGACACCGTTGCCAAGAAATCGTGACTTGTCACCATCGCGAAGCTCGACGGCCTCATGCACTCCGGTTGAAGCGCCGCTCGGCACTGCTGCGCGTCCGTTGCCGCTGACCGTTTCGACTTCGGCCTCTACGGTTGGGTTACCACGTGAATCCAGAATCTCTCGACCAATGACTTGAATGATCTCAGGCATGGCGCGCGAAATATCACGAACTGAGCCCTGCGGCGAGTCAGCCTACGTGCCAGCAGGGCAAGAATAGCTGATTCGCCAATTATTGAGCACGGGCGATTGGGTGCCGCCAGATGACGGATTGAGCGTGATTGTCAGCCTCAACAGCGCACTGCTTTCGGTCCCGCTTGGAAGCAAGGCACTGTAGATATTGACCGGGCATCCGCTGGACGCGGGTCCGGAGAGCTCGCATGACTCATTGCCCGCAGTGTGGCTCACCCTCACCAGTGGCACCGCCGGTTCAGCCGCCAACAGATCTATTGTCGGAGCAGCAGCAGCCGAGATGGTGATGTAGGAATCTGCGGGCGTACTCGCCTCGAACGTCAAGTAGCTCCACTGAGGCACCTGGTCAGCGTCAGGACATAACCCCTGATAGTCATATGTCTTGGTTGAGCTGGCAAAGCATGCCCCAGCGCCGCCCAGACATTGCGGGGCCGCGCACGCGATGCCGGGAACGTTGTAGGCCCAGTTATCGTCCGTGCGCGCCTCGACAATTCCGGCGGGATACGTGACCCACAACTCTGCATTATCAGTTAGGTATTGAGCACAATCAGGTACCATCACGCAGGCGCCCGGACTGATCGGCGTCGCCGTAGCGCACGAGCCCAATTCCGAAGCAAGCGAGGGACTCGGGTTGCCTATCTGGGATGGAGTGGTCGGAAGAACGTGGATGATTGCGCCGCTTGGCGCTGAGGCGTTCCCGTGATTGCAGACTGGGACTTGACCAGCGCACGGCGCGCCTAACGCAAGATCCGGGCCAACGTCGTTTGGATTTGTTTGCCCGGGCTGCCACGACTGGCAAGCTGCAGGTTGGCCTGAACCGGTCGCGTCACACGTTGCGCCGCACACAGTGGCAACTGCGTTGACGCAATCCGTCAACCAACTCGAGCTAGCCAGCCGCCGTTCGCACCACGATGGCAACGTGCTCGAACAATAGAGATCGTTCCACGCACCACCGTAGTTATAGATCTCGGCGCAATTCTCGCTGCCACCGAAATTGTTCGGTTCGCCGTTGTTCCAAGGAAACTGCCCGCGCGTCGTGCCGTCCGCCAGCGGCGTTTCGCCGTTCGAGCAAACAAACGCTGAGTTGGTTTGGTTTGGCGTTGCGCGCTGCATGCCCATCCACGAGTTGTTATTGTTATTGTCCGCAATGAATTGTTCCTCTGAAGTCGAGGAAATGCAGAGCAGGTCCCAGCCTGCACCGCGGCTCGTGCAATTGGAATGGGCGGCATCCCAAGTCAACGGATTGGCGTTGTAGTAGTAGCAGGAAGTTCCATCGGCACTTGTGAGCTCATCGGGGCCGCAGGTTATCTGCGTCGTTTGACAGCAGTTCGGGTTTTGTTGGCAGATATTCTCGACGCAAGCATCCGTGCAATCACCCGTGTACGCCGCACCCGGCTGGCACTTGTCATGACTGGTGCAAGTGCTGTCCGTCGCGACATTGACACACTGTTGATTCTGCTGGCAATCGGCAGCTGTCTCGCAATTGGGCTTTGACAGCAACGCCTGTATCGACAATGGATAGCTGCTCATGTCGCCCGTTTGCCACGCAGCGTTGCTGATGAACTGCGCGGTTAATCCGGCACTCGGCACTTCCACGTACTTTTGACAAGACGGGTCGCAGAGGTTTTCGTTGCCGCAGGGTTGATGCGTCGATATCGACTCCAACAATCTGTCACCGCGGCGCGGGGCAGCCGCTTGCAGCACTACCGCCCCCTGGCTACAGTCCGACCAGACGCCGCTGCTACACGTTTGCGTGCCGTAATAACAAGATAAAACTTGCCCATTTTGCCCCACAACTTTGGTGCATGAGCGCTGAACACCATCGGCGCATGCTTGGGCGTTGTTGCTTCCGCCGTTGCTCGGCAGATCTCGCCTGACGCCGCCGCTTGCCATGGGCGGCAAATCGGGCGCAGATGAACAGCCTATTAGCCCGGCTGCTGCAATCAAATGGGTGCAGCTGATGCATCGAGCGATTGACCACAGTCGAGTTGCAAACATCTGAAACACCAAACACCCGCGCCTGACCCCCTCGCGACGGCTTACGCGGTACGCTTCCAAAGGCGTTCAATCCTGCCTCTGCGCTTACCCAAGCGCAACCGATTTGCAGGGATTTGGCCGATGCAACCCATGGGAAAACCCCGAGTCATTGCGGCAACTCCAGCGGAAAAACAGCTTATTTCCGTCGGCCGCGTGGGTCCAAGGTCATCTGATCGTGTCGGCCCCACCCCAGTCGAGCCAGTTGCAGCGGGTGTTCAGTCGAGGTCAGGCCGGATACGACCCAGGTTCTCCCAAGCTTTTGAGTCTACGAATAGTTGCACCAGTTCTGAATCCAAGTGCCCGTCTTTGACCTCGAACCCCAAAATGTCAATGGCCTTTTCCGTGGGCACGGCGCGCTTGTACGGTCGATCATTGGCCGTCAGCGCATCGAATATGTCGGCGATGCTCATCATCTTCGATTGGAGGGGAATTTGCTCAGCCACCAATCGATTGGGGTACCCAGTGCCGTTCAAGCGCTCGTGGTGCGCACCGGCAATGACGGGCACCTTGGCAAAGGTGCGACCCCAGGGGATGCGTGAAAGGAAACGAAACGTGTGAGACACATGGCCGCGGATTTCATCGAACTCATTCGACGTCAGCGACCCGCGTTTGACGCTCAAGCTTACGATTTCGTCTTCGGTGAGCCATGTGCGCTCTGCGCCGTCCAACCCTCGGTAAACGTTGCCCCCGATTGCCTGGATTCTTCCGAAATCGCCCGCGGACAATAAGGTAGGTTCATTGGCTTGCTCGATGATGTGCCATGTGTCTTCCAACTGGGCCAATTGCTGCGTCGCCTCCCATTCGATGCGCGCGAACTCTTCAGACGCGGCGCCGCGGGAGAGGGCATCAAATTTGAGCGTCCACGCATTGGCTTCAATCGACTTGGTAATGAAGTCGAAGCGACTGCGTATCCGCTCGAGCTCGAATGGATAAAGCTTCTTGGCTTTGGTGAGCACGCGTTCCCGGACGCCGATTTTCCCAAAATCATGCAGCAACGATGCGTACTCAAGTTCGCGAAGGTCTTCCCCGCGCCAGCGGACACCCGCATACGTACCCGAATCACAACGTTCCACTGCGTTGGCCAGCTGCAGTGTCAATGCCGCAACTCGCCGAGAGTGACCGCTCGTGGTCGGGTCCCTGGACTCAATGGCGTCAACCGAAGCCCGAACGAAACCATCGAACAACCCGCGAATTTCATCGTAGAGAAGTGCGTTCTCGAGGGCTATCCCCGCCTGGGCCGCGACCGCCGCCAGCAGCTGTTCGCTGCGCTCGTCGAAGGGCATCACATTTTGTTCGAAATCGCTCGGGTTGGATAGGCGGAGGTTGGGCGCGCGCTTTTTGTTGATGAGCTGCAACACGCCCAGAACATCGCCTCGATTGTTGGTGAGCGGGGCGCAGATCATGCTCTTAGTACGGTAACCCGTGCGCACGTCGAACGAACGATCGAAGCCAAAGCTCACGCCGCTTGAGAGGTGGTAGACATCGTCGATACGAATCGTTTGTCGCTCCACGGCCACCCACCCCGCCATGCTGTTGCGGTCAACGGGCATCGCGAACTCGCGCCAATCGAATGAAACGGAATCGTTCTGACTCAACTTGAAATGTAGGCGACGAGCTTCAGCGCCGCCCTCCACCGCTTCAACCACGTACAAGCTGCCCGCGTCTGCCCCGGTCACAGTGCGGCTCTTCTCCAGGATGAGCCCGAGCAGGCGTTCAATGTCTCGCTCGGTCGCCAATGACCGCGCGATCCCCGCCAACTCACCGAATTCGTACTCATAGCGGGTCAGCGATTCGTGTCTGAACTGCTGCCGGGCATGGAGTTTGATCCATTCGAAACCTTGTTCGACTGCCAGCACGAGTTCCGCGTCGCTGGCATCAACGCGCAGGATGCCGACGAGACCTGCGTGGCGCGCTGGCGGCAAGCTTTGGGTGTCGATGGGCCCCAACAGAAGGATGGCGGCGCTTCCTCGCTCGGCTGACTCTCGCCAGGGCTCGAACAATTGCGGGGATTTCATCCAAAGGGCCGAGAGCGACAAGAGGACTCGATTGTTGTCCTGTTGGACGAGCACGATCCCGGGATGAGGCCGATACAGGGCGGCGTTCTCGCACAGCGACTTCAGTCGATGCAAGACTTGAGTGATTTGCTCGAGTCCCATCGAAGACGAACCGTGATCCCGGGTCGGTTCAGCCACCGTTGGTTCCTCATTGTCCATGGCCGTAGACATCAGTCGATCATTTCGTTGGAGACTGCCTCGCCAGCCGCCGCGGCATCGTTGGGGCGCTCGAGTTTCGATGGCTCATTGGATCGGGCGGCAGCATGGCCGGCATCGACGGTCTTCAGCTTCTCTTCCTGCAATCGGGCGTCGCGCCTATCATAGGCTTGCACGATCTTCTGAACCAACGGATGGCGCACGACATCGGCATGCGTGAAGACTTGAAATGCAATGCCGCCGATACCGCGTAACAACTCGTGAGCTTCCCTGAGGCCGCTCCTCGAACCGGCAGGTAAATCCGTCTGGGTCACGTCGCCGGTCACCACTGCCTTCGAACCGAATCCAAGCCGGGTGAGAAACATGCGCATCTGTTCCGACGTGGCATTTTGAGCTTCGTCCAGAATGACAAACGCGTCGTTCAGGGTTCGGCCGCGCATGAAGGCCAGCGGCGCCACTTCGATTTGTCCACGCTGCCTAAGCTGCTCGACTTTGTCGAAGTCGAGCATGTCGTTTAGCGCGTCGTAAAGTGGCCTCAAGTACGGGTTGACCTTCTCCGCCAAATCCCCCGGGAGAAATCCCAAGCGTTCTCCAGCCTCAACCGCCGGCCGCGTCAAGACAATTCGCTTGACGCGTTTGCTGAGCAAGTCGTTCGTGGCGACCGCCATGGCCAAATACGTCTTTCCCGTGCCGGCAGGACCAATCCCAAAGGTCAGGTCATAGTTGCGAATCGCGCTTACGTAGTCGCGTTGCGCGGGAGATTTGGGAACGATCTGCCGACGCTTTTGCGTTACGATAACTTCGTCGAGACGCTCGACCAACGAAGCGTCAGGATCTTGCTCGATTTCTCTTACGGCCCGCTCGATGTCGTTTGGCTCGAGCATGTGCCCGCGCCCCGCTAATTCGGTCGCTTGATGCAGCAGACGGTGAGCTGTTCGCACTCGGGACTCCTCGCCACAAACGAATATCGTGTGACCTCTGAGGTTGATGTCGGCGCCGCTGGCCCTCGCAATCGCGGCCAGCATCTGGCCGCGTGGCCCCGCTAGGGCAAGAATCAAGCTTACGTTCTCGACCTCGAGGGTCATGGTGAAGGGCGACTGACTGGGTTGCAACGCGTTCCTTGTCGCTTGAGGCTGTTGGCTCGGCACGGAATTCCGAGCCAGCCTCAGCTTAGCCCTAGGGCGGCGGCCGCGCATCTGGGACTGCATTAGTTGCCGAATTCTTGGCCGCCCAGGGCCTTGCCCGGTACTCGTCGGGACCGCGCTATGCGAAGTTGGACTCGTTGGATGGGCATCGGAGCTTCCGTGGGCATCATTTTGGCTCTTGTGCCGATTGTTCGCGGAAACTGGGGTGTTGCGCCGCAAACGGCCGTGCTCTCCAAGGCCCGACCGAGGATAGAAGTCAAAGCCTCGGCGCCCAGCCTGGCCAACCTGGACCTGTTGCACCTAGAAGTGCGCTCCGAGCGTGTCATTGCCCCAATTCCCCCTGGGCGCGAAGCGGAGCTGACGCTTGACCCGGCCCTGCAGCGCGCGGCGATGAGCCAAATTGCGCGCTATCGCATGCCGGAAGTCGGGCTCCTTATGATGGACGTCAGGACCGGGCGCCTACTTGTGTATGCAAGCGGCGTCACTGGCAGCGATCCATTCGATGTCAATATTAGAGCCGAGCCCCCGGCGGCCAGTGTCTTCAAGGTCGTGACCGGCGCCGCATTGGTGGAACTTGCGGGGCTGCGAGCCACAACGGAGCAGTGCTACCACGGCGGCAAGAGCCGCATTTCGGCTGAAGAGCTAGAAGACAATCCAGCGCGGGACAAGTGGTGCAGCACGCTCGCCCAAGCCATGGGTCGCAGCATCAACGTCGTGTTCGGGCGGCTCGCGCAAAAACACCTCAAGCCTGAGGACTTGGAGCGAATGGGGGGTGCATTCGGCTTTGGATCTCCCGTGCCCTTCGCGGTGAAAAATGACGCTCCCCGCCTGAAGGTGCCCGAGAACTCGATAGACTTCGCGCGAACCGCCGCTGGGTTTTGGAACACGACGTTGTCGCCACTTGCGGCCGTTTGCCTGGGTCAAACCATCGCCTCGCGTGGCGTATCGCTTGAGCCGGTCATCGTGGATCGCGTGCTCGAAAGAGGCCACGTTGTGTGGCAATACGACGCAAAACCTACGGTGCTGCGCCATGCCGTCAAGCCGGAAACAGCCAACGAACTAGTGCGCATGATGTCGGAAACCGTTGAAAATGGCTCGGCCCGCGCCGCTTTCCACGATTCGAAGGGAGAACCTTACCTGCCTGGAATCGGCGTCGCGGGAAAGACCGGGACCCTCTCTGACAACGAGGCCAATCGACACTACACCTGGTTTGTTGGTTTTGCGCCCACTGATCAGCCTGAGATCGCCGTGGCGGCACTTGTGGTAAACAATCCCACCTGGCAGATCAAAGCGCCGCTGATGGCGAGAAATCTGTTGCGCTCTTACTTCGCCAAAGCGGGACGCAAGGGTGTGACAATGCCCTAGAGCAAACAAGCGTGACCGGTCTGCGTCTGGTTGCCGAGGTGGACTGTCGATCGAAGGGTCGCACAATTGCTTGGCTCCACGCGCTGCCACTGCTGGGAGGCAAGTCGCTGTTGCATTCAAGATGGAAATTGCGTTTGCGCCGGGAATCACTGCGCGAAGACGGTGGGTACAGCGGCCGAGCGCTCTCGTAACTATTTGAATTTACTACTCTTACATGTCACTCGGCCGGTTTCGCATCGACGTGCTATTCTCGCATAAACCAACGTCTAGCTTGAACCGTATTGGGAATAGGTAGCAAAGAACCAAGAAAAGCGTAAATTGAGACTAGGTGCAGTCCCTTTGTATGACTGCTAGGATACAAGCGGTGCAGGTTGTACTTCGGAAACTTGGGCGCGGGTCGCGAGCCGTTAGTGGACGGTTGGTGCGAGCGCCGCGAAAAGGGTCCGTTGTCGTGATCGAGTTTTCGGATGGGATGCACGAGTACGTGACGACCCCCGTTCGTCGGGTGCTGCGATTGGCAGCTAAAGACGTCTTTTACATAGAAACCGTCAACAGTCGCTATCGGCTCGAGGTCAGGGATCGCGAGCATATGCTTGACGACGCTTCGAGTGGGTGACAGCTTGCGCGGCCGGAATTGAATCGATCCGGCTCCAGCACACAGCACTCCAACGAATGAGATATCACGATGGGAAGTTTTGACCGCAGGGACTCCAGGAAAATGCGTAGGCGTAAGGCGCAATCTGCCAAAAAGGAACGCGCCAAGCGCAAGCAGGAAACTGTTCGTCAAGCGCGCACCGTAACCAAGCCAACCAAGAAGAGGAGTTCCCGCTCCGCGAGTGCGTCTAGCTCGTCCTAGTGCCGCGAATCATCAGAATTGATGGGTCCTTTGGACCGGCCGCTGCGCGGCCATCGCGGCACTATCCTCATTTTCTTGGGCATTCGCCCAAACCCAAAATCGCTTCGCGATTTTCGAGTACCCCTCATCTCAGAGATTCGGGGTACTAGTTCGTGCCATCCGTTGCACCGATGCTGCGCGACGGCAGATGGACATCCGGATGTGGTCCATCTTGAACCTCTAGGACTTCCCCAAATAGACCGTGGTCGCCCGCGACACGCGTCTCACGCGACAGCTTCCAACCGTGACCATTGTCCTCCCAGTTTTGGGATAGACGGGTTGATTCTAGTATGTTGTCGCGCAGTGGCACCCAGGACACATCCACGATGACAACCGCATGCGTCTCGTCACGTATTTCGACACTAGCGAGGTCGATGTCCACAAGTCGAATCTCCCGGCCCCATTGGGAGCGTCGCGCCATGAAGTCAGCGCGTACTGATGCATCCACGTGGGACACCACCATATCCATTTTGCCAAAGCGAGTCGCCACGTTAAGATCACGCGCGGCGTCGCTAACCCGCAGAACCGGCGATGCCGGAGCGAAACAGGCAGTCGCGAGCGCGACAATGAGCGAACAAGCACCCAGACGATAGCGCATGAGTCGGTCTAGCCTCATAGTCCCGAGTTGACCACAAGATACGATGTTCCGCCCGGAATCGCACCGTCGGAGGTCCCCTTCGCATAGCCCAGCGCTAGCTGAACATCGAGGCCGTAGCCGAATGTCAAATAGGTCCAAAGTTCCGCGCTCAGGCCCAATCTCAACAAGTGTCCCAGGTTCTGGCCCGCGTAGTCATTGAAAGCGCCCCCATAGTCGGCGCCGAGTGCACCGGATATTCCGTGAAGAAATGCCGGCAATGTTGCGAGTCCCCGGTCGATCCAAACGATGGGAAACCTATACTCGGACTGAAACAATACAAGATGCGACCCTTGAAACTGGCCCGCGGGGTATCCACGCAACGTCATGCGACTTTGGGGCACCCCGTTGAGAATGCTAGCGAGCAGGGGGGAATCCTGGTACCCGCCGAGCGCATAGCCGCCCTCTGCAACTCCGTTGCTTGCGGCCAGCGTGGTCCCGAGTGCCAGCACATGGTGTCTGAACCAGGGCAACGGACGATACGAAAAAAGACTAGCCCATACGCTCGAACCCTCGAGTTGACTCCCTAGGTGCCGATCGGCATAGTCTACCGCCAGGTTGACAGCGATGCCGCGCTCGGCGCCCACTGAGTACAGGTACTGCTCGATATTCGAAAACTGATAGTTGAGGCGGACCGAGCTGACGAAGCCACGGAATGGCTCGCTAGGCACGGGCGCGTAAGGGTCGGCGCGCGTGCCCGTCGGCAGATCCGCATCCACGTGCGAGACGGCGTATGCCAGGCCAAACGCTTGACCGTAGTATTCACCGGGAAACGGTACTTGTACGCCCGTGCTGGCGCTCGTGCGAACGCGCCGTACCGTTTGCGTACTCGACCCGTAGCGGAACTGCGAGTTCGGATCGGTCGTGCGCGAGACGCCCGCGACCAACGCCTCCTTGTAGCCAAGGTAGGCATATGAGCCGTAGAGATCCGGCTGTGAGTTATTGGAATCGAACACCGCGCTCGCGCTCAGAGAATGCAGACCCACGACGTCGCTGCCGTTGACCGTCGCAATCAAGCGTTGGCTGCTGCTGTCGCTGTGATAATCGAGCAAGAGCGCTCGGGGCCGAAGCGTGGGCAACGGATTGTACGAAGTAGGCGCAATGGTTCCCGAGTCGTCCAAGAATACCCGTTCATCGCGCTGATCCGTCGCTGGCAAGGGTTGCAGCCAGCGCTTTGGGTCGAGATCGATCCAGTATAGGTCGAAGCCTTCCGTGCCGTAGCCAACGTACACCAGCGCTCGTCCGTCGGGCGAAACCTCAGGCATGAAGGCACCCGTCAACACGTTCGTAACCTGGCGCAGCTGTCCTGTTGCCAGCTCTAGAGCATAGATGTTCGAGATGCCACTGCGGTCCGAGCTGAAGAACAGGAAGCGGCCGTCGGGTGACCAGCTCGGCTCTTGATCAATGCTGCGATCGCGCCAAAATGAGACGACTGTGGCGCTTTGCCGATCGAACAGCCGAAGATCGCGGAAGCCGCCGCGCGTCCACACGCCGTAGGCAACATAGCGATCGTCAGGCGAGAACCGTGGCGTGAACACTTGCTCGTTTCGCACGCTTGGGACCAGCGCCCGCTCGCTATCAAGCTGCGCTGGTACATTCAGGTCGGCAAGGCGAAGCGTCGTCGTGCCTGCCCGGTCGGTGACATAAGCGACATGCCGTCCGTCGTGGCTGACGTCTGGATCGCGCGCGCGACGACCTGTCGTCAGCCGCTGCAGGCCACCTTCCCAGCCTCGTGGTGAGGTGGTGCCGCGCTGCTGAAGAAACAGGTCGTTGAAGTAGTACAAGCGGCGCGACGGCGCGCTGCTTTGGAATATGAGGTCACATTCGGGCGTCAGTGCGGCGCTCCCGCCGTTTGATCGCGCAATGAGGTTGCCGAGTTCCGCTTGACTGCCAGCCTGTAGCGTGACGGTGGCAAAGCCGGGCGTATCGTGTCCATCATCGCGAAAATACAGCAGCGACGGTCCACCTAGATGCAGCGTTTGCAGACACTGGTTGGGCACGAACCGCGGAGAGCTGGTGCCGCGACCATGAAACGTCAGACGACGCCCTTCACGTCGGCCACGCGCTTCGACGGCCGCCACCTGTTCGTGCGCGCGCCGCTGCACGGAAAGCTTGAATGCGGTGTACAGATCGGTGAACGTGCGACCTGTGGCCCGGAAGATCTGTCGATTGACGGCGAAGGGAATGACATCGTCGCCCGCATCGGCCGCAATGGTTGCAAACACGCTCTCGCCGTAGAGGTTGCCGATGAACTCCACGAACTTGGAACCGTAGAGGTACCAAAGAGTAGCGCCCGGCCAGCGTCGCGGCACATTCGTGATTTGGTCAATCGTGGCGAAGTTGTCCTCGATAATGTCGGCGCGCATGTACATGTCAAATTGCGTCGAGCGTAGTCTTCCACCGCTCGAAAGGCGGCTTTCCGCGTAGACGGCTAGTCCTTCGAGCAACCAGTGCGGTTGCAGTTGGTTAGGCGCCACCTGCTTGCCGAAAACACTGTTGAACAACGCGGGCAGGCCTGAAACTTGGTCCAAGTGAACAATGTGGGTGTCCTCGTGTGACACCAGCGTCGGCATCCAGTCGTCATAGTCGTTGAGAACCGACAGATCATCGGGGGCGGTCACGAAGAGCGTGATGGCAGGATAGGGCAGTACAGTGGCGGAGCCATTCGACGAATCCGAGAAATCCGTCAGGACGATCTCCGTTACTTCGCTGGGCGCTCTACCGAGCCATTTTGCCAAGCGCGTCTCGAGTTGCTCGGCTAGCTGCGCGGTTCGCTGAGCCGGCTCCTCTAACCCACCGTGGTAGTGAATCCTGAAATGGGGCGTTTCGAGCGTAAACCATCGCAACCAAGGATCACCCGCAAGCGCCGTCGACGAAACGAACCACGCGACGGCGAATACAAGAATTCGTGTCGCATGGCGCCTTAGCACTACTCTGTCACTTTTCGGGATGCCCGGCTGGAAAGCCTCGTCGAGAGCAAGGCGGAGCCCTAGCACTTTGCACAATCACAAGTCGTCGTGAAACAGTGGCTCGCGGTTGCGCGCATACCGGTACACCAGTTGCCGAGCCTCGGGGGATATTTCTGTGAACTGCGCGCCGAATCCAGGCGATACGGAATCGCCACGTGACTGGGGAGTGTCTTCGCGAGTCCACCGCACGACGCCCTTGGCTTCGAATTCATAACCACCGGGCAAGGACACTCGAATCAGCAGGTGCTGCCCGATGGGAGGGACTTGATACGTAGCCACGAAGATGCCACCCGAGTCCACTACATCGTTGCCACTGAGCCCCTTGTAGAAATTGGTCTGACTGTGCGCGCCTAGCTCGGCGGCTACTCGTTGCAAGGGCGTGCCCGAAGCCTGCACCTGCGGTGCCAGCGGAGTTGCTGCCATCGGCGACGCGCCTGCTACGGGTTGATTCTGCTGGGGTGGCGGCATGGCAGCCTTGGCGGCGGCTGGCACTTCCACAGGGGTTGCCAGGCCCGGCGACGACCTTCGCACGGCCGCGTCAGCAGCCACCATGGTTTGAGCGGTTGCGATCGGGCCCTCGGTGCCGGGGGGCAGTTGCATCGCAGCGGCTACGGCACCGGACACGGCCACGTTTGCCCCTTGCCGAGTGCCCGGCGTTGCGGGATTTGTCGTCGGCAAAACCTTGGCGCCTTCGACGGGCGTTAGGCGTTGCGGCCGCGGTACGCTTGCCGCGGGGGGATTGCTGGCTGGTCGCGGCGCGGACGCTACGGGTTGGGCCGTGGCGGCGACTTTCTGAGATTGAGTGGGGACCGGCTGCATTGGCGCCACGTGCGGGGCTGCGGCGACCGCTGGGGATGCCACGAGTCGCTGCGGGGAACCGGCTGCATTGAGTGACGCTCCGGGCGGCACGCTGCTAACGCGCTGAGCCAGCCCGTACACGAGCCCAAGCGAGCCTGCCACGGCCTCCATTGCCTGGAACAACGCTGGATGCTGTAGCGACTGAGATTGCAGTTTTGCCAATGCCTGGCGAACCAAGTCGAGAACCGTGGGGCCGCCCTTTGGGAACGGAATCGAACCCGTGCGCTCGATTTGGAGCAGCGCGCTCATTGCCTGAGCAATGGGTTCGGCGGCGGCTTGTAACGTTTCCGGTAAGCTTGGATCTTGAAGCGCGTTCAGGCCGACGGCCAATCGTTCTCTTGCAGTTCGGGCAGTGGTCACCAGATCGGACATGCGGACCCTCCAGGGGCAGTCGAGCATATCATCTTCGAGCTTTTCAAGGACCTAATCAATGGCTACTTGGGCGGCCCGGCTCAACTGCCGCGCCAAAGTCTCACCGCTGACCTCACCGCCACCTGGGCATTGTTCATCCGCCAGGCCCCCCGTCGCGTCTGCGTCGGTCGGAGCCAGCTGGGCGCGTTTCACGGCCAGGGCCCCATCTCCCGTTCTCAACACGAGTCGCGATCCCAGGTACGCTTCCCCGGGCAGCAAGGCCGAATGGAAATCTGCCGTTGGCTCTGCTTCGGTCACGAAAAACCGCACCTGATTGAACTCAAGCGCCAGCCCGGGCACGGGCGCTAGGGCGCGAACGCGGCGCACGATACGTTCCGTCGGCCAACTCCAATCCACCCGCAACAAACTACCCGTGGGCTCCGGGGCCCACGTCGCATCTTCCGATTTTCGGGGCACGGCGGCACGTGGCCGCCCTTGGGCAAAATCACCGACGACCTCGCGCAGCGTCCGAAGCGACGGCCTGTCGAGCGCTCGGGCCAACTGCCAGGCGTTCCTCGAGCCAATTGTCAAGGTCTGCTGTGCGAGGACAAGACCCGAATCGTACTCACGCTCCAGCCGATGCACGGTCACGCCCGTCACCTCGTCGCCGCAGTCGATGGCCCAGAAGAATGGGTTCGGTCCACGGTGACGCGGCAGAAGGGACGGATGCGCGCCGATTGCACCAAGCCTGGGCCGAATCAGCCATTGCTCGGCGATGCGCCGCGTGAAGTACCAACTGACGACGAGATCGACCGGTGACTCGTCGAGCAGCGTGTCCACGTGCCGCTCAAAACCCACGGCATCATCCAACAAGTTAACGACACGATGGCTAGGCAAGGCAGCGCGCAAGCGGCGTCGACCGGGCGCGTTGACCGGCGACAGAACGCACCAACGAACCGCGTGACCGTCGCGCCGCAGAAGCAGCGCAGCAAGCGGCAAGCCGAACACGCCGATGGTCAGCATAGCAATGCCGCAGCATTGCGCGATTTTCTACGGGCGGCCACTGACGGCGCGCGGCGCGCGGTGCTTCGCATCGTTGACACGCCCTGCGCGCGGCGTGGTGGGTTGCTAATCCAACCTCCGCCGCGCGTCACAACCAGGGCTGCAATCAGTTCGTCGTACAGATGGTGCCGTTGAGCGTGAAGAGGTTCGGCAACACGTTGGGTCCGGCGTAGTTGCCGACGAAGCCGATGTTGACCGTGGCTCCGGGGGCAATCGCCGCGTTCCAGTCAACGTTAGTCGCCAAAACGTCCACGCCGTCTGCGGTCCAGGTGGCGTTCCAGCCGCCGCCAAAGCTCTCCCAAGGACGCGGGAACGAGAACGCGAGTGTCCAGCCGTTCACCGGGTCTGTGCCAGAGTTGGTGATGTCGAGCGTACCGACGTAGCCACTGCCCCAGTCGGCCGCGTTGGTCAGGTGCACGGCGCAGTTACTCCTGGCCGGGGTACCTGTTACGAACGACACCGCGCAAGACGACCAAGACTCCAGCCCAAGCAGGCCCCTTGCGACCACCGTTACGGTGTAGCGGGTGCCCGGTTGCAGGCCCGTCAGATTCAGAGTGTTGTCGCGTGTCACGCCCGCCAATTCGGAACCGTCCGCTTCCTGCAAGTACACTTCGTAGGTCACGAAGGGCAACCGTTCCTCGGCCGGCGGCCAAGTGACCGTGGCGCTGCTGTCAGTGAGCGCGCTAACCGTGGGCGCTCCGGGCGCGGGCACCGGAAGCGTCGGCAGCAGCGACGGAACCTCGAGCAGGGTCAGCGAGTATGCCGGCAGCGTCTGGCGCAGGGCTGCCCCCGTGTGGCCGTGCGCTATTTCGGTTCCGCCATTGACGTAGGTGCGGACCATGGCGATCGGAGCGGGAATGATTCCTTGATAGTGTAGGCTCACTTGCTGAGCGTTGGCGGGATCCTCGTTCAGAAGCAACACGGACAAGCCGCCATTTCTGTGCCGGACTGCGTGGGCGTGCACTAGCGGGTTGCCGGTTGTCACGCGGATCAACTGATCTCCAGAATTGGCGAAGTCGCCGAGCATCTGAAGTGCGTAGTAGGGTGCGAACGGGGTGTTCAAAGCCGGCTCACAGACGGTGCTATTCGCAACACAGCTGGCGCTCGACAGCAAACCGTAGTCGCCGTAGTCGTTCTGCCCGGCGACGGTGCTCGCCGCGGTAGGCCCGTTGTGGACATCCCACCAATTGACGGTGAACATACCGCTCGCCCAGAGTTCGGGGTAAGCGTCGGCTGCGAATAGCGCGCCGGGCTGAGTGTCCATGCCCTGATTGGTGTTGATCTCGGTTAGTGCAACACCGATTCGGCTCGAGTTGGCGCCCGCGTAACGCGCGATCTGAGCCCGAATCATGTCGCCGATATCGGTCGCCTGCGCAGGCTTGTTCAGAGCGTCGACCGCGTTGCTGCCACCCGGATACCAATGCACGGCCACGAAGTCGATGGACGGCCCAGCGATCGACAAGACAACCTGATTCCATGTGCCTGCGTCGCCAGAACCCACAAGGCCGTCAGGCCAGTTGCCCGGAGTGGTCAGCACCGCGCCGATCTTGATCGACGGATCGATCGCCTTCATCGCGCTGGCGTAGTCCACGACCGCCGCGGCGTACGCGGCCGGACTCTTGTCGGCGTGATTGTCGGCCTCCCATGACGAGCCGTAATGGCCGTTGCCGTAGATCTCATTGCCAATCTCCCAGTACTTCACATTGTACTGTTTGGTCTTGTTGGCATACTGCACCCAGCCGGCGGCCTCGGCCGCCGTACCGGTGCCGTAGTTTGCAATGATGATCGGCTGCGCGCCGACCTTCGCCACCGAAGCCATGAAAGTGTCAAAATCGGTGTTTGGTGCGACGTAGCCCCCCGGGGCCGTGTTGTCCTGCCAATGGTAGATGTCCCCATACGAGCCGCCCGGGTACCGAATGGTCTGTACGCCAGCGCGGCCTAGCAGGCTTGACGTCGCGCTGCTGCCCAATTCTGAGTCCCAAACGGCGTCGTTGACCCCGAGCCCTGTTGCCGGCACGATGCTAAGGCCAGCGTGAGCGTCCACGGCCACGTCGATGGGTGGAGTGTCCGCCGCAGCAGCCAGGCTAGGGGCCGCGCAAAGCAGCGCAGCTATTGCAGTGATGGAAACAGCGAGTGTGTTACTCGTTTTCATGTTCTTTACCCTCTTGTTGTCCCGCTTCAATGGCTGAAAGTAGCCGGGACGGACCTTAGTCAAACCGTTCGCGCGAGTAAAGCGTCATTTGTGTGAACGCGGCCGACACCTGGCCGCTCGGGTGAACTGCAAAACCTGCTTGGAAGCGCGCTACGGCTGGGGATGACGCCATGCGCGTCACATGAACGTGACGCTGTAGATGTCGAGGGTAAAGTCGCCCGCATAGCTGTAACTGGTCGTAAAATCGATGTTTTGGATTTGCGCTTTTGCCATCGTGTATGTGCTGCAATACGTCGCCGTGGTCATATCGACCAAGTAAGTCTTGGTTGCGCCGTTGCCAACGAATTCCCAGTAGCACAAGTCGCCTGCCGTATCGGTGAGTTGCACGTCGAAGTACTGTCCGCTGCCGGCTTGCACCGATACGCTGATGTACGAATACGCCGAAAGGTTTAAGAGCGCGTTGTTTGTGCCGCCAAAGCCAATGCCGGCGTTGCAGGCGCTGGATTCATCGGTGAAGGCGGCGGCAATGTCACTTGAGGAAGCGCTCACCAGCGATGCCGTGCAACTGCCGTTGGCCCAAGGTTGGTACCAGCAGGCGTTGGACGGCCCCGGCCCTGTGAGACACGCAGACGTCGAGCCGCCCGCGGCCGAGTACCCCCCCGTATTCGATGTCGATCCGCCCACGTTGCCTGTGCCACCCGTGCCGGTACCCGTGCCGCAATCACAGCCGCCCCACGCCAGGCCGTCTGTGTTGCATGATTGAGCTCCATGGCACGATCCAGGTCCAACACATTCTTGAGTGGTCCCGGGCGTGCAAACGAGACCCGGTAATGTGCCCAAGCCGCCTCCGGCTCCGCCGGTACTTTCGGCCGCTCCGACTCTGCGGACGTCGTTGTTCGAACTGCAGGCGACCAACGAAAGGATTGATAGAGTGATCCAAGACGATGGGTGTGTTCTCATGGTTGGGCTTTCTTTGCGCTAAAGGGGTCCAACGAACTGCTCATGTTCGGCAAGCTAGATCGAGATTGCCGCCATGCGGCGTCGCTAAGCTAAGCTGAGAGTTCGGGTTGGGAAGGAACCCGAAACTAGAATGACTGTTGAAATGTCGCGACGGCACCTGACGCGGTTGACCGCAATTGCACGCTGGTGTTGGGTTCGCGGTTCTTTCGTACCAACAAGTAAGTCCCGACCCCGACGCCAACGGCCCCAATCGCCAGACCCGTGGTGGTGAGCGCGCCGAACAGCACACCGCGATTGGCCGCGTCGCGGCCGCTAGCGTCGCAGCTCTGCGTCGCTGCATCGCAATGGGCTTGATTGGTGCGCTTGGCGTCCAGTGTCATGATGCCAGCGATGCCGCCCAACAGGCACCCTCCGATGCCCACTCCAAGGAATGCGCCCGCGACCCCCTTGCTGGGTTCGTGACTGCCCTCGTGGGTTGCCGCACCATTCGCAATGGGCTGCAATGCCGGCCGCGAATCGCCGAAGGCTGCTGCGGGCGGGGGTTGGACCGCCGCCGCGACGACTAGCGCCACTTCGACCGTTGTCGTTTTCGATTCCTCTAACACGGCCCGTATCGTGCGCGTCACGTGTCCTGAAGCCAACACCGTGAGGTCCACGACACCCGGATCGACGATGAGCGGCTCGCGCAGCTCAGCGGGGGTGAACGTTCGGTCGCCGATGCGAACGCGCGTGTCGGCAGGTGCATCGTTTGGCAGTTTGACCACTAGTCTTGGCAAACGCGACTCGGCGGCTTCTCGTTTGCTTTTCGCAATCGGTGCGCGTACGTCATTGGGGTCAAGTTGCAACTCCACGGCGCGAAACAACAGGTATGCCGAAGCCACACGGCCGCGCAACGCCTCGCATTCACCAAGGTTCAGCTGGGTGCCAACCGCAGGATCGAGCTCATTGCTGCGCGTCAACAGGTCACAGGCCGCCGCGTATTGCCCCCGGGCAAGAGACTCGCGCCCGTCCCTAAACAGCGCGTCAGCTTTCATTTTTGCCTCTTGGCCTCTTGCAACTGACAAGAACAGTACGCAACCAATGCCGATGGCTGCGCCGGACAGATGATGAGCAATTCGAGGCATCGGGTCCCCGTGAACCTATCATAGTCCGACCGAGTGAGCATCAGACGTGCCAGCGGGCACGCCCCATAATTTTCCGGATTTTGTGCCCCACACGTTTGGGCGCA
Source organism: uncultured delta proteobacterium (assembly GCA_963811985.1). Classification (GTDB taxonomy): domain Bacteria; phylum Myxococcota_A; class Polyangia; order Polyangiales; family Polyangiaceae; genus FEN-1139. The sequence continues at coordinate 98,369 of CAWEUH010000043.1, forward strand.
CATTCCAGCGCACGTGCGCGAACACTACCCTTACCATCAGTCATGGGCTAATACCGAAGCAATGGCTTCTTTGGACCAATTTTGCGAAGGAGACGTGCTGGTCAACAAGTACCGGCTCGAGCGGCTGATTGGAACGGGTGGCATGGGAATTGTCTACGCGGCCACACAACTTGAATTAGATCGCAAAGTGGCCATCAAGCTATTGCGGCCCGAAAGCTACAAGAGCGAGTCGCTCATAGCCAGAATCCTAATTGAGGCCCGCGCGACCGCGCGTCTTAGCAATCCCCACGTGGCCAAGCTTTTGGACGTCGGGCGTCTGGAATCGAACGTGCCATTTCTTGTGATGGAATATCTGGAGGGTACGAGCTTGAGTGACGTCCTTTCAGCGGATGGGCCACGTTCAGTGGGGCATGCCGTCAAGTACGTGCTAGAGACTTGCGAGGCATTGGCCGAAGCTCACCGTGCCGGCATAGTGCATCGCGACCTGAAACCTGCCAACCTGTTCCTCACGCGCAATGCTTATGGGGAACCCTGTATCAAAGTGCTGGATTTTGGCATCTCCAAGTTTCTCGGCGCGGGACACGACGGCAGTCTCGGGCTCACCGACAGCCGCAGCTTGATCGGCTCGCCCGCGTACATGTCACCGGAGCAAATGCGCTCGGCAAAGAATGTCGATCGTCGAACTGACATCTGGTCATTGGGCGCCGTATTGTTCGAACTGCTCAGTGGGCGTCCCGCTTGGACAGGCCAGAGTCTAAGCGAGCTCTGCGTGCAAGTGACGCATGACCCAAGTCCAACTCTTCACGAACTATGCCCTGGGGTGGTGCCAGAGTTGTCGGCCATCGTTGCGCGCTGCTTGCAGAAAGAACCTTCAGAACGGTACCAGGACGTTGCGGATCTTGCATTGGCCCTAAAGCCCTTCACACTGCCCGGCGATCAGTTGACGTTGGCGCGCGTGCTGCAATTGTCCGGCCGCACCCAGCGTGACGTGCTTCAGACCACGCAGCAGCCCGACATCGGTCGTGACGCGCCGTCGATTGCACGAACGCTTGAAGGAAGCGCCGTTACAGCGTCAAGTCCTTCTGGCCGCCGTCGAATCCTGCCGTTCGCACTCGTTGCCTTGGTGCTGCTGGTCGGTGCACTCTTCGGCGCGTGGCCCCGTTTCGCGCATCGATCGACCACAGCGCCGGCCGCGACTGCAACCTTTGCCAGTTCGCTGCCGGTTAGCAATGCCTTACCCGTGCCGACGATACAAAAGAAAGCAATGGATGACGTTGGCGCGCAGCCGAGCATCACGCCATCCGCTGCGACCCAACCCGCGGCGCCGTTAGCAAGAACACCTGTTGCAGGGGGCCGCAGGCGTGTAAGCTCGGCGGCCTCTACAAAGCCAACGTCGCCCACGAGTTCTGCGACGGCCAATGTCGACCCGATGAGTATTCGCGAGTGATGGAGCAGACATGTCGGAATGGGTAACTACTTGCAATGAAAGTCCGGGCTGGTTGAGCCGGGACGAGATGGACTCCGAGTCCCCTCGCTGGTGTCTAACGGTGCTGTGGTCCGCCGCTGAGCCCGAGCGAATTGGTGAAACGGCATTTCTGGACGATTTGCGCGAGGCGCGTGTGCTCGGCCGCGGCGAGGCGACCCTCGAGGACCCTAGTGAACGTGTGAAGTTCGTTCGACAGCGGCCGGGACGTCTCATTCCCACAGCCGCGCTCAAGGGTGAGGGGCTCTCGCGTCGTCAATGCCTAGTTCAGTCAAGAGCGGATGGTGTCTTGATTCAGAATTGCGGACGTGCCGCCATGCTCGTGGATGGCGTCGCATCGTCCGAGTCACAGGTCAAAGAGGGGCAACTCGTTACGATTCGAGATCAGCTCGTTTTATGCTGTTCGCGGCAAGCGCCGCTTGGGCGCCTGCGCCACTTCGACACGCGGCAAGTTCCGGATTTTGGATTGGCGGACGCCCACGGAATCGTCGGGGAACACCGCGCCATCTGGGAACTGCGCGAGCAGCTCGCATTTGCCGCGCAATCGGACCAGCACGTTCTCATATTGGGCGAGAGCGGTTCAGGCAAGGAACTCGCCGCTCGCGCGCTTCACCAGCTGTCACGGCGTTGTAAGAACGCGCTTGTGGCGCGCAACGCGGCCACGTTCCCAGCCACGCTCATTGATGCAGAACTATTCGGCAATGCCGCAAACTACCCGAACGCGGGCATGCCTGCGCGCCATGGAATCATTGGGCAGGCCGACGGTGGGACGCTGTTTCTGGACGAGCTCGCGGAACTGCCCTCGGAAATGCAAGCACACCTCTTGCGCGTTCTTGACCGCGGAGGCGAGTACCAAAGGCTCGGCGATGCCCAAGTGAGGCACAGTGACTTCCGGTTGGTCGCAGCCACGCATCGCGATCCGACCGATCTGCGCATCGACATCTTGGGCCGGTTGACGCTGCAAGTGCAAATGCCGGCCCTCGTCGATCGGTTCGTAGACATTCCGTTGCTGGTGCGGCACTTGCTGCTTCGGGCTTCCGATGCTTCTCCCCAATTGCGCGAGCGGTTCTTCGTCGAGAGCGCCGACGGCCCACAGCCCCGCGTCGATCCCGATCTCATCGAGCGGCTAGTACGGTACCAATTCACGTACAACATTCGCGAACTCGATAGCCTACTCTGGAAAGCCATTGCGGACAGTCCGCGCAACTTCGTCATGCTCACTCGCGGGCTGCGCGAAGAGTTGGAATCGCACGGCTCCAAAACGGCGGGCGCCTCAAGCAGCAGCCCAGAACCTTCGGCACAAGAAATCATCGAAGGCCTCAATCGAAACGCGCACCACATCGCCCGCACCGCCGAAGCCCTAGGTCTGTCCAGCCGTTACGCCCTGTACCGTCTAATGCGAAAACACGGCATCGTCGTCGAGCGCGCGAAGGACGCGGTGGCGTCGTCGTAAAACGGCGAACGCGGAAAGAAGTTCTGTTATTCGCAACCACGCCGACACCCGCTGCGCTGTTTGGGCCTGACAGCAGCGGACCACCCGGTGCGTGAGAGTCATTCTGATTCCGATGCGGGGCGCAAATTTTGCGCAATATCCTCCTGGATTGGATAGCTGGCCTACACACGGCGCCGTTTTGGTGCCCGGATTCGCTGCCATGGTTCACGGGATGAGGCTGAACTCGGTTTCCACTAGTCGGAAGTGGCATGTGTCTTGACACGTTGCACGTACCGTCTACCGTGGCCGACGGTTGGCTCGGCTTGGGCTGACTGATCGACAACTCGTCTCACGCGTTGGCAATTCATGTCCGGGGATGTGCCTAGTTCTGACGTTGGCATTCGAGAGGGTGAAATCCTCGCGGGAAAGTACCGGGTATCGAGGGTGATCGGCTCGGGAGGGATGGGTGTCGTTGTGGTGGCCCATCACATCCACCTGGACGAGAAAGTCGCCATAAAGGTCCTGCACCCGAACGTCCTGGGAATTGCGGAGGCAGTGGATCGATTTGTCCGGGAGGCGCGTTCGGCTGCAAAAATCAAGAGCGAGCACGTGGTTCGTGTCAGCGATGTAGATAGGCTTCCCAATGGCGCTCCCTACATGGTGATGGAGTACCTCGAGGGCTTAGACCTTGGAGCCTGGATGGCGCAGCGAGGCCCATTGGAAGTCGAGCAAGCCGTCGAATTCGTACTTCAAACTTGCGAGGCAGTTGCTGACGCGCACGCGCTTGGAATTATCCACCGCGACCTAAAACCCAGCAATTTGTTCTGCGTCCGCCGCAACGATGGCCGCCCGTTTGTCAAAATACTCGATTTTGGCATATCCAAAGCGATCGGCACAGACACAGTAAGTTCGGGACCGGGCATAACGGGAACACACGCAATGCTTGGTTCACCGCTCTACATGTCTCCGGAACAAATGCGCGCTTCGCGCGATGTGGATGCGCGAACCGATATTTGGTCACTTGGGGTAATTCTGTATGAGCTATTGGCCGGCAAAGTCCCTTTTAATGGTAGCGGCATACCCGAAGTTTGTGTACGCGTTTCCACCGAGGCTGCCGTTCCGCTGGGTGCCTACCGAACGGATATCCCTTTAGCGCTTGAGAACGTCGTTACGAGATGCCTCAATAAGGACAGAAGTGCTCGCTACGCAAACGTCGCTGAATTGGCGATGGCACTGGCTCCTTTTGGCCCACGAGGCAGCCGCGATTCGGCGGAACGAATCGCCCGGGTCCTGCATCAAGCGGGACTCTCGGGGACAGCGTTGACATCTCCGCCCGCTTCAGAACAACCCAACAGTAGGGAAACAGGGGACACGATGGCGGGACTCGGTGTCACCACACCGGGCTCGAAGCGCAGGCGGCTCGTGGCTTTGGCCATAGTTGTGAGTCTCGCGGTCGTCGCAGTCGCGATGGGCGTCGCGATTTTCGCGGGACGATCGCAGCGCGCCAGCCCGCCACCGATTGCGGTGGCGACCGAACTTAGTACAAACAGCGACGTGTCGCCGCGGTTACCCGTTTTGCCAGCGCCCTCAGATTCGAGCCATCCAGACAACGCTAGAGTGAACGCACCCACGCCCGTTGCGGTGAAAGCGCAACCGGGTCCGCGAGCGCCTGGAGCTAAGCGGGAATCGACGAATGAACCTATCGCGGCACGAAATTCGCAATCCCCAACTCAGCCAAGCGGTTCGCGAGGCGCCTCCAGCGCCCAACGGCCGGTGGCAACAAATAATGACCCGAACAATCTAGGAGGTCGACTGTGAAAGCGGTCCATCTGCAGCTTCACCTCGCGGTGCTGGCAGTTCTCTATTCGAATATGGCAAACGCCGCGCCCGACGCGAGTCAGATTGCACTTGCGACCCAATTGTTTGACGATGCAGAGAAGCTGATGCGCGCTGAACAGGCCTCGGAAGCCTGTCCAAAGTACGCCGAAAGCCAGCGGTTGGACCCTCAACTTGGCACCTTGCTTCACTTGGGCGCCTGTTATGCAAGGGTGGGAAAGACAGCGAGTGCCTGGGCTTCGTTCAAGGACGCTGCTGACCTGGCCGCCCGCAAACACGACGAACGAGAGGCGACGGCTAGGCAGTACCTGGTTGATCTTGAACCCAGGCTGTCTAGGCTTTCCATTGAAGTTGCGATGGATGCCCCGGCCTCGATTGAAGTCAAGAGAGACGGGGAGCCTTATGGGCGGGCAGCCTGGGGTTCGCCAATGCCCATCGACCCCGGTCCACATGTGATCACAGCAAGCTGTAGTGGTTTCAAGGACTGGCAAACCACCATAGACGTGCCTGCTGGCGCTTCGACCGCCCGTGTTTCCGTGCCTAGGCTTGAGCCGCTAGTCGTTCAGCCCGTGCCTACGCTTGCCAGTCCGAATCCAATACCTCCCAACGCCTATGCAGCGACGCCCGCACCCAGTGCCGGTACCGCACAAGTCAGCCCAGCACCCACTCCCCAACCAGCGGTGGATCGAACTGGCTCGGACTCGTCTGAGCAAACGTTGGGTTGGGTATTTTTGGGTATCGGCGGCGTGGGATTGGCTGTCGGCGCGATAAGCGGTGCATTGGTGCTGTCGGAGAGAAGTACTTTGGACAATAGTGGGGCTTGCGTCGGCAGAGTATGCGCGAACTCGCAGCACGATACACTCAACACATTCAAGACGGCGCGCACGGTCAGCAGCGTTGGGTTCATTGTTGGCGGCTTGGCGACCGTTTCCGGCGTGACGCTGCTCCTGACGGCGCCGAAATCCCAAAGCACCGCCATTTCTGCATGGGTTGGGCCCGTATCAGCCGGTTTGCGGGGGAGATTCTGATGAGCCTTTCGAATCCCCGCCAGTGCCTGCCGAACGCCCTCGCAGCCATTGACCTTTGCTGGCTGCGCCGTCCCAGACCACTCGGAGAAGACTCACGTCATGCTGCGGATCCTAGTATCGATATTGCCTTGGTCCGAAGTTTCCGCCGCATCTGTGTGGTTGGAGCATTCCGCGTCAACTGATTTGCAGGGTGGTTTCTGATGTCACGATTGAACTTTCGCCTACAGTTTTCCGCAATCGCGGTGACGTTAACGTTCCAAGCCTGTATCGTGCCGGACTACAATGAAGAGTCAACAATGTCCAATGGCGGGCAAGGCGGGCAAGGCGGGCAAGGCGGCCAATGTGCTGCAGACTCAAACCTGGTGCGAGCGTGCTTGTTACAGACAACGTGCGATCCCGGCGTGCCACCTTACGACATTTCAACGTGCATCACGTTGGACCCACTGAGCTCATGTTTGCGCGATATCCAATCCTGCAGCGAGTTTTCGGCCTGTACGGGACGCCGGTATGAGTCGTCCAGCGCCTGCAGCGCCAGCGATACCGGATGGAAATGTGCCAGCCAAACTTTGGCCGTGTATTGTCCGTCCAGCAGCAGTCCATCGTCCGTTGATTGTTCTCTATTGGGGGCCGTGTGCGATACATACACCCAAGCAGGGGGCACAGGCTACTGGCCGTGTCGCGTAGACCCTGCCACGAGTTGCTCCGATACTGATCCCTCTCTTTGGCATTGCAGCGGAAACTTCGTGTATCACTGCCTCGATGGAATTCAATACGGGGAGCAATGCAACCGAACAGAGTACTCAAGGACATGCGTTGAGCAAACGGCTGGGGAAGCGTTCTGTGCCTACGGTACCTCAACCTGTGCAAGCCCCAAGACGTTCTTGTGTTCGGGCGACGTGGCGACCTTGTGTTCATCGTACGGCTTAAGCTACCAAGCGGATTGCTCGCGTGGCGGCGGTACGTGTGACAAGACAGCGACCACCAGCCTCACGGTGTGTGGCGCGCGGAGCGGCTGCCCCAGCTCCACGGGATCATGCTCCGAACACTGTGTTGGGGACAGCGTCATGAGTGTTTGTGTGCATGGTGCCCCCTATCAGATAGACTGCAGCGATTACGGCTACTCAGCCTGCTACAAATGGACAGATCCCACGGACAGCACGGATTTCTTTGTCTACTGCGGCAATTGAGAGATCCGTCGATGCCCGATGGAAAGATCTAGTGCCGCGATTCATCAGAACTGATGGGTCCCTTCGGACCGGCCGCTACGCGGCCATCGCGGCACTGTCCTCATTACCTTGGGCATTCGCCCAAACCCAAAATCGCTTCGCGATTTTCTAGCACCCCTCATCTCAAGAGATTCGGGGTACTAGGGAGGGGAGAACAAAGTCCCGCGCAGGGGTTAGGGAGGCAATGCGTCCTATTGGACGAAAAGCCCTAGTTTATCCACGCAGAACTCGAACGTCTCAGCCCCCGTAATAACCGTGGGGATCTTGAATTGAAGACTGTACACGGCCGCTGGCGAATACGTGTAGTTGATGCCGCTGTTCCATGTGTCCTTCTTCATCGAACTAAAGTACAGGGTTCCGTCTGGCGTGATCTGGTCGTTGCCGTCAGGAGGGCCGTCGATACTGCACGAGTCTGACGTGCACGTGCCATTGTAGCTTGGATCCATGTTCAACACCCACAGTTGGAGCATGGAGGTTGACAAGTTGGTAATGTGCCAAGCAACACCCACGGCGTTATGAGCATCGGGATTCCAAGTTAGCGCTGCGTTGGCGGGCGTCCCAGTGCTGCCCGTGTAGTCGAAATCAAAGCCCATCGCGACACCCCAGTTCTCATATTGAGCTCCGACGTCGCAGAGCATCCCAACCACGCAACGCGTCGACGGATCGAAGGTGAATGATGCGCAGGAGTCGGAATAGGCATAGAACCTGCCGTTGATCCCGAGGCTGTCGTTCGGTGGCGACGTTGACTTGGCCTGATCGTGGTCAAGCGTTAGCCAGACCAGGGTCGTCATACTGGCTTGGCCCCCTGTTGCGACGGTTGCTGTCGCGCCACCCGTTGCATCCACGCCACCCGTACCACCCGCTTCGCTGCTGGCGCCTCCGGTTGGGCCCACGCCACCCGTGCCGTTGGTTGCCCCGCTGCCGCCGGCGGATGACCGGATGGGGTCGGGCCAATTGTCGAATGACACGGCGCAGCTCAACATCAGCAGGGCCACACTGAGCAAGCACACACGCCGCACACCGACTTCACCGAGCACGTTCAGCTCGGAGTCTGACGTAACCGAGCGCCGTCCACCAACCGTGCTGATGGCGACACCAGTGTCCACGTGCCGCACAAACCCAAAATAGGGGACTTTTTTCCAGCCGGTAATGCCATTCGGAACCTGGTTTGTCCGTCGCCGACCCAACACCTGCGTTCGTGCCCGCGAAATCGGCGGCGAGGCTCGGGCTGTTTGGCTTGTTGGCCTGCATGGCAAACTGCCGAAAAGTTGCTCGAATTTCGCTGGGGCTGCTACCTCGGGCTCCATGGTCCTCGGATTGTCGAATTCGGCGTTTCGTCCGTCGGCTTTGCGTCGTGGGCAGCGCTTCGATCCGACTGCGGCCGATCGACCTGTCTTGGTTTTTGACGGCGTGTTCAAGGCCTATCGCGCTGATTGCCCGGTGCTGCGCGGTTTCTCGTTGGCGATTCAGCGCGGGGAATTCGTGTTTGTGACCGGCCCAAGCGGCGCGGGAAAGAGCACGTTGTTGCGCCTGCTTTACGCCGCCGAGCAAGTCGATGCCGGCAGGATCTTGTTCCTGGGGCGCGAAGTGGGGCGGCTGACGCAAGACTCCGTGCCGTTCTTGCGCCGGAACATTGGGATCGTGTTTCAGGACTTCAAGTTGATCGAGAACTTCACCGTGCTCGAAAACGTGGGTCTGCCCTTGCAGGTGCTCGGCCTGTCCGAGCGCGCCGTGAAATTGCGCGTTGGCGAGGTGCTCGAGCGAGTGGGCCTTGGGGGCCGCGGTAACGAACGCGCGAGTGTGCTTTCGGGCGGCGAGAAGCAGCGCGTGGCGATCGCGCGCGCCATCGTTTCCGAGCCCGCGCTTTTGCTCGCCGATGAGCCGACGGGCAATCTCGACCCGCAGCTGGCTGTCGATATCCTCGGGCTTTTCGAGGACATCCACGCGACCGGCGTGACCGTACTGTTTGCGACACACGACCGGTCATTGCTCGACATTCGACCGCGCCGCGTCGTCGTCTTGGACGAAGGGCGCGCATTCGATGTGCCGCAAGGGCTTGAGGGCGCAGCGCTTGGCGCTGCATGAGGTGGCACCAATGAACGCATTCGACCGAGCATTTCGAGCCATGCGTAGCGATATCGAGGTGCATCTGCTCAGCATTTTTTCCGTCGGCGTGGCCTTCGTGTGCCTTGTCACGGCGATGCTTGTGGTCGTGAACGTGCACCACGTGCAAGATCGCTGGCAGCACATCGGCAAGCTGAGTGTCTACTTGCAGGCCAATACCGCCGCGGGACGCGTCAGCGATCTCGAAAGCGCGCTCAAGGCAACCCCCGGGGTTTCGAGCGTGCGCTTCATTTCAAGCGAGGAGGCGCGCCGCGACCTGATGAGCGATCACAGCGACGACACCTTGGCGGCGCTGCCCGAGCAGGCGTTCCCCGCGTCGCTCGAGGTGGACACGCAGGAGTCGATGACGCTCGAAGCACGTCAGCAAATCGCCGATCAGCTTCGCGCGTTGCCGGGCGTCGAGAGCGTCGAGACGTACACTAATTGGTCGTCGAAGTTGGCGTCGGTGTTCTCGGGCGGTGTTACGGCCGCGGTCGTGCTGACGTTGATTGTGCTCGGCGCCGTCGTGAGTGTCGTTTCATCGACGATTCGCATGGCCCTGCAGAAGCGGCGCGTCGAAGTCGAGGTTCTCAAGCTCGTGGGCGCGACGGACCGCTACGTGCGCGGACCGTTCATCATCGAAGGTGCGGCGCAGGGCGCACTCGGGGCGGTCGTGGCAATATGCTTGGTCGGCGCGCTCTATTCATTTCTGCGTAGCGCCTTTGAAGCGCATCTAACGGCTCTCTTGGGCGTCAGTATCAGCTTTCTTCCTTGGACGCTCAGCATGGGGTTGCTCGTGGGCGGCGCGCTGCTCGGCGCTTGTGCGGCGTACATGAGCCTGCGAAAGTTGTTGGTTCTGTGATGCGGTGGGTGCGTTACCGACCTCTAGGGCCCCTGATTGTGGCGGGACTGGCGACGATTCCTTCGAGCGCCGCCGTGCCGCAAGCGCTGAGCGACGCCATCGGGACCTACGCACCGCAAACCTCAAGCAACAAGTCGGTTGCGGCGCGCCTTGACGAAGCGGCAGCCGAACTCGATGCCGGCGAGCGCAAGGCCAAGGAAGCGTTCGAGGATGCTCGACGCGAAAGCGCAGACGTGACCGCTCGACTGATTGCACGCGGGCGCGCTTACGTGCGCATGACGCGTGCGGGCCTTTTGCCGCTCGGCGGCGGCTTCGATCAATTTCTAATCCGTGCCATGCGCCTTGAGCGCTGGCACCACGCACTCGAACGCGACGTTGCCCGCCAGCAAGAACTTCACAAGAGCGTCGTTGCTTTGGGTAATCGGCTGGAGTCCCTCAGCCGGCAGCGCGGACCCTTGGAGTTGAGGCGAGCAAGCGCGCATGATTCCGAGAGCGCCCTCAATGATGCTCAGGAACGCGCTCTTGCATTCGAGCGCGCCTTTGCTTCGCCTGCCAAAGACGGTCACACGGCCATATATGGGGCCAACGTGCCGTTTGGCGGCCCGGGCACGATCAGTGACTTTGCGTCGCTCAAGGGCCATCTGGCATTTCCCGTCGCCGGTCGGGCCGAGATTGTGCGCGCCAAGCGCCGCGGAGGTGGACAGGGCTTGGAGATGCGCGTTTCTGCAGGCTCGCCCGTGCAAGCGGTCTTTGGCGGCCGCGTCGCGTTTGCTGACAAGTATGCTGACTTTGGTCGCACGGTGATTGTCGACCACGGCAATAATTTCTTTACAGTCAGCGCAGGCCTTGGCTCCGTGCGCGTGCGGTTGGGTGAGGATGTTACGGCTGGCTCGACTCTCGGCACGGTTGGCGATACTGGCCTATACTTCGAGATACGACGTTCGGGGGATACGGTCGATCCCACGCCATGGTTTGGAATCTAAGATCTCCCCTCCCTAAATCCCTCCCCGCTGGGCTGACTCTTAATCACATTTTGGGAGGCCCAATTGCAGCTGTGCGATCAAAGTTCGATGTGAGCGGCGACGAATATTTCAAGAAGCAGTTTTGGTGTTGAATCGGTTTGATGCAACGTGATCTGCTTCCGTCATGATCAGCACCTACACCAAGGAAGCTTTCACTGCGGACCCACGTCGCTGGGCTGAGCACCAGTTTGGGCAGTGCGAGCTGGGTGATACGCGTCGCACTCGCCGGCTAGTCGATTACGCAGCAAGGCAGGTGGCTCAGCCAGCAGCTTCCACTAACGCAGTTTGTGGTGGAGACGATATAGTCGCTGAAGGTACGTACCGATGGTTGAGAAATCCAGCTATTGATCCCAAAGCAGTGGCTGAAGGTCCGTTTGGAGTGACCGCGCGACTCTGTGATAGTTGCGCGGTCGTATTGGCAATTCAGGACACGACGACCGTTGCCTATGCGCACGCAGTTTCCGACACGCTAGGCACGGTCACCGAAATTGAGGGCCATCGGGTTGCTGGCATATTGGTCCACTCTACCCTCATGGTCGATGCAGAGAGCCGAGAACCGCTTGGCCTGATCGATCAACAGCGTTGGAGCAGGCCAGTTACGGAAGTAGGGAGCAAAACAAAGCGCCAGAAAGCCACTGGGAAGAACAAGAAGCGCTTGTATGAGGAGAAAGAAAGCGTGAAGTGGGAACAGGCCACCGAACGCATGTGTAGCCGTCTAGAATCCTCAGACAACGTCATTACGGTCTGTGACCGCGAAGCCGACATTTACGAATACCTCGCATATCTCATCGACAAAAAGCACCGCTTCGTCGTTCGTGCTGCCCAAGATCGCTGTCTGGTCACGGGCAAAGGGCACCTGTTCGACATGATAGCGAAGCAGCCGGTGGTCGCTAAGCGAATGGTTCAGATCTCGCAACGAGGGATTCAACGGGGCACGCCGAAACAGAAGAAGCGAGCGAGCCGACCCGCTCGAACTTCTTGCATGCTCGTCCGCACAGCAACGGTAGAGTTAGCACGCCCCGCTCATTGCAACGAAGGTCCCGAATCGATACGCGTTTCTGTTGTCTACCTTCGGGAGCGCCACACCCCAAAGGGTGAAGAGCCAGCCGAGTGGCTCCTTTTGACAACTGAATCGATCGCTGGTCATCGACAAGTAGAAAGAATCGTCGGGTACTACGAATGCCGCTGGCTTATCGAGGAATTTCACAAGGCATGGAAGTCGGGCTGTCGTATTGAGTTCCGACGACTTCAGTCGCTGGGAAATCTCGAGCGAATGATGGCAGTCACAGCCACGATAGCCGTCCGGCTACTACAAATCCAGGCGTTGGCAAAACTGCGCTCGACGGATTCATGCGCTCCAATACTCAGCACATCACAATGGCAGTGCCTTTTTGCAAAGATGAAACCTGATCGTCCCATTCCGAAACGTCCACCGACGATAGCCTGGGCTCTCGAAGCCATTTCTAGACTTGCGGGATGGCGCGACACCAAACGCACAGGGCAGATCGGGTGGCAAACATTATGGTCCGGCTGGGCAAAGCTGGAGGAGCTCACCGAGGGTTGGAACCTTGCAACGCAGCGGTCATAATCTAAGATCAAGAGTCAGATCCTTGGGGGGTATCTCGGCGCGATTTCTTCGCGTGACATATTTGAGCTCAAGCGAGAAGAGTCACGATGCGTGGCCATATTTGAGCCCAATCGAGAAGATTTGCATCGCGTGTCCGTCGCGTGGGCCCGCACGAGATGCTTTGTTATTTGATGGCGTGACGGCACGGATTAGGTTGGTTTAATCGTACGGCGCCAACATATCTTCGGGGAGTTGGCCCTTGTAGACTTTGCCGTCAACAAGAAAACTTGGCGTCCCCTCGATCTTGAGTTGCAGGCCTTCGTCGATGTCCTGCTTGACGATTTCCGCGCCCATCTTGTCAGTGCACTGTTGCAGATTGGCCACGTCGATGTTCAGCGCTTGGGCGAGAGCCTGCGCTGTCACGACTTCCTGGTCACGTCCGTGGTCGAACAGGTAGTCGTTGGCATCCCAGAACTTGCCAACCAGCGACGCGCAGGCCGCCAGCCGCGCATAATTGCAGGCGCGCGAGTGAAAAGGCCGCCCTACCAGGGGATTGCACTGATTGTCCAGCGGAAAGTGCCGGTGAACGATGCGAACCGTCGCCGGATTTTTGGCAACGAGTTCCCGCATTTCGACGTGGGTGTTGGCGCAATGCGGACACTGGTAATCCGCGAACTCGGCAATCGAAAGGCGAGGATGCGCCGCGCCGATGTAGGGGTGCCCCGCTTCGTCGAGCCCCGAAGGCACGTGAATGCTGGGCGATAGGCGGTTGGCGTTGGCAATCAATTTCGTCCCTGGAACTACGCGCGAAACGCGCCCCTTGCCCCACGCCTCCGGAACGACAAGCCGCATGCCGAGCACAGCACAGCCGACGCCTGCCAGCGCGACCAGCACGTGCGTCCGTCGCGAACGCCACAGCTGACGAACCTGGCGCTGCAACTCCGGGACACCTACGCGTTTCGTCAGTAGCCACGCTGACGCGAACAGCGTCCAATCGACGATCCAAGTGGCTAGGCACAACAAGCAGAGGTTGCGCAGCATCACACAGGAAATGTAGGCTAGAACCAGGCTCGCTGCGGCGCAGCCAGCCGCAATGATGGCAAAAGGTGCCACGACAAAGGGCCTACGTGTCCGCAATCCCCACAGCGCGAGTAGCAGCAGCAGCGTGTAGGCAAAGGCCCCCCAGAGGCTCAGGGGTATGCCAGCGAACAGCGAATAACCACTCTGCGCCGTTCGATCGCAACTGATGTGCTCGCTGAGTGTGCAGAAACTCCTGGTGGCGGGGTTCGCATGAACCCGGGCGTGCACAGCGGTCAGTTCTGCGGAAAGCGCAATGCCCACCGCCGATGCCAAAAGAGCGGTCACCCACAATCGGCGCAATGACACGGGACCTACGTCGGACGGCATAGTGACCTCGGGAATCGCGAGCGCGACTACCGGGACGAGTTCCCAGTTTGAGGCGCCATTTCGCTTGCTGCAACGGCTGGTGGACTAGTGTCACGCGGCGTGGCGCTGAGCGTGCGCCACAGGCCGATGCCGAGAAGCGCCAATGTGGCGAGCCCAAGCAGCTTGACTGAGGCAGGCCAACTGGCGAACCATCCCTTACTTGTCGGGCGCCCGCTGGCGCCGTACGTAGCATCGGGTGGTTCTGGTGAATCACCGGCTGAGGCCAGAGAGCTGCCGCGTTTGCGCGCCTCAATAGTCGCGGTCGGAAGACCCCGGTCCGCTGCGTTCACCGCGCGCTGGCGCTGAGCTTTGCGATCCTTGCGCGAGGCTCGAGTCACGCGTTACTCCTTCAAGGCGTTGGCACCGCCTATGATCTCCATGAGTTCGGTGGTAATGGCTGCCTGTCGCGCGCGATTGTACTGCAAAGTTAGCCGGTCGATCATCTCCGAGGCGTTCTTGGTTGCGGAATCCATAGCGGTCATGCGTGCGCCAAACTCGGATGCCATCGATTCGTAGAGCGCCCTGAGAATGGTTAGCTCAACATACGTTGGAACGAGCTGTTCGAGGACCGACTGCTTGTCTGGCTCGAATATGAACTCAGTGGGCCCCGCCTCCCTGATTTCATGTGAGGGTTCGGGGGCCTTTACCTCGGGCAAAGGGAACAGGGGCTCCACGACCACTCGCTGGCTCATAGCGCTCTTGAACTCGTTGTACACCAGATAGATGGCATCGACCTCGGCGCGGACGAAAGGGGTCAGCAGCGTCTTTGCAACAATCTCAGCCTGCTCTGTGCCCAGATGTTCCCAGATCTGCGAGAACACGTGTACGATGGGCGCCTTGCGCCGAGTCAGGTAGTCGCGCCCCTTGCGACCGATCACGGCCATCCTGACCTCTTTGCCCTGTGCGACGAGGTCCTTCCAATGCCGCTCCGCCGTGCGATTGATATTGGCGTTGAATGCGCCGCACAAACCGCGATCGCTGGTAATGACGAGTAACTGCACGCACTTCTCTTCACGCCTTGCCAGCAGGGGGTGGTCGGGCTCGCCGCCACTGCGTTCCGCCGTTGCCTCAGTGACTTCGGCGAGCATCTGTTCGGTCTTGATCGCAAAGGGCCGTAGCGCTAAAATTCGCTGCTGAGCCCGATTCAGTCGAGCGCCTGCGACCATTTTCATGGCGCGCGTGATCTTCTGTGTCGACTTGACACTCGCGATGCGCTTGCGAATGGCTTTTAGGTTGGCCACGTCTTAGTTCCGGGATGCCATGAACTTTGCGGTAAATTCACTCAACGCCGCCTTGAGTTTTGCTTCGATTTCTTCGGTGATCTCGAGCTTCTCACGGATTGACTGCATCAGACTCGCCTGAGTGTCGTCGAATGTCTGATACAACTCCTGCTCGTATTCGCGCAACGATTCTACGGGTAACTTGTCCACGTAGCCGCGCGTCCCGGCATAGATAAGGATTACCTGCTTCTCGATCGGTAGCGGTACGAATTGGTTCTGCTTCAAAAGCTCGGTAAGTCGAACACCGCGGTCCAATTGGGCGCGCGTCGCGGCATCGAGATCGCTAGCAAATTGGGCGAAGGCGGCCGTTGACCGGTATTGGGCCAGATCAAGTCGCAAGCTGCCAGCAACCTTGCGCATGGCTTTCACTTGAGCGTTGCCACCGACGCGACTAACCGAGATGCCCGCGTTGATGGCCGGACGAATCCCCGAGTAAAACAGATCGCCTTCGAGGAATATCTGCCCGTCCGTGATCGAGATGACATTGGTCGGAATGTACGCCGACACGTCGCCAGCCTGAGTTTCGATGACGGGCAATGCCGTAAGCGACCCGCCCGAATGCGGATCCATCGCGACAACATGGCCCTCGCCAAGAGCCTTTGCCGACTCCTTGGCTTCCCCATGACCCAAATTGCCGAGATAGTACTTGCCGTCCACACCGCGAAACTTCGCGTCGCCCGCTGGGATCTCAGTGCCCTGCTTTACCACGTACCAACGCTCGGCCATCTTTGCCGCCCGTTCGAGAAGCCTTGAGTGGACGTAAAAGACGTCGCCGGGGTACGCTTCGCGCCCTGGCGGACGCCTCAGCAACAACGACATTTGTCGATAGGCGACGGCCTGCTTCGAAAGGTCGTCGTAGATGCACAGCGCGTGGCGCCCCGTGTCGCGGAAGTACTCACCCATGGTGACGCCGGCATACGGCGCCAGGTACTGAAGAGGCGCTGCTTCGACTGCGGTGGACACGACAACCGTTGTGTAGTCCATGGCACCGTAAGCCTGCAGCTTGTCAACGACCTGCGCGACGGTCGATGCCTTCTGTCCAATGGCAATATAGAAGCAGAAGACGCCCTTGCCCTTTTGATTGATGATCGTATCGACGGCAATGGCAGTTTTGCCCGTCTGACGATCGCCGATGATGAGCTCACGCTGGCCGCGACCAATCGGGATCATGGCGTCGATGGCCTTGATGCCCGTTTGCAGCGCTTCCTTGACCGGTTGACGCCCAATGATGCCGGGCGCCTTGATCTCAATATTGCGGCGCTGCTTGGTCAAAATTGGGCCTTTGCCGTCGATGGGCTGCCCTAGGCAATTGACGACCCGACCGATGACGGCGTCGCCAACCGGCACGTCAGCGATGCGCCCAGTACGTTTAACCGTTGCTCCCTCGCCGATAGTCATCGCGTCGCCGAGCACGGCGACGCCGACATTGTCCTGCTCAAGATTCAGCACCAGACCGAAGATTGAGCCGGTAAACTCGACGAGTTCGCCCGCCATGACTCCGCGAAGACCATGCACGCGAACGATGCCGTCGCCACTTGTTAGAACGGTACCCGTTTCGGTGACCTGCGCGGTGCGGTCAAACGACCCAATCTGCTGCTTAATGATCTGGGAGATCTCGTCCAGGCTAATCTGCATGATATTGGCTCCGTAACTGGGTGTGCTCGCTGCAACGACGTTCAGGTGGGGTTCTCGCGCAATCTCTGTGCAAGCTCTTGAAATCGGCCTCGCAGACTCGCATCGATTACGTGGTCTCCCACACGGGCCACGACGCCGGCGAGCAATGCTGGATCATGTTGTCGATCAAGAGCAATTTTGCACCCGGTCAAGCGCTCGAGTTCACTCTTCAATGATTGGGCTTGCTGATCGGTCAGCGGGATCGCCGACGCTACGCTGGCCTGCAGTATTCCCGCCTGTTCGTCAGCAAGTTCTGCAAAACGGCGGGCGATTTCGGGTAGCGCACTGAGCCTACCCCGCGTCATAAGAACGTTCAGGGCGTTTCGAACCAGCGTGTCTAGACCCAACCGTTGGTTCATTGCTGATAGGATGGCCTGGCGTTTCGTGTCGTCGATCAACGGATCGTGTAGAGCCGACTGCAAATCTGCACTCGACGCATACGCTTCTGCAGCCCGCCGCAGCTGCTCGGCCATCATCGAGACCTGCCCGGCCTCGCCCGCAAGTTCGATCAGCGCACGGGCATAGCGGTGGGCTACGACAGAGGGCGTCATGCTCGACCTCCTAGACTCTTCGTGGGCAAGTTTCCAAGGCTTCCCAACGCTTCGTCAAACAATGACTGTTGATCCTGTGCCGTCAATTGACGGCTGACTTCCTGCGTCGCTTGCCGCAATGCGGCTTCCACGACCTCGCGACGCAAGTCCTCTTTGGCGCCTTCGAGCTCCGTCTCGATGAGTCTCGACGCGTCGCGTTCCAAGCGCAGTCGACGTTCCTCGGCTTCGCGCAGGACTCGCTCACGTTCCAATTCGCTGGCACGCCGCATTTCTGCCTTGATGCGTTCCATCTCCTCGTCAACGTGGCTGAGCTTTTCCTCAAGTTCGTTGAGGCGGCTCTCCGCTTGAGTTTTGACGCGACCGGCTTCTTCCATGCCCGAAACGATGTTCGCCTTGCGCTTCTTCAGGGCGGCCGGCAGCTGCTTTCGTGCCAAGATCACGATCAAGGACACCAAGACGAGCCAGTTCAAACAGGTCGCCAGAAACGGCGCGGGCATGCCCGTCGGACGCCAGAGCAGGCTTGGCTCAACGTTGTCTTTTTCACCAATGAGTCCGTAGATCCAATTGATGTCCGATACGCTGACGTCTTGCTCGTGTTCGCCGTGCCCGGCTGCCTCGTGCTGCTCGGCTGCTTCGGGTTCATGCGTTGCCGCAGCCCGGTGCGATTCACTTGCCACATTGGCGTGAGCGTCATTGCTCAGGGCAACCGCCGGGCGCGTGAAGCACAAGCCAAAGAAAAATAGCAGGCATCCTCTCAGCCGTTGAAGCCGCAAGTTGGCTGATGCGACACGGCGGTACAACGTCATCCGGCCACCTCGCGCCCGAGTACCTTCGACCCAATTTCTCGGGCGATCGCCTGGCCATGCGCCGTCATTTCGTGCCGGATCTTGGTTGTTTCGCGCTCGATTTGTGCGCGACCCTCTTGCACGAATTTGGCCGTCGCCGCTCGCGCATCGTTCAATATTTTGGATTCCAATTGAAGGGTTTCGCCGCGCAAGCGTTCGCGTTCCTGAGCTGCCACGCGGCGCACGTCTTCGAGTTTTGCTTGATAGCGCTCTAGCAGGTTCTCGGCTCGGTCTTGCTTCTCGCGGGCCTCGGCCCGGGCCCCTTCGGTTCTGCGTTCACGCTCTTCAAGCAAGCGCAACACGGGCTTGAACAGCAGGGGCGTCAGGACCAGGATCAACATGATGAAGACGCCCGACTGAACCAATAGGGTCCGGTCGATGTCCATCTCGACGCCGCCGGCCGCCAGCAAACGGAACATCGGCGTCGGAGTAAGCCCACTTATGGCGCTGAGCGCTGTCACGTGATCGCTACCTCGGTACCGCTGGCCTGTGGGCCTATTTGGAAAGCCCTATCGAAATTAGCGGGAATGCTCGTACCATTGCCCGCCGGGCCTGTCTATAGACCTCACGATCCGCGGCGCTTAGATTTCCTTGCCAATTCGGGTTGCTGGCTGGCGGCGGCGGATCTGGCCGTTCTACCAAGAACACCGGCGCATCCCTTCGCTTCGCTGTGAGTTCGCACATTGCCTGTACAGAATCCCCGTAGTTGGATCGGTTGCGTCGGGCGCCACCTCGACCAGCGGACGCAGAGCAAAGTTGCGCTCCAGCAACCGCGCGTGAGGCACCTTGAGCCCCGGTTCGTCGATGGCCATGCCTTCGATCCAGAGGATGTCAAGGTCAAGCTGGCGCGGTCCCCACCTGCAGTCGCGAATTCGCCCGTGGTTTCTCTCGATTTCGAGCAGCCGCTGCAGCAGCGCGCGGGGTTCCAACGGGCTTGTTATGCACACCGCTGCATTGTAATAGTCCGGTTGCACTGGACCACCCACGGGAATCGTTTCGTACAATTGGGAGATTGCCGAAATGGTGCCAAGTTCCGCCAGCTCGCCCAATGCAGCCTCAAACGTGGCCAATCTGTCGCCTAGATTGGCACCAAAGCCTATTACACAACGGGGCGCTGCCACAAAAGTCCCGCCGGTGTTACCGCCGCAACTGGCTCCCGCCAGGAGTATTGACGGCCCAGCTCGCATCGGGTTGTCTCGGGCAGCGATGTATCGGGGCAAACTCGTGCTATGGGCCCCTAGGTGCCGGCCTGGCTAGGATTGACTTCCGGGGAGCTTTTGGTGGTGGTTATCCTTACCGGCTTCATAGTATCGGCGGGCTATTGGCCAAAAATGGGCGCCTGGGTCGCGGAGAAGCTTGCAGCCCGACATAAAGAAAACGCGTCCACGCGCACGGACAAGTAGACAACTGCCCCGGATCGTACCCGTGCGACTTGAAAAGTGGGACAGTAATAGTAGCCATTCTCGAGCATGCTCACATAAACTTCTCTAGGAATCGTGCCTCCATCGTCACCCGTCGCTTTACCCCTTGAATCGCCTAGCGATCCATTGGTCCTTGTCAGCGATACGTTCAACTGAAGCCGAACGGCTGATTGCGTCACTACGCGCCCGTGGTTTCCGCGTGCGCGATGTGCCCTTGATGCTGATGGCAGCACGCGTGGAATCACAACACCCCAATCTTGTTGTCTGCGATGGCAGTTCCCCGAAACTCGCGCAAGTGCTTCAACGAATGCGCGGCGGGGCCTGGGGCAAGCAAGTCGAGGTGCTGCTATTGGGCGGCGATCGGGCACAGCTTTCGGAAAGCCTTACCGCGGCGGGAATCGATCTGGAAAAACGTCTGTTCCAACGCCCCATCGACGTGTATTCGATTCTGCAGTCCGTCGAAGAACTCATAGGTAGCCCGCCGAATCGGCCTGCGTTTGCGGCTGGCGTTTCGATGGCTGCGCTACCGCGTCTGCCACCGCTAGCCGCTCGCGACTCAGGCCAACCGAGACCGCCGACACCGCCACCGCGACGCTCCACCGGGCCTGCCCCCAGCGTTCGAGTTCCTCCGAGCGTCCTAATGAGCTCGCCTGAAACTGCCGTGCCAGGTCGCGCTCCCAGTCGACCCGCACCGCCCGACGAAGCCGGCTCGCACCCGTCTCCCCAATTTCCAGTCGCGCGCGTCAGCCGCGAGTTGGAACATCTGCTCGAGAATGCCGAGCACAAGCTTGGCCCCGTGGCGCACTCCCTTCAGCCCTCGAGCCAGCCCGCAGAACATCTGAGTCCTGAAGCGGAGCTTGATGCGATTTTGCCCCCGGATGTTCTGGCCGCGCTGGAGGAACCGCTCGATGTCGAAGAGGGTGATGAAATAAGCAACCCAGGCACGCGCCCCGGAGAAAAAGCGCGGTATCGTTCCAATATCCCTCCGTCGGCGCCCGGACCTGAACGTGACACGGGCAGAAGCGCCAGCAAGCCCGGCGGCACTTTCGCCGCGATGGGAACGGGAAGCGTTGCCCCGGGCGCGCCGGCGACGCTTTCAGGCACAACTCCTATTCCTGCTTCCAAGGGAAGTTTCGTGCCGGTGCCTTCCATCTTGCAGCATCCGACAAGTGTCGGCGAATCCGTGCCGTTGACTGATTCGATCCCGCCCGCGACGGTCCTCAACCAGCCACCTAGGCGCGGCCTTTTGGCGGAAGAGGACACGGATGCGCCCGTCGTCAGTCAGCCGTCACAGCGAACCAGAACCGAAGCGGAAGCGGCCGCCGACGTAGCCACGCCGTTGCCAATGGTCGAAGACATCAGCGATCAGAATTCCACCGCCCCGCCGATGGGCAACTCTCATCGCGATCTCGTCGGTGGGGATGTTGACGCAGAACTCAGAGAACCTACACGGCCTCCCCATCGGGTTCAGCGTGGTCGCTCTCCGATACCGAGGACCACGACGGCGCCCCCGGCTCGCGAGCGCCTGCTCGAGCAGTCCCACGCTCAAGTCGCTGAAGCATCGACCTCCTCGGTTCCAAAAGTGCTGGGGCAAGGTGACATTGTGCGCGCCTTGGCAGAGCTCATCAGAAGCCGCTTCTCCGGTGTATTTGTCGTTGAAGACGATCAAGGGGTGCGTCGCATCGTCCTACGTGACGGTGATTTCGTCATGGTAGCTTCCGGCGTAGACGGCGAGTCCCTTGTCGCATTCTTGATACAACGCGGTGACTTGAGCCCGGACGCGGCGCGTCTCGAGCGCAAGTTGCCGCAGTTCGGGCGGCACGCAGGGGCGGCGCTCATCGCGCACGGCCATCTGCGTCAAGACGAGTTGTGGCCCGTGCTGCGCGCGCACGCCGAGTGGCTCCTCGGACGGACCGTCAGCGTCGAACGCGGCTCGGGCGACGTTGAGTCCGAGTTGCCGGCGCGCTTGCAATCGGAGCCCGCCGTGTTCGGCGGCACGACGGGTGCTGAAGTCCTAATCGAAACCCTGCGGCGCGTCATGTCCCCGGAAAGCGCGCTGCACAGGTTGGGTGGCGCGCGGGCGCGGTTGGCAAGCGGGCAATTTCGCGCGCTGCTCAATGAATGCGCCCTGACAAGCCAAGAATCAAATGTCGTGGAGCACTGTGCTGGTAAGACCGTCAACCAAGTCCTGACCGAAGCCGGTTCCAGCGATTTTGCGGCGGCGCTCTACGCGCTGACGGCGCTCGGCGTTTTGAGCACCATGGCCCCGTCCGCGCGCGAGCTTGCTGCGGAAAAGGCCGCTCAGACGCGCGACGCCTTCGACGACGCCGCCATTCGTTCGAAGATCCTGCAGCGGCGGGCCCTTGTCGACGAGGGCGACTACTTTGCGTTGCTGGGCGTGGATCGAGAGGCCACGGGCTACGAGATTCGACACGCCTACGTGGATCTACGGCGAGAATTCAATCCGTCTACCATATTGACGGCAGCCACGGCAGAACTCCGCGACGACGTCGATGTAATTCTCGAAGTGCTCGACGAGGCCTACGAAGTGCTGCGAGACTCGATGCGGCGCGAGCGCTATCGAAGGGCCCTCGCAGCCGAGCCGGTTTGAGATGCTTTGGATTGTAAGCATCACTTCCCCTATTCGCGCTCGATATGCAATTCCGATTCGAGAGTGTGCTCGGTGGTAGCCAGTGACAAACGAATGTACTTCATCGGCCGGAAAAGCCGACTGCTATCTGCGCGTTGGCTCAAGTGAGTGGGTTGACGAGAATGCCCATAACGCCCGTGGACCGAGCAGTATGCGCCTCCCTCGAGCAAGTCGAAGAGGTAACGCCCGCCTTCGGGACATTTGGCATCAAATCCAAAATAGGTTCGGGTCAAAGCCGGATCATTGGCCTGTCTTGGGCCATGCGCTTGCGCAAGAAGCTCGTACGTTGCCAAGTGCTCGTGGCACACGCGTCGAAGCTGCTCCTGCCACGCACTCTCCAATCCATCTAGGGAGGCATTGAACTGCTTTGGGAATAACTCAATCGAAACCTGCCCTCGCGTGGACGCCGAATGCACCGACTTATCTGCGTATCGATCGATTAGTGCAAGCATCGTGGGCTTACGATTCGAAAAGAGGAGAGATTTGTCCACGAACGCAAAGTAGAAGTGAAAATTCACCAAATTGATCGAGAGGACGCGCACCGTCGTATCGCGATAGGGCAAAAGCTCGTATCCCTCGAGAGTCCCCGTGAGCCAGGAAAATGTACTCAATTTCGAGAGTAGCTGATCGAGCGCTTCGCGAGCCAGGTCCGCATCTTTGAGCGACAGAATTCCCGAAACTGGGGCGATCATTGCCGTAATGGCTGCACTCACTCCCAATTGTATCTGAGCCATTTCCTGCATTGCCGAAGTAGCAGCGGAACCCTGGGTGGGAACGGATATGGGAGGTGCTCCGTCTCCAATGTAGAGTTGAGCCTGCCCCGTCAAC
Source organism: uncultured delta proteobacterium (assembly GCA_963811985.1). Taxonomy (GTDB): domain Bacteria; phylum Myxococcota_A; class Polyangia; order Polyangiales; family Polyangiaceae; genus FEN-1139. Next base: position 121,623 of record CAWEUH010000043.1, read on the forward strand.
CAGCGGTCGAACGCAAAACGCCCGTGCGTGCCAAAGTCGTCTTTGTCGGCCGTCCCCAGGTCCAACCAATCTGCGAGATTTCGCAGATCTGCGGAATCGAAAACCGCTGCTGTCGAAGCGATCGTCCCCGGAGGGCTGGCCTTGGAAGTAAGCTCAACTGAGTTTCTTCCTAACCAAGTGCGAAGTTTGGTAAAGAATTCGGAATCTCGATCGGGCAAAGCCCGAGCCTTTGCCACGAACTCCTTTCCTACCGAAAACTCGACCTCCATGGGCATCATGAACTGCTTTCCGAATTGGTCCTGCTCGCGCGAATCGCCTTCATCCTCCGTTAGTGGCGTGGCGAAGTACGCACGATAGCCATCGCGTTCAACAGGTTTGATCGTTTTCGGAAGGTGATCGAGAACCGGGCTCAACGCGGCAAGGGTGCCGTGAACGGTGCAATGAGGCGAGCCATTTTCTAGGTCGATGGCGCCACCATCCGGGCATCTCAAGTCATCACCCAATAGATACCGCGCCGCAACGAGCTGCTTCATGCTCGGGCTCTCACCTCGGTCGCGGCGATAGGCCAGCACGGCACTCGAAAGCACCTGCATCTCGCCCGCGCAGATGAGCCTGCGCCGGTGCTCCACACGGAGTGTCGCCGACAACTGAGCGTCCCAAAACGCCGCACCAAGATGCATTGTTCCCTCGGCTTGCTGGTTGCCCAACCCTCGTAGGTAACGGTAGTCTAGCTCTGCCGTCACTGATTTGTGAGAACCGAGCGAGCTGTCGAGGACTCGCGCAAAGGCAACCGACGAGTTCGAAACGATTGCCCAATCTCCCTCGAACAACAGGTGGGAATTCATGATGCTGTCAGCCGAGTGAAAGCGGGTAACCTGACGTTCCCGAATGACTTCGGTCGATACCTTCGCATTCGCCCGTTCTCCCACGAGGGCGATACTCTGACGCAGCCTCTCTTTTCCATCTTTGCCGGGCACGAGGTGAATGACGAGCGTCAGATCGGTACCATCTCGAAGTGACAGGTCATGCGTGACGAGGCCTAAGTCATCGGCGAACCCGTCTTCGAAAAGCCGTACCAATGTCTTTTCTTCGATACCGACCTCGGCCGCATAGCGAGCGCGCAGTTTTCGGTCTTTTGCTTCTTGCTGTAGCCCCAGCATTGCGCCGGATGCCAGGTCTTCGATTCGATCCAGCGTTTCCGTCAGTTTCCTGGCATTCGTGAATCGAACCCAGGCCGCCTCACGCGGCACGAAACGAGCGATCTCTGGAATTTTGATCTGACCGGGCGGCACGTGCTCAAAGTGATGATCGGCAACCCAGGGCAATATGAGCTCTGCAGGCACGCTTGCGGCTTGCTCGGGGTCGAGTCGCCCCCCAAGCACCCGAATTCCCACGGTTTCGATGACGTGATTCGAACTCAGCCACGGGCCAAAGAGTGCATTATCATGCGCGGACGACTTGCCTGCCCCGGAATAGAGTCCATTCGTGTTCGGAAAAGCCAAGGGCCGCCGATCGTACCAGTATTCCCGAAATGAACTGGGGCCTCGACCGTATTCTGAAGCAGAAAGTGCGCTCATGACCTCCGGCAAGCTCGCTTGCGAAGGCGAACTGTCAGGGCTCGGCAGGTTCAGCGTGATCTTCGCAGCTACAGCAGCAAAGTGTCCTGGTGTCTTGGAGTTCCGCAAGAATTGAATCGTAGTTGGGCCCGGTTTGTCTACGATGCCGAAAAGTGTGGCGCACCTCGACCGTTCTGCGCATCTCGCGCGGGACTCCGGAACCAACGCATCGGGGTTGTCGCACCCTGACGCAACATCCCGCGCCACCCGCGCAGTGGGGCTCGACTCGTCAGAGGCCGTGGCCGGCGCAAGCTTATCCATGGGCCCGCCCAGTAACTGGGGGTCGGCGCAAATCTTGGCGACAAAGGCGAACCGTTTGCCAATTGACGTGGACTCGAGCCGTTGAACACTCGAGGCTGGGAGTTCCACGGCTGCCGAGAGCTGTGCCCGGGGGGGCACCGGTTGGATCTTGTTACCCGTGCACTGAAGTAGGTTCAGCGCGACCCCGATCACGAAATGGCTTCGTCTCACGAGGACACGTTACCGTGATTGGCGCCTCAATGGAAGATGACAATGCTGTCCAATCGTGTATGCTCGCCATTCATGCGAGTTGCACCATTCTCACGCGCGCTGTGGGTCGCGCTGTCGTTTGGTTCCTATCACGCGTTTGCCCAACCCGTGACCGTGCCGTGGGTTTCCATGCGCGGTAACGCGTACGGCAATTTCCAACATGCAATCCGCGTGCAGGTAGGCTGGATAGCCGTTGGCCGAGATGGCCGAATTGCAGCCGTTCGAAATGGCATAGTGTCGAACTTCGCCAGCCCACTACGGGATGGCGGCTGGGATTCGGTTTGGGCCGCGGAAACGGGCGAGCTGTTCGTGACGATGGGAGGCGGTTCTGTGAGCCTCGTCGCCATGCGCGCCCGGAACGGAACATGGCAACTCTGGAAAGACAGCAACTCGAATGAATCAGTAGTGGGGCTTTCGGCGACGGCCGTTTGGAAAGGTCCAAATTTCTGGGATGGCACGGCATGGAAGAGTGTCGCGGGCCTGGGTGACGCTCGTTACAATCTCAAGGTGCGTCGTGTAGGTACAAAGGCCTTCTTAATTGGCGACGGGCGGACGTGGCAACTCACCGGTGATCGCGCCACACGCGCACCCGCGTTTGACGGGTTCTCGGAGCTCGGGGGGTCAGGTACTTTGCTAGAATGGGGGATCCGGAACAGCGAGATTTTCAGGTTCGTGGGCAACAAATGGGTGCATTTCGCGCAGGCTCCGGATCGGGCAAGAATCGTGACGAAAGGGCGCGAAACGTTGTTCGTGACCGAGGCCACGGTCATGCGCGTCAAGGGCAACCAACTCGTGCAGTTGGGTGCGCCGCGCGGGCAGTATGATCGAACAGAGTATGTGGGCGTCGCCATTGAGCCAAGCGGAGTGCTCGCCCTCACTAGCTCGGGCCAAGAGCTGCGCCTGATCGAAGGGCAAACGCAGGCAATGTTCGCGGACGTAGGGAAGGACGGGGCTGCTCTTCACGGAGCTCCCACAAGTAGTAGCGAGTGTGTCGGGTTGACGACGACGGAGCGCATCGGAGCCACCGGCCCGGAAGATGAGCTCGATGAGTCTTGCGTCGCCTGGCGGCAGATCTTCACGCGTGGGGATCAAAAATTTGCGATTGGATCCAATCGTTATCGAGTCGTCGCCATCGAACAATTCGATGGTAAGATTTGGACTTAACTATTTGGCCGCGAAGTCATTGCTTCTTGGAGTGGGGAGCCGGGGGGTATTGGTGGGGAGTCAAAATCCGATTCGGCACTGTGGTTTGCCGGGTGCAATTACATTGTTGACTACACGAACGGTCAGCTCGTTCGACGTACATTGCCAGAGCACGTCTGTCCCCGGGGATTTTTTCAGAGCTCGAAGGACGCTTATTTCTACGGCGAAGGTTCCGTCATCTTGAGAAGGTCTGGCAAGAGCTGGGTTTCGGAGCCTGCTCCGTCGGGCCACATCAATGGGATGTGTGAACGAGAGGGTCGAGTTTATGCAACCTCTCCGGATCAGCTTCTGCTGCGGCGGGCTCGCGGGTATTTCTCGATTGCAATGAGCAAAGGAGATTGGAGTGCCGGCCTGAGCGGAGAAGAGTTCGGCTTTTTCGACGGCGCGGCAGGTTCGAGCACCGATGGGACTCTGCTCGTTGGCGACCGTATCGAACATTTCGATGGAAGCAACTGGACGGAGCTTTTCACGGACAGTGGGTTGGGCTTGAACGCCATCGGGCAATCCAAGGGCTGGGTTCTCGGATTGGGCAAAGATGGGTTCCTCTACCAGCGTGACGCTTCAGCTTTGGGTAACCGCTTCGTGCGGCAACAACACCTGAATGCCACGCGTCTCATCGTGGAATCACCCACAGACGCAACGGTTGCAAGCGCAAAAGGCATCTATCACTGGAACGGGCAAAGCTGGGCCGAGCAGAAAGGTCCGCCCCAGCATTCGACGGGTTTGCAAATCGTAGGCTTTGCGCGCTTACGGGGGCAATTGCGCGCTTTCGAGTCGAATGGTCAAGTGTTGAGCCTCGAGAATGGGTCCTGGAAGATTCTTCCAGATTCCGACCTTATCGCGCGGCTTCCCCGAGTTCTCGATTGGTCGAACATTGACCACGACGACAGCCACGATAGCAGAAGTTCGCTACCCGTACCAATCGACGGTTTACCCCGCACCGCGTTCGAACCTTGCGCGGCATTCCAACCCCGTGCTGAAGTCGTGGTGCTTCTATCGTGCAAGACGAACTGGGGCGCAACGTACCGTTCCGGCAATTGGACGAGCTACCCCGTGCCGGATGATATTGAAGGCAACCGCTACAAACACGCAGCGTCGGTGCCCTCGGCCTGCGTCGAAAATGACGGTTGCTACGTTTTCGGAGGCCAGTCTCTCTTGCGCGCCGATCTATCTGCATTGTGAACAGCGCTTCAAGTCCGAGCACATCCGGAACTCTAGAACGAAAGCGAAAGAGCGCCACTCTCTCGCGCAAGGCCCGCGACCGTTTCCAATCATGCCTGTGTCGGCACGATTCGAGTGCGTTCCAGTTATTGCCAATGGCCCTCGACCCAAACATGGCCGCGGCCGCGCTTTTCCCAATGAGCTGGGACGTACTGCGCGTCGGCGCGTGGCCGCGGTTCGTAGTGCCCTTGCCGCCATTCATAGCTGCGCCCGTTCCAGCGATGGTACCCTGCTACCCAAACGTAGTTGGGGCCTGGCGGAGCAGGGACTGCCTCCAGTGGCGGCGGTCTGCATGAAATGACTAACCGCTAACAGAAGTCTCTATGGGACCGTTGTTGCATCCGTTGATGGCAGAACCGGTGACTGCAGCGCTGCGTCGATTTGGCTGAAAGCTGTCGAGAATGCCGCTGCGATGCCTCCGCCACCGTGGTGGTGATGCCCGTGATGATGTTTCTGTGCGCCTTGAGAGGAGCCCGCGGCAGACGTGCTTGACGAGCTACTGGCAGCCTGTGCCGCGGCGGCCACATTCGGCGGTTGCAGCGCCGTTTGAAGCGCCGTCAAGTCCCCTGAATCCGCGGCGTTCTTGAATGCCGTAGCCAACTTGGCGGCCATGCCGTCAGAGTTTCCGGATTGGTCGGCGACTTGTTGAAGGTTGTCGGCCAACTGCGTAAGAACTTGCTTGAATTGCGTTGGATCTTGCTGCTGCAGTTGCTGCAATTTCTGTAGCAGTTCGCCTGGCTTTGATATCTGGGCCGAGGCCGCCGTCGCGCCCGCCGGAGGAATACTGCTGGGCGTATTGGTGCGCTGCGCCAGGGTAGCGTTCAAGAGTGACGATAGGGGTGAGGTGCCGACATTGTTGACGTTCATGAGAACCTTCTTCTTGGGTTTGAAGCTTGACGCGCGTAGATGCACAACGGCCAAGCCAGCCCAAGCTGGAGAGACAAACGGCGAACATGCCCTTAACATCACGCCAAAATCATGATTTCCGGAGCATCGGGTGCGGATTTCGTGCGCAGGGCTGGTTCGGTTGCCCCGTCGGCGCAACTCCATTTGAACCTGCGTTGCGAGGCGCAAGTTGTGTTCGGCTGTGGGCATAGATACTCTACTGGGAAAGGGGTAGCGTGCCGTCTCGGGCTGTAACGACGGCTTGTAGTTTGGGCCTGCTCTTGGATCCGCCTACGACCACGTAGAACGCGGGAACAACCAACAAACTAAGAAGTGTCGAAACGGTAAGACCACCCAGAATGGCCGCAGCCATTGGACTGCGCGTTTCCGTACCTGGCCCAAGCCCCAGCACGGGCGGCACGGCGGCCATCATGGTTGCGACCGTGGTCATGAGAATGGGACGCAGACGCAATGGGCCAGCTTTTCGCATCGCGCTGGCAGCGTCGAGGCCCTCGTCGTCCCCAATCTTGTGCGCGTATTCGACGAGAAGAATCGAGTTTTTCTTTACGATCCCCATCAGCAGCAGGATCCCGATCATGCTGAACACGTTGAGCGATTTGCCCGTGATCAGAAGCCCGAATACGGCCCCCGAGAGCGCCAACGGAAGGATCGTGAGCACGGTCACCGGGTGTTTGAACGAATTGAACTGGCTGGCTAGGATCATATAGGCAACCAGGATCCCGATCGTCAGCGCAAAGAACAGACCGCCCGTCGTCTCCGAGAGCTGAGAAGCTTGCCCGGCGGGAACCGCACGATAACCGAGCGGCAGTTCCTTTGCTAGTTCGGTCACCTTGGCCATGGCCTCGGTCTGTGAATGGCCCGTCGCGACGTTACCCGTGATTTCGATGGCTCGTTCGCGATCCACGCGGTTGATCGACTGCAGGACGGCAACCTCGTTTTGCGTTGTCACTAGCGAGATCGGGATGATGCTGCCATTCTGCGCACGAACGCGGATCTGACCGATGTCTTCGGGGCGCGAGCGCTGCGGCGCGAGCAGCCGCATGCGCATGTCGATCCGTCGCCCCCCGGTGGAATACTTACCAACGACACTGCCACCGATGACCGCGCTGATCGTATCGCCGAGGTCGCTCATCGACACGCCCAATTCATTGGCGCGACGTCGGTCCGGCGTGATTTGCACTTCGGGCGCGCCCAGCTGGTAGTCGGTGGTGATGTCGGTCGCAACCCCGCTTTGTTCGAGCTCCGATTTCATTCTCATCGCTGCCGCAACCAGGCTGCTCCAGTCAGGTCCGCGCACTGTGAAGTCCACCGGCGATCCCTTCTGTGCGCCGAAACTCTGTTGCGACGGATCCTGTATCGACGCCCGAATGCCGGCAATCGACCCCAGCTCGCGCCTAAGCGTGGCTGAAAGAGCTTGTGCTGATAACTTGCGCTGATTGGGTGGGACGAGGGTCAGCGTCATTGAGCCCTGCGAGCCTGACAGCGTGGTGAGCACGCGAGATACTTCGGGGTGGGCCGCAATACGCTTTTCAGCCTTGTCGATCAGTGGAGTTGCAGCGGTCAGGCTGCTTGCTGTCTCGGTTTGGATGCGAACATTCAGCTGGCTCTGATCCTGCGAGGGGACAAACTCGGTAGGGATTCGTGGCAATAGCAGGCCAGAGATGGCGAGCACCGCGGCCGCAGCCAACAGCACGAGTTTCGGGAAGCGGACCGCTCCGCCAAGGACGCGTTCGTACACACCCTCGAGACCGGAAAACGCTCGATCCACCGCGCGTCCGAGCGCATTGCGCCCTTCGCGCGATACCGTCAGGATCTGTGCACAACGCGCAGGCGCAAGCGTGATGGCTTCGAAGTACGACAGCATCACGGCTACCGAGAGGGTTACCCCGAACTGAAAAAAGAACCGCCCAATCACACCCTGCATGAATATGACCGGTAGGAAAATGGCTACCACGGCAAGCGTGGCGGCCAAAGCAGCAAACGTGATCTCCTTGGTTCCTTCGCTTGCGGCAAGCACGCGCGACTTGCCCATCTCACCGTGTCGGTAGATGTTCTCCATGACCATCACGGCATCGTCAACTACCAGACCGACCGCCAGCGACAGCCCAAGCAACGTAAAGGTGTTGAGTGTGAACCCACAAAAATAGACGACAGCCACCGTGCCGAGCAATGACATGGGAATCGCGAGCACTACGTTCAACGTGCTCGAAAACGAGCCTAGAAATAGCCAGCACACCAGGGCGGTCAGCACGAGCGCGAGCCCCAGTTCCAGCTCGATTTCATGCACCGATTCTTGAATATACGTCGTGGTGTCGAACAAGACCTCGGCCTTCATGCCTTCGGGAAGCGTGCGTTGAATCTCCGCAACCTTGGCGCGCACTGCGCCGGCTACGGCCACCGCGTTGGTTCCCCGCTGTTTGAGCACGCCGAGCGCTTGCAACGGCACACCGTCCAGGCGCGCGATGGAGTTGACGTCTTCGAAACCGTCCTCTACCGATGCCACATCCTCGAGGTACACCGGCTCACCGTTGACGCGTCGCACGACCAACTTGCGAAGCGAATCCAGTTCGAGGGCTTCGCCTAGTAGACGCACGGGAAGCTGACGGCCCCCTGCTTCGAGCTGACCCCCAGGCACGTCGATATGCTCGCTGCGAATCGTGTTAATGACGTCGCTGGACACGATGTTCCGGGCAGCCATGCGGCTGGCGTCGAGCCAGATGCGGACATTGCGATCCAGATACCCGTTTAGCGTGATTTGCCCCACGCCGGGCACGGTCTGAAGCTTCTCCTCGATTTGGTAGCGTGCCACGTCGGCTAGCATCTGACGTGAGAACGGTCCGGAGACTCCGATGGTAAGAATGGGTAAGTCGTCGGGATTGGATTTGGAGATAGTGGCCGCCGGGACGTCAGTCGGCAGAGAACGCTGCACTTGTCCGACCTTGGCCTGAACGTCCTGCAGCGCCAAATCGACGTTGCGTGAGAGGTCGAACGTGGCCGTCACGCGCGCCGAACCCTGGCGAGCCTGCGCAGTGATCATCTGAACACCCTCGACCTGCGCAATCGCTTGTTCGAGCGTGTTCAATATTTCGGACTCGACGGCTTCCGGCGAAGCCCCGGGCCACGATAGACTCACATTGATGTTCGGATAGTCAACATCTGGGTATTGGCTGATGCCAATGCGCGAAACCGTCACGAGCCCGAACAGGATCATGCATGCCATCAACATCCACGCGAAGACCGGATTCTTGATGGAAACGTCCGTGATGTTCACGGTCGAGCCTCCGCACTTGGCTGAGTGGAAGCTTCACCCTTTGGCCTACGGGAGCCACGCGCCTGCGCTGATGCAATTGCAGACGGCGACGGCGCCGCAGAAGACGCTACGGGGGCAACCACGCTGCCCGACATGTACGAGGCCGAGGTAACTCGCGTGGTCTTCACTTTCGCGCCGTCACTCAACGCTTCCGCTCCTCGTACAACCAAGAGATCACCCACTTTCAAGCCAGAGCGTACCTCAATCCAGCCATCTTTGGTGTTCATCCCAAGTGTGAGCAAGCGTTCCTTGGCCAGGTCGCCTTCGACCACGTAGGCGACGTAGCCGTGATCCGTCGCCCGGGCTGCGGGGCGCGGAATCGTGGGGGCAAGACGTTGAGCCCGTTCGAGGTCCACCGTGACATCGCAGAATGAACCGGGGCGAAGCCAATACTTGTGTTCCTTATCGACTATTTGGGCGGTAATCGGAACCATGTGGCTCGTGGCGTCGGCGGCACCGGCAACCAATGTAATATTTGCACTAAAGACGTCTTGGGTCTCACGCAGTGTAAATGAAGCGGTCATGTCAGGCTTGAGGCGCATAGCATCGGATACCTCCACCTCGAATCGAAGTAGCATGGGATCCTTTCGCAGAAGCGTGGCCATCAAGTACCCGGCCTGTACGTATTGGCCTGTCTCGACGGTACGCGTCTGAATCACACCATCAATCGGCGCACGCACAAATGAATCGCGTAGATTGAGCTCTGCGGCTTTCAGTGCCTGTGCGGCAACTTGAGTATCGGCCTTCGCCGTCACGGCCTTGGTGCGGTATGTTGCTATCTCCTCGCCAGGAATTAGACCTGGGTGTTCGGCACTGGCGCCTTGCCGACGAGTCACCATGGCCTCCGCGTCGCTCTGCGCGGCGACCGCCTTGTCGAGCGTGGCCTTGGCACCATCGACCGCGGATTGGAAACGCGCCGAATCGATGATGACCAGCACTTGGCCGCGTTTGACCGGTTGTCCTTCGGAGAAACCGACTCGATCAACGGCACCCGCAACACGAGCCGTGACCTGCACTTGCTCGAAGGCTTCAATTCGACCCGGGGCCGACACGACGTAGGTGACCGGTTTAGCCTCGACCTGCATGACATCGGTCGCGTAGGTGAGCGTCTGCCGTCCGCCATGTTGAGATTTTGTGGCATCGGTCTTGGAGCTTTCTGTCGTGGAATTGCAGCTCCAGAGCAGCGACAAGAGCAATCCGACACAGCAGAGTCGATAGGTCATCGCGTTTCCTTGCTTGCTGGGGTTCCCATCGTGAGGCCCCCACCGATGGGATCGATTCCGAGCGCCTGTCGCAAATTGAGATAGGCTTGTTCCATGGCAAGCTTCGCACTTTCGACTGCGACGTCGGCAGTGTAACGAGACGCATTGGCATCGGTGACTTCAATGGCATGCGCTAAACCCTGCCGGTAGAGAATCTCGGTCTCTTCGGTGTTGCGCTTGGCCGTTGCGGCCGCATCCTCACTAATACGGTAGTTCTCCCGCGCTGTTCGCAGGTCGGAAATGGCAACTTCGATATCGGTTGCAATCGAACGCCGCAACTGTCGCTCGTTGAGAGCTTGACTGTTCGCCTGGGCCACTCGAGTCGTGCGATCTGCGTAGCGCGCTCCAGCATCGTAAACGGTCCACGTCAGTGTTAGCAGCGCTGCCTCGGAAAAGCCGGTTTCGGTGGCCAAAGGGTCGATGATGGTTTTCACCTGACCAGTGAGTCCAACTGTTGGTGCCAGGCGGTACAGCGGTTCCTTGGCAAATTCACGTAGCGCTTCAGTAAGTTCCTCAGCCGACTTCAGATCAGGGCGGCGGGACTCCGCGAAACGCACGATATCTTCCTTGCGAATGACCCCATGTCTGGCGGCCGAGGTAGTTTGCGCAGGGGCCGTCAGCGGTCCAGAGATCGAACGCCCGAGGAGAAAAGAGAGCTCGAGGTACGCCCGCTTCACGTTTCCTTGCGCCTGAGCTACCTGGCCCTCGGCCGTCTGGGTGTCAATGATGACACGGGTTACGTCGTTCGTGCTTGCAAGCTGGGCATCGACGCGAGCTTGCGTGTCTTCCTGAGTAGCGCGGGCGCGATCGAGCCGCTGCTGAGCGGCCTCGAGCAAGCGCTCACTGGCAAGGGTATTCAAGAAAGCACTGGCCGCATCAAAAGCTAGGGAGCGACGATCCTGGATCGAGCCCCACTGTTCCGATCTCAACTGATGGCGTGCTTGAGCGTACAGCGGGAATGCCGAGAGATTGAGCACGGGCAAGTTGGCGCTCAGGGCCTCGGCATTCGTGAAGTGCCGACCCGTTCGGTCCGCCTTGGCGTTAAGTGTTTCCGTCCCAGACGCCACTACAGTCGGCAGGAATGCGGCTCGAGCGCGGTCGAGCTGGCCTTTGGCCGCTTCGACTCGGAAAGGCGCCTTGAGAGAACGCTCGTTGTTGGCCAGCGCCAGCTTGACGGCCTCTTCGATTGTGAGGGGTGTCTCGGCGGATGCAACGTTGGACGATCCTACGAAGGCCAGTGCCAGGACGAATGCAATGTGGCGAACGCTAGTCCACGAGAGGAACATAGCAAACAAGACTACACCACCCAGAAGGTCCGTCGCACCAAACCAATCCGAAGCCTTTCTCTAGGAGAGTCTCAGTGATCGGGCTAGAAAAACGCTATATTCGTGCCGTCCGTTTGATGGTCCGGTTGACTTGCAAATTTTCATGAAATATTGGCTATGAAGCTTGATCCGGCTGGGCGTCGGCCGGGCTTCGCGGTGCGAGAACCGGCCCGTTTGTCGGCCGCAGATTCCGCGGCTCCGGGTACCCATCAGGAATCGCGTGTAGCCTGATGACCCCGGTAAGGGAGCGAGCGCCGAGTTGAATTGCCCTACTGGCAGTCGTCGGCAACCAGCGTAAGCTCGTCATTGTGTACAATAAACCGCGCTGTCATGTCGGCCTTGATGGCTTGGCTGAGGATCTGCTCGGCGAGCGGCGCCTCGATGAAGCGCGCTAACGTCCGTTTCATTGGGCGTGCCCCGAGCCCGCTGTCGTAGCCGCCGTGATCGAGGAGCCAATCGATGCACGGGTCGTTGACGTGAAGTTTGATTTGCCTTTCGCTGAGCGCCTTGGCCGTGCGAGCCAGCAGTCGCCTTGCGATTTCGCGAACCTCCTCGCGCGTCAGCGGTTCGAAGACCAGCGTCTCGTCGATGCGATTGTACAGTTCCGGGCTGAGCTGCGCGCGCGCGGCGGCAATGACTTCCGCCTCGGTGTCAGCGTGACTCGGAGCGCGATCGTCTGCACCAAAGCCGACCCGGCGCTTCGGTTGACACGACAGGTGTTCACCGCCCAGATTCGACGTCATTAGGATGACTGTGTTCGTGAAATCAACGGTGCGGCCGCGACCGTCCGTCATGCGGCCTTCGTCGAACACGGAAAGAAATGATTGAAGCACGTCGGGGTGCGCCTTTTCGATTTCGTCGAGCAGCACGACTTGATAAGGCCGGCGTCTGACGGCTTCCGTCAGTTGTCCTCCCGAATCGTGGCCCACGTAGCCGGGCGGAGCGCCAATCAAGCGAGCAACGGCATGCGGCTCGGAGTACTCCGCCATGTCCAGACGCGTAACCGCATTGTCGGAGTGAAACAGCGCTTCGGCAACCGCCTTGGCGGTCTCCGTTTTGCCGACCCCGGTCGGCCCCAGCAAGAGGAATGTACCAATCGGACGTTTTGAACCGAGGCCGGCGGCGTTGCGCCGAAGAATCTTGGCGATCTTGTGCAGCGCCGATTGATGACCCACGACTTTTTCTCCCACCAATTGCTCGAGTGCCAGGAACCGATCGGCGTCAGATTCCATGAGCCGTTCGATTGGCATGTCCGCTAACGACGCAACCACTTCAGCCACGGCATTGGGCGTCACGACTGGGCCTGCGCGGCGCCGCGCGCGCGCTCCAGCCAGGTCGAGCACGGACACAGCCTTTTCAGGCAGTAGCCTACCGGGTAGATAGCGCACACTCCACCGCACGCAGGCGTCCAGGGCTGCGGTGTCGTACGTCACGCGATGATGCGCTCCGAGCTTGGCCGAGACGGCCTCGAGTACTTGCCGAGCATCCGCCTGGCTTGGCTCATCGATTTCGACGACTGAAAACCGACGCGCGAGCGCGCGATCGGAGTCAATGGTGCGCCGATATTCATCCGGGGTCGTGGCTCCAATGCAAGGCAGCTCACCGCGCGACAGCGCCAGTTTCAATTCGCCGCTGACTTCGTCGGCTGCATCGCCAACGAACAACTGATGGACCTCGTCGAAGAACACGACGACGCGCCCCGCTGCACGCTTGACCTCTTGATGTAACGCTATGATCCGCTGCGCAAGCGCGCCCCGCACGCCTGTCCCGGCGAGCAAATCGGGAATGGATATCTCTACGATGATGCGTTCGTCGAGCGATAGGAGGTTTTTTTCGTCAACGATGCGCTGAGCCAGCCCGCGCACGACGCTGGTCTTTCCAACGCCGGACGGCCCCACGAGCACAGGATTGTTACCGTGCCGTTTCGCCAGAACATCCAGCAATTGATCGATTTGTCGCTCACGCCCCACGACGGGATCAAGTTGCCTGTGCGCTGCCTGTTGACATAGGTTGCTGCCAAACGCCGCAAGCGTCGGGAACTTCTGCGGGTCGAGCGCGAAATCGTTGGGGAGCTGACGTTTTGCCTGCCGCGCGGACCCGCGCCGCAGCTCGGGTTCGATTGCACTCGCGGGCGCCAGGACGTCATGGGCATTCATCGCAGGTTGCGCTTTTGCTGCGGGTAAACGGCTGTCACGCACCGGCACGAGCGGCACGATTTGCGCACCCCGGTCGCGATGCGGCGCGCGCGGATCCTTGGCAGTGAGAGTTGCTTTCGAGGTGGGAAACAGGGGGATCGTGACACCGGTAGGCAAGCGCGGTTTCTCGCCGGCTTTAGCCGCGGATTGTCCCACCAGGGCAACGGGTTTGTGCGCCGCGCGTCGCCTTCCGATCCAACCAAGCCCAACGTGCATGGCCGCGGCGCGCAGGTGAGCGATGTCAACGCGATGGGCCACGAGCGCGCGCCTGGCTGCCGTGTTGCCCTCGCCCAACAGCGCCACCAGCACGTGCACATCGGTAGGTTCCGTTTCATTCATCAGCGAAGCCACTTCAGTGGCACGCGCAAACACTCGGTCAACGGAATCCGAATGCGGGTCAGCGCGCGTGGTAGCGCTCATCAGACCCTCGGCGACGATGCCGCGTTCCACGAGCAGATCGCAAGCAGATCCCGATCTCAAACACACTGCCGAAAGCACATGCAACGTGGACGGCAGCTCACCATTGCGACGGGCGAGCTCTTCGGCGACTCGCTTGAGTTCGATGGCGGTTTGACTGGACTTTGCGCAGGCTTTCGGCTTCATCGGACCGCATGACGATGCCAAAATTGTGCGATCTTCACCAGCTATGGGCAGCATCGGCCGAGAACTTGGCCCGTCACCCCCAATTGAGCAGATACTAGCGCGGGGACTCGCTCGAGCCTACCTCAATTCTAGGATTGTTTCGCCGGTTGCCGTGCTCAATAGCCGCAGCTCCTGGCTCGTTCGCACGGCAACCCACGGTTTCTTTTTGTGGGCGACTACTTCTGCCTCGCGCAATTCCTGTTCGACGTTGTTTGTGTCCGCTTCGAAATGAGGCTGTAGCGATTGCTCGAAGCGAGTGTGTCCTTCAGTGTCGGTCAAAACCAAATCAATCTGTTTGGGTTGGGCGCGGTCCTGTAGGATGCGAATTTCGGCAATCGTATCACTTCCGATCGAGACGTCGAGCGGCGTCCAAGGCAGGTCGAAGGTGACGAGTTTCTTCAGGGGTGGTCCGAACCACCACTTTTCCGCGTGTCCGTCCGTGCGAACCACCCACACTTGATCGGCGCGCGCGGCACCCAGTACGAGCCAGACTGGTGATCCTACGCCGCACTGGCCAAGCTGTTTGGGGCGGCTTCGCGTGTACAGATGCCACAGGCGTACCCCCGCGAAGCAGGCGTAGCTTCCGTCGAGCAACTGGGCACAATGGGCCAGTTTCAACTCGGGCAGGTCGAAGCTGTTGTCAGGAAGCCAAAGCGAGGAAACGCCCTTTTGGTCTGCGAAACTGTAAGCCGTCCACTGCCCGGCGACGACATCCAAGACGTCAAAGTGCGCGGCATCGCTGGCGCTGCCAAAGAGCTGGCTGTGGGGCAACAGCAGGACCTTGTTGAGCGAGTCGGGGTTCTTGGCGCCGGGGCGCAGCCGCAGTGTGCTCTTTAGGCCGACGGCGAGCACGAATTCGTCGCCAAGCGGCGCCAACTGGTGCGAGCCGTCAATAGGGTAACGCATCGGGTCCTCTTTGCCCGAAGCATCCACGACAATGATTTCATTTCCCAAGACTGCGAACAGTCGATCGCCGGCAAACACTAGTTTCTGCAGTGGTTCGTCGCGCGGCGTCCATTTCAGGGTCTTGTCGCGCAATTCGTCGAGCTGTCGTCTCAGCCACGAGTCGCCTGCGTCCTTCGCTTCCGCGCTCGACTCAGCCGGCGCCCTGGCAATTCTGCGTGGGTTGCGTTCGGGCAGCGGCGGCTCATCGGAACGCTGGCAGCCGCTCGCGAGAAGAACCCCAAGCGCGACGCCAATTCGCGCCCACACTCGCCGCACCCCGGCGGGCCGAGCTTGAGGAACGGGTGACTTGAAAAGTGGGACAGTGATACTAATAACCTGTTCTCTATGCGATTGACCCGACTCCTGGCGGGAATGGCTCTTCTGGTGGCTGCCTGTCAACACTTCGACCGCGCACGCGAGTGTCGCGCGTTGGCAGACTGCGTCAATCCCGAGTTGAAGGAATTGGCAACCACCGTCGGCAACCGGAGCCCAACGACGGCTGTACAGTTCCGTGACGCCAGCAAGAAATACACGGCGGCGGCCAGTCGCACCGGCAATCAGAAGTTCAAAGATCCAGAGTTGGCGCGCGTTGCCGAAGAGCTCAGGGACAACCTTTTCGCGATCGCCAGGTCTTGCGACCGGCTTGCCGGTAACCTCGGACACCCAGAACAGCCAGCGGACGCAACAGCCCAGCGTGACCTGGAGGCCGCGCACCAGCGTCACATCTCTCTGGTGGGCACGGTCAACAAGCTATGCGAGCCGCAGCAGTGACGGGGTTCTACAAGCAATCGATTAACCGCTGCAGGATCTCGACGGTCGCCGTTGAGCGGTTCAGCGTATAGAAATGGATGCCTGGCACCTGATGGGCCAGAAGCTCTCGGCACTGACCCACGGCGTGTTCGACGCCAAGAGCGCGCACAGCGTTGGCGTCCGTTTGGACTGACTCCAGCTTTGCCAAGAGGCGCGCGGGAATGTGCGCGCCGCACATCGCGGTGAAGCGTTTGATCTGGGACACGTTGGTGATGGGCATGATGCCCGGCAGCGTGGGTACCGTGACACTTGCCTCACGCAGCCTTTCGACGAACGCAAGGTAGTCTGGAGCCTCGAAGAAGAGTTGAGTGACGATGAAGTCTGCACCCGCTTCGACTTTGCGCTTCAGATTGGCCAGATCCGTTGCAAAGTCGGCAGCCTCCGTGTGTTTTTCAGGGTAGCCCGCAACCCCTATGCAAAGCTCGGGGTGACGCTCCCGAACGAATGCGACAAGCTCGTCGGCGTGACCAAAGCCATTGGCCGGCACGCTGAAGCTCTGTTGGTCTTTGGGCGGATCGCCGCGCAGGGCGAGAACATTCTCGATACCGCCTGCTGCCAGCTGATCGAGGATCACTGCGATTTCGTCCCGGTCGGAGCCGACGCACGTCAAGTGCGCCATCGTTTCGATGCCTGTCTCGGCCTTGATGCGGCGTACTAAGTCAAGCGTTAGACGTCGCGTGCTACCGCCGGCTCCGTAGGTCACCGATACATAGGCGGGCTGATAGCCGCGCAGATCCGTCACGGTCGCGAACAGCCTTTCTTGGCCCAGTTCATCACGCGGCGGAAAGAACTCGAACGAGAACGCAGGGCGCCGGGTTGCCAACAGATTCGTTATCTTCATTGCTAGCGATTCCTTACCAGGAAGGAGCCGGGGGACAACTCAATGGGACTCCCTCCCCGCCGGTGAGGCCGGGCTTGGGTTGGCTTCGACGGCTACAGGCTTGCCCGGTTCGCCTTTTGACATGCGCGGCTCGCGCCAGTCGAGCCAGAGCAGCCAGGCCGCGTAGGGCGCGACGAGCAAAACGAGCAGCGACGTCCAATCGAGCCTGTGTAGGTGCACAAGATCGTGAACCAACGTGCGGCCGTGGCTGTGCAGCTGCTGGAGTCCAAGTGGGAGAAAAAACCAAAAAAGAACCCTAGGTCTGCGGAACAACGCCGCAGCGAAAATGACATTGATGACCACGAACAGGCCATGTCGCGCCGGCGAGCCCCGCTCCACCAAGTCGGGTCGCAGTAATGCGGCAACGTGATAGAGCGCGGCCAAAAGGAAACACACGCCAATGGCACGTGGCGCGATGGCGCGGGTTTTGGGCGACACAAACAGCCGCATGGCGATTTCTTGCCACATCGGCACGGGTACGGCTTGCCACGGCCGCAACATCGGCTAACAACGCTTCATGCACGTGCATATCGTTGCCGTTGCCGGCACTGCCATGGGGTCGCTCGCGGGGCTGCTCGCTCAATTGGGGCACCGGGTGACCGGCAGTGACACGGCTTTTTACCCGCCAATGGGGCCGGCCCTGGAACGCTGGGGCATCGAATGTCTCACCGGATTCGACCCGGCGCATCTCGACCCAAAGCCGGATCTCGTCGTGATTGGCAATGTGTGCCGCAGGGACAATCCCGAAGCCGTTGCCGCGTTCGAGCACGGTCTACGCGTCACGCACGTTGCCGGCGCGCTCAAGGAGTTCGTCTTGGCGGGGAGCGCACCACTCGTGATTGCAGGCACGCACGGCAAGACGACGACGACCGCGCTGGCGGCGTTTCTGCTCGACGCCGTTGGCCGGCAACCGGGGTTTCTCGTGGGCGGTATCCCTGTAGATTTCGGGATCAGCGCCCGGCCGTTGCCGAGTGCGCCCGCTGTACTGCCGATTCTTTCCAGTGGGAACCGCCAACGGCCATTCGTCTTGGAAGGCGACGAGTACGACACAGCCTACTTCGAAAAGACGCCCAAGTTCCTGCACTATGGCGCACAGGTGCTCGTCATCACGAGCATCGAACATGACCATATCGATATCTATCCGAATGTCGAAAGCTATCGCGAAGCGTTCGTTCAATTGGTCAAGGGCATGCCTGAAGCGGGCTTGATCGTGGCCTACGCGGGCGACGCGTGCGTCGTCAAAATCGTGCTAGAGCACGCCAACGCTGAGGTGGCCTGGTATGCACTGCAAGGTGAAGACACTCACGGGCAGTCGCCCCATTGGTTGGCGGCTCCGGCACCCGGCAGCGTCGATGCCTCGGCGTTCGACCTGTACGCGGGTGGCGTGGCTGCCGGTCGTTTCGCGACGCAGCTGGCGGGCAACTACAACATTAGTAACGCCACGGCAGCCATTGCCGCCACGGCTCAGGGCTACGGCGTGTCGCTTGGCGAACTGCGGGCTGCGCTGCCGCGCTTTCGCGGCGTAACGCGACGCCAGCAGCTGCTCGGTCGCCCGAAGGGCATTGCCGTGATTGACGACTTTGCCCATCATCCGACCGCCGTAGAGCAAACACTGCGCGGTCTGCGCGAGCGCTACCACGGCGGCCAATTGTTTGCCGTGTTCGAGCCGCGCAGTGCTACGGCGTGCCGCAAACTCCATCAAGAAGCGTACGTTGCCGCGTTTGCGGCGGCTGATGTCGTGCTGCTCGCTCCGCTTGGCCGCGCGAATGTGCCCGTCGAGGAGCGCCTTGACCTAACGCGGCTCGCCGCGGACCTTCGCGCCAACGGCAAGGACGCGGTAACGTGCGCTGGCCTTGACGAGATCGTGAAAACCCTTACCACAAGGGCACATAGCGGCGATGCGATCGTGGTCATGTCCAATGGAGATTTCGGTGGCTTGCACAAGATGTTACTGGACGCGCTAAGCCGATGAGCTCCAGCTGTTGCGCCGCTCCTGCATCAGTGGGGGGCGGCAAGCGTGGGCCGTTCCATCAGCTAGACGGCGTGGCTTGACGCCGGGAACTTGACGACGAGTCGCTCGCGGTAACAGGATTCCCGAACGTCCGCGATGGCCACACGACGGTCAGAATCAGGGCGACAACATTGCCCGCGCACACCTCAACAAACCGGTGCAGGGCCACAACTGTAGGCGGCGGCGTTCTCCCGACGAGCGTTACGATGGCCTCGTCCGCTGCAACGGCGGGGCGGGCGCCACACGCTGCATGCCGTCTGCGCCGCATTCTTTATTCGCGAAGCTTCTCCCGCGGATCGTCACCCGCGATCGAAGGTGAACGTCGCGTCAGTACTCGCCCTTGATCACGAAGAATGAACCGCGGATGGTGCCGGCCAGCTTCGAATTCTGTTTCGCAAACTTGAAGCGTAGCGCGAGCTCCGGCGGGACTTCCATCCCGTCAGAGAGTTTGAATCCGACGGCCCGCTTCTTCTTGTCATCAATCGTGTACATCACATTGATCGAGAGGCCGCTTTCATAGAACACGTAAGCAATGCGGATGTTCTCGACTTGAAACGCGGTCGCCTCGAGGGGGCGCGACTGGATGACGAGATCGCGCTCCTCCTTCAAGATGCGGTGGACCCAATCGATTGTCTTCTGAGCTTTGCTCGCCGGCTCTACGGCGAAGACATGGCCGTACCTGTTCTTGAAATAGCGGGCCTCGTTGGCGCGCATGCCCGCAAGCGCGGCCGCCACCGGCGACGACTCCAACCCGATTGCCGATACATTCTTAAAGTCCACTTCGTACGCCATGACGTTTCCCTTCGAGCTCGACCTCTGGTCTCCGCTCAATAATGCCCGCACGCCAACGCCGCCGCCATCGTGTTCTGCGTCCGCCCAACGAGGCCCTAGAAAAACTCACTCGAGGGACGAACGCAAGCCCCGCCTTGCGCCCTTGGTCGCTGCGTCCGCGCACGGCAGCGGGGCTCAGATCTGGACATCTTCCGATTCAGGAATGACCTGGACTGACGAAACCGCGGGGACCAACGCTTCCGGGCAACAGTGGATTGCGGTGGCGTCCGATGCGACCGGCACGCATCTCGTCGCGGTCTGCAACGATCCAGCACCGTCGGGGGCGATTTCCATGCCCTGCTGCTTCGGCAGCATCTGGACTAGATGAGAGATCCATCGGGTTTGCGCCGGGGATACTGCCTCGACTCATACGACGTTCCAATGGGGACTTTGGAGGCCTGCACGGGATCTTGCTAGACGCGCTAAGCCGATGAGCTCCGACTGTTGCGCCGCTCCCGCATCAGTGGGCAGCGGCACCTCTGACGCGGGCGATTTCGATAAGGGTGTAGCCTCGCCCGTAGTCCTTGTGCGCACACCGGGCGGAATTAGTTGGTCTTCGAGCAGCGTAAGGATACCTTTGCTGCGTGCTTCGATTGGCGCCTACCCTCTTGCTTGCGCTCGTTTTGGTTGGCCCCTGGGGCTGTCGAGGACATAGGGGCCGTCTGCACCACTGGGCCCGGTCGAACACCTCGCAACCCGCTACGCATGCCGAGCACCCTCGGAACACGAACCAGGCCGAAGCTGATACGGGTACCGACGACAACGAGGCAGCGGCTGAGTGGTTCCCAGCGTATTCGGAATTCAACGACGTAATCTCGAACCAGTGCATGCACGGAAGTCAGCCCTTGACGACTGTGGAGATGCAAACCTATGCGATGACCCTCGAGGAATGCGCAGATAGGAAGCGCGCCGGCATCGAGCGCAAGCTCTCGAGCGCGGTTACGAAGGCCGCAGCGCTTCAGAAGGCGCTCTTGAAGGAAAGCTGTTTCGTCCAGGACCTTCTCGGGTGGTCGCATGAAGGCGTTTGGGACTATGGGACGAGGCGCCCCGTTGACGTTGCCACCTGCTATGCGGACGGAGCCATCAGAAATCTATATTTCGTTCAAGCATTGAAGAACCAACAACTGGCGCAATATTCGGCGTACGTAGAGTTCGAGCAGGCCGAGGGGGCGCGTGCGGCTGCACTGCTCGAGAATATCCGTGAACGCGGCAAACAATATGCGAACATGGCGCCTGAAGAGGCCGGTGCAGAAGGCCCTTGTGCTCGCAACTGCGTCATGTTCGACGCGGAATGGCGCCAAGTTCTTCTAGTCGTCGAACACTTGCAAACCGACGCAACCGCGCTCGCCGAACACCGCTGCTCGCTTTGGCCTGAACTAGAGGCAAAGCTGGGAGGCACCGAGGGCTGCCGAGCCAAGATGCGGTCGGCGTTGTTCGCCGAATCCGGCGCAGCCTTCGTCGAAAAGGCCGACGCACCATTTTGGCGGACTGGCAAGCTGGAAGACGGGACGACGGGCGTGCCGAAATGGTTTGCCAGCCTTCCGCCCACCAAGGACTCGGCCTACGGTCAATTCGCGAGCGGAATCTACGACTACTGCGAGCCAACCTTCCGCAATCCACAGGCCGATCGCACCACGGAAAGGTGTTTTCGATCCGAGCTGGCCTCACGATTCAAGACGTTGACGGAACGCGTCCCTTCGTCGAAGTTCTTGGTCGAGAAATGGAGTACCTTTGCCGCAGCACTATGCGCGGTGGAAGGCGATGCAGCCGCTGCATTCAGTTGGGACTTCTTGGGTCAACGGTGGCCTCTCGCGTCTCGGCTCGGCCATGCAAACCCGACGAGACCCCCCCGAAGTGAATTGCACGTCGCGATCCTTCGTACCCGAGTTGGCAAAGCGTGCCCCCTCATTTGGAAAAGTGGGAAACGACAACTCGGGAAGCAGCCGAAACCCTGTGCAAAATGTGGCTCGAACTGACAGCGCTGGCCGGCCCCAATTGTCGGAGTACGGCCCAAGAATTTCGATATTCCCTGTCTCATAGTCTTGGTCAACTTCAGTTGTCCGAAAAAGCAAAGGGAATGAGCCGATAGCAGTGACTGGTCCTGCAAGAGTAACTGTCTGCGCTGGATCAGTGATACTCGTAAGCGCCGATGTCGAAAGCGCTGCCCTGGGGGCGCGGGTTGCCGTCGATGTCGGACGTGGCGCTCGTGGCTTTGCCCTTGTCCACGGCAGGGCTGTTCGCCGTCAAGTGAAAGTCGTCGGACGAGGCAGCCAGGAACAATGGATCACCGGTAACGCTTGCGGTCAGGTAGTTGGGCGCCGTGCCGGCGCCGTACAATAGGTTATTCGAGCCTGTGATTTGCGGCGTACTGCCCGTGTCCGTCGAGAAGTAAACCTCGTTCGATAGGGCTACAATCAGGTTGTTGTCCATCTGAATGCCCACGGGACCCGAGGCAAGCGCTACCGCACCCGAGGCACCGGTACCGCGCGAGCCGCAGTTGTACAGCGTGTTGTTGAACAGCTGTGCCTTACCGCTGCCCGGTGAACCCTGGTTGGTAATGTTGGCCACGTAGATGCAAGCATAGTTCGATGAACCATCGGCTGGGTCTGGACCTTGGCCGACGTCGTAAATAACATTGTTGTACGCAATCACGGACCCTTGCGAGGGGTTGACGCTGGCAAAGTTCAACCCGTCGCAGACGGTGCCATGAATCACGTTGTCGTGAACGACTAGGTCATATTCGTTGGGGCCGCTCGAGTCGTGGAACTGAATCGCCCGGCACGTCTTGCCATCGCGCACCGTATTCCAGCCGAGTTCGATGTGATCCGAACCGAAGTAGATGCCGTGGTAGTACTTGGTGATCGTGCTCACATTGGCCGCCGCGTCGTGCACGACGTTGCCGAACAACTTGAGGCCGGCGGTGTTGTCGCCCTCGCCCCCGGTGACACAACCGCTCAGCCCGGAGCCATTTGGACATGAAATGTCGTTACCGACGATGCGCCAACCCACCGCCCCGCCTTCGAGATCAATAGCTTCCGTTTCGCCGCGCAGCGTCAGTTGCGAGATGACCCAATAATCGAACGTGCCCGTAATGGCGGGTGTCAAAATCCCGCGCTCGAGGCCCGATTCGACGCCGATCGTCACGCTGGCGCCTGGGTACGCCACCAGCGCTTTCGGAGCGTTCGCTGTCCCGGAGTTCGCACCGTCGTTGGCGCTCATACCGAGCGCGCAATTGTAGGGCGATGTCGAATCCTCCGTAGTCTGGGACAATGTGTCGCCCGCGCGCACGCCGAGATACGCAACATCGCCTGAGGCAATCGTAGTTTTCGCTTTCGGAATCGTCTTCCATGGGTGGGCGAAGCTGCCGTCACTCGAGTCGCTGCCGCTCGTAGTGACGAAATAGACGTTGCCCGCGCGCACGGTGAACGGCAGCGAGTTGCTGTCGCCCTTGCCCGCCACGTGCAGCACGATGCCACCGGTTGTCGCGAGAGTTCCGAGCTGGAACGTGATCTTCGTATTCGTCCAAATCGGATAATTGTCGGCAGTGCCCCCGCCAAGCGTCACCGTCGAAGTGCCGCGCGTATCGCCGAATCCGTTGCCCCAAATCGTCACGAATGCGCCTTTGTCGTCCTGCCCGCCGCTATTCGGGCCGCTCGTGAGATCGGAGAAAAACAGCGCAACGCC
Source organism: uncultured delta proteobacterium (assembly GCA_963811985.1). Classification (GTDB taxonomy): domain Bacteria; phylum Myxococcota_A; class Polyangia; order Polyangiales; family Polyangiaceae; genus FEN-1139. The sequence goes on from CAWEUH010000043.1 coordinate 144,974, forward strand.
CACGGTGGGACTCTGACCCGTCGAACCCGACGTACCGCCCGAATTGGCGCTGCCGCCATTGTCACTCGAACCGCCTTGGGAGCTTTGACCGCCGTAGCCACCGGTCCCGCCGACGGTTGGCGTGGGCGTGCCGCTACAACCAAAAAACAAGACAGCCCCCAAAACGACCCCTGCCGACTTCGAAATAGTTCTGCGCATAGTCACCAGCGTACAGCAACTGGGACTTCGTCGGTGTGGTTTTGTCGCATCGGCACGGAAAGACGAAGATCCGTGCGCATTCGAGCCACCTGTCGGATTAACGCCTACAGCAAGGTTCAAGTGTACCAGTAGCGCGTGACGTGAAAGAACACTGGAGCGGCAAAACAGATCGAATCGAGTCGGTCCATTGCTCCGCCATGCCCCTCGATGAGGGTTCCGAAGTCCTTGATCCCGCGGTCACGTTTGATGGCGGACATACAGAGCCCTCCCCCGAACCCGGCCAAGGTGATGAGCAGTGAGATCTCCAAAGCCCGAAGGGGCGTGAAGGGCGTGATCCACCAAAGGCCAGCACCGAGCAGACTGGCCGTAATGATCCCGCCCGCGAACCCCTCCCAAGTCTTGTTGGGGCTCACGTTGGGAGCTATCTTGTGTCGCCCGAGCAGCTTGCCGAAGACGTACTGGAGAACATCACTCATCTGTACGATTAGCACCAGATAGAACAGTAGCTCCGCGTTGCGTGAGCCATACCCAGGGATCCGTAGCATGAGCAATGCGGGAGCGTGGCTGATGCAGTACACGCTGACCATCAATCCCCATTGGATTTTTGCCGTTCGCGACAGAAAGTCCTCGGTGTCTCCAGCCAATGCATTTCGGAACGGAACGAACAAAAATGCATAGACTGGGATGAGTATTGCGAACATCCCGTACCAACCGATTGCAACGAAGTAGTACTGCAACGGCAAGATGACGAAGAACGCCCAGAACAGGGTGCGGTGGTCACCCCGTCGCGTGGGGGACATCGTAATGAATTCTCGCAGCGCGAGAAACGACGTCATGCCAAACAGTACGACGGCGCCAATTTTGCCACTTGCGATGGCCAGGGCAAACACGATGCACATCACCCACCAGGCACGAGTTCGAGCGTTGAGATTGGCGACAGTCGCGCGTCCCGAATCCGTCTTGACGCGTGCATGGAGAACCGCCCCAATGACCGAGGCTAGGACGAGTATCCCCAACACCCCGCAGAGGAGGTAGATGAAGTTGCGACTTATCATTGGCATAGGCATGATCCTACGGTCAAGAGGCTCGCCCGTGCGCGAGTCAAAAAGGCCTTCCTGTCTTCGCCAGGGTCGAGAGTGATGGGTGAGCCGAACGACACCGATCCTAGCAGGGGCACCGGTAGCAACTCCCCTTTCGGCAAGATTCGACTCAAGTTCTCCAGGTAAACCGGGACGAGTTCGACGTTGGGACAGCGTCGGGCCAGGTGAAACAGACCCGACTTGAACGGGCCCACTTCTGCGCCGGTCCCTCGGGTACCTTCCGGGAAGATAATGATGGAATCCCCCTGCTCGAGTGCCTGTGCCATCAGTTCGATGCTTTCGTGCCCCGTACCAGTGCGATTGCGGTTGACGAGGATCGCGCGAAAAACCTCTTGCACTACGTAGCGACGAAACGCCGATTTCAGCCAGTAGTCACCTGCTGCAACGGGGCGGGTTCGACCGCGGATCGATGCTGGAAGCGCTGCCCAGATCACCGTGGTGTCGAGGTGACTGGAATGATTCGCGAAGTAGACGCGGGGACACGCCTCGGGAGTACAACCGAGCCACCGCGCGCGCATCCCGCTCAGGAGGCGGGTCGCAGTGACGATTGCGAACTCGGTAAGGTTATGAATGATCCGACGCACCGGACCTTCTACCCTTGGCTGGCACGATTGGCAGTTTATCGTGCAATCAGCGAGGATTACCAGTTTACGCCCCGTCCAAATCCGAAGTAGCCTGTCCCGGTTGCCGATGGCGAGTACCCTTTACGCTCTCAAGCCCCATTTTCAGGCACTGCTTCGACCCCTGGTTCGGTTTCTGTCGCGTTCGGGAGTCACGGCCAATCAGGTAACGCTCCTGGCCTTGGGCCTGTCGATCGCGGTAGGGGGGTTTGTGGCCCTGAAGGCCGAGGCAAAGTGGCCGTTCCTGCTCCTACCGGGGTGGTGTCTCATTCGCATGGCGCTCAATGCGATCGACGGCATGTTGGCCAGGGAATTTGGGCACAAGAGCGTTCTCGGTGCCTACCTGAACGAGCTATCCGACGTCGTGGCGGATGCAGCGCTGTACCTGCCGTTTGCTCGGCTAGCGCCGTTCGATCTCCTGTCCGTGGGTCTGGTCGTGTTTGCAGCCGCGGTCTCGGAGATGGCGGGTGCACTCGGGCCGATGGTAGGTGTATCACGTCGCTACGATGGTCCTATGGGTAAGAGCGATCGCGCGTTCGTGTTCGGAGCCGTGGGGCTCGTAGCTGGACTCGGGTGGAATTTGCCGAAGTGGACGCGCTTCGGCATGTTCGTCGTGACGCTGCTGCTCATTTGGAACATCGTAAACCGTGTGGGGCGCGGAGTGTCAGCAGCGAGAAAGTTGGATTCATGAACCAGCGACCGATCCAGGAACAACGTTTTGCGGCGCACGATGGCGTAGAGATTTTCTATAGGCATTGGCCAGCAGCAGGGCCATCCCACGGGGCGATCGTGGTCTTTCATCGGGGGCACGAGCATTCGGGGCGCGTGGCTCACCTGCCCGATGAGCTCGGCATGCCCGACTACGACTTCTTTGCGTGGGATGCCCGTGGTCACGGGGTGTCCCCCGGTGCGAGAGGGCACGCTCCCAGCTTTGGCACGCTGGTGCGCGACGTCCAGACGTTCGTGGATCATATTGGCACCCAGCACAGAATCGGCCCCGACTTAATCGCGGTGGTAGCGCAGAGCGTTGGGGCGGTGATCGCGGCGACTTGGGTGCACGACTATGCGCCGAAGATCCGGGCACTGGTGCTCGCATCCCCAGCCTTCTCGGTCAAACTCTACGTGCCATTCGCTCGGCAAGGTCTCGCGCTGTTGCGCCGCATTCGAGGCGACTTCGATGTGACGAGCTATGTGAAGTCGAAGTTCTTGACGCACGACGAGGCTCGTCGGGTCTCCTTCGATTCCGACCCACTGATCACCCGCGCCATTTCGGTTGACATTCTGCTTGCGCTCTACGAAGCCAGCGAGCGGGTGGTGGCCGATGCCGCAGCAATTACCGTGCCGACACAGCTGCTCGTGTCCGGTGACGACTTCGTCGTACGGCGCGAACCCCAGGACACATTTTACCAGCGCCTCGGTTCAACCGTGAAAGAGCAGCACGTATTGCCGGGGTTCTTTCACGATACGCTCGGCGAGCGAGGGCGCGAGCAGGCGCTCGCCAAGGTGCGCAGTTTTCTGGTCGGTGCATTCGGGCGTCCCGTGGAACGACTGAATCGGTTGGATGCGCATGAACGTGGATTCACTCACGACGAGGCGACGCTTCTTGCTACTCCGTTCTCCTCGTATTCACCCCGCGGCATGTATTGGAACGCCACCCGTGCGGCGCTCCGCTTCGGAGCACGGTTCTCCGACAGCCTCAAGCTCGGGCAGGACACTGGGTTTGACTCGGGTTCCACGCTTGACTTCGTGTATCGAAACGAAACGACGAGCCGATCGGTCTTTGGTCGCGTCATCGACCGGGGCTACCTCGACGCCGTCGGTTGGCGCGGGATCCGCATGCGCAAGCGGCATTTAGAGGCGCTGCTCGCCACGGCGATTCGACGGCTCCGCCACCGCGGAGCACCGGTGCGCATCGTTGACATCGCGGCGGGGCACGGCCGATACGTTCTCGACGCAGTCACTTCGCCCGACCTCCGTCCCGATGCGATCCTTCTTCGGGATTACAGTGAGAAGAACGTGCAAGCGGGCCGGGCCCTCATCGTCGAAAGAGGGCTCGCCGACATCGCTCGATTCGATCGAGGGGATGCCTTCGATCGAGCGGATCTTGCCGCGCTCTCACCTCGACCAACCATCGCGGTGGTGTCGGGATTGTACGAACTCTTTGCGGACAACGAACGCGTCGGCGGGTCGCTTAAGGGGCTTGGCGAAGCCATCGAACCTGGGGGACTGCTTGTCTACACGGGCCAGCCGTGGCACCCCCAGCTCGAGTTCATCGCGCGAGCACTGACGAGCCATCGGGAAGGTGCCGCTTGGGTCATGCGCAGACGGACTCAAGACGAACTCGACCAACTTGTCGAGGCAGCGGGGTTCAAGAAGGCCGAGCAGCGGATCGACGAGTGGGGGATCTTCACCGTTTCGCTTGCGGAGCGGTGTTGACGATGGCTGACGGCGACGGTCGATCGTTCTGGCGCGCGGCCCTCTGGTTGGCATTTCTGGCCCCGTTCTTTTTCGGGAGCTACGGATTCGCAACTTGGGTGACGTCGCGGCGAGAGCACGTAGGTTCGGTGGTATTCGATTGGGAACGCTCGATCCCGTTCGTCCCCTGGACGATTGTGCCCTATTGGTCGCTCGACTTGCTCTACGGCGCGTCGCTGTTTCTCTGCGCGAACCGGCGTGAACTGTCCCTTCACGCGCGGCGATTGATCGGTTTGCAGCTCGTCGCCATCACGTGCTTTCTCCTCTTCCCCCTCAAGTTCACGTTCGTGCGGCCCGAAGTAGGTGGGATCTCCGGCAGGCTGTTTGCCGTGCTCAACGGGTTTGATAAGCCATTCAACCAAGCCCCCTCCCTGCACATTGCGCTGGTCGTGGTCGTCGGGTCTATCTACGCGCGCAACCTCCGGCCTCGGCTCCTGCGTGGCGCTGCGCACGTTTGGTTCTTTCTGATTGGGCTGTCGGTGTTGACCACTTGGCAGCACCATTTCATCGACGTGCCGACCGGGGCCCTGCTCGGATTCGTCTTTCTCTGGCTCATTCCGACGCACGGACCGTCGCCCCTCTCGAATTCACGGCTTAGCGCCAATCGCCAGAACCTTCAGCTCGCTGTCGTGTACGGTTTGGGCGCAGCGGCTGCGGCCGCGTTGGCGATCGTGGTCGGCGGCACAGGACTTTGGCTCTTGTGGGTGACCGTTGCGCTCACACTCATTGCCTTGGCGTATGTTGGCTTCGGGGTGGCGCCGTTTCAGAAGCAGTCCGGCCGATTGTCCGTGGCTTCGACGGTGATGTTGGCCCCCTATCTCGCTGCGGCTTGGCTCAATTCGCGACTTTGGACATTCAAGAACCCCACTGCTCGGCATATCGCAGATGGTGTGTGGATGGGTAGGGTCCCGAGCAAGCGCGATCTGAAAGTGGGCGAATTCGCTGGGGTGGTCGATCTCAGCGCCGAGCTTCCGATTCGCTTTGGCACGTGCGCGTACGAGAACATCGCAGTGCTCGATCTGACGGTACCCCATCCTCGCGCACTGTCGCTCGCTGCCAACGCAATCGAGCGAATGCGAGGGCGTGGGAAGGTGTTGGTGTGCTGCGCGCTCGGGTATTCGCGCAGCGCGAGTGCCGTCGCTGCGTGGCTCGTTGCCACGGGCCGCGCTTGCGACGCAGACGCGGCCATCTCGGCAATTCGAGCCATCCAAGACCGCGTGGTATTTTCCCAAGCTCACCGTGATGCCATCGCCCTGGTGGAGGCGGCATGAACGCCCCCGATGACCGATGTCTGCAGCAAACCACGGCTGCGTTTCTCGCTTCGGGGCGGGTTTGCGGGACGGTGAGCGCAATTGCGGTCGTAGTTGCAAGCGTACGTCTTGCTGCGTGTCCGGGCGACTCCATGTACAGCTCTTGGGGTTTCTGGGGGGTGGCTGTCTCGGGCCTGGCCTCCGCGTGGTATGCATTTCGAGTCCGGTTCGATGAGGAGGTCTTCCGCGGGCTCATCCCAGACCACGATTTCGACGCCGCTCTGGTCGCCCTCGGTCTCGCTAGAACCCCGCCGGCGGACGGACGTTCCCTCCTCGAACGCTGTCGGGGTGCCAGACGACTCGTTGCGATTATTGCGGCGCTCGCTGCGATCCAGATCGTCGCAACATTGCTCCTTTTGCTGCCGATATGTCAACTCTAGGAAATTCGGCGAGCGGCTGGTGGCGGTCCCATTGCCGAGCTGGCCGAACTCGGTGCAGGCCTTGCTCTGTGGCGGGTCAAGTCGATGTCGAACCTTGTCGTGGCAGCAGCAACGGTCACCCCATTCCCAATAGCGTCGCCGCTCACACAATGATTCACCGCAGGTTCACGTGCGGCGATTAACGCGCTTGGCTGAAGGGTTTGTGGCGTACAGGCAGTTCGGGTCTGCGGCTGCACCGGCAACGGCGTCGGCAGCAGCATTTACGGCAGCGAGCACCACCCGTTGCTTGTAACGGGTCCTGGAACAGATCCTGGGACTGTGACTGGTCCTGGTTCTCACGAGGCTTTTGACGAGAGCGCAATGTCAGCGCGCGGCCTTTGTCACCGTGTCCCAAGTGCGCGTCGTGATGTCCTTGCCGAACGTCTTTTCGAGCAGCGTCATGAAGACGGGGCCGCGCGAATTGCGAACGTAGGCCGAGTAGACCTCACGGTCGCGAACCGTGAGTATCTTTGCCCCCTGCTGCTCGATGGGCAGCCCCAGCTTGGCTTTGGTGGCCGCCGTGACAGGTTGGCGCAAGAACGTGACAACGCGCTTGGCGTCGGACGGGAGTCGAAACTCGCGATACGGATCGGCCTGCAACAGCGCTTGGAGGTCTGCGACGGGGCGCACGAATGTCATGAAGCTCGTGCCCAGCTCGCGCGCGAGCGACTTTTCAATCTTGCTTTCGAGCAGTTCCGTCTTCTGCGCTTTGGTGGCGAATACCGCATTGCCGCTCGAGAGCAGCGTGCGCACCTCGCTGAACCCCGCGCTCTCGAGCGCGGCTTTCAGTGCCGTCACGGCCAAATTCGTGGGAGTTACACCCCGCAGAAAAGCAGCGTAGCTTTGCATCAATGTGAACCCTAGTGCAAACCCGCACCGAACTCCAGTGCTGGCCACGCCAAGCGATGCATCCGGGCTAGTCCGACTTACCTGAGCGCCGTGCGACAATTTCGGCTTGGACGGCGCGGAGCAGCTCGGTTTGCGGCAAGTCCACCCGGTTCGTCCAGAGGGTAAGCGTGCCCACATGCGCCGGCCCGCCCCAGCCGCCGCCTCCTCCGCGCAGCGCTGCCCGTCCGAACCACGACAGCCGACGACGCAGCAGCTCACGATCGCGAGGCACCAGCGTGATGCCGCGATCCCAACGGTTCTGGCGCGGGTAGACCGCCTTGAAATCCCCATAGCTGAGCCGCTGTTCCCCCCAGCTGCGGCACCAGATCCCTTCCGCCGAGATGTCCAGAAAGGGCCTGCGGTCGAGGAGCAAGTAGACGCACCAAAGGGCAAGCCCTGCAACGAAGCTCGCAAAGAGGGCCACCATTGGTGTAAGGCCTTTCCACGAGTAGAGCCCGAACGTCAAGGCGCCGATGAATGCGGTCCTGACCATGAGCGAGTAGGTGTAGCGGTCGGATCGCCGGTATACGCCGTAGAAACGCCCTGGCGCCTGCGGCTTCACGGGCGGATGCACGAGGGGAGCAGCTGGGTCGGCTTCGACTCGCTCGCGGTTGCGTTGAAGCACCGCAATTCTTACCCCATATTTCACAAGGACCAGCATCCACAGAGTGACGACCAAACCCATAAGGGCGATGACCCCTGCCACAGTGAGCGCCTGCGTCAGAGATTTCCCCTCGGAAGCGAGACCGATCGTGCATATAACGATAAGGACTCCGAAGATCAGCCCGAACGTCTTCCATACTGCCTGCATTTGCCTGCGAGCGAACGTGGTGTCATCAATCTCGCCCGCTAGCCACCGCGTCTGGTGCCGCGCTCGCCAGCGGTTCAGCCAACCCATTTCCATCCGTGACCGACGATATTGCATCTCACCTTGCGCCTTCTACGCTCTGCCGTTACGCTTCTCTACCAAAACTTCTGCGGCCAAAGCAAATCAAAGTCCTTCCATTGCGAGTTGCTCCACTCTAGCACGAACGCGGCAGGTGCTCGGACGCGTTCAGGAGCGGGTAGCCGCTGCGCGTGAGGAGCAAGCCGCGGCGCCCGTCCCTCGATAGTAACGCCAGGGATTTGCGCTGGGATTCGTTCACCCGGTAGGCGCCGCCTTCGGAGCTCGCGATGCTGCCCTCGAGCACCGCTCCGCTCGGCGTGCGATAACGATAGCGGAGCATCACGCGAAAGCCCTTCTGATCTCGCTTGATCTCGAGCAGCTCGACCACCGCCAGCGGTCCGTTTTTAACGAGCTCCGCTGCCAGGGCCAACCTGTCCCGCGAGACCCGCACCTCTCGCAGCACTCCCCTCAGGAGCAGAGCAACTAGCAGGGCAAAGAGCAATGCGACGGCCAATTCATGGGGCACCGAGTCGCGTTCCCAAGACGTGACTGCCCTTGACGGATCGCTCGCCGCGTAGCGAACCTCGATGGCGTCACTCGGCTCGGGCGTGACGAGCAAGCGCAGGACTCGGAGGTCGTGAACACGCTGGACTCCGTGAGCGTCGGTGTACGAGACGCTGGCCTTCACCTGAGCGATCAGCTGCTGATTGATCGACCACGCGACTACGTGGGCCTGCGTGGCCCGCACGCCACTCGGGTAGCGCACTGCGGCGTTGACGGCGCGCCAAGTCTGCCAGAGAGCGAATGCGGCAAGACCTCCGACTAGGATCAGTCCGCTCACACCGATCAAAAAGGCGCGCCGAAGCTCGATGGTGCGAAGCCGCGGGTGGACCTTCAGTCCGCTAGGTAGAGTGGGCACCGGCTTCATGCTTACCGGGCCTTGATTCGGCTCGAAATCAACGTGAGCAGCGCCCGCGCGTTGGTGAGGCTGCCGTAACGAACCTTGACCCAAGCCGAGGGCTCGCCGTGACGAAAGATGCGCACCTCGCCGTGCGCGGTCTCAGCGCCGGCCACTTGCTCCCAAGCCAGCGTCTTCTGGCCGCAGGCGATGCTTTGATCGGTCACTGTCAGGGGTGAGAAGGGGACGCTTTCGCCCTTCGCCAGGCGTGCCTGGATCTTTGGCAGCAGGCAACGGCTCACCTGGCGTTCGACCTCGTTGCCAAGCGACGCGATGTCGGCCAGCAAGTGATCGAGCACGAGCTTCTTGCCCGCGTCGGTCTTGAGAGTGTGTGACTCGATGTGGTGAGTCACGAGCCCTACGGCCTGAGTTACCTTCTGGCGCGCACTAACGAGCGTCGCGACCTCGTCCCACAGCATCTCGATGCGGCGTTCGCCACGCTCTTCGACGATGCCGTGCTCGTGCACGTGGACGCGCCGGTTGCGCTGTCGAAAGACACTCGCGGCTGCCGCGACTCCGAGCAACATGAAGAACAATCCGAGTACCGCTACGCCCACCTCGGTTCCAAGCCCCGCACGCGGATCCGGGTAGAGCCACGGTCCGAGCGCCAGGAATACGCCACCTGCAAAGATCACGACTCCCAGCGCAATGAGCCAGTATTTGGCCTTTGCTGCAGCGTAGGTCTTCAGCCTTGCCCCAAGTGCCTCGCTGGTCGAGTTCACGCCATTCCTCTTAGCAGCCCAAACCGCTACTTGCCGCAACAACCGCGCAGGCCCTACGTTCGCCTGCGCTCACCCCATCGAGCGAGCCAGGCCGATGCCGTCCTCGCGGGAAAGCGGCTTACGCTGCCAATGGCGTATACTACCTCCGTGAGCCATCCCACGCCCTGGTGGACCGTGATTCTCGCGACCTTTGCCTGTTCGCGAACGATCGCCCCGTCTGTGGTGCGCACCGACGCCCACGCTTCCGCTCCCGTCGATTCCTCGATCGCCGCAACGAGGGAGTCGGCGGTGCCACTGCCGAGCACCACAGCGCCAATCGCTGGTGCCCCACCGTCAGCGGATTTTCAATTGGTCAAGGAGTTCGCCTGTATTGAGGCTTACTTATACGGGCTGCCGGACAAGACGTTCGTGTCGTGCGGACAGGAGCTCTTCGTTTTGGAGCAAGACGAGCTTCGCAGCGATCCCGCCTACCAGCGTGGCATCGAACGCGAGGAACCGGACTTTCTTTGGCTAATCGAGTCAATGGCCGGCAATTGGCCCGACGCGGCATGGCTGGGCACCAACCGCACGACGCGCAGCGCTGCCTACGGTGAGTTCTTCCACTGGAATGGCGAGCGATGGAAGAAGATTGGGGATGGCAAGCAGCGTAACGAAGCGTTGTGGGACGTGCTGCCGTGGACCGAGCAGCGCGCCGTCGCGCTCGTGCAGCCGCCCAATGGCTTTGGAGCCCGGCTCATCCCGCTGGATAAAAGGCCCTTTGCCGTTCCGCGCTTCACTCGGCCGGCATTGCCGCACGAGCAGTGCGCGACGCGGCTCCAAGTCGCAGCCACGGCCGTGCTTGGACCAGGCGACGTCATGTTCGGTGGGCAAACCTGCGATGTGGAGCGGAACCGCGGCGTCAAAGACGTTGCGTACCCTGGGATCGGAGTCGAGCGACTTCAAGCAGGCATGCCCCTCGGCGAATTCTCGCTACTCGAGGGACTCCCAGAAGTTCCGCTTAAGTCCGGATGGGAGGTGACCGCGCTCGTTGCCATTGGGCCATCCGAGGTCTTGCTTGCCGCGAACGCGCTAGTCAATCAAACCCGTACGCTCGGCTATTTCGCGCGTTGGCAAGGGACGACGTTCGTCGAACAAGCTTTACCCTTCGACGGCGTCGTGAACAAGCTGTGGCTCGAAAAGCCGGATGTGCTCTGGGCAACGGATCTTGAAGATCAGCTGTGGCGCGGACACGCGGGCCGCTGGGTTCGCGTCCCGTGGACGCGGCCTGGCGGTGAAGACACCGAGATCACCCAGGTGTGGGTGCGCGCACCGAATGACCTATGGTTGCTGACGCGGCGAAAATCCGTGCAAATGAGCGCGATCTATCACGGTCGCTGGGCAGCGGGCGAGTGAGCGACGGTGAACTTGCGAGCAATCGAAGCGTGATTTGGCAAGGTGATGGCCTTGCAGTACCTGGGCTCTCACGACTGCGAAGAAAGACACGTTTGCGCTTGTGTTCGAGAAAGTGCTAAGCACAAGTGCTAAACACAAGATAGCGTTGACATGAGGGGCATGAACATTCGGACGATATTGGCGAGGTTATTACGTGATGACCTCGCGCGATTTCATCTAGGCTCCGCGTTGTTGTTTGCCGTGGGCGCGATGCTGTTCAATACAACCGTTCACGCCGCGCAGGCAGACCTGATTGTGCCTACTGATTCATCGGTATCTTCACTTCGTCGGATCAGCGCCGTGCTTCGGTTTGATTTGGTATACGCGACCCACGGGGGCCGGGATTTCACGGGTTCCAGAGCCATTGCCTTCAACAATACCGTCCTTCTCAATGTGCCAAAGTTGTCCCCCGGTCTTGGCTATTCAATTGGGGCTGGCGTTCTCTTTACGGAGATCGTTCCTGGATTCACTCTGAGCACGACCGCGAACTATACGAGAACCAGCCACGCGTCTCGAGTTACCTATCTCAGCGCAATCACTTCATTCCCGGATGCGAACCTGACGGTGCTCGAATGGGATCTCGATGTCATGTATCAGAGGTGCATCATCAAGCCATTCGTCGGTGTGTCGCCAGGGCTGGCTTGGCTTGACCTCCCGGGGGCTCGGACTGACGTCGATACTACTCAGCAAACAGCAACCTACGGGCTTGACGCGTCCGTGCGGGGGTATGCGATTCGACCCAAAGTTGGAGCCATGGCCGAGGTGTTTCGGGGTGCCCTGGTCAACGTCGAGTTTGGTTACCGCCTTTACTCGTACAAGTATTCATCAATCGGCTCATTTTCTCCATACGGACTCGTTGCGCAAGGGGTCACGCTTAATGCAGGAATGCTTTTTTCGTGGCCAAACTAGCGTACATACGTGCGACCTGTGGACCCCCGGCATCACCAACGCCACGGCTGTAGTCGCTGGTGGTTGGATTTCCCAACGCTCAACGCTGCGCCATGTGTGCCTGTCCACGGAGGAGCAAGCAAAACGCTTGCGCAACCCCGGCCCAACCTACCGAATCGTCCGCCGTTTGTAGGAAGGTTCACTCAATTGGGTGAGCACCGCAGCCCTACTGATCGAGTTTGACTCTTTGCCTAGCGCTTTCGGCCGCTTGACTTTGGAGGCAACCGGTTGAGCCTTGCGAACCACGTGAGACGGTCGGCTGGGCGAAGCGGGAAGGGCCAAGTCGGAGGCGTCTCGCTCGAGTTGCCTTTGGATGCGCAGAATTTCAGCTTGCATGGGTTCGCGGGGCTCGACGACGAACCCGAGCGCATCTGCGCCCTCGGCGATGAGCTCGGCCAAAATCCGCTCGGCGCTCTTCTCGCTGATGACCTTGGGATGGACATTGTAGGCGTCAAGCTTCGAGCCAAGGTTGCCAAGGTCGTGTCTGAGCAAGGAAAACACGCTGTCGAATGCCTCGAGCGCATTGACCAGGTTGTTGAGGCAGGCTCGCCGCGTCTCCGATGAGGTCTGCCATTTGGGCAGTTTATAGGAATTCCCCCAGGCATGGACGGCCTGCACGGCATGACGCCGGTGTTCACTACCCACCTCGGCAATCCTTAGCATGTGTTGCAGGGCTTTCAGCCAGCGGTCGGAATATTCTGCGGTCTCGATAACGTGGGCCATCTTCAGGCGGAGGCGTTGTGATTCCGACCAACCACTCAAATCTTCACCTCTGCCCACGAATCGACACGCGGCCTCGAGGAACAAGCGGGCTTCGTGCTCGAACTCCTCGCCCGACTGCCAGGGTCTGGGTTCACTGTCTTCCCCCAATGGACCTGAATGCTCCTTCAAATTTGCCATGCAGTCCCCCGTAGCGTCCGTCAAAATCCTCGTGTGCATTGCGACCATACAACAATGATTGTTTCCTGATTGTAAACCCGCCTGCCAAAGCCTCGAGCGAATGCGCCGTTTGGGGCGGCTGGCCCAGATTGCTCGATTGGCTCTCGAGCGGGGCGGTTACAAGTTGGCCCGCAGGGTCAACCGCAGTAGAGCGTCCCACCGCAGCCGTCTGGGATCGTCGTCATTCCCTCATCGCATTGCACCTGTTGGCAGCACGTGCCGTTGGAGAGGCAGACCTGCTCTTCACCACAACCTGCGCACTGAATCGTGTGGCCACAACCGTCATCCACCTTGCCGCACGACTTGCCGAGGTCGGCACAACTCTTCGGTGTGCAACTCGCGCAGACGTTGCTTCGGCACACCTCGGTGGTCAGACAGGAGCCACAGTTGAGCGTGACGCCGCAGCCGTCGTCAACGGTGCCGCAGGTGTAATGGAGGTCGGCGCAGGTTTTTGGCGTGCAATCCTTACATACGTTGTTGAGGCAAGCCTGCCCGGTTGGGCAAGTGGAGCCACAGGTCAGCGTGACGCCACAACCGTCCGAGAGCGTGCCGCAGTTGGCACCTTTCGCTGCGCAAGTCGTGGGTGTGCAAAGGTCGCACGTGTTGCCGGTGCTGCAGGTGTAGCCCACCTCGCAGTTGCCATTGTTCTTGCCGCAAGTCAGTTTGCCGCCGCAACCATCCGGGATGGTACCGCATACGGCGCCCTTGGAGTCGCACGTCGTTGGTACGCAAGGAACGCACTGGTTGTTCGTGCACACGCTGCCGGTCGCACACGTGCCGCAGTTGCGCGTCGTGCTGGCGATACACGCATCATTGACAGTGCCGCATTCCGCGCCCAAGGCGACGCACACGTCGGGTTTGGTGGTCGGGCACGTGCACGTCAAGAGGCTACCGCAGCCATCCGACAATTGGCCGCAGACGCCGGCTGGATAATCGGTGCACTTCTTCTTGGCGCACACTTCGCACGTGTGCGCCATTGCATCGCAGACCTGTCCGGTTGGACAAGTGCCGCAATCCGTCGTACTGCCGCAGCCGTCTGCAAGCTTGCCGCAACGCCCGTCGCACAACACGGGTTGGCATGTGACGCACTGGTGCGACACGCACACGGTGCCCGCAGCGCACGTCGCACTACAGCTGACAACGTTCTTGCAAGCGTCAAAACCGACGCCACAGGCTTTGGAACTTCCGCAGACACTTGCGGGCGACACACAGGTGTGCGTGGTGGGGTCGCATACCTGCCCCTTCGCACACGTCCCGCACGTCAGCGCATGACCACAATTGTCATCAATGATGCCGCAGACGGACAGGGCGTCATCACAAGTACGCGGCACACAAGGTCCAGAACCACCCGAAGCATTCGACCCGCCGTCTGTTACTGAGCTCGTGCTGCCAGCCCCAGCAACGTCCGTCGAGGGTCCTGCCGCGCCGCCCATGCTGGTTAGAGCGTCGCCTCCGCTGCCCCCCTGCGTTGACCCGAATCCGGCGCCGGTACTATCCTGCTTTGCACCGGGTCCTGAGCTGGAGCATGCAGCTAGCCCGGACACTGCGCAGAAACCACCGATGAACAGCAGCACTCCCAAACGGTTGGACTGCTGAGAAAGCGGGCAATTCGTACTTCGGCACACGGTAATGTCGATTGGGTGCGACTGTTTCATAGACGCTCCTTCGGCTGATGATATCTGCGGCTCATAGCCATTCGAGGAAGGGATGGTTCTCTTGTCTGCCGTGAGCCGATCGCCATTCGAGTCAACGGCAGTCCAACCTTTAATATTATACGGTTGCTAACGACACCGCCAACGCAAAGCTCGACCGCGTGTTTGGCAGTTACAATGACGAAAGACAGGCGGCATTCGGTTCGAAGGTCGCAGGGGGTAGGAGTCCGGCACGGTGAGTGTGCGCGCACCTACGCGCAGCCCCACAAAAAGGCTACCCTGGGTTTGGGCCGAAGCGAGCGGTGAATCCCGACCTCTGCGCAGATTATGTAGTGACGGCACGTGGACACGAGGTGACCCGGTGCCGGTTGCTACTACCGCGACGGCAACGGTAACTGGGACTACTACACTGCTACGGCAACCGCGCCTGCTACGGGTGCAGCCAACCGAGCGGTTCGCTTATCGGGATTTGCGGCGACACCATCACGCAAATCCAATGGCAAAAAGGATCGCTCCCACGAGCCCGCCGCCAAGGCCGCACCAAAAGAGCAGCGGCCGCCGGGTGAGGGCCGCAATCGCGCATAGCGCAATTGCGACCTGAAACACAGTGACTGAAACAGCGAAACGGTGGTGACGCCCGATGTGTGCCGTGGCCCGCCGGTTGTCTTCGGCAACTTGCTTCTCGAGTTCTTGTGCAGCGTGCTCGATGTCGCCTTGTTCCCGAGTGAAGTGTTCGGCTTGCTGAGCAAGACGTTGGGCAAGCTCGGAAGACGTTGGCAAAAGAGACTGCGATTGTGCCTTGAGAAACGTCGCTTTGATGCCTTTTGCCTGATAATGGGACCATCGGTCTGAGGCTTGTGATTGATTCAGGACCGCTTCGTTCTTTTCGAAAATCGCCTCATTGGAATGTGCCCCTGCCTCGAGCGAAGCAACCGCCGCAAAGACTGCCATGAGTGCCGTCGCGAGCGACAGGTAAACCATCCACTTGGGAGACCGCGATTTCTGCCCGGTTTCCAGCCGCTCGATGGCTTCATCGAGTTTCTCCTTAATTTCCGATGCTTCCAAACTATCTTCGGGCACTCTGGTCCACCTCGCGTTCATAGTCTTTTAACAATGTACACTTATGAATTGGACAAATCCTTCTTATTGGTACAATATTTTTTTTCTTAGCCTTCGGGATTTTTCGAAATACGCCTTTATGTCCAACTTTTCCTCCAATTTTATTTTCCGATGAAACTTCATGTTCCCCGATACTTTGAAAACTTATTTTACTACTATCATATTTTTCATGGGCGAATTTTAAAATATTACCAAAATGCTGATGGATTTGAGAACTAACTGGTGACGATGTTTTCTTGGGGTTATTTACAAAATCAATTTCCGGCAAAATACTTGACGATTCTTGTATTTGAGATAACTTATCAGTTAAAATTTTTAAAGCATAGCAGTCTTCTAAATTGTATGTTATCAACATTCGCTTTAATTCTTCATCTTGTGTTTCTGCCCATAAATGCCTCCAAACAAGACTTTGAATACCACTTGCATTTTTTGTTGTCCATGTAGCACCGATGTAATTTCCCAAGTCCTTTAATCTGTTAGAATAAACCGGAAAATATATTTTGCCAAAAATAAAAGATCATATTGATTAAACGAGGTTGAATGTGAGTTATACTCGTATTATATCTTTTCCCAAGTGTTTCAATTGCTTTTGAGTGGTAATTGCCGTAATGAAATATGAAGGAATCAGGGTATTCGTCAATCTTAGAAAGAAACTGCTGCCAAATTTGAATTTCATCTGTTTCTTTATGTGCCCAAAAAGAATAGTTAATGGGTTCTTGATTTTTAGCAACTAATAGCCCTATTAAATAATATGATTCAAGGTTTGGATTACCTTCGATATCAATGAATAATTCTATAGACTGTCTTAATAATTCAGGCAGCGATTGTACTAAAATTTTATCTGTTCTTATCGCTAATGCTTGTAATTCTATATTATGTGAGAATATTAGCTTAGCTCGTTGTTTTTTCCTCCTTCTGGGTTTATATTGATAGGATAGTTGCTGAATAGTAAAAATGCCCTTCTTTTTATATTTTTCAATTATTTTGTTTGTTGCCCCTATCCAATAAACTTAAATTATCATCCGATTTGGCTTTCTCTATGCAATAGGAATAGTATTCACAAATAATACAATGTTTATTTAACACTAAAGAAGGTGTGACTGAATCAGATATGATTTTATCCATATCATTAACAGTTTTTTTAATGCTTTTTGCTGATAATAATAGCTTGTATCTTGTTTGTTTTAGATGTTTTCCATAAATTATTTTACAGCTATCAATATGAATATTAAATTCATCTTGGATGAGATAGGACTGTATGGTAATAAATAGCTTATCATATTTTGTAATATTTTCAAATGGCGTAATGAAAATCGGAATGACATTTTTATTGCTTGCAAATTCAATCCCATCAAGAATTAAATCAATATCTGCATTTGTGAACTTTATATTTAAGGAGATACCTTCATTTGAAATTTTGTTATCAAATATGGAATTAGAATAAGTCAGTATTTTATTTTCTAAGAGAGTTTTCTCAACACAGGACTTTTGATTTTGTTTAAGATGATTGTAAAGTGTTTGGTAATCAGAAATAATTCCAGTTTGTTGTCTATGCTTTAGATATGCTTTGTATTGACAATAAATAAAACTATGAATAATATCGTCACATATTTGCATAATATTTAGCCATAAAAGTTGAAGAAAATTAAAAAGCTAAATTTATCTTAAAACTCTTTCCAGTTTGCACATATCTGTTGAGTTGTACGGATTTTTACACGTCGAGTAGATAAGGGGACTTTCACCCCGAACCTCTCACAGAACCGTACTTGATAGTCTCCACTCATACGGCTCTTCAGTTGATAATCAGTATTTGAATCATCCCTTTTACAGTTGTTCACGTAACAACATCATATCAAGCTGCTACCCCCTTCGCTCCACTCCCATTACAGGAGTTTCATCACTACTACGAAGTAGTCCGCCCCTTCTTGTACTTTGGTACTTTCTGCCTTGCTGTTTGTCAACTTGAGCATTTTCCCTTTGTTTGCCCTGCGAATCCTAACGGTAGCATAAAGTTAAGCAAACTATCATTACAAGGAAGGTTCCCTTGTTCCATATTTGAGCCCATGTATAGTTCTTGCCACCTTTGTAACGCCTGTCCTATACCCGGTAACCAGGTTTCCGGTATAATTATCCCAGCCGATAGCAACGTCTTCTGGTTCTGACAGGAGGTATCGTTGTCTCGTCATGTCTTCAGTGGTTCACTTGCGTTCAACTCCTACACAATCACTTAAGCAGTTAAGCTGCCCTTTTCCTTATTGCTCAGTCACCATAACTTTTGATTACAGCACCATAAGGTAGTTTATTGGCTATTCCTGAAAATCGCCAATGATAGGCCAGTTCTGATTTATCCTAATGTCTATAACTCAAAGTAACAGTTCGCTCGTCATTCGCAGTCTTTATGTTTATTCGTAAATCAGTCTATCATCTCAAATACAGCATTCTTCAAAGAACTTTATAATTAAAGCACCTCTGTCGATTCAAGGCGCACGTCGAGTAGATAAGGGGACTTTCACCCCGAACCTCTCACAGAACCGTACTTGATAGTCTCCACTCATACGGCTCTTCAGTTGATAATCAGTATTTGAATCATCCCTTTTACAGTTGTTCACGTAACAACATCATATCAAGCTGCTACCCCCTTCGCTCCACTCCCATTACAGGAGTTTCATCACTACTACGAAGTAGTCCGCCCCTTCTTGTACTTTGGTACTTTCTGCCTTGCTGTTTGTCAACTTGAGCATTTTCCCTTTGTTTGCCCTGCGAATCCTAACGGTAGCATAAAGTTAAGCAAACTATCATTACAAGGAAGGTTCCCTTGTTCCATATTTGAGCCCATGTATAGTTCTTGCCACCTTTGTAACGCCTGTCTTATACCCGGTAACCAGGTATCCGGTATAATTATCCCAGCCGATAGCAACGTCTTCTGGTTCTGACAGGAGGTATCGTTGTCTCGTCATGTCTTCAGTGGTTCACTTGCGTTCAACTCCTACACAATCACTTAAGCAGTTAAGCTGCCCTTTTCCTTATTGCTCAGTCACCATAACTTTTGATTACAGCACCATAAGGTAGTTTATTGGCTATTCCTGAAAATCGCCAATGATAGGCCAGTTCTGATTTATCCTAATGTCTATAACTCAAAGTAACAGTTCGCTCGTCATTCGCAGTCTTTATGTTTATTCGTAAATCAGTCTATCATCTCAAATACAGCATTCTTCAAAGAAC
>CAWEUH010000044.1:0-59100 GCA_963811985.1 uncultured delta proteobacterium
GCACTCAAGCCCTGGAAAGGTGCGCAACGCGACGGTTTTCAACCTACTGGACTGAGCACGGTGTTATTAGTGATCGGGCCAAGCAACTCATCTCGCTCCGAGACGCGACGGCCATCCCAATAAGTGGCGCGGACGCCTTTTTTGAAGACCTCCAAAGCAAGGTGGAAAGCCTTGACTCGGCGGGGGCCGGGCATCCACTATCCAAGGTGATCGCGGTTGAGACAGTAAAACGCCTGCTATCAGAGGAGCGCCACAAGATTGCCCTTCGAGATTTTCTGGTTCGAGAGGCGCGCTACCTGGTGGAGAGGCGCAAGGGGATAGAAAGCAACCCTATCGCTAGCCTTGACCGCGCCGAATTCGAACGTCGGCTCAATCAGTACACGCATGCGACTGAGAATCTAGTTGGATGCTTCGCTCAAATGGGTCGCTGGGCAACCGGAGATCAATTGAGCTACATGTGCGAGGTTATACGCCTGGTGGGGTCCAGGCCGGAATTCATTACCTCCACCAAAGAAGAATGGCTGCAGCTGGGGTTGTACCCCTGCCTGTTGCTTTCTTACTCCGCGGGCATTGCGGCCGTACATGTCGGCAACTGGATAGGAATTAGACAATTGTGGATGACACCGATTGTCGAGCTAAACAAGGAACAACCAAGCTTGGATGCGTTGCATCCTGAAGAGATCCTCAGTAGTCGTACGTACAACCTCGTATTCGGCGAGAACAAGCGCGCACCGGTCAGTGACCTGCTATTCGGCGCGCTGAAAGAGAACTTTCAAGAAACCATTCCACTCGAGCGCGATTTCGAATCTGCCTTCGACCGTTTCGAGCTTATGTGGTGCCTTGAACAGCTGCACAATGGAGAATGGACCCATTTCAGACCGGGTCGATATTGGGGTACATTTCGCTCTCAACTAAAGGTCGCCCAACTTGATGACATTAGACGCGAGGCTACAACAGCCAATCCGATTTGGCCGCCGCTAAGCGCCGGACTTTTCAACGGTACGCCTGAAAACTTACTGAAGGTTGCAGACACTTTGGTGGAGCAACTGAAACGTGAACGACGCGGATATTGAATTCCAGGCGGGCGGAACGAGTGGCCTTTGAAGGGCAGCGGTGCTTGCGGCTGCTGGGGGTATGTCGGCCGCAAAAATCTAGGCAGCCGCGCCAATCTCTTTCAAGACCTTGGCTTGAGATTTCTCCAACAACTTCTGGTTGGCTTCGCCCTCTTGCTCGGCCTCAAACCTTTCAGTTTGGTTGTACGCTTCGATCAAGCGATCTAGATCGGTGAATTCCTCGCTGTGAAATGCCCGCTCGAGGTCTTGTGCGTGCGCCAGACACCGAGCGGACAACGAAGCGTGAACCCCGAGCTTCCGATCAACTCTCAAAATCACAACGAAAGCACCAAACAATGCCGATGCACATGCAAGCCACCCAAGTTCCTTGGGGCCAGTGCCTAGAGTCGGCAATGAGCCCGCGGCTGCCATTATGGCCAGGATAATCTTGCCCCAGAAATCAAACTTCCCCCAGCGCGCAGCTAACCGCTGATGATAGTAGAAGTTCATCTTGGCGCTAAGAGCAGTGTCCCACGCACGATCCCGATCGGACTTGACCTCAATCACACTCAGCATGACGTCTAGCCTTTCTTAGGTTTAGGTGGTGGAGCTGGCGGCCAGGGTTGAGGCGCCGTATGGGCCACTGGACCCGATACACTGGGGACTATAGCACTCCCGCGTGTAGCCATCATTCCTCCCTCGGGCCGTTGTACCGAAAGCGTTTGGGGTGCGCGAGGGCGAGGCTGCGACTGAGTGGGAGGACTTTTTGCCGGAGCGGGAGGCTTTGGCGGTGGTCCCTTGTTCGACATGTCCAATCCAGACTAGCGCAAAACCGGGGGGCCGGATACCCGAAATGGTCTTCTTGTTCGCCAAACAACTCAACAGATTCAGCATTGCGCGGCCCTCCCTAAATCACACAGCGTTCGCGACCGTGATCGAAATGCATCGGCCGCAGCTTGCTCATCAAATCCGAGGCGCAACTTCGGACGTCGTGGCGGTGACCACTGCTTTCGGACGGGTTGTGCTGACTGCGTGACGGTCAGTGTCCTTGGCGCGGGCTCGGCGCTGTTCGCAGCTGGGCGAACGATTGCCCCAGTCTGAATCAAGAACTGGCGATAGGCGCGATCCCGACGTCGGAGCTCTTGATCGGACATCCCAATGGTGCCGATCAGGTCGGTGTCATCCTGTGGTTCTGTGGGTTGTGACATGACAAGTCCTTAGGTCGCAACGTTCGCGCCGCGATCCATATCGGCGCGAACGTTGACAATGGTTCTTCGATCAGCGCCGTGAGTGGTCAGGTCCGAGCTGGGCCGTGCCCGCAGGGGTCGGATTGGGCAGTTGCACGGGACCCCGGTGATCATGCCACGGATCTGAGCCGGGGTGCGAGGGCACGGGGGAAACCACTGGTTGTGGCGCGCTATGCACGCGGTCAAAACTCTGTTGTGCGGTTTCAGGCTGTGTGGGTTGATTGGACATGACTAACATCCTTTTCTT
Source organism: uncultured delta proteobacterium (assembly GCA_963811985.1). GTDB lineage: Bacteria > Myxococcota_A > Polyangia > Polyangiales > Polyangiaceae > FEN-1139. Next base: position 2,547 of record CAWEUH010000044.1, read on the forward strand.
GTGTGTCTCTGAGAGGGTCACCGGGTGACGTGGGACAACATCACGCCACCCGGCAAGTTTGATTTCGTGGAGTAAGTGACCCGGGCGCGCACATGATCGACAAGGCGGCGCCGTAATACACGCACCCGGGTCAGAGTCAATTTGTCGCCGTCAGTGTTGACGACATAGGTCGATAGTCAATTTCGACTACGCCCGTTGGCTTCTCAAATTCTGGGTCCGTGTACTTGGCGAACGTAGCCTTGTACGATTCGATCCCGGACTCGGACGCATATGCCAAATTCTTGAGAATCTGCTCCGCAGCGCAATACAGCTCAGTGCGCAGGCCTTGGCTCACATAATAGGGGACAGCGTGGGAGGCCCGCCAAACACGAAAGTCCTCTTGACGCTTTCGCGCTGCGAGCGCTTGTGGGTCGCGGCCGAGCCGGACCTCAGCGGCAGCCATTTCCGAAAGTTGCCGATCGCCGAGCAAGGCCTCGAGAGACTCTTGATCGGGAATACCTGGAAACCGCTTCGCAAAGTCTACGGCAACCTGGATGTTCTGTGGCGTGATTGGCGATGCCCCGATTTGATTTAGGTTCCGCGCGACCTGTTCACTCGGGTACTTTTCAATGATTGCCCGAATGATTGGCGCGATACGATGCCCTGGGGACAACGATTTTGCCTCGGGCACTGGCCAGCCCGCGGCGGCGAGTTTTTCAGATGCCGCGACTGAATCTTGATACGCTTGATCGATTTGGTTTAGCGTGGCCTGTAGTTCGTCAAACAGAGCCACGGCCTTTCGAGCTAGAGGCTCGGTTCGGCGTCGATAGGTAGCAGTGCTCGCGGCTTCCAAAGATTGAGCTAGCTCAAGATCGCGGCGCTCTTGATCGACCCGCGACTGTTCGATATCGACCGCCGCTTGTGCCGATGCTAAGGCCTCTAGCGCCGTGGCGTGCGCCTCGGTTGCCTTGCGCTTACGGTTCGCAAGCACTGTTAGGCGAGCCGTCGCCGCAAGGGCTTCCGATTCATCGAGGATGTCATCCAATGCGAGCTTGGCCGCGTCATGCGAGGCGGCAGCCGCGTCCAGGTCGTGCTTGTGGTCGTTTGCGGCTTGGTTAGCCTTGCGCAAATGAGCCTGGAGGGTTTCGAGAGTCGATTTTGAGAATAGTGCCATTGTTCGTTGTCCTATCTTATTTTTGAGCTTACGGAACGACTCCGGCAGGAATGCGCAGCACCCCCTCCGAGTCAATGTACTTTGACGTGAGCGGCTTGTTGAGGGCCCGTTCGACTGCTTCGTGTGCTTTCAAATAATCGACCGCGTCGTCTAACGCAGTCAGATCGGCATTTCAGATCGGCGTCGATAGCTGACGACGTTGGTTTCTTCGCTGCTGCTGGCTTCGATCGGACGGGTGCTACTAGGGCACGACTCGCGACGCGGCAGGCACTGAAGTGACCGTGAGCGTACGCGGCTTGCCCGGCAACGTCGCCGGGCATCGTTGCTTGTCGGTACGCGATCATCTGTGAGGGGGTGAGTTCGTACCGCTCGCCAGCAATGGTGTAAGTCTTCGTCGGTGACACGTCATCCCCTCCGAGATTCGACGCCGTTCACGTGGGTCGTCAGGTAATGGATCACGTAATCTACTGGTTGTGTATCGATGATCGACTGGACCGCTTGCAGTTCGGTGGCTGTCAGTAGGAAGGTCTTTTTTTCGACCTTGATCTTGGCGTATTCACTCATTTTGGTTGTCTCGTTTCTGCGGCGATGCCGCGGAGAGTGTGTGCCGCTTCGTGAACGGCTTGGCGCGATTCGACCATTTGCAATATGCGCTCATGCAAAGCCGCCAGCTCGATTGTGGACGCTTGGGGCAAGCTGGCTTCGAACGCATAGGAATCGAGCAACCGCCGCAACCTGCCCGCCGTCAACGTCGCATAATAGTGCAACGGCCGACACACGGCGGCGCGGGCTTTGGCAGCGCGTATCGCTAGAATCTGGCATGCCATCCTATTCGCTACTGAACGGGTTTGGGCTGGTCGATCATCAATCAAGTGCCACGCGTCAAATGCTCGCGTGTAATCAGTCATGCTGCCCCCCTCGTCTGTGCTTCCCAATGTGCTGCCAAGGCAGCTAACGCTTCGGGCCAAGGGGCGAGAACGTCGAACATCCGCCCCAGCCAGTCGTGAAACAGAGCGCTTCCAAAAATCGTTTCGTTGTTGGCTACAATCTGCCGCTCGATTTCCTGAAGCTTGGCATTGATGCGAATGAGAGCCCCGATCAACGCCGCACGTTCCCTTTGCGCCGTAGTGCGCACGAGATCGCGCTCGGCGAGTTGCTTGAGTTCAAGCAGCCCGCGCAACGAGTGGTTGACTTCAATCTTGTGTTCGAGCGAACCGCCCGGGGCTGCTGGGTCCGAGATCTCGACATCGATCAAATCGCAGACGTTGGGCAAATCATCCTGCTCGTCCGCGGGGGAATCGACGGCAGCGCTCGCGGGGGTTTCGGGTGGCCCGGGTAGCGGCTCGGCAACAATAGGCGCCGGGGCTCGATTGTGAACGGTCAGGTTATCCCAACTGGCAACCGGTATGCCGAGCTTCTGCTGAATTACCCGACGTGCGTCGAGACTGGGCCGCTTGCGCCCTGCCAACCATGCCGCCACGGTTCGACGGTCCACACCGATTGCACGGGCTAGCTCAGCTTGGGTAGTCTTGCGAGCGTGCGCGACTAGAGCGTGCGTGCCGTCTGATTCAGCTTTGCCGGCATGCATGTTATGCTTGCCCCGTCCCGGAACAGAGTTCCGCTTCCAATTGATCGAGACCTCGCGATAGAAGCATGTCGGCAAAGCGGCTCTGCGACGTCGGTATGCGATCTCGCTTACCCACGAACTCCCGCAATTGATCAAAGCGGGCGGCTAGGTCAGCGGGGACCGCTACTCTAATGATACGTTGGGAGGGATTTGACTTGGCCATAGAACATCCTCGTGTAATTGGAGGTCCTCTATTCTTAGGCCAAAGCTTTAGGCTCATCCGTCCACCGCACGGACACCGCGTCTAGGGTGCACGCGCCAGGCGCTAGGTGAAGCCAACGTTGCGACGGGTGGCGGCGACAGGGGGATCACATTGCGGGAGACATGTCTCCCGTGCCATTTGCCGAGAGATCTAAAAGAACGTCTCCCGCTATCACCGGAGCAGATCACAATGTGATCGCCCCTCGAATAGGCGATCGTGCTCCCGCCCGGCCACTGGGGCAATTTTCGAAAATTCGCCCCCGCGTACGCGTGAAATGGCGGCTGGCGTCATACCCTATTTATCTGTTCCCCCCGGGGTGCCGTGCGTGGCGCCGGGAGGTGGGCAGCGACGTCGCGGTATAGCTCGGGGTGCGAAGGCGGTAGCGGCGCTCCGCTGCCAGGTTGCCAGCACTGCCAGCTCTCCCCCAGAAGTATCTAGATCTATTCTCATGGGAGACTTTAGGGGAAGACCTGGCAAATCTGGCAGCGCTGGCAGTGCCGCCTATTCGACGAGTCGTACGCCGTGCCAGTGGCGGTCGATCTCTGGCTTTCCGTCCGCTAGTTCGGGGCGCACGTTGGGGCGTTTCACGGCATGCCTTGAGTCGTCACCGCCCCCTTGCACGCCCAGGGCTCGCAGGCGTTGCCCAAGTCCCTTGGCAGTGACGGGTTGGCGAACATGGTTTTGCTCGCACCAATGCTCATAAGCTCTGACCATTGCCCGATTTGCGATCTCGTCGTCCGGGTTGCCCGTGACGACAATGACGTCTTCAAAGAAACCGGCGGCTTGGTTCATGCTGGTCCGGTAGTCGCTCGTCGCCTTCGCGACGGCTGCGCAATCGCCCAAGCCGTCGCGTTGCCAAGCCAGGCACCCCTCAACTAGCCAGCGAAGCACCGCCGGTGCGTGGGCGTCGCTAGTCAGCTTTTCTCGCAGCCGAGGGTCCTGCTCGCTCTTGGGCACTTGGTTCACGAACGGCACGCAGCGCATTCGCGCCCACATGCCCTCGTCGTCATCGCGAATTGTGGGGCGGTCGTTGGCACCCATCCAGAGGGCGAACGTCGGCGGGAATTCGATTTCATCCTTGTACTTGGCGGCCGCCACGATGCGATCGCCGCCCGTGACTTTCTTGACCAACGCTTCGTCGAATTTCATCCCGGGACGGATCTCAAGGCTGGTGACCAGCCTGGCGCCGAGTAGCCGGGTTAGGTCGCCTCGGTTGCCGCCAACCGTGCCTTGCACGAGCCACGTCGAGGGCTCGGCGGAAACGTGATAGTCGCCAAGGATGTCACCCACGACCCCTAGCAACGTGCTTTTGGCGCCATCGGGTGGGCCGTAGCCAAACCAGAAATGTTTCTCATGCCACGCACCGACGAGCGCATAGCCCAACGCGCGTTGGATGTATGCGGCGAGTTCAGCGTCCCGGCCCGTCGTACGTCGCACGAAGGCATTCCACAATTCCGATCGCGCTTTCGGTTCGTAGTTGGTGGCACAGCATTTCGTCATGAGCAGCGCCCGATCGGGTTCCGATAGCTCTCCAGTCCGAAGGTCAAGTGTGCCGTTTCGGACGTTTAGAAGCCACGGGTCGGAGTCGAGCATTTCCGCCGTTACGGGGACGCCCGGCTCGCTTCCGGCGAGTTCAATCATGTTGGCGATACGCGCCCGATCTTGCGCCTTCACTGCCCAGGCAAGCGCGGCCTTTCGGCGATCGTCATCCTCGTTTAGCGCCTCTTGCCAAAGAGACTCGGCGGCGCTCTTGGCGCACCGCTCGATCTCCCCGGTTCTGTCTGTTTCCCAGTAAGCGCCATTCCACACGAACCAAGTTCGATACGCGCGGAAGTATCGAAGCCTATCCCCATGCATGCGTACAAGCCGGCGCGCATTGCCGAGATCGGAGCGCCGCTCCGTCGCGGGTTGCGTACTGTTTTCGTTGGCAGCGCAATCCTGGGCTTGCGCTGCGAGTCGTCTGCCGTAGGCTTCCGCGGCGGGGCTGTAGTTCACGATTTGGTCAACGCGATCGAAGTCATCGCCGAGCCAATCTTTCGCACCGCCCGGGCCGTCACAGGGGATGGCATCTTCGAGCTTGTGAAGATGCTCCTTTACTTTCTTGGCGTCGGGTTCGTCGGTGTCGAGTTCCAGAATCATCGCCGCTATGTCCCCCTTGTCCCAGCCTCGTTTGAGCAGCCAACCGCATAGGCTCAACAACACAGGCTTGCCGTCGTTCGTATAGATTCGACCGCCGTTGAGCCACCGTTCTCTAAACTCCGGCGTGAGAATTTGGATGGCCTTATCGCAAAGTGGCGGCAACTCGCCCGGGATGGTTTCCGCCACGCCCCCAGCTTTTGCTTGGCTTCGTCGCACCGTTGGCTCTCGCCAATTCGCGTCGGAATTGAACGGCACGCCGACACCGCGCACGATCGATCGTTCAGGCTTACGGTCTCGCGTGACATTAGGCAATCGGAACACGTGGCTAGCGTCGCCACCCGAGAGGTCAGCATTCAATCCAAATTCGGTTCGGAGGTACTCGGCCCATCCGTCATATACTTCGGTCCAGGTGTTCCAGTCAGCGAGCGATGACAGCTCAAGCGGCTCAGCGAGGGGCACGACGCCCCGCATTCCGTTGCGTGTGTCGTAGTAGAGAAGACCAGCCCTTTGCACCTTGTCGTGCATCTCTTTACGCCATTCTGTAGTCGGTGGCGAATGGTCGTCCGTATCGAAGTCTGCTATCAGGCAGGTCATTCGATAATGAACTTCCCCGCGAGCCAAGGCGTCCTTGCTTGGGCGCAAGAAAACCATCCCGTCATCGTCAAGGAGCGGCACTTCGATTGGTTCATATTGCGTCAGGTGTGCGTCCGTCAAAAAGACCGTGCTAAGTGCTTCGGACAGTCGCAGGCATTGCACGGCACATTTCCTGGCGCAGGCGTCCGGGTCATCCCGATCCGGTGCAGGTATGTACTTGTCACGCATGACAGTGATAAGCGGATCGGGGGTGATTTGCAGGGCCGTGCTCGTTCGGGTATTCATGACACACCGCCGATCTTGAACGTGGGATGCTTTTCGGCGAGCTTTTGAGCGATAGCCCGTCGGCGCCGGTTTCGCTTTTTGCCCGATTTCGGATCGGGGTTCTCAGTCATGAATTGCAGATACTTCTTGATTGTCATTTTGCACATGTGTGCCTCTCAGTCATGGTGCAGACGATCACCGCGAGGGCGTCGTCGGCGGTAAGGTGCTTGTAACTTTCGGGTTTCTTGCTAGGGCGCTCGATGCGGACGGCATAGCGGTCACCGTCCGAGTAAAGGCGAACGATCGCCCCGATTCGCGTCAATTGAAGCAGTGGCTGCAGCTGGGTGAGCGCGTCGGTTGCAGTCATTGCAACCCGCCCGTGGCCATTTTGCGGGGTCACGCCGCAACCGCAAGGCTTTCGAGAAATCGGGCAACTTCGGATCGCGCGAACAGCACGCGACCCGCGCCAGGGCCCGTGCAAACCTTCAGTGATTGAATTCTTCCGACTGCGATCAAGCGTCGAACGTTGCGCCCCGACATGCGTAGCACCCGGGCCGCTTCCGCGATTGTCACAATTGCTGGCAACCCTTCAAGGGCCTCTCGAACCCACGCTGCGAGCTCTGGCGTGTTCGTCACATGGGCAGTCGTGGCGGTGGCGACGGGTTTGGCTGATTTAGGCATAGAACGACTCGTTTCTTCGAATCGCTTGCCCTGCGCATGCCACCTATTCGCTCCGGCGTTTCGGAGCTATTACAGCGTTTCACGTGCGCAGCATGCGCAGGCTTCCGCTGATCGCCTCAGGCTGAGATGTTAGACTAGATTATCGGTTGTGGTTTCCCACCTTTGATCCGCGTATGCGGGCCTTTCAATATATTTGTGTCAATTTGGGCATAGATGCTCACGCCAGAAACTGCACGTCTCGCTTCCGCAACGGCAGCGCGTCGCGCAGGGTGTACCTGCGGCAACACTGTCAGCACTCCCCGACGAATGGCACGACACGGGCTGCCAGCCGGGGCGCCGCATCGAGGGCAGGGGATCGAGACTGCGTCAGTCATGCTATTTCCTTGTTAGGTCGATTTGCCGCGGCGTCCGCTGGCTGGCTAATTTCTGCAGATTCCTGCTAATTCGGCCTCGAGGCCCATGGCAGCGTCCAAGGTGCGGGCAGTCGCGGGGATGCCTCGGACAAGGCCAAGGTAGTGACGTTCGGCGATCGCGACGCTGTGCCCGAGCTGCCGCGCACTTCGATAGGCACTCGCCGCCCCAAAGATGCCTGGCGCATTTGTGAGATACGTTCCGCAAGTGGCGCGGAGGGCCTGCCAGGTAAAAATGGGCGGCGCACCAAAGTCCGTTCGCAGCCGTTCGACGGTAGCCTTTGCGGCGTCGGCGGTGACTTTCAGTACTTTGCCTTCGTGCCTGCCGGGCAACGCCTTTAGGATGGCACGCAACGCAGGCGACACCGCTAGATCGATCGTTCGGGCTCGCTTCGTTTTGGTGGCTCCCGTCAATCGGATCTCGCCAACCGGTTGCCCGTTATTGTCGAGCGCGTCCAAATCAACTTGGCTCCAATCGAGTGTTAGCGCTTCGTTTAGGCGCATGCCTGAAAGTAAGATGATCGCAACCATTGGCGCGATCGGGTCAAACTTGGGTGTTGCTCCGTGGCGCCCGTTGCCCGCATGCTCGGCGCGTGTGGCCTTGAACGTCGCCGCGTCATGCTTCTGCGCTGCGCTTAGAAGGGCTTTCAATTCCGCGGTCTGTAAGAAATCGATGCGCTCGATCGCGGTCGGCAATTTCTTGAACGCGCGCCGCAGGTCACCCTCACGGATCTTGCTGAGTAGGTCCCGATCATTGAGGTACCCGAGCACCGTGCGCAATGCCGCCAATTCGCGGTTCACGCTGAACGCGCTTCGCTGCCCACCGTCGGATATGACGCGCGCACCTCGCTTGCCGCCTTTCGCAGCCGATCGCTTCGGTTCGTTGATCAATTGCTCGCGTAGTTTCATTAGATTGGCACGCGTCAGGTCATCCGTCGTTTGCACGCCGCTACGCGTGGCCCACCGTGCTAGCTTGTCGGTTGCGGCTCGGTACCCGCGCAACGTCTTATCGCGAAGTCTCGGGTTCGCCTCGTAGTAACTATCGATCGCCTTCTGCAGCGCGGTCCCCGTAGCGCGGGGCGCGCCTTCGGACAGCTCCAGCCGCCGCTTGGCAAGTGCCCGGGACTTGCGCGCGGCCCAGTCTTCGCGAGCTTCGCGGGTTCTGAGGATGGCCGGCACGGTTTCCTTGACCATGCTGCACGAGTCGGGGTCACGGTACCGGGCGCGCCAACCAATGCGGCGCTCGGGTTCGGGCTTGATAAGGACGACGCCAGGGTGGCGGCGGGCGTGTTTGGCTGGCATTCGGTTCCCCGGGTGCTGGTACTCTTTGCTGGTACCATTTCCCAGCTCATCCTGTCAAACCGTGTCTCATTGCGCCTGGTCTGAATTCGACAATTCGTCGGCAAATATTGCGATTCGCCAGAAACGCCGCTGTGCCAGAGAAGTGCCTGAACGGTTTCGTAAACCGCAGGTCTTCGGTTCAAATCCGAAAGTTGGCTCCAGATATCATTGAGGAAAGTGAGTGTACGAGGTGCAGGTTGCACCTCGAAGTTGCACCTGATTGCACTGTAAAGAGGACCGTTGTCGTACGATGGCAAACGGGTGCCCCCTACGTCAGACGCACGGAATACCATTACGCCTGGTTTCAGCCGCGCGTTCATTCTTCCTCGTCATCATCGGGAAGTTCCTTGTTCCAGACGAGGGCAATTTTGGCTTGTGCTGCTGCCAGGGCAGGGAGCAGATTGCCTTTGAAGTAGTTTTGTTCCGCTGCACCGACTGGAGCCTGACCCAAGAAGCGTCGAATGAGACCACTATCAACCTGGGCGTTCGCAAGCCATGTGGCAACACAACCGCGAGCGTCGTGGAAATGGATCTCGGTTCCCTTCACCGATGTGGGTTGCTTGGCCTTCGCAAGAGCGGTTCTGAGTTCGTGCGCACTCCTGGGTCGTCCATACTCACCGTCATCGCGTGGAAACAAGGGATCAATCGGCTTTGGCGGTCTGCCAACGAACTCCTCCCAACCATTGTCCAACCATTCTCGGATGCCGGCACAAGCCGCCGGGTGGATCGGTAGTTTCCTATTCGACCACACTTTCTTGGTTTTGCCGAGGAGTGCATGACCATCCCGATGATTAAGTACGCAGGCTTTGTTGACATCAAGCAATGGAATCTCGGCATCCAGATCAATATCGGATATTAGAAGTCCGGCTATTTCGCCATCTCGAAGTGGGGCTGTGAAAACGAGAGCGATGCGTGCCCGCCATTGAAGTCCTACTTTTTTCGTGTCCAGCATCTTCTGCACTGAGGCCACATTAAGTGGGGCATCATCCAAAGTCGCGAATCGAGCATCTGTCTTCTGGCGTCTTGGCAGAAGCTTCTTATACCACTCCGTCCGCGTGGGATTCTCTCTCAGCAAGGCACCTGCCTCTGGGCTCATTGCCCAATCCAAAAATGTTCGGAGTGACGCAGCGATATTTCGAATCGTTTGGTGCCCCTTTGAGCCTTTTTGCTCCTTTAGCTTTCGGAGCCATTCCGCGAGTTTCGTCTGTCCTTGAACATGCTCCAACAATGCAATTGGAACGTCACCCAGCGATGGCAGAACATGAACGTCGAAGTGGGACTTGTTGCCATCATACGTTGCACCTGCGATTTCCTCATCTGGCTTGCGCAACTTAAGCCACTTTTCACTCAATTCCTTGATAGTTGGTCCGTCTTTGCTGACCGTACGAGGCTTTAGCGATCCGTCAATCCTTTGCTGCAGGACTTTTCCGGCAGCCCATTCCAGAGCTTCACGACTGGACCGAACAGGCTCGCGCCGAGGGATCGTGATTTTGATGAGCTTTGCATCTTTGGGTGTATACGGCACGACCCAGCGACCGTCGGAACGAACATAGGGCTTGCCAAATCCTTCGGGAAGCTTGGCTCGGGCCATCACTTGCCTCCTCTTCGGGCGTGCTTTGCGCCAGCGGCGGCAAGGGCAAGCTTGGGGCCGCCAGCGTGCACCCAATTGTCGGCTTCTGGGAGTTTGACGCGCACGCCACGACCTTCAATTCCGTTCGTCGGAAGGCCAAGTCGCCGCCAATACTTGACCGTGCTGAGACAGACTTCGTGGCGTTTACCCCATTCTTTCATCTTCATATATTTTCTTCCGATGTCGAGTACGACAGGTGCATTCACCTCAACAGGTTCGGAAGTTCGCATTAGCTTCCCGAGTGCGCGGATGCCGGCTTCTAGCTCGGGGTCAGAGAGTGATATCGAGAAAGACTCTTTGCGGATGTCGGAGGTCCCTCCGTGTGCGCTACCGCCCAGTTCAAACGATGCTGCTTCCGTGCTTGCAATTATTGGCTGGTTACCAATGTCCGATGTTGTGAACGCTGCACTCCGGTCCCGGTCAAATGCGGCAACGAAACCATCATTCGCACCATACAAGATTCGTCTGGCCTCAACGACGGGCCAGAATTGGTTGTCAGCAATCCCGATATCACCATCGAAAACTTCGAGTACTGCTTGTGCCGCAGTCAATAGCGGACCAGCAAACGGATGGGTGACAACTACCCGCGAAAGATCGTCCAAGGGCACTTGGCTCTGGTCTGCGCCCGAGGCTGAGTCCATACCGATAGAACGGGCAACACCGGATTCATTCAACTCCGGATTGGCCAGTATCGCGTAATCCGTAGTCTCGGAAGTCCGGTCACCGTCGCGGCTCGCAGGGTCTGCGTAACCCGTTACCGGCTTCACCTCAGCGCTCTTCTTCGCCTCTTCACCTGCAGGTAGATTTGCTGAACTGTTGCCTGCCGCTTGGAAGTGACTCTTAGCCGCTTTGGACAGCTTGTTTGTTTGCTTTCGAGATGGGGCCATCCCGTTCACCGTTTCCGGTGGACGGGGAGAGGCCAACCTCCCGGTAGCGTGCAAGCTGCGCCTGCATCATCGAGGCAGGTACCCAAGAAAGTGGCCTAAGCACCCTGGAATTATTCCAAAATGCTGCCCGCCACGCAAGTGGCATTGCTGGTTTGCCTGTTCAAACGCGGGACTGGCGTTAAATCGCTCTTGTTGGAATTGGTGCAGCCCCATTGATTTAGCTTCTAAATGGCGCGACCAGATGCATACCGCACAGCTCGCGTGGCCTATGGCGGCGCCGGGTTCACGTATCGCGCCTTTGCTACGCTGTAACGCGCTTTTCGTATTCCCCTGTTCCCGTATTCCTGCGCAATAGCGTTCCCGGATGTTCTTGCGCCCCATAAAGCTTGAACTTCGAGGTTGAAGGAAGCGCGTCTGCCCCGTTGTTCTCGACATGGGCCATCCCAAGTCTCCGTTAGACCCCGCATCACTTGTTCCCCGTCGTTTCAGGTCGCTGGTTTCTCCCGAATCCCCGAACCGTCAGTTAATAGACCCGGAGCTGCTTCGTTCTACTGACACGGCCGATCCCAGCTTAAGCGCTCGCGAGAATGTTACCTGGTGTGCTCGCCAAAATGTGACCACTCGAAAAGTCCGCTCGCGAAGACTTGCCCACTCTGAAGATCGAATTGAAAATTGATCGATCAGACGTGCTTGACAAGGTACGCGGATGGAGCGAAGAACGGTTTGTCGGATGCCCGACACGGCGAAACGTTGAGCGCGTTGGCGCGCGCCAACGGTGTCAATTGAGAGCAGACAAACTCGCCATCAGCGTTCGTTAGAAAGCGATTGAAGAAGATCGCCGGTTCATGTCGTACCAGATTGCGAGCATGTGACTTGTCGGCGGCTCCGGCAGTAGTTTGGCTATGGTTCAGCTCGCTTCTCTGCACCATAGAACGCGCCTCAAGCTGATGTCTGGCCGTCGTGAGGCGACTCGCGGCTGCGCCGCGCAGGTGGCCTGAAGCCGCGTTGGTGGAGTGTCACTCGCGACACAGCGTTTGTGTGCAACGTCACGCCATTGCAGGAGGTGTTCTGAATAAGCTCTAGTCCACTCATTTCAAGGCCACGCCGTGCCGCTGCTGCATGTCGCGGCATGAAGCGATAAATCCTCTGTGCGCAGGCTCCGTGATGTCCTCGCGTTTGCGTGAGCGTCCGAAGACTCGTTGTCATGGCGACTGGCTGAAGTGATGCAGAGGCGTGCTTGGTGTTCCGTCGTGCTATGCGTCTTCACGCGAAAGGGCGCTCCACCTAACCTGAGTTGCTTCTGCTTATCACCACGAACGCCGACCGGCTAAGCGTGCTCCATATAGCTCACGACTCTATCAAGCGGAACTTCGAGAGGATTGATCACGAGCACGCGCTGCTGCGGAATGGATACAACAATGGGTTTCGCCACCTTCGCAGCGGAGCGCGAATTGTCTATGCGTCTTCGGTGAGATGGTCGAACATGACTCTGCAATGGGTCATCCCTCGAAACGCAAAGCGGAGCTCGAAGAGAACCATCTACGGATCACACGAAGGAGACTGTCGAGCTAGTACCTGCGACCCGGTATGGACCACCGAATGCCAGCTCGCTACAACGTCATCGCGCAGCTTCGTGCGCACAATCGTGCCCCCGCCGATGGTAAGATTCTCAAGAGCCCAACCGGGTACATTTTGGCGGGCGCTGAAGTCCCAGTACCGACACCGACCCATCAACCTATACACCACTAAGTTACGGGTACTCGCCTTCCTCCAATTCACTCGAAACCGATTTCGCTGTTTGGGCTAGCGCGGTGGTACGGAACGAATCTTCCGAGCCATTGGCGGCTCCGGTCACGCCGAAGAAGAAGACATCCACTGAGCCCCTGACAATCTCCCTGAAGACAGAGGTGCTTCGCAAGGCCCGCATTCTAGCGGCTTCTCGCGGCGTCAAGATGAGCAAGCTCATTGCTGAGTTGCTTGCTGAGGCCGTCGGCCGTGAATTGCCGGCTGTTGCCGCCCGACTTCAAGACCCTAATGGAGTTGGCCAGTGACATCACCGGAGACCCGAAATCCGGCAAGCACGACCACAACGTTGTCCAGAACGCTCGAGCGCCTCCAGCTTGTTGAGAGTCAGCACCTTCCAGACGTCGTGGTCGCCTTGCGCGACCTAACATGGACGGGCAGTGACCTGCTTTATGTACCAAGCCTTGGCGACGCTCGCCCGAATGAATGGGCTCGCTTGCAGCTCGCTCAGATACTAGGCGTTCGCTTTTGTCGCTGGTTCGAGGCAGCTTCCCCGGCGGAGAAGGCGGAGGAAATGACTCGGCGTCTTCGCCGGGCGACCGGCAATGTCCGACTTCGCTTCATCCGATGCTCAAATAGGATCGTCCTTCGAGCTGTCGTAAGACCGAGCTATTCGCCCATAGCAGATTCATGGACAGTGAGAATGTTGGCCACAGCTCTTCGTGGCGTCGATGCCCATGTTTATCAACTGGACTTGACGGATCGAGTAACGTCAATGATGGTTTGCGTGGGAGAAGCCCAATCGACCAACAAGACCGTGGGCGAAACTTGCGGAGCGATAACGATGGTCAATTCAGGCGTCGGATGGTCACAACTTACTATCGGGCTGTCACTGCTACGATTAGTCTGCAAAAATGGTATGAGAGCGCCCGTTTGGAATGCCCACATCCTTCGTGTTCGTCACCGGTGTCTCGACCATGATTCAATGCGTAGGCAACTTGCGGATGGCCTTCGCGCCATGCCTGAGAATTTCGTGCAAGCCAATATTGCGCTGTCAGCCTCAACCGGCTGGAAAGTGACCAACGTCGAGGCCGAGGCTCGTGAATTGCTGAGGGAGAGCGGACTGATCCAGCGCCACCATTCGGGTGTAATTGCTGCCTACAAAATCGAACCTCATTCTAGCGTGTTCGGTGTGAGCCAGGCGATCACGCGGTACGCCCAGCAAGCAACGCCAGAAGACCGACTTGCACTCGAAGAACTCGCTGGGAGTTACGTGTTGAGAAGCGCGCAATGAACTCAGCTGATCTGGGGTTTCCATGATACCTGACGCAACAGCCGAACAAAAAAATGGCTTCACTGCACTGCCGAGAGTGGCACGCGACGCTCCCACTGGCCATTGCGCAACCGCAGTTCAGTTCAGTACTCAACGCCGCTCGGCCCGGCCAAGTCATCTCGGCCGGCGAAGAGGAGCTCGATTGCCTCAGACACAACGTCCGCGTTTGATTTGTCACTGCAAACCGCCATCGTCCGTAGCGCCCGGTGCAACCTTGCTGAAATTCGCACGCAGAGCAGGCGCGTGGCTTTGGTGTTAGCTGTGTTGCTATGTTGGTCGAGTCTCTTCTTGGCCATTATGACTTCCTTGATCGAAGCGACATTGTGCGTCGCCAATTGCTTCGGAAATAGGTGAGTTAGTGATCGCCTTGTCGCATTTCGTTGGGTTGGAGTCGTCGAGCCAACCTGATGCCAACAAACGACGCGAACATGCGCGTTCTGATGCTGAAACACCGGGTCAGCACGTCGAGTGTTCACTTTTCGCAAAGCAGAGCCTTCTCTATGCGGACTCGCGATCGTATCACGTAGTCCTCAACCATTTCGATACCGACGTACCTTCTGTCAAGGCGTACAGCGGCAACCCCCGTCGTTCCAGAGCCTGAAAACGGATCTAGAACCAGATCACCGGGCCGTGTGAAGAGGCGAATGAAGAAATCTGGTAGAGCCACGGGGAACGCAGCCGGATGTTGCTGATTGGAACACTCGGTTGCAAAGCGAAGCACATTGTCGGGGTACACCATGTCACGCCCCGCCCAATTTGAAACATTCTTTCCGAACCCACTTCCAGTGCCAGAACTTCTCCGAGTTCGGTCGGCTTCGCTCATGTGGGCCGTTCGAGTAAGTCTCCAGTCGCCGGCTGGCACGCGCACTTCATCCTGATGCATCGCGAAATCGCGTTGGACGTTGAACTGGTAAACCCGTTCCATTGCATCTCTAAACCGATTTGGCCACCGTCCCGGATGACAATTGCGTTTAATCCAGGGCCATTCTTCCGTCCACATCCAGCCTTGCCGCGTGCAAAGAGCATCGACGAGCCGTAAAACGTACAAATGCCTCGCACCGTTGTCCACGTGTTCTTTGATGTTCAGTATGAAGGTACCGTTTGGTTTCAAGACTCGCCGAATGTCGGCTGAAATTGGCAAGAACCACTCGATGTAGTGCTCCGGATCAGTACCTCCATAGGTCTTCTGGCGCCGAGTCGCATAAGGTGGCGATGTTACGACTAAGTTCACCGAGTGATCAGGGATCTCACGCAGGCGATCCAGGCAGTTTCCGTGCAAGACATCGTAGATGGCATCGTTCCGGGGGAAGGAAACAAGCCTTTCGTCATCCTCAGCACCGTTGTCATTTGTTGCGCCCGTATCCCCAATATGCGGCAACAGGGTGTTCTCACTCGGAGAGATCCCCATTGAAGTTTTAGCACGAAAGAAATCATTACCAACTTCGATACGTTGAATCATTTGAACCTCACTTGCGAGGCGACCACCTCGGTCGCTGCACAAGCAGGCTTCACAAGTGGATTAACGACTCCCTCAACCCCCTCGACCGCGGCACTCGATTTAGGCTATTTGGGCGCTGAAATCGCGGGACTAGATGGCGGTTGTCCACATAACACCGCGTGTCATTGAGTTGTCCGAATTCGAGGAGCGTTCCACGGTAATGCAGCCCCGAAGATCTCACCATGCACACGAGACATGCCCGGAGCACTCGTATTGAATATCGCGCCGTAGCCGCATTCGAAGCTTACTGCTACGGCAGGAGCTTTCAGTTGTGCACCAACTCGAGGGACTTCTGCAACGCCGAAAAGGCGCCGACCACGGGAGACCGGACCTTGCGCGTCGCGGGCACGGGGCTCGGCCCAAAATGTCCACCTGATGTGCTTTTTCCTCTTTTCGGGATTCAGCTGTCCAATTTGGATGACCGAATCCTCGAGCACCGTTGGAGCCTCGACCGCAATCGCAGTATGCGACGCCGTCCCCGGCGACGCGGGCAATATCGTCGGATGTGGACCTCCGTCGCCTCTAGGAGTCGTTGGCGATCACCGACGAAGCGCGCTGTAAGCTTGGCATGCTTGGCGACAGGCATATCAACGACAACGGGTCAATCTCCGAAACGTCAACCACCATGCCAATCTAGCCGCCCTGATTCTTCACAATGAGTACCGTCCGATATTTGGACTCGATGTGCTCATATGCTCGCAGCTGTCGAGGTTGGCCTCTCAACTCGTCTGGCATTCCAGGAATATCCGGTTATGGCTCGCAGGGGTGCGATGTATCTACCAGTCTCCTACTGACATTTCTC
Source organism: uncultured delta proteobacterium (assembly GCA_963811985.1). Lineage (GTDB taxonomy): Bacteria > Myxococcota_A > Polyangia > Polyangiales > Polyangiaceae > FEN-1139. Next base: position 18,851 of record CAWEUH010000044.1, read on the forward strand.
GTACGTGTCGTAGGTCGAATTCCAATAACACGCCCACTTTCCGGAAGTAGTCCGGCCCGCATCCTTTTTGCAGGAGTACTCGAGATTCAAGACGAAGTCGCGAAACACCGTACGAATATACGCATCACCAGCTTCAGGAAAATGTGTCCGTGCCTGAGCATAGAAACGATCTTGAAGACGATCACGAAGTCTCGCACACCAGGATTCCGAAACGGAAGTGGGAATGGTGTCAAGAAGTTTCTGCATGACCGGTATTTTCTCTGCAGCTTGTTTCCCGAAATCAGTACTGGGGTCTGCACGAACCGCTTCTTGGTATTTGGCCAAGGCAAGCTCCCATGTTGGCTCATCACTAGCGAGCGCCTCAGCTTCCTTGAATGGTTGTTGGACTTTGTCAGGGAACCACTCGCGCATTAGAATGGCTAGTTGCGCCAGGATCAAAAGGGCAGCGCCGGCCGCCACAACACCGATTGCGATGCGTACCACTCTCTTCTTGGTAGATTGGGTTGCCGAGTCAGCTCGTTCGATAATCGTAATCTCGCTAGAAGGTAATCCAGTCTTTGAGCAATCCGACTGCTCCGAGGCGAAAGCAGCTGACGACTCGGCCAGTCTGGGGTCTGATTGATTCGTTGCAGTACCGACTTCGTTGGGCGCGATAACCTCACCAAGTGGACGCCTCTTCTCGTCGCCTACTTTGCACCGTACCGCCTCTGTTGAAATAGTTCCTTCTTCGAGCATCGCCGCTATTACCGGAGTGCCGGATGGTCCCAACAGGTCCTGTTTGCTGCCATGTGTGTGAATCCAGTACTTGTCTGCCATCGTTATTTCTCCAGCGCTGCTGCTCGCACCGGTGAATTCAAGTACCCGGAGTCGGGCCCTTAGGTCCGGTTACTTGGCCTTGGCCACGACATCCAACGCGATGGCCAATCAATCGTTGAACAGCTCTTCGATGGACATGTAGAGGTGCCATTGCTCGTCAGTTGCCGCAGTACGCAGCACACGCTGGCGTCGGACGATTTGCCGATGGATGCGACGCAGGCTGGGGTCCGACAGGAGAATCCTATCGAGCGCGTCGCCAAGCTTGTCAGTGTCGGAGACAACAGCATCAGAAGTGGAAGGCCCGGGCGTTCGGTTACGGGACTGGATCATCTACTAGACAACGAACTGCAACGCAGGGGATAAACCCGAACGGTCACGGAACTCCATCAGCATGGTGGGCCAATGCCCAAGACGGACTTGGGACTTGGGCCAGCACTGCCGTCACTGAACTGCTGCAACCCCCGGGGCGGCGTGCTCTCGGTCTCGAATATCACCCGTGCCAATCTCGACAGGCACGACTATTATTCCGACGTCTTCAAGCTTCGCTTCGAGTTCGTCGCACTCTTGCTCCCAAAGCTGGTTGATATATTCCTCGCCGGAGTCGCTCTGGACGCCGAATACTGCCGAACCTAGTAGCGCCCTCGTTGAAGTGCCTGGAATTAGAAACGTGACTCGTGCCCCAACATAGAGGAACCGGACTTTGCCACTTCGGAATTCCTCGAGCCACCGTGTGCACTCGCAATCACTGCAATCGAGACAGGATTCGGGATCTGCGTTGGACAGCTCGTCGTCTTGAATGTCTCGCTCAAAGTCGGCATGGCTGACCGTGACTCCACTGAGCAGGGATTGTTGCACGAATATGCTCTCGTTGTTCTCAGTAAATAATTCGACGATCCTGTTCGTTGACTTTTCTGATTGGGATTCCATTTTGCTATTTCCTTCGGATTTAATTTGAATTCTGTTGCCAGGTAAGTTTGTCCAAGTACTCGCGAGCTTCTTCCCATGTTGCGTGGCCCTCGAGCACGGGAATCACGAGATCGATCAGCAACTGCAACGCGTGCTCGCATTGATGCCTCGGTCGTGCTCGTTTGATCTGCCGAATCAACTCACGAACTTGGGTCACGCCGCTGACATTCACGGCCATTCGGAAGAACTCTAAGCCACCGTAAAGTAGTTCGGCTTCGATCCCGCGAGAGCGAAGTTTTTGCAGGGTCAATCGAGTTTGCAGCATAACAATCTCTCACCAACATGATTGTCTGAACCGTGAGGATGGGGCTGGTCATTGTCTTGTCTCACCGCAGCCCCGTTCCTCCGTCTGTGTCGTCTAATTACTAGCCTGCAACTCAGCCTCAATGAGGGGACGCTTGTTCTCGCGTTCGGCGATCATGGCGTTCAAAGTTGCTTCCAACGTCTCACTCAGCGTCACAAGATGACCGTTGATAGCTGCCCAGATAGCAACTACGAACCCCGGGAGATCACAGGAATGACGAGCTTGTGCCAGCAGCGTCCAGACTTGGTTTGCACTCACAGTCGTTGGCTCCCCAAGGCTTTTCCGACGCAGGAAAAAGAAGCGGGCAAGAAGGTCAACCAAATCATTGAGCTCACCTTCGCCTTGGGCCAGGTCCCAGAGCTTGTCTGTGGCCGTTACCACGTTCGTTCGCGCCGAGAGGTCTGATGTTATCCCCGCAACAACGTGGTCGGCCAGCGCCACAAGCTTGGAGACCAGACAAGCGGTGGCCGCGACTTCGGTCAGTGTAAGTTGTCCGTAATTAATGTCCCTAACCGTAGCCATCGCTGCTAGTTCAAGTGCGTTGAAGGTGTCAGATTCAGCACCGTCGAGCAGCGCCCTGTACGCGGTATGGAGCTGGATAAATGCTTCATCCGGTAGTTTATCGCCAATGTTTTCAACGGCCCATTCCGCGAGCTCGCGAATGGCAGGAACCCCTCGCGAGCGCACAATACACCGCCGAAAAGTCTCGGTGAGCGCTGGAGGAACGTCTATCTCAGGGTCCCGCATCCTAGAACCATACTCGTAGTCGAGCAGGTCGAGCATTTGCGCTACTTGGGATTCAAATTGTTCAACTTCGTGAAGTTGTTGTTGCATGTACACTATTCCTTTGTGCAATATCCGAGTGCATCTAGAGCTGGTCTGATTTGGGTCTGACTGCGTTTCTCACACGCCGTGAAGCTGATCCCTGTAACACTACAGGCGGTCAGGATAGGCGCGCTGATCCCGTGCGAAAGATCGGCCGGGATTAGGACGACACCGTCGATGTATAGCTGCCGTATCCATTGGACGAGCCGCATCCATTGGACGAGTCGCACCGCATTCTGCTTGTCGGGAGCAACCCATTCGATTGATGAGTCGAGCACGTTGTCGGTAGGAAGACCGTGATATTGATGCCCCACGATGGCTATTCGGTTAGCCGCCATCATTTGCTCCCGTCAACGGGAGGCAATGGTTCGGGCACTCCTGCGGCGCGGCCGTGGTAACGGAGAAATAGGACTACCGCTTGCCGCAGAGCTTCAGTCTTAGTTATTTGCAAGTCCGCAACCGCGTGGCTGAGTTGAACACCCCAGGTCGCGGGGATTACGGTCCGGATGTGGAGCTCCTTGAAGCGAGGGCAGTAACCGTCGTCCTGAAGTACTCGTTTGGTGTGAGTGATGTACCTTGCGTCCATACCTCTACAGGATGCAAAGATGGAATATTGGATCTGAGACTCACATGAGAAACTTCAAAGACCGCTCATGAGTCGACAACGCGAAACGTCGCAATTTTCAAACAACCTGGATGTATCATTTGGGGGCTGCTATTCCACACCTGCGGAACCTGCGTGGAGCCAATGTTTTTTCGGCACGAACACGGCGAGTGCTCGCGGTCATCAGTCCGTGGCTACTCGTGGCAGTACTCCCAGCCGTGCGGTCCAGATGTCCTTCACCCAAGTAATCTGCCGGCCGCTCCCGGGAATTCGGAGGCAACCATCCCGAGATGGGGCACCGAACGCTTCGGGGTGATCACGTCATGGAGATCATCCAGCGATCGCGAGTATCGGGCAGTTCGCGGTTGGGGTTCGAAGCAGGAGAACGGCCAAGCTCGGAATCGGATACCCTCTCAATGGTCTGCCTCCGACCTTCAATCCTTGTTGGATGGGGTGGCCCCGATTCAAGCCGCTCTAACGTTGAACGCGATTTTTCTGGGTGAATTGTCCGGTTCCCATTGAAGGGACCTTGCTCCGTGTGCCTTGAGCCTTTCGCCATCGGTTGGTACGGACGCAAAACCCATTGAACCAAGATACCGGCTCAATGCTGGATACATTCTTGGGAGGTAATGAAAGAACTCAGCGTTGCCGTCCGAGAGCAAGGTGACCACTATATGATCAGAGTGCCCGGTAGCGGAAACAGCAACGCCTCGCATGAGCGTATCGCGAAAGTCGGAACTGCTGCCTATTGGTTGTTCGGTTGATTGGTCACTTGGGGCCGCAACTTCTTGCGGTGACTGCGGTGACTGATTCGTCTTGCCCTGGTTCAGTCCCGGTGCGGCAATTTGTTGCGTTACGGGTAGCTGCGGTGACTGCGGTGACTGATCCACCCCCGCTCCTTTTAACGTGCGCAGAATTTAAGATATTTTCTGGACTATTTTCTCGCGAAGCTTCACGCGGGCAACATAGAAAATTAGTCCGCGCAGTCCCCGCAAAACCCAAATCAGCAGACAATTCCGCGTCCTCAGTTGCGGGGACTGACCTTTCGGGTAGTCTCCGCCGAGTCCCCGCAATTGCTCCGTAGTCCCCGCAAGGGTCACCATCGTCGTCATCAATGGTTATTCCGACGTCAGATTCTAACTTCGCGGAACAAATTTCGTTTGTCCTAACGACTGTCCAGAAGTCAACCTTGGTGTGCGAGTCCCTCTTGCGCTGAACAATCAGACCGTCGGTAGGCCGGTCACGATCCTTCGCTAGCTTGGTACCAAGAATGCCAGAGCGAGGGAGACCCTCGGATTTGCAGTAGTCCATGACTGCGTCGATCAGCCGCTGCTGACTCAGCACGGGCCGGTCGCTGTCCCTCAACGGATCGAAGTCCCGCATGGCCTTGTTGTATCGGTCAAGCGAGTGCTTCAATTCGCGAATTACATCAGCTAGAAAGGCGCCCTTGGGGTACTCGTCCGCAAACGCATCAAGAAAGCACCATAGCTTATCCCTGCCGCCGGCAAGGGCTCCGCCATTGGATTCAACGTGCTCTTCCTGACTGCGGATTGGCGAAGGTTCGCCAATCCATTCCAGGCACGCGCAAACAACGTCAGCCCAACCCTTGAATGAACCTAGTTGAATCGTAGCCCTGGGCCTTCCAGCTACGACCCAGGCTCGCAACATGATGAGCACCGATTGGAGCAGTTCCGCTCTGTGCTCATGTGCATACTTTTCGATGTCCGAGTACTTGAATGTTGACGGGTCCCTCAACTCAGGATGTTCCAGATTGGTGTGAATTCGACAACAAAGCACCCTTCCAACGGTATCCCCCCGTACTGCTATGTTGACGCCGCTGACCATCCAAATGTTGCGATTGGGCAGGCTCAGGTTGCGGCTCACTCCAAGTTCACGGCCGCCATACATGTCGCTCGTGAGCAGTGAGTCAAATATCGAGTCCCCAACTTCCTGACCTTGCGCCCAGTTGTCGAACAAGGTGTTTCTGGATGTATCCCTGAGAATCGACAGAATGGTTTTGCGCCTCTCCTCCATGTCCACGGGGTACGATAGACAAACGATGTTCGTTCCCTCGGTGATGATGTTCTGGAGCTTGGCGAGCAAAGTCTTCCCCGTCCTCGGTGCATTAGCGTCGAATATGTGACACGGAGTTGGGCCCTCGTACATTTCCCGGGCTACATAACTCAAGAATCGAACTGAGCCAGACGCTGCGGCCACTGGCGGTAATTGGAAAGTCCACAGTCAGATCTAGAAGCAATTGCTTCGCAGCCGTTGCCTCATCTCGGGTGGGCTTATCAGGGATAGGCAGCACTTCGATTCCAGGTATGTAGAACAGCTTCAATTGGGCGTCGTACCCGGCCACTTGAAGTATCGAACCATCCGCGCGCATCAGAGGTATTTGCGTCAACCCTTTCAAGTACGGAACGTGGGGTGACCAGTCCTTCCACAAATGTACTGCGGCACCAATGTTCCGAGGTGGCGTTGTTTGGACGTACTCCCTCCTTCTCGCATCGTACTTCTTCCAAACCGCCGACTTTGAAAGGTGATTCAAAGTCAGCACGTCAACGTCAATTGGAAGAATTGAGTAAACCCCGTCCACGGGCCTAATGTTCACCAGCTCGGCCGCCCTAGAGTACAGATTTCCGTAGCCTTGGAGCGATTCGATTGCTTCGAGTATCACTTCATGAGTTTCGTTCCTGAGAACAATGACCCGCTTACCATTTTCATACGTGACATCATTTGAAATGATTGGGCCATCGTGCTGGTGCTCTTCGGTGTGCTTCCTGATCTGCGCAACGAACCTGTCGAGAGCGGCCTCGACCTGGCCCTTGTTCACCTTCAACCGGTTCTTGAGGTCGTCCTTGATTTGCCCCAGAACTGCTGGGCCACCAACGTGGAGAGCACCCAAAAAAGGCAAGGTTTCCAACAGCGCTAGTGCCGCCTCCTTAGATGTACAGGCGCAGGCTTGTTCAACGGGATCAGCTAAGGTGGCCGCATCTACCAGGCTTTTGAACGAGTCGACTCCGTGGGCTGCCAGGTAGTCATCGGGGCCGTCAACGTCACCGTCCAAAGGTAAGGAGACAATCCGGACTGCGGCTCCCTCGGCACGAAGAACACGAGCTAGGTTTCCCTCGCCGCGACAGACACACGGGTTTGTAGCTCTGTTTGCATCGTAGACGATAAGGACTGTTCTGCCCGCAAACGCAATGTACTTTCTCAATAGAGGATGCAGGACATACTCACCGGTCTTATCCTTGTGAGCCTTGTCAAAAAAGCCGGATTCGACGCCACCTAGACCAATTCCGAGGAATCCAGCCGCGACGAGGGCTAGACACTTGACTGGTCCCTCGCTGATAAACAAGGGCACGTTAACGTCCTCAGCGACGTTAAGAGTGGCCAAGGGGATATACGGAATCGCCGTCCCCGCCGAGCTAGTGAACTTCTTCTTCTTGCTGGGTGGGTTCCAAAAGCGCAACCGGGCGCAGCTACTTTCACCCGCCATTGTGGTTGTGTACTCAATCCACAGCCCACCCGAAGAATGCTCACCCATGCGATACTTCTTTCGCAAATCGTTCGCATCCTCTTTCGACAAAGATCGAAGCCGCTCCCGATGCGCCAGAGCAAGTGGTACCGCCCGCTTTGTCAGGTACTCGACGTCCCTAGGATCAAACCCATAGGTGTTGACATCCACGGAGCCCGGTGTAAGATTAGTATCGACTTCAGCCACGGTGATCTGCTCCAGTTGAAGGTGGCCCCGCCAAGGGCCAAGTTCGAATCAGTCAGAAATAGGTTCGCGACGCGGCCACGGTTCTTCACGACTGTGGCCGCAACAATTTAGGACTCTTGGTCCTCCCTGTTGAGCTGCCGCAAGAGTTGCTTGTCAACCGCAGCAGGCTCGCGTTCAGCAACCTGAGCCCCCAGCTCCAACAGGGCTCGGGCAGCTTGGCTTTTCGTTATTGGGCGGCCTTTTCGTGCCGCAACCACTTTGGCCATCAATGTCGGCGTCACGCAAATCGATAGTACTGATTGCATACCGATCGTTGGCCTATAAGTGATTTATTGACCTCGCGGGAGGAACTCATCAACGGCGCCGCTTTCAAACTTTGAGCACTGTCACCACGAGGGTTTGGGATCTTCGAGCCGCCGAGAAATGAATCGCTGCCGGGCGCGTAACGCGCCGGGCGTTGATGGATGGTTCTTGTCGCGCACTTGGGTAGGCATCGCCAAAGCAAACGCGCTCCCTATCGAGTGTCGGACATGGATCGGCACCCTGGGGGCGACCGCGTCTTGATCAAAAGAATTGAAAAGCGTGCCACTTCTATTGCACGCCAATAAGTTGGAGCTATGATTTACTTGGTTCTTGGCTCAGTAGGCCAGCTCCCGCGCTGATGCGTCACGACAACTGAATGAAATTGGTTGGTCGGAAGGCAGGCAGCGACGATGTAGATAGATCGAATCACACGGCAGCGGCCGCCGGAAGGTCCCGCGGTCGCTGCGTCACCTACATCGAAAAGGAGCGAGCTATGAGCACTACCAAGCAAACGGATGCTGGTACCCAGCCGAGCGCAACCACTATTAATGGTTGTACCAGTCAACATGTTCCCCAACGAAGAGAGGATGGCGGCGACCCTGCGAGGGGCGCGTACGCCTCAGCCGCTACGACGCAGCCAGAGCTTGTACCCATTGCCAAACTGAATCGCACAATCCAAGTGCGTGCTGCCCGGAACGATGCTCACGCCAAAGCAATTGCCGAGCTAATGAAACAAGGGCACGGAATGCTTCCGATTGAGGTATTCCTTGACCCCACAACGGGCAAAATGTGGAGGGCTGATGGCGAACATCGAACGCGGGCACGCGAAATCAACAAGGAAACGCACGTGCTGGCAAACATCCACATTGGCACTCGACGTGATGCACTGGACTTTGCACTGAAGTGCGATCTGGGTTTGCCTCGGAATGACGATGACAAACAACTGTGCATTAGACTAAGGCTTGAAGATCCAGAATGGGCACAAAGGAGTGACCGACTAATCGCCTTACAATTTGGCTGCGACCACAAGACGGTTGGGAATATTCGGCGCCAACTTGGCGTGCCCCAACCTGCAACCCGAATAGGCGCCGATGGCAAGGTCAGAAAACTACCCGCACCAACTGGGGAAATTCCCCAGTTGGTGGGCCGGAAATCGGAAGAGTCTGCCCCTAGCACGGATGAGCAAATTGTAACTGCGGTGGTGCAGAATCTAGAATCGCAAGAGGCGCCCCCGCTTGCTCGCCAAGCCGAGGCCATTCGTCTCATCGAATCAATGCTCGGGGATTCAAACCCCGACGTCATGCGAGAGATTAGAGACTACATCGCCGGACCAGTCGGAGCAGACGCCTCAGTGGACGTGGTTACGATGATCGCATTCGCTCTGGCCCGGGGATTCGACTCTCTTGCACGTTCGCCAGAATCTGAGCGGTACCTGCGCACCCCTCGACAGTGCGCCGAGCTCATTAAGGATGTTACGTCAGCCATTGATGCGAGAAGCTATACGGTGCCTACCGATTCGCCCCGTAAGTTGGATACTGTTGATTACATGCAGCAAGTCATCGGCGCTAACATCATGAGTCCTGATGAAGTCCACGTGGCGCTCAAGTCCATTGGAAGGATGCCAGCGTGCAACGACCCCGTGCATCACATTCGCTTTCTTCTCTCTTTCAATCGCAAAGTATTCCTCCGAATTGAGGGAAAAGATGGCCTCGTTGGAGTCTATCTGGCTGATGACAACCCATACCGACTTGGGACGAGTATATTTGCGATTGGCCAAAGTGACGTAACACGCGAACTTCTTTCTTGAATCCTTTGAACTTCGCAGAGTCTTTACTGCTTGAGATGGCTCACGGCACAGAGTACGGGGCCAATGCGAATTGGACTACAAGCTATCCACGATCAATCCTGCGGCAAGATGCTAATTAACGATCGCAGATGATCGATCGGCCGTTAGTGGCACAGCTCGGCTCTCGCCCCCACCAAGTTATTGTCGATTGTCCAAAGCAGAAATAGCTGCCGGGCCACGTCGGCACAGGCTCGAGAGTAGCGCAGCTGCGCGTCGATGGTGGCTCTGAGTTTTGCCCAATCGCCAATTCGATCCGTGGTAACGGCAAGGGCAAGTAGTGATTGAATAGTCGGATCGAGTCTTTCAATGAATGCTCCGGCCAAAAGTGCCTTGGCCGACACGGTAACGTCTTCAACGGGCTTGCACCAAAGCGCGCCAGCCCAAGGAAAGTCACTTTCCAGAATTCCGATCTGAAAGTCTTTCTCGACTAAATCGAGCAATCGCGTGCCAAGCAACAGAGCCTGAAGTATTGGTGTATACTCTTCGGTGCCCAGATGGGAGTCTAGCTCATTGTCGAGGTAAACCATCAATGTCCCTCTTAGGTAACGCGACGCAACACGGTTATCTCTGCGACAAATAGCGTCCGCTACAGATTGCAGGTCAAGGTCGCAAGGGAAGCAAGGTCGCACCGATTCAAGGGTTTCGCCTATGGGATTCACGAGTTCATGAGGCGTGAGTTCGGGGTCATAATTGCAGCCCATCGGATACACATTGTCGCACACCACTTCAGCCGCACGGAGCGCTTCAAATGCTAAGCGCAAGTGTTCATCAAAAGACAATGCCGGCACTCGCGAATTAGTCTTGAGCGGATCTTCATGATGAAGCACGACTCCGAAATGCCCATCCATCGCGGGCTCCGCCGAACTGGACGTGGCCCGAATAAACCACACTGCCCTGGATTCTGACGACCACATCAGATCCAGACCTTCGAGCATTACGTGGAATCGACACTCGACGTTTCCTCCGCGATCGACGAAGTCGATGACATCTCCGAAGCTAAGTCCATGCAGCGTGAGAAAGTGATTCACCGGATCAATGTTTATCCACGGCCCTCGAGAACGAAGCATCGCAGCCACCGCCGCATTGAGGCCTGGCAAGGAATCCATATCGAGCGGCCCGATGCGTGCTCGCCGAATGGGGACGCCTGCAACGTGTTTCCAACCCGGCTGAATAGGACACTGGTCAATTTCCTTTTTGTAGAGATCCGTATGCATCGTGGTACCTCGATTCCCTTAGCTGTTGCGCTTGTTGTTGTCGCCGAGCAGGGTATATTTCGCTACGCTCCTGTAGACACATCTCGTTGTGGTTATGCTTCGCATAAGTCATCGTAGTGCTCTCAAGCTTAGTCTTCTGTCGCCCCAATCATTGGCCACGCGAGCAAGTATTCCAGTTGCTCAGACTCCGTGAGGCGCGGTTCGAGATCGCCCACTTCGTGCACCAGAAGTATCTGTTGCTTTGAGCTGCCAATATTAGTGTACCATCTTGGCGCTTCCCCAAGAGCAATGGACGCCAACCACACTCGCGCCGGCCGTCGAAAACGTTTTACCGCGCAAAATAGAAAACGTGGCGCACTCGCGACACCATATCGCTCCGCAAGCAGGAACGGGTCACGGTGCTGCTCCGCCTGCATATCCATTCGCCGCACCATCTGGACGACAATTCTCAAATCGAGATCATAGAGGACGTGCGCAACTGGCGTATTCATCGCGAATGCGAGAAAAAATTCGTCTGCTGGCATCGGCAGTTCGCATACCCGTACTGACGACCCGACGCGAAGTTGCTGCTCGAGGCCCAGACGTTCCAGGTTCGTGAGACGGCGTGTTGGCGCCGCCTCAAGTTGGTTCAATCGACTTCTTTGGCGCTCAAACCATGTTGGGAAGAGCACGGCCTCTTGAGCTCGCACTCCGCGAAGTTCGCGATGCCACTCGATGAATTCTTCAGTTTCCCTATCGTCTCGCTTGGTTTCGCAGGTTTCCGCATGTGGTCGAAGTGAGGAGGCTGCGATTGTGGTTGGATAGGCGGGCACCGCTTCAGGTGCCACGGCGGGCCGCGAGTTGTCGGTGTCCGGTGGGACTGTTGTTCCATGCGGTGACGGGCTGTGCGAATCCGCAACCGATGCCGAGGCCGCTATGGGAAGCGAATTGTCATTTTCCGAAGGCGGATTGGATTCATCAGTGAAGTTTTCGTGCAATTCATCCGAAGATATTTCGATTGCGTCTGGCATTTCAGATGCTCTCTTTCTTGAAGTGGCTATTCGGGTACAGCGGTACTCTGTTTCCAGAAGCGCTAGTTGAAAGTAATGCACGCCTAAACAGGCGATACTCGTGAGACAGCAGACGTGGGCACAAACGGCTACGCGACAACGTGTGGGCACAAAGCTTCAACACAAAGTTAGGCCGGCCCCCAGCAGTAAGTGGAACCGCTGTGCTCGGCGTGTGAGATTGCCAAGCCACAGTCGATATGGCCTTGGTGGTCACAAACTGCGCGCAGCAACTAGTCTTGGCTACGAGCAGCGACGCAAGCCTAGCGACAACCTCTGGAACAGGTGCATTGACTGCCCGCCCCTGGCAACACGCAGGGCACTCATTGACCGAAACAATGCCAATTGTGCCGCTATTGCTGCAGATTCTTTTGTATGGGTAAGGCGACATTCGGCGGCTCCTGGGATAGGAATGCCGCGGTCCGCCTCGACGTTTTGCCCATACGGGGGGATGGTCGTCCGCTTGTCGCGTAGTTCGGGGTAGTGATGTCCGGGGGCCTACGCATGGTGAGAACTAATGATTGCACCCGTTGTCTGAAAATCAAGCCATCATCTGCTGGTCGCCATCGTTTTTTATTTGTAATGCGCTTGGATTCTTCTGGCTGGCACTTTAGGACGCGGTGTTTTGGCTGCCGATGTACCAGTGCACCCCCTTCCATATAGCGGGATAGGCGCGAGTCGTTGAGCGGCAGTCCTTCGGCGCATCAAGTTGGGTCAATTCCGTTCGGATGGCAACCGCGACATCGGCAGTACCGGCGCACCTGGGGGGTGCTTGACCACCCCAACCACCCGAAAACCGAATCTAAGCGCGGTAGGCCGCGGCCGTTTCGGGAAGCGTTAATTCAAATGGCGAGGAAGAGGCAACCCAAGATTCCGTTACTGACCCTTGCGACAGAAATGCGAATCTTTTGATGCTCGATCGATCAGCATGGACATAATCAGCCTTGGTAAGTCTTTGGCGTGCCCGTCTCGCCGTACCGCCCTGGCCCTTCTTGAAACAGAGGGACCACTCCAAGTAGGCGAACTTGCGGCGAAAGTTGGTGTAACGGTTGGGACAATGTCGCACCACATTTCGCGCCTTTCGGACGCCGGTTTAGCCGTAACCAGGCGGAAAGGGCGCCGCACCTTCGTGTATGCGGCGTGGGCCAAACTCGACCTAGTTGGGGTAAGGGCTGTCTGAGTATTGAGGTGCAAACTCATCAAAGAGCTGTGGCATTTCGGGGCATTCCATTTACCGGGGACAGCAACGACGACGGCATTCAATCTGGATCGAAGCAATTCGTTCGCAGAACTTTCTTTCTTGAGCTACCGATGCGAGCACCCACTTCAACGTTGAGGCGCGGATAGTCAACGTTTGTCGTTGTCTGGTTCTCGGTTTGGGACAACCAGGTCCAGTCGAGGAAGACAAGCCAATACTTTGGTTATCGGCCTGCTCTTGGTGCTCAAGGCGAGCACGGTGCTCGTCACGAGAACCTGGAGTATCACATTGAAAAATCTTCAAGTATCATTGGAAGAGCGCTTGCATCAACGTTTGAAGCGCGTCGCAGCCGATCGAAGTGAGACGTTGGCTAATCTGATTCGCGAGGCGATCACTGCCTTCGTGACTCAACACGAAATCAACCAGGCTCAGCAGAACGAGGAGGACAATTGATATGTCAACTCCGAATAACGACAAGTACGTTCAGCTTCACCATGCCCTCATCCAATCACCGGACTATATGGGCATTCCCTCCAAAAACCGACAGGCCTGCGTGCGTTTCGTGAGCATTGCGGCGAAGCTAAACTGCAAGACTAAACCAAATCTGGCCGAATTAGAGGCAGCATTCGCTCCTGCAGTCGAAGAGGCCTGTAACCTCGTAGCCCAAGGACTCCTGACCGTGGACCTGCACGAAGATGAAAGCGTACCACCTTCGGTAGGAAACGATGGTGGGAGTGTGCCACAGTCCCAAGAACCCAAGGATGAAGGTCTAGCCCAAGCCAAGAACACCCAAGATGAAGATGGGTCGCAGGCCGTAGAACCCCAAGGAAATCAAGAGTCGGCGCCAACCGACAACGCACCTCCGGAAAAATATGGAGTCCATCCGGCTGCCAAGATTTTTCCGATGATGGAACCGGATGCCCTGAACGAGCTGGCTCAGGACATTAAGACGAACGGGCTTCAGCAACCAGTCGTGATCCACGATGGCATGGTAATTGACGGTCGCAATCGTCTTGAGGCGTGCAAGCAAGGAGGCATCGAGCCCACGTATATCGAATGGACGGGCAAAGGCTCCGTGGTCACATGGGTCTTGTCCGTGAATCTGCACCGTCGGCACCTTACGGACCAGCAGAGGGCGATGATTGCTGCCCGAGTGGCAGAGCAGTTCTCGGCCGAGGCCAAGGAACGGAGCGCTCAGAATCTACGAAAAAACAAGGATGTGGTGGACGAGTCAAATCAGTCCACCCCAGGATTGGGACGGTTGACAGAGCGAGCCGCAGCTGTAATGAACGTAAGCCCATCTGCGGCCAAGAAAGCTGCAAAAGTATTGAAGTCAGGCGATGAGCAGCTGACTAAGGCAGTTGACACTGGAAAGGTATCGATTGATGCAGCGGCGCAGGTGGCTAGTTTGCCCAAGAGTAAGCAGCGCAAGCTCGTTGAAGCCGGCAAAGTTCAAGAAGCAGCAAAGAAGATCCGCAAGTCCAAGGCGGACGTGAAGGCAAAGTCCGATAAGGCCACTGGATCTGACGGCGCACCTGACCCGGTGCCTGTGACCACCAGGGAAGTGGTGCCTGCGGCGGCAGCACCCAAGCCGCTGGCCAAGCCTGTTGCGGAGCCAAAGCCAGTCGAAGTCGACGAATCCCCAGCGGAACTTCTTGCGGATTCCGAAGCGCTCGTGCTTCTTAAGGATGCGCATGATGTTCTCAATGACATGGTCGCCACTGGTATTGCTGCTGGCCAGGCGAGGAAGATTGAGAATTTTCTTCGAAACTTGGTCATATACATTGAGGAGTACAAGGCTAAGCTTGGATAGGCAGTGAAGCCGTAGCAACCCTTCGTGCTGATTGGATGGGGTTCGTGCTGCACCTTGATTGGAGCACGAGCCCCGTCAGCTTTTTGTGGTCCAGAAGTCCGCCACCAAGTATGACGTTTGTGCAATTGCCTCCAGCACGAGACTCGGCACCACGACTACCCCGACGCCGAAAAGATCTGTTGGCTTACCGTGTCAAAGACCGAGTCTTCAGCTTCGTCGAACGCGGTGTCCAGTACCTGAGCGTGACGAGGTGGACCAAGACCGTGCAAGGAGGCCAATTCGCGCACAAAGGGATCACGGCTCCGCATTAAATCCAGGTCCACGCCGTCGCGAGCCAGGCGAACAAATTCATTTCGGCGCCAGTCGTCATTCCCAACCCCTGACGTCGCAACCCCGTTCAAGGCCAATACTGCGATGCCTTGAGCCTCGATATCGTTCGTAACTGGGCCTTGTATGGTTGCGGCCCTACCCTCGGCGTGAAGCGCTTGTGCCACTGCCTGTGCCGAATTGGTCCCAAATCGAATGGCTTCTGTAGCGTCACCAGTTGCGATTCCCATGAGAATTGAAGCGTGGAACTGGAGTTCCTGGACCTCTCGCATTTGCTCAGCAAGCCCAGCAAGCTGCTGATGGCTTGCCAAGTAGGCAAGTTGACTTGCCCGATAGCGTATTTTTGGAAGCAATCGCTTGCGCTGGTACCGTACAGCCGAACGAATTTGTTCCAAGTAGACATCAAGTCCACGAAGGTATCGATCCCGCAAGATTTCCGCTTCTTCAACCACCTGAGTGAGTCTACCTGTCTTGCCTCGTATCCATCGGCTTTCGATGAAGCCTTTCATCCGAGCAAGGTAGCTTTGCTCACGAATTACACCGGCATAGTTAGGTAGTGGCAATCGGAATCCGGCTGCGCGTAGCGCCATCCGAATCGTTTCGTGTCGCGCGGATTCGCCGAGCAATAGGCACTTGAGTCGATGCACGAGTGACTTCCACTGAATTGGCTGAGTCGTATCTGCGAAATCGTCCTCGCCTTGGAGCCACTCCGAAGCGCTAACCTGAAGATGTTTGCCCGAGCCTTCAGGGTGCAATTCGAGTCCCATGTCACCCAATCTCTGGCCGAGTTCCTCATACGCATCACGAACCGCGTAAAGCGGGCCAACCAGCACAACATCATCAACATACCGAAAATATGAGACTCGACTCTGCCCCGCCATCGCCTCATCAACCGGCTTCATCACCAGATTGCCGATCAGGTGGCTGAACATTGGACCCGTAAGGATTCCTGATCCATGTCGCTTATCGACAAATGAATAATCCTCGATCAGCCGGACGCCGAGGTCAGTGTGTTGCGTTACGAGATGTGCCTCTTCGCAGGTTGACTTCCAAGCATTCGCGGCGACTTCGTGTGATATTGAAGGGTAGAAGCGTCGGACATCGCCGTAGAGCACAATCAAGTCGTCGTCGGAGCGGCAGGCCATGGCAATTTGCTTCTGCCGACGCTGCAGACCACCAAAGTAAGGCCGAAACATACCTTCGAACTCGACCCCCTTAGACAGTTCGTAGCTGAAGACCGAAGGCGCATTCTCAAAGGCGTTGTGCTTGGAACATTCGGCCAACAGAACACCCTCCGCCAGGATCTCGTTTGCACAAGGCAAATGGAGTTCTCGGTGATGGATTACGCCCTCGCCATCCCGTTCTTTGAAGTGCTTCACGAAGAAGTACGGACGGGCTGAACGTCGCATGACAACGGATGACGCAACGTCATTGGGCCACCTTTCGCGTCGTGCCGAACGACTCTCAAGGTAGTAGCGAAGTGCCAGATAGGAAACGATGTCGCGACACCTATATTGGCGGACGGCACGAACTGCAATAATGCTTGGCTTGGGCAAGTTCATGGCTCACCCATGCGTAGATCAAAGCGAAGAATCGCGAGTCTAACTCTGGCAGCTCGTCCGGGCCGTAGGGGGAGAGAGTAGTCGATCTCAGATGTAGCGATGCTTTCAAGCGGCTTCGTGACAATGCCAACCTTTTCGGCAACAAGCGGAAACCGCCTTCGGATCAAGTCGGTGGCCCAGGCCAGAATGCCACCCTTCTCGACAGCAACATTGGTTTGTGGTTCAAGCCATAATGCAACACTTTGATCCCCTGAGCAAAAGCGAAATACTTCATCGAGTTGTTGCCTTGCGTGGTTTCGTTTCCCGCTCGAATTGAGAAATCCGCTGAAATTGCTCACTGCTACTAGAACGCATTCCATAACCGGTAGGCGAGCGTAACTGATCGATATTACTCCATCTTTCGCAAGGGTCTTTCCATCCAAGCGAGGATATGTTTGTAGATTGGTCGATGGACCTCACCGACGAGCAATGGGATATCGTTAGACCCTACATACCCGAGCCGGAACAGGTTCGGACCAGCGAGAAGGGCGGCAGACCGTGGCGCGACCCGCGGGATGTGCTCAATGGCGTGTTGTGGATTCTGCGTACTGGTGCACAGTGGTCGGAGATGCCGCGCAAGTATCCCCCGTACTCGACCTGCCATCGCCGGTTTACCAAATGGAACCGAGGGGGAGTTCTCGATAGGATTTTGCATGCCTTGGCGCTGCACTTGCTTGCCAAAGGCAAAGTGGACTTGACCGAAGCATATATCGACGGCTCTCACGCCGGCGCAAAAAGGGGGGTCTTGATGTTGGCAAAACTCGACGCGGCAAAGCGACCAAGATCATGGCAGTGGTCGACCGCCATGGTCTTCCTATCGCCGTCGGGATTGCGAGTGGTCAGCGCCATGAAACGAAGCTTGTTCGGCGGACGCTCAAGCAGCGCTTCCTGAGGGCACTTCCCAAGCGCCTCATTGGCGACATGGCCTACGATAGCAATCCGCTCGATGCTGATCTGGCCCTGATGGGCATCGAGATGATCGCGCCACATAACCCCACTCGAAAGACGAAAACGCAGGATGGTCGCCCATTGCGACGCTATCGCCATCGCTGGCGGATCGAGCGATTCTTCGCTTGGCTACAACGATTTCGTCGCCTGGTCACGCGGTGGGAATGCCATTCCACAATGTTTTTGGCCTTCCTCAAGCTCGCCTGCATCGTTATCCTCTTGAGGGGGTTATGGAATGCGTTCTAGTTTGGTTCTGACTCTATCTGAATCGGCAACAAATCGCTTGAGGACGTCGGAATTGCTAACAGGATCACAGACATCCCAAAACAGCGGTTTGAATTCGACGTTTATCGCCTGTGTGATGAGAAAGCTATTGACTCGCGCGAATAGATCGCTCGCATAGCGGCTCGCGTGGGAATTGAACTCGCCACCTACCACGACAACATCCAGCGGCTGCCTAGGAAGAGTTCCGCGTGCTCGAAGTTCAGCTAACGTACACAAGATAGACAGCGAAAATGCACCTGCTCCGCAAGGAAGGTCCAATATGGCAATGGGACCCCCGGCACAAAGCTTGGCAAGAGCGTCTGCCACGTTTGCGACTTCCGACTTGGGGTCCAAGAAGGCGAGTTCGGTGCGGGCGACAGAACCATCAAAAGCTTGGGCAAAATGTTTGTCGGCCGCCTCTTTCGTTGGACCGCCAACTGGAGCGCTTTTGAGATCTCTGGCGTTCGCGAGTTGATTCAAGCCGTGGAGGTTCACCGCCGTGACATAGGCTGTAGCTAGGTCTGGGGCGATATAGAGCATACCACTTGCGCAAAGCGAAGTCGGCAAATCCTCAACCGGAACGATGCGTTCCAGAGCGGGAATTGCGATCTCCTGGTCTCCTGGTGGTTGTGTGTTCACCTGATCCCCGCATCATTGTCAGCCCAACGGTCGCACGTGAGTGCACGTCTGCCGCCATTTACGTCCGCTCTTCGATTCCTCAATATCCACCAGCAGGTACGGTCAGGTCGCGCCAAGGAAAACCCGTTCTGTGCCATAACTCAAACGAGCAGAAAACAGGCGCTGCTGGCTAGCCCCGCAAGCCCAAGACTTGGGTTGCCTCTACCGCAACGGGCGCTGCAAAACGGTTGGTGTCCCTGTAGTGTACCGAAACTCGTCGCAAAGCATCACGCCGCTTCCCGATGGTAAAAGTTAAGCAATCCGCCGAGACGTGACCGACATCGAATTGCGTCCGTCGCTGAGTTGTCGTTCTCAGGCACCGGTCGCTGCACGATCAGCTGCCCACCCAGACCTTGATGGAAACGCTCCATCAGATAATGCGCACAGAACTCGCGAAGCAAATGTCGAAGGTGACGCTCGCCAAAGATGACGAAATGATTGAGGCATTCGGTCCGGACTGTCCTCACGAACCTCTCCGCATACGGGCTGCAATTCGGGCTGCTTGCCGGAATTCGCACCGACTTCACCCCACTTGACTTGAGCAGAGCGACCCAGGCTTCGGTAAAGAGTGGATCGCGATCGTGAATGAGGTGGGTTGCATTTCGAAGGAATCCGTCCACTGGATCCAGTAGATTACGGGCTAACTGCATCATCCAAGCGCCATCCGGATCGATCCGCATTCCGGCGATATGCACAGCGCGGGACTTTAGCTCGATGACGAAGAACACCATGTATCGGACCGTGCCGAACACGCCCAGCGTCTCGACCGCAAAGAAGTCGCACGCATAGAGCGTCTCCCAGTGGCTCCGAATGAACTGTGCCCAGGTACGCTTGTTCTTTCGTTCAGGCGCTGGCTCGATACCAGCCTCTGCCAAGATGTTAGCGACTGTTGTGCGACCTATCTCGACTTTCAGACCGCGAAGAGCATCTCGGATTTTGGTGTAGCCCCAGCCGAGGTTCTCGCGCGCGAGCCTCATGACCAATTCGCGAATACTGATATGCTTGCGAGGTCGACCGAGCTTTCTGCGCTGCTCGGAGCTATCGTACTTCTTGGCCGCCAGTTGGCGAAACCATGCCAGGATCGTACTAGGGCGAACAATTTGGCAGCAACCATCGCGTTCCTCGGGCGTCAGCGCCTTGCCCTTGATGGCCAGACGACGACGTTGCTCGTCGGTGAATGAGATGCGTTTTCGGCCGGTGGTCTCGGTGTAGACCTCCCGCAGCACGCGGACCTCCTCCAGAAGGTACTCGAGCCTGCGAGCCATGCGTTCGTTGATGGCGTACGCCACCATCGCGATAACGAACTGGAACGGCACCGGAAGCATCGGGCGCAGACTGCCGCAGGTCGTGGCACCTTTTCAAGCCTGCATTTTCACCGGAAATCGTGCGACAATCCAGCACCATGAGTTTATGGACAGCACGGGTGAGCAGGGCCTGTTGCTTTGGGAGGTGCAATAGTTCGAACTCGATCTTATCGCGCACCTTCCCGAAACTTTCACAATGCTTTTTGGCACATGCAACACTTTCGATAGCCCTGCAGATGCGCCTTGCCTTGTGTAGTACATCTGTTGCATACAAAAAGGTTCACTCCCTCGTAGGGAACAACCGCACAGTTAGATGCACCGTACATAGTGGCTTGTACTGGATTCTGGCAGATACCGCACACACCTGTTTGGCTCTTCAGCATAACTGCGGCGGCATATTTCCCGCCATTGTCGCAGCATTCCTGAGAGCAATAGGGTTCGCCAAACCCACCGCGAATTGAAACCGCATCCTTCGCCTTGACTGACGGAACTGTGTTCGCTAGCGCACCTAAGGAATTCGTTTCTGCCGCCGGCATATTGCCCTGCGCGATTGCCTCGACAGAGTTTTTTGCCTCCTTCAGCCCGACTCCTGTTTGCTCACGATACAGCTTGATTGCCTCGATCTTGTTGCCGGCACGCAGTACCGCCATGATCGAATCCAGATTGGTGCTAACTGGACTAAGGCCTGTTGCCGGTCCGGGCAGTCCATGCTGCGCAGTACCGCATCTGGCGATACCGACTGGTACGCCCAAGAGGACCCTTGGCGGCCGCCGCGAGCCGAGTAACCGTGTCCCCGAAGTTCTAGGGTCACCCATCTCGGTCCCTCTTCAGTCGGGATGAGGTTCTTGGGATGGACAGCTGCTCCAATCTGGCAGCCAGGCATTTCGTTATTGAGCGACGACAGCCCCGAGCCGCGAGTTACGGCGTGTGCTGGCAAGATGATAGGGGTTGGCTTCCCTACGCGCGAACGGCTTCTCGCTTAAAATGACTACTGGCTTAAAATGACTATCCACCACAATCCGCATAGCACATCTTGGTGTAGCCATAGTCAGGATCACCGCCAAAAGTCGTGTTGTTGCAGGTCCCGGACAGGATGCTCTTTGTCAGCGCATTGCCATTGCGGCCGGACGTGTAGTACACCATGCAGTGGGCGAAATTAGACTGATTGAACGACTGACCCTCACTCGCTACGTATACACCAATTTGGCGGTAGCATGTTTTGCCCACCCCAGGGGCGGGATCTCCTCCGAAGGTTGTATTGTTACACGTCCCCGATCCTGTCTTGAGGGCGTACAGGAACCTGCCATTGGCTCCATAGGCCATGGGATAGGGGTTGTTAGACCCAAGATTGAAGCCCGCTCCTTCGCCTGCGATGAACGTGTAGCCAGGAAGACCGATGTAGCACGCCTTGACCACCCCTGGTGCGGGATCGCCAAAAGTCGCGTTGCTACAAGAGAAGTTGCCGCTCTCGTGGGCGAAATTGAACTGTCCATTCGCCCCGTACGCAATTTCCGAGTTGGCAGCGTATCCGGTGGTGTTTTCGGTAGCCGCATATCCGTAGTTGGCATAGTAACACGCCTTCACGACGCCCGGGGCCGGATCGGAGCCGAACGTGGTAGGATTGCAGCCAACCGGGCTGGAACTA
The DNA here is from genome assembly GCA_963811985.1 of uncultured delta proteobacterium. Taxonomy (GTDB): domain Bacteria; phylum Myxococcota_A; class Polyangia; order Polyangiales; family Polyangiaceae; genus FEN-1139. Next base: position 40,280 of record CAWEUH010000044.1, read on the forward strand.
ATGTACTTGTAGACAAAGCTGTTGTTGACGCCATACGCAAAGTACCTCCCGAGCGGCGACGTTCCGATGACACAGGTCCCATAATCCGTCGCGCACTGGGTGTAGGTCAGATTTGAGACACCATGCATCGTAGAGACCATCCAGTCCCTGTATTCCGCGAGGCTGGACTCACTGCTGCCAACGAACACGAACGCGCCGTTCTGGATATCGAAAAAGTAGTTCACGAAGTGGGAAACAAGCTGATCCTGGTAGAAGCATGGACCGCCCGAGTCGCCCGGAAGCAGCGTTTCCCCGTTTTGCGCCTGCAGATCGAAGTACAAGGGATTCGAATCTCGGGATGTTTGCAGGGTGGTCGTCCGCAGCTGGCCGTCGGTGTACAGACAGATACCGATACCGCTCCCGGAGTCGAGTATCTCGCAATCCTCCCCCAACATTCCAGACGGAAGCTGGCAGGGGGGAAAGCCAGTCCCACAAGTATTGCCAGTCTGACTCGCCCCGTAGCCGTAGCACTTGACCGTCTGATTGTTGCTAACCGTGGCCGTCGTACCCCAGTATATGGGTACCAGGGGGACATCAGTATACGGGAAGCTAAGGTGCAGCATGCTCACATCCAACGAGGCGTGATCTTGCCGGCGATCGACTATGCGCGTAACGTCGCCAGACGGTCGATGGTTCCACACCTCCGGTACGGGACTACAGTGTTTGGCGGTGAGGACCCACTCGGGATCAACCAGGGTCCCAGTGCAGCCGTGTAGGTCCATGATCGCGCGCGTGTAAGCGGGCGTGGCACTCGGCCACGGCGTCACGACCGTGCCGTTGAGAATAGCCGACTGGTTTTGCTCAGGCGAATCGTCGAGCGGTCCGGTGTTAGCGGTACAAGCAGAGACTGCTAGCGCGAGCAAATAGACAAGGACACTTGGCTTTCTCATTTGCAAACCCTCACTTTCTGGTTGTCCCGTGGATAGTCATTTTAGGCGCCATTTTCCTTCGCCTGAAGTAGACTGTATCCACCTACGCCGTCAACGGTCGTCACACTATCCCTCTACCCGAGGGAAAACAAGCAGTAGCCCAGACTCGACCCAGCGACACGGAGTAGCGTGCACGCCTTGAGGCAAGACAGTCCCCTCCTTCTCGCATACTCAACCTGCTGTCCGGATGCGCGAACTGGCGGGGCAGTATCCGCGCTACGGCTATCGACGACCAAGAAATCCAACGTCCTTCCAGGTACTTGGCTTGGTTCCGTCAACATAAATAGTTTTCCGGCGAAAAAAGGCGTCTCATTCTGGAGCCAATTTACTGGATATTTTGGCCCGACACAACGCCATGCTCGCCCACCACGCCCCGCGAGGCGCGACTCCGGGACTACGCCAACACTAGACACTCGGACTCACCCCATCGACTGCGTAGTACCGATTTGGACCACCCCGCGATCCGTCGAAGAGCCCGAAAACGTGGCCAGTTCCGGGAAGCTGCGCACGCCGGACAATGGGTTCTATCCGGCTTCAAGCGCCTCGATGCTCGCGGCCAGGTTGCCTTCATAGCCTATCCGACGATCGAAGATAGCGCCGACTTCCCGTCATTGACCGCGGCTCGCGAAGGCACCTCCACATTAAGAGACGCGCTCGGTCGTGAACTGTACACCCAGTACCCCGATTGAATAGGTTCGATGACGCAAGCGCGAAATCGCGAGAGAAACCTCGCGGGGTTCTGCTTTCAGCCCCAGGCGGAAAAGCTGGAGGCAGTTGATCTTTCAGCCCGAAGGAATAGTCTCCAGTGACTTCGACCGAAGCACGCCGCGAGGGGCAACGTATGCGTCATCGTCACCCATCCGTACGAACACCAAGTTTTTTCGCAACCTCACTCGGGACTCTCGCATCGCTCGCTGTCTGCCTCGCTTGCTCGGGAAGCTCGGGTAACAAGGACACCGGGGGTATCGGCGGTCGCTCGAATGGCGGCGCCTCCGGCGCCGTAACTGGGGGCGTTTCGAATCCCGGTGCTGGCGACAGCTCCACGGATACCGGTGGCGTCACCGGAGCGAGCACGAGTGCCAAGAGCAGCACCGGCGGTTCCGTGCCTGGCACGGGCGGCACGAGTTCCGTTCCTGCAACGGGCGGGACGTCCAGCATCGGCATTGGCGGAACCTCTGCTGCCGTTGGGGGAAGCACCTCTGGTCGTGGCGGCGCGAGCCCGGCTAGCGGCGGCACCTCTTCCGTAAACGACGGCAAGATCCGCTGGGTGGGCAGAGTCGTGCCCATTGACGCCAATTCGGCCAAGTTTGCGTGGCAGGGCGCCGGCCTGATCGCAAACGTGAGCGGCAGCACCATCAGCGTCAAGCTTCGCACCGAAGGCGGTAACACCGTGTACTTCCAACCCATCATCGATCACCAGGTCTTAGCTCGATTCAATGTCGATAGTGGCGCGGACATAACCGTGACACTCGGTACTGGTCTCGGCAGTGGCGACCACCTCGTCGAGCTCTATCGCGAAACTGAAGGCACGGAGGGCATCAACACGTTCCTTGGCTTCACTGCCGGCACGGTCACGGGCGCGCCCGCGAGCGATGGGCGCTTGCTGGAAGTCGTGGGCGACTCGATCAGCGCTGGTTACGGCGATCTCGGCAACGAGCCCCATCCGAACGGCGTCGCAAACCCCGCGTGCCACTGGACGGCGCAGAATTCCAGCTGGTATGCGACGTATGGGGCAGTGGCCGGGCACGACCTAGGCGCCGAAGTCAGCACGATTGCGCTGTCGGGCTGGGGCATGTATCGAGACAACACAAACGACACGAACAACGTGCTCCCGAGAGTATACCCCAACGCACTGGGTACGACTGACACGACCAAGTGGGACTTCACGCCCAAAGCATCAGTCGTCGTGATCAACCTCGGCACTAACGACTGGGCCAACAATTATACGACACCTCAAGATCCAGGGATTCCTTATGAAACCGCTTACGTCAACTTCATCGCGACGATTCGGAGCCACTACCCGGATGCCTGGATCTTCCTCGTCATTGGTTCGCTGTTGGACGACCCTCAGCTGACACAGGTCAAGACGCGCCTCTCGAACGTGATTGCCAAAGTGCAAGCGAGCACAAACGACACCAAGCTCGCCACGTTCGACTTGGGCGTAGAGGACACCTCGGTTCCGACGGGCTGCGACTGGCACCCCAATGTCGCTGAGCAGAAGAGAATGGCTGGCATCCTCCAGGCGCAGCTCACGGCCAAGCTTGGTTGGCAATAGTGGCGCCGCGCTCATCGGGCCAAGGCTGGGTCTGGCAGCCAGGCAACGTCTGAGTGAGCGACGGTGAACTTCGGCGGGTGATCGCTGCCGTACAACCGAGGCCGCCACCCAACACCGATCTGTGGCATAATTGGGATGAAGGGAGGCCGACACGCGGTGCCGACCTGATTCAATTCTCACAATATTGCTGTTCGCTTCCGCCGTTAGCTGCGTCATTACGATCCAAGTCGGGTTGTCCAATGCTCGCGCAGATGAATGGCATCAGGCTCGAACTGAAGGAAGCTCTGACAGTATTTCCAACGGTGATGACTCCTGTGAACGACCTGGCAGAAGTCGGCCAGATCCCGCGCCAGTAAGGCTCATCCTCTGTCCAAGGATCGAACGTGAGGCCTGTGTTGGCTCTTTCGTCGATCCGCGTCATCAAGCCGCGACCTGGTAGTCACGATGGAGTCCTGCGAGAACTGGAATGGACTTGACGTAGGCCCCCTTTGAAAACTTGCTGAGGGATCCCGCGAATTTAGGACAGCAGGGTCGCACAGGCGAGGCGCCTAAGTTGGGCGAATGCTTCATTCAATAGCGAATCGGTGAAGTGTTGCATATGCTTGAGAAGCAACTGCCTTCCGAGGAAGGGTGTTGAGAGAACGTTGCGTTGGTGGACCGTGTTGGCTTGGAAATGGCGCGCCAGTCCCAGCGAGCGCCCGGCAAGACCGGCTAACCAGAGAACCCACGACGCAAGCGCGGCCAGCAGCACAAGAATTTGGATCCGTTTGGCGCTGCGGCCGCGTGCGTAACGCAGACCAAATCCGAAGCGGTGCGACTTGGTATCGCGTAGCCGTTCGAACCCGATTGAGTATTCGACCAGTTACCGATCGAAGACGTCGAATGATGCTGGCCAACACGAGTCCGATTTGGCTCAAGCCAGCTGGAAGTTCAAGACTTGTATGCAACGGAAATCTGAACGATCATGCGGCGGAGGACTCATGTAGCCGGCACAGCCGTGAGTTGCTACGCCTTGGGCGTAACCACGACCAACACGGCCCCTGTCTCTCGTCGCAGAGCGTACGACGCACGAAATCGGGAACTCGGGTGCCTTCTGCCTCTGCCGGACCGTTTGTCTGATCCAAAATCGCTCACGCTATGGCCGAGGCTTGCGAAAGGTCCAGGGATTTCCAGCATGTTGCAATTGCACACCAAAAAGTCCGGAATGTCCCGAGTCGTAGCTGTGCTGCGCTGCAGAGCTACCCAGAATTGCTTGATTCTTGCTCGCTTGAATTCTAGCACACAGCGGGGTTGGCGGGGCGCACCCTTTGGGGTTTCCTCGCGCGTGAAGGACGTTTATGGGATTGTCGGTATGCTGGGCCACCACATCTTGCCGGTGCACGGATCGTTGGAGGGAGGATCACCTACGTTCATCGTGCCGGTAAGCGTCGCCGTCGATTGTTGGTCGAGCACAGGGCCACCTTTCTTGTCGGACGAAGTCTCGACGTAGACGTTAGTGAAGTTGATGGTGGCTTGGTGCGAGGTGTTGCCTTCCACGTACACATCGACTTCGTGGGCGATCTGAGGACCGTTGACGTTCAGCTGATGCAAGTTCCTGACTTTGATATCCTGGAAATCCGGCGGGACGCCGTTGGGGTTTACGATTGGGTTGGCGTCGTAGTTGGACGTTACGTAGATGGGATACACTTCGTCTCGGGTGCAGATATCTTCGAAAAGCACGTGCCTTACGAACCCACCATTACCCGCATAGGACTTGACTCGAACACCATTAAGATCGCTCGAACCCGTGGTTGAGTCTACAGGAACATCACCGTCAATGGTCAAATCGTAGACGTGCACGTTCGTGATGCCTTGAATCGTCGCGCTGCCGAGCGACATGCCGTGCCCGGTGCCAAAGTGGTTGTGTGCTATCACAATGTTGTTCGCTCCGCCCTGTGCGTTGCCCTTGACGGCGATCTCATCGTCACCGGTGGAAATTCGGCATCCGACGATGTATCCATTTCGAGTGATCCCGGTGGCCGCACCGGGATCGACGCCGTCGGTATTACGCGCGATGAAGTTGGAAAGTGTTTGACCCGCGCTGCTCGTTTTGTTGGTGGGAGATTGCAGATTGATGCCCCAGACGACGAACTTATCGCTGTTAAGCTGGACGTGGAAGAACGCTGAATTGTAGAGGTTCAAGCCGTACAGGACGAAGTTCGAAGCCTCGTGCACCCGGATGAGCGCCGGATTCGGCGCCGAACCAGGGCCGGATCCCTGCGCGCGAGTATCGTGTCGCTGCCAGTCGGAGACGTTCCACCAAGAAAAGCTCCCGGACGGGATACTCGGATTAGACACGTTGTCGATGTCCTTCGTCGGCGGCGACACCCCGAGCAACGGCTCACCGCCCTGACCATCGATCGTGCCTTGCCCCACAATCGCGACTTGGTCCCCGGTAACAGTGAACAGGGCACCGCAATCGTATTGGGCGTCAGCAGTGACACTCGTGTCCGAAACCGCACCGGTTGGGTCGATAACGACGCACGCAGCACCATACGACTTCGGGTTGCGTGAGCCGTACACTGTCACTCCCTGATCGATGACAAGAGTTTGGCCAGACGTCAACTGAACGGTACCGGTGAGAAATGCGTTGGCGCCGCTGCTACCGGTCGTCAGCTCTACGCAGGAGTTGATTGCGAAGGCTTGGGTAATCAGGCCTGTGTCCAGCGTTTCCGTCAGCGATTCGGGGACGAGCGTGTTCTTCGAACCGGTTGAAACCGCGACGGTGCGGGGAGCCGTGACCTTGGCGCAACCTGTGGGGATGACGGGTTTGGGTGGCAAACAGGTTGTATCCGAAAGATTCGACGGATCACACGAACCGATGATGCTTGCCATATTCGAGCTGCCGCCGGTCGCACGCGTGCCGCCCGCGCTGGGAGCTCCGCCCGCAACGGATGTTCCTCCGGTTTGCGATGCACCGCCAATTGCGGCCAGGTCGCCAGTGCCGAATGCGCCACCTGTGCTGCTCCTGCCGCCGGTCGCACGCGTGCCGCGGCTTGCGCCACCGGTGGCCAGCGCGCCACCCGTAGCACTCGTACTGGTGCCGCTGCTCGCGCCACCGGCCAGCGCGCCGCCCGTAGCACTCGTGCTGGTGCCGCTGCTCGCGCCACCGGTGGCCGGCGCGCCACCCGTGGCGCTCAATCCCCCGTTCGAACTAGCCCCCGCTGTGGTTAGCGTTCCGCCGGTGGATTGGGTCGCCGTGGTTGTCGAAGTCGAAGGAACGCCTCCCGCAGTTGTCGCAGTTGATTTGCTGGATAGGCCACCTTGCGCCGGTGCGCCGCCGCTTCCAATCGAGCCTCCAGTCGCAGTCGAGCCGCCGGTTGAGAGCAAAACGGTTCCGGTGGGCCCTCCCGAATCGCTCGAACCACTACAGCCATTCAGTCCGGCCAGCGAAATGACCGAACAGAATCCGACGAAACGACAAACCAAACCAGCATTGCAAAGTTGAATCATCTCTTGGAGCTCACTCAATGCGTACGGACGCTCCCGACGTTGAGCGCAGTTCAAAAATCAGTAGGACCGTGGTGGCTCGCTGCTGCATCTGTGTACACAGTGGTGTGCTGGCTCCCTGCCAGATCCGCCCAGGATCTGAGACATTTCCCTGAATCTATCGTCAACCAAACTCTGGAAATGACGCAGTGACCACTGCGTCAAGGGGTGCGTCAATTTGAATGGCCGGTTGGTGGCAAATGTGCTGAAATCACGCTGGTATTCTGCCGGACGCATTCGGTAGCCAACACAGGGCATCGGTGATTGACGGAGCTCCAGACCATTCAAGGAACCGCTACATCGTTCAGCACGCTTCGCTGAACCTCGATCCGCAACTCAAATTCGCAGCATTACGGCCTGGAAATCGTCCCTCCCGCCGATTCAGACCGATTTCAGATCGCACGATCAACTGGATCGTTGGGAGCAGGAAACGAGAAAACTGTTTTCAAATTCGCTCGCTAGAAAGATTCGAGTTGTCGGCGCAACCGACGCATCTTCAGATTTTGTAGATCGGTTCAATTTTTGTCCAGGACGGGATAATCGCTGGGGGCCTTGCAAGAGCAAGGCAATTTCGAGTGTTGCCGACAACCAGGGCAATGCGCGTTGGCTCTCGTGGGAAGCGCTTGCCGTGCGCGATAGGTACCCGAAGCAACAGACACTCCCCGACGCCTGTCACCACCGCGCCAGTCCTCGACCCTACCATGGAGGCGCGAGCGACTACGCCCTAAGCTTTTCATTCAGTATGCGGGTGCCATCCATCGACCAGCCCCGCAGAAGCAAATAGTCTACGCCGAGGAGCCACGTCAGTTTGACGTAGACATCGAAGAGGTGCGCCGGCGTGCCAGCGATTGTGACCGTCGCAAGTGCTCGGCAAGCACCGCTGCGCCCGCGCAGCGTTTCCACAAGAATCGTTCGACTGGGAAGCGCCTGCAACACTAGGCGAATCTTGCCGCCATCGGTGTCGCGTGTCGTGACGCGCTGGCTCGCGATTCCATAGGCCCTGTACTCGCGCGACAAGAGCGGCGCTACGCGAGTCAGGCCAAGCTCAAGCATCTTCCAATAGGCGAAAACTGGTGCGCCCGGCATTGGCACGCAGTGGTCGTCCACGTGGACTGCGTATTGAACCTGGTTCTTGTTCTGGCTCTTGCCGATAGTAAATAGAGGAACGGCTTGGATAGTACGGGCCGGTGGATGGCTGAGTGCGGGAATTACCCGAAGAACAAGGATAAGGGAAATGAGCCGGGCGACAACCCCTGCGGGCTTCATTCATCAATGCTCCCATCTCTCTGTGGTGAAGACAATCGAGAGAGTGTTCAGCCCAGCTACGACTCGAGACATTCTGTACGTGTTGGTGTGCATATGCGACAGGCTTGAGATCCTTCGACTCCCCGTCGGCGCCTGGGCTAATGATTTTTGGCTCACGTCGGCTATCGCACCGGCTGCTTCGTGCGCCAGGACTCATAGTTGACCAAGTGGCATCTCTTCGAACAAACAGCACTTCCGGCCGATTTCTCGCGTGATTTCTAACTCATCGAAACATCGCAGTGGAAGGTGTACAATGTTGTGACGTAAAGCAGGGCTTAATTAAAAGTGATGTTCTTCACGTTAGCCCAAGCTACGGGGCCACCGAAATTGCGAATGATTTCAAGCGGCATGGTTTTTCGCGGACCACGCGCCAATCGCGGCTTGCACGTCGCTGGGGCTTATGCCGGTGCAGTTCAGTTGGCTGCAAGAGCTTCCGCTCCTCAAGCAATCATCCCCTGGTCATATTACCTACGTGCTGATTGAACGAGGTTGGCGAACTGTACTCCGAAATTCGAACGTCAACTCCGATTTCGGCCGGAACGCGACCTAAAAGGCGGCGGCACGCGGCAAGAATCCAAAGCTGATTTGCTCCAATTCAGCCACCGGGCAGCGGCTCCGCTCGGTCATCTTATGCTTGCGTGGATGTGCCCAGTATCCTCCAGCGACTGAGCGCATCCGTGGGCAAAGGCAACTATGATTTCGTGTCAATGGCGGACCAAGCGCCGTTTGACAGCTTCGAACATGCCGACTTGGTGAATTGAAGCGGCATTGTTGTCCTGCTCACCTCCAAGGAGGCAAGGATGGCTTGGGCCACTAGCCAACAGTCACGTACGGTCAGAGATCCAGCCGCGTGGGTAGTGACACCCTAATGATGTGGGACTCGCAACAAGCCTAGTAGCCTGATCCTTGCGTTGCCTGACTGATCCCGCCTTTGCTTTGTTCGCCATTGCGGCAGATTGAAGTTGCATGACTTGCGAGATTTGCATGATTCTGAGCCAGTCTTTTCTTTCCATCACTCCCCTCCCCTCGTGTGACCATAATCGGTACCCGCACGGGTGCGGGTACTGATTGTGGGCACACGCATCCACGCTGCTGCTGCAAAAACTAGATCAATAATTACAATATGTTACGCGAACCCTAAGGTGCTTTTGCAGCGCAATCGATTACCAAATCTCAGCCACGACATGTAGGGAAAATTCTGACTGGGCGCCCAACTCTTTTGCGGCACTGCTTTGAAAATGGAAACCCGGCATTCGCCGAACAAAATCGCACCAGGTCATCGAACCCCCATCCACTCGCTATCATCAAGGCAGGCAGCAGGATCGATTTTCGAGCCGCTACCATCTAGTGGACTCTGCACGCCAAAGGCGCCCCGATTGAGAACATGCGTGTAGATCATGGTGGTCCGAACATCACGATGACCAAGAAGCTTTTGAATCGTTCGGATGTCGTAACCAGCCTCAAGCAAGTGAGTCGCAAATGAATGACGAAATGAATGGCATCCTACAGACTTGGTAAGGCCGGCACTTCGCACAGCATTGTGGACGGCACGTTGTAGTACGGTCTCGTGCAAATGATGCCGACGTCGCTGACCGGAATCGGAGTCGTAGTATAGCCGAGTGGCTGGAAACACCCATTGCCAGCCCCATTCGACGGACGCATTTGGGTACTTCACGTCAAGAGCAGATGGCAATGCTACATGTCCGGCGCCGTTACTCATGTCTCGCTCGTGTTGTCGGTGGACCTGTACAAGATGGGCTTGAAGCGGTTCTGCCATGGCCTTTGGTAGTACTGTGACCCGATCTTTCATGCCTTTCCCCTGTCGAATCGTCAACTGGCACGTGCCAAAGTTGACGTCTTTTACGCGAAGGGTACAGCACTCAAGCAAGCGCAGGCCTGACCCGTAAAGCAATGACGTCATCAGCAAGGGTGTGCCTCGAAGGGCAGCCAAAACTGCTGCGACTTCCACTCGGGTCATGACTACCGGCAGTGTCTGTGGCTTCTTTGCGCGCACGAAGTCGGCAAATGACTCAAGACTCTGGTGCAACACGTCCGAATAAAGAAAGAGGATCGCGGCCAAGGCCTGATTCTGGGTTGACGAACTGACATTTCCTGTCGTGGCCAAGCTGGACAGGAACGCCGCAACTTCGGGTGCACCCATTTCGGCCGGGTGACGGCGATGGTGGAATCGGATGAAGCGTCGAATCCAGGTTCCATATGCTTCGGCGGTTCTCGGGCTGTAGTGCCGAACGGCGAGAGCTTCCTGGACGCGATCCAACAATCGCTTGCCGCCGCCGGCGTCCGTTGAAATGTTCGAGGACATCGTCGCGGGGTCAGCACAGACTGTGCCAGACATGGCCCCAAGTTGCGCGGAACGCGCGGCCAAGGTGATTTCCGAGTGACACCACCCTGAACGACCGCCCTATTCGCGACACTTTCTCGCAAATGCGGGTGGCGATCGCCGGCGACGTTGACGTGCCTTTGCGCGGCCTCTGCAGTGGTAGCCCTGCCTTTCGTCGCAATGCTCGCAGCGGCCTTTCCGTTCGCAAACCTGCTGCGAAACGCCCCTGCGGGGCAGCAAATTTCCAACTTAACTCCATTTCGAGCAACCAATATCCGACGACTTCCAGAGTTTCGTCACCAGAGACAGAACTGCCTAAGTCCGATTCTCAACGGACGGCAAATGCAGTAGACCGGCTCTGGATTCTGTGCGTAATGTGATCGCGAAATCCTAGCGGCTTCTGCAGCTCAATATAAGTTATGCGGAACCACGCGACCAGTCGGGACGGATGACCACCACAATGCCCAAGATGCGACCTATCACGTCTCAACGCGAACTCGCAGTGTCCGTAAGCAAGTTTTGGGAAGCCGCACAACCTGCGAGTGCCGACCACGCGACGTTTCTAGAGATGCTCAAGCAGGGAAGGAATTTCGTCTGCAGTGCCGACCGAGCGCAGTTTGCTCCCAGTCGTTTTGCGGGGTACCGGGACAATACGTTTGTTCGGCACGCGCTCAACAAAGCCAAAGACGGTGGCGTAACGGACAAGGCCATAACGAACATCCTGGGGAAGAGAATATCCGATCAAGCGTCGGAAGAAGCTTATCACCGAGTCTGTCAATCGTTCGGTATCACCCTGTCCAAGACCGAGCGGCGATATTGGGTCCTATCACCGCTGTCGCTCGTCCAGTCGCCGTCGTCCAAGAGTTTGCAAGGATCGAGAAATGTTGACAGGGACGACCCTCAAGATGCCAATGCTGTCTTCAGGCACTTGGTGCCGGAGCCTGCGTTACTCACCGTGGCCGCTATCCTGGCGCGAGCGATTGAAGTCGCTCACAATGCCGAGCCCAAAGCGTGGAGCATTAGCCTATTTCCGGAAAAGATTCGATTGAACGTCGGTCAGGTTGAAGTCCTGACGATGCGCCCCGGCACCCTTCGCCTAATCACGTCGATCCCGAAACACGCAGAGTCACACGTCGGTTTGACCTTCAAGTACGGGTCGCGACCGGTTTTCTCTTCAGTTCCCGTGCCGTCTGGAGTCCTTGACGCTGACCTTGCGACCGCGGTTGATATTCCGAACACATACATCCAATCCCTTCACAAATTCATTGTCGAGGCTGCAAATCGGAAACGCGGTTCGCCTTTTAGGCGGGCTTTCTCGGTAGGCATACTTCTATTTCTCGAACGCGCAATTGGCCGCATGTTGCCCCGACCTGACCTTCCAGGTCAATTTGGCCCTTTGCCGCCGCCCGACCATCCCGACGAAGTTCTGACCCTCGAGCCCCTTGTTGAGGGTGCGGTCCGCACTGTAGTAGTAAACGCCTTCGAGCGTGATACGAAAGCGCGACGTCGCTGTCTAGAGCACTATGGCTGCGCCTGCTGCATTTGCGGAATGTCCTTCGGTGCAACCTATGGCCCCGCAGTTGACGGCTTCATTCACGTGCATCACTTGCGGCCGCTCTCGGGGATACGACAACAATACGTCGTAGACCCGGTAGCAGATTTGCGTCCGGTCTGTCCGAACTGTCACGCTGTCCTACACCATCGGGCGCCAGAGCTACTCACGATCGACGAAGCTCGCGCGATGCTTGGGCGATCTGGGTCCGCATAACAAGCGCTTGCACTTGGCGGCTTTCCTTTGTGGGAAGTTGTTGTCAGTGCCAGCCGTGGCTGCGCGACCATTTTACGGCTGGCACTTGTTCTGGTAACCTGACACGTGCTTGCGAGCCTTTCTGGGCCGCAAGTGAAGCGCAAGGTCGTTATGCGGAACCACGCGACCAGTCGGGACGGATGACCACCACAATGCCCAAGATGCGACCTATCACGTCTCAACGCGAACTCGCAGTGTCCGTAAGCAAGTTTTGGGAAGCCGCACAACCTGCGAGTGCCGACCACGCGACGTTTCTAGAGATGCTCAAGCAGGGAAGGAATTTCGTCTGCAGTGCCGACCGAGCGCAGTTTGCTCCCAGTCGTTTTGCGGGGTACCGGGACAATACGTTTGTTCGGCACGCGCTCAACAAAGCCAAAGACGGTGGCGTAACGGACAAGGCCATAACGAACATCCTGGGGAAGAGAATATCCGATCAAGCGTCGGAAGAAGCTTATCACCGAGTCTGTCAATCGTTCGGTATCACCCTGTCCAAGACCGAGCGGCGATATTGGGTCCTATCACCGCTGTCGCTCGTCCAGTCGCCGTCGTCCAAGAGTTTGCAAGGATCGAGAAATGTTGACAGGGACGACCCTCAAGATGCCAATGCTGTCTTCAGGCACTTGGTGCCGGAGCCTGCGTTACTCACCGTGGCCGCTATCCTGGCGCGAGCGATTGAAGTCGCTCACAATGCCGAGCCCAAAGCGTGGAGCATTAGCCTATTTCCGGAAAAGATTCGATTGAACGTCGGTCAGGTTGAAGTCCTGACGATGCGCCCCGGCACCCTTCGCCTAATCACGTCGATCCCGAAACACGCAGAGTCACACGTCGGTTTGACCTTCAAGTACGGGTCGCGACCGGTTTTCTCTTCAGTTCCCGTGCCGTCTGGAGTCCTTGACGCTGACCTTGCGACCGCGGTTGATATTCCGAACACATACATCCAATCCCTTCACAAATTCATTGTCGAGGCTGCAAATCGGAAACGCGGTTCGCCTTTTAGGCGGGCTTTCTCGGTAGGCATACTTCTATTTCTCGAACGCGCAATTGGCCGCATGTTGCCCCGACCTGACCTTCCAGGTCAATTTGGCCCTTTGCCGCCGCCCGACCATCCCGACGAAGTTCTGACCCTCGAGCCCCTTGTTGAGGGTGCGGTCCGCACTGTAGTAGTAAACGCCTTCGAGCGTGATACGAAAGCGCGACGTCGCTGTCTAGAGCACTATGGCTGCGCCTGCTGCATTTGCGGAATGTCCTTCGGTGCAACCTATGGCCCCGCAGTTGACGGCTTCATTCACGTGCATCACTTGCGGCCGCTCTCGGGGATACGACAACAATACGTCGTAGACCCGGTAGCAGATTTGCGTCCGGTCTGTCCGAACTGTCACGCTGTCCTACACCATCGGGCGCCAGAGCTACTCACGATCGACGAAGCTCGCGCGATGCTTGGGCGATCTGGGTCCGCATAACAAGCGCTTGCACTTGGCGGCTTTCCTTTGTGGGAAGTTGTTGTCAGTGCCAGCCGTGGCTGCGCGACCATTTTACGGCTGGCACTTGTTCTGGTAACCTGACACGTGCTTGCGAGCCTTTCTGGGCCGCAAGTGAAGCGCAAGGTCGTTAGCTAGACTAAAACGCAGTCGCCTGGCGGGACGCCCTCGAACATCTCTCCACGCGCACGGTACTTCGGTGGCATCCGGACCGGCGTGTAGAACAGCTGCTCAGAACTTGGCTCCCGCACCGAGCTCCACGTCGCGGTCTTTCTGCTTTTCTAGATTCCGTTCCCGAACTTAGTGAGCCAATGTGCCAGGATTCGCGGGTCGCCTGGCGGCGTGGTATCGTGCGTGATACCGTATATCCGTGCTCGTCGTTTTGGATACCTCGGTCTTGGTTGCGGCTTGGCGGTCTAGCGCCGGGGCCTCCTTCGCGTTACTAGAGGAGTTGCGAGATGAGACGTTCACGATAGCGTTGTCCGTTCCACTGGTCATTGAGTATGAGTCGGTTCTTCTGCGTCATACCAAGCCCCCGAGACGCCACGGGGACGTTACCGCACTCCTTGACTATCTGTGCCTCGTTGGCACCCAGCAACGGGTCTTTTTCCTCTGGAGACCATTGCTGCGTGATCCCAATGACGACATGGTTGCGGAGGTCGCTGTTGCCAGCCAGGCGTACGCGATCGTCACGCATAACGTAAAGGACTTTGGAGCCATATCCAGATTCGGCGTTCAAGTCTTGTCTCCCGGCAACTTTCTCGTTCACCATCTTCGGAGGCTCTAATGGCAACTCTCAGTCTGCGACTCCCTGAATCCCTTCACCGAAAACTTGCTGAACTCGCTCAGAGCGAGGGGATTTCGCTCAATCAACTGATTAGCTCGGCAGCTGCGGAGAAGCTTGCCGCTCTCATGACCGAGGAGTACCTGGCCGAGCGAGCCAAGCGCGGATCCAAAACCAAATTCAATGCGGCACTGTCTCGCATACCGAAGGCAAAGCCGATCGAAGGAGACGAGCTGCCAGCAGCCTACGTTCGGCGTGCAAGGAAGCGAGCTAGCTAACTCGGCAATGAACTTGCCAGCTTTCCTTGCTTGAAGGTCGTTGCTGCCGCCCACAGTGACTCGCTTCGCTCGCGCCAATTTTACTGTCGGCGGCTGCCTAGTTACCGGACACGTTTCCGTGGTACTTTCTGGGCCGCAAGTTATTGCCAAGCCGTTAGACCGAGCCGTATTTCTTGGAGAGGGCGAATTGGTTTGTCGTCAGGTTCTTGCGACTGGATGCCGGCAACCGGTGGCGTTGTTCCGTGGGTTGTTCGCAGCGGGGCCTGACGGTGGGTGGTTCCGATCCGGATCGTGACCTGATGGGTTGGCAGCGCCGGTCGCTTTTCCTTGCTGGCGGGGCTGTTGGGTCTCGCTCCCTTTCATCTTGTGGGCTGGCGCTGCTCGGGGCTTTTGGGGCGTGGCCTTTTGATGCGTGGGGCGCCGTTGCGGGTCTGATGCGTAGTGCCGGTCTGGTTCCATCCGGAAGCGCTGCAGCGCTCCATGGCCAACACGTCGTTCCTTCTTGTTGGGTCTCGCTTCGTGGCGTCTGGAGGGGTTGGCCCATCCGGGGCTGTCGGGTTTTGGTGTCTTGATGCCGGGCGCTGCCTCGGATTTGTCGGGGCGTGGCTTTCTGATGCCGAGCTTTCTTTTTATGTCCTCGCCCCCGCTGCCGTCGGTCACGTCGTGGCGGCCGGGTCTAACACGTGCTTGCAGAAGGCGGCCTTTGTGTCGGGACAGGTTTTGCCTCGTCGGCATCCGTGGCTTCGCGTCCATTGTACGGCTGCCGCCGGTCGTGGCATCATGATGCGTGTTTCCGGGGTTGGCTGGGCCGCTTCTGAAGCACAAGCCGTTAGACCGAGCCGTATTTCTTGGAGAGGGCGAATTGGTTTGTCGTCAGGTTCTTGCGACTGGATGCCGGCAACCGGTGGCGTTGTTCCGTGGGTTGTTCGCAGCGGGGCCTGACATTGGGTGGTTCCGATCCGGATCGTGACCTGATGGGTTGGCAGCGCCGGTCGCTTTTTCTTGCTGGCGGGGCTGTTGGGTCTCGCTCCCTGCCATCTTGTGGGCTGGCGCTGCTCGGGGCTTTTGGGGCGTGGCCTTTTGATGCGTGGGGCGCCGTTGCGGGTCTGATGCGTAGTGCCGGTCTGGTTCCATCCGGAAGCGCTGCAGCGCTCCATGGCCAACACGTCGTTCCTTCTTGTTGGGTCTCGCTTCGTAGCGTCTCGAGGGGTTTGTCGATCCGGGGCTGTCGGGTTTTGGTGTCTTGATGCCGGGCGCTGCCTCGGATTTGTTGGGACGTGGCTTTCTGATGCCGGGCTTTCTTTTGATGTCTTCGCCCCCGCTGCCGTCGGTCACGTCGTGGCGGCCGGGTCTAACACGTGCTTGCAGAAGGCGGCCTTTGTGTCGGGACAGGTTTTGCCTCGTCGGCATCCGTGGCTTCGCGTCCATTGTACGGCTGCCGCCGGTCGTGGCATCATGATGCGTGTTTCCGGGGTTGGCTGGGCCGCTTCTGAAGCACAAGCCGTTATGCCGCGCCGATTTTTGGGGAATTGGGCTTGGCTGATCGGATGTTGTTGTTCCTGGTTGACCGGTGACCGGCGACGTTATTCCGTGGCTGGTTCGCGGCGGGGCCTTACCATGCGTTATTCCGGTCCGGACTGCGACTTGATGCGTTGGCAGCGCCGCCACTGTTCCATCCTGCTGCTTGTTGACAGGTCTCGCTCCCTTCCAGCTTGTTAGGTCGCGACGCTGCACCGGGCTTCTGGGTCGTTGATGTCTGGTGCGTTTTTGCCGGCGTTCGGGTTTCTCGGGCTGTGCCGATGCGTTGTCGCTGTTCTCTGTTCCATCCTGATGCGTTGCAGCGCGCTTTTGGCGAGCCAATGCGTAGTTCTGGCTGATAGGTCTCGCTTCGTGGCATCTTGAAGCGTTGTTGCTGAACCAACACGTTTTTGGCCCTATTCCGAGACCGACACGCTTTGGTGACTTGATGCGTGGGCGCTGCCACGAACCTGTTGGGGCGTTGCTTGCTGCTGCCGGGCCTTCTTTTGAACTTTTTGCCCCCGCTGCCGATAGCCGCGTCGTAGCGGCCGGGCATAACAAGCGCTTGCTGCCGGCGGCCTTGGCCTTGCTTGTGGTCATGCCTGCTCCGCTCGTGCGCTACGCCATCCATTGTACTCGCTGCGCTGTTCTGGCATCATGACGCGTGCTTTCGCCGCTGGATGGGCCGCGGCAGAAGCGCGGGCCGTTATGCCGCGCCGTATTTTTTGAAGCGGGCGAGTTGGTTTGTCGTCAGGTTCTTGCGACTGGATGCCGGCAACCTGATTCGTTGTTCCGCGGTCTGTTCGCAGCGGGGGCCTAACGGTGGGTGGTTCCGATCCGGATCGTGACCTGATGGGTTGGCAGCGCCGGTCGCTTTTTCTTGCTGGCGGGGCTGTTGGGTCTCGCTCCCTTCCATCTTGTGGGCTGGCGCTGCTCGGGGCTTTTGGGGCGTGGCCTTTTGATGCGTGGGGCGCCGTTGCGGGTCTGATGCGTAGTGCCGGTCTGGTTCCATCCGGAAGCGCTGCAGCGCTCCATGGCCAACACGTCGTTCCTTCTTGTTGGGTCTCGCTTCGTAGCGTCTCGAGGGGTTTGTCAATCCGGGGCTGTCGGGTTTTGGTGTCTTGATGCCGGGCGCTGCCTCGGATTTGTTGGGACGTGGCTTTCTGATGCCGGGCTTTCTTTCGATGTCATTCGCCCCCGCTGCCGTCGGTCACGTCGTGGCGGCCGGGTCTAACACGTGCTTGCAGAAGACGGCCTTTGTGTCGGGACAGGTTTTGGCTCGTCGTCAGCCGTGGCTTCGCTTCCATTTTACGGCTGCCGCCGGTCGTGGCATCATGATGCGTGTTTCCGGGGTTGGCTGGGCCGCTTCTGAAGCACAAGCCGTTAGACCGAGCCGTATTTCTTGGAGAGGGCGAATTGGTTTGTCGTCAGGTTCTTGCGACTGGATGCCGGCAACCGGTGGCGTTGTTCCGTGGGTTGTTCGCAGCGGGGCCTGACGGTGGGTGGTTCCAGTTCGGATCGTGACCTGATGGGTTGGCAGCGCCGGTCGCTTTTTCTTGCTGGCGGGGCTGTTGGGTCTCGCTCCCTTCCATCTTGGGGGCTGGCGCTGCTCGGGGCTTTTGGGGCGTGGCCTTTTGATGCGTGGGGCGCCGTTGCGGGTCTGATGCGTAGTGCCGGTCTGGTTCCATCCGGAAGCGCTGCAGCGCTCCATGGCCAACACGTCGTTCCTTCTTGTTGGGTCTCGCTTCGTGGCGTCTCGAGGGGTTTGTCGATCCGGGGCTGTCGGGTTTTGGTGTCTTGATGCCGGGCGCTGCCTCGGATTTGTTGGGACGTGGCTTTCTGATGCCGGGCTTTCTTTCGATGTCATTGCCCCCGCTGCCGTCGGTCACGTCGTGGCGGCCGGGTCTAACACGTGCTTGCAGAAGGCGGCCTTTGTGTCGGGACAGGTTTTGCCTCGTCGGCATCCGTGGCTTCGCGTCCATTGTACGGCTGCCGCCGGTCGTGGCATCATGATGCGTGTTTCCGGGGTTGGCTGGGCCGCTTCTGAAGCACAAGCCGTTAGACCGAACCGTATTTTGGGGGAATTGGCTTTGATTTGCATCCGCGTTATTGCGTCGGGATGCCGGCAACCGGCGACGTTGTTCCGCGGGTTGTTCGCAGCGGGGCCTGACGGTGGGTGGTTCCAGTTCGGATCGTGACCTGATGGGTTGGCAGCGCCGGTCGCTATTCCATGCTGATTTGTCTGTTGGGTCTCGCTGCCTTCCATCTTGTGGGCTGGCGCTGCTCGGGGCTTTTGGGGCGTGGCCTTTTGATGCGTGGGGCGCCGTTGCGGGTCTGATGCGTAGTGCCGGTCTGGTTCCATCCGGAAGCGCCGCAGCGCTCCATGGCCAACACGTCGTTCCTTCTTGTTGGGTCTCGCTTCGTAGCATCTCGAGGGGCTTGTCGATCCGGGGCTGTCGGGTTTTGGTGTCTTGATGCCGCGCGCTGCCACGAACTTGATGGCTCTTTCCGTGCCGATGCGGGCGTCTTGTTGAAGTCA
>CAWEUH010000045.1:0-9865 GCA_963811985.1 uncultured delta proteobacterium
ACGCAGCTTGAGCGAGGGCGGTGTCCCAATCAGCAGACCACCCGCACACGATTAGACCGAATTCGTCGAATACGCGGTCCAACAGGCTATTCATTTCCGGGGCGTAGCTGGCCAGTTCTTCCGGCGTGTTCAGGATTCGTGTGTCGCAGTAGTCGCCATGAACTTTGACTAGCGTTGGACCTGCGTGCGAAAGCGGCAACGCACCTTTCGCACTGTCCGCGTTGCTAATGATCGTGGGGTAGATTCCTCGTTCCGCAAGAGCCTGTTCCAGAAGCCGATCGAAGTTTGTTGTCACGACAACTCGGATTAGTCCGGAGCTCATCAGGCTTGCAATCGCATGATGCGCACGTGTCGGAAGTTTCTTGCCGGTTGCTCGCTCATTTTCCGCGGGCTCGAAGTAACTGCGCAACAGTTGCTGCCGTTCAGTGGCTGTCTTGGCAACCTCGCGAAGAACTTCTGAATAAGTGGGTGATTTGCCGAACCTCCCCAGATACCAAGATTCGGGGTCCTCTCCGCAATCGTCACTGCTGGCGATCGCGAACTTACGAGTCAGGTCCAAGACGACTTCCCAACCCGTCGGGATATGGGCAGCCCGCGAAATGCCTGAGCCGAGTAACAATGCAGTCGCGCCCTTGCGCGAATACACACTGAATGCAGCCGAAACGAGAGGGTCCAACATGGCGCCTGATATGATAGTACCTGGTCGGACTCGTGGTCCGCTAGATATGATTTCTCAATCGAGGTCCCAACTTTTCGCAGGGCCGAATTGCTTGCCGCGCGCCGTCAGGTTCGAACGAGCTTTGGCCAAGGCTTGCGTGAGAGTAAACTCAACCAACGTCTGTCTAGAGGGTGTAAAATGAAGTTCGTGCTGAAAGCATTCGTCGCTGGAATGACGTTCAACGGTGGCCCGCTCACTGTACGGGTGGGTGACTGTACGGTTCGATTGTGCTCAAGCCGTTCAGTGTTCGACACGAAGCCAGCCGATCAGTCCGTCGAAGGACCGCTGTTCGTAATTCCCAGCCCTCGAGGCCCAACTGGTGAGATATTGGCTTCAACGTCTCGCGACGTTGGACTGTCGAGCGAGGACATCTTGTCAATGCCACGAGCCGAGGCGTGGCGTATTGAACCATCAGAATTCGACCCAAAAGTGCTTGAGCGGATGAGTTTGATTTGGAACGAACTTGAGAAGCTGTCCTATCGAATTGCCGGGCTTCTGCGCTGGCGTTTCTTCGTCCCCATGGCAACGGGTCAGTTCGAGGCTATCTATCGTCTGATTGTTCCCACTGAGCGCGAATGCATCCACGTTGGACCAGTGGCAACGATATGCTCAAATCTCGTGTTCCGATTAGGGCAGGACAACGGGCTTGATTTTGAAAAGCTGATCGAGATCGGTGCCGAGGAGCCTTTGAGCAACGATTTCTTGTGGGAGGCTCGTCACCTGCTCGCACGGAGGCACTTTCGAGGTGCACTCGTAATGGCCATCAACGCAGCTGAGATTTGTGTAAAGAGCCACATTATCAAGAAAGTTCCCAGTGCCTCATGGTTGGTTATGAATCTGCCCTCACCCCCACTTCACAAGTTGTGCAAAGACTACTTGCCCCTACTTGCGTCCGAAGGAAGTGGCGAGCAACTTTCTAAAGAAGTAGTCAAAGCGCTTCACTGGGCGGTGGAGAAGCGCAATCGCGTTGTCCACGTTGGGGAGGACGTTTCCAACGATGAAGCCAGGAAGGTCCTTGATTGCGTTGCCAAACTTTTGCACCATGTTGACGCGATCGACGGCTTCGTGTGGTCGCTCAAGCTAAGCGACGAGGACCACATGTTGCCCAACGTCGTTTGGAAACGAACGACATAGGTATTCACGTCAAGCGGCACGACGATCGTACGCTCGCCGATACCTTCCCAACCACCGCCAGTCGAGGTCAAGCCGGAGCTGTACGGCACCCGTGACGATCTTCGGCGAACGGCGGTGCCGCCCGCCCGCAGGGGGTGGAGACGGCGGCCGTTCGCGCCCGCCGCAAAGGGCCCGGGCAACGCCGGCACGCCCAATGCAACGGCCACCCCAAGGAAACCCGCCATGATCAGATTCGCCGCCCTTCTGATGACCTTGACCGCCCTCGTGGCCACGGGCTGCTACGCCCGGGCGGGTTATTACGCGGAACCCTTCTACGTTGCGCCCGCGCCCGTGTACGTGGCGCCAACAGCCGGTTACGTGCGACCGTACGCGTACGGTTACGGTTACGAACGCCCGGGGGTGTACGTCGCACCCCGGCCCGCGTATGTCGAGGCCCGCCCGGCGTACCGTGCGCCAACGTATGCCGCCAGGGTAGCCGCCCGTCCCACGCCAGCCGTTCGAAGGGGCTACCGATGACCGCGCTCGCAATGGCCCTGGTACTGCTCGGTCAGAACCCAGACGCGGTGCCCCTGTGCTTTCAGAGTGACGTCAAGCAACTGTGTTGCCCGTCGGCTTGCGCCGTCAAAAACTCGCCCAAGTGGACGGAAGCAAACGACGTCTTGCGCGCGTGCGCCAAGGGCATCGGCTGCAAGTCCGTGGATTCGTGGACGGTCGGCATGCGGTGCGATTGCCAGGGCAAAACGTAAGCGGTGTGACGACCGGCATGTTGACAAGCGTGCCCGTCGGCGTACTTCTCATGATGAAAACCAAGACTCGGGGGTTTATCTGATGAAGAACAGAATCTCGATGCCTGTGCTAGGAACCTTCGGGTTGATCATCCTGCTTGGTTGCGCGCAGAAGCCCTCCGCCTCCGCCGTCTGCAAGAAGATCGAATCTTCCGGAATCGGGAAAGGCTGTACTCAAGTCAAGCCGGACAAGATCAACGCGCGCGCAAAGACGAAATTTGATTTCGATCTTGTTGGCGTTCCAGGAGAAAAGGGTGCGGTGCTCGACTTTGAGAGTGACGCTGACTATTC
This sequence comes from uncultured delta proteobacterium, assembly GCA_963811985.1. Lineage (GTDB taxonomy): Bacteria > Myxococcota_A > Polyangia > Polyangiales > Polyangiaceae > FEN-1139. Next base: position 2,929 of record CAWEUH010000045.1, read on the forward strand.
AGCCACCGTGGAGGCATATGCGGCAGCAGCAATGCTCGCTGGCCCGCACCGCTACGGCAATCCCTCGACCCGCATCTTCGTTCAATTGAACTCTGGAGCTTCTCTCGAGGACGGTAACACGGTCAAGGCAATCGTCGGCGGGGACATCGCTCCCCCGTCGAGTTCACCGGCGACGGCCGCAAGTCCGTCGGCTTCAGTCGCACAAGCTCCGGTCAATCCTGTAACTCTGTTGGCAGCCAGCGCCAAGGAATTGTACGACGATTACCAAAAGAATGAGGTCGCGGCTGACGAAAAGTACAAAGGCAAGCGTCTTGCCATTTTTGGGCGCATCGCGTCTATTGAGAAGGACGCGCTTGATCACATGTTAGTCAAGATCAAGGTGGGCAAATCAATGGTAGAGGACGTGGTGGCCCAAATACGAGAAAGTGAGAAACCGAAAGTCGTTCGCCTTGAGAAGAACAGGGGAGTCTACGTCTTGTGCGACGGGGCTGGAATGGTTCTACAGACGCCCATGCTCGACAACTGCGCCATCAGCTCTGCTGAAGAAGTGATCTGTCTCCAAGACGAGGAACTTGTGGCCCTCACAAGATCTATCATTCTCAAGAAGACCAGAAAGGGGCTTGACGCAGGTTCCGAACGACAAGAATTGGCAACGTTCGAGGCCAACCTTGCCACGTGCCGCGGCGATGCCGCTCGGCCCTGAAGGTCGTGTTTGGGGTGAATTGAGCGAGACTATGGGAAACAGCGCGAGGCATCCCAATGTGGCTCCATTTGTTGCGTCTTGCGCGGGTGCATGCGCGGGCATCGGCTGCTCCGACGGCGAGAGGAAGGGCGCGGCCATTGGCGGCGGTGCGATTGTGGGAAATCGCGGCGAATTCGGGTATCGTGGCCCGCGACCGAAACCGTCGGATGATTCAGCCGGCACGAATCTGGTCTAAGATGTAAAGGTGTTGTGCGGTTTGGCGTAGGCGCTAGTCGAGGCAACCATATGCGTATGTTTCTCATTTGCTACAAATGCGCCAGCCAAAATGATTTCAATGAATCTCTTACAGCCGTGGAGCTGGAGGAAAATGGACTTTATCGCATGACATGTGCAAGGGGTCATAAAAATGTGATGAGCCTTCAGCAAATGAAGTTCGAAGTGTTATTTGAGGTCGGGGTTCATGCGATCATCGATGGCTATTATATTGAAGCGGTTTCCGCATTTACATCGGCATTTGAGCGCTTTCTCGAATTCTACGTTGAGCTTCAATGCTTCCGACAGGGCATTTCTGAATCAACATATGTTGCCGCGTGGAAGCAGGTCTCGAATCAATCTGAACGCCAACTTGGTGCGTTCATATTCACGTACTTGGCCGAAACGCATGAGTCGCCGGTTCTTCTGACAAATGCGGCCATTAAATTCAGGAACGGAGTAATCCACAAGGGGATATTCCCCACCCGAAAGGAAGCATTTGAATATGGCGAGCAAGTCTTGAACGCAATTGCGCCTATTCTTGCTAGGGTACGTAGCGATGCGGACGCGGAAGTCCAGAAATTGGTCTTCCGTCACATTCAACGTGTGCGCGAAGGCATTCCAAATACCGAAGGCGGTTACATGTGCTTGGGCACGATTCTGAGCCTTTCTCGAGCCACCACCGAAAAGCAATATTCCCTTCAGGAGTGGATTGAAATGCTTGAACAACGCGGGCGTGGTTATCCTCGGTGATTGTCGCTTCACGAAAATAGACTCAGTCCGGCGCGCTGACGTCAAGCGGCGGCAAAGATGCCCGGCCATCCTCGCAACCGCACACGCCCCTATGATGCGAGCAACAACGCCGATGATCTGTGTCCGGGGGGTCGCGCTCGTGACGGAGCTGACTGGACAAACGCGCAAGAGAATCAAGCCCGCCAATACAGTCCTACCCGCCGTCATAGTAACTGCCCCACGATCCGAGGGCAAACGCTCGGCAATGCTACGCGAACCGGCGTGCTTGTACAGGGGGCGGGAACGTCCAACTTCCATGCAGTTCCGTATCGGGAATTGGCGAGACCGCGCAGTTCCGTATCGGGAATTGGCGAGACCGCGCAGTCCAGCCCCGTTGGAGACTACTCTGCCTTGAGCACATCGAATGCAAACGATAACTCCTCAGTGCGCGTGCAGAACATATTTGCGTATGATCTTAGAGCGTCCACTTCTGAAACTTTGTTGGTTTTGTGTGTGAGAGCTATCAGCGCGGCGCATTCAACAAGGATTTCGCGAGCGCGATCAGCAACCTTTGCGGAGTAGTAGTAAGGGTGGTACCAGTTGTTGAAATGGGATGGGGGTCGGTTCGTTTCCCATTTCGTGTAGCCAAATGCAACTGCAAGTCCAATCCGCCGCCACAGAATGTTCTGCGAGTCCATGCGGACCCATTCCTCGATGCAAGTACGCAGCGTATTCACTTTCTCTGAATCGTGCAATTCAGTAACACTGAAGGCGACTATGGGGATACCCAGAGGAATGGCATTAGGACTCGGCTCATCCGTTGACACCGGTTGGTCCAGAATCAGCCAAAATGTCTCCGGCGAAGCCTGGCTGTAGGCTGCTATCTGGTGCAGAACGCGCGAAATGTTCCAAGTCGAATACAATTCAATGCGCGCAGCCGCTTTATCAACACGACAAACAAGAAGCGGGCTACCCAAGTCTTCGAGCCATTTCCCGGTATGTTCGCCGCTGTAGGTGACCTCCGTCTCCGTTTGGCTCTTGACCTGCACCAAATACCCACTGCCCACATGCAGTCGTTGACCTACTCGACGGGATGTTGCACATACGAGGTCAACGCCGTAATCGTCTTCAACCTCAACGTCCGTGGCTGGTCCGAACGCCGAGAGCGCAAAGCGAGCGAGGGTTTCTGACCGAAACCCTTCGCGTGGATTTGCAGCCATTACCCCACCTGATTCCTTCGATGACGTCATAACGCAAGCTTACCCTTCTCTTCTTTGGTGTCAGGCTCCAAGCGCGACGCGGTCACAGGCGCAGGCGTACCCAGGGCATCAGGAGCAAAGTTGCTCAGCTGACAACTAGTACCAGCATCAGTACCAGCAGAGCTTTCACGCGAATTCTATTTTCGCTAATTTATCGGAGCCAACTTTCGGATTTGAACCGAAGACCTGCGGTTTACGAAAGCGCCACCGGACTGGAATCGCCCGAAATTATCGAGAATTCAGAGATTGCAGCCGACACAGAATCACACCGGTTTTCGCCGGTTTCCGAAATCAATCGTAGAAAGTTTCTACGCCTGCCAGGCACAGTCAAGCGTCCGGATTTGGCTCCGACCGACGTCGAATACCTGACCGAAGCACAGTCGGAACATAGGGCAACATTGGCGAGTGTCGGCGCCGCCCTAGCCGCAGAGCTTGGGGGTGTCCAGTGACCGCCACTGCACGGGGGCCGATTGGGTTCCTGCTGACCGCTGAGAGCTGATTCGCGCCACGCCCCTAGCTCGTGACTCTGTCGCGGGACTGGGGCGGTGCGCGAGTTGGCCAGGGTGGCCGAGCATCGATGCAACGCAGTTAGCGAAACCAAATGCAACGAATCGAAATCAAGTACTACGTCAGCCGCACAACGGCTCTCACCGAAGGCCGGTGCGAGTATGGCGAGGGAACGTACCAGCCGAGTGACACTGAGCTGACAATGCTCAGTGCCGAGGAACGCGTGTTTCTCAACACACAGGAGCTTTCGCGCTCGCTGTTCACGCTTGCCACCGGGCAGCCCCCGACGTGGCCCGTCATTGTGGAGGCCATTCGAGCCGCACGGCAAACAGCCCTCGACAAGCAAGCGGCCGAGCTTGCAGAACGCGAGCGGCAAATCGTGGTGTGTCTCGCCGAACCCGACGAGAAATGGTTCATCGAGTCAACCGACTGGCGACGCCCCCCGGTAGTCAAGTCGGTGTCGATAAGCATTCCTGAGTATCACGTTCGCGGTTACTCGTGGGGTAGCCAGGACCCGCGCATCGTCGCCCGTCTTGCCGCGTTGCAGCCCGAGCTCGACCGGCGCCGCGCGGTATGTGACGAACTGAACGCCAAAGCCAAAGCTGATCACGAAGCGGCGGAGCAGCGCCGAATCGCGGCCATCGAAGCGGCTGAACAAGCCAAGCAAAACGCGATCGACGACCTGACGCAGTGGTGCATCGAACACGGACCCGAGCACCTAAAGCGCGGCGCGAAGGACGAATACGACGTCACAGGCGGCACCGTGCAATGGCTCTGCGAGCAACTACGGGACAAATTCTACGAGCTAACACACGAAGCCAAGGGCCTGTCGAAAAGCGCCGGCCCGGTTCCGTTTGGTGACGTTGTGATTATTCGCAGCGGCACGAAGGTTTGGGATCGCCACTCATGGGAGGAACGTAAGTCACCCGGGACGAAGGCCTTCGAAGTGTTCGATGCAGTAGCAGCCGCGGTCGAGACGATTGAGCCCCCGACGTCCGTCAAGGTTGACGTTGAGCGAATTATGCACGTGGCCGTCGAGCCACCTGAGGATGAGTGCGACGACACATGCAAACGCACGTTCACTGCCATCATTGTGAACGTTACTCACCCCGCGGCGGCCCAACGTGCCCTCGTGGTTGAGGTCAAGGCGTAGGTCTAGGGCCGGGGGCGGTCGTGTTCAGTTGCAACAGCACGCGGCCGTCCCCAGCCCCCTAACGATAGGGGAGATACGACAATGGAGACAACAACTAATAATCACGCCCAAGTCACGCCACCCCCGGCGAACACGATGCTGACCCTTGCGTCGGACCTCTTGGCCATGCGCGTCAAGCAACTACTGACGGTCCTTGCGGCGCACAACTTCGAACCCCTTGAGCAGTTGCGCCAGGCCCTCGACACCTACGAACAGGTTCGCATTGGCGGCGCAATAGTCGAGGCTAGCGACCCGCAACGAATGGCCGTGGCCAATTGGGAGCCCGCACCCATCACCGAACGGAGCGTGCACCATGGCTGATCTACAAGGCATGCCACTGCCCGCAATGTGCCAGGCGGTTGGCTTGTTGTGTACCAACGCGGCCAATCAACTGGCGGCACTATCGCAAGCGCATTCACGCGTGGACTTATTGTGCGAAGTGCCACGACTGACAACGACCGCGCGCAACGCGGCCGAGCTGGCTCGCGATTCGCTCGAGTGTCTGCTCGAGCAACTGGGCGACAAGCCACCGAAGCGAAAGGCCCGCAAATGATCCGCCGATTCATTCGTTGGCTCAAAGGGCAGATTGTTCAACCTGCACCGCCTGACATTGCCGCGTGCATCGAGTGCCGGGAATGCGATTGCACGGTCGAGGAGCGCGCCAATTGTCCGCGGCGCATTGCCGAGCAGCAAGCTATCGAAGGCCATGCTGAGCCGGTGTCGCACGTTCGAGCAACGAGCAAGCGCGTCAACGCTCGGAGGCGCGCATCATGATCGCATTGCTTGCCCTACTCCTTGCCGCCGTCGCGCTTGTCGTGGCCCTACGTGCCCGGCGTTCGCTGAGAAGATTCAGGCGGTGTGACAACAGTCACTGCCTCGCGATGATCGACCGCCGCATTGGCGAGCTGAGCCCGGCCAAATCGCGCGAGGAAACGAACCCGAGCGGGAAGCCTAAGACCGTGTTGGCTGGAAACAACACGGTACCTCTTGACCGTTTCCAAATGTCCGAAGCCCGCCAGCTCGCCAAATCCGCGAGGAAACTGGACGCGGGAAAGTATCCGAAGCTCGGACAGTTTTGGAACCGCAGCGCATGACCGAAGCCCGCCAGCTAGCAAAGATGCCCGAGGAAACTGGACGCGGGAAAGTGTTGGCCACTGCCAACAGTTTAGACCGTTTCCAAATGTCCGAAGCTCGCCAGCTCGCCAAGATAACGCGCACCATGCTCGGGGCAAACCTGGCGAGGTTTCCAAGTGACATGCGCCCGGCCGTGACGCGGCTAGTGTTCGGTACCGACTGGACTGATGACAATGCGCCGTTCTGGAAGGATGAGACCGCCAAGCAACAAGCGCGAAGTGTGCTTGAAGAACTCGCTTCAAGGCTCTCACTCGAAGACCGACAACGAGCTGGCGAGGAATTGCGAGCAGCTACCAGCACAATTATGGCGGAACGTTTGGACGGCTCACTACTTCGCCACATGGAAAGGAAAGTCTACGATGAAACACCTATTGCTGAAGATGTGTCTCTTGACGTTGGCTAGCGGCTGCGTTGCCTCGGCTGGTTACGGCTACGGGTACCGCACCTACTATGCCCCGGCGCCGGTGTACTACGAACCCGGGCCATATTACCGTGCCGGGCGCCCCGACTGTATGGCCATTGATCTTGCCCGGATGGTCGGCGACGATGCTGCTACGACCTCCAAGGATATCCAACGAGGGCTTTGCCATGAGACTCTATCAAATGATCGTTGGCCTCGCGCTGCTACCCCGGGCGCTTCACGTTGTGGGCGTTGTCCTGCTGGTCTTTGGTGCGCTCGTTGTGATTGCGCCGGCCACTTGCGCCGCAATTGTTTCGCCGTCGTCCGCCGCGGTGCAAGACGCGGGCATGCTCGAGCAGGACATTGCAGCCAAGACCGCCAAGCTTGCGCCCATGCCTAGTGAGTACGGACCACCCCCAGCTGATGCCGTGTGCTTTTCATCCGACGTCAAGCAACTGTGCTGCCCTTCGGCTTGCGCCACGAAGAACTCGCCCAAGTGGGAGCGCGCTAACAACGTCTTGCGCGGTTGCGCCAAGGGCATAGGCTGCAAGGACGTGGACGGCTGGACCGTTGGCTTGAAGTGCGATTGCGGAAAGGCCAAGCCATGAGCGCCCCGGCAATCCGAATCAACCTGCTACCCGGTAGCCGCCCGCGGTTGAGGCTGGTACAAATCAGCAACGGCTCGGGAGTGGATTCCCAAGCCGTCAGTGAAAGCGGTCAAACTCTCGTGGCAAAGGATAGCGGAAAGTCAGCCGAGA
>CAWEUH010000046.1:0-13176 GCA_963811985.1 uncultured delta proteobacterium
GTTGTGTCTCGTACTTATTGACTGTATTGATAGCTTTCGTGCGGCAAGATTAGAGGGGTATCGAATGAAAAACAGCAGGCATCTTGCGGGAATCGTTACGCTTTTCTTTAGCTTAGCCTTGGGTTGCTCAAGCGGGTCTCAAACGATCGGCGAAAGCGGAACCGGCGGAGTCCCGATTGGCGCATCAACCGCGATAGGAGGCGGAGCGCCAACCGGAGGAGCTGCAACGACTAAGGCAACTGGACCGCAGGGCGGCACGACAAACGAGGCGGGAAACTCTGCCACGGGTGGTGTCGGCATTACAGTTTGCTCTCCTGGGATTACTCAAATCTGTTGGGGACCGGGTCAATGCGCGGGCGCACAATCATGCAACCTGACCGGCACGGCCTGGGGTATTTGCGAATGCGGAACTGCGAGTGGTGGAGCCTCGTCAGTCGCTGCTTCAACAGCGTTGGGTGGCGCAACAACAGTTGGAGGAACCTCTTCAATAGGTGGCACTTCCACCGCTGGCACTAAGGAAACGGGCGGCGTTGTAGCAACCGGTGGCACCAATACGACGGGCGGCGTTGCAGCAACTGGTGGCACCAAGGCAACTGGTGGCACCAACGCAACGGGGGGCATTGCAGCAACTGGTGGCACCAATTCAACGGGCGGCGCCAATGCAACGGGCGGCATTGCAGCAACTGGTGGCACCAAGGCAACGGGCGGCATTGCAGCAACTGGTGGCACTATCGGCACGGGTGGAGCTGGGGCAACAACAGGTGGTACCAATGTTAAGCAGTCCGACGCTGGAACCTCAGGTAACTGCTCATCGGACAATCTCACATACTCCATTAAGGATATCGCCCAGCTCAGCCACGAGGTTTGCATCGTCACTATGGGCGATCTCAACCAAGATAATCGACCGGACATTGTCATAAGTCCATTCGCAGCGTCGCAGGATCTGTATATTGCCGCCGAGATCACTCAGGGACAGGATCAATTCGCGCCTGTAGCCTATTACAATACAGAAGCCAACGGCAGGACGGGTTCGCTGGCCACGATAGGTGATGTCAACGGGGATGGTCACGCGGACATTGCAACTGTCAACTACGAGGCAGACTACAGTGGCGGCTCGCTCAGCTTGTTCTGGGGGGATGGCACCGGTGCGTTCAGCTTCGGTAGCACGGTTCCGACGAGTGTCGTAGATGTCAATCCTACGACCGTATCAATTGGTGACTTCAACGGCGATGGAAGGCCCGATCTGGTTACGACCAACCAAAACGGCAACGACAGTGTTCGCGTGTTATTCCAGCAAGCACAGGTCGGCACGTTCGCCGTATCGCAGACCTTTTATATCGGCGACAACCACAATGGTTCGGCCGTCGCGGATTTGGATAACGACGGTGACCTGGACTTCGTGGCCGTGGCTGGGTTTGCGGGCACGGCCTCCTTCATCAATAACGGAACAGGCCACTTCACGGGTCCCAACATGATTCTAGCGGGCAGTAACCAAATGATCGCTCTCGCAGACTTCAACGTGGACGGGTATGTCAACATCGCGATTCGCGGTCCTGGTACTTTGCAGATCTTCTTGAATCAGGGGAATGCGGTATTCAAACAAGGGCCCAGTTACAGCGTACCTCAGGTGCAAAATAATATGCTACACTTGGTTGCCGGAGACATTGACCAAAATGGAGTGCCCGACTTAGCGCTGGCTAGCGGCGCCAGCGACGTGGACCTCATGTTTGGTAACGGTGACGGAACCTTCAAGCCCGCGGTCGCAATCACGACCGAGGGGACGGATTGGCTGGCGATCGGCAACGTGATCGGCGACGCGCATCCCGATGTTGTGTTTGTCACAAGAAATACCTACAAGCTACAAGCGATACAACCTAGCTGCGCAACCCAGTGATTCGGTGAAATCCCGGAGATCCACGCTTCTAGCGACCTAGTCACCCAACACGTTCATCGTGTCAACATGCAAACGGAATATTCCTCGCGCATGGGAGTGCTGTCAAAGCAAAGTCGTGTCAGTGGAGACGGTGGGATTCACCACGCGCTTCGCGGGTTGCGGCTAATTTCGACTCCGCGGGCGCGGTGAGCGACGCGCAAGTCAACGCGTAGTCCGTGAAAACCTTAACGGACCTGAAATCATTGAAGATTTTGGGCGCGCTAGAATGAGCCTGTGATTCGGTTCTTCCTATTGGTTCTCCTCTGGTCACTTGTACGTTGCTCAAATGCGGCGATCTTTCGGAATGGGGCGAGGATCGAATTTCCGAAGAATTGGCAATCAAGCTCGGAGTGCACCATTCAACGAGCACGATCCGCAAATACATGGTGAGCCGACGAACACCAAGAAGTGGTCAAACCTGGCGGACTTTCGTCAAGAATCACGCCAAGCAGATCTATGCTTGTGACTTTCTGACTCAGTATACGGCCTTGTTCACGGTCATTTACGTCTTCGTCGTGATGGAGATTGCTTCGCGCCAAGTTGTGCTCATCAACGCGACGACCAGCCCAAGTCTGGCTTGGGTCAAGCAGCAGATTCGGGAAATCACGCCGTGGGGAAGCATTCCCCGTTTCCTGATCCACGACAACGATGGGATATTCGGACAATATCGTGATCGCAAGCAGCGCGGTGAGAAAGGCCTCCGCTACCGATGCCACCTCGATCTTTGGCTCAAAGAGGTCATGGGCATACAGGGCATCCCAATTCCGTACGGGACACCAAACGCGAATCCTCACGTGGAGCGCTTCCATCGGTCGTTACGCGAGGAAGCGTTGGACCACTTCATATTCTTGAGTGTACGACACGTCCGTCAAGTCTGTCGCGAGTACGTCAACTACTACAACGGGGCGCGACCATTACAGGCGAAACATACAATCCCTGATCCGTATCCAGAATTGAGGAAACCACCGCCGAAGACCGGCAAGGTAATAGCGTTACCGGTGCTCGGTGGCGTGCAGCATGATTATCGCCGAGCCGCGTGATCGTCCAATAACTGCTCGCGATACTCGTCATCTTGGCGAACGGGCGGTGGGGTACACCACCTCGCGTCACTATACGGCTAGGCGAGCATACTCATTCCTATCCGCCCGCAACATGAGCCTCTCCGAATAAGGGTGCTGCGTCGTTTGCGGCAGCCGAACGGATAATCACGGATTACGGGCAAATGCGCAAGCCATGAGTGTGACGACGACAGCGACCAACCTGCGACGGTTTGTGAACATCCCTGACTTCCGCCTTCCGAGCATAGTGGGGGGTATAGACCAGACGGTCAATCAATTAGGCCTTGCCAGCCACCGCCGCGGTTAGAAGAAGGCAACATTGTCGATGCAAAGGTCTTGGAAGTTGGTCGGGACCGCAGCGTTACCGGCAATATCCCATTCTAGGTTCTGAACTTGACGGAGATTCAGCGGTATTTGAGTGGACCAGCTTCCCTGCGCGAGTTCGCTCCACAATACATTAATGACCTGTGATTCAGGAGTAACTTGGATGTCAATACCGTAGCCGCCGATGCAACTGCTCGACGTGCATGTTCCGCCCCATTGCACCGCATGGGTGTCAGCGGTGATTATCTGGAAACTAATGGAAATCGGAAATGCTGCACTGATTGTGAAGCTTACACCGTGATAAGCCGTCACGTCGTAGTTGCATGATATGCAATTCCGTCCATCGACGAGAGTGAGCCCCATTCCTGCGCCCCAGCCTCGAAAGCCGCTACCGCTGGTACATGCTTGCCCCTTTGGCGAGAATACATAGGTTGGATCGCATCCCGATCCCGACGGCGGCGATGGCGTCTGCTGACCAGTCCCGTCGTTGCCCACGTACCAATAACCGTCTCGCCCGTCATTCAGCAGAATTTCTCCGTTCCCGTCGCTGAGGTCGTCGATCAGTCCCGGAGAACCCGTGGCTACGACGTCCACGCACCCAGCCACCACACCGGTCGATCCTCCCGCACCCGCGTTGCCCATTGCGGCAGCTCCACCAGTCGTTGAAATACCGCCGGTTGTAACGGCTCCACCCGTGGCAGTCAGTCCCCCGGCTGCTGAAATTGCACCCGTGGCATACATGCCGCCCGTGCTCCCTGGCGCACCAGTCATCACCCCGGCTCCCGCGCCACCGATGCTGTAAGCACCTCCGGCGGAATTCGTGCCGCCAATCGCACCAGTCCTTCCCACCCAGTTTGCCCCGCCGCCGCTCAAGGTGCCGCTCGCGCCGGCCCGATTCTCTATTCGACCGACTTGAACGGGATCATCAATACAGCCCGGCGCAATTACTGCAATGGCCGCGCTGCCGAGAATCGCTTTCAGAATTGACTTCATTGTCATGGTATTGGTTCTGTATCCTGACGGGCAGAAACGGACGCATGGTATTGAGCGAATTTTGGCTCCATTCTCTTGAGGGCCACCCATGAATCTTCCGGGATTTCGATAGCAACCTGACCCATGTCAGCCACCTTAGCTTCAATCCACCGAAGTTTTCTTCTCGGAAGCGGCAGGAAAAAGTGAAGTGACGAGCCGCCAAGTGGACTGAAACGCACTAGTCCGTAGTGACTCAAGCGATAAATGGTGCATCGGACGTATTCCTGCTACCAAGGTGCCCTCGGCTGAAGCGTTGCGGCGCGAGAACATGTACGAGGACGACTGACGGTGCACTTCCTCGACACTAATATTGTCCTTCGGCTTTTTATTGCGAACGACTCCGAACACGAATTGATCTGCCGAACGATTGAGGTCCTCGAATCACGCGGTGAGGCACTCGCAATATGTTTGCAGGTACTCCTAGAAATCTGGGTAGTTGCGACGCGACCAGTGCAAAACAACGGACTTGGATGGTCTACTGAAACAGCGTTGCAAGTCGTGGGCGCGGCACGGTCCCGATTTTTGTGTCTACTGGATGACGAGACAACCGGCATGCGATGGTCAACCATGGTGGATCAGTGCGCTATACGTGGCAAACGGGCCCACGATGTACGCATAGCCGCACTAATGGCGTCACACGGCATCTCGCGAATCATCACCTTGAATGAACAAGATTTCGCCGGTCTACCCGGAATCATAGCGGCTCACCCTCGAATGGTGGCCGGATAGGGCTGGCCTTGAGAGCGACCAGGTGCGTAATTCTCATGGCCGGAACTAGTTCAATCATCCCCAGTTCCCCGCGACAACTTCACTCCACGGTGAGGTTGTACGTGACGTCGGAATAGCCTGAGCCGTCGCTTCGCGCTTGTCTCGTGAGGCGGAGGGTGTGCGAACCGGCGGAGAGCGGCGCCAGCATGGATCCAGTTACCGCCGCCGAACGAATCAGGGACCGACCCCGAGAACGTTGTAGTTGGATAGGTGCCAGGAAACGTCGCGGCAAAATTCGTAGGTGTATTCGGGATGGCGTATGAAAACTGGGTCCATACAGTGAGGTAGTCAGCAAAATCGCACGCCGTTGATCCGTAGGATTTTCCATCTATCTGGAGCGATAACCCTGGCTGTGTTGCGGCGGCCTTCGCGAGGATGTCCTGTAGTTGCGCATCGGTAAGCTGGCCCGGCGGCGGGCACGCCAGCGTTGTCCCAATACCATTCGTCGAGCGGAAAGAAGAGCATTTCGCCCGAAGGGATCGTGCAATTACGCGTGACAGTTGAAGGTGACCAGGCGTCCGCCAGAAAGAAGACGTGACTTGTAGCAACCCCGCCGTCACCACCACTGGACTCCCCCATGGTGCAGAGTGATCCAGTGCTGTCGTTCACTGGAAAGTCCGGGCCCGGAAGTTCGAGAAGCCACTTCCACCACGCCGCGACCCACTCCGGGTATGTCTTGCCATCGTAAGTCCCAGTCGGATCGAGAACGGGTGCCGGTAGGATAGGAGCAGCGGCGTCCTTGTCGCACGGTGCGATGCAACCCGTGCCAACGGCTCTTCCCGCGCCAGCATCGCTCGCCGCATTGCCAGCATCAACGATTCCTGCGCTCGTGGTTCCAGCCGCGAGCACTTGAGGCCCACTGGAGGTTTCACGCTGAGCCTCGCCGTATGTCCAAGCCGTGGCAGCGCCGTTGTCTGGGATCTCGACCGCTGCAATCGAGACCGGCGGCAACACGAACGTCGTGTTCGCGGGCGCTGTGGGGAGTCCGGTCACCTGAAACGACAATCCAGCTGGTGACTTGTTCCAGTTGATCACGATGACTTCGGTCGCGTCATCCGTTTGATTTCGACTGGCGTGAGCGCTCACGCCGGCTGGAGCCGAAGGCGCGTTCAAGAGCGTTGGCCCGAAGTGATCGGCGTACAGCGAATACGCATAATAGGCGGGCCTTGGCGTGTGAGTGGGCGGCATTCCAATAAGACCGAATGCATAATCATCCGTGTCGCTGATATCCCAGACAGCCGTTGTCCAGAGCCCGAGTTCTATGGCCGTGCCGACACTATCAGCCAACCAAAGCGCGGCACCGAGCGTGCCCGGTGATGCTTCGAGCACACAGGACGTCGCATCATAGACGATGTTCATCTCCATGAGCGCCAGCGGCTTGCTGCTCTGCCCCGTCGCTTGCAGGATGCCGAGGACCGAGTTGATGACATTTCGAAACGCCGCGGGATCAGCGGCGGCCGCCGAGAGCGTCGCGGCTGCGTGCATTCGAACGGGATAGCGGTGAATCGAGATGACGTCGAACAGGCTCCCACACCGAGTGAGGATGGGGGTTAGCCAGTCGTTCGCAGTATCTCCGACCTGGTATTTCCAGCTTAGATCTGGACCAACAATCTTGATAGTCGGGTCAACTGCCTTCATCGCAGCCACGTAGGCGCTGGCCGACGTGCAGTAGTCGGCTGGCGTGTAGCCAGGAATCGCAGGCTGGGACATGTTCGTCGGCAAGCCCTGTGTGGCGCACAGGTCCGGCTCGTTGCCAATTGAAAAGTACTTGATGCCGTATCCCTGCGTGACGTTTGCGTACGTGACCATGGCAGCGGCCGTGTCAGGGGTTGGCGCCTTGCCCGCGGTGTCCGCCAGAAGTGGCACCTGAATCACCGGTTCAGCGCCAATGGCACGCGCATAAGCCACGGCCTTATCAAACTGAGCGTTGTCGAACGGTTGCGGCGTATTGGCGTCGTTGTTGTAACCGCCAACGCGCATGAACGCAGGCTTGAGCGCAGCGATCAATGAGTCCGTCCCGGTGATCCCGTCGCCGTATGTTGCCACCCATTGCCAATAATTGACTGACAAACTAGTCGTGCGTGGCATGCGCGTCGCCGTCGAAATCACGAGCGGATTAATCGTCACACTTCCCGAGTCCGCTGGTGCCCCTCCGCTACCCGAGGTAGTCCCACCGCCGCCGCCTCCCGGCGAGTTGGAACTGGAGCAACTCGCGCCGGCAAATGCGCAAGCCATGAGTGTGACGACGACAGCGATCAACCTGCGGTTGTTTGTGAACATCCCTAGCTTCCGCCTTCCGAACATAGTGGGGGGCATAGACCAGACGGTCAATCAAATAGGCCTTCTCGCGAAGAAAACTTCGATTGATTGGTGATGGTCCATCCTGCTGTCTGTTCTGTAGCCGCGCGCAGCAAAGCGGACGCATGAAATCGGCACTGGCGCCACATCGCGAGCATTATCCTTCAGCCAAACCCGTGCCCCGCCTAAGGGCGCAACCCAATTCGGTTTCGCCAGCCGAAGAGCCAGCCACCGCCGCGGTTAGAAGAAGGCAACAGGCTCCGACCAAACGTAATCAAATTTTCGTATGGTCCGACTATAAGAAAAGTAAGTTGCGTTTGGTCGGGGTGAGAGTACCCTGAATACGGTGCATCACCGAAGGTTCTGGGAAGGTCGCATTGAGGCCGCTTGGGTCGAAAAGCCCATAGTTTGGCTGGCAGGCGTGCGCCGCAGCGGCAAGACCACCCTTTGCCAAGGACTAGAAAACACAGAGTACTTCGACTGCGAGAAACCCTCGGTACGCAGGCTGCTCGAAGATCCAGAGAGCTTTCTCGACGAGCAGCAAGGCAAGCGGCTCGTCCTCGATGAGATTCATCGACTCGAGAACCCATCCGAGTTGCTTAAGATCGCCGCGGACCATTACCCGACTATTCGTATCCTAGCTACAGGTTCGAGCACTCTCGGTGCGTCCCGCAAATTCAGCGATACGCTTTCTGGGCGCAAACGAACACTGCACCTAACGCCTATGATCGGAAGCGACCAAGAGGATTTCGACCGGACCGATCTGCGTCACCGGATGCTCCGCGGAGGCCTACCGCCATTCTTTCTCGCCCAGAAATACCCGGAGAAAGACTATGCGGAATGGTTCGACGGTTTTTGGGCTAAGGACTTACAGGAACTATTCCGACTTGAGCGACGAGCAGCCTTCCAGAAGATGGTAGAGCTCCTGTTTCGGCAGAGTGGTGGCCTGTTCGAGGCCACCAGTTTCGCCAGCCCTTGCGGTATATCACGCCCTACCGTGCAGACGTATCTCGACGTTCTCGAACAAACATTCGTTGCTCAGATTCTGCGCCCATTCCACAGCGGACAGAGCCGTGAGATCACCCAAGCTCCCAAAGTCTATGGCTTCGATACCGGGTTCGTATGCCACGCGCGCAGTTGGAACCCATTGCGCGATGACGACCTCGGAATACTCTGGGAGCACTTGGTATTCAACGAACTGCTCGCTCAATTACAGGGCAACCCCGTCCACTACTGGCGCGACAAAGACCGTCGCGAGATCGACTTCGTGATTGCCCAAGATCCCAAAGCTCCCATGGCCATCGAAGCCAAGTGGAACATCGACGCCTTCGACGTCAAGAACCTCGCGGCCTTTCGCACACGGTATCCAAAGGGTCAGAACCTTTTGGTAGCTCAGAACGTTACCCGCGCGTACACTAAGCGATTTGGAGACATTCCGGTGCGCTGCATCAACCTCGGGCATTTGGCGAAGTTGGTTGGGTGAAAAAGGATGCCTGTCTCAAGGCGAGTCCCAAGGAACGCCCATCGCATTCGCATCGTGACGAGTGGCTTGATGACCGTGATCATCGGTTACCACACCGAGGCTCATGCGACCCAGAAGACCTATCGCGTTGGTAATTTTTCCGATGAGTTCTTCGCCACGGTTACGGTACAGGATACGCCAGAGGTGTTCAAGCCGGGTGAAGTTTCTGTCTTCGACGCGCGCAGCGGCAAACGCATGCTCCGCGTAAAATCCGAAGCGCTCAGCTTCGATGTGAAGGATGGCAAGGTAACGGCAAACGTGAAAGAACTACCCTACGGGGATCAGAGCGTACTCATCTACGAAGATTTCGATTTCGACGGCCGCAAGGATCTCGCCCTGATGGATGGGCAAAACTCGTGCTATCACGGGCCGTCCTTTCAGATCTTTTTGCGCAAGAATGCCAGCTTTTTGCACAGTTCGGCTTTTACGGAGCTCGCGCAAGAGTTCTGCGGAATGTTCGGGGTGGACGCGGCCGCGAAGCGGCTCTTTGCCATGACCAAAAACGGTTGCTGCTGGCACCGGTACAATACGTACGCCGTCGTCAACCACGCGCCGAGCCTGATCGAATCCGTCGAAGAGTCGATGGCGGAATTCTGCCCCGCGTACTACGCGCGAACGGTCACGGTGGGCCGTCCGTTAACCGAATATTTTCTGCCAGCGTGGCAAGACGACTCTTGGGCGAAACCTCTTTGTCCTTCGATCTCGTCGGCGGTAAGCAGAAGCGGGTCGAGGTGTTCGCCGTTTCGGCGCCGGACCAGGAAAAGTCGCTGCTGGACTACGCATTATTGGTTGGCCCGGACCGCATCGTGGAGTTTAGCTATCAGCTGGACGTGATCGGATGGCGCAGGGGCAAGGCGTCCGATACCCCGCCACCGTTTCGCTGGGATCCGTCTGCCCGTGAGGTCAGCTTTCGCAACGGTAGCTATCGTTACGTCGTTCACGACAGCGCCGAGCGGCTCGGAGTTTCGGTCTTCATCCAAGATCGCGAGGTGTTCCTTGAAGGTGACAAGAGCACTCGCAAGGGCGACCTCAACCAGCTACGCGTCCAAGACTTCATGAACGTGCAGCTGACGCGACCGCAGCGATCGAAATCCGGGTCAACCCAGGGTCAGCCCGAGCGACACGAAGTCCCCTCGCCCATCAACGTGCGCTACGCGCGGAGCGATGCGCCCGCCGTCAACCTCTACAAAGCCGCCGGTCTGCCCGCAATGCCGTTTAGAACGGACGGGTATTGACCCGGGTTGACTGAGACAAGTTGTTGGACTATTGTCGGACGCCGCATGCACGCTTCGCACGATTTATTCAAGGCCGGTCGAGTAGTCACAAACGGCGTTTCGTTGCGTTATTACCGAAGCGGGGGAGACAAGCCCGCGCTTGTTTTCGCCCACGGCATGACGGACATGGGCCTGTGTTGGACGCGCGTCGCCGAAAGTCTGGTGCCAAAATACGACGTGGTGCTTTACGATGCGCGCGGCCACGGCGAATCGGACGCGCCCGCGACGGGGCACGATCCGGAGAGCCGCAGCGAAGATCTTCGCGGGCTGTTGGCAGCTTTGAATCTGGAAAAGCCGCGTCTGCTCGGCCACTCGCTTGGCGCCATGACCGTGGCACTGCTGGCCGCCAAGTGCCCCCAATGGCCTCACTCGATCGTGCTCGAGGATCCTCCGTTGCCAGAACGGCTCGAGCAAGCGCCTCAAACCGAGTGGGTACTAGCGCAAGGACGGCAGATGCTCGAATGGAAAAACGCCGTCATCGGTGCATTGGGCCGCTCTCGCGAGCAGATGGAAGCCGCGTGCCGCGAGCAATGTCCCCAGTGGCATGAAGCGGAAGTGGGACCCTGGGCGGTTGCGAAGTTAAGCGTGAGTCCGCACATATTCGAGATTCCGAATCTTATGGTCGATGATTGGTGGCGTCGCCTGCCACAAATCGCTTGCCCTGTGCTTTGGCTGACGGGAGAAGCACAACGCGGCGCCATGCTGACGGAGCGCGCCGAAACCGAACTGCGCACCCTGTGTCCCACCATAGAATTGGTCCGCCTTGGCGGGGCGGGCCACAGTGTTCATCGCGACCAATTCGAATGCTTCATGAGCATGATTGGCGAATTCTTCGAGCGGTAGCCTTGTCTAGAACAATGCCTGCTTGATCGCGTAGGCGCGGCAAATGGCTCGGATTTCGTGGTCGTCGAGCCCTTGAGCGCGTTGCCCCAACGACAAGTCGAGGCACTCGTAGACCGCGGCAGTTTCAACGTACTCGACCAGGTCCACGGCCGCCATCACCGACGTGCTTGACCGCGCCATCAGCCCGTGTTTGGCCCAAAGAACGACATTGTGCTCGCGCAGCGCTTCGACGTTGGCGTCCATCAACTCAGTCGTCCCCGGCACGATGAACGGCACGACCGCCAAGCCGTCAGGCAAGTTCACGATCGCCTCAGGCTGCCAGCGTAGCAAGCGGCGGTTGAGGAACTCGACGTTTTGATAGTCGGCAATGTGGCTCAGGTAAGTGAGTCGTCGCGGTTGGCCGTGTACAATGGCGTGGTGGTCGGTGCGCGTGCGCAAGGCGCAGTCGTAGTGCACACCCAGGTGAGAATTGAATTCGCTCGTCAGCCGCGCGAAATTGCGGCGCGCCGAATACCTGAGCGTTGCCGTGGTTCCGCCCGCCGCAACTTCCAAGCAGCCAAGGCACGCGGCGGGGTCCTCTCGAATGTCACGCAAGCGGCTGCCAGAACCCGTTACGACGAGGGTCGCGCCTGCAATTTCGGGGACCGCTAGCGGCAGCTGCACGGTTTCACAATGCACGAACTCAGGGTGAGGTTGCACGGGACCGCGCAGGAACACACTCAAATTGCCGGCCGCCCCTTCGCTCGCATCGATATCAGAAAGACGACGGCCTGCCTCGCCCAAGCACCGCACGATGGCGTGCAAATCGGCGGTGGACTCCTCAGTCGTCATGGCTTCCAGATGCGACCAAATCGGCTATGCGGTCATTACCCTCGGCGGGGGTCGGAGTGGCGGCGGACAAGATTGATTTCGCGGTCGGCTTCGAGCAACCGAAGAAGATCGGCGACGCGGTGAAGGCGGGCGAGCCGTTAATGATCATGCATTACAATGATGAGATGCGCGCCGCCGAGGCCGAGCACATGGTGCACGAGCGTACAAGATCGAAGACAAACCCGTGACGACCCGGTTGCCGTTGATCGTGCAAAAAATCGGTGAGGATTGATTCTGATGATGGCGAACGTAAAAGAGACAAAGGAATTCCTGGAATGAAGTTTGCGGGTTTCAAACCGGAGATGCATGGTGGTGGCTCGGGCCTGGGCGGCATTACCCAGGGTGTCACCAAACCGGTCGTCATCCCTTACACCGACATTCCTCATTTTCCCAAGCCAACGGTCGCGGGTCATGCCGGGCAGATGATTTTCGGCGAATTGGCGGGCAAGAAACTCATGGTGCTGAGTGGACGGTTCCATCGGTACGAAGGACGCAGTCCTGCCGAAATCACCTATCCCATCCATGTCGTCGATGCGCTCGGCGTGAAAATGCTCATCGTCACGAATGCCGCCGGTGGAATCAATCCCCAGTACAAACCCGGCGACCTCATGGTCATCGAAGACCACATCAATCACATGGGGATCAACCCACTCATCGGCGGCGTCAACGGCGACGGCGGCGTCAAATTCATCGACATGACGCAGGCGTACTCGCCGCGGTTGCGCGAGAAACTCGATGCCGCCGCGGAGAAACAACAAGTTCCCATCTGGCGCGGCGTCTATCTGGCCACGACCGGGACCGAGCTACGAGACGCCCGCCGAGATCAAGGCGTTCGCCTGGATCGGCGCGGATGCCGTAGGCATGAGCACCGTGCCCGAAGTCATCATGGCGCGTTACCACAATATCGAGGTCGCCGGCATCTCCTGCATCACGAACCTCGCCGCCGGCATCTCCAGTAAGAAGCTTTCCCACGATGAAGTGCTCGAAGTGGGCCGCGCGGCGCAGGGCAAACTCGCAAAACTCCTGACGGAATTCATCGAGTCACTGTGAAACCGGCTTCGCCCAGGTTCCGCAAATTGATCGCCGCCGCCAAGGCGGCCCAGAGGAACGCCCATGCTCCGTACTCGAAATTTCGCGTCGGCGCGGCGCTGCTGACAAACAGCGGCAAAGTGTATACGGGCGTCAATGTCGAAAATGCCAGCTACGGATTAACCAATTGAGCAATACGTAACGTCGAGGTGCTGGAAGGGCACC
>CAWEUH010000047.1:0-179549 GCA_963811985.1 uncultured delta proteobacterium
CGTTAGCCCCGTCAGTGGGTGTGTCCTGCTCGGGCAGTCCGCCTCTGGTGAGATGCAGCGAAGTCGAATGATCAGATCATCTACAACCCATTCGAGATTCGGACGACTGCGGGCCGTGCGCATGACCGTCGAAGAGAACGGAGAGCCGTCGGAATTGTTTGAATCGGAATTGTCGTCCAAGTTTGGCGTGCCGTAGCCCGTCCTAATAAAACGGCGCAAAGATGGACGCGTAAAGCCCGCACACGAAGGCCCCGGCAAGCAAGAACGCGCCGCAACCAGAAGCCAAGTGGACCCAAGCCAAAGAAACGTTGGATGGCCCACAATCAACGAACCGGCGAAATGCGAAAAAAGCCGTGAATTCATAGAGCCGGCCGGTCGTTTTTGCGTTCGAACGTCTGTGACGAGGCAGTCACGATCGGCAAGTGCGGCCGCGTGCGTAAACGGAAAGTGCGTCGGCGTGGCGACCACCCATGAGCGACCTGGAGCACGCTACGGATTCATCAACCGGCGCGACAGTCCAGAATGGGGCCCGTTCGGGTAGCGTAGCAGGTACTCGCTTGCGGCTTCGCGGGCTCCCAAGTGGTCACCCCCGCGTTCGAGAGACTCCACGAGTTGAACCGAGCGCTTCACGCGCGAGATTTCCGTGCGGGAATTCGCGCAGATACTCACGGAACCAATGAGCCGCTTCGAGATAGTGACCACTCGAATCGAACGACAAGCGACCCAGGTCGAACGTGGCCATGGCCGATTCGGGACTGCCCGCAAACCGCTCACGAATAGCACGCAAGGCGCCGCGTGCCGTATCCGATGCACCTGCGAAGCGCGCAACCTGCGCTAGGCGTGTGAGATCCGAAACCGTGCCGGCGGCATAGATCTTGGGTAAGCCCGCTTTCTTCGCGAGCGCGAGCGCGTCGCCGTAGCTGCCCGCAGCCGCCAGTTCCTGCCAAGTTGAGTTGGCGGACACGCTGCTGCGCGCCGAGGCGCTCGACCCGATGGGGGCACCCTCATTGATACCGAGAACGTCGGTGCTGGCCCCGGCATTCGACGGGTTCCCATTGTTCGATTTCTCGCCGTCATTGGCGGGCTCGGCCGTTGGCTTGCCGATGTGCCACCCGCCGGGACCGCCCGAGACCTCCAATATTTGGCCCACATCCACAAACTGCAAACCCGTGAGCCCCGGACCCGTCACCTCCACTTTGCCTTCCTTGAGTTCCAGTGAGAAGTCCGCCGACTCGGGCAACCAATTGATGTTGAAGCGCGTGCCACGCACGAAGACGGTAAAGGGCCCTGCTTGAAGCTCCCAGTGTGCACCCTTCTGATGCACAACGGATGCGCTGAGCCTGCCGCGTTCGAGAACGATGTGCGCGCCCTTGGCCTGCAGTTCCGTCACGCGCGCCTGAGCCGTGTCTTCGAGGACAATCTTCGTGCCGTCCGAGAAGCGCAGGGGCAGTGCTTCGTGCTCGGCCGCGCTGACCCAATTGCCAATGCGGCCGTGCACCTCTTCGTATCCAATGTCGAACGTGAGGCTCGATGGCTTGTGCGAAATGGTGAGTGCCACCGCGGCAGCCAGGCCAAGCGCCGTACACGTGCCGCCAATCCAAAAAACCTTGCGCGCAGCGGGCTGCTCCGACTGCCGCGACGGACCCGCAAATAGGCGCATCCTCGCCGTTTCGCTGACGTTGGACGCCTCGGCCCAGGCGTCTTGTGCCCCCGCGATCTTTCGCAGCATTTCAAGATTGATGGTCATCGATAACCCTCCGCTCCGACCCAGTCGCAGAGCCCAGGTTGACGCTTGGCAAGCGTCCTGAAACGCAATTCGGCACGCGAGAGCCGACGCTTGATGGTTGCCAGCGACACGTTACAAGCATCCGCTACTTCAGCGAGCTCCATCTCATCGATGTGGCGCAGTGCAAAGGCGATACGCTCTTCGTTGGGTAGTTTATCGAGCACACGATAGGTATCGCGCAGTGCCGCACGCAGCTCGGCCGTTGCACATTCGACTGGCACATCGACGCAAGCCTCCGTGGAGAACACTAGCCAACGCAAACGCTGGCGCCGCCGCAAATGGTCTATGGCGACTGAGACCGCAACACGAACTACCCAACCTTTTAGCGCAAGTGCGTCCCTAATCAGCATGGCGCTCTTGAAGGCGCGAAGGAAGGTATCTTGAAGTGCATCCGCAACGTCCGGCGTCGTACCAAGAATTCGGACGAGGACCTTCCTGACATCGCGCTCATACGTGTCGAAGAACGCGGCTTGAGCACCGGGCTCGTGATTCTGAAGGCCCTGCAAGAGCGCCACCTCGCTGCCTGCAAACGAGACACTAGCCCTGCGGGAAGCTTCGTTTGGAATAACGGGCTGAACGGTTCTCGGGTTCGACAAGGGCGGGTCTTCCAACGGCACGTTCCCAAGAACCATGACGCCAAGCGCAGCTTCGCGTAGCTCACAAATCGAGGTGGCCAGCTGGCCGGCTCCATTTTGCTGAGCCAAACCTGACGACTGCATTCGTCATAAAGCGCGCCTCGGTCGAACTCGAACGTTGGTTCCCTCCCGTCTGGAAACACTCAGACGCTGGCGCACCAAGCACGATGCAATCGCCGTCGTTACGGGAGCACTCAGGAGTGTCACACAAGTCATCGCTAGTTCGGTCAACCCAGTTTCTTCCACTTAAGATGGTGTCGGCAGCCCCGACCACGAAGTCCGCTTGGCGCGCACGCTACCAATCGGATGGCACAACCGTTGTCGGTCGGGGTCACTACGAAGCTGTCGGTGATTCGCTCCAATGTTGCTTGGATCAAGGCTCCAATGCGGCCTCCGTCACTGCCCATGCGGCCTCGGATCTGGGCCTATCGCTGCTGAGACGATATTCAGCAGTGCCAGTTGTCCAAGAGGCCCTCGACACGCTGCAAGGCCTCGGGGTTGAATTCGTCGAGCACGCGTGTCACTTCGCGGCCTCGTCCGCAGGCAAGAACGTGATCCAACTCGACGTCGAAGCGGCAACTTCGCTAAGCCTTCGTGTCCAAGACTCCCAGTTGTCCGCGCGTGAACTCAGTTTTGAACACCCCAGTGGTCGTTTCAACGTTTCCGCCGACGAGGTATTGAACGGCTACGGCGTCCTTTGCGCTATCGCCCAACTGCACGAGGCCCACCACGTTCACGGTTTCAGCACTCGCGAAGCGCTGCATTGCGTCCTCGACTTCGTTTGCCGTCTCAATGCAGAACAACCGCAAGTCATGCACGCTGCGCTGCGTGTGCTTCGCACGCCGGTGCTCGACAGCGGCAATAGCTTCGCCCTGTTCCTCGAATCGGTACTTGACCCAGAGTTGGCTCGGGAGATCGACGACTCGAACATTGCCGCGTGGCTGCCGCTAAGCATGGCCGAACTGCACGAACGGGCCAAAGCGCTCGATCCGCAGCAGCATTCGGTGGCGGTGCAAGACTTGATCTGGACAATCAAGTGGCGCGACCGCTGGGTGACGTGGATTCTTGGGCAAACGTTGGTGGACACCCCGTACGATCATGATCGCGTATTCGAATTGCTTCGTGAACGCCCGGGTGAGGACATCGACGCCAAGCGTCGCGCCATTCATCAGGAGCTCTACGCGACCTATGACAAGCGTGCCGAAGGGGACAACATCGAGCGACTTTCTGCGCAGATCGAGCAAGAAGGCCGCATGATCGTGTGCGGCCGAATCTCTCGTGCCTTCGGCAACCAAACCCAACTTTTGTCGGCAGCCACCTATGTCGAACGCAAGGGTCTGAGCCAACCTTGCAATGAATTGATCGCATGCGCGCAGGGGATCGACGCGGTGGCGACACAAGTTGCTCGAATCTCGAAACTGGTGCGCCAAACAGCGCCTGTACCGTATGCGCAGCTCGCCGGTGCGCTCTGGCACTTGGACGAAGCCGCACGCGACTTTCAAGCCAAGGAAACCAAGCGGATCAATCATCTGAAAGAGATGGACGCTGAGCGGTTGGTGAATCGCCGCGGATACCAGAGCTATCAGGCCGATATTACTCAACTGAGTATGAAAGTCGCAGAGCTCTTCGAAATCGCCAACCGGTTGCGCGTGGCCCTGCAAGAGGCTCCCAGAAGACCGGCCGCCTTTCTAATTTTGCAACAGCGGTTCTTCCCTGGCGAAACTCAATTGCTCTGCCTTGCCAACGCTAATCGCGACACGCATCCGGGTAAGATCGAGCAATTGCGCGATCTTACGCGAAAAGGCGGGCACAACCGATACGCCTCCGAGGGCTCAGGCATTCTACGAAAACCCGACGGCACCGAACGAAGCGTGAGCTGGATATCCAAGTGCCACCATTGGATCGAAGCGATCCCCATGTTCATCAAGGAGCGCATCGTCAAGGTCCCCGTGGTTGTCGGCAGGCAGAAATCAACGGTCGAGAGAATCGAAACGGAAGTTGATCAGCGCGGCATGGAGGCGTTCTTTCGCTACGCGGCAGGCTTCTGGGTGGAGAATTGCGATGAAGTCGCCGAGTCCGAATATGTCGCGTTGGCGCGCGAATACATTGTCGGCCAACTAGCTGCCCATGAAGCGCGGGCCGTCAGCGAGCACGACGGAGTCGCTCTCGAAGAAGCTTATTTGCGCGTCGGGCGGCAGCACCGGCTACAACGCGCCATCGCCGCTGTGACCGCGCTCGTCGAACGCAGCTGCGCCGCATTGATTGAACGAGTCGGCGTAGAGATGGAGACGGCCAACTTATCGCGCTTTGAAGCGCTGAGGAAACTGCTACTCGGAGCAGATGCCGCTGGCACGCCGGATAATGCGTTACGCGAGATTGCCGTGCGTGCAGCAAGGGACCGGTCGTCGATTGCCGACGCGGCCACAGCGGTTGCAGAGGGCATGAACCTTCACCGTGCGATCGAACGATTCGTGCCGATCGCCTGGCGCAAGCGACGCCCCATCTCGACGCTGCACATCTTGACTACCGAATCGGCTGGAATGACCGAAGGCTACGTTCAGACCTGGCTGGAAACAGAGATGGCGCTTGTCAACGTCATCAAAGCCCAGGGCTGGGAAGGTGAGGTCCAACAGAAACTGAACGAGTACCGCGAACGGACCAGCGCGCTTGCCGAGAAGGTCGTCATCGAGTTGGGGATGCAAGCGCTCATTCAAGAGATCGTAAGCGAAAACGGCATGCCACGGGCCGCTGCGTTGGGGATGCTATTGGCCACGAACCGGCCGGTAGCTGACGAAGTCAGCCGCCTTGCAGTTCTCATTGAAGAAGACGAGCGTCAGTCCAACCGCACTTCTGACCCGCAGCGTGCTACCGATCCAGATTGGGTCGATACTCACATCAAGGCGCATCGCGAGCGGCTGGTTGCATTGGCCATCCCCAAGGTTGTCGAAGCCAATGGCCGGGCAATGGAGATGGTCATCGAGCAAGCCATGGCGGCGCGTTCAAGCACTTACGAGCAGGCCGCTCGCGCTGCGAGTGACAATGACGGTGATTTCAGGGCAGATCTCGAGTTCTACGTGCGCTCGATTGCGCGTCAGGAAGTAATCGCTGAACTGGATCGTCGCCATCCGGCATTGAACATCGTCAGAGCGCAGGGTGAATACCTGCGTAACCACACTCAATTGGCGCTGTCATATGCACGCCGCGCCGTGGTTGCGGCCCACCAAGCGCAAGATCTCACTGAACACCCCCTTTACAACTACCGCGCGCGTGGTGGCAAAAAGAGGTACAACCTGATCTATACGCCCAGTCGCGTTGATCTTGGCGCTGAAGAAATGGACTCGATCGTACGATGGGCACAGTGGGTGGGCGGCGTCGATCGCGCTTCGGTCAATGCGGGACGCGAGTTCTACGCGCTCATCAACGAGGCGGGCGTTGAGGCGCGGCCCGCTCTTGCTTGGCAGGAGATCCAGAAGACCAGTGAAAACGCCAGCATGACAGCGGGCAAGGCATTCGCCAACTCCATGGCGCTGCTCATCAACTCGGTCGGCGAAGGTGACCAACAGCTTATGGCCGATCAAATGGCGCTACGTCACGACGAAGACAGAGGCACCCCGCCGGCATCCGAGGGCTACGGGGGCTACTGCGTGCCCAAGGACGGGCTATTCCTTGCGTTCGTTCTTGAGCTCAAGAACGATACCAAACTGCGGCAGATGGGGGTCCCGCCAGCTATGCACGGCGTGGTCATGCAGGTCGCGCGCGATGCGCTGCTTCACTACGGCGATTTCTCCAGCGATTTCGAGTGGCAGCTTTGGGTTGCCAAGAAGCTTTTGGCGAAAGACGCACTGCGACGCACCGTCTCGGATTACATCGGTGTCCGCGAACTTCGCGACGAAGAAGTACTGGTTTTCAATGTTTCTAAGATATCCGAGGCTATCTTGCACCTTGGTCAGCCGTGGCACGAGGTTTCGGACGGTGATGCGCTGTTTTCGAACTTCGCAGCCCAGTGGGCCGTTAGCAAAATGATCGTTGGGGGTGAACAGGTTCAGCGCTTCATGGTCTTCTACAAGGCCTGGATGATCAATCGAGCCCTACGTCAGGCGCGACGCAGCGGACAGGGGCGCGTCGTGTTGTCGGCTGAATACAAGCCGGTTCAGGATATCCGTTATTCCGCTGGCAATCGTATCTTCGAAGTCCTCGCAAGGACGGGCGAACACCTTACGTACTCGCTTGACGAAGAGGGACAAAACCTCGTCTTTCTGATGACGCACGGCTTTACTCCAATGCCAGAGATTGACACCGAGCAATCGACGCTGTTGACGCTCCCGCCAGGTTCCGAGCAACGCGAACGCGCCCAGAAGCTCTTGGACAAGAAGCGGCGCGTTGCACAGCGCATCTACGAAAGCTTTGGTCTCGATGATCGCAAAGATCGCGCGACGTTGCTCAGTCTGAGAGAGAAATTCCCACCGAGCACGCCTCTCGGGGACCTTCGTTTGGTGTCGTCAACCATGTCGTCTACGCAGGACATCTTTTACTACACGGACGACACCCAACTGACGCAAATTGCGGATCGCGTTCAACAGGCGCTGTCTGACGTGGGACTCACGGAAGATCAGATGCGCGCCAATGCGGAGATCTACGGCGGTGAGCTCGAGCAATGGGCCGTCATCAAGAACTTACCCGCGGACAAGCGCAACGCGTTGTTGTCGAGTTCCATCGTGTATCGCGTGGGTAGCGAGACGTTCGACGTCGCTTTGATTGGGGCGATTCACGCGCTGGTGCTGCGCCTGCGCGGGCCAGGCCGTTCCTACAGTCGCGAAGTACAAGGCGCAGACGTTCTGAATACGGCCATCGCGTTTCCCGAAATATTCGAGCTCATCGACAACCCGCCAAAACTCGTGGCCTTGATGTTGGAGGGTAACCCTGCCAGCGCCCTGGCACTCACAGACGGCGTTTCAGGTCGCGCAACGCGGATGCTTACGTATCAGGATGTCATGCTGTTCTTCGCGACCTGCGATCAACTGGCAGGCGAAGGGCGAGGCCTATACTCCGCCATTGGACTAGGCGAATCGGTCGTGTCGCGCTTGCGTCAAGAAATGCGCACCAAACGCCAACGTGCGGAAGCATTGATGCGCGCTTTGGACCGGCTCGTTGCCGCGTCGCCTGACGCGCTCGAGGCCGCTCTCGCGGAGATTCGAAGCACGTACGACCACCTGGTGGTGCAAGTCGTCGAAGACGACGAGGCTCAGGATGCTATCGCTGAAGAAGAACGGGTCAAGCGCTACAAGCGCCACCGTCCGCGCGACCGCTACCTTACAGCCGCGCTAACGCGGCTTTGCGCCGGTGCTGATCTGTTAACCTTCGACTTCGGCTCCTGGCTAGCGATCGGTGGTGCTTTCGTCGTCACCGCCTGGCCGCAGGCCGAGATCGATGCTCTGCGCGAGCGTTTCGAGGCAGGTCTGGCGCTCGTGCCACCCAAGGCCACGCACGTGCCGCCGGCAAGCCGCGCCGAGGTCGACTCGCTGGTGTGCGCGTTCGTTCGACCTAAATTCATCCCGGAAAGCCAGAAGTTCGAGCAGGTGCTCGGTCGTGAATCGAGTTCCAAGGCGGTTCACGCCGGCGAGACCGAAGCGCGCGAACGACGTAAGGCACTCAGAACGCGTCAGCTGCGCTCCGAAGTCTTCGCTCTGCGGGAGAAGGGCTTCTCCGAGGCGATTGGCAGCATGGGTGGCAAGGATTTGGTTACGTGTCACGCAGAAGCGCACCGCACGTTGAATGCGCTGCTCGGACACATCGAACACCTATTTCAGGAAAGCGACCCCGCAAGACGACATCGTGCACGCGCGTCAATCAACACGGGCGTCGGAACGTTTCTCGCCTGCGCGCGCCAAGGCCTCGTTGCAGCCGTCGAGGAGCTCTATCCCATAGACGAGCCGACCCATCTTGAAAAGAAACAGGCGTTCCTCGATCACATCGCGGCACTCTATACGGGCCGTGAAATTGTGTTCGAGCACTGGAAACGAATTGCCGGTGGTTATCAGGAAATGGGGGACATCGCGGGTCTGGTCCTTGTGCTGGGTGACGATCACGAAAAGCTCCTGAAACTGACGCTCGCCATCGAACTGTTCTATACGACTTTAGCCTTTGGACAGACCATCGAGCACTTGCAGGGTGAACGCGACGACATCTCGTGGACGCGTTTTTGGGATGATGTGGCCGCATTCTTCGCCGAGACGATCAATGACCATGATTGTCTGTACCTGCCCTGGAACTACGTACGAGGCGTCGAAAAAGGCGTCGGCTTCGACGCAATGTGCGAGCGCGAACTCTACGCGCTGGCGTTCAAGCGTCACACCTGGCTCTACGCGTATTTTCGGACTCTCTTGACGCACTGTACGGCGATTGCCGATCTGTCGATTGACGAACAAAACGCGCTGCTCGGCAATTTCACGAAGGGCCACGAGACCGTGGCCATCGGGGGCAATGGCGCCGGTCGTGAGGAGCAAGCCTGGCGCGCGTACAATCAACTTCGCGAGACCGCATTCATGCTCAATGATGGGTTCGCGTTGCCAGAAGTCTTCCCAACCTTCGACCCCCAGATCATTCAGGCGGACACACGCGTCAATATTGTGTTCCTTTTCCCGGTTGGCAGAACGCACATATCCCGCGCATTTCGCGAGGGCCCCACATTGACCCAAGAACTTGCCGCTGAAGGCAGGCCCGGCGCGAATTTGATCGTCAGCCGGTACGACGAGTTCGAGAAGACCGAAGGCGCGAAGCGACCGGTGCTGCGTTGCACAAGCGGCCACCTGTACGTCTCCCGTGCCGAATTGATAGAGGCATTGACTCGCCACAAGGCAATGAGCAAAGACCGGGCAGAAGCGCGCGCCGATGCTCTGGTCGCCGCAAAGGCACTCACGCCCAAAGGAGTACGCTTGGCCGTGCGCTTCAGCCGTCCCGTAACGGCAGGGCTATGTGTCCCCTACCACGGCAACTCACTGTACGTCTCCGGCAAGCTCGAGGACGCAGGGCTACCCTATACGGTTCAATCCTTGATTCACAGTGATATCACGTACGACAAGAGCCTGTACCCCGAAGCCTATCGTGGCAGTGGCGTCGAGATGCCGCCCGAGATTGACTGGATGATGGACTATCAGATCGGGCTCAGCCGCGAACAAGCGCTAACCCAAATCGCCGAAGGCCGCCCCGGTTATGAGGGTCTGCGCCGCTTCGCCGAAAAATATCCCATTATACTAGTGAAGGGCGCGGCCGAGTCTGGTGCCAGAAACCTTCGCGTTTTTCAGATTGGCAAAGGGAGCAACGCCTGGGACGAATCAGAACTCACCGCAGCCGCGCTTTTTGTCTACGAGCGCGCCGTAAAGCAAAACATGGTCATTCAAGAGGCCGCTCGCACCACGCCCGAATTCTGGGCAAGTCCCTTCTATATGACGACTTTCGTGAATCGACAGGTCACGGAGTGGCATGTTGCCGTCAACCGCGACCGACATCCCCGCTCTCAAATCTACGGTTCACTGAGGATCATCGCCAGCTCGTCGCACCCCGACCGACCCTACGATCTGACACATCTCATTACGCTGGCAAGTTTGCAAGTTGCCACAAACGTTGGGCGCGGGGGCACGCTCGAGCCGTTGCTGGATGTCTTCATTCAGGAACGCCACCTGAATGCGATTAGGGAAGGGCTCGCGGCGCAGGTGCCCTTGGTCATGCAGGCGCTTGCCCGGTACGCGCCGAGCTTCCGCGAACGATTCGTTCGCAAGCACCAACGCGAGATTGGTTCCGACCTGCGCGGTGTCTCCTACGGCTGGCCCGCGTACCTGATGCTTGACTACTTGGTGACCCCGGTCTTCGTCCGCGACGGCAAACTCGTGGATATTGAGCCCCGATTTGGCTCAAACGGCGAGCGTCTCCCATCAGCCATCATTCTCGAAGACGCAGAGGGCCGATTCGAAGGTACAATCGCCAGTTGGCGCTTCATCCACCTTGAGCCCAACGTTGGGATCGGTCTTTGGGATCGCTTCAGTCTACGCGAGGAAGAATGGGAACGCTATTTTGCCGAGCAGCAAGGCCGTGAGTTCAACTGGAACAACGTCGGCAAGGATGACCGCGTTGTCCTGAGGAATTTCGCCATTATGGGGCAAGAATATGTCTCAGCCAATTTCGGGTGAGCTGCATCGACTG
This sequence comes from uncultured delta proteobacterium, assembly GCA_963811985.1. Taxonomy (GTDB): domain Bacteria; phylum Myxococcota_A; class Polyangia; order Polyangiales; family Polyangiaceae; genus FEN-1139. The sequence goes on from CAWEUH010000047.1 coordinate 10,618, forward strand.
ATCGATCGGGCCATCAGCAATGCCGCTGACGCGCTGGAGCTTGGTCCCCAGGACAAGCTGGGCTCCTGTGATATCGGCATCGTTCTCGAGGAACTTCTCAGTCTGGACGTGGCAGCCACCTTGGAGCCGCTGCCGCAATTGCGCCAAAGGCTTCTGCGGGGCGAAGACGCTCTGCGCCGGGCGATCATCCGCCGCATCGACGGGAACCTGCAGTCGATGGATGGGCTGTTCTGCCGTGAACTCGGTGGACATCAGCGTGTGAACTTCGACGCGGCTCCGCTCGAACCGCTATGTTGCGTGCATGACGAGGCGGCGAATGAAACGCTACGCGTAAGACTAGGCCAGCGCGCCTTCGAACGCGTCCTTGGCGAACGTGTCACGCCCGCGCTCAAGATGCGATGGCCCGCCGCCATGTCATCCGCTCAACGGGGTCTTGAATTGCCGGGACCTCACACGCACGCCGTGGTTGTAGGCGAGCTGATCGGCGCCGTCGGTGAGATATTCCCGCTCATGCTCGACGCCTACTCGTACGATCTATTGCACCACGGCTGCGTCACGATCAACGTGGTCGGTGTCCACCATTGTTGGCTGTCCGAATCAGGCGCAGCAAAGCGAATCATTTACTACCACCACGCCACCAGACAGTTCTGGGAAGCGGATCTCGCAGAACCTTTGGTTTTTCAGAGTGCGCAGTGCCTTTGTCTTGGGCCCAATGAAACGGCGTTGCACGCGGCACTCGCTACCAAACTGCGTGACTGCATTCAAGTAAACGGCCGCGAAGTGTTCGAGCGCTGTGACGACAAGTATCGAACCGCGATGCTCCTAAGTCGCGCGGGCGTCGCGAGACCGAAGGCTGCGCTGCTTGGGTCGCTCATGGGTCCGCAAGAGATCGGTCAGCAACTCGCGACGGCGGGGATGACCGGGCGTCGCGCGGTCATTGTCCAGCCCAACGTGGGAACGGAGGGTCGGGGCGCTCGATCGCTTGCCGTGGACAGCGACGACTCAAAGTCCATTCTTTCACTCACCGAGTATACGCGGGAACTGGCCGCGCAAGGTCTCGGCGAGGTCCTAGTCCGAGAACGCGTTGAATGCTTGCGTTGGAAGGGCCCATCCGCGAGCCATGTGACGAGCATTCGTATCAACGTTTCTTGGGACGGCACCGCTGCGCACGCCGAATCCGCGTACGTCCAGGTCGCCGGACGTCCCGACGATGCCATCTCGTCTGCCAGCCGCGGCGGGTTCATCGTTTCGCTATCCCAGGGTGCCTTCGACCAGCTGCAGCTGTCTGCACACGAGGTCATAGCGCTCGGCGAGAATGCGGTCGCAGCGGTCAAAGCCGTCATGGCGGGGTTGAACCAACCCGATTTGCTCGGATTATTTGGGGTTGACTGCCTACTTGAACGACGCGATGACAGTTCGATCGTGTGGGTGCTCGAAATCAATGCGCGCCCAGCAGGCTTGTCTTATTCGGACAGCCTTGAGACACGTGAGCCGGGCGTGACGACTCGCCTGTTTGGGGCCATTGCGAAGCGGGTTCAGGCGTTTCGCCAAAAAGGCCCGCCTATCGCAATAGACGTTGGGGCAATCCATGAGCCATTCTACACAGCAACTTGAGAAGATCGGCCGCGTACGCTGGGTTGTGTGTGCACTGCTCTTCTTTGCGACAACCGTCAACTACATGGATCGGCAGGTCATCTCCCTATTGAAACCCATTCTTGAAACGGAATTGCATTGGATCAACCCCCAAGCCATCGAACAAGAGTACAGCTACATCGTCATGGCTTTCACGTTGGCCTACGCATTTGGCGTCCTGTTGTTTGGATGGTTCATCGACAAGGTCGGCACCAAGATCGGATATGCGGTGTCCATCGTCATCTGGGGGCTTTCGTCGATGAGCCACGCGCTGGCTCGCACTTCGCTAGGTTTTGGATTTGCAAGGGTGGGCCTTGGGCTTGGTGAATCCGGCAACTTCCCAGCCGCCATTAAGACGGTCGCGGAGTGGTTTCCAAAGAAAGAGCGCGCGTTCGCGACTGGAATCTTCAATTCGGGTGCCAACGTCGGCGCCCTGTTGGCCCCAGTTGTGATTCCTTGGGCCATCTACGCATTTGCGGCAGATCCAAGGCATCCGTTCTGGCAAGTCGGGTTCTTGATAACCGGTGTGCTGGACATGCTATGGCTGGTTTTCTGGCTCGTGATCTACGAAAAGCCGACGAACAGCAGCCGCTTGAGCCGTGCCGAGTTCGACTACATTCATAGCGATGTCAACGAAAAAGTAGCAACGCAAGACAAGGTATTGTGGCGAAGCTTACTCGGGTATCGTCAGACTTGGGCGGTGTTTTGCGGCAAGTTTCTGACTGACTGTGTTTGGTGGTTCTACCTATTTTGGTTGCCCTCGTATTTGAAGGACAAGTACCATGTCGATATCAAGAATGTCGCCAAGTTTGCTTTGCCGCTCATCATCATTTATTCAATGACCACCGTGGGTAGTATCGGCGGCGGCTGGCTTTCGTCGCAACTAATCAAGATTGGATGGACCGTGAACCGCGCACGCAAGACCGCCATGCTCATATTTGCTTTGGCGGTGGTGCCCGTCACCGCGGTCAAATACGCTTCGCTGTGGCCTGCAGTACTTCTGATTGGCCTGGCCGCGGCGGCCCATCAGGCTTGGTCCGCGAATATCTTTACGACGGCCTCAGACATGTTCCCCAAAAAGGCCGTAGGCTCGGTGACGGGTATAGGGGCCATGGCGGGCGCGGTGGGGGGCCTGATATTTCAATGGCTGACCGGCACGATGCTGTCCTCATACAAAGGAAGTGGGGCCATCGACACCGGTTACTCAATCCTCTTTGCCATTTGCGCCTCGGCCTACCTGACGGCACTGCTCCTGTTTCATCTGTTGGTGCCGAAAATGGCCCAGGTAAGACTATAAGCCTCATTTCTGTGACCCTTCGAAAGGTCGGTCTGTCGTCTTAGGGTGCGTGAAACCTGCACAAAATCGATGTCAAACACGCAGCAGGACGCGGGCAAGTCGAACGCAAGCTGCTCAATTGGGCTTGGCTCTGTCCGCATTGGCCCTCGTGTCAGCCCCGGAGGTCTCGCTGGCGCAGCAGCAAGCCGCTCCTAGCACGGCAGATGAACACAAGGAGGCCGGCGCGCCAGCGGCAACGGCCGATACTGTGCAGGCTCCCGCCAGCACCCCATCTGCCCAGAGCCCGACGGCTCCAGAATCGGCTCCGGCAGCCGCCCCGAGCACGCCCATCGCCGTCGCCGCTCCCACTGTCACGCCCGTACCAGCTCCAAAACCGGCAACCTTGGCCGACGCTACCACACAACCCGCAGCTCAGCAGACGGAACCCTTGGCACCTCCCCAGTCGTGGTTCACTCGACCGGCCCTTACCGCTTCGGTGGGAAGCGGCGCAAAGAAGACATCCGTCACGCTCTATGGGTTCATCGAAGCGGACGTCATCGCTGACTCCACGCGCAGCTACGGCGACGCGATCGGGCCTGCACTTGTCGCGCGTAGCGATCGCTACGCGGGTCGAGTCGGCCGCACTCAGTTCTCCATGCGCAACACGCGTCTCGGTCTTGCCTTCGAATCTGCAATGTTCGAAGGAGTCAAGACGTCTGCTGTCTTCGAGGGCGACTTCTTCGGGAACCAAGGAGAACCCCCGTCGACAACCGAAGCCGTTTACTTTGACAGCCCGACTTTCCGATTGCGCCACGCATATCTCAAGCTCGAAAATGACTACGTCGATGTGCTAGCGGGGCAAACCTACGACGTGTTCGGGTGGCAAAACTACTTCTTCCCGTGTTCCGCCGAGTTTCTCGGACTACCCAACCAACTATTTTCCCGTAACGCCCAGGTTCGCCTGTCGCACACATTCGGATCATCCGGGCCCATCAGCGTCGATATTGCAGCCGCGGCGGTACGCCCCGCTCAGCGGGATTCGCAAGTACCAGACGGCCAAGGCGGCTTGCGCTTGAGCGTCAACGACTGGAAAGGCATTACCACGCCGGGAAATGTTCGCACTACCGCATTGCCGCTTTCCATTGGAGTGTCGGGCGTCGTGCGCCAATTCAAAGTGGACGCGTTTACGCCGCCCCCGCCGCAAACGTCCAATCATGCTAGGGGTTGGGGCGTGTCAGTGGACGCGCTTATCCCTGTGATTCCGGCAAAGAACGGTGACGACCGCGGCAACCGCCTTACGTTGACGGGCTCGTTGGTCACCGGCACCGGCATCGCTGATCTGGTCACCGCCAATGGCGGCGCGACGTTCACGCCACTAATGAACCCTGCCCAAGACAATCCACCCTTCGCTTACGCCAATGACATCGACAACGGCATTGTGACTTTCGACTATCGCGGCGTGCTGCACACAATCAATTGGCGCACGTTCATGGTCGGCCTGCAATACTACCTGCCACCGACTGGGAGGGTCTTCGTTGCCCTCAACTACACGCAAGCCGACTCGAACAACATGAACGACCTTTACCTTCAAGGGGGCGCGGAAATTGAGTTGCTGTCCCGCATCGCTAACCGGTCGCGCTACGCCGACGCCAATGTCTTTTGGGACGCCACACCTGCCGTGCGTTTAGGTGCATCGATCCAATACACGACAGTCAGGTACACCGATCAGGAGCCGCACAACGTCAGAGCAATGGGTCAAGCGCTCTACGTCTTCTAATCAGGGGTATTCGCAACAATACAATGTGGCCGGGTAGCCCTCGACACTCGTCCCCGCAGTGCCGGGACCCTCGCATTGAATGTGGGGATAATCATCCTCGGGCCTGTCCGACCCGTAACACGCAAACCCGTATTTGAAGACGCCGTCGATCGTCGAGTCGCAACCGGCAACAAGCGTGTCTTGTACGCAAGACCCGCCTTCTGGAACTAGAGCAGGAATGTAGCAACAGTAGTAGGACTGCACCGGGTTGTTGACATTGGAAGCTGGCGTGCTGCAAATGAGCCGGTTAATGTCGGCTTTGCTCTTATTCGAGGCGAGCACCTCTTCGGTAGGCAATGTGGGGCCAGCGCACAGAAAGCCCATCTTGCGATTGTCGCAGGCCTTTTGGTTGCCGTACGCGATGCAGCCGCTATCTTTGCCCAGAACGTCGCCTGCCCAGTAGTCATTGCTCGAGCAACAAAAGTCGATGAAATCTCCATCGTTGATCCCCTGCCCGCAGATTATCAACGGATTGTACGCCTCGGGTCGGTCCGCGCCGCGGCATTGAAACCCGTAGACAGGGCTGGGTTCCGAACACGTCGCAACCGGGTTGAACGCGCAGGTCGTGGCGTAGGACGTGCAACAATAGCCCTGCGTGCCATCGTCCAGCACGCCGCGGTTGACGCACACCGACCCCTGGGGTACCCCATCAATGTAGCTGGGTGAATCATCGGGCCGCGCCGTGCCCGTGCAGGAATAGCCAACAAGGCCCGTGTTGACTGCGGCATCCCCGGTACCGTAGGTTCCACAGGCAAGCGCAGAGTCCGAACTTGCTGAGCACACGCCATTCGTCGGTGGCTCGGAGTTCTTCACGCAACCGCCCAGACCCAGCCATACGGAAGCCATCATAGCCAACGAGGATTGAATACGTCTTTTCAGCATGGCTTCACCGAAGCCAACCTGGCGGCGGTTGCGGCGCAGGCAATGGCGGAAAACTGCAGGGCTTGGGCGCGTTGGCTTGGGTAATATTGTTCGTTACATTCACGTCTTGGCCCGAAGGGGTAAAGTTAACATTACCCGGCCCAAGCGTTATGTTGGCAAACTCGGCTGCAACAGCGATTTGCCCGATGTTGTCAATGATTACGTTGTCCAACGTTATGGGCCCTGCCGGTCGCACCACGTTGAACCCCTCCAGTGTCACGACCGGTTCGCTCAGGCTCATGCACGTTACGTCATGGATATTGTGGAAATCCAGGGTCTTGAAGTTCGGGTAGCTTGTGCCTGAAAATAGCGGATTGTACGCCGTGCTCACGAGCAGGGCGTTGGACACGTCCCGAATGCAAATATCGCTGTAGTCCACCTGGTCCACGATGCCGCCCCGGCTTTCGTCGGATTTCACGCGAATACCGTTGGAGTCGGACGCGTCGTCGCCGGGCGAGCCCGACCAGCGCGAGTCCGCATCAATCGTCAAGTCGTAGACATGCACGTTCTGCACGCCGATGCCTTGGTTGTCGGCACCGTACGTTTCGCTGCCGATCGACATACCGTGCCCCGTCCCAAAACGGTTGTGCGCGATAATCAGATTATCAACCCCGTGACCCCCTTTGATTGCGATCTGGTCGTCGCCGGTGCTGATAGTGCTGCAGGCAATTACGCCACAATTGGCGACGGCGTTTTCGCCCGGGTCGATGCCGTCCGTATTGCGCGCCAAGTACGGCGTTAGCACCAGTTGCTGGCTGTTGTACCATCGCGAAGGCGTCAGCACCGTAACGCCCCAAACCATATAGCCTTCGCCGGGCGTCGTGCAGGTGCCGTCGAAGGGCTTGCCCGAAACCTTGACGTGGAATTTGGGCGAATTGTAGAGCGTTATTCGATACAGCAGAAAACCGGTGGTCGGACTTGAGCTTGGGCTTTTGACATTAATAAGCGTCGGATTGCCGATGCTGCCGTCGATGGACCGGAGCGCAAACGACGCCTGCCACCAAGAGTAGTCACGGCCAATAAGCGGCTCGCCCCCTTGCCCGTCGATGACTCCATCTCCAACGATGCCAGGACTTGTGCCCTGCACCGTGATGAAGTCCGAGCAAGCGGCGGAGTCGTTGATACCAATCTCCCCGCAATTCGCCGTGCCCCCCGCATAGTTGTCTGGATTGCGAGAGGCATACAGCGTAACGCCTGCATCAACCCAAAGGATCACGCTCGCCACCGTGATGTGACCTGCAACGAAGACGCTGTGGGACCCGTCCGCGACCAACTTGACAGCGCCTTTTCCGAGGCAAGCAGTAAGCGCGTCTTGAATTCGCCCGGTATCGAGCCTATCCTCGTCGGGAAAGTCCTTGTCCGCCGTCAGGGTCTGACAAATATCGGTTGGAAGCGAGGGCTCTTTGAGCCCATAGGCTTGGTCGCGCGGGTCGCTCGTGCCGCAGCCGGTTTGCGTGTTGTACTCGAGCGTATTCGAAGGCAGTGACAAGTTGCCACATGTGTACACGTAACCGGGAGCGTCGTTACTTGGCATGCACGCTGCAGCGGCTAGCAGCGAAACGGCGGCGCCAATAGTTGACAATCGCCCGAAGAGTGAAGGCGCAAAAGGCGGCACTTGGTGCTGTCGCGAGATTGTCATCGGATTCGTTTGCAGTCTGCAGAAGACGAACGAACTACCCTACCCCGCTAGCAGCCCTGCCCTGCCGGGCACGGCCAGGCTGTCGTGCTGGCGCAGCTCCACTTGCCGGACGACGTGCACACACAATAGCCTTGTTTCGAGTTGCTGCCGGAGTCCAAATAATTCCCACCCACGTTGCACAGCACGCACTCGGCGACGCTGCACGCCTGACTCGCCTGCGGCGTTGTCGTCGGGCAACTGGCGTCTATGGTTGCGGGGATCTTGTAGCAAGAGTAGTCAACGTCGGTTGGGAAGCTGCAGCCCGATTGTTCGACGTAGGCACCGCCGGAGCAGGTTTCAGACTTGTACCCAATCGATTGGGGCCCACATGTCTTGTAGCAGAGCTGCGCGTCGGACGAGCTGCAAACAACTCCCTTCGCAATGGCAGTACCGGCCGACGTGTTGCCACACGGGGGCTGAAAACTGGTTGATGCGACAGCGGTACTGCCGCCCGTCGTGCTGTCGGTCGCTGATCCACCCGTGGCCTGCGTGTCAGAGCCTCCCGCCGACGTGTCATCGCCACCCGCGCCGGGGCTGCCGCCGGTCGCTTCGTTGTTGCTGCCGCCGGTCGCTTCATTGCTGCCGCCGCCGGTGGCTTCGTTACTGCCGCCGCCAGTGCCGGCAACAATCGAAGGGTTGTTGCTGGATGAGCACCCCAGCCCGCAAATGAGGGCTGATACGAGGGCGGGGATTGCCAAGCTTGAGAGTCGTGTCGCTGGTGTCATCGGATGGAACTCCTTGGGTGCGGTCCGCTCGGGTGTTTCAGAATGCCAATGACGCTCAATTGGCCCCTATCAGCTCAATAAAGAGCACAAGCCGGGTACACCTCTCGGATCTCTGCATCAGGGAACGCGAAGGTTCCGTGCCGGCACGACAAAAAAACAGCGATTCGACAACCCTTATGGAAACCCTACGGCAGTTCGCTGCGAAATTGAGCGACCGGCCTGCAACTACATTCTCTTGAGTTGCGCAGACAGGAGCGGACGCGTGCTGACGCGGATTTCGCGGACGTTGCCTTTGAACCAGGACACGAGGTTTTGGCGAACGCCAATCGAGGTGCGCCCAGCCTGAAGCGGCGCGAATGAAACGAGCCCACTGGCTTCCTCGGTTCCGTTGACGAAATGCCTCATCGTGACCCCGTCATAGGTCAAAGCAGCCCAGTGCCAGTGGCCGATCGGGTGCAGAAACTCGGGCGCGATCAACGTGAGGTGTGACGCCGTCGCATGAAGATACGTGTCCAGAAACCATCCGCCTTCGCCGCTTCTGAGCTCGATGAGCGCACGGTTCTCTGAACCGTGCTCTTGCATGTGAACAAACCGCTGTTCGTGGCCGCCCCCAGCGGTGGGAAAGAACAGCACCTCGACGGTAAAGGCGCCAAGGCCTGTGAGCGGGTTGTCCTCGACTATGAGTCCGTCGCGAACGCCATCGAACCCCACGCCTTGACCCGGCGTTCCCACGCAGGGAGCCCCAATAGCCCGCGCAGAATGGCCCCCGATACAATCCGTACTATCGATCGTCCAGATGATTGACATGGCTAGCAGGCCTGAATCGGACAATCCAGCGCTAGTAGAATTGAAACTGCGGTGTAACTTCCATGCGCACCTGGCGTGAGCCTCGCAGCCAACGGCCCCTTGAGCCCGTTCGAGAATCGCTTCACGTCGGCATACGACGCTGCAGTTGGGCCGTCCCAGCTCAACTTTCACTATTGCCGTGGTCTGTCCTGGCACGACGCATTTCAAAGTCTTCGGCAGCAGGATTATATGCTTCGGCCGTCGCGCCCGGTCACAACGCGCGAGCCATTCGTGCAGTGCGCGACGTCTAGTCGCATGACCCATGGCAGGTAGAGAACGATGATGCCCGCGGCAGGCTCGCTCGCATTGGATCCAACCAGTCTGAATCGCGACGCCGGCGAATTTTTTGGTAGTCCTGCGCCCGCCATCGCGCCACTCACGAGCTGGTTGGCGGCCTTCGAGACTCCCGATCCCGAATTTCGCAAGGCATTGCAGTTGGCCTACGGTAATGACGCACAGCTCATTGCCGAAAGAGCAGCCCTTTACCGCGCGGCACTGAATAGCTTTCAGGCATCATTTGGCTGCGAGGGTAAGGTCTTTGTGTTGGCCGTTCCGTCACGCATCAATTGGGAGGGGCACCATGTTGACCAGCAAGGCGGGCACTACAACGCCACCACGCATTCACGAGAGATGTTGTTTGTCGTGCGCAGGCGCACCGATCAACGGGTGCGATTGGCCAATGCCAACCCCGAGCGATTCCACGCCGCTGAATTCTCGCTGGGTCACGCGGCCCGCAAAGACGAACGTCGGCATGTCTGGAGCGATTACGTGCGAGGCGCTTTCGAGGCCGTGCGCCGGCGCTTCCAAGGGCAGCCGCTATTGGGCGCTGACATTGCAGTCGCCAGCGATATTCCGGTCGGCGCTAGCCTCTCTTCGTCTCACGCACTGGTGCTTGGCAGCGCACTGTGCGCATTGGGCGCTAACGGTTTCAGACTTGACAAGCGCGAGGCCGTCATCCTAGTCCAGCAAGGCGAGTGGTTTACCGGCTCACGTACGGGCCTCGGCGACCAGGCAACAATGGTTTTTGGTCGGCGCGGAAAGCTGTTTTGTTCGCCGGTCATCGAGCAGAGCGGCCTATGCCCGCGCTACGTCGATATTCCCGAGGGGTACGCGTACTTGATCGTGGACTCGTTCACCGAGCATCATCTGCAGGGCGAGGAGCGGATCGACTACAACGCGCGCGTGTTCGCCAACAGAGCGGCGTTTCCGCTCGTGTTGGCGGCCATGTTGGAGGACGGTGCTAGTCGCGAAATGGTAGCGGCCACGCGTCAACTCGTGGATATCGCGCCTGACCGGTTTCCCACGGACGCTATCTATCGGGCACTCAAACGGCTGCCGGAAATCGTGAGCATCGACGACGCCCGCACGATGTTCGAAAAAGCCGTCGTTGCTCTAGACAGGGCCAGAGTGCCCCTGCAGGTTCGTGACTTCGATGAATTGGTGCGTACTTATTTTGGTGTGGGACCCGTGGCAAAGGCACTGCCCGTGCGCGGCGTCGCCCTGTATGGGCTCGCGGAATGCTGGCGGAGTTGACTTTACGCTGATCTACTCGAGCGCGGTGAGATTGACGCGGCAGGCAAGGTCGTCGATGTTGGCCACGATGGCGATCGCGTCTCGAAATTCGACCCCGACGCCGGCTGTTACGTCCCGTACAAGAATCCAGTCACCGACGCCGTTCTCGACGAGCTGATCGCAAGGTTGAGCCATCGGGACATGGACATCCGCGCTTCGGCAGCGCTCGAGTGCCAGTCCGGCGCGTACTGCGCAAGCATCGCTGAACTCGACGAACTCATTGACGTGTGCCGTAATTCGGGCGCGATCTCGGCTTCGCTGACTGGCGCGGGCCTCGGCGGCGTCGTCACCGTGGTCATCGAAGAAAGCCATGTTGCGTCGTTGCGGGAACGTCTCATCGCCCATTTCGAACGCAACGAAGACCACGAGGTCGAACGGGTACTAGAGGCGGTGCGCCTGGGTCGCCTGCAGCCGGAGCTCTTGACGGCGATTCGTTCGCTTGTCCATGCCAAACGCCGCGGGCGCGGCGTAAGAGTGCCGTTCGTGCCCGACGCAGATCAGAAACGCGCGATCGATATCTGCGCCCGCGAACTTGTGGTGGGGAACAATAGCCTTGTGCGATTGCTCCCTATCGATTACTACCGAAGCGCTGTCGTTCGCAACGTATCGGTTGCCGGCGCCGGTTACCTTCCAGCGCCAAATTGAGGAGCTCCGATGGTTAGCGACCTGGTGAGTCAATTGAAAAATGCCGTGCAAACCAACGACTGGCCCGCGTTATCGCGCGTCGCACAGCGGCTGGAGAATCTGGCACTGGACGCGGAACGGCAGGCATTCGCCGACGGGCAGGCAAAGCCCTGGTGGACTGGGTCGGCTGGCGAGCGCGGGCAATGCTACCTAGTTACCGGCGGAGCCGGCTTCATTGGGTCGCATTTGGTCAGACGCCTGCTTGACGCCGGGCATCGGGTCGTGGCCATCGACGAATTCAACGACTACTACGACCCAGTTTTGAAGTGGGACAACGTCGCAGACATCCTCCAAAATCCGCGCTTCACACTGAAACAGCTCGATATTCGCGATCTAGAGTCCATGCGGACCGTGTTTGCGGCAGAGCGGTTCGACGTCGTCGTGCATTTGGCGGCACGCGCGGGCGTCAGGCCTTCGATCGTGGACCCACAACTCTACGTGACGGCCAATGTCTTAGGCACACAGAACCTTCTCGAGCTCTCGCGAGAATTTGGCGTGTCCAATTTCGTCTACGCGTCGTCGTCGTCCGTGTACGGCGGCAACACCGACTTTCCATTCTCGGAAAGCCAAAATGTCGATCATCCTATTTCGCCTTACGCAGCGACCAAGAAGTCCAATGAGGTACAGGCGGCCTGCTATTCGCGTCTGTATCACTTTCCCGTGTCGGGGCTGCGCTTTTTCACCGTCTATGGTCCTGCCGGGCGTCCCGACATGGCGGTTCGCATGTTCATCGAGAAGTTGGATCGCGACGAGCCGATTCCCATGTACGGCGACGGCGGGTTCGAACGCGATTTCACGTATGTCAACGATATCGTGAACGGCATTTTGGGTGTCGCAAAGGCGGCTGCGGGTCAAAAGGACTGGAACGAAGTCTTTAACCTTGGCGAGTCAGACACGACGACCCTGCGTGAGTTGATATTGTTGATTGCCAAGGAATTAGGCAAGATCCAGGTTTCAGGCGCGGTCAAGTCGCTGCCGCTCAGCGAGCAGAACCGGCTGATCGACGAACTAGTGGCTCGCGGACTCATCAAGCGACTGCCAGAGCAGCTTGGCGACGTGCCCAAAACCTACGCCGACGTCTCGAAGTCGCGCGCTCAAGCGGGCTATGACCCACAAGTGAAGATTGCAGACGGCATCGCTCGATCGGTTCGGTGGCATCGGGAAATGAAGCAACTGGGGCGCGTTGCAGAGCGCGAGCGGGTGCGCTCCGCACTGCGCGTGCACTGCGCGTTGCGCTTGCGCGCCGGCCTGGACAGTGCCGGGCGCCCGAAAGATCCAGACTACAATGCACAGGACGCCCAAGCGCTTTCGCAAGCCCTGGCCGACGTCGGCGCCGTGCTAAAAAAGACGCCGCGCGACTTTCTGTCGCTTCGCGTAGTATGCGAGCTTGCCGCCACGCTGTGCGACGTCGCGGCCTACCTCGGCGCCGCTGACGATCGGGCCCTGTCTCGAGTCAATGGTCTTTCATTGTGGCGAAAACGGCGCGAAATGATCGCAATCATTCGCGCCGGCGGGCGCAACGCAATTCGCAGCACCGACGAGACCCGGTTACTGGCAGTTGCCCGCTCCATCGTCGCCGTCACAGGCAAGCCGCCGGTTGCCGTCGTGGTGGCTGCCGCCGGGTACGGCACTCGCATCGCAGATGAGGTGGGTGGCTTCGAAATGAAGCATCGCGTCTTCTTGGGGGACGAAATGATCCTGCTGAGCTTACGCAACGTCATCCCGTATTCGAAGCAAATCGTGGCGGTCGTCAGCGAGAAGAACAAGCCGGATGTCCAAGCTTTGATCGAACGCAGCGAGATGACCGCTGACCGGGGGTTTCAGGTTGACTACGTGATTCAACACGAGCGTCTGGGTGATGGGGATGCACACCTGACAGCACAGGAGGTGCTCGCCGATTTCCCAGGAATCATCGTGTTCATCTTTGCCGATGCCCCTACCAAATCGCCAGAGACCATCGAGAAGATGATTCTCATCAAACAAGCGCTCGGCCCCGACGTGCCGTTGGTTGTCCCGTGTTTCCAACAGGAAAGGCCCTATTCGCCGATTGTGTTGTCCGAGCGCGGCGTTGATCGGGGGCGCGTCATCTGGAATTGGCAAAAAGCCGACGAAGAAGACTACCCCGAGGCCGCCGAGGCCCGCCAGCAAACCGGCCTCAGAAATGTGGGCATGTTCGCCGCCGAACCGAGCGTGTTCTCGGCCTTGCAGCGCTTCAAGAACGAGCAATTCACAGCCACCGGCCGCTACCGACGGTGGCAAACGCAGATGGCGGCCTGGCGCGCCGCAGGCAGCCACAGCAACGCCCGTCCCAAAGATCCCGAATTCGGGTTTGCCGACCTGATGAAGGTTTTGCCGGCGCAGGGTTATGAAGTGGCGGCCGCGTGCCTCGCACATCCACGCGATCGCCTCAACGTCAACAAGGTCGAAGATATTGCGGACGTCAATCACCTCCTGAAAGAGACCTGTCCCTACATACAGCCCATGGTTGAAACCAACCTGGAACGTGGCGAAATTGTCGTTCGCTTCTACGACGCCAATGCCAATCACGAGGTCGTGCCTCTCAATGGGTTGCCGTCAGTTCGCAACTACACTCGTTTTTGGGCCGATCCGGGTCAGCCGTTCAACGGGGCTGATCTAATGAAGGTCATTGAGTCACATATCGCTGCATTGACGCGTCGAATCGAATCTGAGATCGGCCTAAAGGTGTTGCCGGTCAAGCAGGGCGTGGCGCATGGGCCATCGGCGTTTCAGGATGGCATGGCAAACATGGCTTCAGAGGCAGGAAGGAACACCCATTAGTTTTCTTGAGCTATTGGCAGCCCGGGGCACGTCTTTGCCTGTGGTGTTCTGGGTGCTTTGGCCAGATTTCACGCGAGGATTGGCAAAATGATGAGCAAGAAACGAGTTTCCATTAATACTTGGGCGACCTGGGCCGCCGTTGGTCTGGGATTCGGTGCTTTTGCCTGCTCGGGCTCGGATTCCAATCCCAGCAACAACGCCGCCGTCGGTGGTTCCGCAACTGGTGGCGCCGCGCTCGGCACGGGCGGCAACAACGCCACGGGTGGCACGCTGAGCAATGCGACCGGTGGCAGCATCGCCAGCGGCACCGGCGGAACTTCGGCCAACGCAACGGGCGGGGCTGTCCCAACAGGAGGCGCAATTGCTGCGACAGGCGGTTCGGCTCCAACTTCGACGGGAGGCGCGATCGCTTCCGGCGGTGGCCAAGCCGACACAGGGGGTGCAACGGCGTCTGCAACCGGAGGGACCAGCACAATCACGAGTGGAGGTGCGACTTCAGCGATGACCGGAGGCACTAGTGCCACTGCAGGCGGCACGGCAGCAAGCGCAACGGGAGGCGCTACAACCGCAGTCAGCACAGGCACGAGCGACAGTGGCGGTACTGGCGCAAGCACGGGTGGTGGAACAGGCGCAAGTGCCGGTGGCGGCACAAGTACATCGTTCACGCCCGCCTGCGGCAACACCCAGGCCGGAACTGCTGTCGCCAAGGGAGTTGCCTGCACAGTGGATGACGCGCAACTCTGCTACAAGACTTGCGGACCCCTGTCGATCGGATTCAAGAGCGAGACCTGCACCGGCGCCAGCGGTACCGTTATTGGTACCTATGCTGAACAATCGGACTGCAGCTTCCCAACCGGCGTTGACTATTCTTGCTACAAGATCCCCACAACCATAGACGCCAGTTGCCCGACGACAACGCCGCAGGCGAGTCAGGCGTGCAGCGTCGCCCAGTGCGTGCTGTGCAACGTGGGTGGAAATTACTTGGACTCCGGCAGCAACTCGAAACAAGGCTATTGTGTGTGCACTTCAACCGGCAAGTGGAGCTGCGCCAGCACGACAGCCTGGCCGTGCCCCGATGGGCAAGGCTGCTAACGCGTTACGGCACCCCAAACAATCTGCGGCAAACGAGCCCCACCAATAAGCTTGCGAGATTGGCCATGAATGTCACGGTGAGCGCTCGGCGGTAGCGTAGCCACCATCCAAAGTATGCAGCCTCGACGAGCCAAGCGAACAGCTCTGCGACAAGGGTGGTGAACGCATAGCCCAGGTGCCATCGCGGATCGAATATGACGAACCACACGATGGGATGCGTCAGCAGGCTTGCTCCAAAAGCTGCCAGAAAGCCACAATCAAGGGCTGCGACGTAAATGGGAATCTCGATGGCTTGCGTGAAGCAAAACGCCAAAAGGTAGGCTTGCACGCGCCCTTCACCCTTGCGGGCGATTGGACTTGCGTAGCCGGCGCCTTAGCAACGGCAACCAAAACATGCCCGCCAATAACCACGGGGCAACGCGAACCACCGTGCGACCCACCAGGCTGCAACTGCAAGAACCCACAGGACCACCGATCTCATTGCCTGCATCTGGCTTGTTCGCAGAACCGGCCGTTGAAGTCACAATTGAGCTATTGCCCCCAGCGCCCGTGCCAGGCAAACAGCGCACGCACGCGTACGTCATGCTGGGTGGAGAGGCGCTGGCGTCTCGGTCCCAATGCGCATAGTCAAGCTTCGAACAAGTGCTGTTCTGGCATGTACCGTTCACGCAGGAGTCCCCTACTGAAAGGTTGTTGCATTCGGTCACGTTGACCGGGACCACATCGGCAACGGCTGGCACCGTCGCAATCCCTAAGATAACAAACGCTATGACCCCACTTAAGGTTTTCATCGTTCACTCCTCGTGCTCGCGGGCATACAGAGGTGAGGCCTTACGAACCCTTGGCCCATCTCCGAGTCCGGGGGATAGTTTAGCAGAGGCGCGAAGGTCGGGCGTTGAAATGAAGATTGCATCCACCGGGGCTTCGGTCATATGCTCGAAAAGCCCATCCTATTATTTGGCGTGACGGCACGGAAACGCAACCTCGAATCTGCCGCACGATTCCGTGCCGTCATAACCCAGCAGAAGGACTGCTCATCGCGCACAGCGGAACCCAACGTGCCTGTGCGGGTTGTCAGCGCGATAGCTGTTGCGGTAGAACGGCTTTGGTGGCCGCCGCTCTTGCGCTCAGGACCAGTCCGATTGTGCTTGCGCGAGGCGCAAACCAATGAGCTAACCTGGATGGCCGTTCGAGGGGACGACCCCAATTCCGGCGGGCACGGCTACCCCGCTGCTCAAAGAGGTTGTTCGAGCGGCCTTGTACGCGAGACAAAAAAAAGAACGGCGCAGGGGGGTGTCGTTCCCCGCGCCGTTCCAGCGTCCGTACCACAGCCCCGTTGAGCCCCAGGTTCTGCAGCCAAACGCCCTAGTCTTGCGGTTGTCTTGCGGCCAAATCGCGTGAACACCTCGCTTGCATTTGGTCCGTGCGCGTTCAGCCTACCGTGTCGCGCCGCTCCAGATACGGCTCACTGTCGCGCCCACTGAAGTGCTGGAAAACGATTACCGCCGAATAGGGGTGATCGTACCTTGAACACGCCGTTGTCCCGGCTTTCTGGCTGCCTGGACAGGGGTCCAAAGGAAACTCATGGGCTCGCTCGCAGCCGGTGAGGCCATGTTCGCTCTGAACACGCTGTGCCGACCTGAAATGTTGACCACCCCTACGCTAGGTTTCATTAGCGACCCCTACTTTCGTTCCGAAGTTTTTGATTGTGTGGGTTGTTTGGGCCCCGGCCCAAACAACGACGTTCCCATAACTTGACTCAAGTGCAACGTGAGTGACATAGCCGGCAGCGTGAAGCCAGTGCCTGACGGGACCGACAAACAGCGAGGCTCCCTCGAACGAGAACAGGTCGTTCGACGCGCTGGGCGCGGGGGGCTCGCGGTAGCCACAGCGAAAATGTACTTCATTTTCGTAGGCCTCCTGCAGCAGATTGTGCTGCCGCGCGTGCTTGGAGCTGCGGGATACGGCGGGCTCTCGCGGATATTCTCATTGACGAGCATTGCCTACAATTCTGTCGTCTCAACGTCCATTCAGGGGACCAGCAGCGCGGTCGCTCGATCGTCGATCGAGGAGAAGCCCGTCATCATTCGAACGGTTCTGCGCTGGCACGCCTTGGCGGCCTTACCGATTGGCTTGCTAGTTTGGTTCATTGCTCCAAGCGTTGGAACCTGGCTGAACGCAGCACACCTGGTTTCGGGTTTCCGCGTCATGGCAGGCGTCTTCCTGTTCTACGCGTTGTATTCTCCAGTGGTCGGCGTGCTCAACGGGCAGCAGCGCTTTGTCGCCCAAGCGAGTCTCGACATATCGTTCGCCACGCTCCGGACCGTGGCGTTGATCGCAGGAGCTTGGTGGTTCGCCCATCGCGGAGGTCGCGGCATCGACGGCGCTGTCTGGGGGTTTGTAATGGCGTCGGGCGTTGTCACGTTGCTCGCGTTGATCGTTGCCGGCATTGGCAAGGCGGGGAGAGCGTCGCTGACGCTCGGGCAGCACGTGGCGTTCATTTTGCCGCTTCTTGCGGGCCAAATACTGTTGAATTCGCTGCTACAGCTCGACATTACGCTGCTTGGCAAATTCGCCGCGGATGCGGCCCAACGTGTCGGCGCACCCGCATCGGACGCCGATGCCATCGTTGCCTCCTATCGTGCGACTCAGCTCTTCAGCTTCCTTCCCTATCAACTACTGCTGAGTATCACATTCATCCTGTTCCCCTTGCTCGCCAAGGCTCACCGCGAGGCCAACCGCCAAGTGGTGGCCGACTATGTCAGGTCCGGCATCCGTATCGCACTCATTGTTGCCGGTGCAATGATCTCCGTCACAGCCGGCATGCCCGGAACGCTGTTGCGTCTCGTGTTCACACCGGACATTGCGGAGCCCGCCGTGCGCCCAATGGGCTTGCTTACTCTGGGCTTCGGGTCCTTTGCAATATTCGGAATACTGACGACCGCACTCACCAGTCTGAAGCGAGAACGCGCTAGCGCCATGGTGACGGCACTGGCCGTGGCCCTGGTCGTGTTGCTGGCCATCGTTCTGGTGCGCGGGCAACCATTTGGCGCAGATCTCCTCTGGCGCATGGCCGTGGCAACCTCGTGCGGCCTTGTGTTGGCAACGCTTACGGCCGGCTACCTTGTCTATCGTTCCACGGGGGCCCTGGTGAATTTCTCGTGCTTCTCGCGCGTTTCGATTTCACTTGGGGTGACCATCGTATTGGGTCGAGCCATGTCATCTTGGCTGGCCACGACCGTACGGCTCGGCCGAACCGTTTCACTTAGGGGCCTACTGGCGACCCTGGGCTGCGCGCTGACGCTCGAACTCGTCTACTTGGCTCTTCTGGCAATGCTGCGCGAGCTGAATCGCTCGGACTTGGACCGACTCGCGACGGTGCTTCGACGTCGTTCGGTTTAGTGGTTCGCCAGCCGTGCATGGCTTTGCGGTCCGTGCTACTTGAGCGAATACCGATGCGCGAGTTGCTCAATGCCGAAAGTGTTGATCGTGGTCTGAGGCGTGTTGCGGGGGAGATTCTGGAACGGCACGAACATGTTACAGATCTCGTTCTGATCGGTGTTCGACGAGGCGGCGTGCCACTGGCTGAAATGATTCGCGGTTGGTTGGAGCGTCTAGATGGGACGGCTCCACCCCTAGGAACCGTTGATATTACCTTGTATCGAGACGACGCGGCCACTGCGATGCCCAATCCTCGAATTGGGCCGAGTGTCATCCCCGTCAGTTTGGAGCACAAGACGGTCATCTTGGTCGACGACGTGTTATTCACCGGGCGCACAATTCGAGCGGCGCTCGACGCATTGCTGGACTATGGGCGTCCCAAACAGATCGAACTCGCCGTCCTCATTGATCGCGCAGGTCGCGAGCTGCCCATTCAACCCACCTATGTCGTTCGCGCGGTCAACGTTGCGGCCAATGAACGCGTTGATGTGCGCACGGGCCGCGAGGGCACCCTGGCGGTCGCGGTGTCAACGTCGTCGCCTAGCATCCCACCTGAAATGCCGGGGCATGCATGACTGACGAGCGCTTGCGACATCTTCTCGGCATTCGAGATCTCAGCAGGCCGTTGGCTGAGCGGATTCTCAACACCGCTGAAACGTTTCTGGAAGTTACCCGCAGGCCCGTACGCAAAGTCCCCACGCTGAGAGGCAAAACCGTACTCAACCTGTTCTTCGAAGCCTCGACGCGCACGCGCAGTTCCTTCGAATTGGCTGGCAAGCGCCTCGGCGCTGACGTGATGAACGTCGGCGGTTCCTCGTCGAGCACAACCAAAGGAGAAACGTTACGCGACACGGTCGCGACTTTGGACGCGATGCACGCCGACGTCATCGTCGTGCGTCACGCTGCGTCCGGTGCTGCCCACTACGTGGCGCAGCGGGCGCGAGCAGCGGTCATCAACGCGGGCGACGGTATGCATGAACATCCCAGCCAAGCGTTGCTGGACGCATTCACAATCAGGCGACACAAGCGCACGTTGGAAGGGATCCGAGTGGCGATCTGCGGCGACATCGCGCACAGCCGAGTTGCTCGTTCGAATGCGCTTCTCTTGCCCATGTTGGGCGCTGAAGTCGTGCTGGCGGGGCCGCGAACGCTAATGCCGCTGGGCGTCGGAAATTGGGGAGTCAAAGCTTATGACCGCCTTGAGCCCGCGCTAGAGGGTGCGGATGTCGTCATGATGCTGCGCATCCAGAAGGAGCGGCTCGGAGCTCGATTGTTCTCGACACTCCGTGAGTACTCGCGGGAATTTGGCCTTTCAGCGGCTCGTTTGGCGCTCGCCAAGCCAGATGCTGTGGTCATGCATCCCGGGCCAGTCAATCGAGGTGTCGAAATCGCGGACGATCTCGTTGATTCCGAGCGCAGTCTGATTCTCAATCAAGTCGAAGCGGGGGTCGCCGTTCGCATGGCGATTCTGTACCTGTGCGCCACCGAACCCGATCAGGCTATTGGAGCGTGACTTCTGAAGCCAGCGTATCTTGAATGGCACGGCCAAACCAGACTTAGACGGCTTCACTATCGGGGCGGGAACCCGTCGTTAAATATCGATTTGCTCTACCTGTGGTAGCGCTTCACCTAGAAAGCGCTCTGCTACGAATTTGAAGCTAGCGGGCAAGTCGGTGACGAGCAGTTCCAATGACCGCGGGCGCGACGAACGTCGCGGCTTGATGCGACCCGCTTGTAGATATTCGGAAACGGATTGTGCCGTGGCGGCCGCCCCGTTGACGACCGGAATTGGGCAACCTGCCATTTCGGCGGCGACACGTTCGATCACCGATCTTAGCAACGGATAGTGAGTGCAACCAAGTACCAGCACACGCGCCCTCTGCTCAATCAGCGGGCTCACATACCTCTTGACTGCAAGCTCCGGAACTATCCCCTCAACCCACCCTTCCTCTACCAATGGGACTAGCAGTGGCGCGGCTTGTCCGACAACCTCGAGTCGAGTACTCAAATTCGAGACCGCTCGGGAATAGGCACCCGACGCAATCGTGCCGGCGGTACCCAGGACTCCAATGCGAGGTGGCGGGTGCATGCGCGGCACGTTCAACGTGTCGATCGCGTTGATCGCGGCACTTGCACCGGGTTCTACGACGCCAACCACAGGCAGGTCCAGTTCTGCACGCAAGATGTCGATGGCGACCGCGCTGACCGTATTGCACGCGATGACCAGCGCTTTGACACCACGCTTGACCAAGATTCGCGCGCAGCCTCGAGCATATTTGACGACCGTGTCAGCCGAGCGGGTCCCATAGGGAACACGTGCCGTATCGCCCAAATAAACAAGACTTTCGTTCGGCACAATCTCACGCAGCGCGCGAACCACGGTGAGCCCCCCTAAGCCAGAATCGAATACGCCCAGCGGTGCTTCGTCGGGCAGTTCGTCGTTCATTGTCATGTCATTGTTGGCGCGAAGCCGTCGCGAAGCATCATCGAATCAAGCGTCATGCGTGCGTTATCCGTCGCGTTGGATGGTTCGTCGAGGCCGCTGAACGTCGGCCTAGTTTGCCGGAGGCGGCGAAGTGCCGGCGTCTTTGGCAGGACTCGCCTCTTCGGCGGTATCCGGGAGCGCCTGCGGGACCTCCTCGAGAGCCGCCTCTAGGACTTCTTCGAGCCGTGTAACATAGACGAACTCAAGTTCATCTCGGACCTCTTTGGGCACCTCTTCGAGATCGGCCTTGTTGCGCTCAGGAATGATGACTCGCTTGATACCCGCACGATGCGCGGCCAATGTCTTTTCTTTGAGTCCTCCGATAGGTAGCACGCGACCGCGCAGTGATATCTCACCCGTCATGGCCACGTCGTGCCTAACTCGGATACCCGAAAGCAGGCTGACCAAGGAGGTGAACATCGTGATTCCTGCGCTGGGCCCGTCTTTCGGCATCGCGCCCGCCGGTATGTGAATGTGGATGTCGCTCTTTTCGAGAAAATCCTTCTGAACACCGAAGCGTTGCGCATTGGCCCTAACGTAGCTTAGCGCCGCGTGGGCACTCTCCTTCATCACGTCGCCTAGTTGCCCCGTCAATTGCAGTTTTCCAGAACCGAACATGCGAGTGGCTTCAATAAACAGAATCTCTCCACCGACGCTCGTCCACGCCAGACCCGTCGCGACCCCGGTTTCGGCAGTCCGCTCGGCCACTTCGCTCGTGTATTTCACGGGCCCCAAGAACGGACGCAGGTCATCCTCGGACTTGATCACGCGACGCTCGCTATCGCCCTCGGCGACTTTGACGGCAACACCGCGGATCACACTGGCAATGGTGCGCTCCAGAGAACGAACACCGGCTTCGCGCGTGTGGTGTTCGATGATTTCTTCGACGGCTTCGTCTGTGACCTCAAGCACATCCGATTTGATACCGTGCTCGTCCAGTTGTTTGGGGATCAGATGCCGCCGAGCAATCGCCAGCTTTTCGCGCCGCGTATAGCCCGGTATCTCGAGAATCTCCATCCGGTCCTTGAGCGGCGGCGGTATTGGGTCGGACACGTTGGCCGTTGCGATGAACATCACGTTCGACAGATCGTACGGGATCTCCAGGTAATGGTCGGCAAACGTGTTGTTCTGTTCCGGGTCCAGGACTTCAAGCAGCGCCGCGCTTGGATCGCCCCGGAAGTCGTGCCCAATCTTGTCAACCTCATCCATCATGAACACGGGGTTGACGGTGGCGGCTTTCTTCATTCCCTGAATGATTTGACCCGGCAGCGCTCCCACGTAGGTTCGACGGTGGCCGCGAATAGCCGCCTCATCGTGGACGCCCCCCAGCGAAATCCTCACGAATTTTCTACCGAGCGCTCGGGCAATGCTCTTTCCGAGGGAAGTTTTGCCGACGCCGGGAGGACCAATCAAGCAAAGAATTGGGCCCTTTTTGTCCTTCTTCAGTTTGCGAACTGCAAGATACTCGACAATCCGCTTCTTTACCTTGTCGAGTCCGTAGTGATCCTCATCCAACACCCGGCGCACTTCCACGATGTCCAAGTTATCTTCGGTTGACTGACTCCACGGTAGATCGAGAATCCAATCCAGATACGTTCGAACGACGGTATATTCCGCGCTTCCAACCTGCATTGACCGGAGCCGCTTGATCTGCTTTTTGGCAACGCCGTCGGCCTCCGACGGAAGATTGGCACGTGCGATACGCTCCTCCAGGCCGTCTAAGTCGCCCTGATCACCGTCGTCTTCGCCAAGCTCTTCTTTGATGGCTTTGAGCTGCTGGCGAAGCACGTACTCGCGCTGGTTCTTGCCCATCTCCTCCTTGATCTGGGAATTGATCCGTTCTCGCATCTTGAGGATCTCAAGCTGCCGCGTCAAAAGCCGCAGAACCTTGCGGATTCTGTCTTTGACTTCGACGGTTTCGATGAGCTGGGCTTTTTCTTCGACAGGAGCGTCCAGATTGGCGGCGACCAGATCGGCCAGTGCACCGGGTGCCTGCATGGAATCGATCAACGCACCCGCCTCGCGCGGAAGCTCTGGCATCAGCTGAATGACTTGCTTGGCAACGTCGCGCAAGCTCATGGCCAGTGCTTCGGCCTCGACGTCCTCCGATTCCATGGCTTCGACGCGCGACACGTGCGCTTGTAGGTAGGGCGTGGTCTGGGATAGCAAATCTAGGCGAATGCGGGTCAACCCCTGCAATATCAACGAGTAGTTGCCCGAGCTATGCTTTAGGGCCTTCAGTACGCGCGCCGCACAACCTACGGGGTAAAGGTCATTGATTCCGGGGTCGTCGGTTGACGGATCGCGCTGCGCGAATATCGCGATAATAGGGTTTGAAACGTTGTGCACGTCTTCCACGAGCGCAACGGATTTCTCGCGACCGACGTCGAACGGGGCGACGTTCCCGGGAAAGAGCACGGCATTTCGAATCGGCAGCACAGGCAGGACATCCCCAAATTCGAATTCATCATCGGAGGCTACCTGTCGTTTCTTTTCGGTCATCGCAACACCTCAACTCCCAGCACTACGACTTGAGCTGACGGGAACCTTTGCCATTTGCGTCGTCAATGGCGCACGGTCAAGGTTAGCAGTGGCACCCGACAGCGATTTTTGCCAAATTCGCTTCGTGCGTTGCGTTTTCTTCGGAACACCGGCAATTGCGCTGCCAACACTCGAGACTCTCGCGCGAACAAGTGATTTGGTGGCCGCGGTCTGTCAGCCGGATCGTCCAGCGGGGCGCGGGCTCAAACCTCAGCTGCCTCCAACGAAAATTTGGGCAATCGAACATGGACTGCAAGTCGCTCAGCCGGACAGTTTGAAGAACGGTGAGGTCGCTGATTGGATCCGCCGCCAGGATATCGACCTAGGCGTGGTCTTGGCGTACGGGCGAATCCTGCCGCCGGAACTGCTGCGGGCTCCGAAGCTTGGCTGCGTGAATCTGCATGCGTCGCTGCTGCCCCGCCATCGTGGTGCCGCACCCATTGCCTGGTCGATATTGACACGCGACGAGGAAACGGGCGTCACACTCATGCAAATGGATGAAGGGCTCGATACGGGCCCGGTCTTGGCTCAGCACAGACTTGGCGTCGATTTGCGAGGAAACAACGGGGTCGCTAACGGACCGCATGGCTAGGTTGTGCGCGCACGTCGCAGAAACTGAAATCCCGCGCTTCGTTCGCGGCGAAATGACGCCCGTTGCGCAAGTCAATGAGCTGGCTACTTGGGCCCCACCCATCAAAGCTCGCGACCGAGAACTGAGCTTTGGCGTTCCCGCTATCGATGTCGATGCCCGTATCCGTGCGTTGACCCCAACGCCTGGCGCAATCACCCATCACCGTGATCGTTTGCTTAAAATCCTGAAGACACGTCCCTTGGCCGCGGATTCAGCCGGAGCAGAGGGCACCGTGTCGATCACGGCGGATCGTAGGATTTTGGTCGCGACTCGGGCGGGCAGCCTGGAAGTGCTGCTTGCGCAATTTGAAGGGAAAAAGCCTTTGGGGGCGCGCGATTTGATCAACGGACGCGCCTTGGCAAACAACGACCGATTGGGGTGACCATCCATCTTTGGCACGAAAATGGCGTTGGGCTCGGCTACGGATGCTAACGTACGAGTTGGATGGCTTGCATTGAGGGTATGCTTGCCGAAATATCGGCGGAATTTCCTGGCTTTCGGCTGATCCATAAGCGTGATAGCCGACTCATGTTGTGGATTCACTGGGCACTGCAGTGGCTCACGCTGGGGCGGCAATCGCGTTTTCTGTCCGAGTATCACACGGTGATTGGCTACACACTGTACGTAGCGCCCACGTGGGAGCGTCTAGGCGATGTCGAGCGAATCGCTTTACTTCGCCACGAACGCGTGCACCTAAGGCAATGCCGAAGATTCGGTTTGTTGGGTCTAGCGTTTATCTATTTGGTCCCTTTTTTTCCGATTGGACTTGCCTACGGCCGGGCAAGACTCGAATGGGAAGCGTATACGGAAACCATCCGCGCCCTTCATGAAATGTGTGGTAATGCCGTTCTTCATGACACCGATTTGCGAGAACGAATCATAGGGCGCTTTGTCGGGCCCGATTACGCCTGGATGTGGCCATTTCGAGGGGCCGTCGAAAAGTGGTACGATGCTCTGGTATTGCAACTGAGTGACCTTATATCGGACAATGAACACAGTCTGGATGGGCCAATCGCCAACCCTTCCAGCATCAACGTAAACCACCCACCTCGCTAGGAACCAAAGACGACATGGGAGCAGTCGTAGGGATTGACCTCGGAACTACCAATACGGTTGTTGCAGCTATGCGCGGCGACAGCCCCGTGGCCATACGAGACGAGTCGGGGTCAACGGTGATTCCTTCAATCGTTTCGTTCCTTCCGAGCGGAGCCGTGTTGGTTGGCAACGCTGCGAAGGAACGCCGAACCGAAGATACGAAGAACACCGTCTACTCCGTAAAGAGACTCATTGGTCGTCCCTGGGATTCACCCGAGGTCCGTCAGGCGAGAAGTCGGTTCTCATTCGATCTGCGAGAGGGGCCCGGCAGAGCCACGTTCGTTGTGGCGCGCGGTGAGACATTTACGTTGCCCGAGATCAGTGCCTACGTTCTGCGCAAAGCCAAGAGCATTGCCGAAATTGAGCTCGGCGAATCGGTTGATCGCGCCGTAGTCACGGTACCCGCAAACTTCAATGACCTTCAACGTGCTGCCACCAAAGTGGCGGGGCGTGTCGCAGGACTCGAGGTTTTACGGATTCTCAACGAACCGACAGCGGCGGCTCTTGCCTACGGCTACAATCACGGAGCTGCAGAGAAAATCGCCGTTTTCGACTTTGGCGGGGGAACGTTCGATATCACGTTGCTGTCGCTCACGGAAAGCGTGTTCGAAGTGCTCGCCACGGCGGGCAATACATTTCTCGGCGGCGACGACCTAGACTGGGCCATCGCCGAAAAGATGGCAGATGAATTTTCCGCCCAACACGGGCGAGATATCCACAAGCATCCGTCCGCAGTGGAGCATCTTCGTGCGGCCGCCGAAACTACCAAGATTCGGTTGGGTGAAGCGGTTGAAACTGAAGTCAAGCTCGACCTTACGCTTGACCCAGGCGAAGATAGCCTACCTTTGTCGTTTGCAATGACACGCGCTGAATTCGAGCGACTCACCTCTCCCATTGTGGATCGGGCCTTTGACGTCTGTCGCGAAGCACTGGGCATTGCGCGCGTTGGAATCGACGACATCGACCACGTGCTGCTGGTCGGCGGCACTACGCGTATTCCATTTGTGCGCCACCGCATCGAAGAGTATTTCAAGCGAGGAATCGACGCCCACTTGGACCCGCATGAAGTGGTTGCGCTTGGCGCGGCATTGCAGGCGCATGCGCTGACTGCATCACGTACCAGCGCCGCCAGAAGGGAAATCCCCGTAGCGCCGCTTGCCGCCGCAAACCAACCGGAGACGACCGCCACCACCGAATGGCGGCAAAAGACGCAACCCTTTGGCCGTTTGGGGTCCACAAATATCGGGGTTGGTCAGTCGCCGGACATCCCGAGCAACATTCAGGTGCCTGCGCCGGATGAGCTGCATACCCACCCAATTCCAACAACAAAGCATCTCGGTTCGCGTGGTCGGCTCAACACTGCCGTTGGAATTGGGCCTACTTCGGAAGGCGCCGCAGCATCGTCACGCGGGGTAGTCGATGACGGACTGAACCCAGAGGACTGGCTTCCCGTTGTTGCTGGAACAGCTGCTGACGCCCTTGCGGAATCGGATGAGGACGAAGAAACAGCCATTTTTGCCCAACCGGAACTGGACACTGACTCCAATCTGCCGATGGCAATGGCCGATTTCAAGTCTATAGCCAGCGACCCTAATCAAGGCGACGACGTCACGGTCCGCGTTCGGAGAACGAAATCGGGCGAAGCCAACCCCGAGGATGAGGCGCATGATCGGGACGAAGCACCCCTTCCAACTTTGCCCGATGTTGCGTCTGATCCAGATTTGCCCGCCGTCGCTGCCGCGGCCGCAGAGAGCTACGCCAAGGGCCGCACGAGTGCAGCGCCGTCTTCGGCTGGCAGCACACGACCCTCTAAGAGCCCATCCGCGGACGAACTAAGGCAGAGGTACGGCGACTTGCCCTTGATAATTGGTGGCAAGCGGCTGGGCACGCGACCCTCCGAAAACCCGGACGAAACGGAACTCCCGGTTGTAAGACCTCCACTGGATACGATCGTTGATAGCAGCCCCCTCACAAGCAACGTGGAAGAATCCTTGCCGGCAGTCCGTGCGCCGGCCTCTCTACCCAAGACGGTGGGGGATTCAAGTATCCACGCCAATTTGCCGTTGGTGGGTGTACAAACCAAGGAACAGTCCGATCCAGGCTATCGGGCACCGGCACAGCAACGGCCACGCAACCTTCCACCAATTCGTTCGCCAGCAAGACCTGCACCGACGCCGCCCATAGCTACCAGCGATTCGCCCTACTCGCTCAGCGACAGCGATCTGGTTGAAGAGCCACGTAGTCAACCTCCTTCGACGGCTCGAGTATCCATACGCCCTCTAGCGCGGTCCGAGCCGATTGCGGAGGCTTCTTTACCAATACCCAATCTACCCGAACGGAATGCCACCGCTTTAGCATCCACCGCACTTTACGCATCCGGAGCAGGTAGCGCGGCTCCGGCACCGCCACCGGCCGATACGCGACCCTCGACGGCTGCCGGCCCAGCCCGCGGCCGAACCGAGGCGACCCATGCGCCTCGACTCGGCGGCGACGCCTCGCAGATTGCGCCGTTGGCCGCAACACTGCCGTTGGCGGGCCTGGCCGGCCCGGACTTCGGACAGGGTCAAGCCGCAAGCCCGGTCCAACGACACTACGGGGTCGGCGTTCCACTTCTGATCGACGTGACCCCTCTGAGTCTCTGCGTGGAAACGGTTGGAAGCTATATCGATGTACTGATCGATAGAAATACCCCCGTTCCGTGCGAACGAACCCGCGAGTTTGTAACCGTGCAGGACGGGCAGCAAATCGTCAGAGTGCGCGTGGCCCAAGGCGAGTCGCGGTTGTTTGCGGAGAACTTGCTATTGGGTGAGCTTGAGTTGACAGGCCTTCGCCCCGTGCCGCGGGGTCAGCTGCGAATCTCGGTCACGTTTGGTCTAGACTCCGACGGTATCCTTCACGTCCGTGCAATCGATCTGGACACCGGTCGGGCTGCGACCTCCGAACTCAGGCTCGCTGGCATTCCCTCTCCCTCTGAGATAAGTCAGATGACATCGAGACATCTGGCGACATCCTAACGAAGTCAAATCCGGTGGACCCACGTGAGCGGACACGCATCCTAGATTGGGATGCACAGATCGACCGATTGAGTTACGAGCAGATTCTGGGCATTCCGGAGGGTGCCGCTCTCGAAGACTGCCAGCAAGCGTACTACCAATTCGCACAATGTTTTCATCCCGACATGCATCCGGGCGCGGACCGGGAAACGCACGCCGCACTGCGCCGGATATTTCAGCGCGGCTCCGAAGCCTATCGAGTTCTGACCCACCCATCCCTTCGTCCCCGGTGGACACGCCTAAGGCGAGAGGGTGCCCTTCGATTGGGCGACCTGGCACCAACGCCCATGGTGGACCTACAAAGTGAACTCCCCAATCTGCACGTCCTGTGCCGCTCGGGAGGCGCCAAGCTTGAGGCGCGCCAGGCCGCGATCGCTTTCTCACGTGGTGACGTGGCGCACGCGTTGGCACACTTGGAGAAGGCCATGCAATTCGAAGGCGGCGCAAGCCTCGATCTGGCTCGGTGTCTGGAGGCCATCCAGGACCTAGAAGCGGGCTATTGATTCGTGGTCCGAAACAGGTCTGCCTGTCTCCACGCGCGGACCAGATACCAGCGGTGGCTACTCGGGCAGGCGGCCCCCAACGCTGCTTTCGGTGCCACCTCACGCCGACTCCGCTGAACCAGCGGCCCACAGTCTACGACATGTAATACAAGCCGCCGGGGAAAGCTGTTGCAATCGATGTTGGCAGGCATTCCCTCAGGCAGACAACGTCGTCAAAGTGCCCAAATTTCTGCCGAATTGCTGACGAGACTAGCGCTCTGAGGTAGAATTGATAATAAGACGTCTCACCGAGCCGAAAGGCCCGGCCAGCGCCGCAAGATTCGGACGCCGGGTTGCATCCGTCGTCGCAAAGTTCCGATCAGTTACCCATTTGACTGGAGCAGTACGTTGAAGATCTCCTGCCCTTCGTGCGAGGCAAAGTATTCAATCGGAGACGAGAAGGTTCAGAATCGCCTGGCAAAGATCCGTTGTCGAAAGTGCGGAGCCGATATCGTTATCGATGGTCGAGTGGAACCCCCAACCATCACTCTCGGAGGAGCCGAGAGTGCGGGCGTGGCGGCACCAGCGGGCAGCAACGCAGGACCGCAACCGGAGTTCACAGTTGATTTCGCCGAAAATGATCAACGCACGTTGAGCCTTGCCGACATTGTCGCAGCTTACAATTCTGGCCAGGTTACGGCGAACACGTACGTGTGGGCTGAAGGCATGGCGGATTGGACGCCATTGGACCAAGTGCCATCAATCGTTGCAGCGCTCAATGAAGCGGCATCGCAAGTCCAAGCACAGGCCAGCTACGGCGGCACGTCCCGCTCGGTCGCTACCGCACAACAGGCGCAAGCTGCCGCTGCTTCTACGGCCAAAGCGACCGCAAAAGCCGGCGGTCGTGACCTATTTGGGAAAGTTGCACACGCCGGCAGCGAAGAAGATGTTGCCGCTGCGCAAGGCAATTACGATCCTAATCCAGCACAGCTTACGACGGGCGCGAGAAACGAATCCAGTGTTTTGTTCTCGCTTTCTGCTTTGACCGCGACCGCAAAGAACAAGACAGCGACCGTACCAACCGCTAGTGCGAGTGTGACGAGTGCACTCGATGACTCAGGACTCATCGATCTCAAAGCACTCGCGGCTCAGGCAAGCTCCGCGGAGGCCGCATCAAGTGCACCGTTGGGCTCCGCTCCGCTTGGCGGTATGGCGCCGCTCGGCGGGCTGGGCGCACCGCTTGGCGGTGCACCCCTCGGTGGGCGTCCGTCGCCCTTGTCGATGGCCGATCTGGCAATGCCTCCCCAAAAGAGCAAAACTGGTTTGTTCATTGGAGGAGGGATCGTGCTGGCCGCGTTGATCGTGGTCGCGGCGATGGCCTTGCGTCCCGAGCCGCCGCCACCGCCTCAGCCAGAACCTTTGCCATTACCCAAACCAACCCACACGGCGGAACCCACGGCGCAGCCGAGCAGTGCCGCGACGCCTCCGCCAACCGGGACGACAGAAGACTCGACTCAGAAGAAAGCCGCCCCCAAGTACACGGGCCGTGGTGGCAAGAAGTCCGGCGGCAAGTCTGAAGGCTCATCCTCCAGCGATTCCCAGGGCTCGAGCGGGGCCGCCCCGCCGCCAGCCAAGAAGTCAGGCGGCTGTCCGCCGGGTGATCTGCAGTGCTTCATGAAGCAGTCCGTCGGTCACTGACACTGCACCAACGCCGCTCTATTGCGGCACGATCCCCATATCCGCAAACGCTTCACGCGACGCGGCCCGCTGCAACGGCATCATGTAGGCAAAGTACCAGATGTTGAGCAGCACACCGCGCAACACAAGATAGGTTCCGAGGAGGTTCGTGGCAGTCGCAACAGCGAGACCAAACGTGAGACTGCCAAACCCGAACCAAATACGCCACTGTCGCATCATGGGTGCATTGTGCTTGGCATAGATTGCCGCTAATTGCGGGGAATACTGGGGAAGTTGATTCAAACGGCAAGTCGTGTGCGGGTCGAATTTCCGAAGGTAGTCGACTTGGCTCTTAAGGTAAAATAGGTAGATTCGCCACGCGACCCGCACCCCGATGTTCTGCGCCGGTCCCGTCGCAGCATGACGCCTGCGCGCGGCATCCAGATCCTCGCCCTCCCGGTATTCGGGATGCGTCAATCTCAGATACAGGTTCTTGTAGTGATCATAGCTCGCTGTGTGAAAAGAGCCGGTGACTCCCGCAAACGCCACGGCCATCGCGCACACTGTGAAGTCACGCCAATTCCCCGAATGATCGCGCAGAACTACGATGGTACCCCCGCCAACCACGGCAATTGAAACCACGAGGTCCGCGACGCCGTCGAGCATTCGTCCAAGCATCGACGAAGTGCCTCGCATCCTCGCAAGTTGACCGTCGGCACAATCGGCAACGGCGGACAAGAACACGCATAGTCCTGCTACGGGCATATGGGCTGGAAAATGCGCGAGCATTGCCCACGGCGCGGACATGCCGAGCAGCATCGATAGCACCGTCACGGCATTGGCCGAAATTGAAGTCGGCAACAGCTGTCGCGCAAGCAGGTAGGCCAGCGGTCGATGCACCCAAACATCGACAGGCTCCTCGACTTCAAGCGGTTTCAGACTCTTCCAATATCCGTCCAATAACCGCCCCACGACAGCCTGCCTAGCGTTGATTTCGAACCGAATTGGCTAAGCAGGCGAACGGCGTCATTCCGCATCGCCCGCGGTTGCCCAATAACCATAGGTCGTTGACACGGGCGTCATGATGCTTGCTGCAATTCGTTCGATGGCAAGAAGACACCTAGCATTCTGCGTTGGCGTGCCAATTGTTACGCGCACGTAACTGCGGTTGGCATGGTGCACTGAAAGGCTCCGGAGCAGGAAACCTTCCAACTTGACAGCATCCACGAAACGCTCAGCCGTCACGCCCAAAGCCGAGACGTCCGCGAGAACGAAATTGCCATCGCTTGGAATCGCAGAAATGCCAGGTATTCGGGACAACCCAGCCACCAACTCAGAACGAGAAACTCGCAGCTCACGGACGCGAGCTTCGAATTCCTCGAAATCATCCAGCGCTGCGCTAACCGCAGCAAGCGTAACGCCGGCAATACTCCACGGAACCTTGACTCGCTCAAGAAGCGATACAACCGTTGGATTGGCGAACAAATAGCCAAGACGGAGCCCCGCCAACCCATAGGCCTTGGAGAACGTGCGCAGCACAATTGCATTGGCAAACTCGCTGACCAAGCCTGCGTACGTTTCTCCGTCACCCAATTCCACGTAGGCTTCGTCGATAACCGTTGGGAGACCTAGCCTAAGTATGCGCCTAAGCGCGTCTTCCGGTATTCGATTGCCCGTGGGGTTGTTAGGGCTACACAGGAATATAACTTTGGTGCGCTCCGTCACGGACCTGATAATCCCCGATACGTCGTATTCAAGTTCATCGCACATCGGAACGAGAACCGGGATACCACCCACAACGCGCGTTCGCGTCTCATACATGCTGAACGTGGGCACACTCAGAATGACTTCCTCGCCTGGACCGACGAATGTTCTAATCACAACGTCAATCAGTTCCGTGCTGCCTGATCCGAGCAGAACGTAGTTGCCTTCGTAGCCTTCGCGCCGGCCAATCTTCTGACGCAACGCCTTGGCACCACCTGGATACAAATTACCTCGCGTAGCCGCCTCGACCACGGCGGCCAAAACACGCGGGCTTGGCGCATAGGGACTCTCATTCGACATCAGACGTACTAGGTCCGGATTGCCATCCGCCAAATCGAAATGATCCTCGCGATAGGGATGGGCCGCCCTCACCCAGGAGGGCGCAAAGAGCTCGATCATTTCCGGTTCCGTAGACTGCGGCGGTGCATTACCGGGTTCGTCACCGAGCATGTCGCCAAAAACGCGGATCATCGCTTCCGCACGCTCCAAGGCCAGCGGCGTATCCACATCGATCCACCGAACGTCTCCCACATCGACTGCCAGGAAGCGGCCTTTGCGTGCCAACGCCTGTACACCATCACTCAGAGAACAATCCCCAGCCCTGGCCTCGATGAGTGCCAGCTCGCACAATAGATCGGCGCCAATCCTGAATACGCCTGTATCCAGGGAATCGTAAACCTCAAGATCTTTGCCAATCTGGTGGATGCGACCGACGCGCGCCTGCACCTTCGTCGCGTCGTCCAAATCAAAGCAACGTTCTAGGTCGCGATCGACGGCCAGCGCACAACAACCCTCGGGCACATCGGCCGACATGAGCTTGCGTACCAACTCCGGAGAATACAGATGATCGGCCATCGTGAGTATGCACTCACGATCGACATAGTCTGAGGCGGAAAGCAGCGACACACCGTTCTTCTTTTGGTACTGTTCATTGCTCACGAATATCAGCCGCATCCCGATACTGGGTTCTACCGACAACACGCGACGGACTTGCTCACCCTGATAACCAGTTACGACGACGGCTTCCTGAATTCCGACGGCCTGCAAATTGCGAAGAACGCGAACGACCAGAGGGACACCTGCGACGAGCCGCAACGGCTTGGGAACGTCTTGGCCGGCTTCCGTCAACCGAGAACCCGTCCCGGCCGCCAGAACTACTGCTCGCCTCACCAACTTTCTTTCAGACATGGGTCTGTCTCGCTTTCGATTCGCAGAGCGCCCCGCGATTACCACACCCGGGACAATCAAAGCAAATGCGTAAGATTCATCTTTCTCCAAGGATTTCCGCGGTGTTGCCAATTGACGACAGCGTGAATAATCCGCACACCCTATGCTACCCCGGACACACTGTCCGGTTGACCGATTCTATCTTGCTGGCTAATTCGTTCAAGATCTTTTGGCGATCCTTGTTGCTGTGACTGATTGAGAAGCCAAGCGATCTCGACTTTCCTGCGATACCTACGCAAGCGGAATGCCAGCGCACTGCGTCATTCGTTACGCAGGCGGCGCCAGCAACCCAACGATCCGACGCGCCACACCAAGATCATCGAACGTGTCAACTTCCGCCCATGGACGGCCGGCAATGTCCACAGCTTTGGCGGTCAATTTGCCGTCCAATATGAGTTCAGCGTAGACGTCCTCGTAGTATCGGTCATTGATTCCGTCGGACACTAGCTCGGCAATTCGCGACATGACCGCGTGATTGGAGTCAGCATCAAGTCTCTCAACGCCGATGCTTTCTGCGCGCGCTTTCGCAACAGACATCGATTTGCCAAAGTCGCGAATGAATCCAGCCGAATCCATTTCGACCTTCATGGCCTCCTGATCCAGCTCCCGTGAAGTGTCTACGGCAACGACCATGGGGGACGAGTCCGCAACCACCCTCCGAAGTATCTCGATGTCGAGTACAAGGTCGCCGTCTAGCTTAATGATTGACTCTCCACTCGTGGCCACTGCGCACTTCAACAGCGACACTGAGTTCTGCGTGCTGGCGTATTGGTCGTTGCGACAGTACTCAATCGGAACCCCGAGCGACATCGTAGCCGCTTCGACGGCCTCGTGCCGGTACCCAGTCGCAAGCACGAAGCGCGATGTGCCGCACTCTTGCAACTGACGAATCAGTCGAACGAGAATAGTTTCACTGCCCAAGCTAACTAGTGCCTTGGGAATGTTATCGGTTAGTGGCTTGAGGCGGGAACCCGTTCCAGCAACAAGCAGAACCGCCGTTCGTATTGAGGCAACCATGCGACGGATCTATCACTAGTGTGCCTTTGAAGCACAGTTGCCTGGCCAAATTCACGGCACCGCTGCAGCGCCCCTGATGCGCTTGATGTCGACTGGCCTCGGTATTCCAAGCTCCAACGCACGGGCCGTCAACGTCCCAATGCGGATCGGCGGCCTCACCGCCACCGGTTGGGAGGGATTCCCGTTAGCGACCTTAAGGCGAAAAACTCGTCTGTCTTGAGTCAAGCTCTCAGGTCGCCGCGTTCGGGGTCGGGGCCCCGAACGCGAAGACGATAGAAACATCGGGACGGACGAACAGGTAGCGCGAGTAGCGGCAACGCACAGGTTACCGACGATTCGGGTTGGAACGGCAAACATGGCTTCAACGGCTGGGAGGAGTCCCATTAGTTTGTTGATTGCGAACGGGCACGACCGTTGCTACCACCCGGCTACCATGAAGCAGCCCGACTCAATCGTGAAGCCCGAAGGACGCCTAGGCGTACTGTTGCCCGGCCTTGGCGCCGTCGCCACTACGTTCATTGCCGGCTGCCTACTGACGCGACGCGGTCTGGGAAAACCGATAGGGTCATTGACACAGATGGGGACTATCCGTCTGGGCAAGCGAACGGACAATCAGGTACCAAAGATCAATGACTTTGTGCCGTTAGCTCAATTGGAACAGCTGGTGTTTGGCGGCTGGGACTTATTTCCAGATGATGCGTTCGAGGCGGCCAAGGCTGCGCAAGTACTCGAAAGAAGACATATTGACCCAATTCGAGAGGAGCTTAGCCAAATCAAACCGATGCGCGCGGCATTCTATCCGGAGTATGTCAAGCGCCTGCAAGGTCCCAATGTAAAACATGCCGCCAACAAGGCGGAAATGGTCGAACAGCTTCGACAGGACATTCGCGATTTCATAAAGAGCAATAACTGCGCGCGCGCCGTTGCGGTTTGGTGCGGATCGACGGAAATATTCATTGAACCGTCTGAGGTCCATTCGTCCATCGAGAAATTCGAACGTGGCTTGCTCGACAATCATCCCGCCATAAGCAGTTCAATGCTTTACGGATGGGCTTGTCTCAAGGAGCGGATACCATTCGCTAACGGAGCACCGAGTCTGACCGTGGATTTTCCGGCGGCGCATGAATTGGCTCGTCAGATGAACGTGGCGTTCTGTGGGAAAGACTTCAAGACCGGGCAAACCTTGATGAAGACGATACTGGCGCCCGGGCTCAAGGCGCGACTTCTGGGCCTCAACGGATGGTTCTCGACCAACATACTTGGCAATCGGGATGGTGAAGTGTTGGACGACCCCGACAACTTCAAGACAAAGGAAGTGAGCAAACTCGGTGTTCTAGAGCAGATTCTCCAGCCCGATCATCACCCGATGCTCTATGGAAACGTGTACCACAAGGTGCGAATAAACTACTATCCACCACGCGGAGATGCAAAGGAGGGTTGGGACAACATTGATATTTTCGGTTGGTTGGAATACCCAATGCAGGTAAAGATTGACTTCTTATGTCGCGACTCAATTCTCGCGGCGCCACTAGTCCTTGACCTGGCGCTTTTCCTCGATTTGGCGAATCGCGCAGGTTTCAGAGGTGTGCAGGAGTGGCTCAGCTTCTACTTCAAAACTCCGATTACGGCGCCGGGCTTGTACCCCGAACACGATGTGTTCATACAACTCATGAAACTGAAGAATACGCTCAGGTGGATGATGCGCGAGCCTCTGATTACGCACTTGGGCAACGAATACTACGATTGAGGTTTCGGCTCGCGCCCGGATGGGCGCACCGGCGTCGGTGATTCAGCTGCCGGCACTAGCGAAACCCCGCGCCTCGCGCCGCCAGCCATTGCGCACCCAGGAATGCTGCAGCTAGCACTGACCATACCCAACCGGGCGCCACCGGAACGGCAGTTCGAGTCTCGGCAACGAAATAGCTAGGGGGCACAGGAAGATTGTCCACTTGCGATGCCGTCACATAGGTTCCGCCCGAGATGGTGGCCAGTCTTCGTAGTCGGTCGGGGTCAGGTCGTGAGTCCGCCATGGCCATGCCACCACTCTCGCACGCGAAGTCTAGTCGCGCTTCAGGACCACCATCCACACGCGCCATTGCCGCATAGCCACCTCGCGCAAGACCCGAGACGTGAACTTCCGCAACTCGAACATCGTCAAGACGCATTTGCTGGTGAGTCACTGCAGGCCCCCGTTGACCCAACTGTTCCACGTCTACCGACAAAAGACCCCGCGTTTCCAGCGGCAACTTCCATCGTATCGTCAACGGACTGTTCGCAACGCAGTCGCCTACGAGCTCGCCGCGTAGCGAAGCAAACTGCGGCTCGTGCATTACCCAGCCAACCAAGCCCTCCCACAACGCGCCATAGGCTCGTCCGGAACTCTCTTCCGCGACGCTTCCCCAAGCGAGGCGGTACGTAGCATCGAGCCCTAGCTCGACGACACGCCCATCACGGACATCGGCGCTTGCCAAGATCGGCATGGGCCCCACAACGTTGGCGCCCTTCACAGGCAGAAATGTCCGCTGCGGGTGCTCCCACAGAACAACCGCTCCGGGTTTCGGCGGGCCCACCGTGTTGGCACCTGGAAAACTCGGCAGTCGATCGCCAACCAAGCGACGCAATGGCTCCAAGATCGGCGCCTGCTTCCCGGCCGAGGTCAGCACCGGCGTGAACTCCACGGTGTCATACGGACTGCGACTCACGACCAGCGCGGTCGGAATCACCCGTTCAAGTGCTGAATGCACATAACCGCCACCAGAAAATGCTGATGGACCGCCAACAAGTATCAACCCCCCCCCTTCTTCAACGTATCTCGCCAGCCGTTCGAGATGAATGTCAAGGTGGTAGCGTGCGGCGTCGATGTCCTGCAGAATCACCGCGTCAAAGCTGGGCAAATGTTGGCTGAAGAGTTCATCTACGGGAAATGGGATTAGACTCAGTTCACCCGCATTGTCGTCCGTGTTCGGATTGTCTTCGTCCGTCCGCAAGATGAAGAAACTCACCAAATCAACGGCCGCATTGCCCTTCAACCAGCGCCGCAACTCGCGCACGTCGTAACTTGGGCTGCCTGCAATGTGAAGCAGTCGAATGCGATCGCGTGACACAAGATACGGCAATAGCCTTGAATCGTTTTGCGGAACTTTGTCGCCGAGCTGAGGCAAGAGCGACACTTCGAGAACTTGGCTGCCTGCGCGCTCAAGGACCATGTCAAAGTTGAGAACTTGCGAATCCTTGCCTCGCAAGTCTGCGTCGCGACTCGCCATCACGCGTGGCGACTTGCCTCGCTCCAGCGAACGAATCGTGACTGGGATGTCTGCACAACCCAAACCACCCGTGCACGCTACCTCGACCCTCAGCGTCAACGACTGATGCGCAACTGCCTCGCCAAGGCTATCCACCGCACGAATACTCGCGTCCGGTTGGGCTTGCCCCCCGATGTCCACGCTGTGCACAGGAATCCCGGTGAATTCGACGGGGAGTGCTGACCGCACAGTGGCGTCGATCGAATACGGATTTGTGAAGCGACCGTCGCTGACAACTACAACGGCCGCGGGTCTTTCGCCAGCGATATCGGAAATGGAATTGAGGGCCGACAACAAATCACTGTTCGCACTGGTGTTAAGTGATGCGGCCAATTCGCTGGGCGACTTGAGAATTTTGGCAGCCCCTTCGCCAAGAGTTGCGATGCCCACCCTCGCTGACTGGTAGTGGCGAAGCAATGCCGCAACGGCCGTTTGTGCCTGTTGTGACCGCGTCGAACTCTCCGTGCGCAATTCGAGTTGAACGTGACGCATCTACCAACACCATGACTTTGGGCCCCACTGTCCTGCCGCGGCGGATCAATTTCACAGGCCGCAGAGTCGCCAGAGTCAACAACGCGTAACCGACAATACCGGTCAAAATGACAGTCCGCGGTGCATTGCGACGGGTTAACAGCACCAGGTGTCGAAGCACTGCGACCATCACCGACGCGAGCACAAGCGCAACCATCCAGCTTGGCATGTCCTCGGTAATCCGAAAATGCGTTTCCATTATTTACGTATCTGCATCCGATGGCGCATCAACCAAGCCGCATGCACTTGATCGTCTTTGTAGTCCGAGCAAAGAAGATACATTGCCAAGTTGATCGCAAGTCGAATCGCTTCCTCTCGTTGCCTTGCGCCTCCACCTACGATATCAAATGACCACTGTCCTTCTGATTGCGTAGCAAGCGCCCCCAACAGATCGCAATCGAGGAAGAGGACCTGTGCAAAATGACCTCTCGATATGGCATCTATCTTCCCAGGACCAGCGAATCTGCCCACGGGTCGATTGAGTAAATAGAAACTCTTGTACAACACGTGCTGAGCGGGAAGTTCCTGAATGGGGCTGTCGGATACGATGGCGGTCAGCTCGCGTCGGGCGCCACGCCCAAATGCACCGGTAGGCGGATTGGCGTCATCCACGACTAGCAGGCCGCCCAGGCGAAGAAAGCGGTCAATGGTGCGTCGCTCAGCGCTTGTAAGTGCGCCAGGGTCCTCATTACCGTTCCAGACAGCAAAGGGTTCTCCCGTAAGTTGAGGAGAATTGGCCGCAATGCTGCAGGTGTCCAAGCGAGCGGAAGCGCTGGTTCGTTGAATGAGTTCCCAGCCCCAACGCGAAGCAGCGGTGTCACGCGCTTTGTCCGGCCGCACGCTGCCAGTCCAGACTCGCCGCACTCGAAATGCGCTGGCCTGTCCAAACCCGTACGAATTGCTCGGCCAAAAGCCGATACCCAGCGTCGCTGCGATGACCGAAAGGAATTCTCTGCGAGTTGACACGCAGCTAGCCTTATCCACGTAGCATGTCTTTGCACGCGTTCGCAGTTGTCGTCGAGTGTTTTGGCTAATTTCCAACAGGTTTTGCGCACAGACGGTCGAATCTGCCCCTCAGCAACTAGTAATACTCTTGCCTCTGCCCTGGGTCGCATTCGGCAAGTGGCAGGTGCGCGAGCAAGTGCTAAACAATTCGCGGTTCCCAATGATCCGCGTTGATCGATCTGCCCGGGGCCATTTGGCCGCTTCGATCGCCCTGACGTTGTCTGGTATTACGTGTGCAATATATGGCTTGGATTCGATCGGTGGCTTAGCAACGGTGATTGGAATCCTTTATCTAGGCCTAAGCATACACCGGTTCGGTCGCCTCGGTGCCGATACATGAACAGTTTGGCTATGTCTCACTGCGCAGCACTGCAATTGCAACGTTTTCGCCGAGTTCCGGCGCGCGACGGACAGCAAGCGCAAACTCGCGACCCGTGATCTCGATCACCGTTGACCAGACTTGTTCATTGGTGATTTTCGAGAGGGGATCCAATTTGGCAATTGCCTGTGCGTTGACCTCTGGTGAAAGTGGGGCACCATAGACCGAACCTGCGACGTCAAGGAAAACGTACGTGAGCGGTTCCTTGGAGTTTTGATCGCGCGCAATCGTCTTGAGGTCATTGCGTAATGCAGTTTCCAAACGATATGCGTAGGCCGACCACGACCAACCCGTGACGTAGGCAGCCCGCACCTTGCCGTCCACGGCTATGGGGGTCAGCCAAAACCATTGCGCGTCAGATCTCCCCTTGACGCCGGACGCTTCGGCCAGGGAGCCGCTTATCGACATCTCGTGCCCCTGAATCACTTGTGCCGCTTGAGGGACGGCCGCCCATAGAT
Organism: uncultured delta proteobacterium; assembly: GCA_963811985.1. GTDB lineage: Bacteria > Myxococcota_A > Polyangia > Polyangiales > Polyangiaceae > FEN-1139. The sequence continues at coordinate 50,747 of CAWEUH010000047.1, forward strand.
TCTTCCCCGCCATGACGTCGGGTTCACGATCACTTCGCAGAATGGTTCCGTCGGCGTCCACCAGCGCAAAAAACGTGCTCTTCGCAACGCGGAGATCTTGGACCTTGTCGCGAGTACGGGCGAGCGAGATTCTGACCTTTTCAAGGTCATCACGCGGGTTCGCGGAATTGTTGTATAGCGTCTCCAAGATTCTGCTGCCCAGCGGCATTCCGGTCCTTACTTCGGAAACATCCCGTTTTGAGGCATCTGCCAGCGATACTGCGTGCTTCGCGGCCTGCGGAAGGCTGATTTTCTTCACGGAATTCTGGCAACCCGCCCCCACCAAGAGTGGGACCAACGCCAATAGCAGCTTCACTTGCCTGCGTACACTCGTCATGGCTGCATCTTAGACCCCGGTGCTGCCGAATACCACCCTGTGATGACACCCGAGCGGCGCGAGTGATTCTGAAATACTACTTTTGCCGACATTAGAGCATGAGTTGGCGACAGGAACACAGCCGCCAGAGCGCGCTCTGTCGAACCGAGACGGCAGTGCACGCTGATACGTGTTACATTGCATTGTTGTACTCCTACCTCTTCTTGCCGAACGGCATGCAGTAACGTGTCATCACTCTCTTCCCCCCCTTCGTCGCTTCTCGCCGCCGAGCGACTCACGCCCGTGCCACACAAGGACGTAGTGGTCCGTGATTCTTGGTTGGCCATTCGCGCTTTGGTCTCGCAGAAAGATCTGAGTGTTGTTTTTCAACCAATTGTGGACTTGGACACGGGCGAATCATTCGCGATTGAGGCGCTTGTACGATGCTCGGTTCCGCAGTATTCGAGCCCGCCGATTCTTTTCGAACGCGCAGCCCTGATCGGTTGCGCCGGACGCCTCGGACGAATGATTCGCGAAATCGCAGTGCCGCTGGCAGCTCGCATGCCGCTTTTCGTAAACATTCACCCTCACGAGCTCAACGAGGGATGGTTGGTGCGACCTGATGATCCACTATATGTTCATGATGCGCCGGTGTATCTAGAAATCACGGAATCCGTACCCTTGACACATTTCGAGCTGGTAATGAGTGTGCTCAAGGAGGTCAAGATGCGAGGCGATGTGAAACTGGTCGTCGATGATCTGGGAGCCGGCTATTCAAACCTCAAGAGTATTGCGGATCTTGAGCCCAACATCGTGAAATTGGACCGAGGCCTTGTTTCAGGCATCGATCGCAGCGCGCGACAGCAACAATTGGTCACGAGCGTCGTGCGCCTTTGTCGTGAGCTTCGTGCCAAAGTGGTAGCCGAGGGGGTCGAAACGGTCGATGAGCTGTCCGCATTGCGTGACACCGGTGCAGATTTTGCCCAAGGTTTCTTGTTTGCGCGACCCAGCTATCCAATCCCCGATGCGAGTTGGCCTCCGGACATGCTATTGCGAGATAGGTTGGGTCAGCGCTAGCTCGTGAGCCTTCTCATCCAGGAATGACGCTAGCCAGGCGAGAGGCGCGTTCCAATTGATTGCCACTTCATTGGTAGACCACGATTCAATGTCATCCAGATAGCATTTCTGCGGGGCGCAACCGCCTAGTCCCGCTGCCTGCGCCGCGGGGTCTTCGACGCCCGAATTGGGGCCGCCTGCTACAACGCCGGGAGGCGGTGGTGGGTAATTTGGATCGACTTGGTGTGCCCAGAAACGATGATGCGGGTTCCTTAGCGCGCGCGCACCCATTGAAGACACGTAACTTTTTGCCAGTGGATTGCGCCCCAGAATGTAGTTCATGGCTTCTGCCGCACCCTCCAGAAAACTCAAGTGCCTCGTGAAGTCGTAGGCCAGTCCAAGTACAATGCCGTTGTTGAGCACAAAGGAATTTGAGCCCCAGGGATAGCGACCGCCCACAGCAGAATACGGCACGCGATAGCCTGAGCCGTTGGCAGCTTCCAAATACCGATTGGCCGCAGTCACAATGTTGCGGCGAGCTGCCTCGATGTCGGCAGCCGGGGCCGTGTTTGAAGCGACGGCTAGCGACACGGTGCCGCAACCAGCCACGCTAGCCCACGAGAACGAGGAAGCCCCGCCGCCAGCTTGGGTAGGCATCTTCAGGTAGTGTGGGGATTGCCGCATGACCTTCAAGTACGTGGTTTTGCCGGTCGAGATGAACAACTCTGTCGCGGCCCAGTACCTTTCATCCGAGACGTCTGAATCACCGTACGGGCCACCGCCTTCCTTGTCGTCGCTAGGAGCAAAGATGCTTGGGTGCCGCTCCGCCGCTTCCCATGCACGCTCAGCGGAACCAATACAGCGGGCAGCAAAGACCTGATCGATATCTGCGTAGACTCTCCCGCATTGCGCAGCCACCGCCGCAAGATTCAACGTAGCCGCAGTGCTAGGTGGCTTGAGAAAGCGCGAAACCGTATCGTCTTGGGGTGCGGTGGGAATTGGTGTCCAGCTCTCGCCATGTATCTTGTGATGAGCCATGCCGCCGAGCGGATACCCTTGCGGGACTTGCATTCTCATCAAAAACTCGATTTCCCAACGTGCTTCATCCAGCAAATCGGGTTGCATGTTTGCATTCTCAGGGATGGCAAACCTTCCATCTGCGAAATCTTGCAAGCGGGTCCCGAGGATCCTGGTGCGTTCATACAAGTTGAGCAAAGTCCAGACCGTAATGCCGCCGTTCACAACGTATTTTCCGTGATCGCCCGCGTCGTACCACCCGCCGCTCACGTCAAGCATGTAGCTACAGGGTGCACTGGCGGCACAGGCCGCTCGTTTGTCACTACTGTGACCAGCCGGATGGGTCCAAATAGCGGCGCCCGCAAAGGGCATGACGATGTCAATACCGCTTCTTTGATGGTAGTAGAAGCTGAATGCATCGTACTTCAGTCTCCCATAGATATCATTTCCGATGTCGAAAGGATCACTTTCACCGCTCTCGACCCGCAACTTAAGTGCGTGCCCTGGTTGCCGGTAGGTCGAAAAATCGATTTGATGCACAAGCTCTCCAGCATCTTTGTCTTCCCCGAACACCGTGGTTCTACCGGAAGCAAGCTTGATGCCCGACGCATCGATCAAGGTCCACTCAACGGGCGCCGGGCTCGTGCACTTGACCGTGGCAAACTTCGACAGTTTTGGCAGATACCCGACTTGGTTGACGCGTATTCGTGGCAGAGTTTCCGCCGTGGCTGCGGCTTGTTCTGGGTCTTCGACCGCGATATTGTCCAGGCAAATGGTAGCCGGTAAGCGCCCTTGTAGCGCCCCACCCATGAGGACGACGAATTCGACTTCCCTATTGACGGGCTCGGTGACTTTGATACGCGCGACCAGCGACTGTTCCGTGGGTCCCACATCCACAAGAGCAGACCATAGCTCTTGAGGCGGCGAACCAACCAAGGCAAACCGAGGCCTTAACCTGGCGTTCGCAGTCGAGCGGGCCGTGAAGCGGAGGTTGTATTCGCGGTGCCGCCTGATGGGAACTGGCCGCTGGCGAACCAATATGTCGAATGTGTTACTGCCGGATGACTCTATGTGAACGCACGCCTTGCCGTTCTGTACTTCGAATGTAGCCTTTGCCGGAAACGAAACCGAGGGAAGCCACGGAGAGAGCACGCCTTCTTCGAAATCCCCATTTTTCAGAAGATTGGCACCCGTAGCATTGCCGCTTGCGGGCACCATTGCGCCCAAAGCTGGCTCGACAGGCCCGAGTAAGCCAGACGACCCAGTGCGGCGTGCCCCGCAACCAAGCAGGCACAGCAGGATGCCCGCAGGGAGCCGGCATTGGAGCAAGCCACGGTAGTTGCGGAACATAGCGCCTCTTGTTAGGACCCCTTCAAATCTCGCATCAAATTGCGCGGCCGTAAGGGCCATGAGTTGGACGCGGGTTCAGATCCTTGTGCGATTGCTGAGCAGAATCTACAGAAAACGCGTGATCCGAGTTGCGATCGACACAAAGCATGCTTACCCTACGGCGTCTGCTTTTGCGAGGCCAATTATGTTTGAACTCCCCGACTCCGGACTATACCGCACAACGGAACCTTACCCGGGCCATGAAGACGCATTTCCTGCGGGCGTCCTGGTCTACGTGGGGCAATCGACGAACGGCAGTGGCTCATTCGTGGTCAGGCCTGGCGCAAATCGAAGGAACCGCTGGTTTTGGGGAGAACCGACGACTGTTCTGCGGTCACCGTCGTGGGCAAAATCCTTGCGCAGACTGCCGCCCGAAGGTTTCTATACGCTCCCGGAACCGCTCGATCTCGAAGGGGGCGGACGATGGCTGAAGAATGCCATCGTGCAGCTCGGCTACAATGAGCAGGGGCAAGGCATAGTATTCGTCGCTGAATGGCGTGAGTCAGGGAGTGACAACGTGCTGCAATTCAGCGACCGCGGGCTTCCCGTCTCGGATTCGCTTCTCGATCGCCTCGTATGGGCGCCAATCTTGCCGGTACAAGAAGCAACGGCAACTTAAGTCGAGTTGTCCCGATGCCGTGACAGATCACCGACGCGGCCAGTTTGGCACGGCAAACATGGCTTCAAAGGTCGGGAGGAACTCCCACTGGTGACTATTTTTCAGGCCTTCGGCGATTGGCTACGCCCTTCTTCGCTGTCAGCATCGAAGCAAAGAACTCTCGATTCATTCGCGCGATGAAGTCAGTGCTGATTTGCTTCGGACAAGCCGCCTCGCATTCAAGATGATTTGTACAATGGCCGAACCCTTCGGTCTCCATTTGCGCAACCATATTCCTTACGCGTTCCGATGCCTCGACCTTGCCCTGCGGCAGCACGTTCAAGTGTCCAATCTTGGCGGATGTGAACAGCATCGCGGACGCGTTTGGGCAGGCCGCGACACATGCGCCGCAGCCAATGCACGCCGCCGCATCCATAGCAAGTTCTGCACTTTCCTTCCGCACAGGTAAGCTGTTCGCCTCCGGAGCGCTTCCCGTGCGAACGGTCACGTACCCCCCGGCTTGAATGATTCTGTCAAAGGCAGTGCGATCAACAATCAAGTCTTTGATGACAGGGAATGCTTTGGCTCGCCATGGCTCAATCGTCAGTTCATCTCCGCTCTTGAAGTGACGCATGTGCAATTGACAGAGGGTCGTGGCTTTCCGAGGGCCATGGGGTCGGCCATCAATGACGCAACCGCATGTTCCACAGATACCTTCGCGACAATCGCTGTCGAACGCAATGGGCTCGAGACCTTGTTCTACCAGGCGTTCATTCAGCAGGTCGAGCATTTCCAGAAACGATTGATGTTCGCTCACTTCGGTCACTTCATGGCGTTCAAATCTCCCGGCCTTGTCGGGTCCCGGCTGCCGCCAGACGTGCAGCACGAGATTCATTTTCGACATTACTTGTAGCTCCTCTGGGTCGGTTGCACGTACTCGAAATCCAACATTTCCTTGTGTAACGCCGGGTTGGAAAGTTCTCCGGTGTATTGCCATGCAGCGACATATTGTAAGTGATCATCGTCGCGCTTGGCCTCACCTTCGTCTGTCTGGTGCTCCTCCCTGAAAATGCCCGCCGCAGGACTCTTCCCGGTGTAGCGCGTCGGCACATATCAATTCAGATAGTTCTAAGAAATCTGCCACACGACCCGCTTTTTCCAGTTGCTGGTTGAGTGAATACTTGTCACCGACAACCCGCAAGTTTGAATAGAATTCATCACGCAGTTCCGGAATCTTCTGCAAGGATCGTCGCAACCCCGCCTGGTTGCGCGCCATGCCACAGTTGTCCCACATGAGCTGGCCAAGTTCGCGGTGAAACGAATCGGGACTTCGCCTGCCATTGACGGACAGCAGGCGTGCCGTCCGCGTCTCAACGTCGTGAACCGTTTGCTTCACTTCGGCGTGTTCTTCAGATATTTGGCTCATGCCGCATTGGGCAAGATAGTCCGCCACGGTAACCGGAATAATGAAGTAACCATCCGCCAACCCTTGCATCAGGGCGCTCGCTCCGAGCCGATTCGCCCCGTGGTCCGAGAAGTTCGCTTCACCGGCCACAAACAGTCCCTTAACGGTACTCATGAGGTTGTAGTCGACCCACAACCCACCCATCGTGTAATGCACTGCGGGGTAGATGCGCATGGGAACCGTATACGGGTTGTCGCCGGTTATGCGTTCGTACATCTCGAATAGGTTGCCATAACGTTCGGCAATGACACTTTCGCCGAGCCGACTCACGGCAGACCGAAAATCCAGATAGACCCCTCGACGTTGACCGGCGACATCGGGTCCCACTCCCATCCCTTGATCGCACATGTCTTTAGCACGACGGGATGCAATATCGCGCGGGACAAGATTTCCGAAACTGGGGTAGATTCTCTCCAAATAATAATCGCGGTCTGCTTCAGGGATTCTAGCCGGATCTTTGTCACAGTCCTTCTTGTTTTTGGGGACCCACACGCGACCGTCATTGCGCAATGACTCGCTCATCAGCGTCAACTTCGACTGGTAGCTGCCGCTTACGGGGATACAAGTAGGATGGATTTGCGTGAAACAGGGGTTCGCGAAGTAGGCACCCTTACGGTGTGCCCGCCATGTCGCCGTTGCATTGCATCCCTTGGCATTTGTCAACAGAAAGAAGACGTTCCCGTAGCCACCTGTCGCCAGCACAACAGCATCGGCCAAGTAGGCCTGGATCTGTCCGGTGACTAGATCACGAACGACAATGCCTCGGGCTACGTCATTTAGTACAATCAAGTCCAGCATTTCAGTGCGAGGAAACATGCGCACGGCCCCTGCTTCAATTTGGGCGCAGAGGCTTTGATAAGCCCCCAAGAGTAGTTGCTGACCCGTTTGCCCGCGCGCATAGAACGTCCTGGCAACCTGGGCGCCGCCGAAGGAGCGGTTTGCCAGAAGCCCGCCATATTCGCGGGCAAATGGCACTCCTTGAGCCGTGCATTGATCAATGATGTTCACGCTCAGTTCAGCCAATCGATAGACATTCGATTCCCGTGCGCGAAAGTCGCCACCCTTGACCGTGTCGTAGAACAATCGAAAGACACTGTCCCCGTCATTCTGGTAGTTCTTTGCCGCATTGATGCCGCCCTGAGCGGCGATGCTATGCGCGCGACGAGGGCTGTCCTGGTAGCAAAAACATTGCACGTTGTAGCCGAGCTCTCCGAGCGCCGCTGCCGCCGCACCACCGGCCAATCCGCTTCCAGCGACGATAATAGTGTACTTCCTGCGATTTGACGGATTGACCAACTTCAGTTCGAACCGGTGTCGCGACCAGCGAGTCTCGATGGGACCAACTGGGGCTTTGGAATCAAGTGCCATCAGGGAATATCCTATCTTGCGAGACCTGCTAGTATGGCCAACGGTATGCAACAATTACCTGTAGCGATGATGACCGCTATTGATTTAGCAGCAAGGCGCAGCCGCTGATTGAACCGGGGCTGGCTAATGCCAAGAGTCTGCAGCAGACTCCAAGCACCGTGATAGATGTGCATTCCCAGTAGGATCTGCGCGAGCACATAGACGCCAACAACCCATGGCACGCGGAATGAGTTAGTCACATTCTGGTAGACTTTTCCGTGGACGTGCGCGTAGCTGGGGCTCATGGATAGGCCTGGGGCCGTGAAGTGAGCAACGTGAAACACGACGAAAAGGAGTATGACGATACCACTGAGCCACATGACTTTTGCTGCGTAGTTAGTCGCAATCGTGTTCGTCACGCGATAACCGACAGGTCGCGCAGCGGCAGAGCGACTATAAAGATCCACCACCATCCACCCGTGAAGCAAAAACGAGATCAGCAAGACGCCCCGAATACCCCATAACAATGGACCGAGTGACTGGAGCTTGTGCGCATAGCCGTCCAAGGCTTCGGCGCCCAAGAAGACCTGCAAATTGCCGAGCATGTGTCCGATCAGAAAGCCCAAAAGGACAAGTCCCGTCACCGCCATGACGGCTTTTTTGCCAAGGGTCGTGTCCAAAAGAGTCAACGTTTTTTGCATAGGCCACCGCGAACCGTGCCAAACATTCAGGCCACTCTCCCAGCATCTGTGGCGATTGCCGAGTGGCGAGAAGTCATAACCGTTGCTTAGAACCTCCGTCCCTCATACGGCAACCAGAATCGGACACAACGCGAATGTCTGCCTGTTGCCGCGCATTGCCGGCCGTATAGCACAGCGCCCAATTGGGTTAGCCCATTAATCGAGCGGTTCGGGCAATTGGCCCAAGGTGCGACAGAATTATCGACCGCTCAGATTCGACCTTACGAAGTCCCAGTTGATCAGCTTGTCGCAGAAAGCTTCCAGAAACGCTTGTCGAGCATTCCGATAGTCGATGTAGTAGGCGTGCTCCCACACATCCGCAGTGAGCAATGGCGTGGCGGATGTCGTCAGCGGAGTCTCTGCGTTCGGCGTGTCGAGTATTTTCGTGACGCCGCCATCGATGACGAGCCAAACCCATCCTGATCCGAAGCGGCCCATTCCCGCGTCGATGAATGCTCGTCGAAATTTGTCCCAACCGCCAAAGTCACGCTGCAAAGTGTCACCCAGATCACCGCCCGGGGCGCCGCCGCCGCCCGACTTCAGACTATTCCAAAAGAACGTGTGATTGTAATGCTGCGCCGCATTGTTAAAAACGGCGCCCGAGCTAGACCGAATCAATTGCTCTAGGGTCTTGTTCGCGTCGGGCTTGCCCTCAATCAAGCTTTTGAGCTTTGCCGCATAGGCCTTGTGATGCTTCTCGTAGTGAAACTCGAACGCCTCTCGGCTCATGACAGGTTCAAGCGCGTCTTTTGCGAACGGAAGCGGTGCAACGTCAAAATCCATCCCGAAGGCTCCTTTCGTGGTGCCGATTAGACCCGAAAAACCGCGGTCTGTCTGCCTCGCCCAACTCGGCGAAAGCCTCGGGGAACCTGGGACCCCATGGGGTTGATGTCAACATTTGACCCGAATTGGCCAATGCACCAGTAGTCACGCGGTCTGCGCGAATCTTGGGTGCGAGAGGCTGGATTGCTGGACAGCCTGCCGCCGACCAAGTACAACGCGCGTCACTCGGCCGAAGTGGCGGAACTGGCAGACGCGGCGGACTCAAAATCCGTTGTTCGCAAGGACTTGTGGGTTCGATTCCCACCTTCGGCACCTCGGAAATCATGCTGGATTCGAAGTCTAGCGACTGCGTGTTACCAGGCACGTTGTCCCGAGGGTGGGCCAGCACCGCAGCCGACGTTTCGCGTACTTCCGGAACTGTTTTATTAAGAGGTGCGAGAGTTCCGAGCCGCAACTCGTTGGCTGGCCTCGTCTGGCGGCAGTAGCGATTGATCATCACGCTCAACTTGTACGCCGTGCGATCCGCCACCCATGTCTCGCTGCGGTCGTTGGTCGAACGTGGTGCAGGTTGCTGCGACGAAACTGCTTCTTACAAAGCCAGGTTTGATGCGTAGCAGAATCGAGCTAACGGCTATTGGCTGATAACCGCAGTGCAGGCCTGCAGTCCGAACCTCGCATGAGCTGACCTATCCGGCATGCTCCGTAGATGGAAAACGGCCAAACAATAGTAACAATGTATTATTGAAATAGTTACAATATGCGCTAGATTGTTACCTATGACCGATTGGCCAAGAATACGCAGCTGGGCCACTGCGGCCGTGCTTGAGAATCCCAGCAACTTCACAAGACGACTAGCCGAACAATTCGGGTTCAGTCGCAAGACGGCGAACGCCGCAGTTCGACGTTTGGAGAGTGAAGGACTGGTTGTGCGTCGGAACGCTACGACCCACCCAAGCTTCAGCGCGGGCCCTAGAAGAGAACGTCTGCTCAATTACAGCATGGAACAGACAGCAGATGAGAACCTTTGCTGGATCCGAGACTTCGAGCCGTTCTTCGAGATGCCCGCCAACGTCAGGAGCATCTGTCACCACGGTTTTACCGAGATTCTGAACAACGCGCACGACCATTCCGACGGGACAACGGTGCGTGTGGTCATGATATCTGACGGAACAATCGCGCAAATCGTAATTTCTGACGACGGTGTTGGAGTCTTCGAACGAATTGCGAAGGCAGCCAACCTACCCGATTTACGGCTCGCATTGCTCGAGTTGTCTAAGGGCAAGTTGACGACAAGTGCGGACAAACATTCGGGCGAGGAGATCTTTTTCACGTCGAAGATGTTCGACCACTTCGTCTTGCGCGCGAACGGCCTCACTTACGAGCACACTGCAGGTCAGAAGTGGGGCTTTTTGTGTGAGAATGGGGTGTCCGCCGGCACAACAGTGATCCTGTCGATCCCGCTCGACGCCACTCGGATCGTGCAAGAAGTCTTCAACGAGTACGCATCTGACAGCTTCAACAAGACCGTCATTCCGGTCCGACTTGCGCGACTCGGAACTGAGAACCTGGTATCTCGCTCACAAGCGAAACGCCTTATCGCCCGTTTCGAACAGTTCCAACTGGTCGTTCTCGACTTCCAGGATGTGACTGAAATCGGTCAGGCCTTTGCAGACGAGCTATTTAGGGTCTTCCCAAGGGAACATCCCGACGTTCAACTTGCGCGCAAGAACAGCTGCAAGGCTGTTGAGGTCACCATTTTGCGCGCGACGGGTCAGCCAATGCCGGCAGCGTGGACATAGCCGGACTGCCTGCGACGCTGGCCCGTTGCAATGCATCAGCTAAGGCAAACTCAACGGGGTCGGGCGGCAGACCGTGCGACATTTCGGCGCTCGAATCTTGGCCCACCCCGGGCCACGCCTTGGGCCAAGTCATGCTATCCTGTGCGTCTTGAGTGTCTTCAGAAGCGTTTTTTCGCGCATTTTCGTGCGCGGAAAATCGTTGGGGGCCCTCAAAAGTCGTTGTTCGCAAGGACTTGTGGGTTCGATTCCCACCTTCGGCACAAATCGATGTCTCGCGGCCCAAGTCCAGTAGTCAATCGGTCCTCGCCCAAGTCACGCAACTTGACGCGCTTGGCGACGCTGCTTGAATCCGTCCGCACCGGCGCAGGAGCTCGCGCCATGTGCAGCATCGACAGAGAGAGTTGGCGGCGCGTATTAGGAGATCGAATTGCGCAACGGTCTGAGCCCGAAGCCATTCACGGCAATACTCTGACAGTGCTCGTGTCCTCGTCAGTGTGGGCGCAGGAGCTGTCGCTGCTGGCTCCTGAAATCATAGGGCGCCTGCAGGATGCAGGTTTCTCAATCAGTGAATTGAGATGGCGAGTCGGGCGCCCTAAATCCGCGGTTCCCTCGAAACTGCGTCCAGCCGCGATATCTCCGTTGAAGCGGTTGCCGAGCAATTTGCAGCAGGCGCTGCGCTCTGTGACAGATGCGGAACTCCACGCCGCAATATCCGAGGCGGCTGCGTATGTAATGGCGCGTCAGCAACAGGCGCTGTGTGCTCGCTCTATCAACGCAAAGCAGCCAGGCGCTCAAGGCCCTCGATACGCTGCACCAAGAACTTCTCAGCAGGGCCCAAACGACTATGGCCCGCATGGAGAATCGCCACGTACTCGCGCAAAGCGGCAAGGCTAACACCCGACACACGTCTCAACAAGTCGTAAAGTGAATCGACGACTGACCCCGGCAGCGGGCGCTCGAAGGTGCTGTAGAGTTCAATACAGTAGTTGACCCACTGAGCCTTCGACGTAACGGACGCAAGTTTGACGGCGTAGACGGCGGCCTTTTCAGCCGTTGCCACTGAGCACAATTGGCCGCTTCGGGCCTTTTCCAACAAAGACTGCAGGTAGGTTGCCAAGATTTTCTCAGCGTCTTCGCCGCGCCGTAGCGCGAGAACTTTGTCGGCGACCGTTGCAAGCAAATCTAGGCCATCACCTTGAATCGTTGCGTCGTCTGTGGCTACGGGCGATAACGGTGCGTTGTTCGATTTTTCGCCCAGTTGCTCGGCGTTCTGTTCGTGAATCGTTTCGGCAAAGCGCCTGCGATCGTTCGAAGCCCGCTCGCTCTTGGCGCTCCCCGAGCGAGCCCTAAGAACTAGATCTTGACTGCCAATTGTAATCCGATCGCCGGGCACTAGCCGCGATTGACGTTCCACCTTCTGCCCATTCACAAACACGCCATTGACGCTCTTTAGGTCGTACAGGGTTACAAATCCATCTTCGACTCGGAATTCCGCGTGCTGGCGTGACACAAGCGGATCGTCAAGCACCAATCGGCACATGGCGCTTCGACCGACGAGTAGTTGACCGCCCCGAAGTTCGATTGAATCGCCGTGGTAATCAACCCAGAAGATCGAACCACTCGGTTGAGGTTGCCCTGACGGCTCGTTGGTTACTGCAACGAGCGGTTCTTCGTCAGGGCGATCATCAATCACGGTAGTAAACTAGGTTACTGTGCTCGATGCCCCGGGGCAAAGAGACTACGTGCTTCGCTCAGTTCCCAGCCAGCTGACGCTCCAACCCGGCGATTCGACCCATCAAGAATCTGTCGGCCGGTCCTAGCTGTTTGTCCTGGAGTTCGCTCACGTAGTTTCGGAGGGCCGTCCGGTCAACACCGCTCACACGCTGCGCGATTCCGTAGAGCGAGTCCACGACTTCGGCAGGCCATGGTCTATGGAGTCTCAAATACAGGAGAATCAGACGATCAATCCATTGTGGCTTCAGGGTGGATACGGCAAGCCTCGTAGCCAAGTCTGTCACCTTCGCTACCACCGCCTCTGAAAGCTCCTCGCCGCCGGCGACGCCATCCACCAGTTGCTGGAAAAACCCGTCAAGGAGGCGCTCTGCTTCGTCGAAGCGACCCAGCGCCACTGCTTTCTCCGATAATTCGCCCACCACACCGAGCGCGTCGAGGCGTCGGGTTGGTGCCGAAGGCGCGTTCAAAGTCCCTGTGGTCCGACCATACAGCAATGTCAGTGACTGACTACCGATTCGAATCGTGTCGCCGGGACCTAGTGCCGTTCGCTGAGTAATCTTATTCCCGTTTACGATGATCCCATTTCGGCTGCCAACGTCCTCGATGGTGACCCTATCCTCTGCAATCTCGAAACGCGCATGTTGACGCGACACGAGTGGGTCGTCCGTTCGCAGTTCGCACTCGTCGCTCCGTCCCAACACGACAGCCCCGCTTTCCAGTTCAACATTGCGTGAGCCCCATAGCAAACGGAAATACGCCACGTCTAGATTATGATCGCCATGGTCAGCGCTTCTGTACAGCACAAACTTCGTCGCCTCCGGTCCGGGCCCCAGGCTAGGGGGTGTCCCGGTTCTCCTGAGCCGTCCTCTCGCTTGGATTGTACAGGAAGGACGGAAGAGCGGAAGGATTTGGGGTGGTTGAGCGCGAACTCCTATGACCTCGACGGTTCCATCTGCAAATCTTTCGACCTTCCGCACTTCCTGTGCAGTCATCCGAATTCATCGGTCCCAGTCGCGGTTCAGGCGTCAACTGGACGCACGAGGCGCTGCGCGGGCACCCCCAGTGGCCTGAACCGCCGACGGCCGCCGTCGCGATGCGACGTTAATTGACAACCACTGCCGTAGCGTTCTGAACATCTTTGGCTGATCGTACCAAGTTCAGCACATTCTCAGCAATGGTCGAATCGAGGCTCCAGAGCTGCACGGCCTTGTGCGACTTGCTGTCCAGGGCGACCTGCATTCGCGCGACGTTGATCTTGGATTCTCCCAGGATTGTGCCAATCGTCCCGATAACGCCAGGACGATCCTCGTTCTGAAGCACCAAGATTGTACCCTCCAAGCGCGCATCCATCTCGAAATCACCCCAACACACAATGCGTGCGGCCTGGTCACTTCCAAGTGTACCGGCCACGCGAGCTTGACGACCGTCTTGCCCCACCACGACTATTCGCACAAGTGTTGCAAAGGACGACTTTTCGGTGAACGTCTGCTCCTTGATTTCAATGCCGCGGTCTCTGGCTACCAGGGGCGCGCTGATCTCGTTGACTTCGTCTTCCAGGAAGCGACCGAGAACACCCGCTACAGCGGCGTTGACAACGGGCTTCGTCAACAGGTTGGCGGCCTCTCCGCCGAATTCAACCGAAATACTGCGAGGCACTAGTGACTCATTGGCTCCCAAGAACTGGCCCAAACGCCGCCCCAACGTCACGTAAGGCGATAGGATCGCCGTCTGCTCGCGGGGAACTGCCGGCACGTTCACGCTGTTGGTAATTGTACCGTTCGTCAAGTAGGCGATGACCTGTTCGCAGATCTCTACTGCCACGCGCGTCTGAGCTTCCTCCGTCGATGCGCCAAGGTGTGGCGTTGCGACTGTGTTTGGATGGCGGACCAGATCCGTCAAGCCCGGTGGCTCCTGGACAAACACGTCGACTCCAACGCCGCCAATCTGACCGGAGTCGAGCCCTCGCACCAGCGCGGCTTCGTCGCAGATTCCGCCACGGGCAGCGTTGATCAGCAGCACACCCTTCTTCATCTTCGCAATCGTCTGGTCGTTGATGAGGTTGAGCGTCTGCGGCGTCTTTGGTGTATGCAGCGTGATAGCGTCGGCGCGAGCGAAAAGCTCATCCAGACTCACTAGCTCGACGCCCAGCTCCTTGGCGCGTTCCGCGGTCAAGACGGGGTCGAAAGCGATAACGTGCATGTGGAGGCCGCGGCCGCGATCGGCCACGATGCGACCGATATTGCCAAGGCCAATAACCCCCAACGTCTTGCTCGTTAGCTCTCGACCCTCCAGTCTCTTCTTGTCCCACAGCCCTTGCTTCATCGTCGCGTCGGCCATGCCAATCTTCCGCGCCACGGCAAATAGCAGGGCTATGGCGTGTTCTGCCGTCGTAATCGTGTTGCCGGTCGGCGTATTCATGACGACAATACCCCGACGCGTCGCTGCCGGGACATCGACGTTGTCCACGCCGATGCCCGCGCGACCTACGACTTTCAGATTCGTCGCAGCTTCGAGAACCTTTGCGGTCACTTTCGACCCGCTGCGTATGACGAGGCCGTCATACTCGGAAATCGCTGCCGCCAGTTCGTCCTCTTTGAGTCCGGGCTTGTAGGCAGACTGAATCCCGGCGCTCTTGGCATTTTCTAGGACGTCCAGGCCCTCTTTGCTGAGGGAATCGCTCACGAGTACTTTGGGCACGGAATGCCTCCTACTTCTTGAACTGGCTCATGAAGCTGACCAAGCTCTCAATCCACGACATCTCGCACGCGTTGTAGATCGACGCGCGGATCCCGCCCACCGAGCGATGGCCCTTGAGGCCGACCATGCCGGCTTTCTGCGCTGCAGTGACAAATTCCGCTTCCAGCTCAGGGGTGGTCAAGTTGAAGACGACGTTCATGACGGAGCGACTGTCTTTCTCGACGGGGCAACGATACAGATCCGGTCGTGCATCAATGGCGGAGTAGACCATGCTGGCCTGTTTTCTATTCTGCGCTTCCATGGCGGGCAAACCGCCCTTGTCTTTGGCAATCGAGAGCACGTTGCGCAACAGGTAGATGCCAAATGTCGAAGGCGTGTTGTATAGCGAGTTCTCAGCGGCCTGCGTCCGGTACTGGAAGATCTTCGGGATGTCCTTGCGGCCTTTTTCGACGAGATCCTTACGGACAATGACCAAAGTTACGCCGCTTGGGCCCAGGTTCTTCTGCGCTCCAGCGTAGATCAACCCGAATTTAGAGATATCCGTCGGGCGCCACATGATGTCACTGGACATGTCGGCGACGAGCGGCACGCTCCCGACATTCGGGAACGTGTGCCATTGCGTGCCACCAATTGTTTCGTTGCTGGTGATGTGAACGTAGGCCGCCTGCGGGTCCAGTTGGAGTTCATCTTGCCGGGGCATTCGAGGGAACTTACCGTCTCGCTCGGTGGTCGCCGCAATGCGCACGGTACCCACGTTCTTGGCTTCGCCGATGGCTTTCTTTGCCCATGCGCCCGTCATGACGTAGTCGGCACTCTTGCCGGGTTCGAGCAGGTTCATTGGGACAACGGCAAACTGCTGGCTGGCGCCACCTTGCAGAAATAAGACATCGTAATTGTCAGGCACCGCCAACAACTCTTTTACGAGTGCAACCGCCTCATTGTGAACGGCCTCGTACACCTTGCCGCGGTGGCTGTGCTCCAGGACGCTCATGCCCGAACCATTGAGATCCAGGAGTTCCGCTTGCGCTCTTTCGAGTGCTGCCAGGGGTAGAGCCGAAGGGCCCGCGTTGAAATTAGCAACTCTTACCATGTTCCTCCTAAGGCGATTGTGGGCGCCGGGCGCCCGTACGCCAACCTGCGCGTTTATCGCAGGTCCTAACTTGCAGCAATTGGACAATCAGAACGTAAGGTATGAAAGCAAAGTCCGGTGATGACCTTTGGATAGAAGAACGTCGATTTTTGCGGCATTACCTCGCCCGCTTCGGCCACCTGGCGAACCGCGGACAGCGGCGTACCATTCATCAAGAACAGCACTTGCCCCTCATTGCGTTCGAGCGCAGAAAGACCTGCGCCGGGTTCTTGCAGATACTTCAGGTTCGTCTTCTGGGCTTGAGCCTCTGGAGAGATGCCGAGGCATTCCTCGAGAATCATGTCGTGCAAGATGGCCACACTCGTTGCGTGCAAGACCGCGGGGCGCTTGCCGAGCACCGGATGATTCGCGAGATTCTTGCCTGCCTTTGCCTGCAACAACGCGGCTCTGCCGCCGCTGGCCACCGCACCGAGGGCGAGCGCGCCGGATTTCAGCAACTGCTCGCGCAGCGCATCGATGCGACCGTCGAACGATGTGGTGTCGAACCACGGCTCCACGTGCCGCAAAAAACCCAACCAATCAAATGAGGGCAATGAGTGTACCAACCGATGCGTTGGGAAGACTACGAGACTCGGGTCGTCTCCATTGGCAAGCAATGCAAACGTGAAGCGATGTTCCGATTGGTCCGTGGTCTTTTGGCCTTTAGCGCGCGCTTCGGCTTCGAATTCCTCGCTGATAGCAACGGATGTCTCGTAGCGGTGGTGCCCGTCCGCGATCAGGAGCGAGCGAGATTTCATGAACTCCACGATGCTTCGGATCGCTTGCGGCTGCGTGACGCGCCACACCTGCTGCCGGATACCGTCATCGGTCGTGAAATCGGCGAACGGTTCTCCGGAGTCAAGCGCCGCGTCGAGCACCCGTTGGGGGTCCGAATACAGCATGAACTGTGGCGAGAGCGTTGCTCGCGTGGCGCGGGACAATAGGATTCGGTCAAGCTTGGGCCCTTTGAGCGTCCGCTCGTGCGGCAACACAATGCGCTCGCTGAACGGAACCGCTCGAACCAGCGACAAGAAACCTTTGCGGGTAATCGGCGTGCCGCCGCCCGGCGGCACGAATGTCTGCGCATAGCGCCAAAATGCGGGTGATTTATCGCGAACGAGCACGGATGCCTGCTGCCAGGCTAGGAATAGCTCGCGAGCAGCCGCGTATTTTTGATCGCCTTCGCCCTGCGGCAGATCCATGTGAACCACGTTGTAGGGATGCTTAGCTGCAAGCCTAGCGCGCATCGGCGCATCGATGACATCGTAGGGTGGCGAAACGACCAGCGGATACAGTGCCGGGGCGTAGTGCAGAGGTCGCATGGGAGCTATGTCAGCCATTGGCACGCGTTTGGTAGCACAGTCATCGACATTTGGGTCCAACTCCGTCAGCCGTGTCGAGGCGCGGTTCAACCACCGGGTTCGTCTACCCCTTGGCCGGCGATACCGACCTGCAATGCCCGGTGACCAATATCGCGACGGAATTGTCGGCCTTCGAATTCAATGCAGTCGACCGCCGAGTAGGCATGCGCGGCGGCTTTCTGCAATGTTTGCCCAAATCCAGTGACACCTAACACGCGCCCGCCAGCGGTCAGAACCCGGTTGCCGTCCATGGCGGTGCCGGCGTGATAAACGCGGACGTTGGGTCGCGCAATGGCTTCGCTCAGCCCCAGTATTACGTCGCCTTTATGCGGCTCGGCCGGGTAGCCCTTGGCAGCTAGCACTATGCACAAAGCGTGCTTTGACGTAACCTCGACAGCGCTTGTGTCCAGGCTTCCACGCGCTGCCGTTGTCAATAACTCGCATAAATCGCCTTGGATGACGTTCATCAAAACTTGAGTCTCCGGATCGCCGAATCTTACGTTGAACTCGAGCACGGACGGGTCACCGCAATCGGATATCATCAGGCCGATAAATAGCGTCCCGCGAAATGGCGAGCCCTCCGCGCGCATGCCTTCCAGCACCTTCGTGACGATTTCTTTGTCGATACGGCCCAGCAAAGTCTCGTTGATAATGGGCGCGGGCGCATAGGCGCCCATGCCTCCCGTGTTCGGACCCCGATCCGCGTCGAGCAGGCGCTTGTGGTCTTGCGCCGCGGGCAAAATGATCGAGCGATTCCCATCGCAGACAGCGTGAATGCTCACTTCCTGACCAGAAAGTCTCTCTTCCAGCACAACGACGCGCCCGGCGTCACCGAAGCTCTGCCCGCTGAGCATTTGCTTTGCCACCGTGCAGGCCTCTTCGTGGGATTCGACAATGACAACGCCCTTGCCTGCACAAAGACCGTCCGCTTTGACCACTGGCGGGGCCGGAAACTTTGCAACCGCTTGCGCCACTTCGCTCGGGTCGGAGACAACCACGTGACGCGCGGTTGGAATGCCGATTTTGTTCGCGAAGGACTTCATGAACGCCTTCGACTTTTCAAGTCTCGCCGCTTGCGACGTGGGGCCGTAGACCAGAATGTCCTGCGCGCTTAGCGCGTCCGTCAGCCCGTCACATAATGGCTGCTCAGGGCCCACAATGACTAAGTCTGGCTTTTCCGCGATCGCCACGTCAAGCGCACGACCTTTGACGTTTCTCAACGCCTTACCGACCACGGCGCAGGGGCCTTGGGTCCCTGCGTTGCCGGGCGTCACAACCACTTCTTGCACGGAGGCTGATTCGAGAAGCGCTTGTGCCAGCGCGTGTTCGCGACCGCCTGAGCCCACGACAACAACTTTGCGACCTCGACTCATGACGGCGCCTCGGTAGCACGGGCCAAGGGTTTGCCCAAGTATAGAAAGCAACGAACGCCACGCCGCGGGGGGAACCAGGCTGGCACGGTGTCGGCAGGTTCGTGTATAGTCCCGCCGTGGAGCGCACCGCCGGCCGGGACATGTGCCGACAAGCGAACGGATTATGAAGGTCAACGTGGGTTTGGTTGGGTTTGGGGTCATCGGATCGGGGGTCGTCAGTCTCTTGCAACAATACTCGAGCCTGCTTAAACAGCGCAGCGGCGTTCAGATTGAGCTACAGCGCGTAGTGGACGTGGACATCGATCGGCCGCGCGACGTGACGGTCGAGCGCAAACGTTTGCTGACCGACTATCGAAACGTCGTCAACGATCCCCATATTGACATCGTCATCGAACTCGTCGGTGGGACCGGGGTGGCCTTTGACATAGTCAGTCAGGCGTTGACCGCCGGCAAACACGTCGTAACGGCCAATAAAGCACTGCTGTGCGCGCGCGGACCCGAGATATTCGCCTTGGCAACCGCCAAGCAAAAGGAGGTTCGCTTCGAAGCAAGCGTTGCCGGAGGCATTCCGATTATCAAGGCAATTACCGAGAGTCTGGCCTCCGATCGAATTCACTCAGTCTACGGCATCGTCAACGGGACTACGAATTTCATCCTCACCCGCATGATTGAAGAGTCGTGGACGTTCGAAGACGCCCTGAAGCGCGCCCAAGAGTTGGGATTTGCGGAAGCCGATCCCACGCTCGACATCAATGGCGGCGATGCGGAACACAAGTTGCACATATTGTCAACGGTCGCGTTTGACACGACACCCGACAAGGACGCCATATTCCGAGAAGGCATCGAGAATATCAAACTGCGCGATGTCCTCTACGCCAAGGAGCTTGGCTACGTGATCAAGCTCCTAGCGATCGGCAAACTCGAGAACAACCTTGTGAGTTTGCGAGTCCACCCGACGCTCATCCCCAGCCGTTGCAGCCTAGCTAGCGTGAAGAACGAATTCAACGCCGTCATGCTTGGCTCGGAATTCCTCGGACAATCTTTGTTCGTGGGCCGAGGTGCCGGCGCGCGGCCTACGGCCACGGCGGTCGTGGCCGACATCGTCGATATTGCCACGGGAATGTTGCAGAATAAGGAATTCAATGCGAGCCGATATGGCAAAGGCAGCCAGTATGCAATGTTGGCAACGGGGGATATCCGTTCGCGATTCTACCTGCGCCTTGCTACGGAAGAACGTGCCGGTATCTTGGCTCAGGTGACCAAAATACTCAGCGATGAAGACATCAGTATATCCGCCATCACTCAAGAAGAAGGGTTGGAGGACGGCCCCATCCCGATTGTGATCTTGACGCGGCTAGCTCGCGAAGAGAACATCCGGCGCGCCGTGGCCGCCATTGACTCCATGAGCTTCACGAAGGAACCTACCATTGTGCTGCACGTGGAAGATATCGCGCTCTAGAATCTCAGCATGCCGGCACAGCGCAAGTACGGCCCCGAGTTGCCGAGCGACCCGACGGGCGCTCCTGCCGTCGCTATCGCCCCGGCGGGCAGGTCCCTTTCAAGAACGAGATCGACGGACTGTTGTAGCCAGTAGCCACCTTCCAGGAGCAAGCCCACATTGACCGGGGTTTTTGGCGGCAGATTCAGCATTACGCCGGCACCCAGCGCGCCGCCTTGTGCCCAGCGGTGGTACGACCACTCGCCACTGGTCGCGCCGGCGGTCACATTGGCCACAGCCGTCCGAATGTCCACTGCGTAGCGGCTCGTGAAGAGTTGCATTCGACCATAAGGCGCAAACCAAGGCGTCACCGCCCAGCGTACTGAACCGCCTAGCAAAAAAGTCGCGGCGGAAAGCGCGCCACTTAGCGTATTGCCAAGCAGGCCATCGTCGTTGCTGCTTCGTTCCGGCTCAAATTGCGCGCCAATGTCCAACGATAAGACCATCTGATTGGTCAGCTTGGCGATGTCATAGCCCAAGCCGAGCCCCACTCGCCACGCGGCATCGTTGGTCGAAAACAGGTCGTAGCCGCGGTTGGTTCGCCACAGCACATTCGCAAGATCTAGCGTTACCGTAAACCGATGTTCGTACGTCCGTGACTCAGTTCGCGGCAGCAGCGGATGCGACGAACCGTCGGCGGCCAACATCGCGGCCCCACCCACCGCATCAGGTTGATTTTGGATGGTTGGTTGCTGCGGCACGGTAGACCCAGACATCGGCATGCCGGGCGTTGACGCAACCGCGCCGGCATTTGCGGTGCTATTCGGTGCCGGCGCGGCAGCGACGTCAGCCGCCGACGGACTTGGCGCAACCGCAGCAGCCCCGGGAGTCGCAGCATTGGGCGCTGCCACGCTGGCCCTGGTCGAAGCGTCTACCGCGACGGGCTGGGCCAGTAGAGGTGGTTGGTTCGTCCTTTGCGCGGTCAATGGCTGCGCGCTCGATAGGCTCGCCAGGTGTCCAATCGCGAGGTTCAAAGCAAGGGATATCGTCGTTTTTGCCATCGCGGGCCTTTCCATCAGAGCAAATCAGACAACAGGAATCCTTCGAGTCTCTTCGCAGTAGAACGCGCCGGTTTCACGGCGTCGAACAACGTGAGCAAGCCTTCATTGCGATCGTGAGTCACGATCACCCGTTTCACGGAGCCCGAGTCCAACCGGAAGAACTGCCATACCGGATCGTCCAAGCGTATCTCGTCGTTGCTCAGCGAAGGTTGTGCTGGATCTCCAAAGTCCAAGTAACCGACACGGTTGTCACCGGGATTGGTGACCCAAGATCGGTTCTGCGACGGATCGGCGATGGTGGCAGTGATTCCAACGGCCGATCCGATGGGTGACCAACGCCTGGTCTGCAAATCCAGCACTTCGATGCCGCCGCCGGCAAGGAATATCAGCAGGCTATCCTTCATGCTGGGGATCTGCACGACGGAACCAATTGCCGACACCAAGTCGACCGATTGAATCGCCTTGCTTGTCTTCTGTTCCAAGTCTTCAAGGTCGACGAACGTGAGGCCCGTCTCGCCAGCTTTGTACAGCACGGCGCGATGCCTCGTGTTGGCATCTTTTGGCGACGCTCCATCAAAGGGGAAAATCGTGTCGGCCGCGTACGTGAGCGACACTGAAGTCACTGTGTTGGAATCGGCATCCACGACCGCTACGGACTTCCCAATCGTGACAACGAGCCGTGTCGTCGTTTGGTTCGTCGCCGATGTTGGGTCCGGCTCCGAGTAGACCCTAAAGTCGCTCGGCGCGTAGGTTCCGACCGTCAGCGTGTTCTGCGACACGCCAACCTTGTTTAAATCTCCACTATCCGAATCTTCAGGGGCTAACGTCACTGAAAGCACCTGTACGTCACCGGAAACGGCGTTTCTGAGGTAGATCTTTGCCGCGTCCGGGTCCACTTGAACATCCGCCACAGGGGCGTGGCCAGAACCCGTGTCGGGTACCCAGCTATCAAGTGGGATTTTAAACCCGGGATCCGCGGGGACATCGAGTCTTGTTAGGCTAATACCTTGTGGAAAACTGAACAGGACGAACGGAATCGTCGTAGTACCATTGTTGAATTTCAGCGCCGCAAACCAAGCCGCTAGCGGACTGCCGCCAACCGCGTCAATCGTTCGAATGACTGGGTTTTCCCCTTCGGACGGCGGCTGCGTCAAGTCAGCAATGGCAATCTCGTTGCGATTGGTGAGAAGCGTGTCCGAACTGGGCCCGGCTGGGTCATCGAACAGAACCGCCCAATGGGCGTCGTCAGACAGCCGCATGAGCTGACCGGGCTGGTGCAATTCGTACACTCGCAGAGCGTTGTTGGTCGTGACGGCGGTTAGCGCGGGGTTTTCGATCACCTGCCCGTAGTTATCCGTGCGACCGTCAGACACGATCAGCAATTCGTCAATGGGTGCGTTTGGATCGGGCGATGGCCGTTTTGCCAAAGTGCGGGGCGTGCTGCGAATCGCTGTTTTTGTCGTACGGGGCTGCGGGTCCCCCGCCATCACGTTGACCCGCTGCATGATGGCATTGGATTGCACGTAGGCGAGATCGCCACCCAAAGCCTGAACGCCCGCGACTTCGACGTTCTGCTCCAGCTGCGAAGCGCGGCTCCCGCATCCCAGCGTACAGACCAGTGCCGTGACCATTGTAATGCTTTCCGGTAGTCGCATCGCAATTACTCCCAGATACCGCTGTTAAGTTCGTAGCCAGT
Organism: uncultured delta proteobacterium; assembly: GCA_963811985.1. Taxonomy (GTDB): domain Bacteria; phylum Myxococcota_A; class Polyangia; order Polyangiales; family Polyangiaceae; genus FEN-1139. Next base: position 73,785 of record CAWEUH010000047.1, read on the forward strand.
GACTGACGTGACCTTGAGATTTGTCCAGTCAATGAACGTCATGCGGCCATCGACATGCTGTTGACTAACGAAGACCTTCTTGGCCTTCTCAACAAATCCGATGCCGGTTGGCAGGCTTCCAATGCCGACATGATCAACCGAGAAACCAAGCAAGTCCATACGCTGCACTTCCCAAGGCGGGTTGGTCGGGTTGAACAACACGAACAACGCGCTCCCGTCGGGCAACGCCGCAATGGGGCCCGGCTGTGACTGAGTCAGCTGCAGTTTCGGCGTTCCGGTAGCCAAGTCGATGACGCTGTACGCGTAGGAATTCGCCGTGATTTGATCTTGAGTGGGAGGGTTGGAAGTCGCTACGTTGGATTTCTGATGTAGAATGTACGCCTTGTTTCCAGTGGGGTCGAATGTTACGGCGTGCACGATTTTGTGCAGATTGACGACTTGCAGGGCGTTATTTGACTTCAGATCGAGAATCGTAACGCGCTGTTCGTTGTAGCTGTCAAGCGTCGTATAAAGCACGGCATAGTGGCTCGATGGCCCGATCTGCGCGACGCCTGTCAAGACGTTAGGCAGGTCAATCTGCTCGATCTCACTCGCGTCGTCGAAACCATCCGGTATTGGCACGCGCAATACGACGTTCTGATTGCGGATTACGGCCAACAAGAACATCCCGTCCGGAGATACCTCGACATCTGAGACATCGAGCGAGCCAGACCCTGCGTCTCCGCCACCAAGCAACGAACTCAGGTTCAGATCCTTGTGGCTATTGGCCGCCAAATCGACAAGCCGAACCGTCGGTGAATTGGGCTGATGCGCAATGGCGTAGGCACCATCGGGCGTCACGGTTACGGCCGCCGCCGTGGTTACCGTCGCATCATAGAGGTGCACCAATTCAGCGACGCGTGAATTGACCGATGCAACGCTGGTCAGATCGATCTTGGACACGCCGTCGTCCGACACCACGAAAGCCGTGGATGAATCATCGGAGTAGCTGACGGCGGTTGGATGATAGCCAACCGTCACTTGATAGACGTTGACTGCCGAATTGGAACTCAGATCGGCAACCGACACATTCTGCGGGCTGTCCGTGGGAGGGCCATCCGTCGGTTGACTAGAATCATAGTAAATCACGGCATACTTGCCGTTCGGAGCCACCGAAGCAACATTGGCGCCTGACATCACCTTCACTGTCACGACAGTGGTACCTGAACCAGTAGTCCGCAGCACGCTGATCGAACTAGCCCCGGTGTTGACGACGATGGCCGCGTCTTGGTTGGCAACGGTCTTCAACCCATGCGGCGCGGAATCCACGGCGACGGTTTGAATCGATAAATCGCCGGGATCGATCACTGCAACCGAATCGCGATCCGGATTGGCGGCATACACGTAGTTCTGGCTTGCCTGCGGCACTTCCACGGCAAGTTGTACCTTGGTTTCCGGCGGCAACGAGCTACCCCCGGTGGCAGCAGCAAATCCGCTACTCGGGTTGCTGGCCCCAGCCCCTCCGACGCTAACGTCAGAAGCGGGGCCACTGTTTGGGAGGCTGCCCGCTCCGCTATCGCTGCCGTTCATCGAGCCGCATGCCAACGCGCCTGCAACACCAGCAGCCGCCAATAGTCCTAGAAGAAAGAGTTTTTTATTCAAGCGTCCCTCCATAGGTCAACTCCGACTCTCCGCCCTCGCGGGCAGGAACCGTACCAGACTAACACTATGCGCCTTACACTCGGAGAATTTCGCGATTTCTCGAGTTCAAACCTCGGCGACCATTCACGACGCCTGACATTTGTGTCGCGCATTGCCCACCGCCCGCACTATTGCACGACCGCGCTTGGCACACGTCGCGCAGCAGAGTGTTCATGAAACATCCCTGTGCAACGAACTGTTACAGTGTCATCGTAACAGCGGATTTTACGGTGATTTCACAGTGTTGAGGTTGGCGTCGCATTCCAACACCGGCGCGATCGTGAAAATGCGATAAGGGCCCTCTGGGAGGTTCTCGAATGAATCTGGGCAAGTGGCTAATAATTCCTATCGCGCTTTCCGGCATGGCTTGTGGCGGAAATGCCAATCCGCCGGCTAGCGCAGCCGACACCAAAGCGGCCGATCCAGCTGGTGAAGGTCAGTCGGCGACTCCTGCCACAGCCGGCGGGGACGAGGCGAAATCTGCAGCGGCCGGCGGCGGCAGCAACAGCGCGACGACGATCGTGACGGGTCTACAAACACTCGAGAAACGCTCAGCGGCTTTGGATTTTGATCTGAATCTCAGCAAAAAGGGCACAGGCTCGGGCATACAACACGGTGAGTGGTCATTCTCAGAAGAGCGCACACTGCGCGTGAAGAAAGCCAAGGACAACACAATCCTGGAGCTAGAAGTCGTGTACGGCGGATGGGAGGCCAAGCCCCTGTTGGGCATGACCTACGAAGTCCCGACCGACGGCAAGACATACGTCCTGACATTCACAGACAAACTCAGCATTGCGCGCGGCAGCGAAAAGGTCTCGCCTGCTGAAGAGAAGGCTGTCGTTTCCGAGTACGGTTGGGTGGGCGGACCGTCGCCGCTGCACAAGGCGTTGATCGACGGAAAGATGGTCCCTGAGATGCATTTGACGGGCTCGCCTCAGGTTTCAGCGGCGTTGCTGGGCGCGATACCCGGCGTTGACGTCGCGCGCGCGGGCATCATGGCCACGTTCAAGAGCGTCAAGGCGCAACCTCGCCAAACGGCTACGCTTGAAGTTGCCGGCTCGTTTAGCATCAAGACCAAGAAGACAACGTTCGACATCGAGTTAAAGGGTCCGGCCGACGTGGATGTTGCAACCGGCTGGGTTCAATCGATGGAATTGCAGGGAACAGCCACAATCTCGGGCCAAACGGACGTACCGAAGAAGGGTGCCATGGATGTCGAAGGAAAAGGCAAAGTGACAATCAGTCGTCATTCGGAATTTCGTTAATTGCCTTGCCAGTGGGATAACAACATAGCATGGATCAAGGTTAGTGACCGTGAGGCGGGCCACCGATGAAACAGTAGCGCAAGGGCAGTCGCCCCCTAAGGTCGAAAAGGTAGGATCGAGATCGGCACACTTTTGCCGGCTGCTAGGGAGATTTCTTCTCACTCTTGTCTTGGTCGGCACGTGGTGCTGCCGTTCGCCCAAACCATCGGCCCCGCCTGCAGCCAAACAGAACCCCGACGAGACGGACCAGATCATCGACTCGTTGTTGGGCGAAATGCATCAGCTCGAATCGCCGAACCGGTCCGGAACGACGGCGGGCATGTCAATTGCCCCTGACACGTTTGACGAGGATCGCGAGCGGATTCGGGGGTCCGTTGTTAAGTGGGAACACGGTACCGGCGCAACTCTCCGATTCCTCAAAGAGGCCACCGGCGAAAGGCTAAGCCTGATCTTCGTCGATGAGTCAGGGCCCGTGTATAAGCAAGACGCCGGCATGTACATGATCCAGGCGACCGCACGCGTAACCGGAGGCAAGGTCATCGGGCACTTCGTGCTATTGCTCAAGGACCTGCGCGCAGGCACGTACCGCGGTGACGACCACACGAAAGACGCCGTTATGGCCGTCTTGATGGCGGAAACGGCTTGGGACGGTCAAAACCCCGAGACGGCCTGGTCGATCAATCGCGAGTCGTGGTGCGAGGTGTATTTGCGTTCGGCAGCAAATGCGGGCATCGAGGGCGAATTCCGAGCCCGCCTGGTTGACAACCGAGGAACCGGATTCATCAACGTGGATTCTGGCTATCTATTCATAAAGAAGTAATCCGGTGGGGCCCGTCTGCCAACCGGGACCCGATCCACGATGCCTCGCGGCCCGCGCTCTGGGATTGCCACCTTTGATCAACTAGCCTACGATGCCTAGTGAATCGATCCTCATGCCAAAGGGTCTAACAAGACAATGCGAACGAATCTAGCGCGCTTCTCGGTGTTGATTGGCCTCGTATCCGTAGCCTGTGTTGACTCTCAGTCGCATCCGACTAATCAGCCGCCCAACTACGGGACGTACAACGCCAATTATGGGCAACCCCCGCCCAACTATCCGAATAGCCCGCCCCCTGCACCGAGCAACTACGGAACCCCTCCGTACGCATCGCAACTGGCGCCTGCAGGGCCGGTGAATCAACCCGTGCCAGCGCAAAATCCAACCGGGCTCAACCCACCGCCATTTTCCGGCTATGACCCCATTGCATCGGGTGCGCTGCAGTTCCTAAACAATCGATCAACGCAGGTTGTCGGCGAACTTATTGCCAATCTCGACTCTTCGACACAGGGGCGGGTTCGCAATATTCCAATTGTCTACGATACGAACGCTTCCGAGGTCAATGCCTACGCGTCCTGTACGCAGTCTGGCAAGGCTGCGGTCACCATAACCAACGGTCTCGAGTTGGTGGCGGCTCATCTCGCGGAAGCTCAAGCGGTCAACGAACTTTTCGGTACGCGGCACGTGGACGACTACATTCAGTACATTGCGAACAATCAGAAACAAGGTCAACCCGTACTAGCGCCGCCGGCAAACTACTACGCACAAGCGCAGCTTGCCGATCCCCGAAAGCAAAGTCGTGAGCAACAGATATTCGACGAAGAAATCGGGTTCGTCCTGGGCCATGAATTGGCGCACCACTATCTGAACCACCTGCCATGCACCAGTATTTTGCCGTTGGATGCCTCAGAAATTGGCCAAGTGGTGACCAGTGCTGTGCCCATGTTCAACCAGCCCAATGAGTCAGCCGCCGACGTCGCCGGTGTCACCAACGTGCTTCGCACAGGTGCACAGCGTGCCGGATACCACTTCACAGAAGGGGGCGCCCTTTTGACGATGCGCTTTTTCGCCGGGCTCGACCAAGCCTCACCCGCCGGTATCTTTACATTCGACCGCACACATCCGCCGCCCAGCGTTCGAACACCTATTATTCAAACGGCAGCTCAGGTCTTCAGGACGACGAATGGCATTCACTTGCCATGGGGTAGTTGACGGCCCCCGCCTGACTCGCCATGCCAACACGCAGCGAACCTGCCTCACCGCGAAAGCTCAAGCGCGCCAGGGCGCTAGGAGATTTTCCAACATCGCTGCAGTTAACGCAGGCGCTAGCACTGGGAGCGGGTCTGTGCGTTTTGCCTGGCTTGACACGCACTCTTTGGCAACAAAGCGCAAAGGCGCTAAGGGCAGCGACCAACGCCGCTGACTTCAATATTGCAAGTCTGTCCGCGGCTTCGCAGCAAGCGCTTCACCGGCTAGCTGCGTGGTGCGTGCCCTTGATCGCCGCGGTCACCATCGCCCAGTTTGTCATTGCCATCATTGAGGCTCGCGGAGCAACGGCCACGAGCCATGCTCAAACCCATGGACGAGAGTACAGCATCGACTTTTGCCACATCCTCTCTTGGCGTACGGCGCTGACACTGGCATCTTCGCTGATCCTGGGAGCAATCATTGCCACCTGTTCGCTACTCTGGTTCCGGCAATACGCCATGCCAATCGCGTCAACCCTGGGGGCCGTACGGTCAGGCCTGCAGCTGCTTTCGACTGCTGTCATGCAACTCGCCTGGTCGGCGTTCTTTGCCTGGGCGGCTGTTGGGCTTGCAGCCTTTGCAATCGCCCACCTGCTTTGGCTCCGGCAGCACAGAATGAGCTACGAAGAGAAACGCCTCGAGCGCAAAGAGACCGAAGGCGACCCGTCAATCTTGTCCGAGCGTGCCAAGGCGCGGCAAAGGTTGCTCGCGGAGGCCTCTGCATGGTCGGTCAGTGAAGCCACCTTGGTGATCCACAATGCCCGGCGTCTCGTCGTTGTGCTGCGATACAATCCAGCCGAAGGAAACGCGCCGCGACTGCTTGGTACGGGGACGGCAGAACTGGCAGGGGCCATCATTTCCGAAGCGCAGCGGTACGCGATTCCGGTTATCGAATGGCCCGAGTTGGCCCTGGCCTTGGCACAGGGCGGGCTCGGCGATCCAATTGAAGTGAGGCATTATGCCGCGGTTGCCGAGCTGATCTCGACCACGCTGGTTCCATTGCACTCCTGCTAACGGCCGCTGTTGCTGCCCGCAGCCGCTGTGACTGCTGCTGCCTTCCAGTCTGCGAACAGCGTGTTTCGAAAATCGGAACTCAATTCCGATAGTCATAGGCGCGTGAGGACCTGACACCAAACCGTCAAATTGCTGATCGCCGACCAACGGCCTTTTCTGCGAGCAGCTCGCTTGATTGCTAACATTTGGTGACGCAGTGGCTTTTGGTGCGTTTTTTGTATCGTAGGGCACGATTCGCTTCCAGGTTGTCTTGCTTGCTGGGAATCGGATGGAGAGCAGGGATCATGCGAACTTTGCGCAGCAGATTGGGCCACGTGGCCGTCGTTCTTTTAGTATTGAGCGGGTGCGGCAGCAGTGACAAGGCACAGGTTAGTGGCACTGGACAGGTACGGATGAACGTGGTGCTCCCGAACGGTGCCACCATTAGCACCGTGAATTGGACGTTGGATTGCGGACCGACCAGTCCCGTACCAAATCCCGGACCCTATCATCAGACCGGTTCCTGGGATGTCAGTCACAGCAATACGATTTCAGGGGTCATCGGCGGCATTCCGCTAGCCGATACGTTCTGCACGCTCAGCCTCAGTGCTAGAGATAGCCTTGCTCCGACCACGGCACCCAATTGTACTGGCGTGGTAGCCAACGTGTCACCTGGGTCGCTTAGCGCGGTTGGCCTCAGCTGCACGGATCAGAAGACCATTCAGGCTGGCTCGGGAACGCAGTCAATCAGCACGCAGAGCGCCGTCACAACAACTCAGGGTGTTCACACCTGCGCTGGCCTGACGTTCTACAGCGCGTCACCGGCGGAAGTGAACGTAGATAGCTCGATCGCTCTATCGGCCACAGCCACCGCCCCGGCGGACGGTGCCACTGTGACCATCCAGTGGAGCAGCAGCGACGGCCAACTCACGCCCGCTGCCAACACCGGCACTTCCGCGACATACAAATGCGGAGCGGTTGGCCTGGTGAACATTACCGTCACCGCCAACGACAACTTCGTCGGCGTGAACGGCACGACGTGCTCGCCGCAATCCTCGGCCACGTTCACCGTCAACTGCACCCAGGGTTCATTGGTGGGCCCCGGCACTGGTGGCGCGTCCAGCACCGGCGGCGCAGCACCGACAGGTGGGGCGGGTGAACCGTGCCAGTGCAACGGCACAGGACCCAGCGGCCCAGTGACGGTGGCGTGTGGCCAGTCGGCGTGCGGATCGGATTACATTATCTATTCGTGCAGCGACTCTGTCTTCACGTTGACGGGCCAGTCGTGTGCGCCGCCGTGCCAGTGCAGCGGGACAGGACCCAGCGGCCCGGTGACGGTGGCGTGTGGCCAGTCGGCGTGCGGATCGGATTACATTATCTATTCGTGTAGCGACTCTGTCTTCACGTTGACGGGCCAGTCGTGTGCGGATTCGGGTGCGCCGTGCCAGTGCAACGGCACAGGACCCAGCGGCCCAGTGACGGTGGCGTGTGGCCAGTCGGCGTGCGGATCGGATTACATTATCTATTCGTGCAGCGACTCTGTCTTCACGTTGACGGGCCAGTCGTGTGCGCCGCCGTGCCAGTGCAGCGGGACAGGACCCAGCGGCCCGGTGACGGTGGCGTGTGGCCAGTCGGCGTGCGGATCGGATTACATTATCTATTCGTGTAGCGACTCTGTCTTCACGTTGACGGGCCAGTCGTGTGCGGATTCGGGTGCGCCGTGCCAGTGCACCGGCACAGGACCCAGCGGCCCGGTGACGGTGGCGTGTGGCCAGTCGGCGTGCGGATCGGATTACATTACCTATTCGTGCAGCGCCTCTGGCTGGACGTCCACGGGCCAGGCGTGTTCGCCCTAGGCAAGTGAACGGTTCTAGGAATGGCCGTTGCGGGGAGCCCGGAGTTTCGCAAGAAGCGCCCGACGGGTAAGTCGAGTCTCGGCTGAGGCCAGGGTGCAGCACTCGTCGTCTGTGGGCGAGACACTGTCGACTATTCAATCCGTACACGCCGCTTGGCGGCTTGGTTGTCGGCATCGGTCTTCTTGCCAGGCTCCACCTGAGCCCCGTTCTCGCCAGCATTCGAATCGGCCGATTGTTGCAGCTCGGTGAATTGCTGCTCAAATTGAGCGCTGGGAGCCAGTAGTTCTTGCACTTCCTGCTGCGCGTCAACGGCCAGCTCGGCATTCTCGATGGATTGTTCTGCACGACGGAACTCGTCGAACGGGTTGCGCTCGGCCCTTGCTCCCAGGGCCTCGACGCCGCCACCCAGCCGAGCCTGTTCGCTCATCGTGCCGATGGTTGCCTGCCGCGCCGTCCACCCACGATGCTTCTCCTCCATCTGCGCGATGTCTGCGCGAACCGATTGCGCCAATGCGCCGTATTCGTCAGCCGCAGCCGCATCGCGGGCAGACTCGCCCTGAAAGCGCCGACACTCAAGCAGTGCGCTGCGCGCTAGTTTGTCATCAGCCGCCCTCACGGCTAACTCCGCTCTCGACTGCCACTTGTGGGCGTCAAGCGCTTGCGACTTAGAGCGCTCGCGCAAGACCTTCTCCTCGCCCATCACTCGAACCAATTCCCGCTTGGCCTTCTTGATCTCTTGCCCCATCTGTTCCAGCAGTCCGGGCACGTCATTGTTGGATTGCTCGAGCCGGGCCAAGATGGCGTTGATGTTTCCCCAAAGGGCCGCCCGAGCTCGATCGGCGAGAGTCATATTTCGATTATAGACCCGACTCACCGGTTGGCGATGTGAATCGCATGGCCCAGGGCTGCAGCACCCGCCTCCATCATGGCTTCTCCTAGCGTTGGATGAGGATGGATTGTCAGTGCAAGATCCTCCGCCGTCGCGCCCATTTCCAAGGCCAGCGCGGCTTCGCTGATGAGATCGCTCGCATTGGGGCCGCAGATGTGAACGCCCAGCACGCGGCGCGTAGCCTGTTCCGACACGATTTTGCAGAAACCATCCGTTTCACCAAGGCTCATCGCCCTGCCCAATGCGGAGAACGGAAATCGTCCTATTTTGACGTCGATACCCTGCTGCTTGGCTTGTTCTTCAGTAAGCCCCACCGTAGCGATTTCTGGATTCCGTGAACACGATTCCCGGAACCGTGACCCAATCCTTGGCAGCCGCCTTTCCGGCGAGGACCTCCGCGCATACCTCCCCTTCTTTGGACGCCTTGTGCGCCAACATCGGGCCGCCGCTGACGTCCCCAACGGCGAAGATGCCATCGACATTGGTCCTGCATTTCTCGTCCGTACGCACGAAGCCACGCTCATCGATGAACACCCCCATTTCTTCCAAACCAATGCCGCGCGACCGCGGCCGCATGCCGACTGCGACCAATACCGTATCGCATTCGACGCGCTCGACGTTGCCGCCCGCGATCAGCTTGACCGACAGATGCCCGTCTTCTTCACGCGCGTAGCCTTCCGCGCGCGCGCCTTTGTACACCCGCCCCCCGCGTGAAACGACCTTGCGCTCGACGATACGCACGGCGTCGGGGTCAATGCCCGGCAACAGGCTGTTGGTGAGCTCGACGATCGTGAGCTCGGAACCGAGCGCCTGATACACCATGCCAAGTTCGAGACCAATAACGCCCCCGCCAACCACCAGTAGCCTGGCAGGAACATGATCCAAACTTACGGCTTCCTTAGCACCGATGACCTGGCGGTAGTCGAACTCGAAGCCCGGCACCTGTATCGTCGCGGAACCAGTGGCCACGACGATGCCCTTCGACGCTTCGACAAGGCGACTCGAACCATCGGGTGCCTTGACTTCCAGCTGATTTGCTGCGACGAATCTTCCGTGGCCCTCGATGAGACTCACTCCGTTCGACTTGAATAGGGCGCGCACGCCGGATGTCAGCTTGTGAACGATGCCGTCCTTCCACCTTTGCATTGCCGCCACGTCAATACCAACGTCGCCGAACCGAATACCCTGGTCGGCACCGTGCTTCGCCTTGTAGTATGTGTGCGCGTTGCTGATCAGCGCCTTTGAGGGGATGCAGCCCCAGTTGAGACAGACTCCGCCCACTTGCTCGGCTTCGACGCAGGCCGTCTTCAGACCGAGCTGTGCCAGCCGGATCGCGCAAACGTAGCCACCCGGACCCCCTCCGAGGACGATCGCGTCATAGACTTCATTGCTCATGGTGGGCCTCCTACTCGACAACGCAGCGCCCGACAAGGGACGGACGGCTCATGCTCTGAAGCCTCGGCCAGAGCCGCGAAAATCTCCGGATTCCAACGCCCGCAGCAAGAGCTACTGGCGTGGCTCGCCAAGAAGCAAAAGCGCGGATTGTATGGCGTCAACGTCAAAACCCGAGGGGTTCGCCAACAAGTACTCTAGCCGCGCTCGCGCTTGCTCCAACCTGACCTTGCCTGCGGCTTCGATGGCGCGCGCACATTTGATCGGCGAATTGGAGAACAGGTTCTGCAAAATCGCTTGCCGCGCGCGCTCGTCGCCGAGTTGCGCCAGTGCAACACGCGCGGCAAAGGTCGTGGGACCTTCCCACAACCACGGCCAGGCACGCCGTTCCAGATCCGCCTTGGCACTGGTTAGTCCCAATTGTCCCACAAGTTCAATGGCTGCTTGTTCGTCTTGCGGGTCCAGCTTGGCCACCGATCGCGAAAGCCAACCTACGAGCGATTTGACCGCGGTCGCGTCTTTCAAGCGCGACAGAAGGAGCGTCGCTGCCAACGCAACTCTCGGCGACGGGTCCTTCAACAGCGGGCGCACGGCATCGTTGATGGCTTTCTGGCTTGGATTGACCGGCACGGAATCAGCGGGGGATGCGCGAATGCAGAGTTCCTCGAGTAATCGAACGGCGACCCAACGAACTTCCGAATCTTCGTCGGTCAACTGGTTCATGATAACAGCGAGTGAGTCGGCCTGCTGCAGGCTCTTGAGCGCTACAAGCCCTTGGTATCTCAGTGCCGGAAGCGGTGAGCCTACGGCCTGCAACGCTACGTCGATCGCTTCGGGCTTCCCAGGCTCAACAAGCTCCGCCACCGCAAGAAGTGCAATCTGCCTGACTCTCGGCACTCCCGAGCGCGCTAGCTGTACGATCAACCCCGCGGACTGCTTGGCGCCACCGTCAACCAGCGCCAGTATCGCGGCCACGCGGACCTCGATGTCCGAATCCTCGACGGTCAATTGTTCCAACTTGGAGACAACTGTCGCTCCGGCGGATGAATCGATGTATTGTGATAGGTCGTGCGCAGCGGCAGCTCGCACTTGACCCTTTGGCGACCCCACGTCTCGCAGCGCCGCCTCAAGACGTCGCCCAAGTAGTGATAAACCGAATTGAGTCGGGGTAACCATTGGTCCAGTGCTAATTCGGATAGACCCAGCGGCGTAGGCCTTCGGCGGCTATTTGACAGGCACCGCTAGCGACTGCAATAAAACAGGCTGCCACTATCAGCACGTGCGGCGCCCGCAGCATGCCGGCCGCCCCTTGTTCGACAAGTACGCCAAGGCTGATGCCATCAGCCGGGCCCAGTCCGACAAATGCGAGCGCCGACTCGCTAACAACAACACCCGCAGCCACGGTTCCGGTTTGAATTGCCACGGGACCTAACACGTGGGGTACCACATGACGAAACAGAAGCGATGAGTGCGACGCACCCAACGCGCGCGCGGCAATCACGAACTCCGCTGCGACCAACTTTCGGCTCGTCACCGAGGTCAGGCGTGCAAAGCCGGCCCACGCGGTCAACAGGAACACAGCCCCAATGTGCCAGCGTTGCGGTTTTTCAACCGCCGCCAACACGGCCAACGCCAGCAAGAAATTTGGAAACGCCTGGATCAAGTCACAGGTCTTCAGCAGCAGCCGTTCCGCAGTCCCACCCATGGTGGTTGCCGCCGCTCCGACCACCGTGCCAACAATGGCTGCGAGCAGTGCCACGGCCAGCGCCAAGACCAACACGTATCCAACGGCGCACGCGACGAAGTGGGCCACGTCCAAGCCCCCGTCGGCGCAACCAAAAATGTGCGCGCGGCTTGGCGCAGCCCAAGCGCGGCCGAGCACGAAACGGTTCGCATCTTTTGACGAGGCGGCGATGGCACACCAGCAAACTGCCAATAGTGTGGCAAGCGGCATCATGCCGCGTACAACGGGGCCCGTGCGGTTCATTGTTGCTGCCCTCGGGGATCCAGCAGGCCAATCAGGGCTGCCGCGAGTGTTTGAACCACAACGAACAGAAGCCCCGCCACCACGATCGCTGCTTCCAACACTGGAAAGTCGCGCGCCGAGTACGCCTGGAGCATCAGCGAGCCAAGACCCGGCCTTTCGAAGAACCGCTCAATCACGACAGCGCCACCGAGCAGCGCTCCCAATTGCGTCGCTACAACGACCATGATCGGCGCTGCCGCCACGGGCAGCGCGTGGATGCACCAGACCCGGATTGCTCCGGCACCTTTGGCGCGTGCCACATCGAGAAACTGCGAACCTATCTGCTCGAGCAGCGCAGCGCGACCGATTCTGGCGACCTGTGCCCCGAGCGGCAACGCCAGAAGTGCGGCCGCGAACAACAACCCCCACCCGCCCCTTTCTGGATCGCCCGGCAACGGTGTCCACGCAAGTTTCACGGCAAAAATCCAAGTCACGAGCGGCGCGAAGGCCAACAGCGGGGTAGCGGCGACAACGAGAATTGCGGCATGGACTTCATCGCGATGCCGGCCAAGCCATGGACCCACCGCGAGCAACGCGGCAAGAATGCCGCCGATTGCCCCGAGACTCACGGCGATCATTGCGAGCGATGCCGTGCTGCCGAATGCGGAAGCGACACAGGCAAAGGCCGAACGCGTGGGATGCGACAGCGACGCGCCCAGATCGAGGTGCGCCAGCCCCAGAAGAAAGCGAGCGTATTGCAGCGGCAGCGGGGCATCGAAGCCTAGTTTTTTGGCCAATTCAGCGCGCTCGGCCGCTGTGGCCTCATCGCCAAGTATCAATGCCGTTGGATCGCCCGGTAGTAAACGCAATGCGAGAAAAACTAGCGACGCGAAGACAACCAAAATAACAAGCGCCCCTGCGGCAGCGCGCGCAACGTCATGAACGGGTTTGCTCCAAGTACGTCCTGTCTGACGTTGGACGCGCACAGCTCCCCGCCGAATCATGGTTGGGTTGGTGTCAACGCATCTTCAGGTTGACTCGCGTCGCTCGCTGCGTCTTCTGGATGCACATACGGCGCGGGCAGCCCAGCGTCTAGGTCAACCGATTGGCAGTATCCATGAGGCTGGTCCGGGGCTTGTGGCGCGGCACCTGGAACAATGCACACGCGCGCATCACGATTGCTGATATCCGCCAACGACGCGCCCCATGGGTTGCCCGGAGCATTGAGATCCGCGCAGACGTAGCCGGTACGACAATCGCCGTTGTCCGAACACTTAACCATGCAAAATGTTCTAAGCATGCGCGTGTCATTCGGATCCTGGCAGGTACTCACCGCCGACGGCGCTTCACGAAACGCGATGCAGGCCGCCTCGCTAGGGCACGTGTCGGGCTCGCAATTGAATATCGTGCAGTAGCCGCCGGGCATCGTCGTGTCGCAAGCGCGGTCGCCCATTTGAGAACAATTGATCGAGGTCGTGCAGCTGGCTCCAATATCCGGAGTACACCCCACCGCCGTCAACGCGGCGGCTAAGACGAACAGGGGCAATCGGCAGTTCATAGGTGGCGCGACCTTACCACGTTGGCGCACGATTTGTGCCCCCGAATTACCCGAACAGCCGGCGGCGGTTGACACCCCCTGGGCAACCTTCTAAGAATCTGGCGCAGCTGATAGCCTCAGCCGCACCCATACCCCAGATCCTATGGCCACAAAAATCACTCAGGATTGCATTAATTGCGGCGCTTGCGAGCCCGAATGCCCCAACGAAGCTATTTCCGAAGGCGATGACATTTACGTAATCGACCCCGAACTATGCACCGAATGCGTTGGCTTTCACGAGACAGAGGCCTGCCAAGCCGTGTGCCCCGTCGAATGCTGCATTCCGGACACCAATCGGGTCGAGGCGGAATCACTGCTGCTTGAACGCGCTCTGCAGCTACATCCCGAAGATGCTCAGCTCAAGGCGCGCGCGGAAAAGAACGAATTCCCCTCGCGTTTCCGCAAGAACGCGTGAACCTCGGGGCTGCCGGAGTAACCACCATTTCTACTAGCCGTCGCTTAGTGCTTGGAGCGGCGGGGCTACTCGTACTCGGCTGCGGCGGCGGAATGCCACTGTTGCATCCAGCGCAGCCACTGCCATCCGGCGTAACATCGCTTTCGGCGGGTGTCGGCTCAGAGTGGGTCGGCGGCAATGCCAATCGCGAAATCGACCAGGCTCGCGCCACAACTCAAGCGGGACAACCGGTAACCAACCTCGCCGCAGCTCAAGATATCGACGCAGCCCTTTGGTCGCCTGGGTTGTTTCCTTGGGTGAGCATGCGGCTCGGTTTCGGTCACGAAAGTGAGGCGGGCCTGGCCTATACGGGGCGTCGCGCGCGCATCGACGGCCGCCACGCGTGGCTAAGCGGACGCTGGGCGCTGAGCCTCGGCGCAGGGGCAGCCCTCGGACTGACGCACCCAACATCGAATGTTTCGAGCGGCTCGAACACATTCGGCAGTTCTGAGCCAATAACGGGTCTTGACACGTCCGGCGCTCGCGCCTTCGCATTCGACACGCCGGTCATTCTCGGTTGGCACAGCTCAGCAGACATCGCCCGCATCTGGTTTGGGTTGCGACCAAGCTATGAGCATGCGTACGGAACGCTTTCGCTAACGTCGCCAACCACGACTTCGCAGGTGGACTTCCACGCCGACATCGTGCACGTGGGCGGCTTGGTGGGGCTGGCCATGGGACTGCGCCCTGTATTTATCGCCATGGAACTAAGCGTTGCTGAGAGCCTTGCGCACGGCTCGATGTCCGGCACCCCCGGCGTCGTGGCAGGCGGTTCTGCGTCGATGTCAGCGCTAACCATCACGCCCGCCGCTGCGCTGATTTGGGAAATCCGTTGAACGCCGCGAATTGGCGCAAAGCCCCGGCCCAAACGACGGTGCATCGAAAACTTGATTCAGGATCGATGAGTTTCGTGCGATAAGGCCGCTAATTGGTGGACATGCCGAATCGTCGTTCGGGCACGTTGCTTGCCCCAACCGTACGGCAATTGTACGATCGGTAAGTGTTGCGTTCGGTTCATTTCGTGCTGCCATTTCTTATTCTTGGCACCGCGTCGTGTTCTTCGTCGAGTGACGACAATCGACCGCTCGCCAATGTGCCGTCGGTGACACACGCGGTGGTCGAGGTGCAGCGTTCGAAGTCGACCAACACCGCGTTGGAAGATCAAGCCAGCGTGCTCATGAGCGTGTTGCGCGTGCCCGCCACCTTGGACTCCCGCAACGTAGTTCGGATGGTGGGGTTGTCCCCAAGTTCACTCGAACCCGGGCAATGCGAACGCGCAGACTACGCCCAGTCTGCAACTGAAGCGACGGTTCCGGTCCAACACGTGGAAATGCTCGATGTCGGCGATGTCACGCTAGTAGCGGGCCGACGCAGCAGCCCGCTGGCGCGGCAGGCGTTCCCCACGGTCACAGATTTCTTCGCCGGCGTAGTGTACACAACAAGAGACCTTTCGACAGAGCCCGTGCCCGCGTCAGCATCGTATTCGATTCTGGCAAGAGGCGCCGTCCCCATTCCTCCCTTCCGAATTGACGCAGCCAGCCCCGAAGAGCCCGCGAACGTGACTCTGGAAGGGTTAAAGTTTGGCGCAAGTAACGCGCCTGGCACGCGGGACTGGCGTCGATCTCGCGTGGAAACCGGGTGAGATCGGCGACAGGCTGCTCGTGGAAATCATCAGCCCGAATCGACCCAATGAAGTCACCTGCGCGTTCAACGATGCCGCCGGCCGTGGTCATCTGCCACCCGACGCACTCATTGCGCGCGGAACGGTGCGCTTCGAAGTCCATAGGCTTCGAACGACGCCCATTAAGACCGTCAAGTGGCTAGACCGCGCCCAAGTCGAGTTCGATTATGCCCTCGACCATTTGCTCGAGTTAATCGACTAGGACTGTTAATGTGACTCCTTCACCAGACGGTGATGCCGTGTTCACTATGCCAACCCGAATCGTCGATGACCTGTAGGTTAACCTGTGAAACACCCTCTACCAGGTGGATTCGCTCGTCCAGGGGTTGTCGGCGTCGATGGGCCGAGGTGGATATAGCAATTGAATCAATGCCTGCTTCTGCTCAGGCCTTAGCTCAAGACGGTTGATAGCTCGTAGCAACGCTTTGAAGGGTAGTTGCCGATATGCTCGGCTCGATATCGGGGCTAGCTCAGTCGTCGCTTGGGACGGTTCGACGTCCGATTGCGATGGCTGCTGGCTCTGCGACAACTGATTTACCCGTGCCGCAAGTTCCACATAAGCACGCCAAAGGTCCGATTCACGACGGTAGCGTTCGAGCAGTGCCGAGCGCAGGTTGTCAATCTCCGCACGCATTAGCGCGGTTTGCACTTGGAGTTGCGCAGCGTTGTCCCGGTACCACTGCAGGTTGCGCGCCGCATTGTCGCGTGCCGTTGCCTGAGTGGCGCAGCCCGACAACGCGGTCAGCCACAGAACAACACCTTTGTGCACCCATCGCCAACGCATAAATGCATTTTATCAGAAAGACTCGGGTTCGTCCAGCGCGAGGTTCTTGTCGTGTGGATTGTTTGGGCCCGGCTCAAACAACGGCGCCGCGAAAACTTGACTCAAGATGAACGCGAGTGTTGGTTGTTTGGGCCCCGACCCAAACGACGGCATCGCGAGAACTTGACTCGAAATGAGCTTTTCGCCTTAAGGTCGCTAGTTGGGGGCCCCCGCGTGTCCAGTCTCTTTGCTTCGCTCGATGATCTTTACAATGACGGCCTTGGACTCGCCGTTACGGATCAGATCGACGCGAATTTGGTCCGCCTTCGACAGCGTTTCGAACTGGTCGTACCAATTCGAATAATGTTCGACGGTCACTCCATTGATGTGCGTCACAATATCGCCGGGTGCAAAATCGAACGGCAACCAACTGCTCGCGGGACGCAGGGTAACAATCTGGTACCCATGAAACAAGATCATCTTGCCGCTCGAATCGAGGTCTCCACTGGGCTCCAATTCAGCCATTTGAAAGAAATGGCCTAGCCCCGCGTGAATAGCATCTACGACCTCATCGCGGTAAAGTGTGTTGTTCGGGCGCGGCGCAGGGGCAGGCGCCGCGACAGCAGGCTTCGGTTTGCCCACGGGTGTAGCGACAACAGGATGCGCCGAGCCAGCGCAGCAAACCAGCAGCAAACCCAAGAACGGCCAAGGCATTTTCACGCCCCGACTATGACGCCACATGCAGTTCTGGCGCAAGATCGAACAACTGCGGCGGGTGCGGAGCGCGCTCACGCGCAGGGACCCGACCCTGTGCGCGGCAATTTGCGAAGGCTTCCCGGAAGTTACCAATCATTCGCCGGAAACTACCTATCGACACACGCGGCGTAAAGAATTTCCGTGACTTCGCGTATCGGCAAGTCCCCCCTAACGTGTTTCAGGCGGTCGTTCGGTACGTATCGTTCAGCATCCAAGTAGGCCTGTGCCAGCTTTCGCTGCAGTGGACTCTGCTCGAACAACTCCGACTTCGCCCCTCGTTTGGCTCGGCGCTGCTCGGCCAGTTCGGGTGCTACGTCGAGTACAAGCGTCAGATCGGGCCTCGGTGCATGGCCATTGATGGCGCAAACCCAGGGCAAGGCAGGATCGGGGTCGGGTGCTGTCACCGATTGATAGATGCGACTGGACAGATCGTATCGGTCACAAATCACAACGTGCCCCAATTCCAGGGCTGGCTGGATCACGCTCCTGGCGTGCCAGGCGCGGTCTGCGGCGAACAACAAGGCAAGTGTCACCCAGTCAAATTCTGATGCCCCGTCAGTGGCAAGCGTCCCCTCGAGTATCTGCCGCAGAAGGCGGCCAACGGGGCCAGACGTGGGCTCGCCCGTGGTCACGACGGTCGGGCCGTCTGAACGAAGGCGCTCAGCGAGACAATGAAGCTGCGTCGTTGTGCCACTTCCATCAATTCCTTCGAGAACAATGAACTGGTTGTGCATGGGCGATGTTTCTACTAGCGGGACTCTATTCGTGAAGCCCGGGTAGGCTCCCACTCAGCGGGTCGGGATCTTCACCGAGCACCAGATTGTCAATGAGCCGCGTCGTGCCACAAAAGGCCGCTACGGCCAACAGGGCCCGTGCGGGTAGGTCTGAGCGGTTGCTCCATAGCTGTAGGCTTTCCGGATCAGCCAATTCGGCGTATTGCAACGTCAAATCGTCAACCGCGATGCTGGATGTCACGCAGTCCAGCAGCGCGGCGGACCTGCGCTCGCCGCCACAGAACGCGCGATGGGCACTTGATAGACCTTTAGCGATGGCGCGGGCGCGCCCACGCTCGTCGGGCGACAGGTACGCATTGCGCGAGCTCAGGGCCAACCCGTCCGGCTCGCGCACAATCGGATGCCCAACAACCTTCACGGGAAGCATGAGGTCCTGAGTCATGCGTTCGACGACTTTAAGCTGCTGATAGTCCTTCTTGCCGAATATTGCCGTGCACGTGCCGGCCAATCCAAAAAGCTTTGCCACAACCGTGGCCACGCCTTCAAAATGTCCCGGCCGCACGGCACCGCAAAGAACCTCAGTGAGCCCCGAGACTTGAACGCGCGTGCTCTCGCCATCGGGGTACATTTCCTTGACGCCGGGCACGAACAATAGATCGACGCCTGCCGCTTCGCATAGCCGCTGGTCGCGCTCCAGGACGCGGGGATACTTGCCGTAGTCTTCACCGGCCGAAAACTGCGTGGGATTGACGAAAAGAGTCACGGCGACATGCGATGCGAGACGTTTGGCCGCGTGCACCAAGGCCATGTGCCCGTGGTGCAACGCACCCATTGTCGGCACTAGGCCCAACGTGCCGCCCGCACCACGCACGCCCTCACACGCGACACGAAACTGCGCTGCTTTGTCGTAGAGCGATAGAGCCATGTGGACTCCGAAGCCTCATGATTCGAGGTTAGCGGCTGGGCTGTGCGCCTCGTCGGGGAACTTGCCGGACTGCACGTCACCAATGTATTGGCGCGTCGCGTCGATCGCGGCTTGTCCGAACTCGGCGTAGCGCTTGACAAAGCGCAATTTGAGATTCGGCTGCAACCCCAATAGGTCGTAGCAGACGAGCACCTGGCCGTCGCAATGAGGTCCAGCATAGATGCCGATGGTTGGGACGGGCACGGCTTGTGTGATTTGCGCTGCCAGATCAACGGGGATCCCTTCTAGCACGATGGCGTACGCACCAGCTTGCGCCAGCGCCTGCGCGTCATGAACCATTCGCTGGCGATCCTCGACCGTTCGACCCTGCACGCGAAAGCCGCCCAATGCATGGACTGATTGCGGGGTCAGGCCTAAATGGCCCATGACCGGAATGCCTGCCGCGACGCACGCGGCCACCTGCGGCACGATGGCAGCCCCGCCCTCGAGTTTCACCGCCTCACAGCCACTTTCTTTCAGGGCACGCCCCGCGGCCACTAGCGCCGATTCGACGGACGCTTGGTAGCTCATGAACGGCATGTCCAGAACCAAGTGCGCACTCGGCTTCGCGCGGGCAACAGCGCGTGCGTGATAGATCATTTCGTCGAGCGTAACCGGCAGCGTAGTATCATGCCCCTGAACGACCATGCCTAGAGAATCACCGACGAGCAGGATGTTGACACCTGCCTCGTCGAACAGGCGAGCAAATGTCACGTCATAGGCCGTGACGGTGGCGATCTTCGGTCCATTTGCCTTGCGCGCAAGAATGTCTCGCGACGTCGTCTTGTGTTTCACCATGCCGAGTGTAGCCTACCACTCGGAACACCACGTGCCCATGAATGCGTCAGCTGCAAGAGGCCCAATGGTCGCTAACGCGATGCGCCATTGTCGCGTACGTTCCGAAGCTAGTCAACTTTGCGACGCGTCCCCGATCGACCGGTTTCATGCGTCTCGAGCGTATCGGGAGAACCGGCGACCGCCACGCGTTTTGCAAGCAGGTCCCCCGCCGTGAGATGCCTAACTGATGCCATCAGTCGGTCGTAGCCAGCCGCCTTGTCCACGACGAGCCCAATCTTAGCCGCCTTGGCGAGAATGTCCGCGTCACGTGAGGCCGTGAAAAACAGAATGCTAACCACACGCCCACATTCCAGCAACTGCCAGGCAAGCTCGACGCCGTTGCCATCAGGCAAGTCAACGTCGAGTATGGCGTGCTCGAAGGTCTCGTCACTACCTAGCGCCTCAGCCACAGAACTCGCTCGCGCGACTGAATAGCCTTCACGACGAATTGCGTTGGCCAACAGCGTCGCCATCGGCGGAAAATCCTCAACAATCAAGAAGTGAGCCATCCGTTTTGGCCCCGGACCCTTTCGCGAATCTACCGAGCAAGGGCTGAACTTGCCAATCGCTGTGACTATAGCGCCATTCGCGGGTTTGGCCAGCCAATCCGCTCAAGTCATGGTAGTTTCCGCACATCCAATGCCCGCCCCGTTGCTGGAAGTGAATGATCTGACGACGTCTTTCTTCATGAACCATCGGACCGTGCCTGCCATAAAGGACGTGAGTTTCTTGATTCAGAAGGCAAGCACCGTGGCACTGGTTGGCGAAAGCGGCTGCGGTAAGAGCGTGACGGCTCTGAGCATTCTTGGGCTCATCCAGAGCCCCCCTGGCCGCATCGACAGCGGACAGGTGGTCTTCAATGGTCAAGATCTGCGGCAATTTGACGACCGAGCGCTGCGAGACATTCGGGGGAACCGCATCGCCATGATCTTTCAGGAACCGATGACGTCACTGAACCCTGTATTCACAGTAGCGACTCAGGTGGCCGAGGGCCTCAGGCTGCATCGACGCGTTCGCCGTGGACCCGCTCGAAAACGAGCGCTGGAACTTCTGCAGGCAGTTGGAATTCCTGCACCCGAAATGCGGTTGGACGCCTATCCCCATCAGCTTTCAGGTGGCATGCGCCAACGCGTCATGATCGCTATGGCTCTCGCCTGCTCACCCGATTTGCTGATTGCCGACGAGCCGACGACGGCCTTGGATGTCACGATACAGGCGCAAATTCTGGAGCTGCTCGGTCGCCTCAAGCATGAGTTCAACATGAGTGTCTTGTTGATCACTCATGACTTGGGCATTGTTGCCCAGCACGTTGACGAAGTCGTTGTAATGTACGCCGGGAGGGTTGTCGAAACGGCTGGGGTGTGCGATCTGTTTTCATCGCCTGCGCACCCCTACACGCAAGGTCTGCTTGCCAGCATTCCGGCGCGCGCTCTCAACTCAAGCAACCATCCAAATCGGTTGCCTGCGATTGAAGGGGTCGTGCCGGCGTCTGGGCAACCGGTGCAAGGTTGCCGATTTGCCGAGCGATGCGCTCACCGACTTCGACACGGTTCGGCCGCGGAACGCTGCAGCCACGAGGAACCGTTAGTCCGCGTCATTGGGCGCCATCGCAGTGTGCGCTGCCACTTTCCCATCGAGGCGTCCAGTGGAGCAAGCTAGCCTTGTACCCGACAAGTTAATCGAGTGTCGAAAGCTGACTAAGCATTTTTCGATATCTGGAGGCCTGTTCGCAGCACCCCGCGTTGTTCGCGCCGTTCAGGACGTCACGTTGGACATTGCACGAGGCGAGATTCTGGGGCTGGTGGGTGAAAGCGGTTGCGGTAAGAGCACACTCGGGAGAACGTTGCTCCTTCTGACGCGGCCAACGTCGGGTGAGGTCATCGTCGATGGGAGCGATCTGTCGAAACTTTCGGATCGACAGATTCGGCCTTGGCGCCGTCGAATGCAGATCGTGTTCCAAGACCCCTATTCATCGTTGGATCCACGTATGACCGTGGAACGCATAGTGGCCGAGCCCCTGCAAATCAATCGAATTGGGAGCGGTCCTGCTGAACGAAGGGACATGGTAGTAGAGATTCTTCGGCAAGTGGGCCTCCATGCTGACGCGCTGCCTCGCTATCCTCATGAATTCAGCGGTGGCCAGCGACAACGCATCGGCATCGCCAGGGCGTTGGCAGTCAAACCGGATTTCATCGTGTGTGACGAGCCGTTGAGCGCTCTGGATGTATCCATTCAGGCTCAGATAGTCAATCTTCTGCTGGATTTACGGGACAAGCTCGGCATTGGGTACCTGTTCATATCTCACGATCTCGACGTAGTTCGCTTCATGAGCGAACGAATCGCCGTAATGTACTTGGGGCGCGTCGTTGAGATTGGATCGACCGCAGCCATTTCACAGTCGCCGCGCCATCCCTACACGCATGCGCTTCTTAGCGCGATTCCGGTGCCCGATCCGAACCAGCGGCGACGTGCAGCATTGCTCGGCGGCGACGTACCTAATCCGGTTGATCCTCCAACTGGCTGCACGTTTCATCCTAGGTGTTCTAGAATGATAGCGGGACAATGCGATGTCGAACTACCGCCGTTGGCTTCATTGGATTCAGATCGCTTGGTCGCCTGTTGGAACCCTGTTGAACTAGGGGGTGTCCCGGGTTTCTCCTGATCCGTCCTCTCATGTGGATTGCACAGGAAGTGCGGAAGGTCGGAAGACAGCCCTAGCGCGCAGCGTTGCGCCCGTGGAACGTAAAGACGGCCGTCCCACGCGCCCCGCTCTGCAAGTGACAAAACGCGGGACTTGACCCCGCAACCGTGGCCCCTATGGATGAGCGTAGTATCACGGTATCAAGGCAGGTTGGTCTCCGTCCAAGAAACTCAGAAGTCCCGGAAGATATTCAAGAAATGCCGCGCGCGGGGCCGGGGCCCTGCGCGCCAACGCGACAAAACCCTCGTGGAAAGGTACGCAGGCCCGTGAGCTTTTGCATGCGACTACGTCGGAGGTTCCGTGAGAAATAGAACAACCAGAACAGGAAAGAGGCCAGCAAACTCTGGGCAAGACCCATTGTTCGCTGCGAACTAAGTTAACCATGTCAAGAAAGATCGGAATTATCGGCACGGGCGTAGTAGGTCAGGCGCTCGCCAAGGGGTTTCTGGGGGCGTCGCACAGCGTCATGATGGGGTCGCGCGACAGCGGAAAACTGCAAAAGCTCCGCGGTGACCTTGGCTCTGCATTGCTCACGGGCAGTTTTGCGGACACCGTTGCGTTTGGCGACGTCATCGTGTTTGCCGTCAAGGGCACGATGGCACAAGCCGCAATTGGACTGGTTGGGCCCGATGCGCTTGCTGGAAAGATCGTCATTGATACGACCAACCCGATTGCGGACGCGCCGCCGGTAAAGGGTGTGTTGCAGTTCTTCACTGGGCCCAATCAATCACTAATGGAAACGCTGCAGTCAGCCGCTCCAAAGGCGTTCTTCGTGAAAGCATTCAGTTGTGTTGGCAGCGCGTTTATGGTCAATCCAAGCTTTCCGGGGGGGCGCCCCACCATGTTCATTTGTGGCAACGACGCCACCGCCAAAAAGTCGGTGCAAGACCTGCTCGATCGATTTGGCTGGGATTGCGAGGACATGGGCCCCGTCGAAGCCGCGCGCGCGATCGAACCCTTGTGTCAGCTCTGGTGCATTCCCGGGCTCACCAGCAACCGCTGGGCACACGCGTTCAAACTGTTGAAGCTGCCGTAGCAAGAGAGCCACGACGGGAACCAACTACCTTGACTTCCAAGACGACTGCGCACGCGCCAGTTCCTTGGAATCATCGTTCCGAACGACGGAATGCAATAGGATACCTTCGCCCGCTGGTGCAGCGAGCGAAAGAACCGTGGCGCCCAAACTGCACTCGGACAAAAATTGAATATCGAGTCCCGCAAGCCACTGACTGCGCCAGTCGGGTTCGTCGAGAGCTTCCACAACCCAGGCAACGTAACTTGCGTTGGTAACGTGCAGATTGGCGTCAATATCGCCGTACCGAACCTGAAAGTGCCGCCGCACAATCGGCGCATCAAGCTGCGCCAGAGGCGCCGACGCAGCGGGTAGCACATGCGTTTCATCGAAACGATGCGCTTGCGTCAGCACGGTCGTGGGACGAACGGGCCGTCGCGTGACACGGTCCAAGACGAACCAACTCGTCAACGCGCGTCCGATTTCGCCGCCGTTCTTGAAGACTCGAAAATCTCGCAAGGCCGCCCAACAATCGATTCCGGAAGGCCAAGTCTCGACTTCTACCGCATCGCCGAACCGAATTGGCTCATCCAGCTCGAATCGCTCCCTAACAAGGACCCAGGTGAGCCCCTGCCGATTGAGATCCGACATCCCGAAACCCAGCGCGTCCGCTGATTGACTGGCAGCTTCCTGAAGATACCCCGCCAACGCCATGGGCGAAAGAACTCCGAAGGCATCGGAATCGAAGCTATGGACAACGAACGCAGTCCTCGAAGCTCGCACAACTCGCCCATTGTAGTCCTGAGATTCAACGCACATGGTCTCGTCTATCTCTCACGCTATTTCGCCCGAATCTCTGAACGGGGCCAGTTTCGCGATGATGATAGGCGGAACTGAGACGGCCAACACGAATGCGAAGAACCACCTGTGTCCCAACCATTGTTGCAGGGCCCCACTGATCATTCCGGTGACCATCATACACGCTGCCATGATTCCCGTCGCGAACGCGTAGTGCGCGGTCCTGAACTTGCCCGGCGCCAACTGCTGCATCATGTAGAGAATCAACCCCACCGAGCCGAATCCGTATCCCAGCTTCTCGATCGTAACAACGCTTGTGATCAAGGCTAGATTGCTCGGCAACGCTTGGCTCAAATAGAAGTACGTGATATGGGGCACATTCAGTGCGAATGCTAGCGGCACGAACATGCGCTTGAGCCCGTACCGCCCCGCTAGAAGCCCTCCCAGCAAGGTGCCGCCAATGTACGCAACCGTGCCGAACGTGCCGTTGATATGGCCCAGCGTCGAGTTCAACATTCCAAGTCCGCCGACGCTCCGTTTGTCCATCAAGAAGAGCGGCCCCATCTTCTCGATGAAACCCTCGCCAAAGCGATAGAAGAATACGACCACTAGCATCATGGCAATGTGCGGCTTCTTGAAGAAACTCACCCAGGCCTCGCCCATCGTGGAGAAAGCTGCCTTGAGCGAACCCCTCGCGTCCTGAGCCACGTCGCCAGGTGGCAGAAACTTGAGATGCCACAGCGCCATTGCCACCATAATCACGGCGACACTGGTCATCACAACCTGCCACGAGCCGGGCCAATCCAGACCCCGACCATCGTGAAGGTAGCCTGTCAACGAAACGAGCGGACCCGTCGTCAATAGTTTGCCCAAGTTCCAAAACATGCCCTGAATTCCGGCGTAGTTTGACTGCTCTTGCGGCGACATCGAGGCAATATAGACGCCGTCCGCAGCGATATCTTGAGTTGCGGAAGCGAACCCGGTCACCCAAAAGAGGCCAATCGTCAACGCCAAGAATGACGGCATGCGCAACGCTAACCCGAGCGCCACAAACGTAACCGCCATCACCAACTCCATGCTAAGCACGAAGAACCGTTTAGTGCCCACGATTTCCACGATCGGCGCCCACAGCGGCTTGATCGTCCAGGGCAGGTACATCATGCCCGTGTACAGCGCGATGTCGGCGTTGGATACGCCAAGGTTCTTGTACATGACAGCTGCCACCATGGACACGGCTATCATCGGCGTTCCCTCGGCGAAGTACAGCGTGGGAACCCAGAGCCAGGGGCGTGCGCGGCGTAGGGTGGAATTGGTCATGGGCAGATCGCTTCTTGAGTACTCGACGGATTTGAAATGCGGCGTTCAGCGACGGCGCCAACGATTGGCAAGCAGAATAGCCGCCGGCAATAGAATCACGGCCGTTGACAAGCACGCAATCTCGCCGGCGACAGCCATCACGCCGAACGAGAAAAGAGCTCTATTTTGTGCCATCAGCAGCGAACCAAACCCGATGATCGTGGTGCCGGAGCACAGAGCCACGGCGCCTCCCGAACCCAAAACGGCGGGGCGCGGGTCGGGGTTGTTCTCCGATTGATATCGGCGTAAGAGATTGATCGAATAGTCGGCGGCGATACCGAACGTGATGGGCATGGCAATGAAGTTGGAGAAGTTCAGCTTCGCACCCAGCCAGGAAAGAGCTCCCAACATCACGCTGACGCCCACGAACAGCGATACCATGGCGGCGAGCGACATCTTGAGCGAGCGAAACGCAAGCAAGCAGATGAGCAGAACCACGGCCAGCGATAAGCCTGATGCTACGGGACCGTCGGCGCGCATGGCGCTGGCAATGTCACCGGACAACAATAGCGCTCCTGCCACGGCGGCACGCTGCCCACGATATTCGGCCGCTTCACGTACGTCGTGGCTGAACTGAATGATGGCGTTTCCATCCCAGGTGGCCGCCGTCAGGCGCGGGTACAGCATCACGTTCCGGTCCACGCGTCCGTCGAATTCCCTCAGGCCCGCAACGAACAAGTCTGGGACCTTGTCGAGCGTCAGAGGGACCATGCTTTCGTTCGAGATAGCTCGATCGACTGTCTTGCGATCTTCGGGCGAAAGCGAACCCAGAATGCCCGGGGTGAGTGCTGTCTTTAGCTTTTTTGCTTCCACCAGTGACTCGCCGCGACGCGGCGGAATCACGTCATTGACGGAGCGAACTGAAGCGATCAGCCCGGCAGCTTTTCCGTCACGTCTAACTTCGTCAAGTCTGTCGCGAATGGCTTGCGCGCCGGGGCCGTCGTTGGCCATCACGAGCGTTGGCGTCAAGTAGCGGTGCAACGTGGCGTCCATGCGGGCGCCCCAGTATTGTTCGCCGTGAACCGCCGAGTCGCGGCGACGCAGGCGCGAAAGATCGTATTCGATCCAGCCGCCTCGACGGTGCCAAATGCCTAGCAGGCCGGCAACGACTGCAATCGCCCAGATACCGAGCACCCAGCCTGGGCGACCCACAAGCGCCGCGGCAAATCTGGAACCAGGCCCACCCGCTCGCGCGTTACTCAGCTTGGCGAGTTGACGCGGAATCGGATCCCAGTCACGGGCAAGGATGGGAACCAACGCGTACGTGGCAGCCCAGCAGGTCAGCATTCCGATGCCGCCAATCCAACCGAACTGGTTGAAGCCGCGAAATGCAGTCACAAGAAGAGACCCATAGGAAGCAGCAGCCGCGCCGCTAGCCGCCAACGTTGGCTTCCATGTCGTCTCGACAGCGATTTTCGTGGCATCGTCCGGACCGTGCCCGCGAAGTCGCTCCTCTTGGTACCGTGCCAGCAAGATGATGCCGCAATTGATCCCGTTGCCGACAACGATGGATCCCAGGAAGGCAGTGTTGGTGTTGAGACTGCAGATTCTTAGTGGGGGCAGCGCCACCAGGCCAAACGTCCCGAGCGTGCCACAAGTCAAGGGCAGGCCCAGCACGGCCATTGAGCGCCAACTGCGGTAGAATGCAACCACGATCCCGACGACAAGCAGTGTCACAACAATCGTCGAGGTGCCCAAATCAGAGGCAAGTCCGATCATTTCCTCGACTCGAGCCGCGACGTCGCCAGCATAGCCTACTTTCATACCCGCTGCGTAGGCCTTCGGAAAGTTGAGTGACGCGACGTCGGCCTTTACGCGCTCCAAGAGTCGATTGTCATCTTCGAAACTCGTGGCAGTCGAAGCCGTGCGGACGACAACCACCATGGTTTTCCCATCGTCAGACACGAAGCGGCCACCCCCAGAGTTTGCGTCAAGGCCGTGGCGCTGGCGGTACTTGGAAGCCAAGTCGCGCCACGGGATCTCAGGGGGGCCATCGTCGTCATCAAGGTCAGCACCAATCTCGCGGCTGACCTCCCAGTCACGCCGCACTTCGACGGCCTTGCGCAGACTCTGTACGTCTTCAGGGTCCATCAGCTGAAGCGAGTAAGTCTCCGCAAAAGCTTGTTCCTCGGATGAGTCGAGCTGAACCGCATTGACCGCGTCTTTCGGGTACGTTCGAAGTCTCTTGACGAGGTCGTTGACGAAACGCTCCGCCTGACTCAGGTTCTGCTTTCCCCCCGTGTCGATCACAATCCCCAGGTGGCGAAGCCCCGGAAGCCTTGAGCGAAGCACGTTCAGAGCAGCGACGCTTGGCGCCGATTCCGGCAACAGCTCTTCGATGTCGCTACGCAAGTTCGCGTACGTCAGCACTGTGCGCCACCCGGCCAATATCGATAGCAAGAGCGCCCCGAGCAACAACAGCAATCGCCATTTCAATAGAAACTCGACCCAAAGGTGACTTCGAGGCTGAGGCGTTATCATCGATCGAAATGTCCAAGCACGGTGGGAGCCGGCTATCGCAGCTCCGGGCTGCCCGACGGCGGCCCCAGTGCTAGCTTCGCTTGGTCATGATCGCAACGCGCACGGTCGGTCTTTGGGTTGCCCGATGGTTCGGGTGCGGACTTTTCCCTTACGGGCCGGGCACAGTCGGGGCTCTCGGAGCCATTCCGCTGCAAATTGCGTGCATGCACCTGCCGTGGTTCGCCCACGTTTTCGTGGTGGTGCTCGTGACGGCAATCGGCATTTGGGCTTCGGACTGCGCCGTCAAACTCCTGCAGACCGACGACCCTCAGCAGGTCGTCGTGGACGAGGTGGCGGGCGTGCTCATAGCAATGGCCTTCGTCAGAGGTCATAGCGCCTGGGCTCTGGTCGGAGCGTTCGTCGCATTCCGTCTACTCGACATCTTCAAGCCGGGACCCATCGATAGCATTCAACGGATACGACCGGAGGCCTTAGCCATAATGGCGGACGACATTTTGGCGGGCTTGGCTGCGGGTGCTCTGGCGCTGTTAGTCCCGTAGGGAACCCTTTAGCTCGTGGTGCCACCTGAGGTAGTAGTGCCACCCGTGCGACCAGTGCCACCTGGAGCGGCCGCGCCGCCGGTGGCCGTCGTACCGCCAGTTGCCGTGGTGCCGCACCTGTTGACCCGCATCTGAAGCAATGGGTACTAATGGTTCTAGTATCCCGAATCTCTTGAGATGAGGGGTACCGGAAAATCGCGAAGCGATTTTGGGTTTGGGCGAATGCCCAAGAAAATGAGGATAGTGCCGCGGTGGCCGCGCAGCGGCCGGTCCAAAGGACCCACCAGTTCTGATGAATCGCGGCACTAGGCCACCAAGTGGCCGTGCGGGATGAGTCCCTTGAACTCCTTTCTTTCAACGGCGAGCCGGCTTATTCTGGTGGAAAGGTTCTAATCCGGTGCTGCATCCCGCAAAGCCCAACGAGTGAGGGCGGGGGCTGGCTGACCCGATTTGGAAGGGCTGGGTACTAATGCTCAACATGACGACGCGAATACTCATCTTGGCGGTTGAACCAAGCCGCTGCGCGGCAGGAGCTGCGTGGTGGCAGCAGGCAAGGGTTTGGTGGCTGCCCGAAGCTGGCTGC
The DNA here is from genome assembly GCA_963811985.1 of uncultured delta proteobacterium. Taxonomy (GTDB): domain Bacteria; phylum Myxococcota_A; class Polyangia; order Polyangiales; family Polyangiaceae; genus FEN-1139. The sequence goes on from CAWEUH010000047.1 coordinate 103,146, forward strand.
GGTGATCGGTGTCGGATAGAGGCGTTTGGCGCTTGGACATGGCGATTGGCAGCGTAACGCCGTGAATTGAGGCGTCATTTATGGACGTGGTCGTGGAGTCTATGCCGTTGGGCGATCCTCAGCGCTCACGCGTTCGAAGGGCGAACGCGAGGACGCAGAGGAGTTAGCAATATGAGTCGGTTACGTGAAAAGATGCAAGGCGATCTGCAGCTGGCTGGGCTGTGCCACAGCACGCAGCAGACGTACCTGCGCTGTGTGGCGAAATTTAGCAGCTACTTCGGCAAGTCGCCGACGCAGCTGGGGCCAGCCCAGGTCAGGGCGTTTCTGCTCAATCTGATTGAGAAGCGCCGGCTGAGTGTGTCAACGTACAACGTGTATGCGGGCGCGTTGTGTTTTCTGTATCGGACAACGCTGGGGCGGCCCGAGGTGGTCTATGGGCTCAAGCGACGGCGAGCCCGACGAACGCTGCCCGTGCTATTGACCAGTGACGAATTCGAGCGCATCTGCGCGCATCTGACTTTGCGCATGCGTACTATCGCGGTACTCGCCTACGGCTCAGGGTTACGTATCAGCGAGATCTGCCAATTGCGAATCGAGGATATCGACAGCCAGAGAATGCAGATTCATATCGACCGCAGCAAGGGAGAAAAGCCAAGGCGTGCCTTGCTGAGTCGAACCGGCTTGGTGCTTTTGCGCAGCTATTGGAAAGCATACAAGGTCAAGGGGCCACTGCTGTTTGCAGGCAAGGTAAAAGGACGGACTCTCTCTCGGAATGCCTTCAACAAGGCCCTGCGTGCCGCGGCCACGCAGGCTCAGATTAGCAAGCGAGTGACCCCCCATGGGCTTCGTCATTGCTTCGCAACATGCCTGCTCGAAGCGGGGACCGACCTCAGAACGGTACAGGTCTTGTTGGGACATGCTTCGATTCGCACGACCGTCTGGTATCTGCACGTAACCCCCGCCATGCTCGCCAAAGTGACAAGCCCGGCAGATTGCTTGTCGGGCGCTGAGAACCTAGTGACTCTAAGGCGGTGTCCTATCGCCAAAGCGTCACAGCGCAGCGGAGCTGCGCGTCGCGCATCGTGAACCATGTGCCAGCACCCATCCGGTGCTGGCTCGAAAGAGGCAGTACCGACCAGGAGCGCTAAGCCAACGCTAGCGGACGTGGTGCGCGCGTACCGGCAAGCCTGGGAGCAGACACACGTCCATTTGCCCGCCGAGCGAGTCGCTCTCAACGCTATCGAGCGCTGCCGAACGGCCCTGCTCGGCGGGCATGTGGACGTGTGTCTGGACTGCGGTGGCCGTCGGCCCTCGTACAACTCCTGCCACAATCGGAATTGTCCAACTTGCCCGGCTGTGCCACAAGCCCGGTGGATCGCAGGGCGCCTGCAGCGGGTACTGCCGGTGCATTACTTTCATGTTGTCTTCACTCTTCCGGCACAACTTCGTGCTGTGGCCAACGCCAACCGCGAGTTCGTCTACGACCTACTGTTCCGTTGCGGCTCGGAAACGCTGCTCGAGTTTGGCACAGATCCCCAGCGACTCGGCGGCGAACTTGGGGTCACGGCGGTGTTGCACACGTGGGCAAGGGATTTGAGTTATCATCCACATTTACATTGTATCGTGACGGGTGGCGCCTTGAGTCCGGATGGTAACCGATGGATTGCGACGCGACCCAACTACCTGTTCCCCCAAGAAGCGCTGGCAATTGTATTTCGCGGCAAGCTGCTCGATGCGCTCAAGCAGGCACAGCAAAGCGGAAAGCTCCGCGTTTGCGACTCGAGACTCTTCGCATCAACCGTGGCAGCCCTGTATCGCAAAGACTGGAACGTCTACTGCAAGCGTTCCTTCGGTGGCCCCGAACAGGTCATCAAGTACCTGGGGCAATACACTCACCGCGTAGCTATCTCCAACCAGCGATTGGTCGCCGTCGATGAGCGCGGGGTGACGTTTCGCACCAAGAGCGGCAAGAAAGTCACCGTTGACGGCGTGACCTTTGTGTCCCGTTGGCTGAAGCACGTACTGCCTCATGGCTACGTCAAGATTCGGCACTTTGGCTTGGTGTCGTCGTCGCACGCAACCACGCGACTCCAAGTCGCCCGAGCGCTATTGGAAGCGCAAATCCAAGCGCCGAGCGAAAGCGTTGTCACCCCCAAAGCCCCCGTCCTTGTAGAAAAGACCTTGAACCGTGACGCAAAGTGGCGCGACATCATCCTCACTCTCACTGGCATAGACCTAGGAACTTGCACCTACTGCGGCAGCCGCAACCTCATGCGTGAACCGCTATCCAGAGGCGTTGCCGCAGCTCGTGCACCACCACAAGCAGCAGCGGCATGACAACGCCATCGCACTCGACAGCAACGGCCACCCCAACTGCTTTTGCAGGCGGCGTTGTGCAGCTCCATACTGCGCTCAGTCAGCGGACCGAAAGTCGCGTACTTCCGTCATGCGGCACCGCAATTCGTGCCCCCAACGGGCCTAACGGCAACGCCCATGACACACCGGGGCAAAGGCATTCGCCAACGCACCAGCACGCCAAAGACCAGAAACGGCACCGCGTCGAGTCAACCAGCGCATAGGCACGGCCAACCTCTTGCCGTCTGCCGCGCACCGGCTCGGCTCAACCAGACGATTACGGAACCGCGCCAGTCGAATACTGACGTGGTCCACTCCGGCTGGGGCGCGCTCCCGCAATCGCCCTTCTGGTTCTGTTGTGCGGCACGTTTGGCTGCGACAATGGCAACGATGTCGCTTACCGGTATTCTGGCGCAGCGGCAACCGGCGGCATTGGAACAGTCGCAATAGGTGGCGGCGCGTCCGCGGCGGGTGGCTCAGGCGGCAATGGTGGCACCAGCACAACCGGCGGGACGGGCGAGCCGCTGCAATGCAGCAATCCTGACGCGTTTCAGGTGATCTCCCTCGCAACAGGCGGCAATCATACTTGTGCGCTCATGTCGAACGGCGGCGTGCGCTGCTGGGGATACAATACTTTTGGCGAACTCGGCGACGGCACCACGACTGACCGCTCGACGCCACCGACGAGCAACGTACTCACAGGCGTGCAAGCCTTTGCGGCGGGTTCCTATCACACGTGCGTGCTCATGCAGACCGGTGGCGTGCGCTGTTGGGGAGACAATACCTTTGGCGAACTCGGCGACGGCACCACAATTGACCGCTCGACGCCGCCAACGAGTGACGTGCTGACAGGTGTGCGGGCAATCGCAGCTGGCACGGGTCACACCTGCGCGCTGATGCAGACCGGCGGCGTTCGCTGCTGGGGCGACAACTGGAACGGCCAGCTCGGCGACGGCACTGTAGTGAACCGCTCGACGCCACCGACAAGTGATGTGCTCACCGGCGTGCAGGCCATTGCGGCTGGCGACGGTCACACCTGCGCGCTGCTGCAGACCGGTGGCGTGCGCTGCTGGGGTTACAACGACTATGGCCAGCTCGGCGACGGCACCACAACTGACCGCTCGACACCACCGACGAGCGACGTGCTCGCTGGCGTGCAGGCAATCGCAGCTGGCTCGGATCACACGTGCGCGCTGCTGCAGACCGGCGGCGTGCGCTGCTGGGGTTTCAACGACAATGGCCAGCTCGGCGACGGCACCACGACGAACCGCACGACGCCGCCAGCGAGCGACATGCTCACCGGCGCAGGGGCCATTGCGGCTGGCGATCGTCATACTTGCGCGCTGCTGCAGACCGGCGGCGTGCGCTGCTGGGGAGACAATGCCTATGGCGAACTCGGCGACGGCACCATAACTGACCGCTCGACGCCACCGACGAGCGACGTGCTGACAGGTGTGCAGGCAATCGCAGCTGGCGCGGCTCACACCTGCGCGCTGATGCAGACCGGTAGCGTGCGTTGCTGGGGAGACAACTACGCTGGCCAGCTCGGCGCCGGCACCACGACCAGCCGCTCGACGCCGCCGATGAGCGACGTGCTCACCGGCGTAGGGGCCATTGCGGCTGGCGAATTTCACACCTGCGCGCTGATGCAGACCGGCGGCGTGCGCTGCTGGGGAGACAATGCCTATGGCGAGCTCGGCGACGGCACCACAACTGACCGCTCGACGCCACCAACGAGCGACGTGCTCGCTGGCGTGCAGGCAATCGCGGCTGGCGAATTTCACACGTGCGCGCTGCTGCAGACGGGTGGCGTGCGCTGTTGGGGATACAACGGATCGGGGGAGCTGGGTGACGGCACCACAACTGACCGCTCGACACCACCGACGAGCGACGTGCTCGCTGGCGTGCAGGCAATCGCGGCTGGCTCGGATCACACCTGCGCGCTGATGCAGACGGGCGGCGTGCGCTGCTGGGGTTACAACGACTATGGCCAGCTCGGCGATGGCGGGCCGAACAGTCCAACGCCCAAGGCGGTCGTATGGGCTTGCGAGTGATTCTCAGGCCAAGACCGTGTGGATTGCGCTACGCCCGGATTGCTCGCCTGATATCCGCGGGATTTGCGGCAGCGGCGGTACAAAGGGCAGCCCGCGCGCATCCGATTGTCGAATCGCCAGAAGGTAGAACCGCGCTGCCCGAAGCTGAGCTCATCGTGGTGCAAGATGCCTGCGACGTGCCGGCACTACAAACAAAAACGCAGAGCCGGTTTGCAGGGTCGGCGACGCGCGTGAGCGGGGTCGCTTTTGTTGATGCCGTGACGGCACGCGTACGCCATATCGCTCACTTGACGACCATGCCGTCGCGCAGCTGTTGAGCCTTGTCCTCCCCAGCGAGAATCTTGACCCACTCCAGCGCAAATTCGAGGGCGGTGCCTGGGCCGCGACTCGTCGTCGTTTTTCCATCCGTTACCACGCGATCCTCGCAGTAGCGAGCGCTTGGTAAGTCGTAGCCGGGAAACGACGTTGCTCGCTTGCCTTTGAGTACGCCCGCCGCCTCGAGCGCAATAGGGGCTGCGCAGATCGCTCCCAGATAGAGGCCCTGCTTTTCCTGCGCTTTCAGGAGCGCAAGCACCCTGGGATCGTCGCGCAGATTGCGGGAGCCTGGCATGCCGCCCGGCAGCACTATCGCATCGAAGGATTCATTTGCCACGTCGTCGAGGCGAAGATCCGCCAGTAACGTGATGTCGTGTGCGCCACGCACGCTTGTGTCGGCGAGCGCTGCGCTGGTAACGACGATGCCGGCGCGACGGAGCACGTCGATAACCGTGACGGCCTCGATTTCCTCAAACCCATCGGCCAAAATGACGAGTACCTTTTTCATAGTCCTATTCCTTGACTCATTGATCGCCGAAGCGGCAACTTAGCGGTTCCAAGTCAACTGCTCGCCCCCGCTGTCTTGCCACTAGCAACAGATTTTCGAATCGAACCAGTGGATTCGAAATGCCTAGATCTGCGTCGCCGACAATCATCGACGTCGGGTTCCCGTTGGGCTCCAAACGTGCAATGCCCGTCCTGTCGCCGCCCACGGCAAGCCAAACCCGATCGCCACTGGCTGCGGCAGAATCGACCAGCAACTGCGGGGCACCCACGCCTATCGACTCATCTTCGATCCGATAGGTTTCGAGGTGACCGTCGAGCCCCAAACGGCCCAAATGCACAACTTGCGACTCGATTCCCGGCGACATTTCGTCGTCGCGCCAGGCCAGCAACGCACTGCCATCGACCAACGCAGTCAGATCGTAGGCCACCACGTGTGCACTGCCTTGCGTAATTCGCAAAGGCTTGGCAATGGCGCGCCCTGCCAAGTCAACGGCGATAGCGTAGAGCTCCCTGGTGCCAAGATCAACGGCCGGCAGAGTAGAATCGTCGGCGGCGGTTGACTTCTGGGTTCCCCTACCCGTGGTACTTCGACTGGCCTTCGCCTGCGGATCACGCGCGCTGGTCGTGTCAGACTGAACCCAGGCCAACCAGAACCCGCCAGGTCTTGAAATGACTTGGGGCGATTCGGCATCTGCGTTGCGATCCGACATGGTCGAGAGCTTCTTGGGGATCACCAGGCTTTGCACGGTGAATGAAGCGGCTACAATTTGGCCTTTTTCGGTATTCTTGTCCGGCTCCTCCCACACGACAATCCCTCGGTCGGCGTTCGTAGCAATCGGGAATGCTGCCGCCGGGTTCTCCGATACGGAAACGTCGGGTCCCCGTGTCACTTTTGCGGTCGTTGCGATATCGTCGATGCGCAACAACCTCAACGTACGTCCGGCCGCGTCCATGTCGGCGAGTGCCACGACCAGCGAGCGAGAGTCCCCGGCTAACCGTGGGGGATCGGCATCACCAAAAATGCGACCAAGGTCGAGTTGCCTGCCGTTTTCGCCATGGGCACCCAGAATGCCAAGTATCGCGTGGCTCTTGCCGCTGCGACCATCAATGGCGGACACGGCAAAACCGCCCGGATACCCCACAGCCTGACCAACATTGATGCCAAAGGGCACGTCCAAACCGGAATCGTCTTCGTCGTCATTGCTCGCTGCGGAGCCGAGGGCATATTGAGCGCCCGCGCCGACCGCGTCACATTTGAATGGAAACTTCGGTCCGAGCGTTGCACTGGAGGCGTCCTTGACGACCGACGTCTGGCCTTGACCCGGGCCCAGGTTGGTACGGCTCTTTGAGCAGTTGCAACCAGCGCCAACCCCCACGATTGCGGCCAAACTGACAATTTTGCGACCATTCACGGTCGCTCGTCTACCACTAGCTGCAGGGCCTCGCTAGCCGGTTCGTGACACGGCTGCTACGCCTTGGGCCTCTGCGCACGTCCCATGAGCCAGACCAAGCTCAATCAACCCTACGAACCTAATCCGCTGTTGCGAGCGCTTTACGATCGCCTATTTGAGTCCATCGACGTTGACGATTCATGGATCGACAGCGTGCAGCAGCTGTCACAGCAGGGCGTTGTCGTTCATGTGCTGCAGACCCTCAATTTCGTCGAGTTTCTCGTGCTCGACCACGTAACCAGGCTGCACGGGTTGCCTCGCATACGTTTCGTCAACGATTTGGGCCTGTGGGTACTCAACCCCATGGGCAAAGGCTGGCTCAATGCTTTGTGGCCTCAACGCCGTCCAAGTCCGTCCGATGAATTGCGGGCAGCGCTCAACCTTGGCGGTTCAGCTGCCTTGTTTCTCAAGCGTCGCGCCAATGTCGTCAATGTTGCGACGTCAGGGGCGCTCGTTCGTAACACCGAACCCAAAGAAGGGGATCAGCTGGTCAGAACGCTGTTGGAATTCCAGCGCCAATCAGGCCGCCCGATTATACTGTTGCCCGCCCTGTTCGTGTGGACTCAGCACCCGTCTCGCGACGAGCTCAGGGCACGCGATCTGCTGATTGGGACGCCCGAAGCGCCTAGCGCGACCTGGACAATTGCCCGACTCATCTCAGACCCGCGACGTGTACGGCTGCGCGGCGGCGAGCCACTGAATCTGATCGATTTTTTGCGTTCGAATCAGCAGATGTCGGAACAGGCACTCACTCGACGGCTCGTTTATTCGATGATGCGCCGCCTAGGCAAGGAACGACGCGGCTTCATTGGCCCAACCGTCAAAGCGCCCGAGCGAATCCGCGAGGACATCATACGCAGCCCCCGCATGCGCGAGATCATCGAAGACCTGGCCGGCGGCGACGCAAAGTTGTCCGGCGAGCTCCGCAACCGCGCGGTGACGATGATGATCCAGCTGCAGGCGCGGCCCGAGTACATCACGATACGAACGCTTGCCAAGCTCGTGGAATTGTTTCTCCATAGGACGTACGCCGGAATTGAGATGAACAAGGGCGACACCGAACGGCTACGGCGCGCCGCACGTGACGGAACGTTGATTCTGCTTCCTTCCCACAAGAGCCATGTCAACTACATGGTTGTTTCGTATCAATTCAATCAAATGGGCTTGCCGACCCCCATGATTGCTGCCGGCGACAATCTTGACTTCTTCCCAATGGGGCCGCTCGCCCGTCAAAGTGGCGCATTCTTCATTCGGCGGTCGTTCAAGGGCGACCGGCTGTATGCCACCGTGGTGGACGCCTACGTTCGTCGCATGATTCGCGACGGGTTTCCGATCGAAGTGTTTCTTGAGGGCGGACGCAGCCGCACCGGCAAGCTTCTGGAACCAAAACTGGGCCTGCTAAGCATGATTGTCGATGCGACGTTGGCCGAATCGCAGCGCCGTACCTATTTTGTGCCCATCAGCATTGGGTACGAACGTGTCGTTGAAACGGACAGCTACGGCCGAGAGATGACCGGCGGTGAGAAAAACAAGGAGAACGCTGCGGGGCTGCTTCGCTCACGACGAATCTTCAAGTATCGATACGGCCGCATCAACATGCAGGTAGGGGAAATCGTCACGCTTGACCGATGGATCGATGAAGCCCCGCAAGAGCCGGCCGAGCCAATGAAGCCTGCCAAGCGTCGAGCTCTGGTCACACGGCTCGCTCGACACGTAATGGATGAAATTAATCGTGTCACCGCAGTGACACCGGGGACATTGACTGCTTTGGTGTTGCTGTCCCACTCACAGCGCGGTCTGTCCCATGAAAGTGTAGTCCATCGCGCCAGCGCCCTATTGGCGCTCTTGAGTCGCGCCGGGGTTCGAGTGGTCGAGGCTACGGCGACGCCGGCAGGCTCCCTGCGACCTTCGGCAATCCGCGAAGCGCTGCAGCTGTTTGCCGATGGGGAACTCCTCGAGATTCACGCGACGGGCGAATCTGACGCAGCCCGCGAATCGAGGCGCCGTGGACAGTTCCAGGCGGGGCCGGGGTCGTTCTACGTTGTCCCTGATTCCAAACGCCTGGCACTAGACACCAGCAAGAACATCATCATCCATTTTCTCGTGCCCTCGGCGCTATTTGCGCTCGCCTGGCTCGCCGGAACCAAACCCGACAGCACGTTGGGTGCCGTTCGCGCGCGCTTCTGCCAGCTCAGCCAACTGTTCGCTCACGAGTTTCGCCTTGGATCAAGGTCCGACGATGAGCAGGCTTTCGAACGCGTCCTACGAGAGTTTACCGATCTTGGTCTAGTCACACAGGATGGTGAGAGAATCGCGTTGGGTTCGCCGTACAATGACTTGTCGGCGGTCCAATGGATGATGCTGCTGGCCCAGATTCTCGTGAACTATCTTGAGGGCTATCAAGTAGCGGCGCGCACTCTCTCACTTGCCATTGAACAGCCCCTTGCCGTCAAGGAATTCCTGAAGCGTGCGTTGACCACGGGAAACCGCATGTTTTTCGCAGGCGAGATTCTGCGTCGCGAATCGGTCACCAAACCCATCTTGCGCAACGCGCTTGTCGCGTTCGCTGACCAACATTGGGTGGATTTGCACGGCGAGAGAGTCGCCCCAACCGAACGGGCATCGACCCGATCATCAGTCGATGCGCTGGAGGCGCAAATCGTGCAGTTTTTGCATGGGGCGCGTCCGTGACGCCCAAAAGCAGTCGCTCGATTGCCGTCGGCGCCTTGGGCTTGAGTCTAACAGCATGTTTTGGCATTCCCAGCCCGCTAGCGCCCGGTTTGCGTGGTTCAGTCGGGTTGCCTAACCAGGGCGTTCTGACCGACGCGGTCGAACTTCCACAGTCGGGCATTGGGTACGAGCGCTACCGCTCGACGAGCACTCACTACTGGGGTGTATCGCGTCTAGTCGCCGCCATCGAAAAGGCGGCTGCGATCGTGGCAAGGTCTGCACCGGGCGGCGCCCCGCTAGCCGTCGGCGACCTATCGTCACAGAACGGTGGCAAGATTCCCAACCACGCGTCGCATCGCACGGGTCGCGATGTGGATCTCCTCTATTACCTCACGGACGTATACGGGCACTCCATCAAGAGCCCCGGCTTCGTAAGCATTGGGAGCGATGGGTTGGCGCAGGATCCAACCAACCAGCGGTTCGCGCGGCTCGACATCGAGAGGCAATGGCTGCTGGCCAAGGCGCTGCTGACTTGTCCGCAGGTGGATCTACTTTGGATGTTCGTCAGCCGCGACGTGGAAGCCCTGTTGATTCAATACGCGCGCGCCCTCGGGGAGCCAATTGAGTTGGTCTGGCGCGCCGAACAAGTCCTGCATCAGCCCCGCGACAGCACTCCCCATGACGATCACATGCATGTACGAATCGCCTGCACCGAAGCCGAAGCGCTCGAAGGTTGCGAAGGTGGGGGGCCGCATTGGCCTTGGTTTCCGGCCGGTTCCAACTGGCATGATGTGAATACCAACTTGATGACTGCCATCGCTAACGACGAACCCATCGAAGGCAGTGCCTCGCTGTCAAGAAATGTCGCAGAACCCGAGCTACAGTGACGGGCGCATCGTTCTGGGCGATTGCCTCGAACATGTCCCGAAGTTATCCCAACAATGGGGGCCCTTCGACTTGATCTATGTGGATCCGCCTTTCAACACGGGGCTAATGCACGCAGCGAGAACCACCAGCGGGTCGCGCGCCCAAGGTCGTTCCGCTTACAAGGATGCCTGGGGCGGCCTCAAGGGTTTCTGCGCGATGCTCGAACCGCGTCTGCGCTGCTGGCACTCGGCACTTTCCGACAAGGGCAGCCTCTGGCTCCATTTGGATTTCCGGGCTGTGCACGACGCAAAGGTCATGGCCGACGGGATATTCGGGCCGGCAGGGTTTCAAGGTGAAGTCATCTGGGTGCCAGGGAACGGCGCGCGACGGAAAAGCGGCCCCAGCGTGACCCATCAAACACTCTTGATATACGCGCGGGGCCGCCATTTCACGTACAATTCAGACGACCCCCTGGCGCGTGAACCCTACGCCGCTACCAGCCGCTCGATGCACTTTCGGTTGCTCGACGGTACCGGACGACGCTATCGCGAACGCGTGATTGGAGGCAAGCGCTATCGGTACTACGAAGACATCGGACGACGGCTCGGCAGCGTATGGCAAGACTGCCCGGCAATGCTCGCCAACACCCCGCTGATTGCCGAAACCTCCGGCTATCCTACTCAGAAGCCGCTAAAGCTCCTCGAACGCATCATTCGTTTGGCGAGCAATCAGGCCGACAAAGTACTCGACCCGATGTGCGGTTCCGGGACAACGCTCGTGGCCGCTCGCAAACTTGGGAGAACCTGGGTCGGTATCGATAGCAGCCCGGTTGCGATTGGAATCGCGCGTAAACGAATTGCCGCCACACAGCTACATGGCTTCACCGGCGGGAAGACCGCAGTATGAACCGTGCGTAGAGTGCGATGCCCACAACGGATGTCATGCCAAACGCGGCCATGAGCAGCCAGACGAGTCCTACCGAGTGCCTCTCGTAAAGCACGCGCGTCAGTGTCGCTGATGATTCATGCGTGAACGCAACCAATCGTTGGAAGGCTTCACCTTGTGGTATCAAATCGACCTGCTCGCGGCTCATTCCTCTCTCTTGAAGTAGCGCTCGCGCGAAGCGCTCCTTGGAAGCCAACCGATCATAGAGCATCGGACCGAGTTTGCCTTCCAATGTCCAACCAATCGCCAGCGGGATTTGGGAGAAACCCAAGTACATCGCCGTCTTGTCGCGAGGCGCCATATTGCCCATGAACTCGCTAAATTTGGGGCTGCTGAGCATCTCTCCCACGCTAAACACCACAATGGCCAACGCACTCAGCGTACCAACCGTGCTCAGGCCACTCATCAACATCGCTACGATAGCGAGCGCCGTTCCAATCAGCATGCTGGTGGTCGCGCGTATCTTGGAGCCTGCATACGCCACCAGAAAGCACGTGGTCATTATCAGGCCTGCATTGATATTGAGCATGCCTTCAGGAAGGATTTGGGTACCCTCGGGGTTGGCGCCTAGCAGGAACTTCAAGGCAGGGTTCGTGATGCGGGATCCATCAAACAAGAACCGAACCAGTTGCGCGGTATCGACCCAATCGCGCACGTGTAAGGGGAGCACGTCAAACAAGGCGTTGAACATGAACCAGAAGCCGGTAAACGCAAGCAGATACGTCCAGACATGCAGCAGCGTGAGCTCTCGGACCGCGGCGCGCCACAGGCTGCCCAACACCCGCGAGTCCGAGCTACCCTCAACCGTTGGCTCACGATAGGTCAGAAGCAAACCAAAATTGCAGGCAATGATGCCGCCGCATGCGTAAAATACGCTCACCCACGACAGGCGACTTCTGAGGTAGGCCGCCAACAACGGCCCAACCCAACCCCCAACGTTGACCAGTTGATAAAAGAACCCCCAAGCAACGGAACTATTCTCGGGACGGGTCGCGTGGACCAGTGTGCCCTGAATCCCGGGTTTGAATATGGCGGTCCCCGTGGCAAGCAAAACAGCGCCCGCGAAGAAACCCAAATAGCTGGGAAACCAAGCCATCACTAGATACCCAGAAATCTTCACCACCGTCGATATGAAGATCGTCCGCTTGTATCCAATTCGATCCGCCAGGCCTCCAACGAACACGGGCAGCAAGCTTTGGGTGAGCGCCCAAAGCATTAGTACGTCGCCAAATACGCTAGCCGATACGCCAAGTCCCCCTTCAGCACGCGGCGCGGTTGCGTAGAGAGCGGACACCGCCTTGACGCCATAGAATGCAAGGCGCTCGACCATCTCCATGCCGCCGACAATCCAAAACACCACGCTCAGTGACGCAACAGCCATCCGAAAATCTAATTGACGGTGATCGTCAACCTGTCGGACGCAGGCTGCTACGGTCGATGTCTTCTTGCTCATGGATCGTTAGCCTGATGGGTCACTATGCGGCCACCTTCATCATTGAACAACCGGCACGTCGCGACGTTCTTTCAAAATCGCGTCCGCCGCTCGGATTCCATGCGCATGGGCTTCTTCGAATAGAGCGACACCCGAGAGATCGGTGTTGGCGAAATGGATTCGACCGTTTGGCTCTCGCGCGTCCCGAAGGTTGCCGCCCCAAATCAGACCTGGCGTGGGGCGAATCATTGCGTGTCCCCACCGCCAAACGTCAATCCGCGTGACTAGATTGGATAGGTCGGGATGCGCCCGTGTCAAATCGGACATGATCAGATCACAACATGCAGCGTGGTCGAGCTGCGCCAAGCGCTCACGCGCAACCCTGGGTGACGGTTCAGTGAAAGGAAAGTAGTACGTTAGTATCGAGGGCCCGTCGTCTCTCAGAGTCTGATGCGTCGCCACAACGTATCCAAGTGATGGGCTATCGAATAGCACGTTGTCCCAGCATATTGGAAAACCGCGGCTCAAGGGTCGCTCCGTCACGTGCAGGTTGGCGACCAACCACGGGGCATAGCTGAACGAATCATTGGGTTCCGAGCGACTTTTGTCCCGGTTCCCCAACATTCGGCGCGCAATGAAGTGTGGCACCGCGAGCACGACGTGACGCGCACGCAACCGGTAGGGAGCCCCGCCATCCGAGCGCACCACCAGTAGCTCGACGGTTTGCTCGCTCTGCGTCACGCGCACTACCAATTGTTGACGTCTAATTCGCACACCAGCGACCGCTTCGAGATGCCTGACCAAATGCCCATTGCCTTCAGGCCAGGTTAGGAAAGGAGCCGACGGGGCACCCGAAACTGGAACGCGCGCTGCGTGATACAACATAAGTGCCCAAGTACTAGTTGTCTGAAGCGTGCAACCGTAGTCGTCGCGGCAACCGTATTCGAGCCACCACCTGAGCCATGCCGAATGGTAGTTTTCGCGCTCTAGCCAGTCCGCAGCACAGAGGCCATCGGCTTCGATCCATGGCGAATTGGGCGAGCAATGCGCCAAGGGCAGCGTGAATGCTCGGCGACCTTGTTCGTCCCGATAGGCCGTCCAGGTGTCAACCTGGCGCTGAAAACGGCGGAACTCATCCCAGTCGGCCGCGCGCATGTGCCCACGCGGCACCAAACCCGCAGCCCAACGCCCGTCGATAAACAGGCGTTCCTCAGGAGCGCGCACTAACATGTGCTCGGCAGGCTCCCACAATCCCGATCGAGTTTGCTCGAGCGCGCCAACTTCACGTAGCAGAGCCGTTAGGTGGACATTGGCGGCATCGGGAACTGGCAGGTAGTGCGCCGCCCACGGGTAGGGTACTATGCCATCGAGCCCGTAGCACGACGTCCCACCCGCTCTCGACTCCAATTCCAAGACGACATACCGAGGCTCCCCTTGCCTTTCGAATCGCCAAGCCGCACTGAGTCCTGCAACCCCTGAACCGACGATGGCGATTTCGATTTCCTCATGCGTCGCGGCGTCATCCGCAAACGCTGCGCCAAGAATCCTATGACCCAATGCCTTGTCACTGCCCACAAGCCTTCCGGCGTACTCCCGTGGCCTATGGTGCCTGCAAGCCCAGGCCGCCGCGGGAACACCTAGCAACAGAGACAACATCTCCCGCCGAGAAAGCACGCTTGGCATTACGAACGAAACCTAACCTAGCCGGTATGGCCCCGCTGCGCTCGCTCCGCCTCTGCAACCAGTCGTGAGTATGCATCGAAATGTTCGTCGCTCGTGGCAGAGTCCATTCTCCTGGGTGGGGGCACAGAACCCTGTGGAGTCGAAGCAACTCCTCTGGATCCAACCGTGTGGGATCCCAGACTCGAGACACGCAGATGTCGATCAACGCGAACATGCGACTGGGTTGCCAGCCGATCGACTAGCATGTCCAGCCGCTCCGCCGCGTTTGCATGCAAAGGAATGATTGGGGGAAACTCGAGATCGCGCGCATCGATTCGTGCAATCCACGGCACCGTCACGAAGTGCAGGTCAGCTGCCGGAAACACATCCGTAACACCCGGGTTGCGGCCATCGCCCATCGCGACCGTTTCGCCCGCTGCGCCACCTGCCCAAGGCCCCAGTGGCGGAGTCGCGCGCAGTTGTCCCGCTAGCGCACCCAACGTGCTTCCGCGCTGCGACCGCCCTAGATGAACTTCTCCCCTTACGATTGTCAGTAGTGCGCCGAACGGAACGAACATTTGCCGTTCGCTTAGACGCAACGTCATCCCTTGATCCGTCACGTCAAGTCCCCGCAGGTACACGATCTTACGTTCGGGATCTTGGCCCACTGAAGAGTCGATAGCGACCGCTTGAAAGCCAAGCGAAATCAGTTGCGCAACCAAACCCTGTGCTTGGTCTTGGTCGGCCATGACTCGCAGTACGCCCCAGGCGCCCGGTCGCAATCGCGTGCGCAAATCGTACGGCAGCAAACCGGTCGCCCGCGCCAGTTGTGCAATTTGCAGTTCCGACCCGGAGAACTCCGGGCTCAGTAGGACCAACATGCGCTACGAGGCTCCCGTTTCACCACAAATGAAAACCAAATCATTCTAGTGAACCGCCAGACAAATTCAATCTGAGCCGATGACAAGGTGATGGCCCGGCCAAGCACATTGGTCCACACGCCGCAAGTTGACGGTCCAGAGTGGCCACAAATCAATGGCTAGTTCTCGACGAACAATACGTCATCGGCCGCTTTTTTCAGGATCAGGCCTTGCGTGGTGTGTCTTCTTTCTGGTCTGTTGCGTCACTCGCCAGCCGGGGGGCGCGCGATTCACTGCGACTTGCCCCGAAGCGCCCACGTCCGTGCGAGCACCTAGCGGTCAGATAATGTATGTTCTGTATGCAATATACCTACATGTGCATAGTTATACCAGAATTGTCATCTTCTTGTGTACATAAGACGACCTAAAAATGTCAGTCTAGGCGTTTGCAGTCGCACAAGTCGATTGCTCTCCGCGATTTGCTCAGGGCACTATTGTCGGTGGGCTCCTGTTTCTAACGAGGTGGCGCATGTGGGAATCGTTCGCGAGGCCTTTGCTGGCCACGGTCATTTATTCATTGGTCGGAATTCTAATTTTCGCGTTTGGATTCTTCTTGATGAACAAGGTCTCCCCATTTCCTTTGAGAAAAGAGATCGAGGACGATCAAAACACGGCATTGGGTATCGTGATGGGATCCGTGGTTCTTGGACTGGCGATCGTCATTGCGGCAGCAATCCACGGGTGATGTCCCGCGGGGTGTTGGCGGTTTGCCGGTTCTGCGAACAACAAGGGTCGCTGGGGTCAGCGGCAAAACGGCGCAGTCAACCGCTTTGTTTGCGATTGTTCTCGCGATCGCTACTTCAGGACTTATTTACGAACTCGCCATAGCGGCCACTGCAAGCTTTTTGCTCGGCGACACGGTCGTCCAGTTCTCGCTCGTGATTGGGGTCTATCTCTCAGCGTTGGGACTGGGAGCTTATCTCTCGCGCTTCGTGGAAGACGCTCTAGCCGCTACATTCGTGCGCGTCGAGTTTGCGACCGCGCTGCTGGGTGGGTTCAGTGTCGTGGGCCTCGAATTGAGCTTCTCGCTGGGCGCCCCGTTTAGGATTCTCCTTCTAGCAGCAGCCCTCGGCGTTGGCGTTTTGGTAGGGTTGGAGCTTCCCTTGTTGCTGCGAATTCTCGAAGGGCGTATGACCTTTCGCGAATTGGTCGCACGCGCGCTTGGTTTTGACTACGTCGGCGCGCTTCTTGGCTCACTCGGCTTCTCTCTGTGGTTCGTCCCCCATGTGGGGCTTGTCCAAACGGCACTCCTGTGTGGAATGCTCAATGCCGGTGTCGGCCTCGCATCGACATGGCTACTGGTCGGGACACTGCCCAGCGAACGGCAGACATTCCGCCGCCTGCGCTGGCTGGGCGCGTTGGTGGTCGTGGGATTGGGGACTGGAGTCTGGTTCGCTGAATCGCTCACTCGATTTGGCGAACGTCAAACGTACGGCACAATCGTCCGCGCTATCCAATCGCCGTATCAACGCATCCTCTTAACCCGGCGTAACGGCCACTTGGATCTTTTTCTCAACGGTTGACTTCAGTTCTCGAGCGCCGACGAACACCGGTACCATGAGACATTGGTTCATCCGACGCTCGCCACTGCGACGTCGCCGAGTCGTGTATTTGTCGGCGGAGGTGGTGACGGTCTTGCCGTGCGGGAAATACTTAAATGGAAGCCCGTGAGATCCGTGACGCTAGTCGACATTGATCCGGCAATTACCGATCTCGCTGCCACGAATCCCGAGCTGTTGGCGCTCAATCATCGGTCGCTGCTCGACGAGCGAGTACGCGTCATCAACGCGGATGCAATGACCTATTTGGCGTCAAGTCACGATTTGTACGATGTCATTCTGCTTGACTTTCCGGATCCCACGCAATTGGGTTTGGGCAAGCTATACACTCCAAACTTCTACTCCATCGCGCGTGATCACTTAACCGATAGCGGGGCATTGGGTGTACAGTGCACCTCACCGCTTCTTACCCGAACGTCGTTTTGGACGATCATTACGACTTTGGAATCGGTGGGTCTGCACGTCATCCCCTATCGAGCGTTCGTTCCTTCGTTTGGTGATTGGGGATTTGCCGTTGCGCGGCGCTCGGCCTTCGCCTTTCCAGATCACTTGCCTGACCTCCCCGTCTCGTTCCTCAATCACGAGATATTGCAGGAGCTCCCTGAACTGCCCGCAGATACGCGGCGAACCCCGACCCCAATCAATAGCCTAAACACTCAAAGGCTGGTGGCGGTGTATCTGAACGAGTCAGCCCGCTTTGAGTAGGGCCAAGAACGGCTCCGGGTCCCCCACCCGGCGGCGGGGCAAGACACCATGATGGCCAAGATTGTTGCGTCGTGATAAGGGCAGCCCATGTGTCGCGCTCAACGCCTTGTGCTCTTGGCAGCGTGTGTTGCAATCGGCCTTTCGTGCGATGCGGTAAGCCAGGCCGCCCAATCTCATGATGCGCAAGAAACGGTTCTCGCATCGCTGAGACAACGAGTGATTGCCATTCAAAAAGCCCAGTTGACCAACGGACTGCGCGTCGTGATGGACGTTGAACCTGAATCTCCAACGGTCGCGGTCTGCGTCACCTACAACGTAGGGTCGCGCAATGAAGAGGCGGGGCAGAGCGGCTTTGCCCATCTCTTCGAGCACATGATGTTTCAGGGCAGTCGTCATGTACCTAAAGGGCGGCATTTTCAGATTGTTGCATCGCGGGGCGGTGCTCTCAATGGCACCACCAGTGCCGACCGCACCAACTACTTTGAAACCTTGCCAGCCAATGAGCTCGAGTTAGCGCTTTGGTTGGAAGCGGATCGAATGCGATGGCTCGACGTGTCGCAAGGGAACTTGGACAACCAGCGTGCCGTTGTAAAAGAAGAATACCGAATGCGCTACGAGAATGCGCCGTATCGGCTCGCCCAAATCGAGTTGGACAAACACATCTTCGCCGGCTACGCGCCCTACGCGCACCCAACCATCGGCAATTTGGAGGATCTGGATCGAGCGCAGATCAGCTGGGTGAGAGACTTTCACGCAAGGTACTATGTTCCGAGCAACGCGGTTCTCGCGATCTCCGGCGGTTTCGATCCGGACCAAGCCATGCGCTTAGCACACGAGTACTTCGAATTCAATGAGCCACGAACAGCTCCCGTCTTTGTGCCACCGGTAGCCGCACCGCTTGCGACGTCGGAGACACGATTGCAAATCGTAGACAAGAATGCAAAAACACCCGCACTACTTCTTGGCTGGCGCATCGCGCCGCACGACGATAGCTCCCATGGAGCGCTGGAGTTACTCGCGCGGCTGCTCGCGGACGGTGAAAGTTCGATGCTTCATGAAAGTCTAGTGAGAGACAAGGCATTGGCTCGAAATGTGTCAGCGTACACTTACGACCATCCGGGTCCCGACGGCTTCGTGATCCATGTCGAGCTGACCCAGTCCGCGAAATTCGAGAACATCGAGCACCTAGTCGAGAACACTCTGGCCCTACTGGCCAAGGCTGGACCAAGCCCGGCACAATTGACTCGAGCGCGTCAGCGGGCCAAGTCCAGTTTTCTGCTGGACCTACAATCCAATCAAAGCCGCGCCAACACGTTCGGTGAATACGAAGTGGTATTTGGCGACGCTCGGTCAATTGTCAGTGACCTGGAACGGTTGCTCTTGGTCACGCCCGATCAAATTCGCCAAGTAGCATCTCAATATTTGACGCCAATGAAGCGGACGGTCATTCGCGTCGTTCCAGCCGACGCCACAACCCAGCCAAGCGCAAAACCATGAAGATTCGTTATGATCTGACACTAGTCTGTGCCGCGTTCGTCTTACAGATCGCTTGTCAGTCCACTGCGCCCGCGCCACGGCCCGCTGCGCGGCCGATGCTGCTGCAGCCACCACCGCCAGCGACCGTACAACCGGAGCCCGACGCAACCCCACCACACGCTGCCTATTCTCCGCCGCGGCCATTTCCGAAAGTGCAGTCGCTTACACTCGACAATGGGCTTGCTGTTCAACCTGATCGAGAGGCACGCCATGCCCGTTCTCCAGCTGGAGTTGGTCGTGAACTCCGGAATTGCCAGCGAAGCAAACCGTGCGGGTGCCCCCAAAGTCACCCCCGAGTGGCTCGAGGCGGGCGGCGCCGGACGCTGGAACAGCCGGCAACTACGGCAGGCTGTCGACGATCTGGGAACATCGTTGGAGATCTACGTCCACCGAGATTTCTCCCAGTGGTCGATGGCGGTGACCAGTGATCGGATGGAACCTGCATTGGAAATCCTTAGCGCTCTGGTGCAATCGCCCCGTTTCGACCACAAGGAATTCGCAAAGCTTCGACAGCGCGAGCTTGAACGTGTGCGTTCTTTGGCCCGCACAAGCGGCACCTGGATGGCTCAGATGTGGCTACAGCGGCACCTGTTCCGCCTCCCCATAGGTGTTCATCCTTACGCATCATTCGACGTGCTTCCCAGCGAACTCGAGAGATTGAATGAACCGACTTGCCGCGACTGGTTCAAAGAATTTGTCACGCCGCAAAATGCTCGGGTCATCGTCGTTGGTGACGTCAATCTCGAACGCCTTCGTCAAGTGGTAGAGCGCGATTTTGGTCATTGGAGGGGGCCTGAAGTGGCCGCGTTCCACCCGCCTGCAACGGAAGCCTTGTCCAAGTTCGAGTTGTTTGTCGTGGACCGGCCCAGTAGCACGCAGAGTGACATTTACTTGGCCTTTCTCGGCCCTAATCGCAGGGATCCCGACTACGCGCCAGCGGCAATTCTTCAACAAGTCGTTGGCGGCGGTGTCGCGGGGCGACTTTTCATGGAACGTTCGAGAAAAGCGATCGCTAGCGTATTCGACAGGTGCTGGCATTCAAGAACTCGCTCAAGCTCCCAGTGTGTTCTACTTTGCTGCGGGGACACAAACACCAAGGACAGCAGAGACTGTCGGCGCCCTGTTGGAGCATCTTGAGCGCATGGGAAAGGGCACGGTCCTACCCGAGGAACTCGAAGACGCACAACACTATCTTGTCGATAGTATGCCGATCCGTTGGGAGCAGGTTCAGTCCCTCGCATCGCAGTTGACACAGTTACGCACGTCGAGCTTGCCCTTGGATCACTACGACGTGCTCCGCGACGTGATCGCCAAAGCTCTTGTTGGCGACGTCAATCATTTAGCAACAACTCTCTATCGTCGCGAGAAAGCCGTCGTCGTTATCGCGGGTGACGCGGACGCCATCACGGCTTCCTTGACGAAATTCGGGCCCGTGACGCGTGTCGATCCGTCAGACAACTTCCGTCTGAGGGACCAACTAGCAGCAAGACCATAACGGCCGGCCAGAAAACTTCGTGCCTTCCCTGTTTCTCAGGCCCGTCTATCCACATGCCTGTGCACGTCCTGTGGACGAGGTTGTGGTCGCGCGGTGGAAAGGCCGTGTGTATCTTGCGTTCAGGTAATACAAAAGTTCAGTGCCTGCCTGCACTTATGGGTCAGCTTACCTATTAGTTGTGGTTTCTTCTTGCAGAACCCCAATAAGTTGGGGTAAGCCCCAAGGTCTGCACTGAAAGTTCATTGCCTGATCGTGGGTATAGCAGTCACCGGACATTCAGTAAGGGTCTGCAAGCCGCGAATTGGGTCTTGAGCTGGGTCGAGTCGGAGTCTTGGTCGAAGCTGATGGTTGAGGATCCTCAAAATTCGTTTCGCTTGCTTGAGGGAAATTCGGTCAGTTGACCTACAGCTCTGCAGGTTGGCCGAATCGAGATTGGCAGGAGTGCGCGACGGTGGATGTTGCCTGACGTGGAGGAAGCGGCGATGGAACAAACAACGCTGATGGGATCGGTAAAAATGGAGGACAGCAATGTGGCGAAACAAGAGGCTCCGGCGCCAATAGCCCCCAGCCCCAACAGCGGTCGCGCGCGGCGTCGTAAGGGGTTGTCGATGACACGTCGATACACCCAAGCCGGCACTGAGCCATTTGCCAACGTTGTCTGGGAGCGACGTCAGAGCGTCATTACGAATCCAGATGGCAGCATCGTGTTCAAGATGCTGGGGGCCGAGATCCCCGCGGGCTGGTCGCAATTGGCGACAGACATCGTCGTGTCCAAATACTTTCGCAAAGCTGGGCTCTTCGGCGACAAGTCGCAAGGTGAAACTAGCGTCAAGCAAGTGGTTCATCGAATTGCGCACACGATTCGGTCTGCCGGGGAGAAGATGGGCGGCTACTTTGCCACCAAGAAAGATGCGGACACGTTCGAGGACGAGCTGACTTGGCTGATGGTGAATCAGTATGGTGCGTTCAACTCGCCGGTTTGGTTCAATTGCGGCCTTTTTCACGAATATGGAATTGAAGGTTCAGCCGGCAATTGG
The DNA here is from genome assembly GCA_963811985.1 of uncultured delta proteobacterium. Lineage (GTDB taxonomy): Bacteria > Myxococcota_A > Polyangia > Polyangiales > Polyangiaceae > FEN-1139. The sequence goes on from CAWEUH010000047.1 coordinate 124,656, forward strand.
TTTTGGTCCGAGGCAGCAGAATCCATCGAAGAGGCCCCCAATGCGTATGAGCACCCACAATGTTCCGCGTGCTTCATTCAAGCGGTTCCCGACGACTTGATGGGCATCTATGAGCTGATCAAGAATGAGGCTCGCCTTTTCAAGTATGGCTCCGGCACTGGCAGCAATTTTAGCTCAATCCGCGGCAAGCAAGAGAAGTTGTCAGGCGGAGGCACCTCCAGCGGGCTAATGAGTTTCCTCGAGGTTTTCGATCGCGCCGCGGGAGCGACCAAGAGTGGCGGAACGACGCGGCGGGCAGCCAAAATGGTTTGCCTTGACATGGATCATCCCGAAATCGCTGATTTCGTGCAATGGAAAGTGCGCGAAGAAAAGAAAGCCCATGCGCTCATTGCGCGGGGCTACGACAGTGACTTCAACGGCGAGGCCTACAAAACCATCTCCGGCCAGAACTCCAACAACTCGGTGCGCGTAACGGACGAGTTCATGCGTGCGGTCATTACGGGCTCGAAATGGCAGACGCGCGCACGCACCACGGGTGAAGTCGTGGAGACGCTCAATGCCGGAGAGCTTTGGCGATCAATCGCTGAAAGCGCGTGGGCATGCGCCGACCCTGGTGTCCAATACGATTCGACGATCAACCGGTGGCACACGTGTCCGAACACGGGACGCATCAATGCTTCGAACCCCTGCTCCGAGTACATGTTCCTCGACGATTCGGCGTGCAATCTGTCGAGTCTGAATTTGATTAAATTTCTGAATGCGGATGGGTCGTTTGACATAGAGGGTTACCGTCATGCCATCGAAATCTTTTTCGTGGCACAGGAAATCCTGGTCGATTTCTCGAGCTATCCGACGCGCAATATCGCGCAGAATTCTCACGACTACAGGCCGCTCGGCTTAGGCTACGCCAACCTCGGCACCTTGTTAATGGTGTCGGGAATTCCGTATGACTCCGATGAGGGTCGAGCCATTGCGGCTGCCTTGACGTCAATCCTTTGCGGGCATGCCTACGTGACGAGTGCAAGGATGGCGGCAACCAAGGGCCCCTTCCCCGGCTACGCCAAGAACCGAGAACCCATGTTGAGGGTCATGTCAATGCATCAGGAAGCCGCTACGGCAATTCATCGGCAGGATTGCCCCGAGCCCCTCTGGAAAGCTGCCTGCGAAGACTGGGATGAGGCGCTGCGTGTTGGACGCGATCACGGCTACCGGAACGCACAGGCCACGGTGTTGGCGCCGACCGGCACCATCGGGCTGTTGATGGATTGCGACACGACGGGCGTCGAACCCGATTTTGCGCTCGTCAAGTTCAAGAAATTGGCCGGCGGCGGCTATTTCAAGATTGTCAATAGTTCCGTGCCCGACGCCTTGCGCCGCTTGGGCTACAGTGAATTGCAGATCAGCGAGATTGTCGCGTTCGTCTCCGGCACCAACACACTGCTTGGCGCCCCGCACATTAATCGAAGTATCCTGAAGGCCAAGGGGTTTGCCGACGAGGAACTGGCCAAGGTTGAAGCGGCAATTCCGTCCGTGTTCGATCTGAGCCTGGCATTCGCGCCGTGGGTGCTTGGCAAAGAAGTCTACGACCGCCTCGGCGTCGATGTACAGAAGCTTTCCAGACCCGGCTTCAACCTACTAAGCCACATTGGCTTCGACCCGAGTCAAGTGGACGAAGCAAACGACGTAATCGTCGGACGTATGACCATCGAAGGCGCGCCGCATCTGCGCGCTGAACACTACCCGGTTTTCGATTGCGCCAATCGCTGCGGAAAAACGGGCCAACGTTATTTGGCGCCCATGGCGCACATTCGGATGATGGCCGCCGTTCAGCCGTTCCTTTCCGGCGCGATTAGCAAGACCGTCAATCTTCCGAATGAATCGAGCGTTGACGACGTTCGTGAGATCTACGAAGAATCTTGGAAGCTGGGGCTGAAGGCCGTCGCGTTGTACCGCGATGGTTGCAAAGCTTCGCAACCCCTGTCATCGAGCAAAGCCAGTAGCTCGGAGGCCCCTGCGGCCGAGGCGGAGTCGAACCTGAAACCCGCGCCTGTCGTTGCTCCCAGCGTGCGGCCGCAAGGCCTCCGCGTGCGGCTGCCCAAGAAGCGCAACGGTTTTACGCAAGAGGCTTACGTAGGCGGGCACAAGGTATTCTTGCGCACGGGCGAGTATGAAGACGGCTCGCTCGGCGAGATTTTCATCGACATGCACAAGGAGGGCGCGGCATTCCGTTCGCTCATGAACTGCTTCGCAATGGCCGTGAGCGTGGGCATGCAATATGGCGTACCGCTCGAAACCTACGTGGAGCAGTTCACGTTCACGCGTTTCGAGCCGCACGGCGTCGTCTCGGGCCACCCCAACATCAAGTTTGCGACATCCATCGTCGACTATATCTTCCGCGTGCTCGGGGTCGAGTACCTGCGGCGCTACGATTTTGCGCAGGTGAAACCGACCGAAGCGCCCCAGCAAATTGAAGATCCCACGGGACGGCTGCTCGAGGATCCGAACCATCCAGAGCCGGGGCCCCAATCCGATCCGGTGTCGCTAGTGCCAGCAGCTCAGCCCAGCGCAATAGCTCAGACGGAACAGGCGCCAAAGCGTGCCGGTGCGCTCGATGCGCAATTGGATGAGATGATGGGAGACGCACCCGTATGTGATTCGTGTGGCCATATCACGGTTCGCAACGGTGCCTGCTACAAGTGCCTGAATTGCGGCAACTCCATGGGGTGCAGCTAATCACCGCCGTCTCGCCAAACCCGGATCGGCCAACAAGCCAATCTAACCCCTTGTGGATTTTGCTGATATCGGCGCTGCCAAGTTCATCGGCCAACCCGCAAACTTAAACGGGTTCTCGCAAAGCTCTCCGCTTTTGTGCTCGAAGCCCTAGATTTCGAGCAACAGTCGTTAGATAGTCTCGCTGCGAGGAAACTATGAAACGACACGTGCTGTGTGGCTTGGCTCTAACATCAATGCTGGCGACGCTTGCTCTGACGTCCTGCAAGAAGGACGAACCGCCGCCGCCTCTGCCGAGCGCTGCGCCCCAAGTGACGCCACCGCCACAGGCAGTCGAATTGCAGCCTATCGCCGAAGCCCTCCCCGATGCGGCAGCGCCCACCTTGGCCAAGAAGGGCGTTGCCGGCAAACCCGCGTCGATCGCGGCCTGCTGCGCCGCGCTCGAACAGAACGCGGCCAGCGCGCCTGAGCCGAACAAGACCTACATGATGCAGGCGGCTGCTTTCTGCAAATCACAGGGCGCGGCCAACGCGGCAATCGTCGGAGTCTTACAGGGCATGTTGCGCGGCGCAGGCTTGCCCGCGTCCTGCAAGTGACATTGCTTTTTGGGGCGTGACGGCACGGAAGGCCAATTGGCGGCATAGCAATCGCTGCCGATGGCGTCCAAGTGGGCAGCAGACATAGAGAAACATCTTCTCGACGCACGGTGCCGCTGACAAGTCACGTGTCTTCGCATGGCACGACGCAACCGAGCGAAGTTTGTTTTCACCGGCAGGGAGGAAGTCCTTCAAAAATTCACATAGGCGCTGCTGCTGCCAGTTCCCTGGATGCAATAGCCGCCATTGATCGCAACGATGCTACTGGGCAAGGGTGAAATCCAGCCACCGGTGCAGGACGAAAGCAGATCCTTGCCGTTGATGGAAAAGGCTGTTGGCGAGTTGCCACATATGAAGCCGGGAACTGCATAGACCAATTCTGCGCAGATGCCTGCCGACGTAAATGACAATGCCTGTGCTGGCTTCGCAGTGTAAGTCGTCGGATTGCTGCAAAGACCGTCGCAGGGGCCTGACGTGGCACCCGTGCTGCCGCCCGTCGTCGCCTGAGCCCCACCCGTTGCGCTCGCTCTCCCTCCCGTTGCAGCCGGTGAACCACCCGTTACGGCAGGGGGCGAACCTCCGGTTGCCGCTGGATGTGAGCCGCCTGTGCCAACAGGAGGTGAACCGCCCGTCGCCCTGGGTGCCGAACCGCCCGTAGCAATGGGCGGAGACCCTCCGGTTGCACCAGGAGGCGAACCCCCAGTCGTTGTCGGCGGCGAGCCGCCCGTATCGGTGGGAGGAGAGCCACCGGTTGTGACCGGAGGCGAACCGCCCGTCGCGCTTGCTCTGCCCCCAGTTGCTGCAGGCGTCCCTCCGGTTGCGCTGACTCTTCCGCCCGTCGCAGGGGGCGCGCCGCCGGTCGGCGCAGCTCTGGTGCCCCCGGTTGCAGCGGGCAGCCCGCCCGTGCTCACCAACCCGCCAGCGCCCAAGTCACCGCCGGTTTCAGCCCCCCCAGTCGCATCAGCTCCGCCAGTGTCCATAGCGCCGCCCCCGCTCTGGTTCGAGTTGCCCCCGACATCGATACCCCCCCCGTCGAGTCCGAGATCGTTCGAACCGGGCGGCGGCAACATCTCCGAATTCGCACAGGCCACGCTCACCAACAATCCCGCCAATGTTCCGCGTACTGTCCGCCGGTTGTGCGAGTTCATCGATAACTGACCTCCGACGCAAATTGGACCCTAAGCACCAACTATACAGTCTTACACCCAACCACTTGCACGTCAACCCAAGTGTTGCGATTGCGGCAACTGATTTCCTTCCAACTCACATACGGGCCGCACGTGTCGGAGGCGCCCCGACAATCACACACCGCAATGAGTTAAGTTGAGTGTAACCAGATGCGATTGACGGCTCAAATCGATGCAATTTATCACCAACATGATGCTCGACTGCGCGATCAGATCACAAGTGTTCGAGCACTAGCTAGAGCTGCTCGTGTCGCCGCCAGTGCTCGTGTCGCCGCCAGTGCTCGTGTCGCCGCCGGTACTCGTGTCACCACCGGTACTCGTGTCACCACCGGTACTCATGGCACCGCCTGTGTCCGCGGCACCACCCGTGCTTGTGTTGCCGCCTGCGCCTACGTCGCCGCCGGTGCTCACCGCGCCGCCAACGTCAGGCGCCGTGCCGCTCGCTCCGCCCACACCAGGCGCGCCGCCCGTGCTCACCGCGCCACCGATGTCAGACGCGCCGCCCGTGCTCACCGCGCCACCGATGTCAGGCGCGCCGCCCGTGCCGCTCGTTCCGCCCACACCAGGCGCGCCGCCCGTGCCGCTCGCTCCGCCGGTTCCCGCAGGGATCGCGCCGGGCTCAATGCCCCAGATGAGTGCGCCGGCAGCATACAGAGTTACGTATTGGTTAGTACCGAGCGCTCCGCCTGCATAGCTATAGTCATTAGTCAAATCAACTGAGCCTTGGTAATCGCTCGCGTGCACCCGAAGCGTCATTGAGAACGTGTCTTTTGGATCGCTTCCGGGGCTTGAAGATGGAGGGAAACCCGTTGCGTACAAAGTACCCGTAAATGAGAGCTCGATATAATGGTCAGCTCCCGGGCTGGCTTGAGCTGGCACGCCGATTGTCCCGGTTACGGTAGCCCCCCCGGACCAACCAATTGATGGGCTATCCACCTCGATGACAACGGACTTATTGGCCCAACCATCATCTTGATAGAAATATCGGAGCCTGACAGTTGACATGTTGACAGCGCCCGAAGTGGTGTTGTGAATCACGAAAGCTGGGTTGAAAGTGTTGGTACCATCGCCCGCGTATTTGCTCACGGACACGTAAAGACCAGATGATGGAATTGGAGTCGTCGAGGTTGACAGCGTGCCACCGGCGCCCACCGACCCACCCGTGTTGATCGTAGCTAGTCCACCGGTGCCGAAGGTCGGCAACCCGCCGGTTGTAATGGCTCCTGCCCCACCTGTCGTGGCCATCCGACCGCCGGTTGTAACAACATTGCGGCCGCCCGTGGTCGGTAATGCCAGGCCACCCGTGTTCGCAATGCCACCTTGGTCGTTGCCTGCTGCACTCGAACCCGCTGCGCCATTCGGATTGTCGCCTGGGTTGGCCGCAGAGATGCAGCCCACGGCAAGTAAGGGGGTCAAAGGAGCGAGGAGTAAAGAACGTGAAGACTTCAGCATATTCTTCGGGAACCTTGATTCGGGCTAGTCGGAAAACAGACCGACCCTTCCGAGCCTCACGCAAAGTGTCGTGGGCGTCAACCCATGGCTCAGCTGCTTGTCGCCAACGCTGCGAAATCCCGGTCGCCTGTCCCCGAAGCAACGAGATCCGCCTGACAGCAGTCCGAGACCACTTTCCAGCATTTCTGAAACGCTCAGTGCAGCACGCGGGCCAGCAACGCCTCTGCCACTGTTCCAATTCCACTCATGAGAACGGCTCCGAGCACGGCATGTCCGAACCCTTTGATCTTGAGGCTGTCCGAGAATGCGCTCGTTACCATGAGCAAAATAGCATTGACGAATGCCCGTGTGACGAACGTGAATAACAGTCCAATGAACAATGTTGCTACGGCAATCATCCCGAAAATGAGCTTGCCGAGAGCCCAATTCAGAATTCCAAAAATGGCCGCAATGCGGATGGCTCCGCCAAATCCCTTCACCGTGAAACCGGGCAAGATGACTGACGTTAGCCAAACGGACAGACTCAAAACCAGCCACGAGATGAGAACTGACATCGCGCAATGTTACCTCGCAAATCAGGGGCATGTCGAACGGGGCCCGTCAAGAGGCCGCCTCGCCCCGGCCCGCGAGGTCCCGTTTTCTTTGTTGTTTTGTGCTCACGCGCACGAAACTGGCCGATATTTCTACGGTGCCATCGCGAGTTACTGGGCAGCCGTGTCTTAGGCGGGTATCCTTAGGCCATGCGCAGCACTAACCTTTGGCTTCTTGGGTCCTTCTTCTTAATCAACGGCGCCTGCGGCGCCCGCACAGGCGACCTCAACGATTTCTGGGACGCCGGCTACTACAATGTCGGCGGCGACTCTGCAGGTGGCGACACATGGTCCGCTGGCGGCGCATATCCAGGCGGGGGAGTAGGGCCCGTCGGAGGATGGAACCCCGTAGGGGGATGGCAAGGTTACGGCGGTGCCGTGACGTGCACGCAGGGCTCATACGGTTGTCAGTGCGAAGCGGGTTATTACTGCAACTACCCGTACAGCTGTGTTAACGGTTGGTGCGGATACGGCGGAGTCGGCGGTGCTGGCGCGGGGGGCTACACGGGCTGCACCACCGGATACTATGGCTGTTCATGTTACACAGGCGGGTACTGCGTGTCTCCGTACACGTGCATGGGCGGCACTTGCCTCTACGCCGCAGCCGGGGGAACATCAAGTTGCTGGATGGGTAGCTACGGCTGCTCTTGCTACGCGAATGGCACCTGCGACTCGCCGTACTATTGCATCAATGGTATCTGCAATTACGGTGGGGTTGGCGGTTCGACAAGCTGCACGATGGGCACCTATGGCTGCTCTTGCATCTCTGGAAGCTGCTATTCGCCGTACGCTTGCATCAACAACCTTTGCGTGTTGTCTCCTGCCACCGGTGGTGCACCCGGTTATGGCGGGACGCCTTCCACTGGGGGTCGAACATCCATTGCAACCGGCGGGCGCACCTACACGTACACGGGTGGTACGCCAAGTTTCGGCGGATCGATCACGTACACCGGTGGCAGGCCAAGCTTCGGGGGGACTGTAAGCACGGGCGTTTCGCCGTTTCTGCAGTGCGCTGTAACGGAATGCGCCAGCGACCCAGGCTGCGTGGATGTCTTGGGGTGCGTGCTTGAGAACTCTAATAAATGCCAAAGCCTGCTATGCTATTTCGACGCTTGCCGAGACGTCATTGCCGATAGCGGGTCGGCCACGGTACAGATTGTTGAGAACTGTTCCCCATACCTCTGAACTCAACCCTTCGACTCACAGCACCACGTACCGATTGTGAAATCGTTCGAGTGTGCTTATACAACCAGCGATGTGCGGCCGATTCACCGTCCAGGACGAGATTTACGAGATCAAGATTGCTGTTTCGGCGCAATTCGAACAGCTGTTTCGCCCTTGGCGGCCAACGTTCAATATCTCGCCATCCGCCGGGCCCGGCCATGAGCAGCTGATCGCCATTGCGGCCGCTGACGGTGCGAGAGTTCTCAAGTTAGCGCGTTGGTGGTTCATACCTTCGAACTGGAACAAGCCACTCAACCAGTTGCCAACGTCGTTCAACGCGCGCTCCGAGGACATTGCACGAAAGCCGTTGTGGAAAAGTGCTTTCGAATCGAGCCGCTGTCTGGTCCCCGCCAATGGTTGGAGGGAATTCAAAGGTCAGCGAGGCCAGAAGCAACCCTACCATTTTCACATGAACCACAGCCTTTTCGCATTTGCAGGGCTCTGGTCAACCTGGCAGTCTCAGCCTGGCGAAAACGTCGATTCGTTCACAATCATCACCACGGAAGCCAATGACATCGTCCAGCCAATCCACGACCGGATGCCGCTGATAATCCCGGCCAATAGCTATTCGGATTGGCTGAATCCTCAGATGGACCCCACAATTGTCCTTGAGCGCGCGTGCAGCAATAGTCGCCAACTGCCACTAGAATTCTACGCATCGGACGCGGTCGCCAACGATGTTCACTACGAAGGCCCACTCGCCGTCAAGCGAATTGATGCTAACCAAACACTCCGCGCTCCCGTGCAACAGTCGCTATTCGCTGATCTGCCCGAGCCCGCGCTTGGCCCGATGCGCCGCCGACGTCGATCCGGGTAGTTCCAGCAACCTGATTGGGTGTTTCCGAAACCGCCGAAAGCGCCAAGGGACGCCAAGGAATGTTCTTGATATCTTGATATTATCAGACATCTCTTTGGCGTTCGCTGGCCGATTGCACTCGGCGAAGCTGGGCCGCTGTGACCAAATTTCCAGAGTTTGCGCTGGGCGATTGGTCCAATCCAGACTCTTACGCTGGAATTTGGCTCGAGTGCGAGAAGTGCCCCTCGCGCGGTCAGTGGGCCAACCGAGTCTCGCACCTCGTCGGCGCTAGAATTCGAGACCGCGCGCGGCTCAGATATGAGAAGTTTGAAGAGCTCTCGCCAATAGGAACAAGATTTGCTTGATACCGGCGCACTCATCGCGGGCAGATACGAGATAGTCGCTCCTTTGGCGAGCGGTGGCAGCGGTTTGATTTACGCCGCAACGGATCGTACGACCGAGAAGCGCGTGGCGATCAAGATGTTGGGGTCGCACGTGCTTCATGAGCGGGCCGCACGCGAGAAGTTGCGACTGGAAGCCATTGTGGCGGGCCGCGTCGAGAGTGAGAACATCGTTCAGGTTTGGGACGCAGGCGTCGATTCACAGACGGGTCTTCCGTTCCTCGTGATGGAGTTGCTCAAGGGCAAAGACCTGCAGCATTGGGTCGAACAGCAGGGTCCGCTTGACGCAACAACGACGGTTGAGTGGTTGCGCCAAGTGGCTTCGGGGCTTGACAAAGCGCACTCGTGGAAGGACGCCGAGCAACGCTCATCGCCGATTGTGCACCGGGATTTGAAGCCAGAAAACCTGTATTTGACCCATCGCGACGACGGCACGCCCCTGATAAAAATCCTTGATTTCGGTCTTGCCAAGGTTCTATCGAACTCAGCCACGCTGAGCAATGAGATCCGCGGCACACCGCTTTACATGGCGCCCGAGCAACTGTCTCAAGCGCCCGCCACACCCGCGACCGATATCTGGGCCATAGGCCTCATTGCCTTTTTTCTACTCACTGGCAAGTGCTACTGGAAGTCGGGACAAAGCGGCAACGCCGTGTTGCCGGCCGTTTTGAAGGAAGTCGGGGATGGCCCCACTGTCACCCCCCAAGCTCGGTTGGTGGAATTTGGCGTTGACGCAACGCTGCCAGCCGCATTCGACGAATGGTTTCTGCGCTGCGTGAACGTCGAGCCCAAGCGCCGGTTCCCCACGGCTGGAGAAGCGGTTCGCGCACTCGCGCTTGCCTTGGGTGAGGCCCGACAAGCCGCGTCCACGCCAGAACCAAAGCGGCGCAGGCATTGGGCGCTGACTTTGATTCTTGGGTTGGCAATTGCCGGCGTCATCGCAGCCACGGTGCGAGAGGCCACGAAGCATTCCACGCGTCCGGCAACCCCGGATACCCCAACCCAACCGAGCACCAACGCGCTCGCCTCATCGCACCAGGTGCGCGACGCTCGTGTAGAAACGGCAACCACGGCCGCTCTTAGCCTTGTTCCACAAGCCAATGTCGAGCCACAACCGCACGCGTCCTTTGCTGCAACCGTTGACTCGCCGCGAACCACGAGCACAAAGACTCATGGTCCACCGAAACCAACGGCGTCGCTGCCCGCTGCGCCTGTGCAAGCCACTCGCAATCCGACAGCACTCACTTCCGCCGCCCCGGCGCCAAGTGCGACTGACATCCCGCCGCCCCCCAGAACGTACCGCGACCCGGCGGATCATCGCTAAGGGTCGCGCTACCCCGCGTGTATTCCTAAAACTGCGTGTCCGATTGCGGGCTTTACGGAACCCGCCAACATCGCCAAGGGCCGCCAAGCATGATCTCGGCCAAAATAATAGGCCAAGACGATTAGTGACACCCGCGCCCAATCTATTGTAATTAATCGCCCGACCATGCCTTCGATTCTTGCCACGCAAACGTTGCCGCACGGGGCCTCGAACTGGGACCGCGTGCAGGGCTTTTCACTGGTGGGCGTCGAGGGCCCCAGCTCGGGTCAGTCTTGGGACTCACCCGGCGGCCGCTGTTCGATTGGCACACATCGCTCGAACGACATCGTGCTGAGCGACCCCATGGTGTCACGATTCCATTGTGAGCTTCACGTGGACGCCTCGAACGCCAGAATCGTCGATCTTGGCAGCAAGAACGGCACCATCGTTGATGCGATTCGGATACGCGACGCCTACTTGAAACAGGGCAGCACAATTCGCTTGGGTCAGTCTGTCCTGCGGTTCCAGTTGGGCGGGCAGACTCATCCCATCGGGCTGTCGCCGCGAACCGAGTTTGGAACCGTCGTCGGGCATTCAATCGCCATGCGCGCAATGTTCGACACGCTCGAACGCGCCGCGGCCAGCGATGCAACGATATTGCTCGAGGGCGAGACGGGCACGGGCAAGGGCGTCATTGCCGAGTCCGTGCACGACTTGAGCCCGAGAAAGGGCAAGCAATTCTGCGTGGTCGACTGCGCGGCATTACCGTCGAATTTGCTCGAATCCGAGCTATTTGGCCATGAGCGCGGCGCGTTTACGGGCGCTGTCGCGCGCCGCGCCGGCGCCTTCGAAACCGCTCATGAAGGCACGATTTTTCTGGACGAGGTCGGCGAACTACCCTTGGACTTGCAGCCGAAGTTGTTGCGTGTACTCGAAGAGCGTCAAATCCGTCGCGTCGGCAGCAACGCAGTGCAACACGTGGACGTGCGCGTCATCGCCGCAACGAACCGCGACTTGCGAACGGAGGTCAACGAAGGCCGTTTTCGATCGGATCTCTACTTTCGTCTGGCGCTAATTCGCGTCAAAGTGCCGTCGCTGCGCGACCACCTCGAAGACATCCCGCTGCTCGTCGAGCGCCTGCTCGCGACTTCGCACAACGCCACCCCGGAAATTGCCGCAACCGTGCGTTCGCCTGATTTCATAGCGTCACTGCAGCGTGCGTCGTGGCCCGGAAACGTGCGAGAGCTGCGCAACCACATCGAAAGCTGCCTGGTACTGCGCCAAGTCATGCCCTTCGGCGAACCCAGCCAACCATCGAAACAGGTTCCCGTTCACGGCCCAACCAGCATCGACGCCTCTTTGCCCTATCATCAAGCCCGTTTGCAATGGCAAATAGCCTGGGAAGCCGAATACCTACGCGCCCTAATGAAAAAGCACGCCGACGACGTCGAAGAAGCCGCCCAAGCCGCAGGCATCAGCCGCGCGTACATGTATCGATTGCTCAGTCGGCATGGGATACGACGCGGGGAGTGAGTGCCTCACCGTGACGACCGTGTCCCCAACCGGCGATCCGCGGTTCGGTCTCTCCTCGCCATTTGCTTCTCAGCTCAGCGTCGCGACTCCCGGGGGTCTGTCTTACCAGCAGAGCATGACCCGAGCTGTGTCGTTGAGTAACGCCCAAGATCTGTTCTCACTCACATCGCAAACGGACACGGTCGTCACCGACTCGAACACTCAAAGGACGTTCACCAAGACGTACACGGCTTCGAACAAGACTTGGTCCATGACGACGCCCGGGCTTCGAACGATGTCCATGACGGTGGATAGCCTGGGAAGGCTGGCCTCGACGCAGCAAGACTCCCTGGCTAGCGAAATATATTCTTACAACGCCAACGGCCAACTATCGACCGTCAAACAAGGCACTCGAATGCGGTCGTTTGGCTACGACAGCGCGGGAATGCTCTCGAGCGTGACCGACCCGATGTCGCAGTCCACGGGCTACGCGCGTGACGCTGCGGGCCGCGTAACGCAGCAGACGTTTGCTGACGGGCAAGTCGTCCAGATGACTTACGACGCCAACGGTGGACTTGCGTCACTTGCTCCGCCTGGGCGGCCCGCGCATTTGTACGCGCATACGGCCCTCGGCCGCCTGCAGCAGTACGCAGCGCCCGCCGTCGATGGAAGTGGCAGCTCGACGGTGCAGTACTCTTATGATGCCGACGGCCGCCTCTTTAATGTGTTGCGTCCGGACGGGACCAGCTTGAGTTTTGCCTATGACGCTGCGGCACGGATAAGTAGCGTCACCATGCCAGGTGGCTTGCTTTCGTACGTGTACAGCACCACGACAGGTAAGCTGGTCGGGGCGAGCGGACCCGGTGGGCAAGAAGTCATTTACGGATACGACGGAGTCCTTCCCACGGATGAAGCCTGGTCCGGCGTGGTCAATGGAAAGGTCCACTGGGTCTACGACAAGTTCCTCAAGCCCATCTCAGAGTCCATCAACGGCGGCAATGTCGTGAATTACGCCTACGACGATGACGGCCTACTGACCAAAGTGGGCGCGATGTCGCTCGTGCCCAACGCGAGCACGGGTATCGTTACGAGCACGACGCTGCACAGCGTAACGGACAGTCTGGCGTACGATACTTACGGTCAACGATCCACGTACGCTGCCAAGCTCCAGACGACCTCGTTGCTATCGACCAGCTACACGCGCGACGCGCTCGGCCGCATCGCAACCATGAATGAGACAATTCATGGGCAGACCCATGCCTACGCTTACACGTATGATCTACGCAACCGCATGACGGACGTCAAACGCGACGGTACTATCATCGCGCACTACGACTATGATGCCAATAGCAACCGCACAGGCATTACCGCTGGCGGCACGACAACCACAGCCACGTATGACGCACAAGACAGGTTGCTTACGCAGGGCACCCTCACTTTTTCGTACAGTGCAGATGGCGCGTTGCGAACCAGGACCGATAGCTCGACCGGCTCAGTCACCCGCTACACGTACGACGCGCTCGGCAATCTCACCCACGTCGAATTGCCTGACGGCAGAATCATCGATTATGTCGTTAACACAGCCGGGCGGCGTGTTGCCAAGAAGATCAACGGAGCCATCGTGCAGCAGTGGCTGTATCGCAATGGCATCAAGCCCGCTGCCGAGTTCGACGGATCAGGCAATTTGGTAAGCCGATTCGTCTATGCGGATACGGCCATCGGGGACGACGCCGCGGACAAGGTCTTGATGGAACGGCTGGGTATGGCGCGCTCTTCAAGAGCCTCGCGCACGGATCGCACCAGGCCCGTGTACTTAGTGCACAGCGGACAAATCCTGCGCATTGTTACGGACCACCTGGGAAGCCCACGCTTGGTCGTGGACGCGGACTCCGGGCAAATCGTGCAGGAATTGCAGTACGACGAGTGGGGCAAGGTCCAGGTCAATACGGCTCCCGCGATTCAACCCTTTGGCTTTGCCGGTGGGCTTTACGATCCCGATACGAATCTCGTTCGATTTGGCGCCAGAGACTACGTGCCAGAAATAGGCCGCTTTGCGTCCAAGGAACCCGTGAAGACCGCGGGGCTGCCAAACCTGTACGAGTATGCCGGCTGCGATCCAATCAACAACATCGACGCGGATGGCTTGGCAAAGTTCGAATGCTCCAATGGCCAAGACGAAGTGTGCCAGGACAAGGCTACGCTCTTGGATTCCTTGTGTGGACCCAATGCGCAGGGCGAGCTGCACTGCACCATGCAAGAGTTCACATACGTGACGGAGCAAAGATTGCAAGGGTCCGGTCCACCGCTCACAACGGACACAGACACGACCGCGAGCGGTGTGGCCGGCGTTGGCGGTCTGGACCCAATCAGCACCAGTTCGCCTTCGTTATCGATCGGGGGGGACTATTCAACAAGCAACGGTGACGGGATCGGAGCGGGAGTGGGCACTGCAGTCGCCAATCAACCTCCTTCAGTCTCAGTCGGCACGACGAAGATCGCGACAATAACATTACCGCAGAACTCCCTTACACTCAACGGCACGGTCTCAGACGACGGACTTCCGAAGGGCTACGGTCTCTCGATTCTCTGGTACACGGCGAGCGGACCCGACAACGCTTCATTCTCCAACCCATGGGCAGCAGCTACGTCCGTAGCATTCCCGGCAGCGGGGACCTACCAACTGACGTTGGCCGCGACTGACGGTGAGTTTGTCACCGAGGATCACTTCACTGCAATTGTCTTGCCGCACAACTACCCGCCTGTGGTTTCAGTTTCGGGACCAACTCAGGTGGCCCTTGGCACCTCCGCGTATCTTGTTGGCGCGGTATCGGATGATGGAATACCGAGCAATACAGTGACGACAACTTGGAGCAAATTGTCCGGTCCTGGAACGGTCACCTTTGCGAGTCCCAACCAACCCGTGACAGACGCGACATTCAGCGACTTTGGTAGCTATGTGCTCCAACTCACCGCAAGCGACACTCAACTTTCTACCACGGCCCAGTTGTCAATCAGTGTCGTACAAACTAACCTTGCGCCCGTTGTCAATGCGGGTGCGGACCAGAACCTGACTTCACCGACGAGTTCAACGACGCTCAGTGGTGCCGCCACCGATGACGGCCTTCCACAGGGCTCGACGCTGCGGTACGCCTGGAGTCAAGTGAGCGGCCCCGCGCTTGCGACGATTGGAACGCCCAACGCGTCCCAAACTGCTGTGAATCTCCCTTACCCTGGAACGTACGTCCTGAGGCTCAGCGCCAACGACGGTGAGCTTACGGGTTTCGACGACGTTGATGTCACAGTGACGGCGCCGACCGGAACGGCAATGCCGGTCGTGCAACTGCTAGCTCCCACAGACGACACGACGGTTACCAAACCCACACCCGTGACAGGCAACGTAACTGATGGGGCATGGGTGCTGACCTACAGATTGGGCGGTCGCGACGACGTAAGTGCGCCATGGCGCACGCTTGCGAGCGGCACCGGTGCCGCAAGTGGTGCGATTGGCACATTCGATCCAACTCAGCTGGTAAACGGACTTTACACGATTCGCCTAGCCTCCACGAATGCGGCGGGTGAAGCCGAAACCACGGTTGGAGTGGAGGTCGATGGTCGCATGAAGGTCGGCAACTTCACGCTTACGTTCCAGGACCTCGACATCCCCGTCGCCGGAATTCCGATGCAGCTGCTTCGCACGTACGACAGCCGCGACACGCACGCGGGCGACTTTGGCGCCGGTTGGAACTTAGCCATTCGCAATGTCCGTGTCGAAAAGAGCGGAGTCATTGGCGCCCACTGGGTCCAAAACTACATTCCGGATGATTGGTTCCCGCAGTTCTGCCTTGAAACGGTCGGCTCAGCGATGGTGACAATCACCATGCCCAACGGTCGTGTGTACCGGTTCCGACCAGTTAGTTACCCCCATTGCCAGACGTTGAATCCGTTAGGCGCGGCCGACGTGAACTGGGAAAGCGTGTCTGATCCTGACAATCCCACCGTGAGCCTGCAAGCAATCAACGATCATTCCGTCTTCGTGCAAGGGCCGCCCGTAGGTCCCGTGCAATTCATAACACCGGATTTCGAGGTTTGGGATCCACGTCAATTCACGCTCACAACTGAAGACGGAACGGTCTACAGCATCGACCAAGACAACGGCCTGAAGATGATGACCGATCGAAACGGGGATTACCTGAGCATCACCGATCAGGGCATCTTCCATTCTTCTGGCAAGAGCGTAACCTTCGCGCGAGACAATGATAAGCGCATCTTCAGGATCACTGATCCCTCTGGCTCCGTGTTGACGTACCAGTACGATTGGCAAGGCGACTTAGTTGCCAACAACGATCGCGAAAGCAATCAAACCAAGTACACCTACAGTGCTGGCCACTACCTTGAAACCATCCAAGACCCGATGGGACGGCAGCCGATTCGCAACGAGTACGATGCCTCGGGAAGGCTCGTCAAGCACACGGATGCCCTCGGCCATTCAGTGGTCTACACGCACCTGCTCTCGAAGAACCAGGAGCAAATCGCCGATCGTTTGGGCAACCTGACAGTCTACGACTACAACGACTTCGGCGACATCATACGCAAAACCGATGCCCTCGGCGCTGTCTGGACCTACACGTACGACAATAATGGCAACCAGACCAGCGCGACAGACCCCTTGGGCAATACCGTAACCAAGACGTACACCTGGTACAACGCGCTCCTGTCGGAAAAGAATGCCCTCGGCGAGACCAAGTCAAACACCTACAACCAGTTCAGCAAACTTCTGACGACAACCGACCCCCTTGGAAACCTAGTCGTCAACAACGAGTACAATCCCAGAACAGGAAACTTGGTATCGACCGCCGACGCCCGCGGCGCAACCACGAGCTACAACTATGACAACCAAGGAAGGTTGTTCCTAGAAACCGACGCCCACGGAAACACGATCGGCTACGTGAACGACATAGCCACGGGCAACGTCACCAGCAAAACCGACGCACTGGGCAACATTACGGCGTTCACATACGATTCCGACAACCGGAAACTAACCGAAACCGTCACGCGCAAAGTCGGAAGCGTCACTGAATCATTGGTGACCACGTACGAATACAACCAAAACGGCCGCCTCCTTCGCACGATATTCCCCGATGCCACAACAACATCCCAAGAATGGAACCCCAACGGCCAACGCACCGCCTCAACCGACGCCCTAGCCCGCCGCACCACCTACGACTACGACGAACTCGGCCGCCTAAACAAAACCACCTACCCCGACGCCACCACAGAAACCCTAGCCTACGACGCCGAAAACCACCGCACCTCCAGAACTGACGCCCTAGGCCGCGTAACGCAATACACCTACGACCCAGTCGGCCGCGTCCTCACAACAACAGCCCCGGACAACACAACCGTAACCAACGCATACGACCAAGCCGGCAACCTCATATCAACCACCAACGAAACCGGCAAAACAACAACCTACGCCTATGACGCAGCCAACCGCCGAATCAGCACAACAGACCCCCTCGGCCACACCACCTACACAATCTACGACCCAGATGGCCGCCAAATCGAAACCATCGCCCCAGACCACACCGCAACCAACTACGTCTACAACGACGCAGGCGACCTATTAGAGACCGACTACGCCGACAATACGCACACGTCCGCTGAGTTCGACGACCTAGGCCGCCAAATCTCAAAGACCGACGAGCTAGGACACAAGACCGTCTTCGCCTACGACGCCTTGGGACGCCTAACCTCAGTAACAGACGCGGCAAATCAAACCACGCGCTACGCCTACGACGAGCAGGGCAACCAAATCACCCAGACAGACGCCAACGGCCACATCACCCATTTTGCCTATGACAACCGCGGCAGAATCACCGACCGCATGCTCCCCGACGGCACCACAGAACACAGAAGTTACGACCTAGCAGGCCGCCTCGTCTCGCGCGCCGACTTCGCCGGAAAACCAACACTATACACCTACGACAACCTCGACCACCTCCTCACCAAACGCTACGCCGACAACACCAACGTCACCTTCACGTACGACGCCGGAGGTCAACGCAAGACCGCCGTCAACACCCGTGGCACGACCCAATACACCTACGACACGAGAGGCCACCTCACCAACATCACCTACCCAGACAACACAAAACTCGACTACACGTATGACCCGCGAGGAATGCGCAGCACAATCAAAGCAACGGTTGGCACGCGAGTTCTCACAACGACAACCGGCTACGACGATGACGGCCGCCTGACGACCCTCACCGACCCACTGAATCGAGCCTACGGCGTCCAATACGACGTCAACGGCAACCGCACATCGCTGAGCTACCCGAATACCGAGACTACCAGCTACACGTACGACCCGCGAGGGAGACTCACGACCCTCATCACCAAGGAACCGGGAAGCAACGGCAACATCGCCCAGTCGTACCTGTACACCCTTGACCCAGCCGGCAAACGCACCCGCATCGAAGAGAGTGACGGCACCATTCGCCAATTCGGCTACGACTCCGTCAACCGCCTCACCAGCGAAGCTGTCTCAGGACCAACCAACTACTCGAACAGCTTCGGCTACGACCCAGTTGGCAACCGCTTGACCCAGACAAGCACCGGCAACCACCCCGGAAACGTCAACTACATCTACGACAACCGCGACCAGCTGAGCCTCGAGAATGGCACGGCGTACACCTACGACAACAACGGCAACCTGGCGACCAAGACCGGCGAAGCCACGTACACCTGGGACCTCGAGAACCGCCTCAAGCGCGTCGCGCTACAGGACGGCACGCTCGTGGACCACCTTTACGATGCTGACGGTAACCGGGTGCAGACGAAGGTGACCCCGGCTGGCGGCGGGACGGCTACGACTACGAACTACCTTGTCGATACGACTGGGTCGCTGAGTCAGGTCGTGGCTGAGAGTGACGGGTCGGGGGCTTTGACTGCACTCTACGTGCGAGCTAATGACGAATTGCTTGCAGTCTTGAGGCCCACTGGGACGTCAACTTGGTCGTCCAGGTGCGTGCATGCGGATGGGCTTGGGTCCGTTCGGGTGCTTACTGACGAGACTGGCGTCGTAACGGATACTCGCGGGTATGAAGCGTTTGGTTCGCGAAACGTGACGGCTGGGACTGACCCGCTTGCCTTTGGGTTCGCTGGGGAGGCGTTCGATTCGCTATCCAAGCTCGCTTATCACCGCGCTCGTTGGATGGATCCTAGGGTGGGGAGGTTCGTATCGACGGATCCGTTGCTGGGCACCAAATACCTCCCGCAATCCCTGCACCGATACTTCTACGGTGCCGCGAATCCAATCTCGCACACGGATCCAACAGGAAAAGTAGACGATGTTGAGGAGCTTTGCGTATCAGAGATCATAAGCATCAACGCGACGATCGCTGAACCTACCGTGCAGGGAGGAGCACTCGTCGCGGAAGCGGCAGTCGCCGAGGAATTCTCCACAGTCGAGATGGCGGTCGTGAACGAGGCGAGGAGTATTTCGCTTGCTCAACTTCGCGCGGCGTTCCAGGCTGGTGGTGCGGAGCTGAGCGTGGCCGGCCGCACGATTTTAGTACAGTCGGGTCTACCGGCTTCTGGCATGACGCTGTTTGGAGAGAACGGATTTATACTTGGTGAAGAAGCGTTCGCTTCCGACGCTGAGCTTACCAAGACGCTGCTTCACGAACTATATAGGTTGGCAATGAGTGAGTCCGCGACAGGCGCAAGTGGCGCTCTCGTAACTTCCGAAACAAACGCGGCATTTTCCTTCGCGGAACGTGCCTTTGGAGCGTTCTTCTGATGTCGATATCTGCTGCGTCTAAGAAGTGGGCTGAGGCGGCGAGAGTGCTTGCCGCAAATCCAAACGCGGTAGTCATTTGCCCCGAGAATGCAGATGGAAATCTCGAAATTCGGGACCACGTATTCGAGAATGATCCAAGCATGATTGAGCGATGGCTCATTTGCGGAGCCTGCGGGGCGAAAAATGTCATTCGCATGCGGCTTTCGAATGACCCGAGTAATCTATGAGGGGTCAGCTAGATCATAGACCATTTGCCAACTTCAGGGCGTCCAACGTCGGGCTTAGCTGCGGGCGGCGCAAGCTGTGTCGCGCCGCAGATGGACGGCGCCGACCGTCAGCTTCAAACCCCTGTTGGACCCGGAACGCTTCAGGTGGGATCATGCAGCGCGGCCACGATGCGAGCCACGGCTTCATTGACATTGCGCCGCACCAACTCCGCCGGAAGCCGCAGCACGCGAAACCCAAGCCGACCCAGCACGCGGTCCCGGCGCTCATCCGCAGTGCGCCGCCATTCATGCGACCGATCATCCACTTCAACTGCAAGGCGGGCCGCGGGAGCGAAGAAATCCAAGATGTACCGATCAGCGGGCACTTGACGACGGAAGGCAACGCCAAGCTGCTTGCCGCAAATGTGGCGCCAGAGGATTTGCTCACTTTCCGTGAGGTTGTGCCTGAAAAAGTGCGCACGCTCCGCCAGCAGCGCCTGGAACTTGAGTTGTTGACGTGATTGCCATTGCATGAAGACCTCCGGTGCCCGCCAAATCAGCCGGGCTTCGCAGCCCATGGCGCAGAAGGCATGCCATGCGCGAGACGTTCAACTTCGCGCAGCGACGGCGCATGGCGGGACTTGTGCGCCGCCCGCGGAGCCCGGCTGATTTGCCGGGCACTGAGACTCATGCGACGCAATCGCTCACGTTTCCGTGTGTGGCGCCCATCGCATGTGCCGCACGAATTCATGCGGGCCAGTTGGCGTTCGTGCACGGAACATGGTCTGCAGCTTGCGCAAACGCATCAAGTAGCGACAACACTAGAACTGCCGACTCGCCGCAGCCCACCGTCAGGTACCCCATCCGCGCGCAACGCAGCGAAGCGGAGTGAGCACGGATTTGGGGTCCTCGCACGCGCGCAGCGCAGCGAGCACGTGCGGCCGTCACTCGAAACCAACTCGCGGGGGCATCAAAGCTACGACAACCGAGACCAGCTGAGCCTCGAGAATGGCACGGCGTACACCTACGACAACAACGGCAACCTGGCGACCAAGACCGGCGAAGCCACGTACACCTGGGACCTCGAGAACCGCCTCAAGCGCGTCGCGCTACAGGACGGCACGCTCGTGGACCACCTTTACGATGCTGACGGTAACCGGGTGCAGACGAAGGTGACCCCGGCTGGCGGCGGG
The DNA here is from genome assembly GCA_963811985.1 of uncultured delta proteobacterium. Lineage (GTDB taxonomy): Bacteria > Myxococcota_A > Polyangia > Polyangiales > Polyangiaceae > FEN-1139. The sequence goes on from CAWEUH010000047.1 coordinate 145,650, forward strand.
ACGGCTACGACTACGAACTACCTTGTCGATACGACTGGGTCGCTGAGTCAGGTCGTGGCTGAGAGTGACGGGTCGGGGGCTTTGACTGCACTCTACGTGCGAGCTAATGACGAATTGCTTGCAGTCTTGAGGCCCACTGGGACGTCAACTTGGTCGTCCAGGTGCGTGCATGCGGATGGGCTTGGGTCCGTTCGGGTGCTTACTGACGAGACTGGCGTCGTAACGGATACTCGCGGGTATGAAGCGTTTGGTTCGCGAAACGTGACGGCTGGGACTGACCCGCTTGCCTTTGGGTTCGCGGGGGAGGCGTTCGAGGTCAAGAGTCAGCTGGCTTATCACAGAGCTCGGTGGATGGATCCTAGGGTGGGGAGGTTCGTATCGACCGATCCGCTTATGGGACGCGTTGGGAACCCCCTGAGTCTTCACAAGTACATCTATGCAGTGGATGACGGTGTCAATGCCACGGATGCGACGGGTCTGGAATTCGACATGGTGTCGATTTCCGCCAGCATATCAATCGATAGCATTCTTAGTACATTGGCCACTGTCGGTCGTACAGCAATGGCTGCTGCCATCGTATGTGAGGCTCGCGCCGTAACCTCGTTCTTCGAGACGGCCAGCACCGCGAACCCGGGCCCGTGCAGAATCCGGTGGTTCAATCATTACACAACGGAACAAGGGCATGACGGAATCCGTGCACTGGGACGCATAAGATTGTCGAACAGTGAGCCCGTGGTTTTTCTGACTCCCGATATCTACTTTACCGGAACTCGTGCAAAGAGCAGGCTAGCCTTGGACTATCTTCCCATAGGTTTCTTCCGAATTCCCGAATCGGACATTATCGACTTGACTTACCGAGGTCAGGTGCAGCGGACTGAAACTGAACCAGGTGGCGGAGAAGAATGGGTGTCACCTTTTCCGGTACCGGTGGCGCGCGCAATTTGGGTTCCCATATTTTGAGGGAGTTTCGATTTGAGTTACCACGGAGGACGCGAACACAAGCAATGAATGCGAACAAGCCGAATGTGATCAAGGGACAGAAATACCGATCCCGCCACCAGATTGAGGTGCAGGTGCTAACCCATTGGAGAGCGGCCTTTACCGGGGGTCATAAGGCGAGACTAAGGCCTGGTCAGGTCATCGTTGTCTGCGACAGCCTCGTGGAAGGTGCATCGGCAGTCGCATGCTTGCCCGATGACCCGAAGGGGCTTGAATCTGAACTCGTTCCCGACATTGACCGCCAAAGCGAAAAGTACGCTGGGTACTCACTCGTGATTTTCCTGAATCAACTAGGTGAAGATTTCGAGCTCGTGTAGTCGGGCACGTCCAACGTCGGCGTTCAGCTGCGGGCGTAGCCCGTCAGCTGCAACGCTCCAGTTGGACCAGCAACGCTTCAGGTAACGATGCAGCGAGGGTCGCTTCATAACTTCAGCGACAGTGACATTTGGCCGTCACGGCGATCTCCATTTATCTCATATTGGAAAGCGCCAGACCAGCAATTGACCGAACGCCGGTCATCCTTCGCAGCGCATCGGATACCAAGGTTTAGGGGCACACGCGTCCTTGCAGCGCCCCTGCCCTCGCAGCCGTCAATCTTCGCGGGGTTGCCATGATCATCAAATAGAATGTGGCAGACAAAGCTGCCAATCTGGACTTGGTCAGGATCAAGCGCCAATGCGCCCTTGCGCAACGGGAGGACGGGTCCAACCATGCTATGGTTACCAAGGCCCGCGCGCATCCACGCGCGGGCACGTGCCATGGCCGCTTCCGATTTTACTAACGCGAAAGCCGGGGTTGTCTTCTCGGTTGCGGAATCGGCGCCTGAGTCTGCAACATCGAGGGCAAGAGCCGTGTCCAGGATGTTCTGTCGTGACCCGTTGGCACTCGGCGTAGTGACTGACGCCCCCCCTCCGGACGAGGTTGAAGCTGGGGCTCTGATTGGACCGAGATCGGAGTTAGACGACCTTACCAATTTCAGTAAAGGAGAACTGGCTATTACCACAACGGCCAAGACTCCAACTGGGAGAGCCACCCTTCGTGGTAAGAATCGATACAGGTATTCCTGAATAGAGGCTGAAACCGGACGCTCGCCTATAGCAACTCGCCAACTGTCACGTTCCCTTTCCCAATCGTCACAGCGGCCATAGTCCAGGTCCTGAATGAGTGGAATGGCTTGGTCGGCCTTCTTTATCGCAGGTCGGTAGAATTTGCGTTTCGCTAGCGCTTGTGCTTCGGACCAGAGCACGTCGGCCTGGCCCTTGACCTGCTGCAGGTTTGGCAAACTCTGAAGTTCGCGTGAATTTCGTGGAGTACCGTCAGCAAACGAAACCGGAATAAGCCGCAATAGTTCCCTGATGGATCCTGGCCGATTTTCGGGGTCTTCACTTAGAGCCTTGGCGAACAAATCATTGAACTCTGGAAAACCCTCAACTTGCTTTTGGCCGATAAGCGGGTCACTACCCCGCAGTAGAAATTGAAGAACGCGGCCTAGGCTGAATATGTCGACTGCGAAATTTCGTGGATCTCCGGCGCATGCGAGCTGCTCTGGGGCGGCGTACAAATATGTACCAGGCGCGAGTCGCGTATCCTTGGTGAGAAAGGTGTAGTCAGCGATATCGAAATCAGCCAACACGGGTAAGCCGTCATCTCTTACAAGGATGTTCTGGGGTCTGATATCCCTGTGCACAACACCGCGTGAATGGGCAAATTCGACGGCACGACATATAATTCTGAAGACTTCCATTCTCGCCGACATGTTCCAGTTGTCCACGTTTGATGTCAGGTCTAGGTGGGGCATATATTCCATGACGAAAGCTGTATCGGCCTCATCACTTCGAAGGAGCCTAAGAATCGTTTCGGGGGCCTCGCGGGATTCGCTAAGACGCCTCATGATGCGCGCGCCGCGACGAAATTGGTGTAATGCTAGGTCCACGGCGAGTCTCTCATATCGAAAGACCTTCACAGCGACATCAGTGCCCGATTGGCAGTCTACTGCTCGCCAAACGACGCCGAACGTACCCTCACCAATCTCGGAAACTAGGCGGGTACCGGCCACAAGATCGTTCTCAACCGGCATAGAGTAGACGGCGAGGTCCTGGCGAAGCGAATCGAGCATTCCCCGCAATTCCTTCGTGATTGTTCCTGATTTGCTTCGCAGAGTTGTCGCGTCGTCAAGCAGATCAACTTTGCCGCGCGGAAGGGGCCGGTACTTTGAGGAACCGCTCATCGGACGGAGTTTCGACGAAATCCAGCTGCATGTCAAAAGTCTCCTGGAAGTTCTGCAAATGTGGCCTCGGATACTTGAAGACGAAGACCGTGAACGAGCATTCGCGGGCGCCCAAAAAAGCATCGATGCATGCGCAAACATGATCCGTCGCTTCAGGTGGTTACGTAAAGTGCGGTCCTGACCCGCTCCACAGCTTCCGCGAGATTGCCGCGCACCAACTCCGCCGGAAGCCGCAAAACGCGATACCCAAGGCGAGCCAAGTTGCGGTCCCGGCGCGCATCCGCGGCGCGCCGCAATTCATGCGACCGATCATCAACTTCAACAATCAGCCGACATGCCGGCGCCAGGAAGTCCGCGATGCAATTACCGCCAACGGGCACCTGCCGGCGAAAAGCAACCCCGAGCTGCTTGCCGGAAATTCTGTGCCAAAGAATTTGCTCTGTTTCGGTCAAGTTGTGCCGCATGAAATGCGCGCGCCCGGCAAGCAGCGCCTGAAACTTGAGTGACTGACGTGATTGCCTTTGCATGAAGACCTCCGGTGCCCGTCAAATCAGCCGGGCTACGCAGCCCATGGCGAAAGATTCATGACACGCGCGAGTCAACAATTTCGTGCAGTGCCGGCGCGTGGCGGGAATCTTTTGCCGCCCGCGGAGCCCGGCTGATTTGGCGGGCACTGAGACTCATGTGACGCAATCGCTCACACAACTTGGTGCGCAACGTACGTGACACCGCCGAACGAATTCAATTGATCGTGGTGGCACCAATGCGTACGATATGGCGTGGGGCTCGCGCAAACGCATCAAGTAGCGACGGACACAATAAGCGCCCACTCGCCGCAACCCGGTACTGGGTCCCCCAGCCGCGCGCAGCGAAGCGAGCACGGCTTTGGCGGGCCCCACAGGCGCGCAGCGAAGCGAGCACCTGTGGCCGTCACCTCGTGACACCCCGCGGGGGCATCAAAGCAACCAAAACGGCCGCCTCCTTCGCACGATATTCCCCGATGCCACAACAACATCCCAAGAATGGAACCCCAACGGCCAACGCACCGCCTCAACCGACGCCCTAGCCCGCCGCACAACCTACGACTACGACGAACTCGGCCGCCTAAACAAAACCACCTACCCCGACGCCACCACAGAAACCCTAGCCTACGACGCCGAAAACCACCGCACCTCCAGAACTGACGCCCTAGGCCGCGTAACGCAATACACCTACGACCCAGTCGGCCGCGTCCTCACAACAACAGCCCCGGACAACACAACCGTAACCAACGCATACGACCAAGCCGGCAACCTCATCTCAACCACCAATGAGGCTGGCAAAACAACAACCTACGCCTATGACGCAGCCAACCGCCGAATCAGCACAACAGACCCCCTCGGCCACACCACCTACACAATCTACGACCCAGATGGCCGCCAAATCGAAACCATCGCCCCAGACCACACCGCAACCAACTACGTCTACAACGACGCAGGCGACCTATTAGAGACCGACTACGCCGACAATACGCACACGTCCGCTGAGTTCGACGACCTAGGCCGCCAAATCTCAAAGACCGACGAGCTAGGACACAAGACCGTCTTCGCCTACGACGCCTTGGGACGCCTAACCTCAGTAACAGACGCGGCAAATCAAACCACGCGCTACGCCTACGACGAGCAGGGCAACCAAATCACCCAGACAGACGCCAACGGCCACATCACCCATTTTGCGTACGACAACCGCGGCCGAATAACAGACCGCATGCTCCCCGACGGCACCACCGAACACCGCAACTACGACTCTGCCGGGCAACTGCTAACCCGAGCTGACTTCGCTGGCCATGTCACGTCGTACACGTACGACGCGTCGGGCCGGTTGCTGACTCGCAAGTACCCGGACAACAGTCTGGTGACGTTCACGTACGATGCGGCTGGGCAAAGAAAGACTGTAACCGACACGAGAGGCGTCACCACCCTCAACTACGACAATCGGGGCCACGTTTCGAGCCTGATTTACCCAGACGCCCGCGAGCTCGACTACACATATGACCCGCGCGGCATGCGAAGCGGCATCACGGCCAAGGTCGGCACACGCACTCTCACCACGACAAACACCTTCGACGACGCGGGACGGCTCGCAACCCTCAGCGACCCACTCAGCCGTGCCTACGGCGCCCAATACGACGCCAACGGCAACCGCACGTCACTGAGCTATCCGAATACGCAAGGCACGAGCTACACGTACGACACGCGCGGACGACTCACTGGCCTCGTGACGAAGGAGCCTGGAAGCAACGGCAACATCGCACAGAGTTACGCGTACACCTTGGATTCAGCTGGCAAGCGCACGCGCATCGAAGAGAGCGACGGCACCGTTCGGCAATACGGCTACGACTCCGTTAACCGGCTCACGAGCGAAGCTGTATCGGGCCCCACCAACTACAGCAACACCTTCGGCTACGACCCTGTTGGCAACCGCTTGGCGGAAACGAGCACCGGTAACCACCCCGGCACCGTCAACTACAGCTACGACAACCGGGACCAGCTCGCTCTCGAAAATGGCACGGCGTACAGCTACGACGGCAACGGCAATCTGACGGCCAAGACTGGGGAAGCCACGTATACGTGGGATTTCGAGAATCGGCTCAAGCGCGTCTCGCTACAGGACGGCTCGATTGTTGACCACTTGTACGATGCCGACGGCAACCGGGTGCAGACGAAGGTTACCCCGGCTGGCGGCGGGGCTGCAACCGTCACGAATTACCTGGTTGATACGACGGGCAACCTGAGCCAAGTCATCGCTGAAACAGACGGAACCGGCGCACTCAACGCCCTTTACGTGCGGGCCTACGACGAGCTCTTGGCTGTTTTGAGACCCACTGGGACGTCAACTTGGGCGACCAGGTACGTGCATGTTGACGGGCTTGGGTCTGTTCGGGTGCTTACTGACGAGACTGGGGTCGTTACCGACACTCGGGATTACGAGGCTTTCGGATCGCGGAATGAGACCGCGGGGTCCGACCCGCTTGCCTTCGGCTTCGCTGGGGAACCGTTCGATTCGCTATCTAAGCTGGCCTACCATCGGGCTCGGTGGATGGATCCTAGGGTGGGGAGGTTCATTTCCATGGACCGGTTCCCGTCTCTTCGGCGAATTCCTGGAACATTACATCGCTACGGCTACGTGCGTTCGAACCCAATTACACGGCGCGATCCAAGCGGTCTGGAAGATCTGATCGATGTGTCAGTAAGCGTAAATATCAGCAGCATCAACGCTACCCTGGCGGAGCCCGCGATCAACGGGGCCGCGATAATTAACGAAGCGGAAGCAGCACTCGAGCTAGGCGAGTTAGAGACGGCGCAGGTGGAAGCGGAGATTGAGCTAGAAGCAGAGGCTGAAATTGAGGCAACGGAAGCGGAGTGCGCCGGCGGTCAGTGCCTTGGCAATGTGTGTTTCGCCCCTGAAACGCCCGTTGCGACTGAGAGCGGTCTACAACCCATTGCAAACATTCGGACAGGAGACCTTGTATGGTCGGAAGATCCGAGTACCGGCATACCAAACTTGCGCAGGGTAGTGCGTCAGTTCGTCACGCCCAACGAGCGACTGGCGGATGTGGAGTTGGTGCATGACGACGGCGCTGTCGAGCTGATTCGGGCTACACCAACGCATCTGTTCTGGACCGAGGATCGAGGATGGACCCCGGTGGAAAACCTTCACGTGCTCGAAGCAGTTCGACTGCTCGACGGCAGTCGAGCAGTCGTGGGGGGCATACAGCGCGAAGAGAACCCAACAACCGTCTACAATATCGAGGTCGAGGAGAATCACACCTACTTCGTCGGTGGCCACGGAATGCTCGTGCACAATGCGTGCGACCCGAACAAGCTGAACCACATTTTCGGTCAGGCACGCCACCATTTGGAAGGGCTTGTGCAACAACTTGGTAGTCAACAGGCGACATTCGACGCTGTAGAGGCGGCCGTGCAACAGGAAGTGACTGCTGGACAGATCGGTGGCGTGTTCGAGACCACCGTAAACATCGGGGGGAGTACTGTCACCGTGGTTGGGAATGTGATAAACGGAATCGTTCGGATAGGAACTTTCTACATATGACAGGAATTCGGATATGAAGCCGACACCTATGGAACAAGCGATCGTCGATTTGCTGCTTCTCGGCGACCACCCAGCGCTTGCCACACTACGTTGACAATGGGCGGAGGCACAAATAGTCAACCGCGTCATGAGTGGAGTCGGGTCCTTCATCACTATCGGCGTGCCGCCGAGTGCTCCTGTTCTAGGCACGACTCAGCGCATCACTTTCGGGGATGTCGTCGTTGACTTGCCCGGTCGCGAAGCTGCGGTGGGTAGCGTTCTGTTTGTAGAACATGGGGTAATTGGCATGCTGGAGTTATTCACGTTCGACGGGCCGTGGCCCGAAGACACAACTGGCTTCAGGCCAAGGTACACGAGCACACCTCGGATGCTGTCGCAGCTTGAGATGTAGCAAGATCCACGTTCGGAAACTATGCTGCTGTTTTCGGGCAGCCAGTCCAACGTCTGCGTTCAGCTGCGGCGCGGAGCGCCGTCAGCTGCAACGCACAGTTGGACCCGAAACGCTTCAGGTTGCGACATGCAGCACGGCCACGATGCGCGCAACAGCTTCGCCGACATTGCGCCGCACCAACTCCGCCGGAATCCGCAACACGCAATACCCGAGCCGACCGAGGTTAAGTTCCCGGCGCGCATCCGCAGTGCGCCGCAATTCATGCGACCGATCATCAAACGAATTCAGCCGAGCCAGTTGGCGTTCGTGCACGGAACATGGTCTGCAGCTTGCGCAAACGCATCAAGTAGCGACAATACTAGAACCGTCAACTCGTCGCAGCCCGCCGTCAGGTACCCCATCCGCGCGCAACGCAGCGAAGCGGAGTGAGCACGGATTTGGGGTCCTCGCACGCGCGCAGCGTAGCGAGCACGTGCGGCCGTTACCCAAGACCAACCCGCGGGGGCATCAAAGCTACGACAACCGAGACCAACTCAGCCTCGAGAACGGCACCGCGTACACCTACGACAACAACGGCAATCTGACGACTAAGACCGGCGAAGCTACGTACACTTGGGACTTCGAGAATCGGCTCAAGCACGTGGCACTGCTTGACGGCACGCTCGTCAACCACTTGTACGATGCTGACGGCAACCGGGTGCAGACCAAGGTCACACCGGCTGGCGGCGGGATGGCTACGACTACGAACTACCTTGTCGATACGACTGGGTCGCTGAGTCAGGTTGTGGCTGAGAGTGACGGGACTGGGGCGCTTACGGCCCTTTACGTGCGGGCTTATGACGAATTGCTCGCCGTCTTGAGACCCACTGGGACGTCAACTTGGGCGACGCGTTGCGTGCATGCGGATGGACTTGGGTCAATCCGTGTGCTTACTGACGAGACCGGGACGGTTACGGATACTCGCGGGTATGAAGCGTTTGGTTCGCGTAACGTGACGGCTGGGACTGACCCGCTTGCATTTGGGTTTGCGGGCGAGGCGTTCGAGGGGCTTTCTAAGCTTGCCTACCATCGGGCTCGGTGGATGGATCCGAGGAGCGGGAGGTTCGTATCGACCGATCCGTTGATGGGTCGTGTCGGGAACCCGCTCAGCCTTCACAAGTACTTGTACGCAGGTGCCGAGCCAGTCGATATGACGGACCCGTCGGGACAGGAATACGACATGGCCTCAGTTGGGGCGGAAATCTCAATCGGGAGCATTTTGAGCACAATGGCTCAGGCCGGCACTCTTGCACTCGGGGCGGCGATTACTTGCGAAGCCAGTCTGGTATCGTCGTTTTTTGAAACGGCTTCGACGAGCGACCGAAGCAATCTATGCAAGAAGCGGTGGTTCAATCACTACACTGACTCAGTGGGTTTCAATGGTATCAAGTTCGATGGTGAAGTTAAATCGAGCGGCCGAGTTTATCTTACGACAGAATGGATATTCAGTGGTGCTGTCGCGAAGGACCGCCTAGCGCTGCCGAACCCGACTCCGCCTGTTGGCTTCTTTAGAATACCTGAAACTAGTTTGTTCGGGCTAAATCACGAAGGTGAAGCTCAACCGAATCGCGACAGGGCTGGTACGCCGCAAAATGGGGGTGGCGATGAATGGACGGCAGAATCCCCGGTTAGCATTGTCGGAGCAGTATGGTTCGACATTGGAGAATAGGCGGCCAACGTTGGACCCGGTTGATGGCAATTGAGTTTCACCCGCAACAGGACTATACTGAATTCGACGAGAAGCCCCAATGTCGCAGTCAAAGAGTACAGGGTCTTTGTCCTTCACTGAAACTGCCGCGAACAGTTAGTACCTAGGAGCAGCCATGCCGAATGGGACACACATGTTTTCTGACGACGAGTGGGCCAAAGCTATCCGCTTCTTTGATCACAACGAACAGGAATTGTCCGCGTTTGCGCAGCTCTACGGTCTCCAAATTGATAAATACTACCATGGCGCAAGTTCGTGGGACTTTAGGTTCCAACACCCAAAAGGTGGTCAAGCGAGTATAGAACTATTCTACGAACCTAAAGATGACGCGACCGCGGTATCAAGCAATTGGTTCATAGACGACTATGACCAAGGCACAAGATTCTTGCGGTGGAGCGATGGCGGCAGACGACCAATTAGGCGAGGTTGCAGTATTCGCAGCGAGCTCGCCCGGGAACTCACAAAAGTCCTAGATTGGAACCGAACGGAAATGTCAGCGCATTCTGATTATCAGCAAAGCTGGCATCGCCACACAAAAGCTGAATTTGAACAGATGGCTCTCAGAGGTACTTCCCTTCCCAGGAACCTCGACATATTAGCGAATGAGCTACAGTCGGAATTACCATAGACCACCGGTGGAAATGTCTGCAACGCGACATCGAGCGCTTTTTGACCTCGCGTCCAACAACGGCGTTCAGCTGCGGGCAGCCCCCATGCTAACTGAAGAATTGCCATCCAGGAGTTGATTCAATCAGTCCCGCGTCCAACGCCGGCGTTCAGCTGCGGGCGCAGCCCGTCAGCTGCAACGCTCCAGTTGGACCGGAGCCTTATTGAACACGATCGATGGTAGCTATGGCGGTCCAGATTGCGGCCGAATGCTATTGAGCAAACAGCTCTTCGACATCAACTAAAGTGACAGCTTTGCGTACCCAAATATTGAGTTGTTCCAAATCGGTACAAGTGCGAATGCGCTGAAGCTGCTCCGAAGTCGGAGCTATGCCCCGGGCCTCTAGCACTGCTAGGAGAGCCTTTGCTTCGCCCGCGGCCTCGCCTGCGGTGCGACCCGCGGCTAGCCCTTCCGCATGAGCCTTCAAGTAGGTCGGTCCTTGGAATTTATAGGTTTCAGGAATCATCTCGAATGCCTTTCGTGCCGCTTCTCCAAGTGCCGATTCAATCAGGTCCAAGTATAGCGCCTGCATGTCCGGATCCAAGCCTTGGGCAGCTTGGGCGGCCAAAGTGGCCAGCTTTACGGCCGTTTGCACGTCGCCCCGGCCATGGGCCATTACCGACATCACAGCCAATTCCGGATAACTTTTGGCCTTCTCCAGGTCCGAAATGACTGGCACCCCGTCGGGCCCAAGCACGAACGGACTGAGAGCGCTGCCTGGACCTAGCTCGATTGGAGCTGAAGCCCACCGGGCAGTCCCGTTGTCAACAGTCACCACTAGGAGGCAACAAGGGCAGCGAAATCGAGCCCGCAAACCCGCGACATAGGCTGGCCAACTGTAGCGTTTTTGATCGTCTGGTTTTAGCTGTACCTCAACTACAATTCCAAGTACCGGTTTGCCATCAATGAGCAACACGACCATATCCGCGCGATATTCTGCCGGCAGAACGTTAGTTAGCGTGGCCGATTCAATCCGCGACTCAGTATACGCGGGGAGCGCGACGCCCAATACCTCGCTTAATAGAGCAGGCGCTAATTCCGGCCGATTTCGGAAGAATTGCACCAGCACATCGTGAAGCTGCGAAGGCAGGAAAGCACGTTATCAAGGTGTAATGAGAAATGCAACAAGACCTTGTGCTGCGGGACGCGGCATGTCAGCGAGCAACAATCAGTTGGACTGAAACGAGTCAGGTTACGAGTTGCAGCGCGGCCACGATGAGAGCAACAGCCTCAGCGGCATTGCGCCGCACCAATTCAGCATCAATCCGCAACACCCGATACCCGAGGCGAGCCAAGTTGCGGTCCCGGCGCGCATCCGCTGTGCGACGCAATTCATGCGACCCGTCATCAACTTCAACTATGAGTTTGGCGCTGGGTGCGACGAAGTCAACGATGTACTTTCCGACTGGAAATTGACGACGGAAGGCAACGCCCATTTGCTTGCCGGAAATCCGGGACCAAAGAATGCGCTCATTTTCGCTGAGGTTGTGCCTGAAACAGTGTGCACGCTCCGCCAGCAACGCCTGGAACTTGAGTTGTTGACGAGATTGCCATTGCATGAAGACCTCCATTGCTCGACAAATCAGCCGGGCTTCGCAGACCCATGGCGCAGAAGGCATGCCGTGCGCGAGCGGTTCAACTTCGCGCAAGCGACGGCGCATGGCAGGACTTGTGCGCCGCCCGCGGAGCCCGGCTGATTTGCCGGGCAATGCGACGCATGCGATGCAAACGCTCACGTTTCCGCGCGTGGGTGCGCTCCGCTGACACACGACGAATTGAATTGAGCCGCATGGCGTCAATGGGTAGAATGACGCGTGAGTTTCGCTCAAACGCATCCGGTTGCTGCTAGGCGGAGAACGCACATCCGCCGCACCCCGCCGGCAGGTACCCCGTCCGCGCGCAACGCAGCGCAGCGGAGTGAGCACGGACTTGGGGTCCTCGCACGCGCGCAGCGCAGCGAGCACGTGCGGCCGTCACTCGAATCAAACCCACGGGGGCATCAAGATGGACGGCTCATTGAGTACGTTACTGACGGCAAGGGCGGCGGATTGGCAAGATGGTCAATGGGGTGCTGGTCAAGCAGTGGATTTATCGAGACCAGTTGAAGCCGGTGGCTGAGCTCGATGGGGCTGGGAATTTGGTAAGCGAGTTCATTTACGGGACCAAGGCCAATACGCCAGATTTGGTGGTTCGCGGCGGTGTCACCTACCGCGTCGTTAGCGATCAACTTGGTTCACCGGTGCTGGCCATCAATACGGCCAACTCCAGTGATGTTCCTTTCCAGGCAACCTACGCCGCTTTCGGCGAGCGGACGCTGGTCGCGGGGACGGATGACTGGATGCCGTTTGGGTTCGCGGGTGGATTGTACGACATTGATACCCGACTGACGCGCTTTGCGGCGAGAGACTATGACCCGCGCTATGGTCGCTGGATAGACAAGGACCCCGTCAAGTTTGGAGGACATCAAGCGAATTTGTACGCATATGTCGGAAACGATCCGGTCAACTTCACTGACATAGACGGACTGTACGGCACCAACAGCTGAACTTATTACTCCCAGAAATGCGCAACGACTGGCGGTGTCTATTATTGCTCTATTGCCCCGGCAGCTTGTAACCTATTTCCGAAGCCCGATGATCCGAATCCGAATGACCCCTACGACAATGAGGGGTGGTCCCGTTGCGTGCGTAAGTGTCTGCAGGATCGCGACAGGGATCGTAAACCGGACCCGGGAAGTTGTCCGTCAAACGGCGGAGCTGGGTCAGGGCCATCACTCGGAAATATTGTTGAGGATCACGCGGTATGCATGCATGAGTGCTTCTTCGATATGTTCTAACGATGCTCAACCCGACCACAAACCACCGGTCCCGCCTATCACGTTCACTTTTTACGCGAGCGGTGGGCTGGTGTGTCGCCGGTTTCATGATCGCCGGAGGTGTCTATGTCATCGGCTTCCTTGTCATGTCTATGACCACGAAAACGCCACGCCACGTGAACGGCCTAGTGACGCTGATTAGCATGGTACCTTACGCAGCGATGCTTTGGGTGTTTCTAGGTCTGGTGACGTTGCCCTTGCTTCTCGCAACCACGTTTGCCCTGGCAGTCTTATGCAGGCGCATAGAGCGCCTGGATAGCTCTCTTGGCGAAGCACTACTCTCGGCAGTGGTCCTAGCCTCAATCACAGTCGTTCTTAAAGTAATAATTCTCGAGCGTCCAGTGGGATTGGTTGCCATTCTGGATAGGTACTACGCTCTTGAGTGGGTTGCTTTGATATGCGGAATGTTCCTTTCTCGCGTTTTATTCAAGTCATTGCGCCCAGGTTCATTTTACATAAATTGACGCTTTGGGGAAACCTCGCGAGTACGTAGCTTTGTGTGCTCCTCACGTCCAACACCGGCGTTCAGCTGCGGGGCAGCGCCCCGTCAGCTGCAATGCCCTGTTCGACGACACTATCCTGCAGGCGCTTCAAGTACGGGTCGGCGAGTTCTTGCGAAGCAAGCCAAGCTACCTCTTGTTCCAGAGTCAGCCCTTCTATTTCGGTCGAGACCTTGTCGCGGATTGACCGCATCGCCGCATTGGCATCGAAGCGTTTTCGGACCTTATTCATCTGACAGCACCTCTCTTGGCGTTCGAATTTCGAGTGTCGGATAACCCCCGCGCAAGTTGACTGAATTGTATCCGTGAATCCGTTGCAGGTTGACGATATGCTTGAAGTTCCAACTTACAAGCACATCAACTCGCGCGACGGTGGCTATCGCAATATGCTGTGCATCGGCTCGCATCTTCGGCGAAATCACACCTTGAGCAACGTACGCTTCCGCCAAATCTATTGCTTCAGCGTCGGGTTGCAGTGTCATGACGTGCGCCACGGGCACACGCGAAAGATGCTCGCGCACTTGTTCCGGTGCCGCGTCTAACTCTCGCAAGGTCAGCGTCGATACGACCAGAATGAACTCCCCTCGGACAAAGCAGTCCATGAGGCGAACGGAATGCTCAGCGAATTCTTCATCCTCACAACCGCCGACTACCGAAGTATCCACGTAGATTCGAGACTTCACACCCGTATCATACACTTTCTGCAGTCCTCACGCATCAAGTCGGCAAAAACGCCACGATCAGCGAAGCTCAGCCACAATTTGGGCGACGGCTTCTGTATCACGATTTCAATCGACCAATCCGCATGATTGAAGACAATAAGGCGTGGAGCTCGCTCAAACATTCCAGCCAGAAACAAGCCAAAGAATGCCCACTCGCCGCCTCTTGAGTCTTGGCCCCCACGCGCGCGCAGCGGAGCCCTGCGGAGCGAGCACGCGTTTGCCGGGGCCTCGCGCGCGCGCAGCAAAGCGAGCACCTGCGGCCGTTACGCGAGCCAACCCACGGGGGCACCAAAGGACCCGCTTCGTCTACGGCTCCCGCACCAACACCCCCGAGTTGATGCTCAAATACACGCTCTTGTTCCAGGGCCAATTCTTCAATTTGAGCGACCGCGCCCTTCCTCTTGGTCATCGACACCTCCGGATTCTGGTTGGTGTCTGAGCTCTAGCTGCGTCTCGCCTGCCGGTCTCGATTTGTGCCGTTCGAGCAGCTCTTTCAGCTCAAGCAGGCTACTCCATTGGCACCATGCGCGCTGGTCACGTTCTATGGGCACCGTTGCCCCGGGTTGAGCCATGTGCTATCAGAACGCTAGCAGTCATGCCAACGGTCATTGTTCGAAACCTTTCGCCGAAAGTCGTCAAGTCCCTCAAGTCCATTGCTCGGAGGAATCACCGGTCCATGGAACAGGAGGTTCGTGATTTGATCGAGCGGCATGTCGGCGATCGGGTATCTGCCCTTCGGCAAATCGAGGAAGCTTGGGGGACGCAGTCGCGGCGTACTGCCGCAGAAGAAATTGACACGTGGATCGCGGAAGGCAGACATTGAAAGCTGTCGTTGACACGAATGTCGTAGCTTACTACCTGCTCGCAACCGAGCCCTTCGTTGACGAGGTTCGAGAGTTCTGGCATCACGTAAGTGATGCGTTGGCGCCCAGTTCATGGGAAGCCGAGCTAGCCAATGTGGTCTGGATGGCGGTGCGACACGAGGTTATCGCACTTTCAGATGGGCTCAAGCGGCTTGAACTCGCCGAGCAGCTTGGGATCCAAACTGTTCGAAGCAGCAGTCTCTGGCAGGGTGCTCTGAGCCGAGCGTGCGTGTCAGGCGTTTCTGCGTACGACGCATTGTTCGTGGAACTCGCTGACCGAATGGGAACGGTTGTCGCCACGTTCGATCAGCGGTTGCTCGAGGAATTTCCCAAACTGGCGAAGCGTCCCGCCGCGCTGTTGAAGTAGCGTTCGCCGGAAATGCCCAAGCGTGCCCGAAACGGCCCGTATTCGCTGCTCGTTACGGCTTTGGCGGGCCCCACGGGCGCGCAGCGTAGCGAGCACCCGTGGCCTTCACCCGCCGCGTACCCGCGGGGGCATCAAATCCGACTGCTCAGCCGCCAGGGGATGCGGCAAGGCGAGTGAACGTCGGCCCGCTTCGGCATGCCAATCGCAAGCCGCTCTGTGGTACCACTCGTGCCCATGCTCGGTTATCGCGCATCGCCAAGATCGTTCCTGGTTGTCGGCATCGCGCTTGCCTACGCCGGCCGGAGTTTCGCTCAGTCCCCCGCGATCACCGACGGCACCAACGCAGCAAGCGCACGCGACCGTGCCGCAGACTCAAGCATGGGACGCGACCCTGCCGCGGCTGAAGCCTTGTTTCGCTCGGGACGCCAGCTCCTGCAAGAGGGAAGGCTCGAAGAAGCCTTTGCGAAATTCCAGGAAAGCTATCGGCTCGATCCAACGGCGGGCGCCGTATACAATCAAGGCGAGTGCCGCTTGAGGCAAGGCAAAACCGCGTCTGCCTGGGCGCTTTACAAACAAGCCGCGGCGTTGGCCTACGTGCAAGGCAAGTCAGATCAATACGACCTTGCAGTGTCGCGCGTGGATCAACTGCAAACCGACCTGTCCTATGTCACATTTCACGTTGCCGAACCCGTGCCAGGGCTTGAAGTCACGCGCGACGGCGTGCTCGTCGGGCGTGCGCAGTACGACGTGGCGCTGCCAATCGATCCGGGCAGGTACACAATTGGGCTAAAGGCTCCTGGCTATGAAAGCGTCGAAGTGGCCGTTGTCGTCGGCGAGAAGCACGATCGGCAAACGATCAATCTGCCGAAACTGAAGGAAAGGGCCCTGGGCGTGTCCGCAGCGCCGCTTCAAACTTTTCGAACGACCACTCGGGTCGTCGAGGTTAAGGCGAGTCCCTGGCCCTGGGTCATTGGTGCGGCAGGCGCGACTTCGCTGCTCATCGGAAGCGTATCGGGCATCTTGGCGATTCGCGAGAATCATCAAATGGAACAGGCTTGCCCTCAGCACGTCAATTGTTCGAATGACGTCATCGTCGCGCAAGGGCGGCGCGATCTCGAGTCGAACATCGCCTGGGTCGGCATACCCGTCGGCCTCGCCGCCATTGGCACCACGGTAGCCTGGACATACGTGTCGCAGAAGATTGACAATGAGAACAAGCGCCACATGGGCATAACCGTCGAAACGGCGGGCCGTAGTCTTGGTTTGCACATCATGGGGGACTTGTGATGCCGAGATTTTTATGTCTCCGTCCCACTTGGACACAAGTGCAGTCGCTTGCAATCGCAAGCGCGGCGACGTTCACGTTGAACGCCTGCAACTTCTCGGATTTCTCAAAGACGTCGCCGCCAAGTCGAAGGTTCGCCCCCGCCTGCGCTTCATCCAGCGTCTTGGCACCCGACGCAGCCGCTTCCGATCATTTGATCGCGCATTGGTCGTTCGATGACGAACCCTCGCCGGCGTTAACCTGGCTCGACTCGCTCGGACAGCTCCCCTTGGTGCTGAACCCGGATTCAGCTCGCCCCATACTGGCCGCCACTCGCCTCAACGGGCGTGGTCACGCGCTGTACCTGGATGGCAAGAGCTATGCAGCCAATGATTCGTCGGACTCAGCGCTATTGCCAAAGACGCCCGAGTTCACGGTGTCCGCCTGGGTCTCGATTCGTTTGGAGGACTTCGATGCGCAGCCGTCAAGCTCGCAACGCATCTGGCCCATTGTTTCCACGGTAGGCTCAGCCGACTGCGGCGGCTATCAATTGGATCTGCGCACTATCCAAGGCGTCGATGGCCCTGCATTGGCCTTCTCGTACGACACCACGCCTGATGGCGACGCTGGCGATTGCACCCACACGCTAGAAATTCCGCTCCAGAGACCCTCGTGGGCTTGGGGCAACGGCCGTTGGCACCACGTGGTCGCCACGTACAAGCAACTTGCGAATGATCAAGTCACATTGGCCTTGTACTTTGACGGTGAACCACTGGTGCAAGATACGCCCGTGGGTTCCGTATACGACGGGACAATCGCCTACGCGGATCAGGTCTTTTACGTTGGTTCGAATGGGCGGATCTCCAACGACTCGAACTCGAGTTTCGAGGGTCACATTGACGAGGTCGGGCTGTTCGACAAGCGCCTAAGCGCTAGCGAGATATCCGCGCTCAACCTCACCCAGTTGACAACACCCGGGCCCAGCAACTGTCGCTGGAACAGTCTAGATGAGTGGGATTTCGACGCTGGAAGCTCGGCGAGCTGGAGCCCGGACAGCACCGAATCAAATGCCAAATTGCAGGTCAACGACCGCTATTGGGGCGCAGGTTTTCTGTCCGCGCGCCTGCTTCCCGAGCGTGACTTGAGTTTGTTCGACACGGCGTATCTCACAGCGGACGTTCCCTCCCGCACCAATAGTCCACCCCGCATGTTCCAATTCAGCATCTCGAGCGGCGATGATTCATGCACCTGGATGCTGCGCGCCAATGGACCTGATCGCTACGTGATCGATCTGAGACGGCCAAGCTTCTGCGTCTCTGCGAGCTGCTCTTTCAAACCCAGCAACGTACAGTGGGCCCGCGTGTCATCGGACTGGGCACACTCCGAGGGCTCATTCGATATCACTGTGAGCCGCCTTGAATTCGACAGCACCCAAGACGCATCCGTCGCCAATCTTCCATTGGGCGGCGCCATGGGTCCCCAGGGTTGGTGCTGGCGTCCGCAGGCTTACGATCTCGACTCGCTCGCCACTTGGGCAGGCACAACGGCACCGTCCGCGGACTCAGTGAGCGTCGACATGACGGGCATAAACCCATCCACGGTTCGCATCGTTGCCGACCTTGGCGATCAACTACTGGATCTATCACGTTGCCAAAAAGTGCAGTTTGACGCGGACATGACAGACGTTGGAGGCACTACGCCGTTCAACTTCGCACTGCTCGATGCCAACGGCGCGACACGAAACTGGAATTTCGTGCACACAACAAGCAGTGTTGTCATCGACATCAAGTCGGTAACTCCAAGCTATGATTCTAGTACAAGCGGTGAAGAGCTGTTTGCAGACGTACCCCCATTCGACATCACTCACGTGCGACTCATGGGTATTGACAAGCCCTATCAATACCCTACGTCCGGTCCGCTCACCGTATCCGTCCGGGGTGTCACGTTCCTCGCAGAAGACGGCAGTCAAGGCTGCGAGGTACCGACTCGGCCATAGAGGGACTCTCGTTAGGACGCCATTTCTCTGGCCAAACTGGCCCCGCCTCAAGGCAACTGACGGTGCGCCAAGCCTGGCTCCTTGGAGCAAAATCCGCGCGCCAAGCCGCCCGCAGCAAGTTGAGTCCGAGGCCATCCGCCCGAACAGGCGGCACCGACACGACCCGCGCAGGGAATATTCGGGACCGAAAGTTGGTACTTATCGTCAGACCATGGGCTGTGCGCCGGCATATTTGGGGGGCTGAACGAATTTCCCGCTGGCGGCGCACACGCAGTATCGGGTATGGCTGAATTCATATTTGCCAAGGAGACCTTGATGACGAGACCAATTCAAAGTCAATCGCAGGCCCTGACATTGGGGGCGTGTGCGTGTTTAGCAGTCGGGCTAAGTGCCTGCGGTGGTTCCATCGCATTTCAGGGGAAGCAAGCGTTTGCCGTCACAGGTAATTCCGCGCCCCACCCGGTGATTCAGGCCCCGACTCGCCGAGTCAATGTCAACGGCAATAAGATTACTATCGGCGAGAAGATCCAATTCGCTCACGACAAGGCCACGATTTTGGAGGCTTCGTTTGGCTTGCTGAACGAAGTGGTTGAAGTCATCAAAGACAACGCTCAAATTAAGAAGATTCTGATTGAGGGCCATGCCAGCTCGGAGGGGGATCACGCGCATAACCTGAAGCTATCCGACGACCGCGCCAAGTCGGTCATGGCCTATTTGGTAGAGCACGGTGTCGCCAAGGAGCGTCTATCGGCGAAAGGCTTTGGTTCAACCCAACCTATCGCCGACAACAAGACAGAAGAGGGTCGTGAGAAGAATCGACGCGTCGAATTCACAATCACCGATCCACCGGCGGGAGGGGCCAAATGAAGACTCCGCAATCCAAGCGCGCAATCAATGGATGTTCCCAGTAAATGCCTCGGCAATTGGAGTGGACGGCATGCTTAAGTCGTTTGCGTTGACCAGCTCTGGCGTTGATTATCGGTGGCTGCTCATTTTATGCGCGCAGCCCCGAGCAGTATCGTGACGATACATCCGCCTTGCTTGCGACCAAGGGTGCTGAACTCAACGCCTGCTACGACACCATCGTCAAGGCGGAGCCCAACTGCGGCCGGTAAAGTGACCGTGCTGTTTACGGTGGAAAAGAAGACCGGCAAAATCTTGGACGTTGCGCCTGATCCGGCGAGAACGACTGCGCCGCAGTCGCTAGTCTCTTGCGTGATAACAGCCATCAATGGTTTGGTGCTGAATCCACCCGACCAACGTGACGGCAAGGCGACCTTCGAATATGATTTCTCCCGTCCGGCGGGTGCCGCAGCGCCTAACTAACTCAGTCAACGGGAAAAGCGCCGACGGATTGTCCAGCGGCAACAGGCGCCGGGCGCTGGGGCGCGGGCTTCGGCGCTTCCTGTGCCTTTTGCTCGCTGCTCACCGTAGCCTTAGCTGTCCGCACGGTAGATCGGGCTGGGGCTTGTGCACGCTTGACTGATCGCGGCTCTGTTTTCGCGACCGACTGCGGTTGCTTTGTGGCTTCGGCTACGTGAAGATCGGGAGCGTCCGCTGCGGGCTGCGCAGCGTGCACCGCTTCCTCCACCTCGTCGGTGTCCGACGCCGGCGGTGGGGGTGCTGCGACAACCGGTGCGGGGGGCGCCGCAGCCGCAACCTGGGGTGCTGGAAGTAGCGTTGGCGAATCTGTTGCCGCGACAGGCGAATTTGGCAGCGACGCTCGCTGTGTCTGCATGACGGAACGCTTGGCTCCAGTCACCGGGAGTTCCCGCCGTCATGTGGCTTGAACCGGGTGGCCGTGACCAGCAGGGCGACGCACGCCGTCACTACCACTGCCACGACACGCGCAAAAAACGCACGCCGAGCCTTCTGTTGCGAGACGTCCACGAGTGGCGGTGGTTCCTCAAATACCGCATGCGGCTTCGGTGGCGGCTGCGAACGGGCAACCCCTCCCTCGTAGTCACCCACGTCTCCCTGTGTGAAGAATTCGTGAAATTCGTCGTTCGACTGATGAGTGCGCGGGCGCAGAAGTTCGGGGACGCTTCTTCTCAGACTTGGCGTTCTCGAGCTTTCCGGTGTTGCTGTTCATAAGCATTCCTGAATTACCTACCAATGACGCGGGCAATGCCCACTCTTTCCGTTCCTGGTCAGAGCAGTGTAACGACAACCCCTTAACCCGCTAAGATTCGCAACGAAACCTTGTTTTGTTACTTTTTTTTGGAATGACGGCACACCGGCTACCGGGGCCATGTGTTCCTGAGGCCAAAATGGCAGGCCGCGTCGAGTCGTAGATTTCCGCGTGTTCATAATCAAAATCGGCTAGGTAGCCGGCCCTTGGGTCGTTTGGGGCACGCGAGCCACGTTTCGACCCATCAAACACTCAACGGATTGATCGATTGGGTCGGTCTGATGAGCGTGCCGGAACAGCCGGGTGAACGCACCGACAGGTGCGACTCTCCCTGGATCTTTGGGTTGCGACTCGTGTAGCGTGCGGCCTCGGTCGCGACCAGGCGCCACTTGGTGAAGGGCGAGCAATCAAATGAGGAAAGTTGGGATATTCGCAGGCACACTTCTATTAGCAACGGGCATTGCTGTCGCAGCAAAGGCACAAGAGCCGGCGGCATCTAGTCAAGGGCCCGTTTTACCAGGGGAGGCGGACAAGCCGTCACCGAGTGATCAAGCTGCAACTGGAAACAAAGCGAGTGCTGCCAGCGACTGGGAGATGCAGCGCGGATACTCTTTGTACCGCCACAACTCATTGCACGGCAATACGGGTCTTGTTCACCTAGTGTCTGCTGACTCGGGCGCGCCAGGCACGTTCCGCCTTTCATTCATGTCGAGCTACTACTCGGGTTCTGGGTTCCTGTGCCCTGACGTTGCATCCTGCGGCGGTCGGCCTGCTAACGTCACTGACACGCAAGACTCCACCAGTCGAACCGGGACGGACTTGGCGATTTCCGCAACGCTCTTGCCCTTCCTTGAAGCGGCCGTCGGTGCACATTCGCAGGCTTTCTCGGACAACTTCGGCACGCCGTCCGTCATTCAAGTCTTGAGTGATTCCTACGTGGGTTTGAAGGGCTTCACGCCGCGCCAGGATCGGGTCTTTTCAGCGGGTGGTTTGGGTCAACTCCGCTTTCTCAATAGTGCCGGTGGCATCGGTATCCACACGGCAAACATTACTCTCGCGGCTCTCGGCACGTTGGACTTGACGAACCGAAGTGATCCGGCGCAGCGCATTCCCGTAAGACTTCACAGCAATCTCGGCTACTTATTCGACAACTCGGCCAAGATTGCCGAGAACATCGAAGCCAGTCGGAACCATCCGGTCAATCGCATCGAACGCGAGGGGTTCGGCATCAACCGCGTTGATTCATTTTTCTTGGGGATTGGCGGCGAGTACGTGGGCAATATCCTCCAACCATTCGCCGAGTGGACCCTCGATATCGCATCCAACCGTCAGGGGTACAAGTGCAGGGAAGTCAACTTGTCTCCCGGTGACAACTGCCTGGTCCGCGTCAGCGGCATGTCCGGAACTCCCTCGCGTTTGACGCTGGGGACCCGCCTGACGCCGCAATTTCACGGCTTGACCGCCATGGCAGCCTTCGATATCGCGACCTCAGGTTCATCCACGTTTACCAACGAACGCGTCCCCGAGTTGCCCTGGGATTTCTACGTCGGCCTAGGCTACATGATTGACACGGTCGAAGCGCCCAAGGTCGCAACTCAGCCGCCGCCAGTGCCGCGCGTCGTGGAGGTCCCGCCACCGCCAGAACATCACATCCTTGGCACCGTGGTTGACGAAGAATCTTCGCAGCCCGTTGCGCATGCGCTGATTAGTTTCGAAGACCAAAACCTCACGGGCTTGGTCACGCGAGCCAACGGATCCTTTGATTCAGGCAACGTCAAACCAGGTGAGTACAAGTTGCTCGTCACCGCCGATGGCTACAAGGAGGGCTCATGCGTCGCTAAGGTCGAAGAGGCTGTAGCGGACCCGAAGGCACCCCCTGCCGCCGCTCTGAATACGGTAGTCAAGTGCACCTTGAAAGCGGCGCCGGCGCTTGGAACACTGTTTGGGAATCTTGTGGCGGCGGACACGAATGCCCCCGTGCCACGCGCCGCGATAAAAGTCCGAGACGAGAAGGATCGAACGCTCGACCTGCAGAGCGATGAGGTCGGCGATTTCCGCGTCGAAAACGTTCCTGAGGGACAAGTGCACATGGCGATCAGCGCGACAGGCTATTTGCCCATGGCCGTTGACACGGAGATCAAGAGGAAGGTTCAGCAGCACACATCACTTGTTCTGCACAAGCTGCCGAAGAAAGCCAACGTTAGCATCGCACAACAAGAGCTGAAGCTGACGACGCCCATCCGTTTCGAAGGGCCTTCAGCCGAGGTAGCGCGCGACTCAATGCCGATCGTCCAAGAGGTCGCAGCTGCGTTGAGCCAGCATCAAGAAATCACGAGCGTCGAGATTCAAGTGTATACGGATGAGGAGGGAAGCCCAGCGTACAATCAACGCCTAAGCGAGCAACGCGCCGGCTCGATACGCAGCGCGCTCATGGCCCTGGGCGTGGACTCCACGCGAATGACGGCCAAGGGCTTTGGTTCGGAGAAGCCCAAGGTCCCGAATGCAAAGACGGAAGTCGATCGCGCAAAGAATCGCCGGGTTCAGTTCGTGATCCAGAAGAATTGACGGGACTCGCTCGCAGCCCGCGAGGGCGCGTTGATTTGGCTATGCCATTTCAACGTGAAAGGTCGACGGCCCCCACGATGGTTCTTCATTGGATGCCCACGCATTCATTCCGGATTTTCACATCCCGTGGTGTTCCGGGGCCCGGAACACGGCGACGTAAAGACTTGGCGCGTGTGCAACGAGTTTTTCGGCTCGAGGTCACTAGTAGTTCGGCTGCGCTGGCCGTCTGTCTGTCGCTGCTGCTAGCCGAGACGGCACAATGCGGCTATCGATAGTGAGCCATGCAAGGCAATATCGAGATTCTCGCCCCGGCCGGTGATGAGGCGTGTCTCGACGCAGCGCTCAGTGCGGGTGCCGACGCCGTTTACTTCGGGCTCGACGCGGGTTTCAACGCTCGCGCCCGCGCCACGAATTTCGCGGTCAAGTCCCTACCGGGCATCATGCAAACGATCCATGTGCGAGCGTGCCGCGGCTATCTGACGCTCAATACGCTGGTCTTCGACCATGAACTGCCCGCCTTGCAGGGGTTGATATCGACCGCAGCAGATGCCGGCGTTGACGCCGTCATCGTGCAGGACCTCGGCGTAGTCCGACTCATCAAGCGGTTGGTTCCAACACTCCGCATCCACGCCTCGACGCAGATGACATGTACGGATTTTGCAAGCATTGAACTTGCCGCCGAACTGGGCATGAGCCGCGTTACGCTCGCGCGTGAACTTTCTCTCGACGAAATACGTCGGCTGGCGCGCGCGGCGTCCGTTGAACTCGAGGTATTTGCCCACGGAGCGTTGTGTATCTCTTACTCGGGTCAATGCCTGACGAGTGAGGCCATCGGTGGTCGTAGTGCCAATCGAGGGGCTTGTGCCCAAGCCTGCCGGTTACCGTTCGAGTGGGTTGTCAACGGGCAAAAAAGCGGCAGTCATGGTCCAGAGTACCTGCTTTCTCCCAAAGACTTGGACGCGAGCCGTATCCTGTCCCAGCTTATGGCGGCGGGCGCGTCCGCCGTCAAGATTGAGGGGCGTCTCAAGAGTCCTGAGTACGTCGCGGCAACGACCCGGCTTTACCGCCTTGCCCGCGCCGCAGCCCAGAAGCTTGGGCCAGATCCCTCGGATGAGGATCGCGAGTTCGCCGCGCAGTTTTATTCGCGCGGTGCGTCGCTAGGGTTTCTCAATGGCACGAACCACCAGAACTTGGTGGACAGGAACTATTCTGACCACGTTGGCATTGAGGTTGGAACTTGCATCGGCCTATCGACTGTGAAGCGCAAGACGTGGCTGCGCCTGAAGACAGCACACCGGCTGACTCTGGGCGACGGTATCCTCTTGCAAAGAGCAAACGCCGGTGGGAACGAGCTTGGCGGCAGGATTTGGGCAATTCGAATTTCGAGTGGAGACGCCAGAACAGCCGAGCCGTCTGATGACGTTCTGGTTTGGCTGGGTCCTGACCGCAAGATTGACGGGGATTGGGCCGAACGGCGAGTCTTCAGAACCAGCTCGCCCACACTCGAAACCGAATTCCAGCGAATCGCTTCAAACACAGACAACCGTGTCCCCATCAAGGCTCGCTTGGCGGGCGCCTTGGGTGAACGACCTCGGCTGAGTCTCATAACAGCCGACAACCGGTCCGTCGAGGTCACTTTGGATCAATCCCTGGCACGTGCCGACAAGACACCCCTAAAGTACCCAGCTGTGTGGGACAAACTCGCACGACTCGGCGACACATCCTATCGACTAGACGGGCTACAACTGGAGATCCCGGACACGGCAACATTGCCGATCTCTTCGTTGAATCGCGCACGCCGCAAGGCCGTCGAGGGGCTTGCCGCTGCCGCCATTCGTCGGTACGCCGTTGAGCGTGACGTGTCGCTGGATAATTTCTTGACCTTGCCCGACGCGAACCCCCCGGCGCGCGGACTGTTCGTTGTATGTAGAAGTCTGGCGCAGGCGCGCGCCGTGCTTGAAGCTGGAGCCAGCGGCGTATACCTGGATTTCTTGGCAATGACTGGCGTTGGGCCCGCGCTGCGGGAACTTCGGGCGCGGCACGCGGCGACCCTCGGCATCGCGTTGCCGCGAATTCGCAAACCCGGCGAGGAGACAATCGATGCTCACGTCAAGAGCCTCGAACCCGATACGTTGCTGCTGCGATCGCTCGGAAGTCTGGCGGATGCAACGTTCGATCCGAGCCGCGCCTCGCCCCGGCGGAGCGGTCCGCTGCGCGTCGCCGACTTTTCGTTGAATATCACTAACACGCTATCCGCGCTCGAATGCCTGATCCTTCGGGCTGATGCATTCACGCCCAGCTACGATCTTGACGCCGCGCAACAGCAGGCGCTCCTCAATTCGCCGCTGGCTGCCTTTGCGGAAGTCGTCGTGCACCACCCAATGCCCCTTTTTCACATGGAGCACTGTGTCATCGCAGCCCTGCTTTCCGACGGGCATGACCACCGCGATTGCGGCCGCCCGTGCGACCGTCACGTGGTTTCGCTGCGCGACCGAGAGGGGCTTGATTTGCCTGTCGAAGCCGACGTTGGTTGCCGTAACACCGTGTTTCACGGCATCGCGCAGTGCGCCGCCGATCAAGTGATGACGCTAAGAAACCTGGGTGTTGGCCGGTTCCGCATCGAACTGGTTCGAGAATCACCGGAGCAAGCGCATGAAGTGGTCACGGCATACCGGGATCTGTTGGCCAGCCAGTGTTCACCCGCTGAGCTACGACGCAGACTCGCGGCAACTGGACTGCCCGTTGTGCGCGGAACCCTACGGGTAATCGGCTAGTATTACAGCCGAAAACTACCTAGCTAGCGCAAACACGACGCTCTTTGTCGCGTCGAATCGCTCTGCCCAGTAAACGCATTGTTTGTCAACCGCGACCGCTGATACCAAGTGGGACGCTGGAACCAAGGCAATGGGCTTGACTGTACCGTCAGACAGCGAAACCTTCGTGATGGTGGCGCCCTCATCCTTCGATGCGTGTGCCGTGTACGCAGTCCCGGAATCGGCCGCGACTCGCGCATTCTCCACCAACCCTGTTGCAAGTTTCGTGGTCTTGCCGCCCGTCTTGGACACTGTCATCAACTCGCCGCCAGCCAGGCTGAAATAAACGTTCGTAGCATCGATTGAGAGATCGAAGGGTCGTTTCAAGCCTGTCGCCAATGGCTGAGGTTTGCCGGCAGCCAGCGCGAATTTCAAGATGCGACCATTGCCCGAATCCGCGACATAGATCCCTGAATCGTCGATCGCCATGCCATTGTAGCCGTTCGGGCTCAGGCTAGTCTTGGGCCGCTTTGCCGATGCGAGCTCCGTCGATTGCCCGCCTTTCTTCCCAATCCGTACCAGTCGATCGTAGGGACCGTAATTGCCGGGAACGCCGTACACGTCCTTGTCATCTACGGCAATGTTTTGCGACGAGAATTTCTCGTCCAATATGGCCGCCGCCCCTCCCGCTTTAGGGAGGCTGTTGAGTCGTATGCCCGCCGTAAAATAGAGTGCGTCGTTGTCGAGCGCTAGACCCCTGGGTTCGAGCTTCAGCCCTGCCAACGCCTGCGAACCCTGACCATCCTTTCGAATCTTGTTGATATCTCCCCTTCCCCCATAGACCTGCCAAGTGGCACAATACAGGTGCGTCGCATCACCGATGAGCCCGTATACGTCACCCACCACCGATCCAAGCTGGATTGGCTTGTCGCCGCTAGCTTTGCAACCCTCGGGCGCGGGTTCCGCCGCTGGCGGCGGCGTGGTCGCGCTGGGCGCTGCCGCAGACACTTGAGCCTTGGGACTTTCCTTCTTGGATTGTTCGCAACCCAATGACGGCAAACAAAGGACAACCAACACCACCCCTTCGAATAACCGAGCTCCCATCCGGCACCTCATTAGCGACCTTGAGGCGAAAGTCTCATTCATCTTGAGTCAAGTTTCAAGAACGCAGTTTGTTTGGGCCGGCCCGGCCGGGGCCCAAACATTCCGCAGCCATGTGTGGAAGGTTCCTACGCCCGCCGATCTCGCCCGCTGGCGGCGTTTGCTTGCCGTGCGCGGCGTGGGTCATTCGTCGTCTTCGTCCTCTTCGTCATCGGCGTCCTTGTCGCGCTCGATGGCACGCGTCTCTGACTTGAAGGCGACTCGACCGTCACCATTCGCGTCGGCGAGCGCTTTGCAAGCCGGCTCGTATTCTTGAGGGACGTAGCCGTGATGCTTTTCCTTCTCAAGCGCCCCCAGCTGTTGCGCAACCCACACGTCAAATGGGACAAAGCCTCCAACCCAGCAACCGTCGTCCATGGCCAACGTGATGACCGGGTACTCCCCCTCGTCGTCGGGCGAACCGACGTAGAGAAACCGCTTGGCGTCGCCCCCTTCACCAATCAACAGACAGTCTTCCAAGAGTAGCTCAATCGCCTCACCGAATTGACCAATGATGTCCTCGCCGAATTCCTGTTCCACGAGTTCCTCGAGACTCATGGGTTCGAGTTCTGGCTCCTCTTCATCGATTGACCATCCAAGCCAGCTTGCGTCAAACGCCAGTAGTTCCTTGAGAGCCGGAGAGATTTTCTCGTCGTTGGGCAAACGCAACTTCTTGAGCGCGCCTGCAGAGACGGGCTCTGGATCCATGATGAGGTCGTTGACCTTCGCACTCTCGATTGCTTTCTTAATTAGCGCGGCACCGCGCAGTACACTGTCGGTTTTCTTGATTGCCATGCGCCGCTTGTGACACACGCCTTGGGTTCAACGCAACCGTGGACGATAGCCTACGTCCGTCTGGGCGAATGGCCTGGACGTTTGCGAGTGTCGGCAGGAGATTGCTCGGGCCCGCTGGTGCTGCTGTAGGTGTATGAAGTCAGTATGATTCAGAAAAATCTGCGCGTGCAGCACCGACCGCATTTGTTGGCGGCCTTGTGCCGTAGCAACAGCTAGCCTTGAAGATGGTGTTCACGAGTCGGTCAACGCGTGTCGTCCCAAACGAAATCATCGGTGGGCGCTACCGCATTTTGGCGGAACTCGGCCGCGGTGGCATGAGCATCGTTTACCGAGCAAGAGATTGCCTCCTCGATCAAGAAGTCGCCCTGAAATTCCTCAAGACATCCGATGAAGAACCGCGCCACCTGCTCTTCTTGCAGCAGGAGTTTCGCGCAATGTCGCGATTGCGGCACCCACGGCTAGTGCAGGTGTATGATTACGGGGTACTGGATAATGGGGCGCCATACTTCACCATGGAACTCTTGGCGGGCGCTGATCTATCGGGGCTTCGCGACCTTCCTCTGAATTCCATATTCCAGATCCTACTGTCGATTGCCGATGTGTTGGCGTTCATGCACGCACGCGGTTACGCGCACCGCGATATCAAACCATCCAATGTTCGAATCTTGCCACGGGATGAGAGTGATTTCATTGACGTGAAACTGATGGACTGCGGCCTCACCGAACCTCTCGAACGCGAAGGCCACTCCGTTGCTGGCACGCTGGCGTATCTAGCCCCCGAAGCGTGGCTTGGTTCGCGCTCGGGCGTACGAGGTGACCTGTACGCGCTAGGTGTGTTGGCATTTGAGATTACGGCCGGGCAATTGCCTTTCGACACGTCTTCGGGCGGGAGGCTGCTCAAGACAAAGCTCGAACGACCTCGAGATTTGCGGGAGGTTCGTCGCGACGTGCCCGCGGAGTATGCGCGACTGGTGCTGGATCTGCTCATGCCCGAACCAGCGAGTCGACCGGCGAGCGCCATGGAGGTCGCAACGCGACTTTCGGAACTGGCGGACATCGAATTTCATCCTGATTCCACGGTCTACTTACGCACGCCCGCCTTGGTCGGTCGCCGCCGTGAACTGACCGAGTTGCGAGAGGCCATCAGTCTGGCGTTTTCGGGCAAGCCCAGTCCAATCGTCGTCGTCGGACCTGCGGGTGTCGGTAAGACGCGGCTGCTTGACGAAGTGCTGCTCGAAATGGGTCTGCGAGGCGCCGTCGTTGCAAGAGCCACCGGTCGAGGATTTACGGGCAGTCCCTATGAAGTCCTGCAAGAGCTGATCGCGCCTCTCGTGCACCTGCCGTCTGCAGACGCGGTGCTGTCGCGAATCGGCGGGCGACGTGTACTTTTGCCTGTGAGATCCCACCTGGCAAGCGACCAGGATGGAACGCCACGCCGAGCCAACGGTGGCGCGCCGATCGTTGCACCAATCATTTGCAGCATTCCTGGACGGCATCTCCAAGCATCGCCGTGTTATCTTGGCGGTCGATGACATTCACTTGGCCGACGCGGCAAGCATCGACGCGCTCGCTGGGTTAGCTGCCACTGGGACCTATGGCAACATTGCTGTCGTTGGTACTGAGCGCGCAGGCGAACCCGTGTCCCAATCGTTGGCGCACATGCTGGCCGCCGCTCGGTTTCTTGAGCTCGACCGCATGACCCAACCACAGATTAGCGAGCTATGCTCCGCTGCCCTCGGCCCGGCCGCGCCGAGCGCCACCCTGGTGGAAGATCTTGAACGGGTGAGTTCCGGCAACGTGTACTTCGTTCTGGAGATCCTGAGGAACCTGGCATCGCGCGGCCTCATCGAACGCAAGCGGACACGGGTCTCTCTGCCCGACGCACTTGATGCCGTCCAGTTGCCAGTCAACCTCTCGGAGGCCGTCGAACGCCGACTGGCGTCGCTCTCACCGACGGCGCTTGCACTGATGCGCGTCACGGCCGTGGTCGGGCGGGCGATTCGGCTGGATTTCGGGCGTCCCTTGGTCAACGCGACGGACATTGAGTACCTTGATGCCGTCGATGAACTGCAGCGCGAAGAGCTGATCCAATTCCACAATCGGAATCTGAACATCTATCACCCCCGATTGCGAGAAATCGTGTATCAGGGGTTGAGTCAAGATGAACGTCGCGAGCTTCATCAACGCGTCGCCGACCAGATTCTATTGCATCAAGGGCGAGAGGATCGCGATCGTACTGCTGAACTTGGCCACCATTTCGCAGAGGCCGGCGACAAGTCACGCGCCCTCGAGTATCTTGTCAAGGCCGGTGATGTGCGCTACGAAGGCTTCGCTTACTTCGACGCGCGCGAAGCATACCAACGCGCCTATGATCTACTCCACGTGGCGCCGTTCTGGCAACACCACGAGCTGGAACGAAAACTCAACGACCGCCTCGGTCGCATCTGCTTCTATTACGACCACCGGCGCGGCCCCGAATATCTCGAACGCGCCCGGCTCCATCATCTTCGCCATGGGCTATTATGGGCGATCGCGCCGTTGAGCCGGTTGCTAGGCGCGACGCTGTCAGTGGCGCTTGCGGTGAGTGTCACAGCACTTCTCAATGCGCTACGTTTGCGTCGGCAACCGCTCCAGGTTACGCTTGAGCGATTGCTCGATTCGTTTGCGACAACAACCTATCTGTCGAATTGCTACAATTATTCCGGGCGCGCCCAATTGGCACTGACTGCCGCCGAACAGCTGCTTCCCTTCGTCTACTCTCGCCATCGGATGCCGCGCGTTGGGTACTTGATGGCGCGTGTATACGCGTTGTTCTTGATGAATCAATTCGATGAATCGGCCGCCGCCTGCGACGAGGTCTTGTCCATCGTCAACCTTGACAAAGTGTCGCCGGTCTCGGAGCATGATCGCATTCATGCGACGGGCGGGGCCTTGGTGACGCGGCTCTGGATCGACATGGCCCGCGGCTACTCCAAGCGCTCGCGCTGGTGGCAATCTTTCGAACGCTTTGTTCTTGACCATCCGACGACGCTATTCGAGTCGTGGCTAATGGAAGCGCGCGTGTTCGCCGCCTATCGTCAAGGCAATCTTGTCGAAACGGAGACCGCATGGAAGCAATTTGGCGAAAGGGCTGTTCAAGCTGAGGTCATGTTCGTGCAGAACAAAACCAAGGTCTGGGCGGGCATGGCGTATCTCGATTTCGGTCGTATCAGCGAAGCGCAGGACATTGCCGACGAGGTAATTCGCGATGCGAAGTCGCCAGAGAACCCATTCATACTTGCGTTGGGTCTGCTGCTGCGCGGTATGGCCCTTCACGCTTGGGAACAAATGGAGGATGCCGAACACTGTCTTAGGGAGGCCGCCCAACTGACCCAGCAAACAGATGTCAGCAGTTGGGAACTCCATCACTCGGTTCTTCTCAGTCTGTCGCTCTTGACATTGGACATGGGTAACAGCGCGCACGCTAGAGAACTGGCTAGTACCGTCGAGGGTCACAACGCTCCGCTGACGCTCTCGCATGACCTGCATACCTGCCGAGCCAACCGGATTCTTGGCAGGATTGCGTTGGTCGAAGGGGCCATTGCAGAAGCGCTCAACCGGCTAGAAAAGGCTGCAACGCTGGCGTCCGATATGGATGATAGCCTCGAGCAAGCGTGGTCGTTGCATTTTTTTGCACAGGCTCTGCTGGCGCAAGGGGACGAACAGCAGGCTCGACGGTGCCGGAACGAATGCGAGAAGCTGCTTGTCAAACTCGACAACCGCTATCAACTGCGCCGCCTTGGATACGCGGCCACAGCACAGGCTGACAGCAGCGCCGATGCGCCGGTCGTGTCAACGGTGTTCAGCTCTGCGACCGATCCCAATATGACCTCGACAATCCGTGACGAAATGCGGACTCGAACCAGTGGCTCCTGCCCCGAAAGCTCGTTGCCCCGCTCGGTGCTCGAGCTGCCGGAAGGGGCACTGCGCGAGAAGACCCTGGTCGCCTCCGGGTGCCCCGAGCCGCATGAATGAGATTCACCGTCAATTGCACTTGGGCGCGGCCGCAACCACGCCGCCGTTCGTTGTTGGAATCGTGCCCGTGATGACGTTTCCGGCGTCGTCCTTGAGTGTGACGGTTTGACCAACGACATTCGCTCCAAAATCCCAAAACCCCACGATCATCTGCGCCGTGTGCCCGGCTGCGCTAGCGCTCACAATTCGATACGTGCCGCCCTGGAAGTAGAACTGTGCACTGCAACTGCCGTTGCATAACGCGACAATGTTACCCGGATTGGGACAGGCGACTTCTTTCCAGGTGACCCCGCTCGTTACGTCTCCCAAGTCGTATGTGATGCCAAGCGCCGAGGCCGCTGCGGGGCTCAGATCCAAGTGCCCGTTCTCTGGGCAGCTGGCACACCAATCCACAATAGTCGCAATGACAGTATTTCCGCCGTAACTGATGCTGACGCACATGCCGCAATAGGCCCCGGAATTCCAATAGGGTTGCGCGATGGCTGCAAAGATCGCGCCCGTCGATATGTTCTTCACTGTATCCGAAACGGTCGTTGAGCAAGCCTGAGCCGTACCTGACACGGTTTCGCCGCCGCAATAGCCGCAAGCAGTCTTGTACTTGGAGCCCGTACAGGTGCTGTCGGCCTGGCTCGTGCCCTGCCCGAAGTAGTAACAGGTAAGCTCGCCGTCATTGGACGCGAGCGGGCTGCTCACGTTGCACGAGTTACTAGCCGTTGAGCCACCGGTTGCTGGCAAACCGCCGGTCGCCTTGGTGCCGCCAGTGGGCATTGCACCGCCTGTGGGAGCCGCGCCACCTTTGCTCCCTCCGGTTGCCGACGCGTTGCCGCCCGTCGCCAGCGTACCGCCAGTGGTCAGCACGCCACCGGCTGCCGCCGAGCCGCCTATGGGTATTGACCCCCCAGTGGATTGCGTGCCGCCTTTGCTCCCACCGGTTGAAAATGCGCTGCCGCCCGTTGTCACGCCACTCGCTGTTGCCGTGGTGCCACCAGTGGGCGTGTTACCACCCGTCGCCAACGCGCCACCCGTCGCAGCGCCTCCACCGGTCAACCGCGCGCCGCCAGTGCCAGGCGCGCCACCGGTTGCACCGTTACCGCCGCTCGGGAACACGCCACCAACCGACGGTGTCGCGCCACCCCTCGCAGCGCCCGTGCTGCCGCCCTGCGATTGTACACCGCCCGCGCCACCTGAATTGGAACTGGCACTCGAGCAGGCGAATAGCGCCAAGGACACGACGAAGGCGGACAAGTTACCTGGTAATGTTTTCATGTGGCCTCGCAGGGTGTCTAGCCGCAGTTGCCTCAACCTAGCACGACAGCTCACAGCAGAACTCAATAACCGAAGGCCCCTACCAACCACATGCGGGCACAGAATTCTGCCTCAAATCACGGCGACTCCAGACATGACTCTGCAAGTTCACCAATCTTCCATTCAAAGACAATGCGCTTCCGAATCGCGACCGCGGACTCAGAGGAAGAAATGATAACCGACGCCCATCTCCATTCGAAATGGCATCTGGCTATTGAACGTGCTCTTCACGCGAAAATTCACGTCGAGCTGTTCCCGACTCAACAGCAACAGGCCCGCGTAAACGCCCGCGCCGCCTTTCCAGGCGTCAGGCAAGGCAAACCCGCCGTTGCCACTCAGGAACGGGCTGTCACTAAAATGGAAATGCGAGTACCAAAACAGAGGACCAATGTAGAACCGACCCAATGGCCCCGCGTATGGGACAACCTCACCGTACAATTCCGTCATAGTGGTGGTCTTGGGTGTGGACGCGTTGCTGTCATCCGCC
>CAWEUH010000048.1:0-75195 GCA_963811985.1 uncultured delta proteobacterium
GGAGTGGACCACGTCAGTATTCGACTGGCGCGGTTCGTAATCGTCTGGTTGAGCCGAGCCGGTGCGCGGCAGACGGCAAGAGGTTGGCCGTGCCTATGCGCTGGTTGACTCGACGCGGTGCCGTTTCTGGTCTTTGGCGTGCTGGTGCGTTGGCGAATGCCTTTGCCCCGGTGTGTCATGGGCGTTGCCGTTAGGCCCGTTGGGGGCACAATTGCGGTGCCGCATGACGGAAGTACGCGACTTTCGGTCCGCTGACTGAGCGCAGTCTGGAGCTGCACAACGCCGCCTGCAAAAGCAGTTGGGGTGGCCGTTGCTGTCGAGTGCGATGGCGTTGTCATGCCGCTGCTGCTTGTGGTGGTGCACGAGCTGCGGCAACGCCTCTGGATAGCGGTTCACGCATGAGGTTGCGGCTGCCGCAGTAGGTGCAAGTTCCTAGGTCTATGCCAGTGAGAGTGAGGATGATGTCGCGCCACTTTGCGTCACGGTTCAAGGTCTTTTCTACAAGGACGGGGGCTTTGGGGGTGACAACGCTTTCGCTCGGCGCTTGGATTTGCGCTTCCAATAGCGCTCGGGCGACTTGGAGTCGCGTGGTTGCGTGCGACGACGACACCAAGCCAAAGTGCCGAATCTTGACGTAGCCATGAGGCAGTACGTGCTTCAGCCAACGGGACACAAAGGTCACGCCGTCAACGGTGACTTTCTTGCCGCTCTTGGTGCGAAACGTCACCCCGCGCTCATCGACGGCGACCAATCGCTGGTTGGAGATAGCTACGCGGTGAGTGTATTGCCCCAGGTACTTGATGACCTGTTCGGGGCCACCGAAGGAACGCTTGCAGTAGACGTTCCAGTCTTTGCGATACAGGGCTGCCACGGTTGATGCGAAGAGTCTCGAGTCGCAAACGCGGAGCTTTCCGCTTTGCTGTGCCTGCTTGAGCGCATCGAGCAGCTTGCCGCGAAATACAATTGCCAGCGCTTCTTGGGGGAACAGGTAGTTGGGTCGCGTCGCAATCCATCGGTTACCATCCGGACTCAAGGCGCCACCCGTCACGATACAATGTAAATGTGGATGATAACTCAAATCCCTTGCCCACGTGTGCAACACCGCCGTGACCCCAAGTTCGCCGCCGAGTCGCTGGGGATCTGTGCCAAACTCGAGCAGCGTTTCCGAGCCGCAACGGAACAGTAGGTCGTAGACGAACTCGCGGTTGGCGTTGGCCACAGCACGAAGTTGTGCCGGAAGAGTGAAGACAACATGAAAGTAATGCACCGGCAGTACCCGCTGCAGGCGCCCTGCGATCCACCGGGCTTGTGGCACAGCCGGGCAAGTTGGACAATTCCGATTGTGGCAGGAGTTGTACGAGGGCCGACGGCCACCGCAGTCCAGACACACGTCCACATGCCCGCCGAGCAGGGCCGTTCGGCAGCGCTCGATAGCGTTGAGAGCGACTCGCTCGGCGGGCAAAAGGACGTGTGTCTGCTCCCAGGCTTGCCGGTACGCGCGCACCACGTCCGCTAGCGTTGGCTTAGCGCTCCTGGTCGGTACTGCCTCTTTCGAGCCAGCACCGGATGGGTGCTGGCACATGGTTCACGATGCGCGACGCGCAGCTCCGCTGCGCTGTGACGCTTTGGCGATAGGACACCGCCTTAGAGTCACTAGGTTCTCAGCGCCCGACAAGCAATCTGCCGGGCTTGTCACTTTGGCGAGCATGGCGGGGGTTACGTGCAGATACCAGACGGTCGTGCGAATCGAAGCATGTCCCAACAAGACCTGTACCGTTCTGAGGTCGGTCCCCGCTTCGAGCAGGCATGTTGCGAAGCAATGACGAAGCCCATGGGGGGTCACTCGCTTGCTAATCTGAGCCTGCGTGGCCGCGGCACGCAGGGCCTTGTTGAAGGCATTCCGAGAGAGAGTCCGTCCTTTTACCTTGCCTGCAAACAGCAGTGGCCCCTTGACCTTGTATGCTTTCCAATAGCTGCGCAAAAGCACCAAGCCGGTTCGACTCAGCAAGGCACGCCTTGGCTTTTCTCCCTTGCTGCGGTCGATATGAATCTGCATTCTCTGGCTGTCGATATCCTCGATTCGCAATTGGCAGATCTCGCTGATACGTAACCCTGAGCCGTAGGCGAGTACCGCGATAGTACGCATGCGCAAAGTCAGATGCGCGCAGATGCGCTCGAATTCGTCACTGGTCAATAGCACGGGCAGCGTTCGTCGGGCTCGCCGTCGCTTGAGCCCATAGACCACCTCGGGCCGCCCCAGCGTTGTCCGATACAGAAAACACAACGCGCCCGCATACACGTTGTACGTCAACACACTCAGCCGGCGCTTCTCAATCAGATTGAGCAGAAACGCCCTGACCTGGGCTGGCCCCAGCTGCGTCGGCGACTTGCCGAAGTAGCTGCTAAATTTCGCCACACAGCGCAGGTACGTCTGCTGCGTGCTGTGGCACAGCCCAGCCAGCTGCAGATCGCCTTGCATCTTTTCACGTAACCGACTCATATTGCTAACTCCTCTGCGTCCTCGCGTTCGCCCTTCGAACGCGTGAGCGCTGAGGATCGCCCAACGGCATAGACTCCACGACCACGTCCATAAATGACGCCTCAATTCACGGCGTTACGCTGCCAATCGCCATGTCCAAGCGCCAAACGCCTCTATCCGACACCGATCACCGCAGCCAGCTTCGGGCAGCCACCAAACCCTTGCCTGCTGCCACCACGCAGCTCCTGCCGCGCAGCGGCTTGGTTCAACCATCCCGACTGCGAACAAGTGGCCTTTCACCCTGATGCCAGTTTACCGCTCACTTGGCGCCAAGGGGTACGCTGCCACCCTGCCATCCCGTAGCTGATAACCAGCGATATTGTCGAACAAATCGCGGTCGTTTAGCTTTTCGGCCGCAAGAACTGTGTTGTTGCAGACGCGGAGGTCGAGCGGGTGCAGCAGTTGTAACAACGACCATAGAGCTCTGACCGATTTTCGTGTATATGTCCATTCTCACTGCGTTCACACGGAGAATGATTATGCGACAGGTACTCCTTGGTACGGCCCTGGGCGCGATTGCGTCGGTAGCGTGTGGATATCAACCCATTCATTCCGCGCCACCACAACAATCACCAACGCCCGCCTCACAAGCGCCGACGCGCACGGTGGAAACGCGCTCGTCTTCCCGTGCGCCGGCACACTTCACGATCAAGGGCCAGATAGCCAACTTCGCCGAAGCTAGTAGCCACCTGAGTCCGGACACGTACCTTCAACTGATTGAGGTGTCACCGACGGGTCGCTACGGCATCAAGTCGGACAATGTCGGTCGGCTGACCATCGACTCCGCGTTGCCCCGAATGGAGCCCGTCAGTGGGTCGTTTGTCATCGCAGCACCTGGACTGAAGCCTGGCCGTTACTACATCGCAGTCCAGAAAGGCAACTTCCGCTCTCAGAATATGGAAGCCTGCTTTCTCATGCGGCTAGTCGACGGCGCGGCGGGCCCGCAAGGCCTTCCGCCCCCAAACACAACTGCGCGAGCCGCGGCGGTAGTCGTCGAGATCGGTGACGACGTTGGATCGGACGTGGATCTCGGAAGCGTGTTGATCTTTTTACACTAAGGGACTCCCCCCTTTGGTTCTGTGAGTGACGCCTATGTCCGCAACAGAAGGGAGGCGCGTGGTCACCAAGCAAGAGATTATCCAAGGCGGCAGAATCCGGGTCAACCCGCAGTACGCAACGTAGTTGAGCGTCGGATTGGACGGCGTGACTGTGCTGGCTATTCGCGTGCTCCGCCCCATGATCATTGAACTTTTCGTGTTGCGCAAGACTTGATCGGTTACCCGATTCGGAGCATGAGCGGCGTGCAGTGTTGTACACGCTTTGCCATCGCGCTCGCGCCGGATTGGCCCGCTTGTTGGGTAAGGCGAAGCGTTTACTGCACGAAACGATGCGTCCCTTGCCGGTGCTTGCTGGGGTTCTGCGCGATTCGACAAGATCTCGAGGGCAGCTCGTCGCCAAAAACGCTCTTCTGCGCCAACAGTTGATCGTGGCGTGTCAGAGTACCAAACGTCCTGCATTCAAGCCGCACGAGCGCGGCCTGATGGTTTTATTGTCGCGCATCGTGCGCAGTTGGCGGGATGCCGTGCTACTTGTGAAGCCAGCGACCGTCCTTCGTTGGCATCGCGAAGGATTTCGATTGTTCTGGAAGTTAAAGTGTCGTGCGCCAAAGCAATCCAATTCCCGGATCTCCTCCGATATCAAGGATCTAATCTGTCAAATGGCTACGGAAAACATGACCTGGGGCGCGGAAAGAATCCGAGGCGACCTGCTCAAGCTCGGCATCCACGTCGCCAAGCGTACGATTCAACGGCACATGAACAAGGTGAGACCGCCCGATCTTCCTCGCAGTCAGCGGTGGCAGACGTTTCTCCGCAATCACGTCGTATGGGCGTGCGACTTCCTTCAAACCTACGACATCTGGTTCCGACCGATATTTGCGTTCTTCGTGATTGACGTCAACACGAAGCGCGTGGTTCATGTCGGCACCACTCGATCCCCAACTGCGGAATGGACTGCCCAGCAACTTCGATATGTCACGCCATTCGGCGAAGGGCCGGAATTCATCATTCGTGATAACGACAGCAAATTCGGGGCTGACTTTGATCGGGTGGCGAAGGGTGCTGGTACTCGCGTGTTACGCACCGCAGTTCGTGCGCCCCTGATGAACGCAACATGCGAGCGGTTCATTGGAAGCGTCAGGCGTGAATGGTTGGACCACGTTATCATTCTGGGACGACGGCACCTGAGGCAAGTTCTCGAAGAATTCAGTCTGCGCTATTTCAATACCAGCCGCCCTCATCAGGGGATTGGTCAGCGAGTCCCTGTTCCAAGCCCGAGCCAGACTTATCGCAAAGGCACCAAGATCAATTCGGTGCCCGTTCTTGGGGGACTTCATCATGATTATCAAGTGGCCGCATGATGACGCAGTTCGGCAAAGGAGCCAGCACAG
This sequence comes from uncultured delta proteobacterium, assembly GCA_963811985.1. Lineage (GTDB taxonomy): Bacteria > Myxococcota_A > Polyangia > Polyangiales > Polyangiaceae > FEN-1139. Next base: position 4,989 of record CAWEUH010000048.1, read on the forward strand.
AACCGTTCAACTTCCTGCAGCGCTGAAGGCCGTTGCAGGCTGCGCTGCAGAGCTACACAGAAACGCTTGATTTCTGCTCGTTTGAATTCTGGCACACGACGAGGTCGGCAATAGTACTTGGGGTGGCGGCCTTGTATTGTTTCTGCCGGGTGTCACGGCACGCGCCTGCGGTTCACGATGAGTGAGACGCTATGACGGCGGTCGATGCGACAGCCATGAGATCCTGCTGCGCCCAAGTGCTCGGCTTGTATAGCGATCGTTTCCGCACCGCACGGCTTCTACTCACGGCCCAACGTAGTAGCTGCAATACCACGTCCCAGTCGATGCATCCGAGTCCAACGCACACCTACAATCCACGAAAGCCGCGCTCATGTCCTGGCAGCTCACCGCGGGTCCGGTGCACGGTTGCCGATCGAGCGTATAACAGTCCTTGCCCGCAAGGCTCAGGGGAACGCACATGTACCCGTCCCGGTTTGTTTCTGCCGCCCCATCGGGACACGTTTGACGAAACCCATCCGTGTTGCATGGATTCCATGTGACGATACCGGTTGTCATGTCGCAACACCCGTCCGGCGTCACACCGCACGCCTGCTGCGGACAACTGCTCGCGAGAACGTAGCCTGCGCGGCAAGACCAGGCACTGTTGGCACACGTCGCATTTTCGACTAAGACCGACTCCTCGAAGCAATCTGTGACACAGTGGTCGTAATCTAGATTGCCGCAGGTGTCCGCCAGCGAGCTGCCTCCGGTCGCACCAGCAGCGAGGGTGGAAGTCCCACCAGTAGACACCCCTCCAACAGGCGCTCCCCCGGTGCCCAGGGTGCCACCAGCTGCCGGGATCGTACGGGTCCCGCCGTTGCCGCCAGCCTGAGTGTCATCGTTCGCTGCACCACAACTGAAAGTGACGAACAGAACGACACCAATGACACTACCCCGGGTTGGAATGACGTTGCGCACCACAAACACCTTTGGGACAGGCTACATCATCCGGTTCTCGACGTCCATCTCTCGCCCGGCGGTCGCCTCGCCAAGGCTGCTCAAAATTCCGCTTTGGAGCAGCTTCTATGAGTGTGGATGTCAAGGCACATTTTGCCTGTTCGTCGGACACTGTGGTCTTGGCATCCGGCGTCCAGGTAACAGCTTTTGGATTAGCCTGATCTTGATCCCGAAAGAATCCAAAGGCTGGAAGCTAACCGCCAAAGCGGCGGCGGCTAATGGTTCCCGGGACTTGCAGCGGCCCTAGCCCTCAGCCGCACATTTATGAATTGCACGAGTTCCCAAATCGCGGAAAAATTGGGGTATGCGGACTTCACTTCTGACTTATGGGTTAACGTGCGTTGCAATCGTGGCGTGCGGCGGCAGAACGAGCGGCGACGATTCATTGAGCCTTTCGGGCACGACTGGCGGCATTGGTGATTCGTTTCCAGCAGGCGGCGGTAGCGTCGCGAGCGCCACCGGCGGCATTGGCTACATTGGACCGACGGGCGGCGCTAGTTACTCAGTTCCCACCGGTGGCGCTGGCAACTGGGTTTCAACTGGTGGCAGTAGCTATACCGTTGCAACCGGAGGCAAGAGTGCCCCAAATACAAGAATAAGCTCAGTCCCAACCGGTGGTAAGAGCGCCGTCGGTACCGCGAGCACGGGTGGAGTGGGCCCGACCGGCGGCAAGAGCGCAACGGGTGGCATCGGAGACATGGGCACAGCAATTGTTACCGGTGGTCATAGTGGCTCGGGTGGGGTGAGCGGCAGCGGTGGCATGAGCGTCAACGGCGGCAGCAGTGCTTCGGGTGGCTCAGGAGGTACGCGCGGCAGTTTTGGCACTGCAGTCACGCCGATCACCACGTGCAATGGCAGTTTTCCCTTTCTGGGCACGTGGGTAGGCAACATTCTCGACTTTTATTTCAACCCCACAGATTCAATGAAGCTCGTGCTTTACACAGACGCTTCTGGCGCGGTCGCCGGCAAGCTAACGTGGGGTACTGGCTCGCCGCCACCCGCGCCGCAGGGAGCGAGCATCGAGTATCCGGCGGGCTACTTTGATCAGCAAGTCAACATGAAGCCAGGCTATATGCCAGCCGATCCCTGGCCGGGCTTTACGTACACCGTCGTGCGCGGTGCTGGCTGCGACACGACATTCCGCTTCGGCGTTGCCACCAATGAACTCTGGCAGCCCTGGTGCGCACTGCAGACACCCATTTATTCGCCCGATCTCAAGTCTTGGGGTTGTGTGTTACGCGGTAATGGCGGCAGCTCTGACGGCAAGACCTGCACGGTGCAAACCTCGAACGGGGCAACAGCGACCTATCCCATGTGGCTGTGCGATGCCTGCGGCGCGTTTGGTATGGGTGGCGTGTGCGCATGTGATCAAAACACCTGCAACGCGGACATGACCGTTACTGAAACGTTCGACCTCACCTATTCTGTCTCGGGTGCTAAGGACTCGGGTACTACCGAGATTCTGAGCGGCCCCGACCCAGACACGAATTGTAGTAACTGCACGGTGCGGATCGAGCGGCAGCAATAGCCGTTTTCCTGGGGTTCTCGGTGTTGCCCCTGGCGTTGCTAGCCAATCCTACACCGAAGACCTGGAAATGTTGGCTAACAAATAGCCCTGCTGAGCGTCAGGACCTTATGGACTTTTCTGCGCGATGATTCGACACGGTTGAAATCAAAGTAGAATTCGGTCATCGTGAACGTTCGGTGGTTGGTTTGCGCGGGCTATCCCTTGGGCGCGACGCGACCGCCCATAATCACGTCTCGCGCCGCAGGGTGAATGACCCACGAAGTCGAGAACTCAGGTGCCTTCCGTACGCGTCCCTGCCCGGCTATTCGCCTGAACCCAGAGTCGCTCACACTAGGCCGATGGCCGGCGAAAAGTCCAGCAATGTGGAGCGCGTTGCAACTGCACACCGAGAAGTCCAGAATGTCTTGCGAGGGAGCTGTGAAGTGTTTGTTGCCTCTATGCTCGTAGTCATCGTTGTTGCTCATCCCGGTCGCCATTCTGGGAGCTCGCGCTGACCATTTGGACGACGCTCAGCTTCGGTCCAAAGTCAACGCCGACAGCTCCATCCTGGAGACGCTTGCGGTAACTGAGGCGTTTCGATCGTTGAGTATTTGAACCCACACTCTCAACATCACGGCACTTTTCAGCGAAGACCGTGCGATCACAACGCTACGGTCCCGCGCGATTGTGTCCGGTCATATGACATCCTCGCGATTGAAGCGTGTCGGCGGCCGGTCCGGGTGAAATACTCGGCCGACTGCGTACAAACCGACAGGCACTTTGCAGACACGGAATTTGCTGGGAAGTCCGACCTTGACGCCGTGGTTTTGGAATGGTGCTCGGAGGATCGTGCGTATATCCTTCGAAGTCCACGACCTATCGGGCAAGCGATCATAGAATATTCCCCACCAAAATTCTGGCGTGTGAGCTGTATCGTCGATGATTAGGTAGTCATTGACGAAGCCGCCAATAGAGCCGTGTTTTGCGTGGCTCTCGCACCAACCGGCGATCAGCGCTAAGAGCGCCTCACGATCCTCATGCCGGTAAGCGAATGCTGGAGAGGCCATGCTCAAATCACATCTTCTCGCTCAAACCGGGTGCGGATTCGTTCTGAAGCCTTTGTGTAGGCGAGGGGCCGCTTGTAACTCCCCGAACTCGGGCCAATATCATCCGACAATATGCGCTCAAAGATCGTAGGTGGTCTATCTGATAACCGGCAAAACGTGCAATCATTCATCCCGTCCGCATCAGATTCGAGCGGGTGAATGAATGCACGCCTGACTCCCATTGGTCTGCACTCCAACTCTGACTGGATGTTCTTGGCAAGTTCACGCGAAACTTTCTTGCTCCACAGTCCGCTAAACGTCTCGCCTTGTTCAGCTTCGAGGACCTTGGCAATCTCGTAGTAGTGCGTTTCATAGTCCCCCCTTTGGTACTTGTATCCGTGACGAACTTCCGTTGGCGATCCCAGTAACTTGCGGACCCAATTACGGGACCACCCTCGAGCCAGGATGCTCTGTCGATCCATAAGCGTTGCCCAATAACGTTTATGTTCCTCGACCTCGCGAAGAATCTCTTCTCTTTCGAGTCGCTCTTCTTCAAGTTCTTGTTCGAGACAGCACAGGAGCTTCGGTAGTTTCCCATTGAGCATTTCAGCTAATTGAGGCGCTACCAAGTCACGAAGTTCGTCAAATAGACCCTCCGTCAGCTTAGCGACTCTTGGGCGCCGTACCGTTAGTAAAGTCTCAAACGCGTTGGCTGCTTTCATTCGACGCTTGACGAGAATTTTGATCCGGCTGTACTCCCTTTGAGCTATCTTCGTTGCGGCGTCTCCGCTATTGCCCAATTGAGTTCTGATCTCGGATTGCAATTTCTCGACTAACTCGGGCTCACCCTGGACGCACATGCAAGCTTCGGCTCGATGACCCTGACGTAGATAGGCTATTGCTCGATTCCATTGAGTGCTAAGTTGGTCGAGCCGCTGCCGCTCCGCCCGTCTCTCAGCGTCACTTTTCGACCGATTCATTCGAACGCGCTCAGGTACGCCCGCAGAATCTCGCGCGAGCAATCGTTCCAGCTCGTGCTGCCACGGCGCGAGTAGTGCTCGCGCCGCATCTTCTTGTTGGTTGTCCCATAGGGTGCACGCACGACTGTAAACAAACTTCTGGGGTGTACTCGGCATCACTGGCCCTTCCAACGCCACGCAGAAACCGCTCGCGCGGGTCCCTCAAATTGACTCGATTGTGTACTTTGTTGGCGGCGGTTCGTCACCGAACCGAGCCACGAATCAGAGAACCTAACTGGCCGCCCGACCTCCTGCGCCAATCCACCAGGTCTTGCGACCGTGATCATAAGATAGAGATGATTTCGCATTTTCTTGATACTGTACAACGAAATGTTACAGTATTCAAGTGCCACGAAAGCCCCGCTCACCAGAACAGGTCTCTTCGAGTCTTGTCGCCGTTAGGCTCACGGAAAAAGAGAAAGCACGACTCGATTCATTGGTTGACGCCGCTAACCGGATGTTGCGTTTCAACGGCCTGCCCGAAGCGGTGAGTGCCAGCAGTCTCTTGCGGAGCTTAATTGATCGAGCCGCAGCCGAAGCGGGATTGATTTCTCAGGACACTGTCTCACCGGCAAAGGCGTGGACTAAGCCAATAGATCTTCAGGTTTCGCGGGTTAGCCCCAAAGGCACCACGGCCTTGGCGCTGCCACCAACGCGGTTTGAGCGAATATTGGCTTCATTCGAGCAAGAGGCGGAGTCCGAAGAAGGCGAAAAAAATGACTCGGCGTCAACCACATCGCCCTGAAACGACGAGTACCTGGGTACTCGCGCAGACCGGATCTCCAATAGGCGCGCCTTGATCCAATGCGACGACCCAGATCTGGTCCAATGCTGCAGGCTGACTCTTCATTGCAAGATTCCGCTAAACGAGCGGGCGTACCTGACCAGCAGCGGTTGAAGGACCAAACCGTGCCCCGTTGTCACTCTGTGGAACAAGCACTCGCGTTGAACATTCAAGTCGCTGAGCATCATATTTGCAGCGCCGAAGCCGAAATTGCGGAAATTGAAGCGTGCCTGAAGAAGGCAGATTCTTCAATAGCCGCCCTACGAGCAGTCGCACTACGGGCAGGGTTGCGGTTGCCCGATAAGCCAACCGAAATTCCAGAGGCGCGACGATTCCTAAGTCAACAGCAACTCGCAGATGAAATGGGAACTTCCGTCAGGCGAGTCGATCAGCATCGTAGAAAATGATCAAGGGCGTGCACTATCATAAAGATGGATCGCGCATTCTGTTTCACTGCCCTGAAGCAATCGACTTCATCCTGGCAATGTTGTCGCCGACATTGACCGACGCAGATATCGAACAGATGGCCGTTGCGGAAGTTCACCACCGCCGAAGCAGATGTAGGCCTGGTAGTTCGACCAGGAGCAGTGGCCCATGACTGCCATCAAGATCCCCGTATCGGTATGTCGTTACGGCGGCCGCACTGACCGTTTCTTTGGCAAGTTCAAAGATACCGGCGGCAAATGGAAAAAGATCCCAGGAGGACCATTCCCCGAGCAGTTCGACACACCAACCAAGGCGAGGGTGTTTGCCGAACGCTGGTATCTGGCAGAGATGGCCGAACGAGCCTTGCAGAGAGAAGTCCCGGAGTCCACTTCATCCTGGCCCGACATTTGTGAAAAGTTTGACGCCTCCGTCCGGACTCGCCTCCGTGGAGCAGATGGCTCAAAAAACAAGCTCATCGCGACTTGTGCATTGCTGAAGCGTTCCGCCATACTTCAAGCGAGACCAATACATGAGCATGATGAGTCGTTGGCGCTGGTTTGGCTCCACCATATCGCCAAGGAACCCAAGAGCGCTGACAAGCCCGACCCGAGGCATCCTTATACGATTCGAAATGCGGCCGGCGTCCTGGGAAACATCTACAAATGGGCTAGGTCCCAAAATGCGTTTCCACGAGACCGGCTAATTCCAACTGATGGCGACGAATTCCGAGCCGAGATCAAATTTCTCCTTAGTACGGTAAAGAAACGCGAGGTGATGTGTCCGACCACATCGGTCAAGGCGCTTGTGACCAACGCTAAGGTTGACGTCCTAAGACGGTTAACCACGCATGTCTACGCGTTCACGGGTCTTCGGCCCGGTGAGTTACATGGTCTGCGTGTTAGGGATGTCAAAGTGGACAACGATATTCTGTACTTTGACGTACACGAACAATGGACGCTACCACGCACCAAGGTCTTCCCATCAAAGACTGCGCAACTCAAGACTCGGTGGTCAGAAAGGCAGATCCCGATCCATCCAGCCCTAAGACCCGTGCTCGAACAATGGCTGAGCACCGGATGGCGTAACTACGTTGGGCGTGAACCGACGTCGGATGATCCTGTCTTCCCAGATCTCAACGGAAAGCCCTTTCGAGAACCTCGGTCCACAGAGTTTGTCGAAGATCTCAAACTTGCTGGATGCCCAACTGAGTTCAACGGGATCACGCTGACGACGTACAGCCTGCGCCACACGTTCGCGACACTGATGTTGGAATTTGGCGTAGACTCGGACGCTCGAAATCGGCTGATGGGACATCGTCCGCAGGATACCAAAGCTCTTGCTTATCAGGTGACGCAGCTCCGGTTCCTCTTCGGTGAGATCAGCAAGCTACCGCCGCTCGTTGCCAAACACACGGGTGACAGCGATGGTGGCAATTCGAAGTAGGCACCTTCGCACCGCTGATTTCAGCGGTTCAGCGAACCGCTTTTTGGTCTCGGTTTGGTCTCGCCGGCGACGCCTTAAATTTGAAATCTCCAAATTCCCGGCGTTTTCTGGAGCCAACTTTCGGATTTGAACCGAAGACCTGCGGTTTACGAAACCGCTGCTCTACCGCTGAGCTAAGTTGGCGGGGGTCGGAAGATTACTTACGGGAAGACCGGCGTCAAGGTCGCAAGAACACTAGGAAAAAGCCAGCTGTTTTCACTGCAGACCCGGTGCGAGATGACGCACGTTGGTGCCAAGAAGGGACGAGTCGGCCCGTCATCAGCTGGCCAGAGACTGTACCGCTAGGGACTGCAGCAAAGAATCGAGTGGGTGCCCTGGGTGTCTTTGTTGGCGGCTACGCCCGCGATGTAGCGGCCTGGCCCGCATTCGCCTTTGTAATAACCGAAATCCCGATCTCCGCTCGTTACGCCCGGTTCTCGCGCTTCACCGTTGTACATGCTTACGGTGGCGCAATTCGTGTGGGATATGCCTTGGCCCGTGCAACAGAGTAAGGCGTCAACAACGCCGGATGCCGGCGCCCCGATGCCCGCGACGTAGCCGTCCTGTGCGCATTCGCCTTTGTAAAAGTTGAGATCCCAATCGCCGGTCGCTGTGTAGTATCGTTGGTCACTTTGCCCGAATGCAAAGGCCGTGCACGCAGTATGCGGAAACATGATTGGATCATCGAAGCCGCACAGGGCCGCATGCGCTCCCGCGACGACATAGGTCGTTGAGACCGACAGCCCAGTCATCGGTTGCATGCCGCATTCTGCTATGTTGTCGCCCGAGACCCAGATTGGTGTGGTCACGCGGCGCGCGTTTCCATTGGCGAAGACCAGCGCACCGCAATCCGCGGCGCAGGATTGCACGGTCTCGCATCCTTCTTGGCAAACGTTATCGCCACATGACTGCGAGAGGTCCGGGCAAGCCGCGCTGGTACCGCCCGTACCTGATCCGCCCGAAGAGTCACTACCGCCGGTGTTGACCGTACCGCCTGTCGCGGCTCCGCCGGTTGCCGCGGTCGCAGCCCCACCTGTGGCGAGGGTGCCGCCCGTTGCGGTACCACCTGTAGCCCGAGTTCCGCCTGCTGCCGCACCGCCTGTTGCTGCGCCGCCTGTCGCCCGCGTACCGCCTGTTGCTGCGCCGCCTGTCGCCTTGGTGCCACCTGTCGCTCGGCTTGCGCCTGTTGCCGCACCGCCTCCTGCGCCACCTGTTGCCGCGCCCCCTGTCGCTTTGGTGCCGGCGGCGGTGCTGCCCCCCACGGCCATCGTATTTGAGCCACCGGTCGCCAGGGTGCCACCCGTTGCTTTCGTTCCACCGGCGGCGTTGGCTCCGCCTGTTGCTTTCGTTCCGCCCGTAGTGTTGGCTCCGCCGCTCGTCGATGCGCCACCGGTGCTCACGGTATCGCTGGTCGAGCCACCACTGCCGCCCGTTTGAGCGGTGGCGCTGGTTGCACCTCCGACTGGCGTTGCGCCGCCCGTCGCAAAATTGCCGGCCCAACTGGTTGTGCCTCCGGTTCCATGTGTCCCGCCAGCGTGCGAGGTACCTCCGGTGTGGCTCGCCGTGCCGGAGTCGCCGCCCGCTTCAACCAAGTGCCTACTGGTGTCCCCGCCGCAACCCGTGGCCAGCGTGACGGACAAACCAAAAAGAGTAATGAGACTTCCTCCCAGCCAGGTGAGGCCATGTTCACGATGCCAACCCGAATCGTCGGTAACCTGTGCCTTGGCGCTACTCACGCTACCTGTTCGTCCGTCGCGACGTTTTGATTGTGTGAGTTGTTTGGGCCCCGGCCCAAACAACAGCGTTCCCAAAACTCGACTCAAGATCAATGAGTTTTTCGCCTTAACGTCGCTAACGGGACTCCCTCCCAGCCTCTGAAGCCATGTTTCCCGTGCCACACGGCATCGGGAAAACTTTGATGAGTTCTTCGCCTCACGGTCGCTAAGTTGTGTGTTGGTCATTGCCGACTATCCTAAGCTACGTGTCCTTGGGTACAACTCCGAGGACCCCAAGATTCACCATGCTACAAACCAGAACTTTACCACGCAGTCGATGCAACTTTGCAGGAAATCCTCGCCCCGACAAGCGGGCAGATTCACGAGTCGCAGTTCTTGAGCGCCCGGCGAACAATTCGTAAACCTTGGAAATTCCTTGCAAATTGCCGCTTGCACGGTCGGGCCACTTTGGCTTCGCGTGCCGAGGCTACCTAAGAAACGATCGCGCAGGATGCAACCCTTAGTTTCTGCTACTGCTGCTGGTGCAAGTGCTGGCTGCACGGGCGCGCGACTTTGCTATCGTTCGGGCTTGCCATGAATGCCAATGCAGCGGTAGCCGGTTTTCGATTCTCGGCAGCGTCGGCGCAGATTCGAAAGGATGGTCGCATCGATCTGGCGCTCGCCTTCGCGGACAAGCCTTGCCCCGTCGCGGCGCGCTACACTCTGAATCGGGTGCGTGCGGCGCCCGTGATGCTGTGCGCGAGCCGTACGCAGAACAAGGTCGCGCAAGCGTTGCTTGTGAATTCGGGTTGCGCCAATGCGTGTACGGGGGACGCGGGGCTTGCGGCGGCGCGCGCCACGACCGAGGCGGTTGCAAGCTACCTTGGCATTGCCGCAGAACTCGTCTTGCCGGCTTCGACAGGCGTCATCGGTAAGCTGCTGCCGAGCGACAAGATCGTCACGAGCGCGCCCAAGTTGGTGTCGGCGCTCGCCGCGGACAAGAGCGCGGCTTTCGCGCAGGCCATTTGCACGACCGACAAGTTCATCAAGGTGGCACAAACGCGCGTTGCCTCGGGGGCAACGGTGCTCGGCATTGCCAAAGGCGCGGGCATGATCCAGCCGGACGTGGGGTGCCTGTCGCCAGACGGCTTGCCACACGCAACAATGTTGGTGTTCCTGTTCACGGATGCCATAGCCGATGCGCAAACTCTGGATGAAGCGCTCGCAGTCGCGGTGGCTGCGAGCTTCAACTCAATGTCCGTCGAACGGGGATACGAGCACGAATGACACGGTTATTGCCATGGCCTCAGGTGCGAGCAAGTATGCAGCGACTCGTCAAGAACTGTCCGCTGCGTTCACCCGCGTGTGCGAGGATCTCGCCGAAGCCATGGTGCACGACGGCGAGGGGACGTCGCACGTGGCGGAGCTTTGGGTGCGCGGCGTTGCCGATGACGAAAGCGCGCGCAGAATCGCTCGAACCGTGGCCAATTCGCTTTTGGTGAAAACCGCCATGTGCGGTCAAGATCCCAATTGGGGCCGCTGGCTAGCCGCAGCGGGCAGGGCGGGCGTCGCCTTCGACCCAAGCGCAGTCGAGATCCGCATCGGTAGCGTGGCAGTCGCAAAGAACGGCATGGCCATCGGTGAGGACGCCGAGAACCAAGCGCGGGCATTCATGCAAACGCCACGTTACACGGTCGAGCTGTTACTCGGCAACGGCCCTGGCAATGCACGCTTTTTCATGTGCGACCTCACTCACGAATACGTCAACGTAAACGCCGACTACCGGTCGTAAACGCGATGGTTCGACAACCAGCAACCAGCAACCAGCAACCACTGTCACCAATTTGGAAAAGAATCCGATAGGCGCTCTTCTGATTGCCATCACGCTAGCCATCGCTTGCGCTGCGGAGCGCGGGACCATCGGGGCGCAGCTCGGCCGCCAAGAGGACGGGCGCGTGTTTGTGCGTGAAACGCCCGCAAACCTTGCAGCCGCCAAGGCGGGCCTCAAGCCCGGCGACGAAATCACGCTCATCAACGGCCGCGACGTGCGCACACTCGATGAGAAAGCCATCCACAATGTTCTGTCAGGTGAAGTGGGCGAACCGGTGAAGCTCACGGTCTTGCGAGGCGAAACCGTGTTGCGCGTGACGCTGCAAAGGACACCGCCGCCAGCAAGGCACAGCCGGTAGGGCACGCCAGCCGGCCTCACTCCGCACCGCCGTCGCTCAATTGATCCAAGATCAAACCGCAAAATTGCGACGTGTCCGACTTGAATGTCCAGCCAAGGTGCGTTTCGCAACCGCTGCAGCACAGGCATCGCCAACGGTGGCCCCGAAACCAGGCGAACTCGGCGCTTGGGCGTCCAATCTCGGCGGTGCCGGGCGCAGCGGCAAAACATCCGATTCTGTAGATGACGCCGGCGGGGTTGATGAACGTGTGTTCGTGCCGGTTATTGACTTCAATACGGTCGGAGCTACGGGCAACTTTCTTGCCGCAGCGAGCGCAGGTCAACCACGTGATGTTCGCTGGTGAGCCATCCGAAACGGGCTTCGTGAACACGTCACTGCTGGCAACGGAAACGCCCGAGCTGCCCCTGAAACGAACTGGGGCCACGCTCGGCGCGAACGTGACGTGCTGCAATTGCATCGACCTGGAGCATACCAGACAACTCGAGATCGGCTGCGCAAGTCTCAAGCCACAGGCTTTCACGCCCACAAAAGACCCGTGCAAGTCGCCGCGAATCATCGTACCACTCCGCCAATGCCATCCCTAGCCAATCACTTAGCCGGCTTCACTGAGTCAGTCATTCGAATGATGACTCGCGTCGCCCAACAGACCAACGCCGTCAACTTGGCGCAAGGGTTTCCCGATTTCGACCCGCCACCAGAGCTGATTGCCGCAGCCCACAAGGCGTTAGACGGAGATTACCATCAGTACGCGATTACCTGGGGCGCAAAGAACTTCCGCGACGCATTGGCCCAAAAAATCACCCACAGCACGCAGCTCGAATGCGACCCGGAACGGCACCTAGTCGTTACGTGCGGAAGCACGGAAGCCATGCTGGCCAGCATGCTCAGCGTGTGCAATCCGGGTGACAAGGTCAGCGTGTTCTCGCCATTTTACGAGAACTACGGGGCGGATGCGATCTTGTCCGGCGCCAAGCCCGTGTACGTGCACCTGGAGCCGCCCGATTGGCAATTCGACCGCGACGAACTGAGGCGGGCTTTTGCGCAGGGTATCAAAGCGATTGTCCTGTGCAATCCGTCCAACCCAACCGGCCGCGTTTTCACGCGCGCCGAATTGACGTTTATTCTCGAGCTCGCCGAAGAATTTGATAGCTTTGTCATCACGGACGAAGTGTACGAGCACATCGTCTACGCGCCCCATCAGCACACGTATCTTTCGTCGTTGCCAGGGGCAAGCGCCCGCGTGCTCATGTGCGGTTCACTTTCGAAGACGTATTCGATCACCGGTTGGCGGCTGGGCTGGGTATTCGCGCGCCCAGATGTCATTGACGGCGTGCGCAAAGTTCATGACTTCATGACGGTGGGCGCGGCGGCCCCGCTGCAACAGGCGGCGGTGACAGCGCTACAATTTCCGCAGAGTTACTACGACGACCTACAGAGCGCCTATACGTCCAAGCGCGCGCTGTTTCTCGACTATCTCAAGCGCGCCGGGTTGAAGTACACAGAACCCGAGGGTGCCTATTATGTTTTAATCGACATCTCTGACTTTGGGTTTTCCCACGATCACGAATGCGCGCAGTGGCTGTGCCGTAACGTCGGCGTTGCGGGCGTACCGGGTTCGAGCTTTTTCCCAGAACCGCGCTACGATCAGCTGCGTTTTCATTTTGCAAAGCGCGAGTGAACGCTGCGCGCGGCCGGTGAGCGGCTGCTCGAGTTGCGCCGGAAGATTTAACGGGAGGTTCTCCCAGTCTCTGAAGCCATGTCTGCCATGCCATCCTGAAACGCCGACGGCCCATGCGTTGGCATCTCGTTGGCGATCCGCGCGTTCTTTCTGGTCTTCTTGATTGTGATGGTCGTTTGGGCCCCGGCCCAAACGACGGCGAATCCAAGACTTGACTCAAGTTCGATGAGTTTCGTGCGTCAAGGTCGCTAATCGCGGTACGTCTCGCGCACCCGCAAGCAATCGGGCAACACCTGGATGAATGCATCCACGACGTCAGGGTCGAAGTGCTGCGCGCGCTGCGAGAAGATGTGCTTCAACGCGTCGTCTAGCGTCCAGGCAGCCTTGTACGGCCTTACGGATAGCAGCGCGTCGAAAACGTCCGCCAGCGCAACGATGCGCGCACCAATCGGAATCTCCGCTCCTTTCTGCCCGCCTGGATAACCGCTGCCATCCCATCGTTCGTGGTGCCGCAATGCGACGATTCGAGCCATGACAATAATGTCAGAAGTATGGTCGCCGATGATCTCGGCACCTATCACCGTGTGCCGCTTGATCGTTTCCCATTCATCGGGCGTCAGTTTGCCCGGCTTTAGTAGGATCTGATCGGGAATGCCAATCTTGCCGACATCGTGCATAGGAGAGGCTTGAAACAGTAGCTCTGCGTTAGCATCGTCGAGACCGCACGCGCTTGCCAACAGCCGCGTCATGTGGCTCATTCTCAGGACGTGCATGCCGGTTTCGTTGTCGCGATATTCGGCGGCACGCCCGAGGCAGCGAATGATCTCCACGCGCGTTTCCAGCAGCTCGCGCGTGCGCTGCTGCACGAGATCGGTCAGTGCCCGACTCTGGCGGTAAAGCGCGATGTGCGTTCTGACCCGCGATCGAACGAGCGTCGCCGTGTAGGGCTTGGTAATGTAGTCCACCGCGCCCAGATCGAGACCCTTGAGTTGGCTGTCGGTCTCGGCTAGCGTCGTCACGAATATGATGGGGACGTTCGCCATGCTGGGCTTTTGCTTGAGACGCCAACAGGTTTCGTACCCGTCTAATTGGGGCATCATGACGTCGAGCAGAATCAAGTCGGGGTTCACGCTCTCGGCAATTTCGAGCGCCTTGACACCGTTGAGCGCAACGCGTAGCCGGTACTCGGGGCCGAGCACGCTGCGCAGGACATCAATGCTCTCCGGAGAATCGTCGACAATCAGTACCGTAGGCAGGGAAGGTTGGGCATCCATGGGGTCCCGTTCAATCCATCGAAGGAAACAGCTCCTCGGAATTGGCAATCCAAGCTGCTACGGCCTCGAAATGCTCGCGAGCTTGGTCAAAATCGTAAACGCCAATACTGGCTTCAAGCTTGTGAAATGCTTCACTGGCCGACCGCTTCTCGCCCAAGATATTCTTCAATCCCACGAGCTGATCGAAGACGGCCGTATCGTGCTCGTCAATCATGGTTCGTAAATGACTGAGTACCTCACCGATATTGCCGCCCAGGGGTTCGAGCGTGGTGTGATCCCCATTCGCTTGTGCCGCAAGCACACCCTCGATGGTGCGGATCGTCCGGCTTTCGGCCATTTCCAGATCAATCAGAACCTCATCGAATTTCGACTGATCGCCATCCTGCAGAGTCGTTTCGACCAGGCGCGCCACCTCGTGCAACCATATCGCACCAATGTTCGCGGCCGCGGAGGCCAGAGTGTGTACCGAAAGCATCGCCGACTTGAGATTGCCCTGCTCGAGCGCCTTGCGCACCTCCGCCGCGGTGCGGTTGTTCGAACGTCCAAACCGCCCTAGGAGTTTGAAGTAGACCTCTCGATCGCCTCCAAGCCGAGTAACAGCGCGTTCGACCTGCAGCTCCGCGCCGAGGTTGGGAGCGTGTACCGACTGCTCTGCCGTGCCCGTTTGCGTGATGCAATCGAAACGTTGACTCAGCGGCAGCGCAGTGCCCTCCCCATCCATCCACAACCGCACGGTTCGCAAGAGCGTCTCGGGCTCGACGGGTGCCACAAGAAAATCGTTGATGCCCACTTCAAGGCAGCGTTGCAGGCTGTTTTGCAGCGGGCTCGCCGAAAGCACAACGATTGGAACATGGGCGTTCCCAGTCAGTTTTCGAATGGCCCGCGCTGTTTCGAACCCGTCGATTCCAGGCAAGTGCAAGTCCTGAAGAATCAGCCCGAATGGTTGACACTCGGCCAACCTAACGCCTTCTTCCCCGCTTGCTGCGACGCACACCTCGGCGCCGGCGCGCTCGAGGATTTCCTGCATGACATCGCGCGATATGGCGTCATCCTGAACCAATAGGATTCGGAAACCTGGCGGCAAAACGCCGGCACGCGAACGGTTTGTCCCTGACACCGGGGCCTGGCTGCCGGACAGGGACAGGGCGTGGTTGATTGCCTGAAGTAAGCGCGCGCGCTGATGCGGCTTCTCAATGACGGCCACGAGATTCGGGATTTCCGCACGTCCTATCGATGGCAGATCGATTTCAGGCGGGCAAAGCAGTATTGTGCTCGGAGCGGCTAGAGCGCTCTCAGTTGCTGCGCGACGCAAGAGATATAGAGCGTTGAAGTCCGGCAGATCATAGTCGCAAATCAACAAGTCGAACCCGAGCGCAAAGCCCTGCGCGTGCGTCAAGTTCTCCAACGCGGCTTCGGCGTTGGAGACGCTGGTCACCTGAAAACCATGCGATTTTAGCAGCCCTTCGATGCAACGACACAGGCCGTCATGATGGGCCACGACTAGCACGCTCTTGCCCACTCCGGGCGGCTGATCCAATTCCGCCATGTCGTGGGGTTTGAAATGCGCGTCGAACGTGAACCGGCTGCCACGACCAGGCTCACTGGTGGCGCTCAACGTGCCTCCCATGAGCGCAATCAGTTTGCGACTGATTGTCAGCCCCAGCCCTGTCCCTCCAAAGCGGCGCGTCATCGATCCGTCCGCTTGCGTGAATGGGTCGAAGACGCGGGCAATCTCTGGCTCACTCATGCCGATGCCCTCGTCTTGCACGGAGAAGTTCAGCGTGACCAAACCACTCTTGCCAGGTTCGCCGCGCCCCACCTCGACGAGCACATCGCCGCGCGCCGAGAACTTCACGGCATTACCCACAAGATTGAGCAGGACTTGCGTGACCCGCAAGGGATCGCCCCGGATCCACTTTGGCACCGCCATTTCGACGTCGGCAATCAAGTGAAGCCCTTTGCTGTTGGCAGCCGCCGCGCAAGTAGCGAACACCTGGTCGAGCACGTCGTTAACAGTAAACGGCACCTCTTCCAACTCGATCTTTTGAGCTTCGATGCGGGAGAAATCCAGAATGTCGTTGACGATTCCCAGCAGCGCCTTCGACGAACTGCGCGCTTGTCTGAGGTGGTACTCCTGTTGCTTCGACGGCAAGGTCTGAAGGCACAAATCAATGTGCCCGTTGATTGCGGTCAGCGGAGTCCGCACTTCGTGCGAAATCATCGCGACGAACTCGGTTTTCGCGGCGCTGGCGCGCTCGGCCAGGACCTTGGCCCGCTGAGTTTCAGCATTGCGCTCGATGGCATAGATGGCCGTGCTGAGGCTGCCCGCCAGCCCTTCCAGCAACCACGATCGCTCTGCGCCGCTCGGTGCGTCAAACACGACATATCCAAGTGTCGCGTGGGCGTACACCAGCGGGTAGACGGAAAGGTCCAACGCGTCAGCGGCCGATTTCTGGAGCTTAGGGTGCACCAACTCGTGCGCAGGAAACAGCGAAACCGCGGGTGGCTGAGCCGCGACGTCCGGCGGCAGTGACCCGGGAATCGCCAGCCAGAGCTGCTCCGCGCTACGCGGTGAGTCGGCCGGAGGCGGCACCGTTGGATTGTAGAGAGCGGCCACACGCGCAATTCTGGGTTGTGAATCGCCGACGAACAGGCATACACAACAATAGCGAATGCCGAGGCTCGGCAGCGCCGCCTGCAAGACGGACGATAGGCTGCGAATGTGGCGCAGAGACGACAAGGTACTGGCCAGTACACGGGCTGCATTGGCCCATTGCATCGTGTGCAACTGCCCCAGCGCACGAACCCGTGCCGCCACCTCGTTGATCAGCAGGTTGACTTGCCGCATGCGGCGTTGCATGCTCCGCCCTCGGGTCTCGTCAGAGGTGGCACGTCGCTCAATTTCGTCAGCCAGAGGCAGTAGCAAGTCGTGCCAGTGCAACGGGTCAACACCGTCATTGGATGATGCCCACAGCAACTGCCTCTCGACGTCGAGCAACAGTTGGCCAGCCTGCCGCTCGTCTTCCGAATTCAGAAGTCGGATCACCGTGCCGATTGCCTGTGCGTCATCCTGTTTGCACGCGAGTTTCCGGTATCGCGCCACACACTCGTCTCGACAATGTTCAAGCGCAACACTGAGCGGCTGCCCACTGACGCCGCTCGACATTCGCGGCCGGAACGGCATACTGCAGCCACAGGATCGGCGCCACACGGGCTCGGCGTCCAAGAGGGTCGTGTCAGCCACCGCATTGCCCGAGAGTCGCTCCAAAATCGTCGTCAAAGCCCGCACGCCAATCGATTCGATGGGTTGAGACACGGTGGTCAGCGGCGGGTTGGCACTGCGCGCAAAGTCGTCGTCGTCGAAGCCTACGATGGAAATGTCATTGGGGATCCTCACTCCCCGTTGCGTCAATTCGTGCATTGCGCCAACGGCCATTTGATCGTTGGAGGCAATCACCGCGTCGATGGCTTCAGGACGGACGCCTCGACGGTCAAAGAGCAGCCGCATCGCCGCCGCTCCGGATGCTTCTAGGAAGTCGCCGGGCAGCACATAGTCGTCGCGCAAAACAATGCCGCATTCCTGCAATACGGCACGCACGATGTGCTCGCGGTCGATGCTGTCCGGGTTGCCAGGGGTACCCTGGATGAAAACGATATTGCGCCGACCATGCACCTTTACAACGTGTTCGACGACCTTGCGCAGCGCGTCGCACGCGCTAACTTCGATGCTCGGAATTCCAGCAAGGTGACCGACGCTCACAATCGGCAAGCGAGTTTTTCTGCACAGTTCGTGGACCGCGTCGCTGCCGACGCGGCTCTGCAGAATGTTGGCAGCCACAATCAAGCCGTTCAACGGATTCCTCGCCCGCAAGCCCGTACACGAACGAACCGTCGAATGCCGTGCGCCGCTCTTGCTCGGGGCTGACCAGATAGCTTCCTTGAAATCCGATCACGCGCACACCACGGTGGTCGGCCGCGCGCTTGAGGCTGTTGAATAGCCGGATCTGATACGGCGACAGCAGGTCGTTGACGAACAAGCCCAGACGAATGCAGCGATTCATGACGTGATAGTGCGATATTGGATACGGCGACCCCCGACACGGGATAACACCGGCCCCCCAATCACACGGCGAGTGCAGTGTTTTGGGACCCCGATTTTCGGCCAGGCTGTTTCGGCTCGGACGCCCCAATTGCGGTACCGGCGCCCTTGGGATGGGTGCGCGGCCGTCGCCTGGTGCTAGCGTCCCGCCGCAACCGGTGGGCCTGCATCCTCCTAAGGCGCCGCCAAGTGAGAAAGCCCGATGAGTCGCTACCTATTTACATCCGAATCCGTCAGTGAAGGCCATCCCGACAAACTGTGTGACCAAGTCTCCGACGCCGTGCTCGATGCCGCTCTTGCGGGGGATCCCCGAAGTCGCGTTGCTTGCGAAACGCTGTGCAAGACGGGCTTCGTGGTCGTTGCCGGCGAAATCACGACCCAGGCCAAAAACTTGGACTTTGGCAAAATCGCGCGAGGCGTCGTCGGCGACATCGGTTACACGGATTCGGCGATGGGCTTCGACGCTACGACCTGCGCCGTGCTCATCGCTATCGAGCCGCAATCGCCTGATATCTCGCAGGGCGTTACCGAGGGTCAAGGCCTGTTCAAGGATCAAGGTGCGGGCGACCAGGGTCTGATGTTCGGCTACGCGTGCGATGAGACGCCGGAGCTGATGCCTGCGCCTATTATGTACGCACATGAACTCGTACTGAACCTTGCCAAGGTCCGCAAAACCAAGAAGCTTGATTTCCTGCGGCCCGACAGCAAGAGCCAGGTCACCGTGGAATACGACGGCGACAGGCCCGCGCGCATCGACGCGGTCGTCGTTTCCACTCAGCATTCGCCCGACGTCAAGTACAAGGACCTCAAAGAAGCGGTGATGGAACTCGTGATCAAGAAGTCGCTACCGTCACACTTGCTCGACAGCAAGACCAAGTACTTCGTCAACCCGACCGGGCGCTTCGTGATCGGCGGCCCATACGGCGACGCGGGGCTAACGGGCCGCAAGATCATCGTCGATACTTATGGTGGCATGGGTCGCCATGGGGGCGGCGCATTCAGCGGAAAGGATCCGTCCAAGGTCGATCGTTCGGCATGCTACTACGCGCGCTACGTCGCAAAGAACATCGTTGCCTCTGGCGTTGCGCGCCGTGTCGAGGTCCAGGTGGCCTACGCCATTGGCGTTGCGCAACCCGTCGGCGTCTACGTCAATACATTCGGCACGTCCGAAATCGACGAGGGCAAGCTCGCCGACTACGTGAAGAAGCACTTCGATTTTCGCCCAAAGGCGCTCATCGAGGAGCTGGATTTGCTGCGGCCCATCTATCGGCAAACCGCCGCCTACGGTCACTTTGGGCGCTCGGAGTTCTCTTGGGAACGCTTGAGCCACGCGCAAGCAATGGCGCAAGCCTTGCTTGGAAAGTCGGCTCGCTTCGCCGAGAAGGTTTCGAAGAAAGCGGCTCCCGCCAAAGCCGCCCGCAAGTCGGCTCGCAAGAAGTAGCACGCGGTCAATCCGCCCCAAGCGGTGGCGGGCTGTTGCTCTTGGCCCGTTCGATGGCTTTGTCCAATGTGCCCTCGGCGCGAACGCACGGCGTGCAATCGTATTCTTGCCGCGGGCCGCAACCTGTCGTCCGCTGCAACGCCTGCAACGCCGCTAGGCTTCGGCGGTCGGCGGCCCTCGCCGCCCGGTTCACGACGCTCTCGAGTGCCGGACAAGTCTGGTAATAGTCGAGCTCAATTGCCACGCGCAGCGAAGGCCGCGCGCGATGGCTCAGAACGACGAGCTTTTTTCGGAGTTTGTCGGCATTGTCGGCCTGGTCGGGATCATGACGAATCGGCTGCCAAATCAGCCACAGCAGGTCAACGCCGTATTGGCCGAGCACAGTCTCGGACAAGTTGACAACAACCTTGAAAGCCTCCGGATCCTGCGCCAGAAGTTGCAGATCACTCAGAAGGAGGGGATCGGAACGCAAGCTTGGATGCAGCGACAACACCGCGCGATACGCCTGGGCGCTCTTCTGCCATTGCCCGAGCTCTGTGTAGCCGCGCGCTAGCAGGATCCAATCTTGTTCGCCGCGTTCATACGATTTCGAGCATCTCGATACGTTCCACTTGCCGCTGAAACTCGGCGCGCGAACCCCTCGGCAGCACGGAATCGAGTTTTGCCGCTGCGGCCCCGCTGCTGCCCGGCACCGCGGGCCCGGACGCGTGCGAAAGCCAGCCTGGCGCTGCGAGCAATAGGGCGCCAGCCGCGAGCATCAAAGCGATTGTCACGACCCAACCGAGTGATGTTTCGAATGTGCGAATGCGAAACCGACGCTTGGCCCGCTGCATGACCCAAGCCTCCGCCGCCCCAATCGCCTTTCGTAGCCGAGTGCCGAGCGGCGCAGCGAGCACGAACAAGCGGCGAATCTTGAAGAACTGCCGATCCGTCGCCAGCGGACCGGCGCCTCGCTCAATTGCCGTGCCTTGACTGCTGAGTGCCGCCGCATCAAAAATATCCAACAAGTCCTGTGCCGACTGGACGCGCTGGGCTGGGTCCTTTTCGAGCAGCCGCGTGATGATGTCGGCGATCTTGGGCGGCACGTCGCTGTTCATGGGGGCGGGCGCACTTGCGAGGTGATGCGACAACAACGCGAGCGCGTCCTCGGCGACGAACGGCAGCCTGCCATTGACGACCTCGTAGAGAATGATGCCGAGTGAATACAGATCGCTGCGCGCGTCAATAGCGCGCCCGGCGCATTGTTCCGGCGACATGTACGACGGCGTACCCAGGATGGAACCGACGGTAGTGATGCCCGCGGGCGACCCTTCGAGCGGCACTCTGGCGATGCCGAAGTCGAGCACCTTGACCCGAACCGACGAGCCCGGCCGCGACACGAGCATCACGTTCTCAGGCTTTAGATCGCGGTGGATGATACTCTGCGCGTGTGCGGCCTTGAGCGCGTCGGCGATTTGCCGCGCAATTTCGAAGGGCAATCCCGGGTTCGAGGCGCTTGTCGCGATGCAGCCGCTCACGCAGGCTCTCGCCTTCCACGTATTCGAGAATCAAGTAGAAGGTGTTATCCTCGAGGCGTCCAAAATCGGTTGCCGCCGCGACATTGACGTGTTCTATGCGGGACGCGGCAATCGCTTCACGTTCGAAACGCGCCACGGCCTCGGGCAGCCGCGTCATTTCCGGGTGCAATATCTTTAGCGCCACAGTCTTGCGCAGCTGCACGTGGCTCGCGCGGTACACGCAACCCATGCCCCCGACGCCCAACAGCTTTTCAACGCAATAGCGCTCGGCAATCAACTTGCCGACCAAAGCCTGCGGATCTTCGCGCGGCGTTTCTGGCACGTTTCAGGGCATACAGCAAACACGGCGGCCAAACTAGGGGCTGTCCCGGGTTTCTCCTGAACCGTCCTCTCGTTTGGATTGCACAGGAAGTGCGGAAGGTCGGAAGATTTGCAGATGCAGGCATCCGAGTTCATCGGACAAGCCCGTATCAATTACTAGGGACAGCCCCTAGGTTAAGATCTCCCCTACGTAGATCTCTCCCCAGGGAGGAGGAACACAAGGGAGGGGAGAACCTATATATCGTAATACAGGTAGTACTCCATGGGGGTTGGATGCATCCGGCAAGGGTTGAGCTCTCGCTCGCGCTTATACTCCAACCACATTTGAATGACGTCTTTGGTAAATACGTCGCCCTTGAGCAAAAAGTCGTGGTCGGCTTCTAGCGCATCGAGTGCATTCTCTAACGACCCCGGCACGTGGGGCACGCTTTCCAGTTCTTCTGGACTCAACGAATAGATATCCTTATCGAGCGGATCGCCGGGATCGATCCGGTTTTGGATGCCATCCAACCCCGCCAGCATCAAGGCGGCAAAGCCGATGTACGGATTCGTCGTCGGATCGGGGAAGCGTATTTCGACGCGGCGCGCCTTGGGAGACGCCGAGTATGTCGCGATCCGAATTGCCGCCGAGCGGTTGCGGCTTGAGTACGCTAGGTTCACGGGCGCTTCGAAGCCGGGGACCAGACGCTTATAGCTGTTGACGGTGGGGTTGGTAATCGCCGTCAACGCATTAGCGTGCTTGAGCACGCCACCGATATAATACAAGGCTAGCTCGCTAAGCCCACCGTAGCCGTCCCCGGCGAACAGGGGCCGATCCTCTTTCCACAACGACATATGCACGTGCATGCCGTTGCCATTGTCGCCGTAGAGGGGTTTGGGCATGAAGGTCGCGGTCTTGCCGGCGGCGCGCGCTTCGTTCTTGACTACGTACTTGAACCACATCAGCTTGTCCGCCATGCGCAGGAGCCGATCGAAGCGCATGTCGATTTCGCCTTGGCCGGCCGTGGCGACTTCGTGGTGGCTCACTTCAATTTCGATGCCGACCTTCTGCATTTGCAGCACAATGTTCGTGCGAAGATCGTTGAGCGTGTCTTGCGGCGGAACCGGGAAATAGCCTTCCTTGTGCCGAAGCTTATGGCCCAGGTTGGGCCTCTCATCGCGACCCGTATTCCAATCGGCTTCAATGGAGTTGACGGCAAAAAAACCCTCGTTGTGACCGGCCTTGAAGCGCACGTCATCGAAGATGAAGAACTCCGCCTCAGGCCCGATGTAGCAGGTGTCGGCGATACCAGTACTTCTCAAATACCGTTCCGCCTTTTGGGCAATGTAGCGGGCGTCGCGCGAATAGGCTTGCCGCGTGATAGTGTCTTGCACGTTGCATTGCAGCGACAAGGTTGGATGCGCTGTGAACGGATCCATGACCGCGGTTTCGGGGTCGGGAATCAGGAGCATGTCGCTCTGATTGATCGGTTGAAAACCCCGGATCGAGGACCCATCGAAGCCGAACCCATCTTCGAATGAGTCCTCGTCCAGGCGATGAAATGGGACACTCGTGTGTTGCCACTTCCCCACAAGATTCGATGAATTTCAGGTTGACCATCACGGCTTCGTTCTGTTGACCGAGTGCAATTGCATCCTTGGCATTCATCGGTTGGGTCCTCTTCTGGGCTGAATGTGTCGCGTCTTTAAATGGCTGCCTCACCGCGCTCCCCGGTCCGTATTCGCACGGCATCGTCAAGGGAGACAACGAAGATTTTTCCGTCACCAATGCGCCCGGTCTTCGCGCTTTTCTCGATGGCGTCGATTACCGGAGCGACCATGTCGTCCGTGACGACAATTTCGATCTTCACTTTGGGAACGAAGTCAACGACGTACGCTGAACCCCGATAGACTTCCTTCTTCCCCCCTGTGCGGCCAAACCCCTTTACCTCGGTCACTGTCATGCCCTGGATCCCTACCTCAGACAGCGCATCCTTCACTTCGTCCAGCTTGAATGGCTTTATGATCGCCTCGACCTTCTTCATCGTTTCGCTCCCGAATTGGCTTTGGGTGCCAAGTTGTAGGTGTACGGCCAGCAGGTCAGGTCACTGACCAAGGCAACGAGTGCCTTGACGCATAGGTAGTCCCAGAAATGTTTCTGAAATGTTTCGGATTGGAGTCTCGCTGAGGAAACCAGGGAACTGCTATTTTTCAGCCCATTTAGGCCGTACTGGCAAGGCAGTCCATTTGCGATTGCCTTTTTCTATGAAGAAAATCGGTATCGACGTGGGTTGTCAGCGGTTGTACAAGCATTCGAGGCTCACGAGAAGCGCCGGGCATTGTGCAAATCGCACTATTTGGGGGAAATCGCCGCCCAAAGCAATAGAGTGCCCCTGGGCGGGCCATCTTCGATGACAATTATCCGATCATTATTCGCTGATGCAGCTCTGCCAAGTCCAGTCCGGCGCTTGGACAAGGTCGGCGACGGAGCCACGCTCTGGGTTAAAGACGATGGCAAAATTCACAGCGTGTACGCGGGCAACAAGTGCCGCAAGCTCGCCCACATCCTGCGCGAGGCTGAGCGCCGCAAAAAAACTCGCGTCGTGACATTCGGGACCGCGGGTTCTCATCACGTCTTGGCGACCGCTCGCCTCGCGAAAGTGAGGGGTTTTTCCGTGCAGGCGATGGTGATTTCGCAGCCGTGGTCAGCGCACGCCGAGCAGGTGCTGCGCGCCAGCGTAGCCTCTGGTGCTGAGTTGATTCCCGCGATGTCGGGCGTTGGCGCTCTAAGGGCCGTCGTCCAGATGATGGACTCGCGATCGACTTTGGTGCCCCCTGGGGGTTCGAATGTGTGCGGTAGCCTTGGGTACTTCGAGGCTGCAGTCGAGCTTGCGCGGCAAGTACAGCAAGGTGAATTGCCAGAGCCCGACTGCATCGTATTGGCGTTTGGCACCGGCGGCACCGCTGCCGGCTTATTGGCTGGGGCGGCGTACACGGGGCTGAAGTTGACGATCGTCGGAGTGTCGGTTCTGCGGGCCCCCGGTCGTGCTTTGTATGCTTGCAAACTCGCGAATGCCATTTTGCGCTCAATCGGTTCAAACTCGTCAGTAAACCAGGATAGGCTGGTCATCGACTCTCGATGGATAGGTGCGGGCTATGGCTTTGAAACGGCATCTGGCACTGCAGCGACACTCAGAGCCGCTTCACTCGACCTTCCGCTCGACCCGTCGTATACGGCGAAAGCCTTTGCAGGAGCTTTGGCTTTGGTAGAAGGTACAAAATCCCCCATTGGCGACAACCAGCCGTTGAAGATGCCCTTACCCTCCAGTCACGTGCTGTACTGGCATACATTGAGTGCACCGTGCTCACTTCAACTGAATGCACCCAACGCGACAATGCTGCCTCGAAGTCTTCGCGCTTTGCTTCGACCTTGCGCGCGTGTTGACTCGAGCAATTGATTTCCAGTGTTCCCGTGACGATGGCCGCTGACCCCACCTCAAAAATCCCGATAGGAACAGTTCTTGTCGGTAAATATCGCATTTCGAGGGAAGTCGGTCGCGGCGGCATGGCCGTCGTCTACGAAGCCGAAAATGTGAGTATCGGCAAGCGCGTGGCAGTCAAAGTACTGTCCGCTGAGCTCATCACTTCCCGAGTTGTGCGCGAGCGCTTCCTCAGGGAGGCACGTGCCGCTGCCGCCGTTCGCAGCCCGTACATTTGCGACGTCTACGACGCGGGCGAATTCGACAATCGGCCGTTTCTGGTAATGGAGCTGCTTGAGGGGGAAAGCCTCTATGACCTAATGTCCAACGTTCGCCGCCTGGACACCGAGCAGACCCTGAGGATTATCGTTCAAACCGCCAAAGGCCTTGCCAAAGCCCATGCCGCCCACGTTGTCCATCGTGACCTGAAGCCAGAGAACCTGTTTCTGACCCACAATGAAGAAGGCGAACTCATCACGAAGCTTCTGGACTTCGGCCTTGCGAAATTCTACATACCTTCCGATGATTCCGCAGAGCAGGTTCGACTGACGCGGGAAGGGGCGCTCTTTGGTACGCCAGCCTACATGAGTCCGGAGCAGGCGCGCGGAAGAGGTGAGGTAGACCACCGCAGTGATCTTTGGGCGCTAGGTTGCATTGTGTACGAATGCCTCACGGGGCAGACCGTGTGGAATGTGGATCAGGGCGTCGCGATGATCCTGGCGCAAGTCGCCAGTGCGCCACTGCCAGTGCCGTCGCAACTTCGGCCTGATTTGACCCCCGCATTCGACGCTTGGTTTCAAAAGGCCTTGGCGCGCGAGCCCAATGAACGTTTCCAAACGGCCCGCGAGTTCGCGTTGGCGCTAGCCGAAGTCCTAAGCCCCGCCAACAAGGCGTCGGTTCAAACGCCTTCGATGCTTGTCGATGTGGACGATCTGACGAGCAGATTAGGCGTTTCATCCGAAGACCGCGAACCGGCTAGCTCCGCTCG
Source organism: uncultured delta proteobacterium (assembly GCA_963811985.1). GTDB lineage: Bacteria > Myxococcota_A > Polyangia > Polyangiales > Polyangiaceae > FEN-1139. The sequence continues at coordinate 30,929 of CAWEUH010000048.1, forward strand.
CTCGGCCTCTAGCCCGCTGAGCGCGTCAATGGTGTCGTCGCGCACGACCGAAGCTGCGTCGTCGGCACCGCCGGGGAATATCGGTCCGGGGCTGTCCATGGCGCCTCTTGGCCGCGCCCGCTCGGGCGGCGGGTTATGGGCTATTCTCGTGCTTGTGTCTGCCGCGGGCGGCTTATACTACGGCTATCGCAACTGGAGGCACGCCCCCGGAGTTCCTGCTGCTTCGGCGCATGCCACAGTCAGCGCGGGCAGGTCCTCATCAGCCGAACCTCCCAAACCCAACTTGGAGGCGGCAGCCTACGCAGAGTCCATCTTTGCGGCTCAAGACGCATTGGCGCAAGGGGATCCTCAAAAGGCGCTATCGGAGCTGGACACCGCGATTCACAATGGCGGGGAAGGTCTGGCAACCAATCTCCGCGCGCATGTCCGCGCCGCTCTCGAAACTCCCAACGCTCCTTGCCACCTTTCCGGTTTGGGGCGTCCGCGGCCATTCGGCGCCAACACGGCGGAGGACGTAACACGACCTTCGGTGATCGATTCGGGCGCGGGAGTCCATATTTGGCTGGGGCCAACATCAGGTATTTACCACGTTGCTCGACTCCAATCTTCGGGCGAAGGAAAAGCCGTTCGTCGTCGCACCCGAGGCAGCCAACGCGCGGCACCCGCAGCTGGTTCGCAATGGCACGCAGCTGACACTTCTATTCTGGAACGGAATTGGCAGCGAGCCCGGCGTTTTCGTACGTGCCCTGACGGACGACGGCAAGATCTCGGGCCCTATTCGCCGCGTGGGACCGATCGGTCACGGCAACTACTCACCTTCGATGGCCGCCGCACCCGATGGCACTTCGTGGGTTGCGTGGGAAGACGATTCGGTGGACGGTGTGACCAACCTGGTGGCACGTCACATGGATCGCGACTTGGCACCCATGGGCGGCGTCATTCAACTGACATCATTGAAACCTGACCGCGCGACAAAACCCGGCGCCACCAAACCTTGCATTGCCATTGCAGCAGGCCACTTGAACGTGTCATTCGTCCTGCGACGCGGCAATTCAAAGAGGGTACACTGGATGAGCATCGACCTCGGCGGTACGGAACTTCAGTCTGGGCTTGCCCCACCGAAGACGAAGATCGCTGTGAAGGACCGTTTCATTGGCAAGCTGCGCCCGCTTGACTCAAGCTCGAGTGCCGCCGACGACGGCCGCGCCGACGCGGGCGTCGGCACACCGACCGCAAGGAAAGCGGCGCAAAGCAACCAGAGCTCCGACGATGTGCGCCTGGCCTGCGCCGCCAACTACTGTCTGGCAGTCTGGAATGACAGCAACGGCGTGCAGGTAGCCCACTTGGACTCGCAGTCAGGAGAAACCATTTGGAGACGCGGGGTTGGCAAGCACGGGGCGCACGGGGCCGCCTCAGCCGGCGAGAGCGAAGCCGCCGTCGCCTGGTACGAGGCCTCTCGCGTTCAATTCGCTGTCGCGTCACGGGGCGGGCTGGGACCTCCCAGTATCATCGCCAAGGTGAGTGGCACTGGCATTCAGCCCTACCCTGAAGTTGCACCTTCTCGAACCAGCCATCAATGGTATGTTGCCTGGCGCGACTATGAGTCGGGCCACTTTGAACCCATGCTGGCTCGTGCCGAATGCAAGGGTGGTCTTCAATAAGCGGCGTTCGTGAGCCGGGCGATTGCGATGCTCAACATTCCTTCGCGAACATACTTTCGAAGTAGTCCCATTGTGTCAAAGCGCCTCGCCATGACGCCGCTCGAGGTTTCTGACTGGCGGGAATTGTGGGAAGCCATCGAGAATTCACGGCACCATCTGCAGCGTTGGCTGCCTTGGGTTCCATACAATGATACCGAAGAAGCTAGCCAGCGCTTCGCAAACAGCAGCGCCTCAGATTGGGACAGCGGCCGCGCCATGCGCTTCATTATTCGCGACACGGGCGCTCGGCAGTTGCTGGGGCTTGTCGGCTTCGACAATTGCGTCCATCTTCACCGCTCCTGCGAACTCGGCTATTGGTTGATCAAGGAGGCTTGCGGTAAGGGATATATGACGGAAGCAGCCGCGGCATGCTTGGACTTCGCCTTTCTTCGGGCCGGAGTGCATCGGGTGCGCTGTGCGGCTGCGACAACCAACTATTCGAGCCTGGCCGTCATTGGCCGGTTGGGTTTTCGCTTTGAGGGGATCGCGCGGCAAGCGGAATTCGTCGATTCCCGCTGGCTCGATCACGCCGTGTTCGCCCGCCTTGCAAGCGACGCATAACTCCCCCCGAGCCTCTTGCGCTGTTATTTTCCTTTGCGGCTACCAGAAAAGCAGGGGCAGCGTCGTCCAACCTCTAGAATCACCGCCAAACGCTTCAGAAAGCCGGCCCACAGAGCCTGGTCGCGGGGCAGTAGAACCGCATTGGCGCTTTGGTCGCAGTTCGGTAGCCTGTGGGTGTGCGTTGGCAAATGCGCTCCCTGCCCTTCGTCGCGCTGGCCCCGGCCATCGTGGTCGCTCTGGGCACGTTCGCAGCGGTTGCCTTTGCTATTTTGGGTTTTAGCACACTGAACAATCACAGTGACGTCAACTCGCTGCAGCAGGCGCGCGCCACAGCCGCCATCCTAGCAGAACGGTTGCGCGTCATTCCCTTGGAGCAGCGGGCGGTCGTCATCGAGCGCGCCGCGCGCCGCGCGGGGGTTGAACTACTACTCGTGGATACGGATGGTTCAATCCTTGTCGATGGCACGATTTTGCCGCCCACGCGCGAGCAAATCGTCAACATGCTCGTCGATGAAACAGGTCACACCCAAACGCAGCTGGGTCGCGTGAGTTTCGCGACAGCGCCGGTTCGCACACCGCGAGAGCTTTCGAGTCTTTTGGTCTTCTCGCGCGCGCCAAAACCGCCAGCACCGGCCGTCCCGATGGTGACGTCGCTAGGTCTACTATCGTCGCTTTTGATTGGTGTGGCCATGTTGGTAGCGTACTGGCTCGCACGCAATGTCCATGCAGACGTGGATTACGTGAGGGCTCGCATCGGCGCGATGTCAGCTCGCGAAACCGAGCCGTTGGGCCAGACAATTCCAGTCCGCTCGACGGACGTCGTGGGGGTTTTGACGAGCGCCTTCAATGAGTTGGCTTCACGCTTTTCCGCGGCGGAAAAGCGCTATCGCCAGAACCTACATCGAACGCTCGCCTACGACCGGGATCGCGGCGCGTTTCTGGCGGCGCTCAGCCATGAACTGCGCACGCCACTGAACGCCATCTTGGGCTTCACCGATGTGCTGCTGGCGGAGGTGGACGGGCCGCTCAGCAGCGAGGCACGCGAAGACCTCACCATCGTCCATGCGAGCGGCCGCCATTTGGCGGCCCTGATCGACGATATTCTCGACTTGTCTGCCATTGAATCGGGACAATTGCGGCTGACGCAGGCCCACGTCGATGTTCTCGAGGTGGCCGAAGCCGTTGTTCGCGAGATTCAAGTGACCGCGGACAACAAAGGACTCACACTCGAGCTCGACGGAGACCACGCGCCGGCTTGGGCCGATCAACGGCGCCTAAGGCAGATTCTGAACAACATCATCGGCAACGCCGTCAAATTCACGCAACAGGGCAAGGTCAGCGTTCATGTCAGCCGCGGCGCAGGCAATACCACGGCCGTGGCTGTCAAGGACACGGGGCCCGGCATCGCGCCGACCGAGCAAGCGGCGATCTTCGAAGAATACAGGCAGTCGGGCGAGCAACGCTGGCGCCGCACAGGCACGGGCCTCGGTTTGGCGATCAGCCGTCGCTTGATTGAGATGCACGGCGGCTCGATCGCGCTCGAAAGCGCCCTCGGCAAGGGCTCGACTTTCACCGTGATCTTGCCCAGCGAATCCGCTGAGGATCGCTGGCAAGGCGCCGTTACCTCGGAGCCAACCCACGCCAACGCGGCGGACCGGAGCGGGCTATGAACTCCCAGGTCAATCGCTTGGTCTTTCGAGTCTTGGGGCTCGAACTGCTGTCTTCGGTCGCTGTCTTCTTGATCCTATCGATGTCGCGTTGGTTGCTGGTGCTTGAGACGAGACCCGCCGACGCAAGCGTTTATCTGCTGGGTATGGCCATTCTTTTGGGGGGTTTCGTGGCACCAGTCCGTTCCGTGATCTCACTGCATCGCTATCGGTTCTTGCTGCGCGCGCTGGCGCTCGGCTCGAGCGCCGTCGAAATGCAGGATCTGGTGGGGCTTTCCCGGGAGGCATTCCGGTTCAACGATGACCTGGCTGCTGTCGAACGCGACGGTGATTGTCACCCTGGCCATGTTCGCGCGTCCGGCCCTGCTCGATCCCGCGGTCACGCTTAGCGTGACGCTATTCGCATTGCTCGTGGTGTCCGCAACCGCGTTGCCGCTCTACGCAACGCTGCGCGGGACGCTGCTTTCGGTCATCGAACTAGCGCCACCCCAAGTGATGGGTGACCTCGTGGCCCAAGAAGAGCAATCACACCGAGCCGTCCGATTGTTCCGTCTTCGCTTGATGTTCGCCGTCGTAGCCCCGGTCGCGTTCATCACGCTGGGCTCCACGCTCGTCGTAAGCTCGCATATTCGGCAAGCCGACGAGAATCAGCGCGAAGCGGCCGCGCTCGCCATCGCGCGTAGCGCCTTCGAGGATTCTCCAGGCGTGGTTCCAACCGCCGGCTTGCAGGAAGCGACCGAGGTCGCTCAACACTTGGGGCTGCACGTTTCGTGGTCCTCCGAGCAGCAAGCGTACTTGCGGCGCCACGCACCGGGTGGCGACTTGCAGTTGGTCGCGCCACTCGACTCCGGCAGCGTCACGGTGCATCTTGGAGCTGGCCAGTTCGGCGACATTGGCTGGATTCCGTGGATGGTGACGGCCGCCGCCGTTTTGACAGCAGGTTGGGTCGGCACGCGGCTGGCTCGCTATCTGGTCGAGGATCTCACCAGTGCGACGCGCGAGGTGCGCGCCCTGGACACGCAATTGATCGTGGCCGAAGGGCAGCATGTCGCGTATGGGCCGCGCTTCGAAGTCGTAGCCGAGCTCAGCGCGTCGGTCGAGAAACTCGCCGGGCGATTTCGAATGTTCGCTCAGGCCCAAGAGCAAGCCATTTTGGTCGGTGAGGCCACGACGCGCATGCGGGGGCTGTTCTTCGCCAGCGTCAGTCACGACCTGAAAAGCCCGCTAAATTCAATCTTGGGCTTTACGGAAATCGTAAGGCGCAGTGAATCGTTGACTGAAGGACAAGAAGAGAGTTTGACCGTTATCGAACGCAGCGGCCGTGAACTGCTGGCACTCATCGAAACCATCCTCGATGCCGCGCGCGTGGAAGCCCGGCAATTGCAGCTGGTTCGTGAGCCGGTGAGCCTTGATGAGCTGGTTTCAGACATCGTTGAGAAGGGTCGTCACCTAGCCGGCGACAACGCGGTGGACGTAATTGGCGATATCGCAAGTGGGGTCGGCGTTGTCGAAGTCGACAGGGTTCGCTTTTCGAACGCGCTGGCAACGTTTGTCGGTCACGCGGGAAGGAGCGTCCCCGGCGCGCTGGTCAGGCTGCACATCGCACCTCTGGAAAACAGCCAAGTCGGCTTCGCACTCGAGATCCCCTCCCCGCGCGAACTGCGCGACAGCGACGCCGAAGAGACAACGGGTACTTACAAGGCAATGCCAAGTCCCCATCGCGGGCTGGCTCTGGGCATGGGGCTTGCTCGCTCGATCATCGAGCTGCACGGCGGAAAGATCTATCGCGTCAACCGAGGCAAGAAAGGCCTGCGCTTTGTCGTAAAGCTGCCCGCCTATCGCCCATCCGTCGAGGTGCCAGTGACGCCGTTGTACACGTCTCCGCTGCCGCCGAAAGCGACGGGCGCGTAGCCCGGGCTCCACGAATTTTGGAACCACTGAATCGGCTTGGTTGCTGGTTTTGGTTGCTGGTCAGTCCTGGCCAGCCGTCACCCAGCTCACTTCGGTTCCGCCCTCGCGAAGGCAAGGATACGGGCGTTTCTGTGCCGACCACGACAAAAACAAGCATTTTTGAATGCACCACCCCCCTGCGGACCCGCCAAATGACTCGCCGGCCACGCAGATTTTACCGCCCAAAGAGAAGTGGTTGAAAATTCGTACGCTTGGGCGCTACTCTGGGTTGCACTCAATGGAGGCAACATGAGGTTAGTTACCGGTGTCGTTGCAACAATGGCTGCATGTCTTGCCGTGGCTTGCGGCGCATCAGCTCCCGTCCCTGCAGGACAGGTGACGGAAACGCAGGCTGCAATTCGCGCGGCTGAGGAAGTCGGAGCCCCCGGCGTCCCCAAGGCGGCGCTACATCTGAAGATGGCCAAAGACCAATTGCAGACCGCTCAGGGTTTGATGACTCAAGAGGACAATGAACAAGCCAGGTTGACGCTCGACCGTGCACGCGTCGATGCCGAATTGGCGCTAGCCCTGGCGCGCGAGGCCGCCTTGCGCCAAAAGGCGCAGGAGGCATTGGACAAGATCAAGAAGTTGCGAGAGGAAGCGGGCAATTCCAAACCTGCAGCGCAGTGATGCGGATTCGCCTACGGAGATCCATGATGACCAAACGGACTCAACTAATATGCATTCTCAGTGCGGCAGCGGCGTTGCTCGTCGGCTGCGGCGCGTCAGTACCTACGAAGGAACTCCAGGACGCGCGAGCGGCCTATCAAGACGCCGCAAAAGGCAAGGCTGCGGAACTAGTTCCGGATAAGCTACTTTCGGCCAAGCAAGCCCTAGACAAGGCAGAAGCCGCGCACAGCGACGACGCCGGCTCGGTTCAGGAAAAGAGCTACGCCTATGTCGCGCAGCGCATGGCGGAATTGGCCGTGGCGCTCGCGAACCAGGCTCAAGCTCAAAAAGACGTGGCCGATGCCGAGAAGCAATACACCCAAGTCGAAGAAAGCATGCGCAAGGAGGCCCAAGACGAGCTAAAGTCGAATCAGGCGAAGCTCGACAGGGTGCGCAGGGAAATGGCCGATAAGGTCGGCGAGCAGCAAAAGCAGCTGGCGGCGCAGGCCGCAGCTCTCGAGGCGCGCCAGAAGGAGCTCGAAGCCGAGAAGGCCGCTCGGGCATTGGCCGAGAAGAGGCTCGCCGACGCCATGAAGTCGCTCGAGGAGATCGCGAAGATCAAGGAAGAGTCGCGCGGCCTCGTCATCACTTTGAGTGGTTCGGTGCTGTTCGCCTCGGGTAAAACTGCGCTGCTGCCCATCGCCAAGGATAGCCTCTCCAAAGTGGCCAAGGTCCTGCAGCAGCAGTCTGACGAAAAGAGAATCGTCGTCGAGGGTCACACGGATTCAGTAGGCTCGGACGACGCCAACATGAAACTGTCGCAGGGTCGAGCCGAGGCCGTCCGTGAGTACCTCGTGAGCGAAGGCGTAAAATCCGATCGCATCAGCGCTGTCGGCAAAGGCGAAACAACGCCGATCGCCGACAACAAGACGCCCGAAGGTCGCGCGAACAATCGCCGCGTCGAAATCGTCATCAAGTGAATGCTTGGGGGGAAGGCAAGCCTCGCCCCCCGGTTTTCGCTTGGTTAGGCGGCGTCCGGCACGCTAGACGCCACGCCAAAGCCTCGGCTCCGCCCACCCTAAACCCTTGGCGACTTTGGCAACTTGACAGTTCATTTCTTTATGGACGCCTGCTCCCGTTGCCCGCAATTCATTCCATTAGCCTTGGACAGGCCCTTGTCCCGAAAGGAACTCCTGCGACCAGCAACCAAGCCGGTTGCGCTCCGTTGAACGGGAAGTATAGAGGTGGCGTTCTCAGTGCCTCGCCGCATCTATCTGGACAACGCCGCCACGTCGTTCCCGAAGCCCCCCGGGGTGATCGCCGCAATGACGCGCTACGCGAACGAGATCGGCGCCAGCCCCGGTCGCGGCGCCTATGCCGAGTCGCGCGAGGCCGCGCAACTGCTCGAGACCTGTCGCGACAGGCTACGCGCACTGCTGGGTGGACATTCCTCGGCGCATGTCATCTTCACACTCAACGCTAGCGACGCGCTCAATCTCGCGATACACGGGCTGCTAAGATCCGGCGATCACGCCATCACGACGACCATGGATCACAACTCCGTGTTGCGGCCGCTCTCGGAATTGACCGCCTCGGGCGTCATTGAGCAGACCCGCATACCCTGCGATCCTGAAACGGGTCTTTTGGACGTGACGGCACTTGGACGCGCGATTCGGAAAAACACGCGCCTGATTGCCGTCGCGCACGCGAGCAATGTCACCGGCACGCTGCAACCGGTTCGCGAGATTGGCCGCCTCGCCCGCGCGCACGACATTCCATTTCTCCTGGATGCGGCGCAGTCGGCCGGGCATGTCCCGCTCGATGTCGATGCCGACCAAATCGATCTCGTCGCCGTGCCTGGCCACAAGGGACTGCTGGGCCCGCTTGGAACTGGCGCGCTGTACATTCGCCCCGGGCTCGAGAAGAAGTTGCGCACCGTGCGTCAAGGCGGCACCGGCTCGAACAGTGAACTTGACGTGCAACCCGACTTTCTGCCAGACAAGTACGAACCGGGGAGCCACAACGCCATTGGCATCATTGGCCTTTCCGAATCACTCAAATTCATCCTCGAGCATGGCGTTCAAAGCCTCTGGGAGCACGACCGTGAGTTGACCCAAGCCATGCTCGACCAGCTGAGCCGCGGGCGCCCGGGTCTGACCTGGTACGGTCCGAGCACACTCCCTGATCGAGTCGGCGTGTTTTGCGTACGCATCGCAGGCTACGACCAGCCCCAAGACCTGTCGGACACCCTTGAAAACCGTTTCGGGCTGCTCACACGCTCCGGTTTCCACTGCGCCCCGCTGGCGCATCAGACGATTGGGACGTACGCGCTCGGCGGTACGACGCGGTTCAGTTTCGGTGCGTTCAACACGGTCGAAGATGTCAAGGCGGTTGGAGAGGCGTTTGACGAGTTGACCAAAGGCTAATTGCCGATCGTGACAGCGAGTGTGCCGGAGTCAATTTCGATGGAATAGCCGGCCCAGTCGCGGCTGGCGCCTATTTGCCGATTTCCTTGTCTAGCTTGTCAACCGACATGATGTTCGGCGGTACAGAATTGGATGCTGGGGATTGCCCGTCACATCATTGACACTGCGCCGTAATCTTTGGGTACTGCTGCTTGTATGTGGCCGTCAAATAGGTCTGTAGCAGCGCCTTGCACTCGTCGTCCGTGTCGCAGCCTGCGTTTTGGCACGTGCCGCTAATGCAAACCTGATAGGCGTAGGCATTCCCGCTTCCGGTCACGGGCGTGGGCGTGGTCGGGTGGAAGCATTCGGTATCCGAAGCGCACTTGGACGTTTGGCACTGCTTGTTCGAGTCGCAGTAGGCTTCGGCGTTGTTCTTGATCACTTTGCATTCCCTGTCTTCACTGCAGCCTTTGTACACGCACTGCGACGTTGACGCTTGGCAGGAGTAGAGCGCCTGGCAGTCACTGTCACTGCTGCAGGCAGTCACGCAGTGGTTGTCCGATGAGCAAGTCTGGGTGATCGTCGCGCAATCGGTCGCCTGGAGGCACTCGACGCATTTGCCGCCGGTGGAGCAGAAGTATGCTGTGCGACCCGTGACCGGATCGGTCGCAAAGGTTGTCACACAATCCGTCGATGCCGTGCAGCTCGTCGCCGTGCGGTGACATAGGTTGCTGTCGCACGTGTAGTTCGCGTCATTGCAAGTCGCTGTTGATGCCGGGCAGCAGTCAGCGGCTGCCTGGCATTCGTTCAGCAGGCATTGCTTGCTGGTCGGAGAGATGCCCACGGTCGAATCCGTGCATTGCCCCCCGGCACATATCAGGCTGCCTGCGCAATCAGCCGTGGATTGACAAGTCTGACCCCGATCGCTAAGGCGTACGGCAGCAGGCTTATCATCACTGGAACAAGCCACACTGAGAAGTCCGAATGCAGCCAGCATTGTCACGAGCTTAGAAGTACAAATCATATCAACCCTCCGTGGGGCCCCAACCGGCCAATTCCGCATTGACCCCGTACAATCGCAGGGTAGAGTCTCACAGCCTGGATTTGGGCGTCAAGCGTGCGGCCGCGTTTCTTCGGCTAGAATGAACCATCCTTCGCTGAAAGTTCAATACGACGATAATTTGAACATCGTGAGGCCCTCTTTCTTGCAGGGCATTTCCACGTGCACGTGATTTTCGCGAACAATGCCCGAATTTGCGCACTCGATCTGGAAACGATAGGCGAAGTGCGAAGGGGCGGTTTGTCAACCTTGTAAGGTAGGTACTGCAAACGTGGCTTCAGAGGCTGCGAGCACCGGCTGGGAGGAACTCCCACTAGTTCGTCAGGACGTTGTCACAGATACCCCGATTCGAGCAGTACCCTCGACAGCAATCGACGTAGTTCTGGCAGGAAGACCCATTCGCGACGCAATCATTGCTGCACGTGAATGTGCCTGTAGCGGGATCCTCCGCACAGCGGACGCTTCCGCCATTTCCGCCACTTTCGCATTGAGCACCAAAGGCGCAAGCCGCCCCCAGGTTACGGCCCGTAGTCGGGTTGCTCGAGCACCGCTTCATGCCATTCCAAGCATTGACGCACTGTTCACCACTACAACAAGACGTTCCTTGTTGGGGACACAACTCGCCCTCCTTGAGGCAGGCAAACGACGTTGTGCTGCAGGTCTTTGGCGCCGAACCGTCACTGGTACAACTCCCCGAACAGCAGTCGCCATTCTGATTGCAGCTTTCCCCAATTGGCTGGCAGCCATCCAACGCAAAGCAGGAATTGGTAGCCTGGTCGCAGATGCCCGAACAGCAAACATACGTGCACGGTGTATTTTGCGTCAAGCACGACCACTGGGTTGTCAACATCTCGCAGCGGTCCACATTGCACTGCTCACCGGGGCAACATTGGGAGCCGAACGTGCAAATGTCTCCCTCGCTACGGCAGTAACTCGTCATGCAACGCGATTCGCCACCTAGTTTGACACAGCTACCCGGAGTTTTAGCGCAGCATTCGGAATCGGATCGGCAAGCGTCCCCGACCACCGTGCAACCGTCACTGGTACACTTGTTGCCATTGCACCGATTAGAACAACAGTCGTCTGGCGAATTGCAGCTGTCGCCCTCAACGGCGCAGGCTTGCCCGGCGGTGCTGCATTTGCCGTAGCTGTCGCAGAAAAGGCTGCGACAATCACTGGGCAGACTACAGTACGTTCCGTCTTCAAATGGGTAGGCACCTGGACTGGCGCAGTACCTTACATCGGGCGACGAACCCTGTGAGGCCACCGCTTGACAGGTACCACCGCAGGTGCAGTCGCCATTGTTCGTGCATGTCTGATAGTACGATTGTTTGTTGCAGTTCCCGGCGTCAGTACCCACACAAACCCTGCCGTTGCACCAAGAACCGGGGCAGCATTCATGCGGTCCCGAATTCGAAGAATCGCAAGGATCGTTCGCTTGGGCGCAGCTGCCGCCCGCTCCCCCAGCCCCGCCCGCGGTCGCGTTTTCAATCGCGACGAGATCTTGCGTGCAGCTACTGGCTGTCGATGCCGTCAAAATGGCCACAAGCAGCGCCAGGCCCCGACTCCACCAACCACGCGGACCGTCAGGGGCGGGCACTGACCTCGCGGGCGGGGCCGGTGCACGGGCAGGTCTATGTTGGCCAACGGACATGGCACCTCTTTGGGGGAAGTGTGGCGCAAACTTGCCCGCGGCTCACGTCGAATATCCGGCCGGGCATGCGGCGACCGGCGACCTGAATGCGCACCGGTCGCGGCCATTGTCCCAGTGCCGTCAAAACAAAAATCCAAGCCCGAGTTTTCCGAGGATGAGTGGATCCTGTTTGCCGGTCAGGGTCCCTGGCCCGGCATGGATTACCGGGGCCGGCACGCGCCGAATCCACAGCAGTTCGAGCCCGAGCAGCCACCGCTCCGTCAGGTGTGCGTCCGTGCCCAAGCCGACGCCAAACGTCCAACCTAGCGCTTGCGAGCTGCGAGCCGTTCCAGGCACGGCCGTTTGCGTCCCCGATGCGCCAAGACGGCTCATGCCCGTGGTGACAAAGCCGTCGAACGCGAACCACTCGCTACGCCAAGCCGTGTAGCGGGCTTGCATGTCGAGCAGCTCCTGATCCACGTTGATGTGGCCGGCGTAGGGCATGTATCGCTGCGAAATAAACGGCCCATTGAAGGCAAGTCCCACCGATAGCCTGTCAAGCCATCGAAAGCGGGCACCCAATGAAGGGGCTGCAATCTGACCCATCCCGTTCTCATCGGCTCCAACAACGGCGGCTAGCAACACCGTCCAGCGTCGAGCGGCAGGCGCAGCTGACGCGCGAACTGGGATCTTGGGCGTCGGTGGCTTCGGTGCCGCTGGTTTTGGTTTTGGCGGCACGGGAACACTGGGCGCGGGGGCCGCTTGCGCCGCCGGGGCCGCCGTCGCCGGGGGTGCATTGCCGCTCGAGTCAACCGCGCCAGAACCGGCAGCGACCATGCGCCTGCGCTGCTGTTCAAGCTCGAGCCGGGCGCCGCGCAACGCCTCGACCGCGCGTAGCGCGAACACGCTCACGGCGTCGCCTTCCAAGCGAGTGGCGTGAAGCGTCCTGACCAGATCGGCGTTCGATTTGGGATCGGAAACCCAAAACCGACCTTGAACCTCTTGCACGCCCACGTAGACGCTCAATGCCGCAACTGCGCCGGTGCGTCGTGCGAGTCCCTCGAGATCGAGAAGGTCATCCTGGGATCGCCTCGAAGTCGTCACGACTTCAAGCCCCTCAGCCCCAAATTCCGAGCGCAACCTGAGCTCGAACGGCGCCGTATCTTGATCGACCGCACCCGATACGACGAGCAATACGGATGGTTCGGCAAATGCGTGCGTCGCAATCGCCAACCAAACGGCCACTAGCAGAGAGGCCGCTCGTGCTGCGCGCGATCGATCAAACACACTGCAGCATTACCACGGCTCTGGCTCGACTACGGTAGGACGATCTTGCGGGCGACCCCTGCGTACGGCCCATCCGGGAAGCGCGCCACGTAGTCGCGGGCCAAACGCTCCGTCCCCGACCGATCGCCGGTCGCTTGCAGTAACAACAGCCGCCGCCCCACAGCCTCAGCTACGAGCGGACCATTGGGCGCCTCGCGTTCGTACTGTAGGTAGAAACTGACCGCTTCCTTCGTCGAACTGGGCTCAGTAATGCGACCCAACAAATATGTGGCCGATTGCGCCGCGTACGTACCCTTGAACCGCCGACGCAGGGCTTGCAGCGCTTCGCGGCTGGAATCAGTCCGGCCTAGGAACCTGGCCGCGTTGGCAACGGCCATCAAGTCCTGCGTATTGGCCTCTTCGAGAACTTGGGCCCAACCCTTTTCTTTGGCTTTTCTAAGCACGGCCGCGTATTCGCCACGCGCGACGTCTGCGGCCCAACCAGTGCGCACCGTCGATTCACGGCCCACATCGCCGTAAACCGAGGTCAACCTTCGCTGCATGGATGCCTCGGCGCCGGTTCCAACGTCAGCAGCCGACGTGTTTGGCGATGCTGGCTTGCCCACCTCCACCGAGTCTTGCGTCTCTTTGCGCTCGAAATTGGGATCGCCCACGTAGTGCACGAATTTCTGATCGTGCTCGACTTGTACTGGATGCGACAACCCGGGGCCATCGACACTGACGACGCCCGATTGCATCTTGAGCTCGAAACGCTGGGAAGCGGCATCGAAATCCAAATCGAAGGCGGTACCCGTGACGCGCACCGTGTACGGCCCAGCCAGGATTGTCCAATCCGTTGCCGGCCGATGCACGACATTGACTTGAGCGCCACCGGACTCAATCAACACGGTAGCGCCGTGCGTCGTCGTCCGCGCCACACGCGCTCGCGCGCCGGGCTCCAACTCGACAACACTGCCTTCGGAGAAACGCAACGCAAGCGGTTGACGCGATGCAGGCGCAACGTACGTTCCAACAGGGGAAGGCATCGAATTGCCGGCGACTCGGTACTCAATGGGTTCTTCTCCGGGCCGCGCGTGTCGAAGGGTGTTGGCAACAATTCCAGCAGCGCATAACACGGCCATGCCAGACGCCGCCGTGACATTGCGGCGCAGGCGCCGGTGGCGGATTGCCGTGTCCGCCAAGGCCAGCACCGTGTGTTTCAAGCTGTTGTCCGTGGACTCGCGCTCTGGAACGCTCAGCACTTTGTCCACCATCAAACCAAAGCGATGCAGGTTGGTGCTCATACGGCCCTCTCCTGCTTTTCGAACAGCGTGCTTAGGACTTCGTCTTGGCTGGCTAGTTCGCGCAGCCGCGCTTCGGCGCGTGAGAGCCAGCGCTTGACCGTGGCCAGTGAACAGCCGCAGGCAGCGGCCGTTTCCGTCAGCTCACACCCTTCAACATGGCGCAGAACGAATGCAATGCGCGCGCCGGTGTCCAACTGATCCAAAGCTAGATAGATATGCCGAGCGAATTGCGCCGTCGCCGGATCGTGAGCAGGCACGCCCGCGTTGTCCAAAGCGTCCAGCCCGACGAAGCGGCGAATTGCGCGTTTGCGCAACTCATTGCGAGCTAGCCGCATCGCGACACTGACGACGAAGCTGCGTAGCGCGTCCGGATCGCGCAGGGTGTGGCAACGGGCCAGTACCGTAACGAATGTGTCTTGTTCCAAGTCGTCAAGATCGACGGTCGTTCCCAAGACGCGATAAAGGGAACGGCGAACAATTGCCGAATAGCGCTCAATCATTTGGCCGACAGCCCACGGCTGACGAGCGCGCAGTGCGTGAACAAACTCGATCTCGGTGCAAACCTCAGGGTGCAAACGCACCACTGACCCACCCCGGGGGATGGACGCCGGCCGGGCCACTTGAGGCAATGCTGTCACGTCGTTGGTTTCAGTGTCCCGCAAGATTCACCATGGCTCAAGGCTCGTGCTAATAAGGGAATTAGGCTAGTCTTAGCGTTTCGCTAGTGTCGAGCATGCAACTACATGAACATATGACGGATGCTCAGTCGGACAATGGTGGGAATAGCCCAGAGGCAACCGACCCACAAGACGAGTGGCTGATTCTTGTGCTGATGGACTATGACGCCGTCTCAGAAGACGCGCCGCCGCTATTTGCTGAAAACGGCACTATTCCACTGATGGCAAACAACTTTGCCCTGCCTGACGAGCTGCCCGTCGCGCATCGGCGGCGCGCAGGAGCAGGCGAGCAGTGGGTGGCCGTTGGCATGTTGCGCGGCGTCACTTCCAAACCGGACGGAAACGTAGGTTTCTGTCGCTACGAGGCCCTGTCCGTGTCTGTTGACTTGGGACCCCCAGCCCGTACCGTGACGGTGGACCAGCAGATCGCGCTCGCGACTTGGCCGCGCAGCGTCATCGACCGCGCCGTCAATGCCAGCGGAAGGCAGTGGCAGAGCGCAGTTCGAGCAAGGGAATTTGCCCAGTATCTGGCGTGGTCGTTCACCGGAACCGCCCTGCTGAGGCGAAGTTCGGACCGCGCCCTCAGAGAACATGCCGCCGCACATCACGTATTTCACCGGCAGGTAAAGTTCTGGCTGACGGAATTTCTGGCCGATAGGAACCACGAGTTGACGCCTTTTCAACTGGACACGGATGGGCTGCTGCGCGAAGGCACGGTGCGTTCTCGCTACACGCTGCTGGGCAGTTACGTTCAGCCCGCGACAAGTATCGTCAGCCCATTTCGTTGTGCGATCGACTACACCGTTCAAACGGATCCCACAACGGGGCTCGAAGTTCGTCAGGGGCTGTTGGACTCTTGGGCTCATGTGGCATCCGGAAGCTACGATGCTGCCGTACGCGTCGTGATATTGCGGGCCGACACACCGTACGCAGCGCATAGCTACCTGAGCCTGAAGCACATTTTCACGAAGAACTTCTTGGAACGTTTGAAGCAATCAGGCGTGTTCCTGGCGCTGCTCGGCCCAGGCCTAAAGCAAGACAGCGGGTGAACCTCACGCCGACTTGTCGCGTGGCTCACTGCGCTTCTTGGCTAGCTCCGGAATCACTCTGGCAACTCGTTGGTGGATGATCTCTCGCACCATGGCCCAGAGTGAGTCTTCATCGGCGGTTTCGGAGAGAATACCAAGCGGAAGCTGAAAACCACCCTTGTCGGCTCTACCACCGCCGTAGGGACGACCCTGCGTGTCTTCGCCAAAGGCATTGAGCATGAACGCGGCCGGATCGACGCTCGCACTATTGGTTCTGAGCGAGCCGTCGATGCGGCCCTCCACGATTCCGTAAACGAGAACCGTGTCAATGTCTTCCCGGCGCATGATGTAGTCTGCAGCGGAGGGAATGGCGTCGCGGTTGGCCGGCAATACGCGACCCACCCCAGCAATGGCAAAATCGCGAATGACCTGTAGGTCAAGCAATGCTCGCTTCAGAGCGTCCATTGTCTCGGCCGTCACACGCCTTCGAGCGACACGGCTCAGGGCCTCTGCATCGCAGTGGGGCTTCAGGTGGGCGGCAGCTCGAAAGTCAGCTGGAGTCGCCAGCGCAAAATCATCCGTGTCTGTCTGGATGCCAAAGAACATGGCGGTGGCAGTGGCACTGTCGGCACGCCCGCCGCCATTGAACGCGCCAAGCCCTGCTTCCATGTACTCGGAGTAGATCGTGCAGGTCGCGCCGACGTCGGCGCGAATGTCCAAATAGGGGGCCTTCGGCATGGTCGGCAACCGATGGTGATCGATCACGGTGAGCAGCTGAAGCTCTTTGGGTACCTCGATTGACGGCTCAGTGGCGCTGGAGTCAACCAACGACAAGTAGCCGAACTGTTCGAGATCGGCCGTCTCGTTGACTCGCGTCATCGAAATGTTGAGAACCTTGACCAAAGCTCGGTTCTCGGAACGTGACAGTGGCAGGACGTGCGCAATGGTGGCGGTAACACCAAGTTGCTCACAGATTCTCTGATGGGCCAGGGCGCTGCCAATGGCGTCCGGATCCGGATGCCCACCTAACAAGATGACAAGGGGCTTGTCCGTCGCCTTGGACAACACGCGCTCCAGCTCTTCTAGCTTGCTGCTGTTCGGCATAATACGTCGCGAGCTCGAATCTACGGCATTGATCGGCACGCGGGCTCGAACGATTCGAGCGCCGGGCAGCGATGCACGTTGCGCTGCGGCTGCGATGTGCGCGTCGTCGCGTCAGACGACGTTCGACCGTCTTGACTAGCCGTCGAACCGGAAGTGAGACTGCGTGGGGTCGGCAAGTACATCGCGTGTCGAGTGATAGTATTACCGGATTTTGCATAGCCGCAGTCAACGCATCAACAAGGGTCCCTTCATGTTGACCAGCCAGTCCGCCCATGCTCCATTGTCTGTTCCGTGCCGCACAAACAACAAAAACAGCAATTTCAGCTAGTTAGACTGGCGGCGCGAAATAAATGCGCCCTGGCCTAAAAATAGGCTTGACCGTAGCCGTATCCCAATTCACAAAAGGTCTGTTCATGATGGCTTCAACGAGCATCCAAGGTTCCACATCGGCTGCAAATGCGGCCGCTGAGAACTCGGCGCTCGGCATCATTCGGCTCCCGCTGGTACTCGTACTCATTCCGGGTGCGGCGGCCGACTGAGCTCTGACAAGTAGAAGCCCGCGGCCCTCGCACCCAGCCAGGTGCGGGGGCTTTTCAATTTCTGCGTCCCAATGATTCAAGGTTCATCAACACCCCGAGGAGGACCCACCGTGACCGCATCGACCCTTTCGTCTCAACACGCTGCCGCTCCGGCAGTCACCGTGAACACACAGTCGGCAACCGCGCCAGCAGAGACCTCGGCTGTACACGTGTCACGAGTCTGCATGGGTTCGGAGATACTTTGGGAATCGCTGATTCAGCAAGGCGTGAGCGTTTGTTTCGGTTACCCCGGCGGCGCCATCATGCCCGCGTACGACGCGTTGCCGAAGTACAACACCCAATTGCACCATGTGCTGGTGCGGCATGAGCAGGGTGCCGCGCACGCCGCTGAAGGCTACGCCAGGGCAAGCGGCAAGGTCGGCGTGGCCGTTGCAACGTCAGGCCCCGGCGCCACCAACCTGACCACGGGCATCGCCAACGCGATGTTGGATTCGATTCCGATTGTTTGTATTACCGGCCAGGTTGCTTCTCCGTTGCTCGGGTCCGACGCTTTCCAGGAAGTGGACATCACCGGTGTGACGCTGCCCATCACCAAGCACAACTTCTTGGTGACGCAGCCCGAGGACATCATGCAAGCGATCAAGGAGGCGTTCTACATCGCGAAATCTGGGCGTCCCGGTCCGGTCGTCGTCGATATCACCAAGGACGCGCTGCAAAAATCCGCCCATTTCGCGTGGGACGACACGCCCGTGCGCCTGCCGGGGTATCGACCCGAACACCGGCCGTTGCCCGCCGAATTGCAACGCGCCGTTGAGATGATCCATACCGCAAAGAAACCAATTATCTTCGCTGGCCACGGCATCGTGCGCGCGGGCGCGTCGGGTCTGTTGCTTGAATTCGTCAGAAAGACCGACATCCCGGTGGCTGCTACGTTGCTCGGCATTACGGGGTTTCCCGCATCCAATCCACGGGCGCTCGGCATGATGGGCATGCACGGCGAGGCTTGGGTCAATAAAGCGATCCAACAGTCCGATCTCATCATAGCGCTGGGCATGCGTTTTGACGATCGCGTCACTGGAAACCTCAAGACGTACGCGCAAAACGCCAAGAAGATCCACGTTGAGCTTGACCCGGCTGAGGTCAACAAGCTCGTGCGCGTAGATTTACCATTGATCGGCGACGTTCGTGAGATATTGCAGATGTTGTTGCCATTCGTCGAGTACAGGGACCGAAGTGATTGGTTGAGCCATATCGACGCGCTCAAAGGTCAAAGTGCCGTCATCGACATTAAACATATGCCGGACAACGGCAAGTTGTTCGCAGCGCATGTCATTCACGATCTGTGGCGGCTCACCGCGGGCAAGGCGATCGTCGTCACCGATGTCGGCCAGCATCAAATGTGGGAAGCACAGTATTATCGGCACGACTACCCCAACAAGCTGATAACGTCAGGGGGCCTCGGCACCATGGGCTTCGCCTTGCCGGCGGCAATGGGCGCTCGGTTCGCCTGCCCCGACGAAGAGATTTGGGTTGTCGCCGGCGACGGCGGATTCCAAATGACTCAAGCAGAGCTACAGACTCTGACGCAAGAGGGCAAGAAGCTCAATATCGCCATCATCAACAATGGCTACCTCGGCATGGTGCGCCAATGGCAGGAGTTCTTCTACGGCGGTCGCTATGTGGCAACTCCCATGTCGAGCCCTGACTACGTCAAACTGGCCGAGGCGCACGGCCATTGCGGGCTGCGTGTCACGAAGCGAAGCGAAGTGGACGAAGCCGTGCGCAAGGCGCAAGCGATGCCGGGCACCGTGATTATCGATTTTCAAGTCGAACAGATGGATTCCGTGTATCCCATGGTTCCAGCAGGCGCCGATCTGGCCGAGATGATTCGACGGCCCGTTGCGGCTGTGGACGCAGAAGAACACAACCCCATCTTCGAAACCGGAAAGGACGAGTAAGTCATGGCAACATTGCGAACCTTAGTGGCCTACGTCGAGGACAAACCCGGCGTGCTCAATCGCGTTGCTTCGCTGTTCCGGCGACGCGGCTACAACATCGCCTCGCTCAATGTCGGGCGGACGCACGAAGCAGGTGTCTCGCGCATGACCATCGTCGTCGAGGGTGACGCGCGCGTCGCACAACTGATGGAGGCCAACCTTTACAAGCTGGTCAATGTGCTTTCTGTGCAGGATATCACGGACACGCCAGCTGTCGTTCGCGATATGGCGCTGATCAAGATGGACCCTCAGCCCGAAAGACGGGCCGAGGTTCTGCAACTGATCGAAGTCTTTCACGCGCGTGTGGTAGACATTTACCCGGCGACATTGATTGCCGAAATCACGGGCTCGCCGGACAAAATCGAGGCTTTTGTCGAGGTCCTGAAACCTTACGGTATCACGGAGATGGTCCAAACGGGCCGGATCGCGATGACGCGCGGCGTCGAAGGCGATGCGTCGCGAATCTCGCACGGACAGAACTCCGAAATGGTGGTAACGGCGGCATGATAAGTCGGTTCGACCCCGTGCCAACATGGAAGCCTCGCGCCAATTCTCAACAACTTAGCGGAACGATGCAATAGGACAACAGGCTTGGGAGAACAGTCATGGACGACAGCAACCAACTAGACGACGACGTAGTACGCATATTCGACACGACTCTGCGCGACGGAGAGCAGTCACCCGGTGCAACGCTCACGTCCGACGAGAAGGTCGAAGTGGCTCGCGCGTTGTCGCGCCTTGGGGTTGACGTCATCGAAGCGGGGTTTCCCGCCGCATCGCCCGACGATCTCGAGGCGGTGCGACGTATTGCGGCAAGCGCCGGCATCGAGGAAGTCGCGGCGCGCTCGCCGCTGCTGCCTCCCATCATTTGCGGGTTGGCTCGCGCGAATTCGAAAGACATCGACCGTTGTTGGGAGGGCGTACACGGGGCGAGGCGGCCACGCATTCACACGTTCATCGCCACCTCGCCCATTCATCGCGAGCACAAGCTCCGCATGACACGGCAGCAAGTCATCGAAAGGGCGCGCGACATGGTGCGTTACGCGCGCAGCTTGTGCGAAGACGTTGAGTTCAGCGCGGAAGATGCAGGAAGGACTGAGCCTGATTTCCTCTATGAAGTTCTGGCCGAGGTCATCGCGGCGGGTGCCTCGACCCTGAACATTCCCGACACCGTCGGCTACACGCTGCCGGATGAGTTCGGCCAACTGATCGCGGGCATCGTGCAGAACGTGCCCGGTATCGAAAAGACAGTCATCAGCGTACATTGCCACAACGACTTGGGCCTCGCGACGGCGAATACCTTGGCGGGGATCCGCAATGGTGCCCGCCAGGCCGAGGTCACCATCAACGGCATCGGCGAGCGCGCCGGCAATACGGCCATGGAAGAAGTCGTGATGGCGCTCAGAACCCGCCACTCGCTGGTTCATCTCCAGACGCATATCGACACGACGCAGCTGTGCAAGGTGAGCCGACTCGTCAGCACGCGCACAGGCGTCGTCGTGCAGCCGAACAAGGCCGTCGTAGGCGCCAATGCCTTTGCGCACGAGGCAGGTATCCACCAAGACGGCATGCTTAAACATCAAGCCACCTACGAGATCATGCGGCCGGAGACCGTTGGTGCCGCCAAGAGTGTCTTG
Organism: uncultured delta proteobacterium; assembly: GCA_963811985.1. Lineage (GTDB taxonomy): Bacteria > Myxococcota_A > Polyangia > Polyangiales > Polyangiaceae > FEN-1139. Next base: position 52,066 of record CAWEUH010000048.1, read on the forward strand.
GTACTCGGCAAGCACTCAGGTCGCCACGCTTTTGGCGTGCGCCTGCGTGAACTCGGTTTTTCTCTGTCCGACGAAGCGCTCCAGGCCGCGTTCGAGCGTTTCAAGGTCCTTGCGGATCGCAAGAAGAACATTACGGACGCCGACCTTGAAGCGCTCGCGGCCGATGAAGTGGCACGCGGTCCGGAACGCTACGCCCTCGATGCGGTGCAGGTGACTTGCGGATCGAGTGGCCTTCCCACGGCTTCGGTACGCCTGCGCACGCCGGACGGCAAACTTGTCACGAGCGCAGCCATTGGGACGGGCCCCGTGCATGCGGTGTTTACCGCCATTGATCAGATCGTCAACGCCCCCGCGGAACTCATCGAATACTCGATCAATGCGGTCACCGAAGGCATTGACGCGCTGGGCGAGGCCAACGTGCGGGTTCAGGCCAAGGCGATGGATCGCGGGCGCGTCAACCCGCAGCACGAAACGCACGCAAACATCTTTCACGGTCACGCAGCTGACACGGACGTCATCGTCGCCAGCACCAAGGCCTACCTGGTAGCGCTCAACCGGCTGCTGTCCGCCGTCAACAACGCAACCGAACAGAAGACGTATTCCGAACATCCGGAACCAGAGGCGAGAGTTTGACCCATGAATCACCAAGCTCCTGAGCCTGCCGACTCGAAGTTGGTCCGTGTCTACGATACCACGCTGCGCGACGGAACGCAGCGCGAAGGCATCTCGCTTACCGTGCAAGACAAGCTAAAGATCGCCAAACGATTGGACAGTTTCGGAATTGGATTCATCGAGGGCGGTTGGCCGGGATCCAACCCGAAGGACGCCGAGTTCTTCGAACGCGCTCGTGATCTCGAATGGAAGACGTCCTTGGTAGCCGCCTTTGGCTCGACGCGACGCTCGAAGTCGTCGCCTGAAGAGGATCCAAGTACCAAAGCGCTGGTGGATGCTGGGGCCCCTGTATGCACGATATTCGGTAAAACCTGGAACCTGCACGTGACCGACGTGCTGCGCACGTCGCTCGACGACAATCTGCAGATGATCGAAAGTACGGTTGCGTATCTTGTGTCGGTGGGTCGCCGTGTCATCTACGACGCAGAGCACTTCTTCGACGGCTACGCTGCAGATGCCGTGTACGCGCTGGAGACACTAAGAGCGGCAATTCGGGGCGGCGCCGAAGTGGTGACACTCTGCGACACCAACGGTGGCGGCGTGCCCTGGCGCACTGAACAGGTGACCCGCGAGGTAATCGCCGCCGTCAACCACCCCGTGGGCATTCACGCGCATGATGACACAGGGTGTGCCGTGGCAAACAGCCTCGCTGCCGTTCGAGCTGGGGCTCGCCAGGTTCAGGGCACGATCAATGGCTATGGAGAACGCTGCGGCAATGCAAATCTGACGGTCTTGATGCCCAACATCGAATTCAAGTTGGGCCTCACGTGTCTGCCCCCAGGTCGCCTGAAGGATCTGGCTCACTTGTCTAACTTCGTCGCGGAAGTCGCCAATGTGGCGCCGGATCATCACATGGCTTATGTCGGCCGCAGTGCGTTTTCCCACAAGGCCGGCATTCACGTGGCAGCCATGCGGCGCAATAATTCGAGCTACCAGCACATAGAGCCGGAACTCGTTGGCAATGAGATGCGCGTCGTCGTCAGCGAATTGTCTGGCCGCGCCAATGTGTTGAGCAAGGCTGAAGAATTCGGGCTCCAAGTAGAATCGGGCGCTGAACTCGAAGCGCTACAGGCTATCAAAGAATCTGAGGCCAACGGGCTTTCCTATGAAAGCGCCGAGGCCAGCGTCGCGTTGCTGCTAATGCGGCACAGGCCTGACTACATCCCCTATTTTCGCGTGCTCGACTATCAGGTGATGGTTGGGCAGCGTCAAGGTTCAGGGCCTTACGCGGAGGCAGTCGTGAAAATGCAGGTGGGTTCGCAGATCTTGCATACGGCTGCTGAGGGGACGGGACCTGTCAGCGCGTTGGACGTGGCACTGCGCAAAGCCCTGGCACCCGTGTACCCCGCCATTCACGGCGTGCACCTTGCCGACTACAAGGTTCGCATTCTCGATGGCTCAAAGGGAACGGAGGCCATCACGCGCGTGCTGATCGACAGCAGGACTGAGTCCAAGGAGTTTACGACGGTTGGTGCATCGGCCAATATCATCGAAGCTTCGTTGCAGGCCGTTTTGGATGGCCTTGAGTACGGCTTGGTCAACAGCGGCATTCGTCCCTCGGACGCCCTGCAAGCCTCAGGCATCAGCAGCTCCCGTGCCTCGTCCTCACCTGCGGGTTGAGGGCCCCGACCCCGGCAACGTGACATGCGACATTCTTGATCGGGCACGAGCGAAGTTCGTCTCGTGCGAGTGCACGTGACGAGCGTCCATCGCAGCTCCTCTCGATTGAGCTCGAATAGGTCACGCGAAGAAATCATTTCGAGTCGGGACCACGATTGGCGCGTCCGTCGCAACAAAGTCGCCAGCCGGTAGCGCGCGGGCCGCGAACCCGCGCGCCAACACGACAAGGTTCTTTGCAAGCCTCTCAACGAACGGTGGCGCGATGGTCTCGCCAGGTTGCTTCCCGTTGGTCAGTCAGGAAATCATAACCGAGTTCAAGTCCTTCCCCAGTGGGATGGATTTAGGAAGGGGAGAACAGACCTCCTTGACAAATACTTAACCATGGTTTACAATTGACCAGTGGAAAGTTCTCAGCAGGTCAGCGTTCATGCAGCCATTGCGTGTTTACAACGCCTGACAGAGGTCTTCCAGCAGCGCCGCATCCAGTTGGCACAGTCCGTGGGCTTGTCGGAACAGCAATGGGCTGTCCTCGAGGAAATCTCCAGTGAGCACTTTATGCCCAGCATGTTCGCCAAGAGTCGCGAGAGCACCGCTGCCGCTGTTTCGAAAATTCTGCGTCAACTCGTGAACAAACGATTGGTTCGGGCTCGAGTCAACTTGGCTGACGCGCGGCAGCGTCGCTATGAACTGACGCCCAAGGGCAAGATAGCCATGGCAACGCTGCGCCGGCAGAGAGAAAAGGCGATCCTGTCCGTATGGATGCCGCTACCGGCACGCGAACTGCAAGCATTCACGAAATTCGGCACACTGCTCACCGAACGGCTCGAGTCGTACGCCACGAGTTCTGCAGACTAGAAGGAGCATTGTAACATGGGCAAGACACTTTACGACAAAGTATTCGAAGCGCATACGGTAGCTAAGTTACCTTCGGGGCAGTATCAGCTACTGATGGGGCTTCACTTGATCCATGAAGTGACCTCCCCGCAAGCCTTTAGCATGCTTGAGGAACAGGGGTTGTCGGTGCTATTCCCCGACCGCACGTTTGCCACCGTAGACCACATCATTCCCACTTCGAGCCAACTTAGACCATTTAGTGACACGTTAGCCGAGCAGATGCTCGTCGCGCTAGAACGCAATGTGGCGCACCACAAGATCCGCTACTTTGCGCCAGAGCGCGGCGAACAGGGTATCGTGCACGTGATTGGGCCCGAAATGGGCTCACGCAGCCGGGTATGACGATCTGTTGCGGCGACTCGCACACGGCAACCCATGGCGCCTTTGGAGCCATTGCCTTTGGAATCGGTACCTCCCAGGTGCGCGATGTGCTAGCCACGCAGACCCTGTCGATGGGAAGGCTCAAAGTGCGGCGGATCGAAATCAAGGGCACTCTCAAACCGGGTGTCACAGCCAAAGATGTCACGCTCTACGTCATTAACCGGCTGGGTGTCAACGGCGGCGTGGGCTACGCCTACGAGTACGCGGGCGATACCATCGAACGCATGACGATGGATGAACGAATGACCGTCTGCAACATGGCAATCGAAGGCGGCGCGCGCTGTGGTTACGTCAATCCAGACTCGACCACTTACGAATATCTCAGAGGAAGGACCTACGCCCCGACCAGCGACCAATGGGACCGCGCAATTGCGTACTGGAATTCCGTCAAGAGCGACCCAGATGCCGTTTACGACGACGTGGTGACCTACCGAGCCGAAGCGATCGACCCCATGGTGACCTGGGGCATCTCACCCGGTCAATCGGCACCCGTCACGGGCTACGTGCCAAAGCTGGCGCAGCTTGCCACAAACGAGCAGGAAAGCGCCAAAGAAGCCTATGCGTACATGGGGGTGCAACCCGGTACACCCATCGCCGGTCAAAAGATCGACGTGGCCTTCATTGGCTCCTGTACCAATGGGCGTCTCAGTGATTTCGAAGCCGTTGTCAACGTCCTCAAGCGCAAGGTATTCAGGGTAGCGCCACAGGTCAAGGCCCTTGTCGTTCCTGGTAGCATGCGCGTAAAGCAAGAAATGGAGTCACGCGGCTGGGACAAGATATTCACCGATGCGGGGTTCGAGTTCCGCGAAGCGGGTTGCTCGATGTGTCTTGCGATGAATCCCGACAAGTTGGCGGGCAATCAAGTAAGCGCGTCCTCATCGAATCGAAACTTCAAGGGCCGCCAGGGCTCACCCACCGGTCGAACGCTGTTGATGAGTCCCATCATGGTGGCCGCCGCCGCCGTCACCGGAAAAATCACGGACGCCCGTCAGTTGTTCGGCATGTGAGCCGGAGAGGAGTCATCGCCATGCAAGACAGCAAACGCATCATACTCAGCGGCCGCGGCATCGTCCTGCGGGGCAACGACATAGACACGGACCGCATCATTCCGGCACGCTACTTGCGAACCGTCGTCTTCGACGGCCTTGGCGAGCACGCGTTCGAAGACGACCGCGGTCAGCTCAAACAACAAGGACACGTTCACGCGTTCGACGACCCGAGATTTGCGGGCGCGGAAATTCTGCTGGTCAACAAGAATTTCGGGTGCGGCTCGTCGCGCGAGCATGCCCCGCAGGCCATCAAGCGCTGGGGGCGCGGCATCAAAGCGATTGTCGGCGAAAGCTTCGCGGAGATATTCTTCGGCAATTGCGTGGCACTCGGCATTCCCTGCGCCGTTGTCACGGCCGCCTCGATCGAGCAGGCCATGGTTTTGGTCGAGCACGAGCCGCAGTGCACCGTCACGTTGGACGTCATGACCAAGAAGCTCACCCTTGGCTCGATGTCAGTTGGCTTCGAAATGGGCGACGGCATAAGACAGCAGTTTCTGGAGGGTCGTTGGGACACGACCGCCGAGCTACTGGCCAACAAGGACGCCGTCGTGGCTGCGGCTCGAAAGCTTCCCTACCTGCGCAACTGGTCCTAGCGACCGCGAGGCAAGAAACTCAGGGAGCCACACCAGTGACAGTAGGCTGACCAACCAGCCGAGTCCAAAGTTGTCTGGTCGCGTTGTATCGCGGAGAAGCTTGTTGCCGTCACCGGGGTGCTCAGTACCTATAATGGTCGCTCTCGATGCTGACTTCTGCTGAGCCACTGCCGCATCTCCAAGTAACCGGCGCGGGACTAACGGATCCCGGCCAACGCCGGCGTTTGAACGAAGACAGAATCGCCGTGCGCGATGACCTGCAGCTGTATTTGGTGTGCGACGGAGCCGGCGGACACAACGCCGGTGAAGTCGCGGCCGCTCTCGCCGCGCGGTCGATTGTCAATTACCTGGCCGCAACGAGCGCCGAGGCTGAGAACCTGCCCGAGTTCGATCGGTTCGGTATTCCCTATGGAGCACGGCGCCTCTCCGCGGCGGTGCACAAAGCCAATCGCGACGTCGCCGAGATCTCACGGACTTCGCACCAACACCGCGGCATGGGTACCACGGTCGTTGCAATCGCGTTTTCGCCGCGATCGGGCCTGATGCATGTGGCGCACGTTGGCGATAGCCGTTGCTATCGACTGCGTTCGCGACACCTCGAACTGCTCACCCAGGACCATTCACTGTTGACCGACGTGCTCGAGTATCGGCCCGATCTCGACGAGACCAAACTCGACCGCATCCCGCGCAATATCATCACGCGCGCCCTGGGCGTTAGCGACGATTTGCGCGTGAGCGTTCGCTCGCACCCTGTCGTCTCAGGTGATCGCTACTTGTTGTGCTCCGACGGCCTGAGCGGTCCCGTACCGGCACCGTTCATGTCAGAGCTGTTGAGGTTAGATGAATCCGGGCAGGAGGTTGCGCAGCACTTGATCCTGGCTGCCAACGCTGCAGGCGGCCCGGACAACATTTCGGCCGTCATCGTAGACTGCTCGACAGGGCCGGAGACCGCGTTGCCACTAGGGCCAACGGAACCGCCACCTCCGCCGGACAGCGGCGCGGACGAAGATCCGGAGTTATTGATCTTGGGCAGTGAGGAGATCGACTTAGAGGATCACAGCAGCAATCTGTTCGTCAATGCCCTCACCGAGGCCTACGGACGCAAGTGACTGCCGTGCCAAACAATGACACGTTACTGCCAAGCGAGCCGCCGAGTGTATGTCGAGATCTAGACCCGATTCATGGAAAGTTGGGTCCTGACCCGGAGGACTTTCAAGTCAACGAGATCCCCGCGTACGGGCCGTCAGGGTCGGGTCCGCACCTCTATGTGCGCGTCAAAAAGCGCCTGCTGACCACGCCAGAGTTGGTCCACTTGGTTGCCAAGGCGGCGGGCGTAGCGGAGCCTAGCGTGGGGCATGCTGGCATGAAGGACAAACACGCCCTCACGACTCAATGGCTCAGCCTACCACTACCGTGTCGTGAACCCCAAAGTTGGGAGCTTCCCAATTCCATCGAGGTCCTGGAAACGGGGTTGCACACGAACAAGATTCGCACCGGCCACCTGCACGGCAATCGTTTCACACTGCGCTTGGTCGATCTCGAACCAGAAGACAAGCTGCGTTTCTTGGCACTTTGGACGCGCATCCAAGCGGGCATCTTCAACGGCTTCGGCGAGCAGCGTTTTGGACACGGGGGCTCGAATCTTCAAAAAGCCTTTGAATGGCTCCGGGGACAGAGGTCGCTGCACGGCCCCAAAGCACGTTTTTTGCGCAAACTGAACGTGAGCGTGATTCAGTCGGAAATATTCAACCGGTATCTGGCTCGCCGTCTCGAAGCGTCGTTGGCAAGCCCGCTGCTGGGCGAAGTGCTACGCCTCAAAGGCAGCGGAGCGCATTTCGTCGTCAAAAACCCCGCCGACGAGCAGCCGCGCTGGGATGCTCGCGACACGTTGCCGACGGGGTCAATGGTCGGGAGTCGAGTCTACCCCGCCGCAGAAGATGCGGCGCTCGCCATCGAAGCGGCCGCAACGCGCGAGGTGTGTCCCGAGCCGCAGCAACTAGAGCGACTAAACGCCGAAGCCTCGGGGACTCACCGGGATGTGTTGCTTTTTTTGGCTCAACCGAGCTACGAGTGGGTCAACGACCAAATCATCAAAATCAGTTTCGAGCTGCCTGCCGGCGCTTATGCCACCCAGGTGCTGCGCGAGCTCACACAAACGGAGTGGTTATCGCCAAAACACGCCGGTTCTGTGGGGCCAGAGAGCTGACAGAAGCGGTCCCTGCGAAAAGGCGACAGAAAAACCAGGGGATGGCTCAGGTAGACGAAAATTGTCTTTCGGGGCCATGCCCCTGGCGTATAATCCGCGGTTATGCTCGTTTGCACTTCCGAACTGCTCTCGCACCTGAAGAACGACCAGATTGATTCGCTCATTGAGCTCATGCTGCTGGCGGCAAGCGCCGATGGCGAGCTCAGCATCGAGGAGATCGACCAACTGCAGAAGAGTCTGCTCGAAGTCGATGAGCTCTGGATCACGCATATCGATCTAGAGAAGCGACTGAGCGAGGCTCACAACCGCATCCAGAACGCGGCGCGCGCCGAGCGGCTGGCGGCGGTCAAGGCGAGTTTGTCGGCCGTCGATGCGCGCAAAGCTGGCCTCGAGTTGGCGATTCGCGTGATGGCCGCCGACGGCGTCATTCGCACGAGCGAGCGGGAACTAATTCTCGAGACGGCCGAAGCGCTGGACGTCAACCGCGACGCGGCAGCCGACATGGTCAAGGTGATCGCCGGTTAAGGTTTTGCAAGGCGCCCATGAATTGCCGCGTGCAGGGTCGGGTCCCTGTGCGCGCACGATTTTCTGGCACAGCGGCACGTGGCCACACGTCGCGGATGTTTGAGGACGGCAGGGTGCGTGGTAAGGTGCGAGCAGAGGTATCCGCATGCTCGTCGTTCACGTCGAAGCCGTAGTCAAGCCTGAACGCGTCGAAGATTTCATCGCCGCAACCACGGAAAATGCCAAAGGGAGCCTGTTGGAGCCAGGCATCGCCCGGTTTGATGTGATTCGGGATGAGGCCAATTCCAACCGGTTCATTCTCGTCGAGGTGTATCGCGATGCGCAGGCTCCGGTGGCGCACAAGCAAACGGCTCATTATGCCCAATGGCGCGATGCCGTCGCCGACATGATGCAAGCCCCTCGTTCTAGCACAAAGTACACGAACGTGTTTCCCGGCGAGAACGGCTGGGACGCCGCCAACAAGGCCTGAACCATGCAATTCGACTTTGCCACAGCGACCGAAATTGCCTTTGGCTGGGGCCGCGTGTCGGAACTCGCCGAGCGCGCGCGCTCGCTCGGCACCAAGGCATTGCTCGTCGTCGGCGCAACCCCGGCGCGACACGAACGTGCTCGACGGCAATTGGAATCGTCTGGCGTCGCGTGCACACCCATGAGCATCGTCGGCGAACCGACAACGGACATCGTCGAAACTGGCGTCAGCCTGGCGCGCGAAGTGGTCGCGGACTTGGTCGTGGCAGTCGGCGGCGGCAGCGTGATTGACGCAGCCAAGGCCGTGGCTGCGCTCGTGCCCTGCGAGGGTCCGCTCAACGATCACTTGGAGGTCGTCGGATTGGGCAAACCGCTGTTGAAGCCTTCGCTACCGCTGATTGCCGTGCCGACGACTTCGGGCACTGGCTCCGAGGTGACCCGCAATGCCGTGCTCAAAGTACCCGGTCGGCGCCTGAAAGTCAGTTTGCGCGGGCTTACGTTGTTGCCCCGGCTCGCGCTCGTCGATCCGGAGCTGACGGTCACCGTGCCAAGCCATGTGACCGCCTCGACGGGACTTGACGCTTTGACCCAAGTCATTGAGCCCTACGTGTCCAAAGCGCGCGGCCCTCTGACGGATAGCCTGTGCTTGGAGGGCGTGCGGCGCGCGGCGCGCTCGATTCGGCAAGCGTGCACTGACGGCCAGCATCGCCCGTCGCGCGAGGATCTGGCGGTCACAAGCCTGTTTGGGGGCCTAGCACTAGCCAATGCCAAACTCGGTGCCGTGCACGGTTTTGCCGCGCCGCTCGGCGGCCAATTCGATGCGCCGCACGGCGCGCTCTGCGCACGACTGTTGCCCGAGGTCATGCAGACCAACCTGGATGTTGCGCGTGACCAACATTGTGAGGACATCATCACAAGGTTTGACACCCTCGCGACGTTGCTCACACAAAGTGTGACGGCGTCGGCCAGCGACGGCATTGGGTGGATTCGAGAGCTCGTGGAGGAGCTACACGTGCCGCGCCTGAAAGAACTTGGCGTGCAATCGGCCAATATCGAACCCTTGGCGAACCGGGCAAGCCACGCCAGTAGCATGAAAGGCAATCCGTTCGAATTGACGAAGCCGCAATTGATGCGAATCCTGGAGCATTGTCTGTAGTCCCTAGGGGCACGCGCACACGAAGGGATTAGGTAGCGGAGAGTAGCTCTCTTTCAAGCACTACAAAACTCAAGATCAGGTCGCTTCGGCAACCCGAAACGCGAGTTGCCATACGGAAATGGCTCGCGCCGACGCGTAACGGTGTACCCCCTTCGAACGTACCAGTGAATCAGATCTTCGCGTTGCGCTATAACTGTCATCTTGGCATTCTGCGCGTGGAACTCACGCTGCGCGACGCGCTCCGCTTCCGCAAGTAATTGCCGACCAAGCTGGCGACGTTGGTAGGGCGGACTGACAGCAAGCATTCCGACATAGGCGGAACCTTCGTCGTTTCGAACCAGTATGCAACCCATCAGTGTCTCACCCGAGCAACATAGGATAAGGCGCGCCTTGGGATTCGCGAGGATCTCCTCAATCTCGAGTTGATCCGTGCGTTGCCCACCGAGCAGGTCCGCTTCCGTCGTCCAACCAGCCCGGCTTGCGTCACCCCGATAGGCGCTTTCGATCAATTCGACGACCTGCTGCACGTCATGTGCTGTTGCTGGCCTAAATTCCCATTGTTGCTGAGTCACGGTGTAATGGATGTACTTCCAATCCGCCATTCAAGCCAGCAACTACACATGCACCCACATACTGATTGCACGCGCAGCAATCTCGTATTTGGACCTGCCGCGGTGAAGGAACCTGAAGGGAACTCCGTCAGATTGGTAGCACGCACGGCGTTGCAGTGGGTCGTCTTAGCACCGCAAAATTCCAACTTGTCATCTCTTTAGTAACTGATGCATACTTTCGCGTTGCACCTCTCGGGGGCATTTCATTCACGACGATCGGAGGCCTATGGAATTCAATATTGTTCGACAAGACTCCTATTCACGGGGCGAACTGCTGTTGCGCACGTTCTTTGGTGGATTCTATATTGCAATCCCCCACGGCATCATGCTGATCTTCATCGGTATTTGGGCCAGCATTCTGCATTTCATCGCTTGGTGGACCATTTTGTTCACGGGCCGTTATCCCGAGTTAACCTTCGAATTCAATGTGAAGCTCCAGAGCTGGAACATGCGGCTCAACGCGTCGCTGCACAACCTCGCCGACGGGTACCCAGCAATCGGGCTCAACGCAAGTCATCCCAACGTGACCCTGCGCGTGCCCTATCCCGAGTCCTTGAGCCGCGCCAAGCTCCTGTTGCGTACGTTCCTCGGAGTATTCTACGTGATCATCCCGCACGGCATTTGCCTGTATGGTCGTTTGATTGCGACGGCCTTCCTACAGATGCTTTCCTGGTGGGCTATCTTGTTTACGGGGAGTATTCCAGAGAGTTGGTTTGAGTTCAACGTGGGAACGCTACGTTGGGTCCTGCGGCTCAACCTCTACATGGCCAACATGACGGATGTGTATCCGCCATTTTCAGGCAAGCCTAACCCAGCATAGCGCCTTTTGACTCTGGTCCCAATTGGTGCAATGTTTGGCTTGAATCCAAGACAATGGGCGCGAATGCGCGCCCTTTAGCAACCGTGAGGCGAAAAATTTGTTGATCTTGAGTCAACGCTTCCTCAGGGCAAACATCCCTCACCGGCTTGGAGGATGTCTGCCAAGTTATCTGGAGATCACGTGACAGAATCCATGGCTTTTCCACAGCCCAACGAACTGTCAAAGCGCGAGAAGGAAGACGCCATGGCGGCGTATTTGATGAATTTTGCAGCGTGGGGTGCGAGCCTGCCGCTACCAAGTCTGAATTTGATAGCGTCTGCCATCTATTACTTTAATCAATCGCAAGAAGAGCCGGTTCGTTGCCTTTCATTGCTTTCAAGCGTTCACGTCGCAACTGCCGACGACACTGATCAACATCTTCGGCGTGGGCATGTTCGTTGACTTCGTCGTCATCCTGCAGCGGCCGTTGCCCAAATTGTTCTGGCCCTACGTTGGCTTCGCAGTGTTGATGAACCTGCTTTACGTCGCTGTCAGCATCTATGCCTGTGTACTCGCCGCCAAAGGGCGCATTTACTACTTCTTGGTTTTTGGACGCTGGGCATACCTAAAGTACTATGGCCCCAATGCAGTTCCTTTGGAAGGGGCCGCTGAGCGTCCGAACCTGCCACCGTCGGGTTATTGATTGTGCGAATACTCCGCGATCTCTTGCTGCTCGTCGCCCTCTTCGCGGTCGTCGGCGGTGGAATGTACGCACTCTACCGCTTTTGGCCAACGCACCGCGGTGTCAAGTCGGGCAGTTCCCAAGATGACAGCGCGTTGATGATAGGCGCCGAAGGCAAACTCAGGGAATTGATTCGACGGGAAGTGACGTTAGACGCAGTTGGGGATCCTCGTGTCGCAAACGTCATCAATAAGATCCAGGAGCGGCTGGCAGCGGCCTCGGGAAAAACACCGTATCCAATTGAGGTCTACGTAATCGACTCACCAACCATCAATGCGGTCTGCCTCCCCGGTGGCATCATCATCGTGTACTCGGGACTCATCCGCCGATTGGAGGCAGCTGAAGAGCTTGCGGCAATTCTGGCGCATGAGTCTGCCCACGCTCTGCATCGCGACTCGATGCATGCGTTAGAGCGCGAACTCGGTATCGCCGCTATTTTCACGCTGGCAGGGGGCCGCAGCGACGCATTGACCACGCGCTTGCTCCGGCGCCTGATTGGCTCCGGTTTCAGCCGACAGCAGGAACGAGACGCCGATCTGGAAGCGGAACGGGTTCTGGGCGCATCGGATATCGACCCGGGCATGTTGGCAGAATCGTTGCGCAAAATACGGGAGCTCGATGGAGACGACCCCACAGCCCTACAGTACTTGAGCACACACCCCGACATCGAGAGCCGCATCAAAACTTCGGAAGCTATGTCGGCGGCGTGGAAAGGCAAAGCGCGGCCAATTGATGTCGACTGGAAGCAATTCCGTTCGCAGTTTAGATTGTTGAAGTAGCAGTCGCTAGCAGCCGTACATCTCCATCGAATCGTCATTCTCGCGACGCAGGGACTTTGCTCCGAGCCGCCCGAAAACGATCTTTCGCACCAACCAGTCGCCGGCAAATAGCCCCAAGAAGCCGCCCACGATCGCTCCGACCCCGGTTGTAATTACAACGCCGGGCCCGGTTTCAATTCCCGCCAACGCGCCGCAAAGACCCAATACTTCAGCACCAGCCCACACAGACCCCCATATTGTGAGGGATCGAGTGGCTTGCGCAGCTGCGGGCCGAAAGCTACCTGCGACGATGCTGTGACTTATAGCCTGCTTCATTTGCCACGCGTCCGATACGACCCCAATGGCAAAAAGCAGTCCGCCGGAAGCAGGAGGTTCGGGCAACTCACTGGCCTGTTTTGCGAGCGCCACACAGCGCGAGCGATCCGCAGAGAATCGGCAAACCAGCCTGGCGATCCCTTGCTGAAAGATTGGCCAAATGAGCCTGCCCCATGCGTCATACTTATTCGTCCGGGCTCGATTTTCATCACTCATGACGCCGAAATCTCAACGCCGAATGGCGAAGTAGGTGGTTGGTCAACGGCGACATTGCGTCATCGTATCCAGGCAGGATCCAAGCACGACCACAGTCTGGTGATGAACTCGTCGTCAACGAAGCACCTCGTAGCAGCACACGGCAGGAGCTTATCGCGAACAGGAGCCCATTGTCCAATACGCGAGACTGGCCGCCCGAATGCGACAATTTACGTTGGAAATGCCCAAAGAGAGAAACGAGGACCGGCGAGAACGCTTTTTGTGTGCCAACTTGGCACGTGACAACCCGACGGGTTGGTCTATAGGACGTGCGTGTGACCCGGCCCACAAGTCACTGTAATTGCCGCTATGCTCGAACGACTCATTGATCTCGCCGTAAAGCGACGCGTCGCGACGCTGGTGTTCACGATCGCGTTCGCGATGTTTGGGGTCTACACTCTGTCACGCCTCAGAATCGAAGCCTTTCCTGACGTCACCAACGTTCAAGTAATGGTGATCACACTGTATCCGGGTCAGGCTGCCGAAGAAGTCGAGCGCCAAGTGACGATCCCCCTCGAACGGGCGATGTTTGGGGTACCCCGCGTCCTGGTGCAGCGGTCGATAACGTCATTCGGTCTATCGCAGGTCATTTTGACGTTCGAGGATGGCGTCAACATATACTTTGCACGCCAACAAGTCGCTGAACGGCTTTCAATCGCCGACATGCCGGACGGCGTGACTCCGGAGCTTGGTCCAAACGATACGCCTGTCGGGCAGATCTACCAGTACACTCTAGAGAGCGATAGGCACAGTCCCAGTGAGTTGCGAAGCTGGCAGGACTGGGTCCTTGAGAAGGAGATCAAGCGAGTCCCCGGCGTCGCAGACGTAGTGAGCTTCGGTGGATTTCAAAAGGAGTATCACATCTTAGCCGACCCGGCCAGGCTCAAAGCAAACGGCCTTAGTCTCAAGGATCTCATCGACGCAGTTGCGGGCTCCAATGGCGCTACGTCGGGGGGTTACATCCGATTCGGACAGAGCGAATTCGTCGTCCGCGGTCGCGGCTATTTGCAGGGTCCCAAAGATATCGAAAAGACGGTGATTACCGTAGAAAGCGGGACACCCATTCTCGTGCACAATGTCGCCAAAGTGGCGGAAGGTTACGTGCCAAGAAGGGGCGCTGTGGCGCGGGGCGCCGCGATCGATTCGATTGAAGGGACCATACTGCTTCGTCGCGGTGAAAACCCGCGCGATGTTTTGGCGGGCGTGCGCGAGGCCGTGGATCGCATAAACAGGGACGTTTTGCCTCCGGGCATGCGAATCGTTCCCTTCTACGATCGCACGAAACTCGTGCACACGACGCTCGATACCGTTAGTCACAACATGCTCGAGGGGGCGGCACTTGTGACGTTCGTATTGTGGTTGTTCTTGCGGGCCTTGAGCGGGTCATTCTCGGTCGCGATCACGATGCCCTTGGCGCTCCTGGCGTCATTCATTGGGCTTTACTACGTCGGGGTACCCGCAAACCTCCTTTCGATGGGGGCCATCGATTTTGGTATTCTGCTGGATGGGGCGGTGATCCTGGTCGAAAACGCGTACTCCCATTTGGCCCAGCTAAAGCCCAAGCGCGAGGACGTCCCTGAAGTCATCTCCAGCGCAGCCAAGCAAGTGGTGCGGCCAATCCTGTTCTCGATGTCCATCATTATAGCGGCCATGCTACCCATCTTCACGTTGGAACGCGTCGAAGGGCGGATTTTCCGCCCGATGGCCCTGACATACGCCTTCGCGCTCGGCGGTGCATTGCTTTTCACACTGACGGCAGTGCCCGCTCTCACCGCAGCTTTGCTGCGCCACGGAAAAATCCAGGAGCAGGAACCTCGTTTTCTCGTGTACTTGCGAACGCGGTATCTTTTCGCCTTGCGCTGGGCTTTGCGCTACCCAATAACGACGCGATTGGCCGGGCTTGTCGTGTTTGGGCTGGCCATCGCTCTGATTCCGAAACTCGGCACGGAGTTTCTGCCGGAAATGAACGAGGGCGACATTCATGTGACGGTCACTATGCCCAGCGAAACCTCGCTTGACCTTGGCGCAGAGGTCTTGCGAGAAACCCGATTGGCATTGCTTCAGTTTCCCGGAAGTCGTGGACGTGCTGACGGAGCAAGGGCACCCGGAAGACGGCACCGATGACGAAGCGCCTAACCAGGCCGAGACATTCGTGATGCTCAGACCGCCTGCGCGAATGGCACACGGGTCGCTCGAAGGAACAACTCGTGGAAGCGATGCGCGCCAAGCTTGAGCGACGGCCAGGCGTGTCGTACAATTTCAGCCAACCGATAAAGGACCGCGTCGAGGAGGTCCATTTCCGGCATTCGCGGCCAGATTGTCGTGAAGATCTACGGTGAGGATTTCAACTTGATGCACCAAAAGCTGGAGCAAATTGACGCCATCCTGACCAGCATTCGAGGAGCGCGCGATGTCGAGGTCTATCGCGCTGGGAAGTCACTGCACGTCGTGGCGGACATGAACCGCGACGCCACGGCGCGTATGGGCGTTCCAGTGAGAGGATGTCGAAGTCCACACTCGAAAGTGCGTACGGCGGCACACTGGCAACTTCCCTGTTCGAAGGGGAACGAAAAGTCGGCGTTCGGGTAAAACTGCCAAGCCCCTCGAAGGGCGATGCGAATGCAGTTGGACGATTGGAGATCCCTGCTGCGCGGCACGCGCGTGCTCTTTCTTCGATTGCTGACGTGCACGTGATACGCCGGGCGCACGCAGATCAATCGAGAACAAGGGCGGGCGTTTCTTGGCTCTGAAATGCAACATCCAGGGTCGTGACATGGGTTCGTTCGTCGCCGACGCGCAATCCAAAGTGAGAAGCCAGGTGAAGTTTCCGGAAGGCTATTACATGACGTGGGGCGGTGAGTTCGAAAACCAGCGCCGAGCCATGAAACGACTGATGCTGATTGTTCCGATCTCGATTCTAGTTATATATTCGTCCTCCTGTATTTCACTTTCAGAGCAGCGCTGCCAGCGCTTGTCGTATTGCTAGACGTCCCATTTGCGACTGTCGGCGGCGTATTTGCGCTTTATCTGACCCACACGGTCCTTTCCGTGTCCGCGGCAGTGGGCTTCATCACGCTGTTTGGCGTTGCAGTGATGGACGGGGTTTTGCTCATCTCCTACATCATTCAAGCAAGAGAGAAGCATGGGAGCGGTTCGCAGGACGCAATACTGCAGGCGGTCTCTCAACGCATGCGGCCCGTGCTTATGACCGCAATGTTGGCCTCGTTGGGACTACTGCCCGCCGCCATGTCACACGCCATAGGCTCAGATACGCAGCGGCCCTTTGCAATTGTCATCATTGGGGGCCTGGTTTCGTCGACATTGTTGACGATGCTGCTCTTGCCCACGTTGTATGAGTTGTTTGATCGTTGGTTCGGGACGGGACGTCGCAACCGGGAACGTGCAGCATGATGGGTATTGCTAGACTACTTGCAATCACAGTATTCAACGGCCTGTGCGTAAGCACCGTTTATGCGCAACCACAACAAGCCCACTCAACGCCGGCAAGCACGCCGCCTGCAAGCGGGAACGCTGTGCCCAAAGCGGTCGGCTCCGACGATATGGCAAGGCCGAGCGCGGTTCAGCCAGCGTCGGCGAGGGCCGGTGCTGGCTCGAACCTGGGCATGGAAGACGCTGTCTCAATAGCGATCAAGCGCAACCGCGACATTGTCGCAGCGCGCCTGGACTTGCGAGAGGCCGAGTACGACAAGGTCGCAGCCGAGTTGTATCCCAATCCCGTGTTTGCGTATCAGCTAGGCAACGTCGTGCTTGGGCGGGGCAATCTGTACAACACTCAGGCATCCCCTCCGGCCTCTAGACACCCCGGAGCTCTTACGCAGACAACCCACACTATCGGCATTAGTGAAGTCATCGATATTTGGGCGAAGCGCCAACACCGCATACGCGCTGCTGAGCAAGGGCTTCGCTACAAGAGGCTGCTTCTGGAGGATATCCTCAGGGAAATCACTTACACGGTCCGCTCCGCGTTCGCCGAGGTGGCGAGGAAGCGATCAGAGCTCGAATTCTCGAGAGAGGTTCTTGACCGATACAGCGAAACCGTAAGGTTGTCGCGGTCGCGCTTCAAGGCCGGAGAGATCTCGGAGGCCGAGTTTCGCAAGATCGAGTTGGAGGGCCTAAGGTACCAGAACGCGGTCATCGACAACGAACTCCAGCTGGATTTGGCGCGTCAGTCTTTGGCCGTGTTGCTCGGCTTGAACTCGGCCGATGAACTTCCGGACATACTTCCGCCCGAGGACGTAGGTCACCTACACCGGTCGGTAGGCGAGCTAACTCGCGACGCCCTCGAGAACCGGCCCGACATGCGCGCACTAGTCGAGGGTCGGCAGTATGCTACAGCGTCACTGGCTTCTGCTCGCCGGGAGGCGTATCCGGATTTCACCTTGGGCGTGTCGTACGTGCATAGCGAATACCAAGTCGCGGGAGACGATCCCAACACGCTGGGCTTTGGCGTATCGATGCCGCTGCCGGTATTCGATCGCAATCAGGCGAATATTGGCCGCGCCGAGGTCGGCGTCCAACGTTCGGACAACGACAGTGTGCGACTTGCACTGCAAATTCGGCACGAAGTGGCAGAAGCCGTACGACGATTTCAGCGCGCTGAATCGTTGCTGGCACTCTTTAAGGAAGGCGGAATGTTGGAACGCGCCGAGACGTCACTTCGCGTCGCCGAGAAATCCTACAAGGTGGGCGCCGTGTCTTTGCTAGAATTTCTGGAATCTCAGCGGACCTATCTTGAAACCCATGATGAGTACTTACATGCGCTGTACGACCATCAACAATCAGCCGTCGACCTGATTCACGCGCTCGGAAAGAGGCCGTAATGCCGCCCGAGATGCGAGTCGTGTATTGTGTCTTACTGGGTGCAAGCCTTGCAGGTTCTGCTTGTTCGACGAAGTCCGCGCCGGCAATGGCTGCCGAGCGTTCGCATGACTCCATCGAGCTTAAACCGGGCAATCCGCGACTGCAATTCATAAAGACCGAGGTGGTCAAGGAAACCGATGCGGCTCCAGTTGTGCGGCTGACTGGCAAGGTTACGTTCGACGAGGACCACACGCAGCGGGTGGCATCGCCAATTGACGGGCGTGCCAGCCGAATCCTCATTGAACTTGGCGACCGCGTGCGCGCTGGACAGGCGCTCATGGAATTGACATCCCCGCATGTGTCGGAACTGCAGGCGGATTCGCAAAAGGCGTTGCAGGATCTGGATCTAGCTACCAAAGCATTGGATCGGGCTAGCAAACTCAAGCAGGAGGGCGCTGTTTCAGAAAAGGAGGCCGCGCAAGCTGAGGCTGACTACCGCAAGGCAAAATCGGATGCCGCTCGAACCAACGCGCAGCTCCGGTCGCTGAGCGTTTCAGCGACTGATCCAACTACGACGGCTGCAATTCGCTCGCAAATCGGGGGAACCGTCGTCGAACGTAATATTCTAGTCGGGCAAGAGGTGCGCGCCGACTCGGCGCAGCCCCTTGTCACGATCAGCAATCTCGCTGTCGTCTGGGTTCTCGCGGATGTCTACGAACAAGATCTGGGCATGGTCAGGAAGGGCGACTCCGTGAAGATCCACGTTCCCGCGTATCCGGATGAGGCTTTCGACGGAAGGGTCGATCATGTCGGCGACGTGCTGGACCCGGTGAGCCGAACCGTCAAACTGCGTTGCACGGTGCCCAATCGGGATCTGCGCCTGAAGCCCGAGATGTTCGCGAAGATTGAACTTTCCGACATCGGAGAGAAGAAGGCAATCATTCTTCCATCGTCAGCCATTATCACGGACAGTGAACATACCCGCGTGTTCGTTGGGGGCAGTGATCACATCTATCGCCAGCGTATCGTCACGGTGGGTCCGGAGGTGGACGACCATGTTAGAGTCCTCAGCGGGCTCAAAGTCGGCGAACAAGTCGTCACCGAAGGCGCGATTTTCCTAAAGCGCGAACTCGAAACGAATTAGGGGGCGTCCCGGGTTTCTCCTGAGCCATCATTCAGGAATGAAACTCGGCGGGACGGCCCCTAATCGATCGCGCCAACTAAACCCAAACTGTGACGCAGCGACTGGACGGTGGCGCAGCAATGCTTGTAAAACACGTCGTACAACAGTTGAAGAGCCGAGCCTTGTGCACGTTTGGACACGAGCGAAAACTCGCTCTTAACTTGCTCCAGCGGCGGGGGCCGTTCATCACTGTAGAATTCCGGGAATCGCCCAATCTCGGATGCCGTCAACACGACGGCGACGGCGTCCGAGCTGCGAACGCCATAAAATGTGATGTTCTTGGCAAGCTGCTTTTCGAATTCGGCGCGTTCTGCCGGAGTCACCAGCGTCGGGATCGATTCCGAAACGTCTTGGAAGAGTTGTTCTACGACTCCCAATTGATCGCGCCTTAGGACGACCCGCCCGCGCGACCCCACGCTAACTGCGTGCGAGTCACTACCCCGTTCACTCAATGCAAATGCCGCCGCTATCATTGAATTGCGGGGTAGCGTCAGAACCAGTTCGACGAGTTCGCGATTCGCCGTGATCTTCTTCTGAGCTGGCGTCTCGCGAGGGGCTTTCGGCGGTGAACTCGCCCGACTGGGGCGCACGCTCTCCAAGGTTGGTGAGAAACCGGGTGGAATCGACGGCCGCCTAGAACCCGGCACTTGGCTTGGGCGCTGGGAAGGACGCGGCGCGGGGTCGGACCCCGCGTTGCTCGATTGATCGATGCGCAGCACCGCGGCAAATCGCTCGTCGCTAAGCTCGGCAGGAATGCCCAATTCCTCCTCCCCGCAAGTCGCAATCGAAAGAAGTGCCAATAGCAAGCGTGCGTCTGCCAATGACATGTCTTGTACGCTGCGATCGACTTGGTACTTGATGAGGGTGCCGCTTTGGTCCCGGCGCGTCCACTCGGTTTCCAGCAGCAGGTCGAGCGCGGTCATGTCACTTATGAGATCGGCGACTACAAAGTAGGCTCCGTCGATGCCAACGCATTGTCCGTCTTGTTCGGTCTGGCAATACGGCAGTTCCTGCGCCACTCGGTCCCTCAGTGCGAGCAACGGCGCGTCGTCCTCGAACTCGAACAACTTGCCCAAGTGCCGCAGTCGCGACGGCTCGACTCGCTCTAGTAGCTCTGCCAGGTTCATGGAGATTGCTCACTGTTTTCCGTTTGAGGGATTGCGTCAAGTACCGGGAACAAGCCGCCCGGGCGTTCGGTATATGCCGCATGAGGGCTGAATCGCGGCGTTTGTTCCGTCTGCGAGACCCAATCTGCCAAGCTGTGGAAGGTTTGAGCGGACAAATCGGTTCTATTTCAGCCGCTGTCTGGTACTAGACTTGGCGCGCACCACGGCGATGTCGCTCCGGTCGGACCCTAGCTACTCTAAGTGCTGCCGATTTGCTCGGTGGGTCGCTGCCGTGTCATTCGTGCTCGTCTTAATGGCAGGTCAGCGCATGGCGTGGGCGGCGAGGGTTCCGGCGCCGATGTGCACGCCCGATGCGCAGTCAATGCCGGCACCTCTGCAGAGGACCCCCGTCAGCGCAGCTGAAATAACCGGCGGCGCCTGTCCCTCAGTGCAAGGCCCAAGTTGGGACATACTGCCCAATCGATCGACCCTCCCATTCGATTGGAGTGAATCCGTCGCCGGCCCCTTGTGGCTGGGGCAAGCCTGTCCGAGAGCCCCAAGGGCAAAAGAAGAATTGCGGCCGTCAACCGACAACCAACAATGGAAGCGCGCGGGCTTCACTGGCAAAGTTTTTCGTCCACCGAAACGCACACTCGCCATTGGGCCCGATCACCCATGGTGACTATTTGCGCCGACGGTATCCAATGTATTGGAGCGTTGGCGCCTACAACTGCGATTGCGGCAACGTGATCGCCGAACCTTGTCGCTCTTCGAATGCGACAACGAGGTTGGAGTACAAAAGGAAATTCGAATCATCAATGACAGCATGTGAAACCATTCAGAGGAGAGAGTCATGAATAAAGGAACCGCAATTGTCGGGTTCTTCCTGTGCTTTTTGGCAGGGATAGGCGTCATGTACGGCTTGGATCGCTCACACGGCAGGGGCGCCGAGCCCGAGAGCGTGGCCGCAAAGGGTGGGCTCGACCACAGTGCTTCACCAGTACCGGTGACCGCCAAGGACCCATTCTGGGGGCGCGCAGACGCCCCAGTGACGGTCGTCGAAATCAGCGATTTCGAGTGCCCGTTCTGCTCGCGAGTCGAGCCTACGATGGACCAAGTTCGCAAGAACTATGGTCCTGAGAAGGTTCGCATCGTGTGGAAGAACAACCCACTGCCATTCCACAAGGAAGCCCGTCCCGCGGCCGACGCCGCCATGACGGTATTTGCCTTGGGCGGCAGCGACACATTCTGGAAATTCCACGACACGGTCTTTCAGAACCAGCGCAGCCTGTCCGAAGACAGTTTCGAGAAGTGGGCGGTTGCCGCGGGTGTGGATGGGGCCAAGTTCAAGGCAGCCTATTCCGCGAAAAAGAATGCCGCCAAGGTTGACGAAGACCTGGCCATGGCAAAGAGTATCGGTGTGACGGGCACTCCCGCATTTCGTATCAACGGCATCACGCTGGTCGGAGCTCAGCCCTACGAGAAATTCAAGGAGATCATCGACCAGGAGTTGGTCGAAGCCAACAAGCTGATCGCGTCTGGCACGGCAAAAACTCAGGTGTACATCGAGCGCACCAAGAAGAATGCGTCTAGCACCCCACCGCCCAAGGACGAGCAGGCTCAGAAGCCCCCGCCGGAAGATACGGCAATCTGGAAGGTACCGGTGCACGATGACGACCCCATTCAGGGTCCAAAAGACGCGCTAGTAACCATCGTCGAGTTTTCCGATTTTCAGTGCCCATTCTGCAAACGCGTGGAAGATACACTCAAGCAAGTCCACGACAAGTACGGCAACGACGTGCGCATCGTCTGGAAAGACATGCCGTTACCGTTCCACCCGCGTGCCATTCCGGCAAGCACTCTAGCACGGGTCGCCTACAAACAAAAAGGAAACAAGGCGTTCTGGGACGCCCACAACGCGTTGTTCGACAGCCAACCGAAACTGGAAGATTCTGACCTCGAATCGGTGGCACAGAAGTTGAGTTTGAACTGGAACACGGTCAAGAACGCCATCGAAGACAAGAAATACCAACCCAAGTTCGATGCCAACTCCGATCTGGCCAATGACTTGAACGCCCGCGGAACACCGCACTTCTTCGTCAACGGGTTCAGGCTCTCTGGCGCCCAACCCTTCGAGAAGTTCCAGGAAGTGATCGACGCTCAACTATCGAAGGCCAAGTCCATTGCGGCGCGCGGCATCGCCAAGGATAAAGTCTACGATGAAATCATGAAGGAAGGTAAAGAGCCACCGCCACCGGAGAAGAAGCAAGTCGCGGCGCCCACCAAGGACAACCCCGTCAAGGGCCCGGCTAATGCCAAGGTCACGATCCAGATCTTCAGTGATTTCCAGTGTCCATTCTGCAAGCGCGTGGAGCCGACGCTCAAGCAAGTTGCGGACGAGTACAAGGACAAGGTCAAGTTCGTGTGGCGCAATATGCCGCTGCCGTTCCACCAGGACGCACCGCTCGCCTCGGAAGCGGCCATGGAAGTCTTTGCCCAGAAAGGCTCGACGGGATTCTGGAAGTACCATGATCAGCTCTTCGAGGCGCAGGGCACGGACGCTGGCATCAAGCGCGAGAACCTGGAGAAACTCGCGCAAGAGATGGGCTGCGACATGACGAAGTTCAAAGAAGCCTTGGATTCGCACAAGCACAAGGCCCAACTCGACGCTGACACGGCCGTCGCTTCGGCGGCCAGCATCAACGGCACGCCCGCCTTTGCAATCAATGGCTACTTCATCAGCGGCGCCCAGCCATTCTCGGCATTCAAAGGCGCCATTCAGCGAGCGCTGAAGGAATAGGCTGAGCCTCTCCAAGCCAACGGCAGCGCCGCGTTCCTACCGTAGAACGCGGCGCTGCCGTTTTGTGGCCTTGTTGTTTTGAGCTGCACTTGGACACACTCTGGGTCAAGGCGCCGCAAGCGCCGTTGACGGAGCTGTCACGAAGCGTAACAATT